>NZ_CP127251.1:0-1383750 GCF_030285925.1 Devosia sp. YIM 151766 | reverse complement strand
TTCATTTCCCCGGCCGGATGATCGCCCATATCCATGTCAACTGGCTCGCCCCGGTCAAGGTAAGACGGACACTGGTGGGCGGCAGCGACAAGATGATCGTCTATGACGATCTCGAGCCGAGCGAGAAAATCAAGGTGTACGATAAGGGGATTACCCTGTCGGGCCTGCCAGCACGCCGGGGCGACAAGGTCCGCCAGATGCAGGTCGGCTACCGCACCGGCGACATGAACGCTCCCCAACTGGACATGACCGAGGCCCTCGCGCGCCAATTGCGCGAGTTTCTCACCTGCATCGAAGCGGGAAGCCAACCTCTTGCCGATGGTCATGCCGGGCTGCGTGTCGTTCGCGTGCTCGATGCCGCCACCAAGTCGCTGGGCCTGCAAGGTGCCGTCGTCGAACTTGAGCATGATCGGCTACCCGCATGATACCCCTCCTCGACATCCAGGCCCAATACAAGCAGATCGGCGCGGAGCTCGAAGCCAGCGTCGTCAATGTCCTGCGCTCAGGCCGCTACATCCTTGGCGAGGAAGTCGCCAAATTCGAAGAGCAATACGCCGCCTATTGCGGCACCAAACACGCGATTGCCGTCAATAGCGGCACCAGTGCCCTGCATCTGTCGCTGCTCGCAGCGGGCATCGGCCGCGGGGACGAGGTCATCACGACGCCGTTCACCTTTGTCGCCACGGTGGCCGCGATACTTTACGCTGGGGCCCGGCCAGTCCTGGTCGATATCGATCCCCTCACCATGAACATTGATCCGGCCAAGGTGGAGGCGGCAATCTCCCCCGCGACCAAGGCAATCGTTCCTGTCCATCTTTATGGGCAGATGGCCGATATGGAGCCCCTGCTCATGCTGGCCGACAGGCATGGCCTGGTCGTTATCGAGGACGCATGCCAGGCTCATGGCGCCGAGTATAACGAGCGCCGCGCCGGAAGCCTTGGTCTTGCCGGGGCGTTCAGCTTCTATCCTGGCAAGAACCTCGGAGCATGCGGAGAGGGTGGCGTATTGGTGACCAATAACGACGCCGTCGGCAAGGCCGCGCGTTGCCTGCGCGATTGGGGCCAGGAAGAGCGCTACAATCACATCGCCCAGGGCTTCAACTATCGCATGGACGCGGTTCAGGGGGCAGTGCTCGGCGTCAAGCTCCGGCATCTCGATGCCTGGACCGAACAGCGGCGCCAGCATGCCGCTCGTTATGACAGTCTGTTGGGCGGCATAGGCACGATCCAACTGCCTTACGTCGCTCCCGGGCACCGCCATGTCTATCACGTCTATGCCATTCGGACGCGGGACCGGGCACATCTGCGCGAAGCGCTCGCCGCCGAAGGAGTACAGACTGGGTTGCATTATCCGATTCCCGTGCATCTCCAGCGCGCCTATGCAGATCTCGGCTATAGGCGCGGCGACTTTCCCCTGGCCGAACGGGCCGCCCGGGAAGTGCTTTCGCTTCCAATATATCCCGAGTTGACACCCAGTCAGATCGACGCAGTGGCCAGCGCTGTTTCCAGGGATGTCCATGTCAGTTGATGAGGCACGACAGGGGCGGCGCGTCGCCGCCGTGCATGGCAAGGCGGGTATCGCCGAAGCTGGCTTTGAAGCGGGCCTCATTGTCAGCCTGCGTGAAGAGTATGGGCTAAAAGGCCTGGTAGAACTTTACGGTCGCTTCGCGCAAGGCGACGGCATGGTGGACGCGCTGATGCGCAGCGCGATCATCGCCGCCGCCGCCCGCGCCTGCGGTCCGGGATTGAAAGTCGGCAGCGGCGCAGCATTCAAGCATGTCGATACCTTCGAAATTGGCGAGGGCGTTTTCATCGGCGCACAGGCCAATATCCAGGGACGGTTTGACGGACAATGCCGCATAGGGCGCGGAAGCTGGATCGGTCCGCAGGCCTTCCTTGACGCACGTGACCTGGTAATCGGCGAGCATGTGGGCTGGGGGCCCGGTGCCAAGTTGCTTGGTTCCGCCCATGTGGCCGCCCCCATTGATCGCCCCATCATCGAAACCGACCTGCATGTCCGACCGGTTGTCGTCGGCGATTGGGCCGATATCGGCACCAATGCAGTGATTCTGCCGGGCGTGACCATCGGCAAGGGCGCCATTGTCGGTGCCGGGGCCGTTGTGACCTCGGACGTGGCGCCATTCTCGGTGGTGGCCGGCGTGCCGGCAAAGTTTCGGCACTGGCGGCGTGCCGAAGACAAGAATCCTGGCGTCAAGGAGGGGGATCATGGGTGAGCGGATACTTGTGACTGGCGGGGCCGGGTTTATCGGCTCGGAGCTCGTGTCGCAATTGGTGGGACTGGGGCGCGAAGTTGTGGTTGCGGACAATCTCGTCAACGGCCAGCGCGCCAATCTGGCCGGCATCGATAGTGCGATGTGCCAGTTGGCGGTGGTGGATATTCGGGATCAGCAGGCCATGGCGCCGCTGATGCAGGGCGTTTCAGTCGTCTACCACTTGGCCTGTCTCGGCGTCCGCAACAGCCTGCACGATCCCTTGGAAAATCACGCCGTCAACGCGACGGGCACGCTCGGGCTACTTGAGGCTGCGCGCCATGCTGGCGTCCCGCGCTTCGTCTATGTCTCGAGCTCGGAGGTCTACGGGACCGCGCGCTGGGCACCGATGACCGAAGATCACCCGACCTTCCCCATGACGGTCTATGGCGCCGGAAAGCTTGCCGGCGAATGCTATGCCCGCGCCTACCATCAGAGCCATGGCTACCCGACTATCGTCGTGCGCCCGTTTAATAGTTTTGGGCCGCGCAGCCATCATGAAGGCGACAGTGGCGAGGTCATTCCAAAGTTCATGCTGCGGGCCATGGCAGGAAAGCCCATGGTCATCTTCGGCGATGGCTCACAGACGCGCGACTTTACCTTCGTCGCCGATACGGCACGCGGTATTCTCCTTGCCGGCATGACCGATGCCGCCGTGGGCCGCACCATCAATCTCGGCCAGGGTAGCGAAGTCACTATCAACGCGCTTGCCGGCAAAATCGCCGCCGCTCTCGTCAAACCAGGCGCAGCCATTATTCACGACGATCCTAGACCGGGGGACGTCCTCAGGCTGATCGCCGACAGTTCGGTAGCAAGAGAAATCCTTGGCTTTTCGCCCGGAGTTTCGCTTGAGGACGGCCTAAACCGGCTTCACCAGTGGTATCTCAAGAGCGGTGTGTCCGCCGACCAGATGCTCACCGCTGAGCGTGTGCACAATTGGAAAGTGGAGCAGGCAAGATGAGCACGTCCCTACGCAATATTCCAATTGCCATGCCGGTCCTCGGCGAAGCTGAAGTGGAAGCTGCAGCGCGCGTCATCCGTTCGGGGTGGGTTACCCAGGGGCCGGAAGTCGCCGCGTTCGAGCAGGAATTCGCCGACAAAGTCGGCGCGCCCCATGCCTGCGCGGTTTCAAACTGCACCACCGCTTTGCATCTGGCCCTGCTGACCGTCGGGGTTGGACCCGGCGACGAAGTCATCACCGTGAGCCACAGCTTCGTTGCCACGGTCAACGCCATTCGCCATTGCGGAGCGATACCCGTCTTCGTGGACATCGAGCCCAATGTCTACAATATCGATCCCTTGCTGATCGCCAACGCCATCGGGCCGCGGACCAGGGCTATCCTCTGTGTGCACCAATTGGGCATGCCATGCGACATGGCCTCGATCATGGAGGTCGCCAAAAGTCGGAGGATACCGGTCATTGAAGATGCTGCCTGTGCCACGGGGAGCAGCATCATCTGGCAAGGGCGACCCAGTAGTGTGGGCGCGCCTATCGGCGACATCGCCTGCTTTTCCTTCCATCCACGTAAGGTCATCACAACTGGCGATGGCGGCATGCTAACCACGGCCAGCGCGGAATATGACCAGAAATTCCGTCTCTGGCGGCAACATGGCATGTCTGTGTCAGACCGGGAACGCCACAGCTCACACTCGGTGATTTTCGAGAGCTATGTTTCGGTCGGATTCAATTACCGTATGACCGATATCCAGGCCGCCATCGGTCGCGAACAACTGCGCCGGCTGGACGACATCGTCGCGAAGCGGCGCCACATCGCCGACCTCTACCGGCTCTATCTCAAGGATTTTTCAGACCTCCAATTGCCGTTTGAGCCTTCCTGGGCACGCAGTAATTGGCAGAGCTTCTGCGTGTTGTTGCCACGCAAGCTGGATCAGCGTTTTGCCATGCAACATATGCTCGACCAGGGCATCTCGACGCGCCGGGGCGTCATGAACGCGCACCGCGAGCCTGCCTATGCGGGGCCTGGAAGCGCCCGCATCGGCAGCCAGCTAAGCCGGTCGGAATACGCCCAGGATCACGCCATCATGCTACCGCTGTCGAGTCAGATGGAGGAAGAGGACGTTGCCCTGGTGGCCGAGGCACTCAAGGGCGCCATGGCCTCTGTCAGGACTGTCGAACTGGCTTGATCCCGAAGCGAAACAACCGCCTGCCCGCGCCTAGTTGCGAGAAGGCTATCGGCGTGCCGCAGCGCCAGTTCCAATATCGTCAGCGTCGGATTGGCGCTGCCGGCGGTGGGAAATACGGCCGCACTGGCAACACTGAGATTGGGCACATCGTGACACACCAGATCCGGACCGACGACGGATTCCGTGGGATCGGTGCCCATGCGCGTGCTGCCGGACGGGTGAGCATAGGCATCGGCCAAGTCAGTGAAGGCCATATCTCCATCTGTTTCGGCGACGCGCCAATCAAGTGGGAAATCTTTCTCAAGGCCGGCCCGCTTCCAATAGGACTGCAAGCGGCGCGCCACAGTGCGGAACGTTGCCTCATCAGACGCTCGTGGCCGCCAATTAACTGCCGCCATGGGCATGCCCATCGCATCGGTTTCTGACGCCAGCACGATACGATTGTCCCGGTGCGGCGCTTGCTCGATGGCAATCTGCAGGCCAAGCCGCACATCGGCCGGCATGTAAACCTGTCGCCGGAGTAATCGCCAATAGAGCGATTTTGCGACAAGTGGCAATTCCGGAGCCAGAGCAAACAATTCCCTGAGATCGACCCTGCCTCGCTGCAGCCCGCGGGCCATGGTCTTGATATGGGCAAGCTTGCTCGCGGAGAGGTCCATTGCCGCATAGGCAAACGCGCTGGGCGCACCACTTTCGCGCTGCGCGGCGGTGGTGAAATCCAGGTGCAGACTGCGCCGTGTGCCATCAACGAAGTGATAGCCGAACAGGAGATTGCCTTCGGCTTGATCGCGACGCTCTATGGTGGCGACCTCAGCCTTGAGATGGTCCTGGAAATATCGTCCCAGCACATTGCTGCGGGCAAATGCATAACCATCCGACTGCCGCTCCAGCCACAAAAGCAAGCGCGTCGTTTCAATAGTGCCGGCCGCCACGACGAAGTGGTCCGCTGTGACGAATGTAGATTTGCCTCCAAGGCTTCTCGCCTCGACCCCTCGTAAAATTCCGTTTGCCCGGTCGAGCTCGAAATTCGTCACGGTGGCGCCAAGCCAGATCTCAAGTCCGCTCAGCCGCTCGAGTTCGGAGCGCCAGATGGTTGCGAGATTGCAGCGGCGAAAGCGTATCCATTTGGCCAGCCTTCCGTCGAAATCAGGATCATCCGGCCGAAAGGCAGCATTGAGGCCGCTCACTTCGAGCGCTTCCTTGCCGAAGGGACTATGCGTCACCCCGAAAACGTCTTCGACCCGGGCCTGGTAGCGCTGCAGTTCCTCATAGGCCAAGGGCCATCCGGCAAGACCCAGATGAGGGCGCGCCGCCGTATCTTCGGCATAGATCGGAACGAGGCGCCCACCCCAGCGTGACGAAGATCCGCCCAGGCCCCGATAGCGGCCATCCATGGCGCGCGAATAGCGACCTTGAACGTCGACGATCCTGTTTAGATCATGGGTTTCCTGCTCGAAGCCGTCCTTGCCGCTTTCGAGCACAACAACGCTCCGCCCCGCCTCGGCAAGCCTCCGGGCGATGAACAATCCCGCCATGCCACCGCCGATGACGCAGAACTCGGCGGCAACACGTGTCACCTGTTCCGGAGCTGACAACAAATCCCTGATCGGCATGACGTGCCCTCGCGCGCGGTTTGCTTGCCTATCAATCGTCCGGGCCGGCACCGGCAATGAATACCCCATCCGGTCTATGGCCCAGCTGCCGCCCCTTCCGCTTCAATGCATTGGCCACGAAGCCGGCTTTCGGTGTCAGGTGACCGAACAGCCAGGTCAGGTATAGGAGGTTCAAATCGGCAAGCCACGTCACGTGCTCATCCTGGTGGAGAACCTGCCTGTGCCATTCGATCGGCGCGTCTGGCAGGAAGCGCTGGCCCTGCAGGAGGCCGGCCATGTTGTTTCGGTGATCTGCCCCAAGGGCAAGGGCTACAACGACAGCTTCGAGCTGCGCGAGGGCATACACATCTACCGCCACGACCTCGTCGAGGCCACGTCGGCCAAGGGCTACCCGGCCGAATACATCACCGCTCTTTGGCATCAACTGCGCCTGTCATTTTCAGCGCGCCGGCGCCAGCGGATCGATGTCATTCAGGCGTGCAATCCGCCGGACCTGATGTTCCTCATCGCCCTGTTCCACCGGCTGTTGTTCGGCACGCGCTTCCTCTTCGATCATCACGATCTCAGCCCCGAACTCTACTTCAGCCGCTTCGGCCGCAAGGACGTGTTCTATCGTGTGCTGGGCCTGCTCGAGAAACTGACATTCCGACTGGCCGACGCCAGCATCGCCACAAACGAGACGTTCCGCGACATCGCCATCGTGCGCGGCAACATGAAGGCCGACCGCGTATTCGTGGTCAAGAGCTATCCCGACCCCGCAAAAACCCACCGCTGCCCACCCGAACCGGCCCTTGTCGGTGACGGAAAGTGCATCGTGGGCTATGTGGGCATCATGGGGGCTCAAGACGGCGTCGAAACGCTCGTTCGCGCCATGGATCACATCATTTACGCGCAGGGCCGGACCGACATCAAAGCCGTGCTGGTCGGAGACGGGCCGGAATATGAAGGGCTGCGCGCTCTCGCCAAGACGCTCCGCCTCGGCGATGCTCTGCAATTCACCGGCTACCTGACCGGCGCGAAGATGATGCAGCACTTGTCGGCGTTTGACATCGGCGTCATCCCCGACCCCCCGAACGGCTGCAATGAAAAGCTCTCGATGAACAAGGTGTTCGAGTACATGATGCTCGGCATACCCTTCGTGCAGTTCGACCTGGCGCAGGCCCGCCGGGAAGCCGGTGAGGCGGCGCTCGTCACCATGCGTTACAGCGCGGCGGCTCTGGCCGACAACATTATCGCGCTTGCCGATGACAGTGCACGCCGTCGACTTATGGCAACAACCGCCCGCAGGATCGCCGGGCGCGACTTCCGCTGGTCCACCCAGGCCACGCGTTACCTTGCGGCGATAGATTCCATTTTTACCGCCAGCGAGGTTCGCCCGTGATCAGTGTCATCATTCCTCATCTCAACCAGCCGGAGGCTCTCGCCTCCGGGCTGGAGGCGCTCAACGCCCAACAAGGCGTATCATTGCCCTACGAGATCATCGTAGTTGACAACGGCTCGCATCAATTGCCAACGGAAATCTGCAGCAGATACGGCAAGGTGGTTCTGCTCGTTCAGCCGGTGCCCGGCCCCGGCCCCGCGAGAAACCTGGGGGCAGCATCCGCCAAGGGCGATATCCTCGCCTTCATCGATGCTGACTGCATAGCAGCACCCGGCTGGCTCGCGGCCATGGAGCAGCATTTCAACGAAGCGCCCGATGATACGCTGATCGGTGGAGACGTTCGCATTCTTCAGCGCGAGCCCGGCCGTCCGACCATGCTTGAGGCCTATGAAAGCGTCTTCGCCTTCCGCATGAAGAAATACATCGAGGAAAAGGGCTTTACCGGTGGCGGGAACCTGGCCGTGCGCAGCTGGGTATTCCGCAAGGTCGGCGACTTCCTTGGCATCAATATCGCCGAGGACACCGAGTGGGGCCTGCGGGCCAGCGCCATGGGGTACCGGGTGCGCTACGAGCCGCGCATGATCGTGCATCATCCGGCCCGGCGTAACTTCCCCGAACTTGCTGCGAAATGGGATCGGCATATCGCCCATGATCTGGGCGAGATCAGGCAATCGGTCAATTGGCGGCCTCGCTGGATACTTCGCGCACTGGCGGTACTGGTTTCCCCCCTTGCTGAAGTGCCGCGCATCGCAGCATCGGATCGCCTGCAGGGCCTCCGCGCCCGGTGCCTCGCCATGGTCGGCGTGATCCGCATCAGGCTCTATCGCGGCATCACCATGCTGACCGCGGCACTTGGCGACGTGGATGCGCGCACTGCGGCCCGCTGGAACCGGCCCTAGGAGAACGGACCGTGACAGTTCATATGCGAAACATGGAAGGAACCGGGCTCGCGGTCATCAATCTGCCGCTGAGCATCGTCATTGTCACCTATAACAGCGCCGACGTGCTCGTCGGGCTCCTCGACTCCCTGGCGCCAGCGCTCCGCAATGTGCCCAATGTGTCGATCATCGTTGTCGACAACGACTCCACCGATGACTCGACCGAGATCGCCGAGCATCATCCCGTGGGCGTCCGCGTTCTCCGAACAGGTCGAAACGGCGGCTATGCCGCTGCGATCAATGCCGCCGCCGCCACCGTTGCGCCCGATGCCGCCATCCTTGTTCTCAACCCCGATATCCGCCTTTTGCCCGGCTCCGTCAGTCGCCTTTTACAACGCGCAATCGAGCCGGATATAGGCGTCGTCGTCCCGCAGATGCGCGACCTCGACGGCACGATCGCCATGTCACTGCGCCGCGAACCATCGCTGCTTCGCATGTGGGCCCACGCGCTCCTCGGCCCCATACGCGCCGCGCGTCTGGGAACAGGCGAACTGATTGCCGACGCCGCCGCTTATCGGAGGAGCCGCGAAGTGGACTGGGCGACAGGCGCCGCCTTGCTGATCACCCCACAGGCACGGGCGCGTGTCGGCGCCTGGGATGAGAGCTTCTTTCTTTATAGCGAAGAGGTGGACTATCAGCGCCGCGTACGCACCAACGGCCTCAGGGTCGTCTATGAGCCCAGCGCATGCGTCACGCATATCGGTGGCGCCTACATGCGGAGCCCGATGCTCGCCGCCCTGATGACCCGCAATCAGATCCGCTATTTCCGCCGCCATCACGGTCGCGTTGAAACGACGCTTTTCCGATCGGCCATCATCGTTTTTGGCCTGCTACGCGCCTGGAAAAGCCGCACGCACCGTGCCGTGCTCCGCGCGGCCATCACCCCCAACAGCCAGTGATGGACAAGTCTATCCACGGGGGCGGCGGCGCGTTGACGATCATCAACTTCCACGGAATCGGCGAGCCGGCCCGTGTCCTGGAGCCTGGCGAAGGCCCCTTCTGGCTTAGCCGCGACCAGTTCTGCACCGTCCTCGATCGCATCGCGTCCCGCCCCGACCTGCACCGCTTTGCGATAACCTTTGACGACAGCAACACATCTGACCTGACCATCGCCGTTCCCGAACTGCAAAAGCGCGGGCTGACAGCCACATTCTTCATCCTGACCGGTCGGTTCGGCTCGCAAGGCTCGCTGGATGAGGCCGGTGTAAAGGAAATCACAGCCTCCGGCATGGAAATCGGCAGCCACGGCATCGACCATCTCGACCTGACGCGTCTCAATCCTCCAGAACTCGGTGAGGAGCTGAGTCAATCGAAGGCGGCGCTGGAGGACATATGCCAGACGCCTGTCGAAGCCCTGTCTATTCCTTTCGGCCATTATGATGCCCGGGTGCTGCGCGCCATACGTGCCGCTGGATATCGAACGGCCTACAACAGCGACGGGGGCGGCGCATATCAGGTCCAGTTCCTGCGCCCGCGCCGATCCTTACGGCGGGACATGACGATGCACGATTTTGACCGTATCCTGGCAGGCGAACCTGGCCTGCTGCGCCGCCTGCGCCGCGCCGTCACGAGGACAGTGAAGCAGCTGACGTGACCTTTTCCATCGCCGATTCCGGCAAGGAGAGTTCGGCATAGAGCGCATTGGCGCGGGCAATGCGCTGCTCCCAGAGGCCCGTGCGCTGCACATGCCGGTGTGCGGCCTGCCCCATTGCTATCCGCAGGGCCTTGTCCATTACCAGCCGACGCATGGCGGTGGCGACGTCCTCCGCCAGCGCCTCCGGCGTTGTGACCGGCAGCCGGATGGCACAACTGTCATGTGTGGACGCAGATGGCCCACCGCGGTCGCAGACGATGAGTGGCAGGCCGTGTCCCATCGCCTCGATCACCACACTCCCACCGGCTTCGCGGTAGCTGGGAAACACGAACATATCCGCTTCGCCGTAGAACCGTTCGACCTCGTTTCGCGGCCTACGTCCGTGAAAGGTGATGCTGGCGGTCAGTCCGAGTGTGCTCGCAAGGGCCTCGCAGGCGGCCCTCTCTGGCCCCTCGCCGACCACATCGAGCCTGAGCGAGAGGTCGGTGCACTTGGCCATCGCCCTGACGACGTCACGCACTCCCTTGCTGCGCACCAGGCGCCCCACGAAAAGCGCGCGGACCGGTCCTTTTCTTCCGATCCGGTCCATTGGGGGCGGCGGCGCGGAAGCCAGCGCGGTGTCGGCCATGACCTCGAAGCGCGAAAGGCTCAAAGCGGAGAGTTTGTCCGCCACGTAAGGCGCGATCCCGAGTACGCATGCGGCCTGCTCATATGTACGGCGAAGCAATGGGTCGTATGCGAGCCGCAAACCATCTAACTGCCGAAGCCTGACATACCAGGGGTCAGTGTCCTGGGCGCCTTTGAACGCCGATGGCGAGTCGAGCCCGCCACCGATCGGCCCGATGACCATCTTCAGCCCTAAGCCGGCAGCGGGGGAAGGGTAGCGCATCGCCACTGGAACGGGCTGGTGCACCACATCGAAATGTTCACCTCGCGCTAATGCCCTACGGATCCATCTGCGAGCCTGATAATAAAAAGCCAAATATCCTGGCGCCAGCATGCTGTTGAGCCGTTCGGCCTTCCCAAGAAAAGGGGGCTCCACCCACTCGATTACCCTCACCCCATCAAGTTGATCCGCCGCTGGTTTGCGTCCACGCTTGTGGTAAGTGAGCAAAGTCACCTCATGGTGCTCGGCAAGACCCCTTGCCCACTGATGAGCGATCCAAGCCTCGCCTATATCCGTGCCATCGCATGTCGGCGCAACCAGCAGTATGCGCATCGTTTCACACCCTTTTTTGCTGAATCGTCGGCCGCGGCCCCGGGCTGCGCGATAGCTCCAGATGACGCCGGCGCTGTCTGGTCTCATTCCCCGTGCGTGTGGCGGTCTCGGCATCGAGCATCCACATGCCGCTGCCCAAGAGAAACAAAAAAAGCACGTAGGTCGAATTCCAGAAGTGCACGCTGAATCCGGCCACAATGAATGAGGTGATGGAGATGAGATAAGCCGTCTTGTAGTCGGCCGTCTTCCTGTCATCTGTGCTGCTAAGACCAATAGAAACTAGCAACCAGACCACGGCCGTCAGCAATGAGATGAAGGCCGGCAATCCGTGCCGTATCGCCGGCACGATCCAGAACATGTCGATGCTGGGCGGCATCCAGGCGGGTCGCACCCATTCGCCAAAACCGGTCCCAAACAGTGGATGCAGGGATATCGAATCCCAGCCGTAGTTCCAGATCAGGAGCCGATAATAGGCAGTCCAAGGATCGAAGGCGAACCGCGTCAGAAGCTGAGGGACCGGCTGGTTCGAGGCGACTTCCAGTACGAGGTAGGCGAAAAATGCGATGGCCCAGAGAATGCGCCAGCGCGCCGCAATATTCCTAAAAATAAAGCTCCATGCCAGCAGTGCTATCTGCAGACCGATAGACAGCAGAGGACCGGACGACCATGACATCATGCCCGTAGCGACCACGATCAACGTCATCACCCAGCGCCTGGCAAAGGATGTGTCCCGGCCGAGAACACCGTGCGTGATTGCCACAATTCCACCGCAGAAGACACCAAACAATATTGGGTGATCGAACGGGCCCTGGACCCGCATGAAACCTAAGCGCAGTTCAGTGACCGTCGGAGCAACGGTGGGCAAGACAGTCGCGAAGAGGTCAAGCATTGCCTTATTGCCGGTCACCGTCTCCACGATGGCGAAGGGCAGCATCGCGCTCACGACCAGGAACAATACCCTTACCGACGCCCGGAAATCCGCTGCCGAGCGCACATAGCAGCGACCGACGAGATAGGATATGAACGTCTCGGCGAAGAGAACCCCACCTGACCCCACCGCATTCGCTCCGTGTACGGCGATCAGGGCGATTGAACACCACATGCAATAGAAGATGAGAAGAAGGTCGGGAACCCGGATGGGTCCCGCCTTGCCGGAACCCCAGGAAGCGAGGCAGGGAACGGCCAGGACAATCAACGCAATCCGATGCATCGAGAGATCGATCGGGCCGACCGTTACTTGCCAGGGCACCACCAGTGCGACGACGAGAAGGACAATCGGCCACGCAGGCCACCGGTTGCTCTCCCCTGCCGCCTTTTCACTTCCTGGCCGCGACCGAGCCTCCAACATTTCCCAATTCCCGACCGCTCTCGACGATTTCATGTTCATCCAGGCCCAATCTCGGTCTCAACATGTCTCAGGGCCAGGATTTAGAGTGCGGCCCTAGCGGACCATAGCTCGCTGGAGCGCACGCCCGGGATAGCTCCTTTGATCAAAGGACCGCATCCTGGGTCATGCTACTCTTCCACCTTTCCTGGTTGATCGAGCCACCATGTTGGAAATCAAACTCAACAATGCCCGATCGATGGCACGGGGGGCTCTCATGGAGCTGAAGGCAGGTGTGAACCGCTATCAGCGCCGCCAGCTTTCGGTGCCCCAACACGGTGAGGCGAAGAGCAACGAACCTGCCGTCTACTTCCTAACACCCGATTATGGTGCCCCCGCGGGCGGCATACGGGTCATCTATCGTCACGTCGATATTCTCAACGCTTTTGGTATACCGGCGGCGGTCGTGCACCAAAGGCCCGGCTTCAGGTGCGATTGGTTCGACAACAGCACACGCGTTCTCAATGTCGGACAATGTCGTCTTAAAAGGGACGACCTGCTTGTATTGCCAGAGACGGAGGGAGACCTTTTCAAGAGGCTTTCTCCTGGAACCCGACATGTCATCTTCAACCAAAACGCTCATCTTACCTGGCTGCGAGATTCAGCCTATGTGTCGCGACACATAGCTGAAAACCCATGCCTTGCCGGAATTGTGACCGTCTCGCAGCATAGCGCGGATATGCTGTCCTTTGCTTTTCCCGCCCTTGACGTCCAGCGCATTCATCTCGGCATAGACGAAACGCTCTTTTACGACGATCCGACCCCGAGAGGCCAAAAAATCGCCTACATGCCCCGCAGGGGAGGCGACGATGTCAAGCAGGTCCTGGAACTGCTGCGCAACCGCGGCGCATTGACCGATTGGACCATTGTCGCGCTGGATGGCCTCAAGCATGAAGAGGTTGCATCGCATTTGCGAACAAGCCGCGTCTTCCTGGCCTTTACCTACCAGGAGGGTTTCGGGCTTCCGGCAGCTGAAGCCATGGCGTGCGGCAACTATGTCATTGGCTATCACGGCCATGGCGGCCGTGAATTCTTCGGTGCAGGTTTCAGTGCGCCAGTGGAAGCGGGCGATGTTCTCGGCTTTGCCCGACAGGTCGAGACAGCGATCAAGTCCGACGAAGGTGGAGGCTCTTCGATACGATCGCGGGGCCGCCAGGCCGCCGCTTTCATCAAAGCACATTATGGAATGGAGAGAGAAGCTGGGGACGTGATCCGCACCTACAGTGCTTTCCTTCAAAAAAGAGAGCCGAGATTTATCGAGGCAGCCTTGTGATGGGGCCGGTGCTCGACCGCACAATCCGGGTGCGCGCTCCGCAGCCAGTGGCCGCTTCGGTCCCAATGGCAAGGATCAGCGTCGTCATTCCCTGTCATAACTATGCCCGCTACTTGCCGGCAGCCGTGGACAGCGTGCTGTCGCAGGAAGGCGTCAGCGTGGATATCATCATCGTGGATGATGCCTCAAGCGACGAAAGTGCGGATGTAGCGACCAGCTACATGCGTCGCGATAGCCGGGTTCGTCTGATCCGGCACGAACAAAATGCCGGTCCCGTGGTTACGTTTAACCATGGTCTTGAGTACGTGCAGGGCGAGTTCCTCGTTCGGCTCGACGCCGACGACCTTTTGACGCCCGGCTCGTTGCAACGCGCCGTCGCTGTGGCTCGAAGATTTCCCAGTGTCGGTCTGATCTATGGCCATCCGCTGCATTTTTCCGGACCAATGCCCCCCCGCTTTCGCGACAAGGTCGCCGCGTGGACAGTTTGGCGCGGTATTGACTGGCTGGCGGATCGATGCCGGTCGGGATTCAACGTCATAACCTCCCCCGAAGTCATGATGCGCATGTCGGTCGTTGAGCGGGTCGGCGGTCAGCAGCCGCTGGAGCATACTCATGACATGGAGATGTGGCTGAGGCTCGCCGCGTTCGCCGATGTCGCCTACATCCACGGCGCTGATCAGGCCTGGCATCGAGAGCATCCTGCAAGCCTCTCCGCCCGCAAGGTGGACAATTATCGCGACCTTGTAGAGCGACATCTGGCCTTTGAGACTCTCTTTGCGGGCATTGCCGGGAAGAATCCAGAAATTGCCCGGCTACGAGAAAGCGCCATGGAGGCTATCGCTCGCAGCGCACTGCATGCGGCTATCCATTGCTACGACCATGGCCTTGGCAGTTCGCCCGCCGTCGAGCGCTATCTTGATGTAGCGCGGCGCGTCGGGTGCCCAACTAACCTGCCGGAATGGAAAATGCTGCAACGGCGGATTATCGTAGGACCCGAACGGGCACCGCGCCATCCGGCCGTGATGATAGATCGCATAGTCCGGCGCTTCGAGAACGCCTCGAAGTGGCGGCGGTGGCATCGAGAGGGGATATTCTAGGACATGAATATTCTCGTCTATCCGCATCAGATGGTTATTGGTGGAAGCCAGATCAACGCGCTCGAACTGGCCGCCCGTATAAGGGATCGGGGACATACGGTAACGGTCGTCGCCCCCGACGGGCCGCTCGTTGAGATGGTGACGCAGTTGGGCCTGCCTTACTATCAAACGGTATCGGACAGTGACGAGGTTTCGTTGCGAACAGGCTTCCAACTCGCAGGTCTTGTCCGGCGTCTAGAGATAGACGTCATCCACGCCTATGAATGGCGCCCCGCTCTGGAAGCAAGCTATGTGCCGCATTTCCTGAGCGGAGTTCCCCTCGTCGTCACCGTTCTTTCCATGAGCGTACCCAACTTCATTCCCAAGCACCTGCCGCTGATCGTTGGGACGGCTGAACTCGGCGCGATGATGCGGAGCAAGGGGCGTCCCCGCATAGAAGTGATGGAGCCACCGGTCGATGTCGAGATGAACCGCAGCGGTGACATTGCCCGCGCCCGAAGCGTGTGGTCGTTTCAGCCAGACGAAATAGTTGTGGCGGTGATCTGCCGTATGACCAGCGACCTTCAAAAGCTCGAGGGCGTTCTTGAGGCGATGGAGGTGATCGGCGACCTCGCCCAGGACGCGCCGCTTCGCTTTCTTGTGGTGGGCGGTGGTGAGGGCATTGAGGAGGTCACGCGCCGGGCAGAAGAAGTGAATAGTCGCTTCGGACATCCCATAATCGTGGTTGCTGGACCGATGTCAGATCCGCGGGAAGCCTACGAAGCAAGCGATATCGTGTTGGGTATGGGGAGCTCAGCTCTTCGAGGCATGGTTTTCGCCAAGCCCCTGGTCGTGCAAGGGTCAAACGGCTTCTGGCGACTCCTAGATCCCGATTCCGTCGATTTATTTCTATGGCAGGGTTGGTATGGTGACGGGGGCAACGGCCCTGGGGATTTGCGCGCTATTTTGAGACGGCTCCTTTCGGACCGGTCAGAGCTTCTTGCGCTGGGTGAGTTCGGCCGTGAACTGGCCGAGCGGCGATTCAGCCTCGACCACGCTGCCGCCACGACCGCTGCGATCTTGGAACAGGCTGTATGCAACGCCAAAACTGGGTCAAATCTGTCGTCATTGGCACGGTCGGCAGCGTCCTATGGAAAGTGCCTCATCAACGACATGCGCCGGCGCGCTGGCGCCGTGGTCTGATATCGGCCAGTCACTACAAGCTCGTATAGTGGCTCCAACACCTTATGTTTTGTCGATCCCACCCCCGTTACCGACAACCGCTTGAATGGCGAATTCAGGCCGCCGGATTGGCACCCACCGAGCTGAGGAGCGATCGGATTGGCTTGGGCAACGCGCCCGCAGGCACGAGGCGTAAGAGCGCGAAGAGCGAGAAAAGGCCCGTGACGCATGTCATGGCGAGGCCTAGAAGGGTGGCCCACCAGAAGGGCAGGTAAGCAAATCCGGCAAAGGCAACCGCGCAGCAGAATCCAAACAGCGCCATCAAGCCGAGGTTCTGGACCGGGAGGACAAAACCACAGTTTCGCCTGACGATGACATACACCAGCATGCCATGACAGACATAGAGGCAGAGGAACGCCGCCCCGGCCCCATCGACGCCAAACAAGGGCATGAGAGCGGCAGCAAGTCCAACATGGATCACCGTCGCAACGACTTCGGTGGCGATGAACATCTTCTGCCAGCCCTTGGCAACGATGATATAGCCCATCGGCCAGGTGATGACCCGTAGCATCATCCCTAGCGACAACCAGCGCAGCAGGCTGGCGGCAGGGCTGAACCCAGGGGCGTAGAAGACAGTGACCAGCAGGTGCGAAAAGGTGATGGTGGCGATCACGCCCGGTCCGGCCAGCAAGAGGCTGACTTGCGTTTGTTCACCGACTAGCCTTGTGACCGCGGCATCGTCACCAACAACGGCAGTGAGGCGCGGATAGAAGTCTGTGCCCATCGACTGCAGGACAACCCCGACATAGAGGCCTGCAATAGCCCATGCGGCCTGATAAAATCCGGCGGCTTCAATCCCAGCCTCCTGCACCACCAGCATCCGGACGGCATAGGCGGCCCCCATGGTGAGAAAGCCGCTGACCGTGAAGGCCACGCCGAGCCTGAGTAGTTCGCCCAGTTCTCCCGGCACACTCCCGGCCAATGACCCGACGATGTCGGCGCGGCGGCTATACCAGCGCGCCGTGACCCACCCCGCCAGAGCAGTCAACACCAGCATCGGCACGATGGCTGCCTCGCGCCAAACGAGCAATATCGGCACCGCGATCGAGACAGCCGCGATCGACGTGATGATGTTCAGCTTGGCAAGATCAAGAATTCGCCTCGTGCCCTGCAGCAAAGCGGCTTCGCTGCCGGTCAGGATACGGAAAAGCACAACCAGCCCGAGCACGGCAAGACCAAGGGCATAGTCCGCCCCGCCAAACGTGAGGACTGCGATGGGTATTGAGAGCGCGGCAAGCGCAAGAGCGCCGACCAGTCCGAGCACAATTGATGTCCGTTGAACGGTTCGGACTGTCGCTGCCATCCGTATTTTGTCGCCGCTACCTTCTGCCTTCGCGATCTGACGGATACCGGACTGGCTTACGCCCAATCCTGCGAGGGCGACGACGACATCGACAACCGATGACAGCAGCGCCACGGTGCCCACACCCGTGGGCCCAAGCAGCAGCGCAATGGTCTTCATCCTAATCAGCGCAAAGAACATCGCGACGACCGAGGACGCACCGATCAGGGCGGTGGAATGCAGGATGTCCCGGTAGCTGGAGGTTCTGTGTTCTGTGACAGCCCGCCCATCCGACATCTGCATTTCCTTGAGCTGGGAGTTGGCAATACCGGCCACCCCTCCACGCTATTCGAGAATGATCGATGCGCCGATAGCTCCAATGGGCGGCATCATTTGCACCGTCAGTTGGCGAAGATCGCCCCAGCTTCGGTCGGCAGAAGGCCGGCGTTGTTGGGGATCACGAAAAATGTCGTCGCACGAAGAGTTCACTACGCTGGCGGGGCATGCATCGCGGCAGACTATCCTGCCGCTGGCGCCGTCAACCGGCTATCTGGTCATCAAGCGCGCATATGATATTCTGGGAGCCTTGCTCCTGGCGCTTTTGGTGCTGCCCTTATTGCTTGTTATCGCTTTTCTGATCCGCCTCGATGGCGGCACAGCGCTCTACTATCAGGAGAGGCTGGGGCGCGATGGAAAAATTTTTCGGTTCTGGAAATTACGGACCATGGTCCCTCAGGCCGAAGAAGCCCTGGTGCGGCATCTGGAGCGTGACCCGAAGGCGAAGGCGGAATGGGATCGCACGCAAAAACTGCGCTGCGATCCGCGCGTGACCAGGATTGGCCGGCTCCTCCGCAAGCACTCGATCGACGAGCTGCCCCAATTGTGGAACGTCCTGATCGGCGACATGAGCCTTGTGGGTCCCAGACCGATAATGGTCAACCAACAGAGCCTATATCCGGGAACATTATATGGCGACCTTCGGCCGGGCATTACCGGGCTCTGGCAGGTAACGGACCGCCACTTATCGGCCTTTGCTGACCGAGCGCGCCTTGATCGTATCTATGCCGAGCAGGTCTCCTTGCGTACGGATGCCTTGATCATGCTTCGCACGCTGCGCCCCCTGTTCGTCGGCACCGGGTGTTAGATCCTCGCTCGGCACGACGAGTTATGGTGCCACATTCGTTGGTTGCGCTCGGTCCACCGGCGCGATCACCGGCTCATAAAATCCCCGTCAGGGCGGAAGCTGAGCCAGGTCATCCGGTGTCGTTTCGGGCACCACGGCGGCTGTTTTCGACACTTTAAGAACGTCACCCGGGAGCAGCATGGTTGTCTCATCCGCTATAATTTCCGTAGCCCCCCCCATCTGCCGGACGATGGAATAGTGCAACCCGGATGGCTGGCCCGGCGTGGTCACCGGATCAGAATCGAGGTCGAGCAACAGGCGCTGCGAGGTCCATTGCTGCAACAGCATCTGGTCTATCTTGGCTTGCTCGTCCTGGATGGCGAGAGCGGCCTGTGTTTGACTCGAATCCTCCAGCTGTGCCGCCTCACGCTGCGCCTGGCTGAGTGCCTGCTGGGCGCGCAGGATTGCCGTAGTCTGGGTCAGTTGATCAAACCGCATATCTGCAATTTGGCGCTCCAGATCGGAGCGCCGAGAGGCTGTTACAAGGCCTTTTTCGACCAGCGACTGGACGCCGCTCAGTTCTTCCGAAGCTTTGGTCAAGAACTGCTCGACGTCGCTCAGGCGAATTCTGAGAGTCTCGATTTCCTTGTTGAGGAGGACGATGAGGTCATCCAGAGCCTCCGTCTGGCGCACCACTTCCCGTTGACGCGCAAAAAAAATGCTCTCCTCGTCCTTCATGGCGGCCTGGGCCATCCCGGCATCGGGATATCCGGTTACCTCCTTGGGGAAAGTGATCTCCTGGGCGCCGCCGGCCTCAGCCATGAGTCGAGCGATACGGACCCGGCTAAGCAACAATCCATCGTCGGCGGAGCGCAACTGGGAGGCCAGCCGCAGCCGTTCGGCCGTCATGCCGGCGGTTTGTTTTTGTCGCTCACCGCCTCCGAGAGCGAGGGCCTGCAATACGGTCATCCCTTGTCGGAACTCGAACGAGCCAGGGGAGGTGACATCTCCGACGACATACACGGGTGGATAGGAGACGATTTCGATGGAAGTCTCGGGGGCGGTGACCAGCCCGAGTTGCTCCTTGAGGGCCGTAGCCACTTCGAGCGCCATCTGCTCGCTATTCTTGTCACGAGTGGATATCTGCCCGATGACTGGCACTGGCATCGTATCATCGTCGGAAATCATGAAGTCGCCGCTGAAGGCGTCCCACCGTTCATAGCCCCCCTTCAGGGGAACCCATTGGATCACCGTCAGCCGGACCTTGGTCTGTGGCCACAACTCCGCCGCTCCCGCACCAGTCAAGTGGCATAGCGAGGTGAATGATACGACCGCCAGCAGCGCACCTCGATACCGACGGGAGCGGCGCCATGCCGCTGCGGTGAAATTTGTAGATCGATCAATGAACATAATTGCAACTAGGCTCCAGCCGCACCGGAACTAGATCACAAGCCCCTCAGTCGCAGAACTAGCCCATGCTGGCTATGTTCGCCTGCAACCCGGCAGGCTTTTATCAGCATGGTTGAGGCGTCTTTCATCCGAACGGCCTCGATCGAGGGCACATACATGACGCATGATGACCTGCGCTTCTATTCCTACCTGTTTGTCAGGCGGCTTCCGCTCATGACCGCCATTGGCGCCGTGACCGGTGCCGCCGGGCTCGCCTATGTCTTGTCGCTGCCCTCTTCTTACGAGGCCACCGGGACCATATTGGTGAAGTCCCCGGAAATACTGGCCACACTCGCTCCAACCACAGAGTCCATCGGCGCGCTGGCTCGTCTGCAGGTGATGCAGCAGGAGTTGCTGACCTATGACGCGCTGCTTGCCCTGGCCAAGCAGCACAATCTCTATCAAGACGCCGAGGTTCTGTCCTCGGACAGCCTTGTCGCCGATCTGCGCGACCGAATTGCCTTTAGTCCCGTGTTTTTCGGCGGCAATGCGAACGCGCTGGGTTTCTCGGTATCCTTTACCGCCGAAGAGCCGGAGCTGGCCGCTAAGGTCACCAATGACCTTATCCAGGCCATTCTCCAGCGCGACCTGAATGAGCGCGCCTCGCGCGCTGCCGTCGCCGTTTCCTTCTTCGAAGGCGAGGTTGCAAAACTCGGCGAGGACCTCACAGCAATCGAGGGCCGGGTGCAGGCCTACAAGACCGAGCATTTGGAGGCCCTGCCCGACACGCTTGAGTTTCGGCGGCTGTTGCAGATAAACCTGCGCGACCGCCTCCTGGTGCTGGAAAGGGAACAGAGTTCGCTGCAGACCCGGCGCGCGAACTACATTCAGTTCTATAGCGGCACCGACCCACCCGCAGTCGGAGCGGACTTGCCACCCGAGCAGCGGCAGCTAGAAGAGCTCAAGCAGGCGCTCGTCAGCCAGCGCATGCTGTTCGCCGAAGACAGCCTGGCGATCCGTTCATTGAAGTCACAGATTGCCACGGCTGAAGCAAAGCTTGGGTCATTGTCGATTGTCGCCCCCGGCATCGAGGATATTCCGGCGCGGGACATGCAACTGGCCGACATGGACACGCGGCTTGATGCGATAGCGCTGGAGCGCGAAAGCCTGCAGCGCAACGATGCCGAACTCGCCAATTCAATCGCGGCGACACCGGCCAATGAAGCAGCACTCAGTGCGCTGGAGCGCGAATACGACGACGTCCGGACCCTTTATGCGGCCGCCGCCGCCCGCCTGGCCTATGCCTCGACCGGCGAGCAGATCGAGAGCGGGCTCAAGGGCGAAAGGCTGATTCTGATGGAGGCGGCCCGTCCGCCGGAAAAACCCTCCGGCCCCAAGCGCCTCCCGCTCGCAATAGGCGTTGCCGCAGCCGCGCTGGCCGCTGCTCTTGGCGCCGCCTTCCTGCTCGAGCTGCTCAATCGCAGGGTACAGCGTGCGGCGGACGTGGAAAGGGCCCTGGAGATCGAAGTGCTCGCCAGCATTCCAAATATTCCCGTCCGGCCACCTATTCGCTTCAAGTTACCCAGCTTGCCGCTCCACGGGATGGGATCTGTACGCTCATGAATCGCCATGCTTCAGCGAGGCCCGACCAGCCGGCAACACAATCCGCAGAGTCTGTGGCGCCCGCAGCAAATGCCGAGCGCCGTGACGGGCCTAGGGCGCCCGCCCCTATCCTCTCGCCATCGGCTCATATGCTCTGGGAGCGTTGGGACGAGCTGCCCGAGTTCAAGATGAACACCTGGCGGCTTGCCAGGCATCGGATCGTCGCGGCCACGCGTACGCACGACACTCACCTTGATATCGACGTCCTGCGAACCAAGCTGATGGGCATGATCCGGCAAAATGGCTGGAGAACCCTCGGGATTACCTCGCCTCGCGGAGGATCGGGCAAGACCACGCTAGCGCTCAATCTAGCTTTCAGCTTTGCTTGGCAGGCTGATTTCAGGGTGGGCCTGCTGGATCTCGACCTGCGGCGGCCCAAGATAGCGCGGGTACTTCACTGCGAGCAGTCCCACGACATCGAGGGGTTTTTGCGTGGCTATCGCTCCATGCCCCAGAGCATCATCCGCCATCGCAACAATCTCGTTGTCGCGACAAACGCCGTTCCCGTTCCGCAAGCCGCCGAGCTCCTGATGGAATGCGTCCCGGGCGCCGCGATTTCCCGCATGCGAGAAAAACTCGGTCTCGACCTCATCCTTTATGACCTGTCGCCCATGCTAGCCAGCGACGACGCGCTTGCGGTGCTTCCGGGATTGGATGCCATGCTGCTGGTGGCAGCCGCGGGCGAAACCACTATGCGCGAACTCGATATCTGCGAGCGCGAGCTTTCACGGCCCGGCAAGCTCGCCGGAATCGTGCTCAACAAATGCCGCTTCCTGCCGGAACGGTTTGGCTATTGATGCGCACGCACCAGAGAAAGACGGGCAAATGAAAGGCATCATCCTGGCGGGAGGCAACGGCACACGGCTCTATCCACTCACCCTCGCCGTCTCCAAGCAGATACTGCCCATCTACGACAAGCCCATGCTCTACTATCCGCTGAGCGTGTTGATGCGGGCCGGCATTCAGGAAATCTTGGTGATCTCCACCCCCCGCGACCTGCCAGCCTTCCAGTCCCTGTTGGGCAGCGGCGAACAATTTGGGGTGTCGTTCTCCTATGCCGAGCAGTCCGAACCCGAGGGGCTGGCTCAGGCCTTCATCATTGGCCGGTCTTTCATTGGCAATGACAGTGTCGCCATGGTCCTGGGCGACAATATCTTCTTCGGCGAAGGCTTGGCGGAGCTAACCCAGGCCGCGGCGGCTCAGATGCAAGGCGCGGCGGTGTTTGCCTATCGCGTCGAGGATCCGGAGCGCTACGGGGTCGTCACCTTCGACCCCTGCAACGGCAAGGCAATTTCCATCGAGGAGAAGCCCAAGGTGCCCCAGTCCGAGTGGGCTGTGACGGGCCTCTATTTCTACGACAATGACGTGGTCGACATTGCCGCCGATATCCGGCCCTCCGCCCGTGGCGAACTCGAAATCACCGACGTCAACAACGCCTATCTGCGGAATGGCACCCTCAGGGTTTACCAGCTCGGTCGCGGCTATGCCTGGCTGGATACCGGCACGACCGAGAGCCTGCACGATGCCGCATCCTTCGTCCGCACGGTTGAACGCCGACAGGGCGTGCAGATCGCCTGCCCTGAAGAAATTGGTCTAGAGATGGGCTGGGTAACGCCCGATGTGCTGCTGTCACAAGCGGACCAGCTAGGGAACACCGACTACGCCTCCTACCTGCGCCGCCGGGTTGCGGAAATTACCGCCACCGGCGCGCTCCGGCTGCACTAGTGAGGGGAGCCAGCATGAACTATCTGATAACCGGAGGCGCAGGCTTCATCGGGTCGGCGCTGTGCCGGCTCCTTGCCGGGAATGCAGAAAACCGCGTCGTCGTTCTCGACAAGCTGACCTATGCCGGATCGATGGGCAGCCTCCGCTCGCTTAAGGGCAAGTCGAATTTCCGTTTCGTCCGGGGCGACATCCGAAACCGGAGCCTCGTCAGCAGCCTGTTGGCCGACGAAAACATCGACACCATTATCCATCTTGCCGCCGAGAGCCATGTCGACCGTTCCATCGATACGCCGGCGCTGGCCATAGACACGAACGTCATGGGGACGCTTGTGCTGCTCGAAGCAGCACTTGCCCACTGGCGTTCCCTCCCGCCTCCGGGTCAACAGGCCTTTCGCTTCCACCACGTATCCACCGACGAGGTTTTCGGTGATCTGGGGCCCGACGATCCATGCTTCACCGAGCAGTCACCCTACGCGCCTTCTTCGCCCTATGCCGCTTCCAAGGCCGCTGCCGACCATCTGGTCCGCGCCTGGCACCGCACCTATGGGCTTCCAGTCGTCTTGACCAATTGCACCAACAACCACGGCGCCTTCCAGTTTCCTGAAAAACTCATTCCCATCACTATTCTCAATGCCCTGCAAGGCATCAACATTCCGGTCTATGGCACCGGCAAGAACGTGCGGGACTGGCTGCATGTGGAGGACCATGTCCGGGCGCTTGCCCTGGTAGCAAAATCTGGCCGGCCCGGTGAGAGCTATAACATTGGGGGAGAGGCGGAATGCTCCAACCTGACGCTGGTGGAGACCATCTGCGACGTCCTGGACCAGCGGAGGCTTGGCGGCGCAGGCTTTTCATACCAGAACCTCATCACCTTCGTAACAGATCGGCCGGGCCACGATCGCCGCTACGGTCTGGACATCAGCAAAATAAAAATAGAACTCGGCTGGGCACCCACCTATACTCTTAAAACTGGGCTTGAAAGGACGATCGATTGGTACCTTCAAAACAGCTGGTGGTGGCGTCCCATTCGGGAGAAGCGTTACCAGGGCGCACGCCTCGGTTTGGAGCGAGCCCAATCTGACGCCTTACCCAATGGTGCTTCCCATGTAGCGACAGCGCCGATTTTGGTCGGGAATCGAGTTTAATCGCATTAGTAACTAGAACTTGATATAGTCGCTCTAGCTGGCCGCGTTACTGAGAAGTGTCGCTACTTTCGATGTGGCCACAATAAGCAGAAGCGCAACGCGGACAGGCATTGCAGAGGAGACTATGAGACAGTCAAAATCCACGGCTCTGGTAGCGGATTGTCAGGAACTGTTCAGCCATTCTCTTGCCAACCTGCTTGAACATCGCGTCGGCTTTGCCAAAGTTGTAACCACCACGCATTTCGCCGAAGCACTGCGTCACCTGATGAACAGTGCCGCTATATCTCTGGCAGTTTTTGATCTGAAGCTGCCTGACATGGATGGCTTCTCCAGCATCGCCGACTTGCGGGTGTCCCATCCTGAACTGCGCATCGCCGTCAGCGGGAGATCCCATCATCGAGAGGACATATTACATGCCCTTTCCGTTGGCGCCCATGGTTATATTCCGCGCTCCCTGACGATCTTTGAAACCATACGGGCACTCTCAAACATTACGTCGGGACAGATTTATGTACCCCCCACGGTCTCTGACCTGATCGAAGAGAAACTTTTCGATCAGGCAGTTAATGCTCCGGCAGCAGCTCCTGTCTCGCCTTTTACCGTCGATCAGCTGACGGCCCGTCAGTACGAAGTCATGATGCTGATCGCTGAAGGAGAGAGCAATAAAGGCATAGCCCTGAAACTGGAGCTTTCTGAAGGCACCGTAAAAACTCACGTCCATGCGCTGTTCAGGACCTTGAATGTCCATGACCGTATCGCCGTCGCGGCCATCGCTGCTTCACTTTCCAAGCGCCGATAGTCTAGCCCGCGCCTTATACCTGGCTTACACCCCTCCCCATCACATCAGCCAATAGGTATAATCCAAATCTGATATTGGCATGGCGATCTAAATATGTTCCTATTTACTAAGTATTAACCCTTGCAATCAGGAAGGCCCCAAATACTTTGGAACCTGCACTCCGTGGGAGGCCAACATCATGCGGGCTCGGCCCGAATTTTGTATAGTGTTAATTGACGCCTTCGAGATGCGTCGTGCCGGCATTGCTGCCCTGTTGAAGCCATGGGCCATAGCCCTCAATGCTTTGGTCGTCTCGCGGGGTCCTGACGAGCTTGAATCGGGCCTGCCAGAGGGTGTTCGGTCAATCTTCGTGCTCTTCAGCATTGGGGGCATGTCGCTGAAATCGAAGCAGGTACACGATTGGGTTGGCGCGATCTGCACCGAGCTCCCCGATGTTCCCTGTATCGTTCTGTCCGACCGAACCGAGCCCGAAGAAGCGGTGGCGGCGGCGCGCATGGGCCTAAGTGCATTCATTGCCACCAGTATCGATCCGCAGGTTGCATTGCAGGCATTCGCCTTGGTAATTAATGGTGGGACCTATTTTCCGCGAAACGCTCTGCTGCAGGCGTGGGAACCGCAACAAGAGGCCTATCCCGACTGTGCCGAAAGCAGCGCCCTGACGCCGAGACAGTCACAGGTCCTCCAGCGTTTGCGTGTGGGTTGTTCAAACAAACTAATCGCTCGCGACCTTTCCCTGCAGGAGTCGACCGTGAAGGTGCATGTCCGCGAAATTTTGCGCAAGCTCGGCGCCCGGAACCGCACCGAAGCAGCCCTTTTGGCCGCACGTAAGGGCATTCATCGGACCGCTATCGCCTCCCCTTCGGACGAGTGGCCCTCCCCTCCCACGGTGCAGGCCTCGGCGCACTAATCTTCCGATCACGCACTTTCAGCGCGTGGTTTGATCCGCCTCAATCTCGCCCTGGTGAACCGCACCGTGTTTGCCGGAGACTCCAACTCCTGAGCAGGATGGAGCATGACGAGCAAGACGACGAACAAGTTTTCAGTAGAAGCCCGCACCCGCAAGATGAACTCTTCAGCCAACAATTTTTGAAGGGAACCGCCCAATATCGGAAGGGGGCGACCTCGGCCTTCGACAGAAGCCCCTGAGCTCTCATGGTGAGCTTGTCGAACCGCGAGGGCGCGGCACCGACTATCGCTGCTTGAGGGCGATCTGGCCCAGGCGTTGCAGGGCGCCGCGATGGGTTTGTTGCAGGCCGAAGGGGGTGACGGTGATGGCGTTGCCGCGGCAGAGGGTTTCGAAATCGGCCTCCGGATCGAGCGGCAGCGGCGTTTCCGGGATGGCCATGAAGAATTCGCCCTCGTTGTCGCTGGGATAATAGCGGATGGGCGAGCGGGAAAAGCGCTGATGGGCGACGGCGGACAGGCCGGTGACTTCGGTGGGGCCGCAAAAGGGGAAATTGACGTTGTAAAAGACATCGTCATTGCCATGGGCGGCGAGAATGGCATCCACGACCTCGGCGCCGAAGCGGGCGGCATTGGCCCAATCGGGATTATGGGTGATTTCATAATCCATGGACTGGCTCATGGCGATGCCGATGGCGCCTTGCAAGGCCCCTTCCCGCGCCCCGGCCGCCGTGCCGGAGCAATTGACGATGTCCCCGAGATTCTGGCCGGCATTGACGCCGGAGAGCACCAGATCGGCGGGCTTGTCGCCAAGCAAATGGGTCATGCCGGCGACGACGCAATCGGCGGGCGAGCCGCCCTTGACGGCGAAACGGCGGGGACCATGCTCGATATAGGAGAGCTCGCGACCGAAGCTGAAGCGGTGTCCGGCCCCGGACTGGTTGCCATCGGGAGCGATTATCCACACATCGTCGGACAGCGCCCGGGCGATTTCGGCCATGACCGCCAGACCCGGCGCATCCACGCCATCGTCATTGGTGAGCAGGATGCGCAAGGCCATGTCAGCGACCGCCAATGGCGGTCAGGCCATTCATGTAAGATTGCAGAACATCGGGAACGAGCACCGAACCGTCTTCCTGCTGGTAGTTTTCCAGCACGGCGATCAGGCAGCGGCCGACAGCGGTGCCGGAGCCATTGAGGGTATGGACATAGCGCGGCGCCTGCTTTTCGCCGGCGGGACGATAGCGCGCCTCCATGCGGCGGGCCTGGAAATCGCCGCAGACGGAGACCGAGGAAATCTCGCGATAGGTATCCTGGCCGGGCAGCCAGACTTCCAGATCATAGGTCTTGCGGGCGCCGAAGCCCATGTCGCCGGTGCACAGGGTCATGACCCGGTAATGCAGGCCCAGCTTTTGCAGCACGGTTTCGGCGGCGGCGAGCATGCGCTCATGCTCATTGACCGCTTGCTCGGGCGTGGTGATGGACACCAGTTCGACCTTGTTGAACTGATGCTGGCGCAGCATGCCGCGGGTATCGCGCCCGGCCGAACCGGCCTCGGAGCGGAAGCAGGGCGTCAGCGCGGTGAAGCGCAGCGGCAGTTCTTCCTCGGCGAGGATCGATTCGCGGACGAGATTGGTGAGCGGGACTTCGGCCGTGGGGATGAGGGCCAGGCGGCTCTCGCCATGTTCGGTGAAGAAGAAGTCGCCATCGAATTTGGGCAATTGGCCGGTGCCGTACATGGCCTCGTCGCGCACCAGCACCGGCGGCACCACTTCGGTATAGCCGAATTCATTGGTGTGCAGGTCGAGCATGAACTGGCCGAGGGCGCGCTCGAGGCGGGCGACCTCGCCCTTGAGGACGACGAAGCGGCTGCCCGAGAGCTTGGCGGCGATTTCGAAATCCATGTTCTTCTCGGCGACGCCGATTTCGAAATGTTCCTTGGGCGCGAAGGCGAAGGCCGGCTTGGGCGGGCGAATCCTGGCGGCGGTTTCGGGCGAGCCGTTGGGGCCGAAATATTCGACATTGCCGCTTTCGTCGTCGCCGACCGGCACATCGTCGAAAGCCATGTTGGGAATGGCCGAGAGGGCGTCGCGCAATTCCTTTTCCACGGCGCGTTCCTCGGCTTCGCCGGCCGGGATGAATTGCTTGAGGCGCGAAACCTCTTCCATCAGTTCGGCGGCCCGGGCCTCGTCCTTCTGGGCCTTGGCCTGGCCGATCTGTTTGGAAAAGGCGTTGCGTTTTTCCTGGGCCTCGTTGAGGCGCAGGATGACCTGGCGGCGGCGTTCGTCGATGGCGATGAGATCGGCGGAGCGGACGGACACGTTCTTGCGCCGCGACATGGCCTGGTCGAAGGCTTCAGGATTGTCTCTGATCCACTTGATATCGAACATCGCTGTTACGGGCTCCCGCCCGCCTCTGGTTACAAAAAATCGGCCACCCTGGCCCGCGCGAGGCATGGTGGCCGGGACGAGCGGATCGCGGCGATCAGGATTCGGCGGACGCTTCGGCGGCCAGAGCCTTTTCGCGCCGCTTTTGCACCATGCGAACCGACAGGATGGACAGCTCGTAAAGGCCGTACATGGGGATGGCAAGACCGATCTGCGAGATCGGATCGGGCGGGGTGATGAAGGCGGCGACGGCGAGAATGCCGACAATGGCGTAGCGGCGGCCCTTCTTGAGCTGCTCGACATTGATCAGGTCGATCTGCGCCAAGAGCGTCAGCACCACGGGCAGCTGGAAGCAGACGCCGAAAGCCAGAATCAGCGTCATGGCGAGGCCGAGATATTCAGACACCTTGGCCAGCAGCCGGATTTCCTCGGTCTGCATATTGGCGAAAAAGCCGAGCGCCATGGGCAGGACGATGAAATAGACCATGGCGGCGCCCAGCACGAAAAAGATCGGCGTGGCGATCAGATAGGGCACCAGCGCCTTGCGTTCGTGCTTGTAGAGACCGGGCGCGACGAAGCGATAGATCTGGGTGGCGAGGAAGGGGAAGCCGAAGAACACCGCGCCGAAAAAGGCGAGGTTGAGCTGGGTGAAGAAGAATTCCTGCGGCGCCGTATAGATCAGCTCCATATCGCCCGGATTGGGATAGATGGAGCGATAGGGATTGAGCAGGATGTCGAAAATCTGCCCGGCGAAGATGAAGCAGACGACCATCAGCACGGCGATGGCGACGGCGCTGCGGATGAGGCGCTTGCGCAGTTCGATGAGATGCTCCAGCAGCGGCGCTTCGCTGCCGGCCAGTTCATCCTCGGGCTCGACCTTGCTTTGGTCTTCGATCTGCTTGGTTTCGGCCATAGCTTAGCTCTTTTCGGCCGTTTCGGCAGGTTTCGGGCGCAGGGCGCGGGGCTTTTTCACGGCGGCCGCGGGGGTCGCCGCAGCGGCAGGCTTGCTGCGCGGCTTGCGGGCCGGCTTGGCGGCAGCGGCCTCCGCCTTGGACGCGGCAGGCTTTGCTGCGGTCTTTGCCGGTTTGGCGGCGGCAGCGGCTTTCGGCTTGGCCGGCTTTTTCGCCGGCGCCGCCTTGGCGGGCGCCGCAGCCACGGTTGTCGCGGGCCCGGGCTTGGCGCCGGTTCCGGAGGCGGACTTGGCCGGCGTCATGCCGGCCTGCTGCTTGATGGCATCGGCGACGCTTTCGACCTTGGGATCGGTAGGCTTGAGCGCGCCGGTGGGGGATTGCTGGCCGTCCTTGCCGATGGCGTTGAATTCCTTGCGGATTTCATCGGCGGTCTTTTTCAGCGGATCGGTGATGGTGCTGCGCAGATTGCGCACTTCATCGAGCCCGGTGGACTTGTTGATCTCGCGCTGGAACTCGCGGCCCATGCGCTGAATCTGTCCGATGACCTTGCCGACCCGCCCCATGACGACAGGCAGGTCCTTGGGGCCGATGACAATCAGCGCCACGACGCCGATCACCAGCATCTCTGTCCAGCCTAGGCCGATCATCGCATTAGTCTCCGCGGGGCAGGAAACTGCCCCCAATTGGTCGGGTCAGGACGGCAGGACGCGGATCAGGCGTCCTTGCTTTTTTCCGCTTCGCGGGCTTCGACTTCGGCATTGGTCTGAATCCGCTCGACCGGCTTGTCGTCGTCCTTCATGCCCTTCTGGAAGGCTTTGATGCCCGAGGCGACCTCACCCATCATGCCGGAAATCTTCCCACGGCCGAACAGCAGGATAACGACGACGGCAACGACGAGGATGCCCCAAATAGACGGCGCGTGCATGATAGTCTCCCTAACACTCCGGATACGCTGTTACGCGCTATAGATAGACCGAGAAATAGGTTTAATCGCGCACAAACACAAGAACGTGTTCCATATCATTGCCGTCAGCGGCGAAATGAAGCGGTGGCGGGGGGCATCGGCCCTCAAACATCGTCATCTTCGTGGTCGCCGGGATCGGACGGATCGAGCGGATCTTCGTCTTCCCGCAGCGCGCCGTCGAAGGGCAGCGGAATCTGCAGGTCGGGCGGCAGGCGGCCGGAAAGCAGGCCTGAGCCCTTGAGTTCATCGAGGCCCGGGAGGTCGGACAGGTTTTCCAGCCCGAAATGATCGAGAAAGGCTTCGGTGGTGCCATAGGTGACGGGGCGTCCCGGCGAGCGGCGGCGGCCACGCATGCGCACCCAGCCGGCTTCCATCAACAGATCGAGCGTGCCCTTGCCGGTGGCGACGCCGCGCACTTCCTCGATTTCGGCGCGCGTGGCCGGCTGGTGATAGGCGATGATGGAGAGGGTTTCGAGGGCGGCGCGGGAGAGCGGGCGCGTCTCGTGTTCCTCGCGCCGCAGCAGGAATCCCAGATCCTCGGCAGTGCGGAAGGCCCAGCCGTCGCCACGCCGGACAAGGTTCACCCCCCTGCCCGCATATTGGGCCTGGAGTTCGGCCAGCAATCCGCCCACATCGGCGCCTTCGCCCAGATAGGGCGCGATGTCGGAAGCGCGGAGCGGCTCGGCCGAAGCGAAGAGCAGCGCCTCGACTATGCGCAGATGACGGCCCAGCACCTCGCCGATTTCGTCTTCCGTCGCCTCGTCGTTCACGGCTTGTCGCTCCGGCGGCGGCGCAGGAGCAGCGGGCCGAAGGTTTCGGTCTGGCGCATGTCGATCTGCCCCTCCCGCACCAGTTCCAGGGTGGAGGCGAAGGACGAGGCGCGCACCGTGGCCCGCTCGGCGGGGCTGGCGAGATAATCGACGAGATAGGCATCCAGCGACAGCCATTCGTGACTCTCGCCGATGAGCCGTTGCAGAATGTCGCGCGCATCCTGCAGCGACCAGACGGTTCTGGCGAGGGGGGAATATTCGACAACGATGCCGCGTTCGCGCTGGATCGAATAGGCCTTGAGCAGGTCGTAAAGGCTGGCCTCCCAATTGGCGCGGCGGGCAATTTCCAGCGGCTCGGGAGCGCCGCGCGCGTAAATCTGGAAACCCAGGCGGGGCCGGTTCATCAAGCGGCTGGCCGCGGCGCGCATGGCTTCGAGGCGCTTGAGGCGGAATTGCAGCATGGCAGCGAGCATTTCGCCGCTGGGTTCCTCGTCGCCCGGCGCCTGCGGCACCATGAGGCGGCTCTTGAGATAGGCGAGCCAGGCGGCCATGACCAGATAATCGGCCGCCACCTCGATACGGCGCTCGCGCACCTTGTCGATGAAGGCCAGATATTGCTCGGCCAGGGCCAGGACCGAAATGGTGGCCAGATCGACCTTCTGCCGCCGCGCCAGATCGAGCAACAGATCAAGCGGGCCCTCATAACCCTCGACGTCGACATGCAGGACTTCATCCGCCGGAGGCGGCGGCGGCGTATCGAACCAGTCGGTTTGGGCGCTCGTCATCTGGAGATAGGGCCTCTGGCGGGATGACGCATCCTTGGCCGGGGATGGGGCTAGCGTCAAGCGAAGGGGAGGCTCGGAGTTGGCCGACCTCGTCCTTCGACAAGCTCAGGATGAGGTCTATGGGGAGGTCCGAGGGAGGCCTGCGCTTAACGGCGTAGCCAAGGCCGGGACTACCGGATGTGCAGAAACCGCAGCACCCCCTCCCCGGCCCTCCCCTCAAGGGGGAGGGGGCGAAGGAGCCGCCAGCCGCCAAATCTCTTTCTCTCCTAGACCTCATGGTGAGCCTGTCGAACCACGAGGTCGCGGGCACGGAGCTATCGGCCTCGTCCTTCGACGGGTTCAGGAGGCTCAGGGCGGTCTAGAGCAGCAGGCAGTCGCCGCCGGCGGCTTTGATGTTGGTGCAGATATTGGCAGCGGCGTCGCGGGAGGAAGCGGGAACCAGGACGCGGTAATAGATGCCGCGCTCGCCGAGATCGACACGCTGGATTTCGGGGCTGGCGCCGCCGAACAGGACGCCAAAGCGCGTGGTCATCGCTTGGGCCGATTGCCGCGCCGCTTCCTCATTGCGCTGCGAGGCGAGCTGCACATAGGCGGAAGCGTCGCCGGTCGTCGTCGCCACCGGCTGGGCGGCGGCCGGTTGCGGGGCGGTCACGGCCAGCGGGGTTGTCGCCGGAACGGCTGACGCGGCCAGGGCGGCGGCAGCGACCTGGGCGAAATCGTCGGGGCGGCTCACCGGAACGGTCACGGTGCGGCCCTGGATCACGGCGCCGGAGGCGTCGGCGACAGGCACGGTCGCGCCGGAGGCGACCGGCGCGGCCTGCGGACCGGATGTCGCTTCCGGCACCGTCTCCGTCGCGGCTTCCGCCGCTGCGATAGTGCTGGCGATCAGGTCGGGCGTGGAGAAATCGGCGCCGGGCACTTCCGGCACATTCGGGCGCTCGACCGGCAGAATGGAGCCACCAGCCATGCTTTCGTCGCCGCTGATGATGGTGCCGTCCGGACGCACGGTGACGGTGCGCACCTTGCGATTGACTAGGCCGTCCTGGTTCGGATCGATCGAGGTGCCATCGTCCGAGGTCAGGACATTGCCGGTGGCAGAGGGAGAAATGGCCTCGTTCAGCGCCGCTTCGTCGGACTGATCACGGGGAACGATCTGTTCGTCCGCCGCATTGCCGGCTCCGGAAATTTCGTTGAACACCACCGATTCATGGCCACTGGCCTCGGCGGGCTCGGGTACGTTCTTCACGGTCGCGGTGTCGGCGACAACCAGGGGAGCCGGACCGGAGGGCGCGGCGTCCTGCCCCAGGACCCAATAGAGGCCGAATCCGGCAATTCCCAGCAGGCCGACAGCGACCAACGGGCCGGCAACGGCGCGGGACAGAGCTGGCCGGCGCCGGGGTTCTTCCGCGATGTCGGCCCTGTCCTCGGCCATGGCGTCGGGCCGGTCATAAGCGGGATCGACCCATTCCACCCGCGCGCCGGTCGCGGCGGCGGCGGCCAGGATGGCATCGTCCACCGAGCCCGGCTCGGCCTGTTGCGCCGGCGCGGCGCCGTCCTCGACCGGGGCGGCGGCCGGCAGGGTCGGCGTCGCCAGGCTGCGCAGCGCCGGGCTGGGCGCGCGCGCGATTTCGGCTTCGTTCTGGGCCTTGGGCACAACGGGACCGAGCAGACGCTCGATATCGGAAAGCGGGTCCGAGGGATCGGGCTCGGCGGTCGGCGAAATGCCGGAGAAAACCGGCGCGGAAACGGGTTCATCCGGCACCGTTTCCGGCTCCGGGGCCACGATGACGGGCTCCGGTCCTATGGCGACCGCTTCGCTGATGGTTTCCACCGCCGGCTGGGACGCGGCCGGCGCACCCAGGCCGAAGACCGGCGGCACGCCGAAATTGTCCTCGCCGCGCGCCGGGCCGGGCATGACGGGCACGGGCTCGGCGGGGGGCAGGTCATTGGCCAGTTCGGCGGCGATAAGATCGGCCAGGCCGTCATAATCCAGCGTCGCGCCATCGGCGGGCGGCTCGGCGGCGGCGGGCGTTTCGGCCGGAACCGAGGGTTTAGCGGAGGGCAGCGGCGTGGCGGGGCCGGCAGCGCGGGAAGCCGCATTGCCGATGGCGAAATCGAAATTGAACGGTTCGGCCTCGGGCGAGGCCTGACCGGCAGGCGGCATGCCGGGAATGCGAATGGCAGCGGCGGAATTTTCCGTCGCTTGGCTCGCCTCGCCACCCGGAATGCGGACGGGTGCGGGCTTGTCGCCGGTCAGTGGCGGCGTGGAGGGAGGCGTGTGGACATTCTGATCGGTGCGGGCATCATCGGCCATGAGCCGGGCAAGCTCGGCAATAAGATCGTCCGGTGCTTCGTTCGGTGCGGCCATTGATTACGGTTTCGCTGACGTCATCTGGCAGCGCCCCTTTAGTTCGGAACAGCCCGTCAGGGCCGGCTCGCGAGTGTTCACACTATTGCGCCCGAATTATGAAAGCTCTTCGGGCGAGCTCACTCCCAAAATCCCCAGACCATTGCGGATCACCTGACGTATGGCGTCCACGAGCGCGAGTCGAGCCAGTGTCAAATTCGCGTCGGAAGGGTTAACAAAGCGTAAATCACGATCATCCCTGCCCTTGGCCCAGAAGCCGTGGAAGGCCGCCGCCAGATCGTGGACGAAGAAGGCGATGCGGTGCGGCTCATGGGCCAGGGACGCTGCCGCGACCGTGCGCGGCCAGGCGCCCAGCAGGCGAATGAGCTCGATATCGGCGGCGCTGTCCAGCCGCTCGATCTCGGCCGCGGCGAGGGAGGCGGCGGAAATATCGAGCTCGGGCATGTCGCGCTGGGCGGTCCGGAAGACCGAGCAGGCGCGGGCATGGGCGTATTGGACATAGAAGACCGGGTTGTCGCGAGTCTGTTCCTTGACCAGCGCGAAATCGAAATCCATCGCCGCATCGTTGCGACGGAACAGCAGCATGAAGCGGGTGGCGTCGGAGCCGACCTCGTCGACCACATCGGCCAGGGTGACCAGATCGCCGGAGCGCTTGGACATCTTGAACGGCTCGCCGTTCTTGAGCAGACGGACGAGCTGGCAGATGCGGACGTCCATATCGGCCTCGCCATGGGACACGGCCTTCACCGCCGCCTGGAGGCGCTTGACATAGCCGGAATGGTCGGCGCCCAGCACATTGATCATATGCTTGAAGCCACGCAGATATTTGTTGCGGTGATAGGCGATGTCGGCGGCGAAATAGGTGTAGGAGCCATCCGACTTGACCAGCGCCCGATCGGTGTCGTCGCCGTAATCGGTGGCGCGGAACAGGGTCTGTTCGCGGTCTTCCCAATCCTCGGGGGCCTTGCCCTTGGGGGCTTCGAGCCGGCCCTCATAGACCATGCCTTCCTCGCGCAGCCAGGCCAGGGTTTTTTCGATATCGCCGCCGGGACCGTGGAGCTGGCGTTCGGAGAAGAAGACATCGTGATGGATGTTGAGCTGGGCGAGATCGGCCTTGATCAGCACCATCATGGCGGCCAGGGCGGCCTCGCGGGCGATGAGGACAGATTCTTCCTCGGGCATGTCGAGCAGGGCGCGGCCATGTTCGGCGGCCAGCGCCTGGCCCACGGCAATGAGGTAATCGCCGGGATAGAAGCCGGGTGGAATCTCGATGGCCTCGCCCACGGCCTGGTGATAGCGCAGCAAAGCGGAGCGGCCGAGAATGATGGTCTGGCCGCCGGTATCGTTGATGTAATATTCGCGGGTCACGTCATAGCCGGACCAGGTCATGAGCGAGGCCAGGGCGTCGCCGAAAACGGCGCCGCGGGTATGGCCGACATGCATGGGGCCGGTGGGATTGGCCGAGACGAATTCGACATTGACCCGCTCGCTCTGACCGATATCGGAGCGGCCGAAATTGTTGCCTTGCGCGCCGACCGCCTTCAACACCTGATGCCAGATGGCATTGGAGAGACGGAAATTGATGAAGCCGGGACCGGCGACCTCGACGGCTTCCACGTCGGGCGCATGGGCGAAGCGGCCGGCAAGGCCAAGGGCCAGTTCGCGCGGATTCTTGCCCAGGGGCTTGGCGACGACCATGGCAGCATTGGTGGACAGGTCGCCGTGGCTGGGATCGCGGGGCGGCTCCACCACAATGCGCGCCAGCAGGGCCGCGTCGAGCCCCGGATGATCGGCGCGCAGGGCCTCGATGACCCGAGTGGTGAAAAGGGCGAAGATATCCATGGCAAACCTACGGGGATTGGGTCGGGCCGGGTTAACGGAATTCCGGTCGAGCGTCAAACAGGCGCTGGTATTCGTCGAGAGCGTAGGGATCGGTCATGCCGGCGATGAAATCGGCGACGATGCGGGCGCGATCATGGCCGCCAGCCGCCCTGCCCGCCTCGCCCCAGCGCCCGGGCATGTCGGCATCGGCCATGTAGCGGGCAAAGAGCCGCTCCACCAAAGCCTCGCTTTCCAGCACCGGCACCATGACGGCGTCGTGACGATAGACGCGGGCGAAGAGGAAGTGCTTGAGGGCGGTTTCGGCAGCGGCATTGGCGGGGGAAAAGGTAACCAGGGCCTTACCGGAAAGGCGAACGTCTTCCGCCGAGGCGACGCCGGAAGCGGCGATATTGCCGGCGCTGGTGGCGATGACGTCTTCGACGGCGCGGGTGATCATGCGGCGCTGGACCTCGTGCGTCTGGCGCTTCACCGGAATCCCCGGATAGCGATGCAGCACCTCGCTGACGATGGGGCCGGCCATGGGAACGTCGAGAAAATCTTCGAGCCCGATCAGGCGGGCGCGCAGGGCGTCATCGATATCGTGGGCGTTATAGGCGATGTCGTCGGCAATGGCGGCGACCTGGGCTTCGAGACTGGCATGGGTGGCGAGCCGCAGATCGGCAGGCACCGGAATGGCGTCGAGACCGCCGGGCAGGCCTTCATCGGCAAAACGGCCATAGGGGGAGCCATCGGGGTGAAGCAGCGGCCCGTTATGCTTGAGGATGCCCTCCAGCGTCTCCCAGGTGAGATTGAGGCCATCATGCTCGGCATAGCGGTTTTCGAGCAGGGTGACGACGCGCAGGGCCTGCATATTGTGATCGAAGCCGCCAAAGGGAAGCATGGCGCGATGCAGCGCACGTTCGCCGGCATGGCCGAAGGGCGTGTGGCCGAGATCGTGGCTGAGCGCCACCGCTTCGGCCAGATCTTCGTTCAGATGCAGCGCGCGGGCGATGGAGCGGGCGATCTGGCTGACTTCGAGCGTATGGGTCAGCCGGTTGCGGAAATGGCGCCCCTCGTGGTGGAGGAAAACCTGGGTCTTGTGCTGGAGGCGGCGAAAGGCGGTCGAATGGATGATGCGGTCGCGATCACGCTGGAATTCGGAGCGCGTCGGACTGGGGCCGGTGCCATAAAGCCGCCCGAGGGACTGGCTTGGCTTGCTGGCATAGGGGGCGGTTTCGCTCATCTCGGTTCGCGGGCCTTTGCAAGAGCGCTCGGAGCGCCTATCTTAGCGGCAGCGTTATGACATTACGACTGCCCGGAAAACCCCATGACAGACGCCGCTCTTGCCGACCACCCCGCCGTAACTCTTTCCGACCGCGCCGCCAAGCGGGTGGCGCGCATCATCGCCAAGGAACAGCCCGGCACCGTGCTGCGCATTGCGGTGGCGGGCGGCGGCTGCTCGGGATTCCAGTACGAATTCAATCTCGTCCAGGAGGCTCCGAGCGCCGACGATCTGGTGCTGCAAAAGGGCGAGGCGACGGTGCTGATCGATTCGTTGAGCTTGGAATTCATGGGCGGCGCGGAAATCGACTTCGTCGACGATCTGGTGGGGCAATCTTTTCAGATCAGGAATCCGAACGCAGTGGCTGGCTGCGGCTGCGGCACCAGTTTCGCGGTTTAGCGCTCGCATTCGCCAGTGGCATCGGCGATATATCCCATGCCGATCTGACCTGAGGATGAATTATGGCCCTGCGCATCGCCACCTGGAACATCAACGGCATCAAGGCGCGGATCCAATTGCTGCTGCGCTGGCTGGACGAGGAAAAGCCCGACATTGTCGGCTTGCAGGAAATCAAGTCCATCGACGAGGGCTTTCCGCGCGCCGAAATCGAGGCGCTGGGCTACAATATCGAAACGCATGGGCAGAAAAGCTGGAACGGGGTGGCGCTGCTCTCGAAACTGCGCTTCGACGAGGTGCATCGCGGCCTGCCCGGAGAAGATGCAGACGAACAATCGCGGCTGATCGAGGGCGTGTTCTCGACCTCGGCCGGAGCCATTCGCGTCTGCAATATCTACCTGCCGAACGGTAACCCGGTCGATACGGAAAAATTTCCCTACAAACTGCGCTGGATGGACCGGCTGAACCGCTTTGTCGAGGAGCGGCTGGTTCTGGAGGAGCCGTTCGTGCTGATGGGCGATTTCAACCTCATCCCGGCCCCGATCGACGCGCATGATCCCGATGCCTGGTGGGGCGATGCGCTTTACCGGCCGGAGAGCCTGGAACGGTTCCGTATCCTGCGCAATCTGGGAATGACGGACGCGCTGCGGGCGGTATCGGCCGAGCAGGCGTTCACGTTCTGGGATTTTCAGGCCGGAGCCTGGCGGCGCAATGCCGGCATCCGCATCGACCACCTGATGCTGTCGCCGCAAGCGGCGGACCGGCTGGACGAGGTGAGCGTACACAAGGACGTGCGCGGCTGGGACAAGCCGAGCGATCACGTGCCGGTGGAAGGGGTTTTCAGCTTCTGAGGCTGGGCGGCAGCAGGCTATCGATGGCGCTGCCCTTCCTGGATCGTCATCCTCGCGCTTGCCGCGAGGGCTCTCGCGGCAAAATCCACAAACATAGCACCCTCGCGTCACGCGCGAGGGTGACGAGTGGAGGACGCGGGGTGATTCCGGCTTCTTTTCACAATGTCATTGCCGCGAAAGCGGGAAGCCCTGTTTGACTCGCCGGAAGGAGGAAACGGCGTTTCCCGCTTTCGCGGGAATGACGAAGTCAGAAACTGACTGAACTGGAACTAAGGTGAAATGCTCCAGCCTTGCCTCACGGCTTGAGCGCGAGAGCGCGGCAGCCGCAAGAGAGATAAAGCCGCTCAGAATTCGATACCGATCTCGACGCTCATATTGGCCATGGCATGGGCAGCGGCTCGGTCTTCCGGGCTGGCGACCGAGATGGCGCGGTTGAGTATTTCCTCGGCGATCGCCTGATCGGAGGTGCCCAGACAGGTCTCGTGGGCGACGTTGAGCCACATCAGGCCCTCGGCGGCGCGCGGCGGATAGGTGTCCATACCATTGAATAACAGATCGCCCAGCGCGGCCTGGGCCAGGCAATGGCCCTTATTGGCAGCCGATTGCAGCCAGCGGGCGCTCAGGGTCGGGCTGACGCCCAGGCCATCTTCCTGCTGATAGAGCAGGCCGACGCGATATTGCGCCTCGGCGTCGCCGAAATAGCTGGCGGCATGCAATAGCATGCGATGATATTCGCCCGGGTCCTGCTTCAGCCCGACTTCAGGCGCACCTTCGCGAAAATAATCGCCCAGCTTGACGAAGGAGCGCGCGACGATGTCGGCCTCCAATCCGCGCGGAGCCGTATCGGCATGCTGGATGGCGATCTGCGAATAATAGCCGAAGGCCTTGACCGGGTCCTTGTCGACGCCCTCGCCATTTTCATACATGGAGCCAAGCTGCCACAGCGCCAGCGGCCTACCGGCCTCGGCATCGCTTTCGAGCGCCGAGATGAAGGTGTCGTTGGGCAGGCCGACGCTGTCCATGGAGGTGAGGCCATCCATGGAGCGCGCGAAATCGGACGCCGCGTCAATGGCCGTCTGTGCCTGGGCCGGAGCGGCAGCACAAAAGGCCAGAAGCATGACTGTGGCGGCATGGGACAAGGTCCGCATGATACTCCTTTCGCCCATGAAGCCATGGGCGGGCACAAAAGGCGGTTTCCAAGGCACTGGACCCGCTGCGGCGACGGACGCTACCGGAGCGCCGCTGATGTTCTTCGGTAATCTTGCCCGGAATAAAAAGGCGGGCAAAGCTATGTCTAAACAATAGGTAAACATGCTTTGTGGCGGCATTCGGCCAAACTCCATGCCGGCCAATATGCAACCGGCGGAAGTGGCGGTTCGGCCACACTCGGCATTGCCAGCAATCCGCATCCTTGCGTCCATGCTCACCATTTCAGGCGGACATCCTGCCGCCATTCGTCCAGAAATCCGGGGGAAGTCAGCATGCCGCCCGGCTGCGACACGCAGCAGGCCGATCAGCCGGCACCCGCCCCCGAATGCCCAATCCATCAGACGCCCGGCGGAAACAATGCTTGCGCAACGCTCCCCATATCGTCGTCCGGGGTCTGGTTTAGGGTAAGATTGTGGCGGGAAATCTCGCCAAAGCATTGACGCCCGCCGCCGAGCGGCGGAATCCGGGCGCTTGTTGCGGAATCGTCACAGAGACAGGTTTGTGCCTTTGCCGGGGCGAGTTCATCCGCCCTCGGCTGGCGATCTCGCGGCTCTTCAGCTCAATCGCTTCAGCGCTTCCAGGATTTTCTCCCGGCGCGCCATGGCCGCCTCGCGGCGGGCCTTTTGTTCCTCGATCACCTCTTCGGGCGCCTTGGCGGCGAATTGCTCGTTGCCGAGCTTCTTGTCGACCTGGGCGATTTCGGCGTCGAGCTTGCCGACTTCCTTTTCGAGGCGGGCCTTTTCGGCGCCGAGATCGATGACGCCGGCCAGAGGCAGGGCATAGGTGGCGTCGCCGACGACGAATTGGGCGGATTCGCCGGGCACCTCGTTGCGCGGCGAGATTTCTTCGAGGCGGGCAAGGCGGGTGATGAGCGAGGTGCCGGCGACGAGGCGGGCCAGGGTCTGCTCCCCTGCCCCGGTCACCACCAATTGCAGCTTGGCGCCGGCGGGCACGTTCATTTCGGCGCGAACCGAGCGAATGTTGGAGATGACATCGACCAGCCAGGCCAGCTCGGCGTCGGCCGCGGCATCTTCCAGGCCCGAAAGGTCCGGCCATTCGGTGAGAATGAGCAGATTTTCACGGGCCGGCCCGAAGGCGCCGGTCTTTTCCCAGAGCTCTTCGGTGACGAAGGGCATCATGGGATGCAGCATGATCAGGATCTGGTCGAGGGCCCAGGCGGCGCTGGCGCGGGTCTCGGCCTTGGCGGCCTCGTCCTCGCCGTTGAAGACCGGCTTGGCGAATTCGACATACCAGTCGCAGAACGTACCCCAGACGAAATCATAGGCGCTATTGGCCGCTTCGTTGAACTTGTAGTCTTCGATGCCGGTGCGCACGGCCTGCATGGCGCGGGCGGTGGCGCCGATGATCCAGCGGTTCAGCGGCAGCTTGTTGGCGCGCGGATCGTAGTTTTCGATACGACGGGCTTCGTTCATTTCGAGGAAGCGGGCGGCATTCCACAGCTTGGTGACGAAGTTGCGATAGCCTTCGACGCGGGAAATGGCGAGCTTGAGGTCGCGGCCCTGCGCCGCCATGGCGGCGAGGGTGAAGCGGGTGGCGTCGGCGCCGTATTCATCGATGAGCTTGAGCGGGTCGATGACATTACCCCTGGTCTTGCTCATCTTCTGGCCCTTTTCGTCGCGGACCAGCGCATGCATGTAGACGGTGTGGAAGGGTTCCTTGTCGAGGAATTCCAGACCCATCATCATCATCCGGGCCACCCAGAAGAAGATGATGTCGAAGCCGGTGACCAGCACGCTCGTCGGATAATAGCGCTGCAATTCCGGCGTCTCGTCGGGCCAGCCCAGGGTCGAGAACGGCCAGAGGGCCGAGGAGAACCAGGTGTCGAGCACGTCGGGATCGCGGGTGAGTTGCACCGGCCTGCCATAATGCCTGTTCGCGGCGTCCTGCGCTTCGGCCTCGCTCTGGGCGACGAAGGCCTCGTTGTCCGGGCCATACCAGGCCGGAATCTGATGGCCCCACCAGAGCTGGCGCGAAATGCACCAGGGCTTGATGTTTTCTAGCCAGGCGAAATAGGTGTTTTCGTATTGCTGCGGCACGAATTTGGTGCGGCCCTCGCGCACCGAGGCAAGCGCCGGCTCGGCCAACACATCGGCCTTGACCCACCATTGATCGGTCAGGAATGGCTCGATGACGACGAGTTTGGACTTCTCGTCATGCGGGACCATGACCTTCTTGTTTTCGATATGGTCGAGGCCGCGAGCGGGGTTTTCCTCGGCCAGCGCGGTCAGATCGGCGACGATCGCCTTGCGGGCCTCGAAGCGATCGAGCCCGCGATAGCTGGCGGGGATGAAATCGGCATCGACGATGGCACCGCGCGTGGTGAAGACGTTGATCGGCTCAAGGCCGGCGCGGGCGCCGACGTCGAAGTCGTTGAAATCATGGGCCGGGGTGATCTTCACCGCGCCGGTGCCCAAAGCGGGATCGGCATATTCGTCGGCAACGATGGGGATGCGGCGGCCGACAAGCGGCAGTTCGATGAACTTGCCGATCAGCGAAAGATAACGCTCGTCTTCCGGATGCACGGCCACGGCGACGTCGCCCAGCATGGTCTCCGGGCGGGTCGTGGCGACGATGATGTAGTCGCGCGTCTCGGTGCCGGTGACATTGCCCTCTTCGTCGGTGACCGGGAAGTCATAGGTGACGCCATCGGCCAGCGGATAGCGCAGGTGCCACATATGGCCCTTGACCTCGATATTCTCCACTTCGAGGTCCGAAATCGCCGTTTCGAGGCCGGGATGCCAGTTCACCAGGCGCTTGGCGCGATAGATGAGGCCGCGCTGGTGCAGTTCGACAAAGACCTTGATGACGGCGCGAACCATCTGGTCGTCGGGCGCGCCGCGCTGGCCCATGGTGAAGCGTTCGCGGGAGAAATCGGCGGAAGCGCCGAGGCGCTTGAGTTGGTTCATGATGGTGCCGCCGCTTTCGGCCTTCCACTCCCAGACCCGCTCGATGAAGTTTTCGCGGCCCAGGCTGCGGCGGTCGACCTGCTGGGCGGCGAGCTGGCGCTCGACGATCATCTGGGTGGCGATGCCGGCATGATCGGTGCCGGGCTGCCAGAGCACGTCCTTTTTCAACATGCGGTTGAAGCGGATCAGGATGTCCTGAACGGTGTTGTTCAGCGCATGGCCGATATGGAGCGAGCCAGTGACATTGGGCGGCGGAATGACGATGGTGAACGGCTCGGCGCCAGGCTTTGCCCCGGCCCCAGCCGCGAAAGCGTTCGCCTCGAGCCAGGCATCATAGATGCGGGCTTCCACGGCGGCGGGTTCATAGGTCTTTTCAAGCATCGGGTCACTCGCAACAACAGCGACCCGCCAGGCAAGAGAATGGCGGGTCGGAACAGGTCGGCAGACTTCAAGCAAATGCGCGGTTCGCGGTCAACAAAAAGGCTGTCGCATTGCCGTTCTCATGGTTCGACAGGCTCACCATGAGGGCTTGGAGGATGCCGCGCTTGCGCACCGCGCCGGCTCCGTCATTCGAGCGCAGCTCTCATGGCCTTCTCGCCTCAAATCTCTCCACCGGAGAGATTTGCCCAAAGGGACGGCCCTGCCATTCGAGCCTAGCTCTCATGGCCTTCTCGCCTCAAATCTCTCCACTGGAGAGATTTGCCCAAAGGGACGGCCCTGCCATTCGAGCCTAGCTCTCATGGCCTTCTCGCCTCAAATCTCTCCACTGGAGAGATTTGCCCAAAGGGACGGCTCGAAGTCATTCACCGCGCGAGATGCGGGCGAGTTCCTTTTCCACCATGCGCTCGACCACGGAAGGCAGATTTTCGTCCAGCCATTCCTTGAGCATGGGACGCAGCATGTCGCGCATCATGGCCTCGATGGTGAGGCCGGGATTGCCGATGCCCATGGCGCTGAGCTTGCCGATGGAGCTGCGCACGGCGGCGCGGGTGGCCGGCTCGAGAAGTTCTTCGGCCATGTCGCTGGTCAGGGTGGGATCGGGAAGCGGCGGCGCCTGTGCCGGAACCGGCTCCGGATCGAAGGCCGGCGCGGGCTCCGCTTCGGCCTGCGCAGATTCGGCCAGCGCCATGAAATCGGGCTCAGGCTCGGCCTGGGGCTCAAGCTCGCCGCTGGGTAGCGGGTCGAAGCTGGGCAGTTCGTCGTCGACGTCAAAAGCGACGTCTTCCGCCTCCACCAATTTGGGGCTGTCTTCTTCCGTCGCGGTATCGGCCAGAATGGCATCGAAGCTGAAGCCGCCGGTTTCCGTGCTCTCCTCGACAATCTGCGAGGACGACAGCGCCAATGGCTCGATGTCGTCCAGCATGTCGGACAGATCGCGGTCGGCCTGATCGCTCAGCGGCTTGGCGGGCGCGGCCTGCATCGGCGGCGTGGCCTGGAGGGCGGGCCGGCGCGGCGGCGCCGCCGCATCGTCATCGGCAATAATCTGCCGAATGGACGAGAGGATTTCGTCCATGGACGGTTCTTTGGGAGCCGGCTTGTTCATCGGTGCCTCTTACTCATGCGTCCGGACGAATGCCGCCGCGGCCGCATTGCCCTGATTCGTTAACAACAGCTTAGACTCATGGGCCGGGATAAGGAATCATCCCAAGGCGGAACTATTACGTCTTCCACCAAAAGTTATGGCCGGGACGAGCCCGGCCACCACAAGATGTCATCGCCGTTCGTCTATTCGGCTTGTCTATTCGGCGACGGTGCGCAATTCCTGCCATACATCCTCGACGGCCTGGCTATAGGGCAAGGCGGTCTTGACCTGTACCGGCAAGCCGAGATCGGCGGCGGTCAGCCGGCCCAGGGCGCTCAGCAGCGAAAAGGTGGCCAGCACCTTGTTGTTGGACGCCGTGATGAGGCTTTCCTTGGCACTGGTCAGGTCGGCCTGGGCATTGAGGACGTCGAGCGTCGTGCGGGTGCCCAGGTCGCGCTCCTGAATCACCCCGGCGAGCACGGTGTCGCTCGATGACACGCCGGCCTGGGCGGCGCTGATCTGCGCATCGGCGCTCTGGATGCCGGCCCAGGCGGCGATGACCGCCTCGCGCACCTGATCATAGGCGGACATGGCGTCCACCTCGGACTTGATCTGGCCGAAATTGGCCTGGCGCACGGCGGAGCCGGTCCGGCCGCCCGAATAGATCGGCACGCTTATCCTGAAGCCGACCTGGGCGCTGATGCCGTCCTGGGATCCGCCGGCAGGCCCTGTCCAGGAGCTGCCCAACGACCCGGAAATGCCCGCGGTCGGACCGAAGCCGGCCAGCGCCAGGTCCACGCCGGCCTGGGCGGCGCGAATGCTCGCCTTGGCCAGGAGAATACCGGGATGGCCGGCTTCAGCCTCGGAAATGGCGGCATCCAGCGAACGGGGAATCAGATTGCCATAATTATGGCCGGTCGAAAGGCCCTGCGGCCGAGCGCCGACCAGCCGCTGAAAGGTGGCCTCGGCGCTTTGCAGGCTGCCAAGCGTCGCCTGATAGGCGGCCTGGACCTGCGCCAGCCGCGCCTCGGCCTGGGCGACGTCGATGCGCGTGCCCTCGCCGACCTCGAGCCGATCCCGCGCCGATTGCAACTGAGCCTGGAAGAAGCGGATGTTCTCTTCGCGAAGCGCCAGCATTTCGCGGCCGCCCAGGACGTTTATATAGGCCTGAATGACCTGGTACAGCACCGTCTGCTCGGTGGTCCTGATCTGGAGCTCGGCGACCTCCACTCCGGCGCGCGCCGCTTCGATCTGCGCTGTGGTGGCGCCGCTGTCGAAAATATTCTGGCTGTAGTCCAGGCTGGCGCTTAACGGCAAGGCGCCGGGGGTCCAGCTTCCATTAGTCAAGCTGGTTCTATAGGCGCCTGACACCGACGCCGAAATATTCGGCATCATGCCGGACTTGGCCTGGACGATTTTTTCAGCCGACGACTTGGCATTGATCAAGGCCGCCTGGAGGTCCGGCGCATGATCGTAGGCCGCCGCAAGCGCCTGCGAAATAGACTGCGCCTGAGCGGGGACGATCGCCCCGCACGCAGCAAAAAGGGCAAACAGGCTTGCCCCGAGAAACTCGCGATACTTCATCAACCCGCCTCCAGACCCCATCACATTAACGCCCGGCAGATGGGGAGTACAACCGACCCAGGCAATTCCTACCAAACTTTAATCATCTCTTCATCGGCCAACGTGGCCGGGATGCAACAGAAACCGCCTTAAACACGAATTCATCCACAGCCCGGCTCCTGCCCGGCGCCAAGGTCGGGAGCGCTGTCGCCAGCACCGATGCCGGCAGGTGTGATGAAATATTGAGAAAGGGAAGCAGCGCCGGTGGCAAGCTGGCTATCCATTATGGCCCGGCGTGCGGCAGCAAAATCGACCATGGAAAACGCCCGCCTCGCTCAGTATATGCCGGGCGTGAATATGCCTAGCGCGCCCGCTTGGCAACCAGCGAAGCGCGCACGCGACAATTTATGTCGCGATCAGCGGGGTTTCCGGGGATCTTTCGTTTTATCGGAATGGTCGCCATCCACCGGCTGATCCTGCTCGGTGCCGTCGGGCCGCCGTCCCAGATCGTCGATATTGTCGTCATGCTGTTCGCCGGGATCGGTTTCGAGCGGCGTAGGCTTGGACTTTTCCTTGGCTCCGGACATCGTACTCTCCTGAGGTCTGCTCGGAAAAGCAACCTCCAGAGGCGGGAGATGTTCCATGCCGCCGCCCGTGGCAGCGAGAAAAGCCCATCTCGTCGGTCAATTCGACGATTTGGAGGCCGCGTCCGGAATCGAACCGGAATAGACGGATTTGCAATCCGCTGCGTAACCACTCCGCCACGCGGCCTCACGCCCGGCTTATCTGGGGTTTCGCGTTGCCCGTCAAGACCGCCCTGCACACATCATCCGCTGTGTGTGCAAAATTGGTTCACGAGGCGTTCGCTTTGCCTTTGCCCGCGCATACCGGCTGACCATCTACCCAGCCGCAATAGCTCAGCACTTCATCACCGCGTCTTTGACCGAACGGCGCGCCGCGATAGCCGCAGCCTTCGCATGAATAGATCGGCGCCATGGGGGTCACCTTCTGATTGCTGCGCTCAAAATCAGGTCCGGAGGGGACAAATTCGGTTGGCATGGGCATCCTATGGCGGTTGAGGGAGTCGCGTGCCATTATGACCGAATGTCCCGCGTACCAAATACCGAATCCGTAGAACAGGAAGCCCAGCGCTTTCTTGATCAATTCGACGGCTATGTTTATGCTTGGTCCGCCGATCCGGAGGCGGTTGTGGATGACGCCATCATCGTAGGCATTGGCGGCACCAGCGCCGAAATGCTCATGGCTGGCCTGCCCTATGCCGAGCCCGCCGCATCAATCTACTGGCCAGCCCGATCGCCTGCCAATGGCGCCTTCGGGGTGGGAAGCGAGATGGGGCCGTGGTCCGTCATGGAAGCATTGCGGCGCGCTCATTTTCTACGGCAGCGAATGGACTATGAGCGAGTGGTCGTAACCCTGGAAGAAGCAGGCATTTGGCGACCGGAATATGGCCGCCTTGCCGATCAAGAGGGATATTGATGTGCGGGCGCTTCACCAATGAAATGACCTGGGCCGAGTTGCACGCGCTCTATTCCATCCATGATGCACCGCCGCCCACATCTAACGTTCAGCCGCGCTTCAACATCGCCCCCACCCAAGAGGTGGATTTTGCGCACCTCGACAAGGCCGGAAACATCGAACTCGATCGCGGTCGCTGGTGGCTGGTGCCCTTCTTCATGAAGGAATTGCCGAAGGCGGCCATGTTCAACGCTCGCATCGAGACAATCGATTCCTCCGGCGCATTCCGCGAAGGCTTCAAGTCGCGCAGATGCCTGATCCCGGCCGACGGCTATTTCGAATGGACCATCAATGCCGAGGATGGGAAGAAAGACCCATGGCTTTTGCAACTGCCGGGCGGTGCCGGCTTCAGCTTCGCCGGGATCTGGGCGCACAATGACAATCTGGGCGTCACCAGTTGCACCATTATCACGGCGCCGGCGGTGCCGGAGATTGAGCACATCCATACCCGGATGCCGGTCGTTCTTGCGCGCGAAGCCTATGGCACCTGGCTGGACACGCGCATTCAGGGTTCGGACGCCAAAGCGTTGCTGCTCGACGCGCAGATCGATAGCCAGTTGGAATTCCATCGCGTCGATCGGGCCGTGAACAACAGCCGATATGAAGGCACGGACACCAAGAAGCCGCTGATCAACTCGCTTTAGTGGCACTCCATCGGCCGGTAACACCGTCGGCCTCGTCCATTGCTTCCCCCTCCAGCCGGCGCCGGTAAAGCTCCTCAGACAATTGGCTCATCAGGTTCTTGGCCGGGCCCGGCACTGAGCCCTGGCGCATTTCTTCATCGAACTGCATGGCGAGAGTCTTCATCAAGGCTCGCAGGAATACGGCATCTTCGCCATAGATGCTGTTCGGCACCGGCGCTACCAGGACCTTGGCGGCAATGATCAACACTTCGGTTTCGATGTCTCGAGGAACGGGGCTGGCAACACATTCCCACCAGGCTTTAGTGGCCGCGTCGGCGGAGTCCTGCTTGCTGTTGGTGCTACCCTCTTTTTTGAACCATCCCGGCCACACCACGTACCATCGCCACCAGGGAATGCCGGTTTTGTCGCCGACGCCATGCGTTCCGGTCAGTTCGATCTGCGCGTACCGATCAGTGCAGTGCGCACCCATTGGATAGGCCTTAAACCCTCTTCCGTCCCTGCGCCACTTCAGGCGTGCTGGCACCTGCATTTCGTCGCCATACTCCTCAAATGGCCCGACTCCTATACCGTGAACAAATTGAGAACAAGATCGATCCCCAATCACAAATGCATCGCTGCTACGAAAGGATTTCTAAAGCCGTGCCGGGCATCTTCTCGCCATGAGAACCGGGAACCGCGATTTGATCACCCCTGCCCTCGGTGTGGCCGCGCTTCTCGCCGTCTGCACCTTGGGCTGGGTTGCTGCTGACACTTACCTGCCCGGCGGCGGGCAGATCGTCCAAGCCGCGCATGCAGCGCCAGCCGTAGCGGAGCGGCGCGTTCATTTCAGCATGTGCGGCAGAAACCGCCATACCTGCATTGTTGACGGGGACACTATCTGGCTCGATGGCCAGAACCTGCGGCTGCAAAGCTACGATACGCCTGAGCCCTACAATGATATTTGCGGCGGCCAGGCCGAGGTGGCGCTGGCACACCGCGCTAGTGCCAGGCTGCTCGATCTGCTCAACGCCAATTCCTTCACGGTCCAAACCTCGGGGCAAGACCGTTATGGTCGCGTCCTGGCAACGATCCGCATCGGCGGTCGGGACGTGGGAGATATCCTCATCGAGGAGGGACTGGCCCGCCGCTGGCCGGACGGCCATGAATGGTGGTGCGAATAGCGCCGTTCCCCGCACAGTCATTCGGGCCTGGACGTCTCCTTGCCCCTTCCCGCTATCTCGCCAGTTGCAATGCTTGTGCTCACCAAAGCCAACGAGAAAGGCGGCACCAGGATAGCCGCACCCAAGCCGACCGTGGCGTGCATTTGCACAAGATCAACCAATTGGCCAACTCATCCATCTAAAGAGCAGCATTTTAGCAAACGTTGCATTAGGTTGGCGCTGACTCTTAGAGAGGTGAAACGATGCAGGTGCGTTTGCTGGTCCGTACGTGTGCGATTATTGGGGCTACGCTGCTGCTGGCAGCGTGTGCGGGAACCATGTCGCCGCGTAAGGCGCTGGCGCCAGAATTGGTGGCCAGTACCGTCATCGCGGGAAACCAAACCATCCGCCACTGGGGAGACGATCCCGAATTCGTCGCCATCCATTCCCGCATAAAGCCAGGCGATGACGGTATCGTTGACTACCTGACCCTGTCGGGCGGCGGCATCAATGGCGCCTACGGCGCTGGTTTTCTGGTCGGCTGGACGGCCAGAGGCGACCGCCCCGAATTTGAAGTCGTCACCGGCATCAGCGTGGGCGCCATGATGGCCCCTCTAGCCTTTATCGGCCCCCACTATGACGGGCGCCTGCAAGCTGCATTTTCGAGCCTTACCCAGCAGACCAACATGCGGGTCGATTTCCTTTCGGCCCTGTTCGGGGCACCATCGGTGTTGAAAAACACGGTCATTCTCGACGCCATAAGGCAGTTAGTCGATGAGCGGGTACTAGATGAAGTGGCGGCCGGCCATCGGCAGGGAAGGCGGCTCTATGTCGGCACCACGAACCTCGACGCGCAACGGCCGGTGGTATGGGATATCGGCGCCATCGCGGTCAGCAACATTCCCAACAAGCTTGAACTGGTGCATCGCATCATCCTGGCCTCGACCGCGGTTCCAGGTGTGTTTCCCCCGGTATTGCTGGAAGCAGAAGCCCAAGGCCAACGCATCGATGAGTTGCATGTTGACGGCGGCGTAACCCAGCAGGTCCTTCTGATGCCCGGCGGTTACAAGGGCGGCGGCAGCACTAAAAAGCTCTATGTGCTGTTCAACGGCGTGGTTGACCCTACCCCAGCCACCGTCACCAGGCTGGCAAGTCTGGATCTTCTCGAGCGCGCTGTACCGACGCTGTTGAAATATCTCGGCCGAGCCAATCTCGAGCAATTGGCCAATACCGCCGCACGCAACAATATCGCATTCCGTCTATCGGCCATCCCTGGCGCTTTCCCGCAGAGCGAGAGTATTCTGGGCGACAAGGTGTGGCTGGAGCGGCTATTCGACTTCGGCTTCGCCAACGGCAAGGCAGGCATATGGCAGAACACGCCGCGATAAGCGTCTTGCTGGCTGCGAAACTCGCTTGCTGTTCCTCCGAAGAACAATGCTCTAAGGCCGGTTATCCACAATCCGCTCCACCCGGTCCAACCGCTGGGTAAGAGCACGTAATTCGCCGCCCTGGCGGACCTGCTCGATCAGCGTATTTGTGGCCGTTTCCAGCGTTTTCTCAACCGCGCGAAGACGGCCATCGAATGTCGCCCAGCCTATAGTCATCGTCACGATCAAACCTCCGAAGGTGAGGACATGGCCGAGATTGATGGTGAGGTCGAATTTTGGTGCGGTCATAGCCGAGCCTTGGCCTAAGAGGGAATTGGGGCGGCCGGAGCCGCCCGGTGTTATTTGCCGGTTAACCGTTCCCATAGCGTGCGGGGCTGATGTGCGGCGGTGCGGGCGCTTTCTTCCACCAGCGTGCGGGTGGCATCGGGAATGCGCGGCATGGCCACCTGATTGCCGTCGATCACCACCTGCGGGCGGATCGTGGACCGGAAAGACCAGGCATAGCCCCACAACGCCGCAGCGATAGGCGCCAGCGCTCCGAGCGTTACCGACTGCCAGTTGCCCGTCATAATGCGGTTGATGGCGTCCTGAGTGCCTGGAGGCAGTGCCAGGTAGAAGGTGTAAAGCGTGCCGAACAGGCCGCCGAGTTCGAGAGCGCGGCGAGCAAACCAGCCAACGATGACGTTTTGGAACATGATCAGAACCTCACTTGGGTGATGAAAAAGGCCGCTACGAGAGCGGCCAGAACGATTGCTGCGATGACAAAGGCGGGCGTTCTGCCCCGTTCAGGCGGCAGCGAGTCGATGGGCTTGGCCGGCGGCACAGCCTCGCGCGGAGGGGATTGGGTCATCGACAGAGCTTCGGCGCGCACCGCAGCGACACGGCGCGACCAACCCTTTCCGAAGGTGGGCCAGTTGGATAGGCGCTCGAGGAAGGCCAGCCGGTGGGAGCACAACTCGTTGATAAGCAGTGAGGCCGGATGCTTTGCGATGGCCGCCAGCGTGATCGGACCGACCTTGCCGTCCGCGGCCACCCCGAGGATGGTTTGCAGGGTAATGACCGCCCTACCCGGCCCGCTGTTCACGGCAAAGTCGAACAATGCCAGGTCGAGGCCGGCCGGCAGATCATCGCCGCGCACCGCGTCCCAATAGCCATCCCGGTAGATGCGGTGCAGATCGGCATCAGTGATGGCGCGGAGCTGCTCCTTGGTCGCGCCCGGCCTGTAACGGCGATAGGTTGCAAGCGTCACGCCCTTCATGGTGGCGCCGCCGGGGTCGGAAGGATGATCGGACCAGCCGCCCTCATGGACAAGCGTTGCCTCCAGCGCGAGCTGGAAGTTGTTTTTGGCCATGCCGGCCTCCTGTGATGTTGGGTATTACGCAGGCCCTCTCACGGAGGGCAGAGAAGGCTGATGAAAAGAGCGTGGCAAGCCTTCCAAGCTCGAAAAAGGCGCTCCTCTCAGAGGCGGAGCCTATATCTTGGAGTCCACGGCATCGCCCAGGGCGGACCTTATGTTATTCTATTTGTTAGCATTCCGTCGTTTTTGGGCGGCCTACTTGGCTCGCTGGTAGTCGCCTCAAGCAAAGGCGAGTCTTCGAATTAACTTTGATTGACACGCCTGCCCTTTCGCCGCTACGCCTCTGTACAAGTGGCGAAAATGACACTGAATCATGTCTATTTGACTTCATAACTCGCTAAGTTCTGGACTCTGCAAGTATTCCCCACATACTTGCATTTCCACTGGAGGAGCAGAGAGCATGAAAAAGGTATTTATTGCCGTAACGGCATCCACCCTACTGAGCACCGCCGCGTTTGCGGCTGACTTTGGCGTCATCAATCAGCCAGCACCGGCCAACTATATTCCCGCTTCAAATTGGACCGGTTTGTACGCTGGTATTTTCGGCGGCGTGGCAAGTTCTAATCTCGATTTAGGCATTCTGTCAGGAGGCACCGGCGTCCTGGATATCGGGTTCACTGGCGGGGGCATGCTGGGCGGAGTTCAAATTGGTGCAGACTACCAGTGGGACAATTTCGTCCTTGGCGCGGTCGCTGATATCGCGCTGACCAACATCGGATCCGAGGTGAATTTCTCGGTGCCAGGCGCCGCTCCATCGATCGACGGCACCGTATCTTCGCGCCTCACCCACATCGGCACCCTTCGGGCGCGCGCCGGCTTCCTGCCAACTGAAGACGTTCTTATCTACGCACATGGTGGTGTCGCTTATGCTGGCACCGAACAAAATGCGAGCATCAGCATCGGCGGTGTTCCGACCGCTGCGACCGGCCTTCTCAACCCTAACCATTGGGGTTACACAGTGGGTGCAGGTCTCGAATACCGAGTGACCGAAAGCATTTCATTCCAGACCGAGTACGCCTACGTCAATCTGGGCACCCAAACGATTTACAGCGATCCGGGGCTGGGCATCGATCTCGATCAAAGCCTGCATCACCACCAGGTTAAGGCCGGGGTGAATTTCCGCTTCTAAGGGCGCACTCCCATGCAGAAGCGACGGGGCCTCGGCATTTAGCCGGGGCCTTTTCTGTATTCTCTGGGTCGCAATTTAGCCCTTCCTTTAGAGGCGGGGACCACGGTTCGTCCAAATTAGGAAAACTGTATGGCTAGCTACAAAATCACCCTTCGAACGGGCCAATCGTTTATTGCCGATGATCCGCGAGGCATTGAGAAAATCTCCGAAGAGCTATGCACTGATGGCTTCGTGATCGTGAAGCGTCGCGGCTCCGTGTATTCTGGCCAGACGACGTTGATTTCTGTTCTTGAGCGAGCTGTCGTCAGCATCGAGCCGGCCGAGTGAGGCCGTACGGCGCCCCGACTATACGGCTTTCAACCAAGAATGATTGCTTACCCCGTCCTGTCGTGGCTCAATGCCTAAGCACAGGGAGGGTTGGATGCAGGTGAACGTCTTCATTTCCAAGGGCAATGCCGAACACGCACCGACCCTGCTTGTGCTGCCCTACGGGCCGCTGGCCGCGATCCCCAGGCATCTACAAGGCCTCGAATGGCGACATTTTGCCGTGACCTCGCCCGACGACAAACTGCTGGGCGCCAGGGCGGCGGAGATCGAGGCGGATATTGCCGAGGACGGATATGCTCTGGTGAAGCCGACAGGATGACAGCGCCATTGGAGGCTCATCGTGGCTGTTGTGTTTCAGGTCATTGATCTCAGAACGGACGTGATCGGTGCGGCGGTCGAAGTTCAGAACGCCACATCGCCTGAGGATGCCGCGCGGCAGGTGCTTGGCATTGACGTATTCAGGAGCGGCAACAAGCGCGACCTCGTTGCCCGGGTCTATTGGCAGCAAATGTCAGGACCAACGAACATGGTCAGGCTCTACAGCAAAGCTGTAGAACGGTAGGAACAGCCCCCAAAAAGCCGTGCCAGCATTGCGAAACGAGATTATCTGTGTGCAAATCACGCGGGGGTAACTGATATGCGCAATCTGGTTTTAGTCTTCACTGTCCTTGCCGTTTCTTTTGGGGGGACCGTGTTTTCGTCAACGGCGGCTAAAGAGTGCAACATCAAGGGCAATGTGAGCACCCGAGGCGAGCGCATCTACCATGTGCCGGGGCAGCGCTATTACAACGCGACCAAGATCAGCCCTTCGCATGGAGAGCGTTGGTTTTGTTCAGAGGAAGAAGCCAGGGCGGCGGGGTGGCGAAGGTCGAAGGTTTAGCAGCTCGCCCATCGAGTGAACGAAGTTGTTTTAGGCCATACGGACTTTCTGTTGATAAGGACCGGCAAAGAAAAGCCTACCTAAGTGAATGGCCTCGCGCCTGACGGGTTTACTTGCTGCGCTGCATGTGGCTTAGGTTTTCCACTTCTGCTTGGGGGTCTTGTGGAACCGACATCTACCTATCGTGCCGATATCGATGGGCTGCGCGCTGTCGCAGTTCTGGGGGTTCTGCTTTACCATTACGGGGCAACTTGGCTCCCAGGCGGCTTCACCGGAGTCGATGTGTTCTTCGTCATTTCGGGCTACTTGATCACCGGAATCCTGCGCCGTGAGATCGAAGCGGGCGAATTCTCGCTGCTGGGCTTCTATGATCGGCGCATCCGCCGCATTTTCCCTGCGCTGCTGGTCGTCCTTGTTACAACGATGGTGGCCGGCTGGTTCTTGCTCATGCCCGGCGATTATGCTGATCTGGGCGAGAGCGCCGCGTACGCTGCATTCGGGCTCGGAAACCTGTTCTTCTTCTGGAACACTGGATACTTCGACCAAGCCGCCGATCTGCAGCCGCTTCTACACACATGGTCGCTGGGTGTCGAAGAGCAGTTTTATGTCGTTTGGCCGATGGCCTTACTGGCGCTTTTCGGCCTTACGAAGTCATGGAAGGTCACAGCCTTTGCCACAGGATTTCTGGTCATTTCCGGCTTCATCTATGCCGCTGTCCAAACCGCTTCTGACCCTACCGCCGCTTTCTACCTGCCTCACCCGCGCGCATGGGAGTTGGGCGTTGGCGCCCTGTTAGCCTTTGCCCCGACGATTACTCATCGCGCCCTTTCTGAGGCAGCGCGGGTCATTGGGTCTCTCCTTATTGCCTATAGCCTCCTGGCCATCAGCGCGGCTGATCCGTTCCCTGGGCTCAACGCCGTGTATGCCTGCGTTGGTAGCGCCCTGCTGATCTGGCCTTCCGCATCGCCAACACTGATCGGTCGCGTTCTTTCGCTCAGGCCGGTCGTGGGCATTGGTCTGATCAGCTACAGTCTTTACCTATGGCACTGGCCGGTGCTGGTGCTTTTTCGTCACTGGAACAATGGCGCACCCCCGACACTGCGAGCGGCCTTTGCACTTGCTATTGTCTCGGCTCTCCTAGCCACGTTAAGCTGGTGGTTTGTTGAGCGGCCATTCCGTTCGCGCCAGATAAACAGAGCATTTGCCTTTGGGAGCGTTATTGCGGCAACCTCTCTGGTTGCCGTTGCCAGCGTAACTTTACTATCCACGGGCGGCGCAGCTAGTAGGCTGAACCCATCCGCCGCAGCCCTAACCGCCGGCGAGGATACATGGCGGTATCGTTGCCCTTATACGGCCAAGCCAGAAGGGTTGAGCCGAGAGCGCTGCGTGCTCGGAGTAGATTGGGAATTGGCCGATGAGCGATGGATAGTTTGGGGTGACAGCTACTCCTTGCATCTGGCCCAACTACTCGACTACGCAGCTCCGAGCGGCGTTTCGATCCTCATTTATCACGAGTGCCCTGCCATCGTAGGACAGCGCATAATGCGCCATTTCCCCTCTGACCCCGCCTATAACGAGGGGTGCAGCGCAACCCGCGATGAGATGGTCCGTTTCCTGCGCTCCAACGCCAAGGTGGATAAGCTTGTGCTCAGCTCGGCTTGGACATCGCGTCTTCCAGACCTATACCCAGCCGGACAACAAGGCAGCGACCGAACTGTCCAACTGGGTGCAGAGTTGCTGCAGCAGGGCCTTCTCGACTTGCAGAGCGACATCGAGCGTCCATTGGAAATAGTAGTCTTGGGTGACTTGCCTTTATGGCCTAACCGACAATCCCCGGTAGACTGTGCCGTAGCTCGCATGCAACCGATCTTGCGAGCACCGTGTCCATCTGATCTGACGGGAATACCCACATCGGCGTTTCTGGCGAGGAACGGGGCGGCCTATGATGCGATAGAGACTGTGACCAGGGCTTCTGACCTCATTAGAATGGAGCCGCTCGGGAAGCGGCTGTGCTCCGAAGAGTACTGCCGCTTCTGGTTAGCGGAAGAGTTCATCTACCGCGACGACGGGCACTTCAGAACGAACTTGCCAGCTCGCGCTTTAGAGCAACTCGCAACTATTCTTCGTCTGCATGAAATATGAGCATCACTTCCATATCTCGCCCCAAATCGATGCTGCACTCGAAGAAGAGAAGGCTCGAAAGGAGACGCCATCGCTAGGCGTGAACTTAAGATAGGCGTCGAACCGTGCCAGCGAGGCAGCCCCTGCTACACAATACATTGCTGGTTGAAAGCGGATTGGGGCGTGCGGCCCGACAGGGATGGCAGAGTAAAATGGAACCGTGACGCGCTCATCCACCCCGCCGCTGGCGACGAAATCGGTTACAGCTTCTCCATTGCTGGCCAGGAAGGCTCCCCGCCACAGGGCGTCTTGGCCAAACGTGTTCTTCAACACTACTCTTCCGGCAGTGGCGCCAAAGATAAGAGTTGCAGCGCCATGCATTTCCAGCACCCCGAAGCCATCGATTGTGAAAACATCTAACGGCAACACCGACTGGGGGGACGTGTTTATGCCGACAGGAATATTGGCGTTGCTTCTGTACCTTCGGATGAACGGGGCCCCTGCCGATACTTGTTTTGCACTCCTTCCAGTTGCGTACATAAGCAGAAAATTTCCGTACCAACGTAGCGCCTCGGTCATGTCCGTAGGGCCAAACTGAGGCCCGTCGAGGAATGCCCATTCAGGATTCGAGGAATTGAAACCGCGATCCGCAAAATAATTGAATGCACTAGGCAGTCCGTTTGATCCGAACTTGAAAGTTTCATTCGGCTGTATAAGCTCACTAATCAACTTTACAACGTCTTGGCGGGCATTGCGAAGAGGGAAGTCCGGGCCGTAGACGATGTATTTGTCCGCTCCTGATGGAGAGGCATAACTATGCATGTCCACAATCGCTGTTGCCGTGGGATAGGTGGATGCAAGTTCTTGATAATACTGCGTTTCTGGCTCGGAAGCAGCTGACGTGCCCCTGTAGTCGTAGTCGAACGGGTTGGTGCCGCCGCCTCCAAAACTGAACCACCGGTAGTCAAAATTTCGGTTTAGGTCGACGCCATTACTGTTCTGGCGCAATCGCGGCGACTGGCTTACACCCCAAGGATTGACCATGGGGACCACGATCCAGCGCACCCGCTGACGGGCGAACCCAAGAAACGAGTCCTCCCGCCAACGATTTTCCAGTTGTTTGAAGAACAGGTAGGGCGCGAGCTGCGACATGATCTCGCCGCCATGGATGTTGCAGCCGACGACAACGGTTCGGTCATAACCGCCTTCCGGCTGAAACGTGTACTTCCAGATGTCGTAGGCGCCCGAGGCGTCCTTGCCCATGGAAGCCCGTGAGACCCAGCCGGGATTGGCCGTGCGAATGCCTTCCCAGAGGGCGAGGAACTCATTGTAGCCTGCAGTCGCGGTATCGATGTACGCCGACGCGGCGGTTTGAGACGGCGGCGTCCAAATCGCATTGCTGACGTAGTTCTCGGCCGGGACAGCGCCAATCTTTTCCTTGATGTCGAGCAGACCAGGCCCGTCACTGGTCAGCTTCGGTGCCGACACCGCGCCATTCGCCAGCGACGTATCCCAATCCTGCCAGGTCGACCCGTTCCATGCTCGCAGCTGACCGTCTACGCTGTTGTAGTAGATAGTGCCCATGGCAGGATCTCCGCCGGCCGCAGCCGTCGCAGTGGCGTCACTTGAGAATGAGCCAAGCACCTTCGACAGAACTGCCTCACGCGCCGCGTTCGCATCGCTGGCGCTCTGTGCGGCGGCAGCCTCCGCCCCAGCAGCAATGACCATGCGATAGTTCTCACCATCACGGACGAACAGGACGACAGCTGCCCATTCTCCAGCAGATAGCGGATTGCCTGCCAGGTTCAGAACGGGTCGCGGTGCCTCGCCGCCTACCGCAAGGGTCATCGGGCCCGTATTTGGCGTGGTGACAATGGCAAAGAATACCTGCGCGTCTGCGGGATTAACGCCAGACTCGACCGCGCCGGCCTGCGCCGTGCCGCTTCCGGACAGCGCCACTCGGGCAAAGGTGTCAGGAAAACCCCTGCCCTTTACCCAGGCACCACCATCGCGGCTATAATAGCCGTTGTTGGCGGGGTTGGGGTCAGAAAGGACCACGCCGCCATAAAGCTCGGTCGGCGGGGTCACGCCATTAAGCGCCGCCAGAGTGTTGCGCGTGACGGCCTGCCCACCACTGTTCTGAATTTGCTTGAGCAGAGCGCGGATTTCGGGCTTGTCCGGCTCATGCGCACCGCTATGCGGATCGTTCTTGATCGCGTTGTCACGGTAGACGTCATCGATTGTCTGATTTGGAGCCATTGTTCGCCTCAAAACGAAAAAGCCCGCTCAGTGGCGGGCTGGATAATGGGTGATTTGTTGGTGGTTAGGTGACTGTGAAGCCGCCTGTTGCGACGGGCGCAGCCCCATCGCCGGATGCGTTGATTGCGACAATCCAGCCGAACTTTGCTCCGGCAGACAGGCCCGTTACGACCCGGCTATCCGGCGCATTTGGCAGGCCATACTCGGTCGCCGCAGGCACGCCGCCGGGGAACGTGTTGACGGTGTTGATGTAGATAAGTGCCCCGACGTAGTTCGGACTGTTTGGCGCGAACCAATCAAAGGTCGCCTCCCCCGCCCCGCCAGATGCCGTTGCTCCGGTTACCGGCCCCGGCGGTGTGGATGTTGCCGATATGACGACGCTGGCCGGGTTAGACGCGACCCAATTGCTGGCGTTAGCCGTCGCCGTCCTGAACTGCACCTGAGCTTCGTAGGCATCACCAGGGGGCAGGCCGTTGATCCAGAGAAAGTCCTGAGAGGCAGGAACGCCTAGCTCGCTCCAATCAGTCGCCCCTACCCTGCGATAGCGGATGCGTTTCAGCAGACTCGCCCGGGACGGCGGGTTAAATGCCACATAGAGCGCGCCAGCATCTGGCGACGAAAGCGTTACTCCGGTTGGGTCGGTAATGTCGTCGGTGACGGTGACATCCGAGATCGCGGACGGCTCGGGTTCGTCATAGAGCCCGTCGAATAGCCAATCCGCCTGCTGGGTCAGCTTCCCCGTCACGGTAACGGACATGCCATCCGGCGCCAATTGGAAATCGGCCAGCTCATAAGTACCGACAATATCGAACTCGGGACAATCCACCGCGAATGTGCGGCTGTCGTCGCCATCAGCCGGCATCAGCAATAGGCCGTAGAGCTTCAGGTTGAGCGTGATATCCAGTGGCGACCGCATCGCGCGCAAGGTGCGTTTCCCGACCGCACAAGCCTGTGTGTGGTTAGGAATCCAGTGCGCGGCCACAGAGGCTTGATTGTAGGCGTTCCCATCGTTGATCGTGACCGCAGCAGAGGGGAATTGCCGATAGCCAGCGGCCGCCTCGACATATTCGACGGACAGCGCGTTCTGTTGCGTCTCTCCGTCCTGTCCCTCACCCAACTTGATCGAATTGATGTGATGGGCCCGGATGGTGACTTGCGGCTCCATCCAGCGGCCGAGCTTGAATCCAACCTTTCCGTCCGGACGGTCGTAGAACCAGGCATCGCAGGCCATGGCCAGTTGCTTGCGAACTTCCTCCCGGGTCTGGCTGAAGAAGTAGGTTCCGCACAACTGCCAGCGCGGGATCCAGTCGCCGCCGCGCGTCCGCATGAGAACATCAGCGACATCGGCCTCGTAGGCGACTTCATCCCAGTCGACCTCCTGTCCAAGTCCGTCCGAACTGGTGATCCAGTCCGCGATGACGAGGGCAGCGTTCGTGGTCCAGCGGCGAACGTTGTCGCGCGGATCGAGCACCTTGGATGCGCGATAGACCGACGAGACGGTCGGCTCACGGCCGGAAGAATAGACCTTGGCGAAATCCTCGGGCTTGGGATTGCGGCAAACCATAACCGAGCCAGCGATGCCTTGGAGCCGGTGATTGGATGTCCACTCTGGGAATGCCGCCGCCAACCAGGGGTGGGATGTCTGCCCGGGCGTTCCCAAGAAATGGCTAATGCGGACCATGGATGATCCGTCCGAAGTGAACCGGCTCTGCGTCACATAGCCGTCGCCGTTCAGCGTCACCTCAGTTTCATCGAGATAGACGCTTTCGACGGCGTCGATTTCACCGGTGTTGTAGAGAACGGCAACGTATCGCCTGCCGTTTTTCAGCTTCCAGAAGGCCACCGGGCCGCCGGTTCGGACGCGGCCATAAGACCTCGATCGATCCTGAATTGACTGCCGCAGATTGACGATGCGGGAGCCCGGATCCTGCGCCTGGCTGTTCTGCTGGGGCCGCAGGGCATTGGCCAACATCGTGACGCCGACGCCGATGGCCAGATTGAGCAAGAAACCCGGCAACGCAGCCATGACCGCATTGCCGATCAGACTGGTCAGTACAGCCGTTGGCGCCAGCAGGCCGGCAGCGCCGCCGTAACCCATCCAACCAAGGATCGCGACCGATACGGGATCGGCGTGCGCCGCTGTCGGCAAGGCAAAAAGCATCGTCCCGCCCAAAAGGACGGCCCGGAAGGCTCGCAAAAGCATGGATGCTATCCCCTCACCGCCCAGGCAGCGACAATTTCGGGCCGATCAAACATCATCAGCCCGTCGAGTGTTTTTGCAGCCCAGCGATCACCGAGGCACAGGCCGCCGAACTCGAGCTTGCGGAGACGCAAGACGCCGATATCGCCGCGGATGGGCGCAATGGTTCGCGCGAGCCCGGCAATCTCGCAGCACGCCGCCACAACCGGCTCATGGCCCTTATCCAACCCAGTCAGCGCCACGCAGCTTTCTCGATCACGATACCGCCCCCGCAGATGCGCCGCACCGTCAACGCCGAGCCGATCCAGCACGTAGTCAGCCAGCACCATCAGGCAATCCGTCTCGCCCCAGATAAAATCTGTCGTCGCCCACCGGCGAAGGTGCTGGGTGACCAGATCAGACAAGGCCAACCCATTGCGCCGCCACGGCCACAACGAGACCTGCGAAACACAGGCGAATGACGAACTGATCGTGAGGCAATGGGCGCTTCATATCAGGCTCCGAAAAGCGGCTGGTCATCGAACCCATGGACAGGGGCAAATTCGAGCCCCATGTCGCCCGGGAAGCGGCGCTGCTGATCCGCTGTCGTGTAGCGGCCATTGATGGGCTTGGACCGCAGCGGAAATGGACCTTCGCAAACGAGGGTCACGGATCGCTCCTGCGGCCCAGTGAAATTGTAGATCAGCCGCCGCATGGTATTGGTGCGGAACTTGATGGGTTGCCAGATAGGGGCAAAAATCTCTTCGAGCTGGCCGAAATACTGAAAGTAGAGGCGACACTTCCGGCCATCGATCGCCGCTACGCCATACTGCCGGATAGCGGAAAGAATGTCGTCGCGGCTCGGGTCATAGACATAGGACAGAGATGCTTCCCATGTGGGCGCCGTGCCGTTGCTCGACACTTTGATGTCGCCCATGCGCAGCAGCGAACAGCCGATCCACTCGGTGCCGTTGGCGTCCTTGAACACGCCGTTCTCTCCTGGGTAGAGCCGAATGAAACCCTCAGCCGTATCGAGTTCAAGCAAGAGCGCCGCCCCAACAGCTTCGTCGCTGAGGCGCTGTGCAATTTCCTCTGGAATGTTCATTCGCGACCCGGCCCGATCCATTCCACAAGCGACAGCTTCATGCGGGAGACAATCGACGGCTCGATGCGCGCCGAGCCTTCCAAATCTCCCTCAAGGGCGGCGAGACAGGTGGCGTTCAGGTTGATTTCGTCGTCTGGCGTCACGGCCCGGCGCAGTGGCGTTTCGAAGTGGAGCACTGCATTCTCCCCGCGTCCTTCGATACCAACTGCCTGATATGGCCAGTCATTGATCGAGAAAATGTGGCCGGTGCTGATGAAATTTCCGAGATAGTCGGCATTGATGCGGATCGAAGTCGAGCCGGCGGGAGCAACATCGAGGATCGGCGCGCACATACCTTGGCCATAGCCGGATCCATCCGAGAAGAACGATCCATCGCTGTGAGGAATGGGGTGCCCGTTATATGGCGAGCCAATGTCCCCCCAAGTTGGACGCAAGGGGTCAAACATCTTGACCCTGAACACATTGTAGCGCCCCCGAGCCTGAGCGATTACGCCCCGCCATGATCTGATCTTATCCTTGCGAAACGTGCCGAAGTCAGGTTTGCCGACCCATCGCGGCTGATTGCCGAACACCACCTGGCCAGCACCGGTGACGCCGGACTGACCAGCATTGCCGCGCCAATCAATCTGCCAGTCAAAGGACGTGGCCCAGAAGTGGCGCGTATCGAGCTCGATGATTTTCCGGTCCATCAGCCGTACCGCTGCTGCTGGGCCATCTGATCGACCGCCTTTGAGACCGGCTCCACCATTCCGCGTGTGATCTGGACAGATTGACCAGCAGCTTCTTGGAGCAACTGAGCGAGCAGTTCGGGAGACAGGCGGACCTCAAGGACGGTGCGGCCACCATCGGACTGTCCGCCGGAGCGCGTGGTGTCAACAATACGCTCCTTCGGGTGGACCATGGCGAGATAACCGCCCTTGCCGTCCATGCCGCCGGATCGAGCGCCATCGCCCGTCCATCCGCCACCATCGAAGGATGGGACCCCGAACAGCCCCATGAGGTTGAAGCCGCCTCCGCCCATCCCGCCGCCAAAAGCGTTCTGGAACAGATTGCGCACAGCCATATCGATCAGCATGTCACCGATGCCCAGCAACTTGTCGCTGATGGTGTCCAGGATATCGCCTCCCCTCGCCCAGGTTTTGAGAACGCCGGAAACGCCATCCTGCACCGAACCCCACAGGGCCGCATTGTCGTTGGCGGCCTGGGTCAGCATCTTGGTTTGCGCTTCGGTGGCGGCCATTTGCTCGGCCAGCATCGCCAACTCGCTGCGCATTGCTGGCGTGAGCTTGATATTGTCGTTCGCGGCCTTGTTGAGCAGGTCTTGCTCATAGCGCATGCGGGCCGCAGCTTCGGCGGTCATGCCGAGGGCCTGTTGCTCAAGGGTCTGAGCGGCGATGAATTCGTGGGCACCGCGAACCAGCTTGGCGTAGGCGTCAGCCTGCTTCTGGGCCTCCTTGCTGAGGCTGGTCGATGTCCCCGATCCCATCCCTGACCCTGCGTCGCCGCCAATCTCGAAGATGCGTTTCATCTCGTCCATGGTCGGGAATGAGCCCGTATCCATGTCCAGTTGCTTCCCGAAGGCGACAGCCCACTTCTCTGCGGCCAGGCGTCCGGCTGAGGCGGCGTCCTGCGTAAGAGAGTTGTGGACGCCGGTGGCCCATTTCGGGTCCATATCCCCGCCTTCTGACATACCGATCATGTCAGCAATGCCGATGGCGCGGAAACCGGCACGGATGCCGTTGATCAGGTTGGCGTAGTTCTCATAGATCGTCGCAAAGGCTCCCATGAACCCGGCCGCAATGCCGGTGGTGAGCCAGTCGAACGTCACGGCAAGAGCCTCTGCACCGTTCCACATGAACGTGAAGAAGCCATTTGCCTTGCCGCCAACATTATCAATGCTATCTGCGAGGCCGTCAGTTGCAGTTGCCGAGTCCCAGAGCTTCAGCGCTACATCGCCAAGGATGATGGCGAGAACACCGATCCCGGTGCCAGCGATAGCAAGACGGAGGCCAGCGAGCGCCGCCGACATGGCCGCGGTGGCAACTGTTGCGAGACCGACCGACGCGACATAGTTCACGCCCATCATTGTGATGTATGCGCTGCCCCAGTAGACCATTCGCTCAAAGTTTTCGGACACCACAACGGCGAACTGTATAAAGCCATCAGCGCCAGCCCGAACCGCGTCAGCCATCTCGATCAGCTTTTCAGCCAATGAGCCGGATGAGTTGGCAGCCTGGTCCATGCGGCCAACAATTTCCATAATAGTGTTGCGCCAGATTGTTCCTGCGTCAGCCAGCGTAGCGGGCATCTCGCCGGCCTCTTTGCGCAAGTCTTCGAGCGACCCGATCAACCCGTCAACGATCACGTCGCCAGTCACTTTGCCATCGACCGCCAACTGGCGAAGGCCGGTTACGGTGGTCCCCATTGCCTCCGCTACAGCTTCCAGCACACGAGGGCTTCGAGACATGATCGTCTCGTATTCCATCGCCCGTAGTTTGCCAGTCGAAATGGAGCGCGACAGGGCGTTGAGCACCACGTCTGCGTCTTGGCCCTTCGTTGCGGTTGTCACAAGAGCGTGGTTCAGCGCCTCGCTGAAATCGGCAGCCTGATCCGCATTCTTACCGAGGTCCCGCAGGACCGCCGCGTTTCGCGCATAGGTCGTCACGGTCTTTTCGAGCGGCGAATACGAATCCCGCGCCATCTGGCCAAGGCGAGCCATAAGCCCTCCCGCCGCATCCATATCCTTGATGGCCGCGCCAACTTGGGATTGAAGGTCGCTCCATTCATCAGCATAACCCCCCAGTGCAGCGATGCTGAACGCACCAGCCAGTGCGACACCGACCCTGGTAGCAGCTTTGACCAAACTGCCCGCGACACCTTCGGCACGCTCGCCTGCACCAGAAAATTTGTTCAGCCTATCCGTGGCGACAACAACGCCGTCCGAACGGATAGATAGGCCGAGACTAGCAAGTTCAGTCATGCGCTACCTCATCGCCGCCCTGAAGGCGTCTCTTGCTGAATTGCCGGTGTCTGGTGCATCGCCGTCTGGCCGAAGGATGCTTAGATAGGCTCGGTCCATGGCCCGGATAACCTGGCGGAACACGTCTGCCTCGTCCTCTGGCCAGTCCCGAACATGCCGGGCTATCGAGGATGAAGGGATCGGACCAGGTCCATTCATCCCGGCCGGCCGATCAGTGCCGATCTCGAAGAAATCAGCTAACCACGGTTCGGTGCCGGGCAGCATTTCGGGCGGATAGAGATGGTCGGGTATCTGCCAGCCCTTCTCCGCCAGCTCATCACGTCGCGCTGCTGCGTTCTGGTTATCCAGATGCCACAGCAGCGCCTCGATTAGTTTTTTTCCGTCGCGTCCTTCTGATCGGCAATGCCGCGGTCTGCGACCTGGGAGGCCCAGACCACGGCGTCGGCGAAGTCGCGGAAGTCGGGATTGGTAAGCCATTCATGCGCCAGAGCCGGATCGTACTTCACCGGCTTGCCGCCATCGGTCAGGCCATCCCAATCGAGCAGCACGGCCTCGTGCAGCACTTCGGTTTCGATCTGGATGGTGGTCTCGACGGTCAAGCTTCCATCGCGCAGGCGCTCATTTCGCGGGACCGCACGCTGCTTGCGGGCACGGACGGCGACGACGCGTGGCGAGGAAGCGCCGCGGACGCGCAGGCGCAGGTCGCCCATGTTCGGAATTGCGTCGATCCACTGCCCTTCCGTGATGAGGGCTGAATCCTTGCGCAGCGATTGAATGTCCATGATGTTCTCCGGGGCTCAGATGGGCTCTGGTGCCGGGAGCGCGCGAACCCCAACGCGCTCCCGGCCAGCCTGGTTGAGGCAGGCTGTTCGGTTAGATCGTCAGTGCCGGGGCGATAGGCTGAATCGGGAAAGTTGCGAGGCGATTGGCCGAGGAATCGCCGCCCGATTTCACACCGAATAGGGCGAAACCGGCGAACAGGTCCGTTTCGCCCACCGGCACGGCAGTCGCGGTATGCGTGCCCGTGCCAGCACCGGAGGTATCGATGGGCGAGCCTCCAGGAGTAGCGGCGACCGAGAAGCTATCGGCGGCAGCATCGACCACGTAGTAGGTCGTTCCTGCCGTCAGGCCGGTCGGCAGAGTGCCGGTCGTGGTGAAGACGATGGGCGTGCCATTGGGCAGGCCGTGCGCAACCCAGCCGACCACAGCGGGCTCGGCGTTCGAGATGGTGACGGCGGCCGTTTCCTCGCAATCGGCGCCCCAAACGGCTCGGAACGGATAGGGCTTGCAGGCCCGTCGCGCCGCGGCGAACAGCATTTGGCCCGGATCGGACAGGTTCGGCACGAACTGGTTGCTCATGATCGGGAACGAAATCGTCCCCTTGGCATACACTGTCGTGTTGTTGTCGATCAGGGTCTGGCTGACCATGGCCTGCTCAGCGCCGAGATCGCCCGAGGTCTGCCAGCCCAGTATACGGGTCCAGGTGATACCGGCGAAGTCGGTGGCCTCGTATTCGGTCTGATAGGCGATGGGAGCGTTGCCGATATAAAGCGCGCTGCCAGCGATTTTTTGTAGCATTTCTGTCTCCTGGACATGAAAAAGCCCCGCAGCGAACGGGGCCGGTTGAATCCGGTCAGCGCCGGGATTCGTTACGAGCGTTTCGCTCGGGGTTTCTTGACGGGCGGCATGGGCGGGTCGCCAGCATCGATCTGGATCGCCTCGCCTTGCCCCGCCAGTTCCTCGTATTCGGTGGTCGCTGTCTTGGGCTTGAGCCCGACCATTTCAGCAGCGCCCTTCACCAGATGGCCAGCGGCGGCCGCTATGCGCCCTTCGAGAACTGCGTCGACCACTGCTTCGCGCCGCTCCTGACATTCTTTGCACGTCATTTTGACGCCTCCTTGTACTTCCGCCCCGCGGTGTCTTCTGGAACCGCCCATCCGGCCCAACGTTTGGCCTGCTTCAACAGGAGACCCATCCATGACCGACGTGACCGCCATCCCGAGTCTCGACCTGAGCCATTACCTCGGCCGCTGGTATGAAATCTGCCGCCTTCCCCTGAAGTATGAGGACGAAGCCGCGACCAATATCACCGCGACTTACTCGCTCAACGAGGATGGAACCGTCCATGTGGACAATCGGTGCTTTGACGAGGACGGAAAGCCGGTCCAGGCGCTCGGGCAGGCCTCACCGGTGGATGAGGCAAACTCCCGGCTAAAGGTGACCTTCCTCCCCGAATTCATCCGCTGGATACCGTTTACCAGCGGCGATTACTGGGTGCTGAAAATCGATCCAGACTATCGGGTTGCTCTGGTTGGCACTCCTGACCGCAAGAACTTGTGGCTGTTGGCACGGGGCCCCGATCTTTCTGAGGCGACCCGTGAGGAATATCTTGCCGAGGCAAGGCGGCAGGGGTTCGATCTATCGGACCTCATTACTCCGCGCCATACCGGCCGCGAGGTCACCGACGCGATGATTGAAAACGCGTAGTCAGGCGTAGGTTTCGAGCTCGATCAGCACCGGGGCCTGCAGGTGCGTGCCGACAAAGACCGGGCCAACGGAAGGCGCCTTCATCACCCGCACCCGGACGTCCTGAAACGACATCCACAGGTCAGTCTCGAAGTGCTGGGCCGCCTGCCCCGCAACCTCAATGGCCCTGGCAGAACCCTGCGATACGGTGCCGAACACGTCGATCTGGAGCACCCCAGGCCGCCGGTGCGGGTCGTTGCTGCCAATGAACTGTCGCTGTGTGGCGTTTGGCGTCCAGGTCACCCGGAGGTAACGCTTGAGCGGATCGGGCGTGTATGAAGTCTCAGGCTCCCCATCCGGCTTTTTGGGCAGCGGGCCATCGGTCCAGACAATGGTGAATGTGCTGGCCATTGGAAGGGCGGCAACGCGGGCCCGGATGGCTTCGGATATCTTGGTTTCGATGCTCGGTACGGTCATGCGGCCTCCTACAGTCCGAACGCTGCTTTGACCTTGGCGGCCTCTTCCTTGACGATCACAGGCCACCGCTGAGCGGCCAGCGTGACCCATGGCTTCGGCACAGTGCCATTGGCCCCGAAATGGACCTGCGCGCCGTACTTAGCCGTGTAGCCCAGATAGAGGGTGCCGCCGCCATCCCAGCCGTTGATGACAAGAATGATGCCGGTCATCTCGTCTGCGCTAACCGGCGCGCCGGGATTGTCCCGGATCAGTTGCGGCATGGCAGATGTCGACGCCACCAGAGACGCCCGGAGGAAACCGGTTCGCTGATAGCCAGACGGCGACGGCGGCGCTTCATAGACCAGCCGATTAAGCTCGGCTTGCATCTCTTTCACCAGGTCTTGGGCACTGCCGCGTAAAACAGCCTCGATAGCTTCCGGGACACGTTCGCACCACGAGCCGATGGTGGCGCTGAAGCTATCCACCGACGCGCGCCCGGTACTTGCGCAATGCCTGCGCGGTGAAATCCACCGATAGCTCGAGCAAACATTTGCAATTCACGATCTCGCTCGCCGGCAGGTTCGGATCGTGGGGCCCGGTGCACTGGTGCCCGCTGGGCAACGTGAATAGCTTCCCGAACGGGATCGTCTTCCCGACCATGGCGAGATGGCCGTCGCGCGGCGCCCGGCTGACGGTGCGTTGCCACGTCTTGGTCAGGTCTTGAGCGTCCAGCTTCCCAGCGTCGATCTGCTGCTGGAAGGCGTCGGTCTTGGCTTTCGCCAGCGCGATATTCGTTTCGGTCAGCGCCAGATTGTCTGCCCGGTATTTCAGCGCCCGATTCGAATAGGCCGTGACGATCCGATCAACGGCATCCGCGGGGACTGACCCGCCCTGCTCCAGCGCCCGGCGCACATGGCCATCGAAGCGCTTGTCCCTGAGCTGGTAGCCCAGATAGTCGCGCATGGCTTGCGTATCGCCAGCGCGAAGGCCGCCATAGATCTTGTCGAGCGTCTGCACGCTGGATGGCGTTAGGCCCAGCACCCCGCCCTCGCGGAAGCCGGTGCGCCTGTTGATGCGCCCCACCAGCCCCAGAGCCGTCTGGCGCGGGTTTTGGCCACGTGAGAGGCCATCCACCAGCACAGAGCGGGCAACGGTAAGCTGCTCGCCCACCAGATCATCCACCAGCGAGGCGGCATGCTGCCTCATCGCCTGCTCGGCCGGCATGTTGCGGACGCCCCACGAGAAATGAACCCGGTTGCCATCTGGATCGATCAGCTTCGGCATGGAGCCGACCACGGCCTGGCCGCCGGCATTGTAGGCGGACACGATCGCGCCTTCGAACCGAGCGAACCGGTCGGCATCGATGTTGAGCAGCGCCATGGCCCGGTCGAGATTGCCGCGCTCCAGTTCCGCGACCAGATCCTTGAGCACGACAGCCGAGGTGATGGCCCGGATGGCGTCTAGCCATTCGCGGGCAAGAGTGGACTCCCATTCAATGGCAAGGTTGAGCAGCAGTTCGCGGGGGGAGAGGCGCTTGAGCATTGCCTACCTCCGCACCACAGCGTCATACATGACCGTCACACCGGCCGGCGCCAGCGTATCGAGCTTACGGATGGTCCATGCTTCCCCACCGACATAGCTGTCGCCCGAGAAGGCACCATTGAAGATCAGCACGTCGCCGACCGCCGGCGTGATCGAAAGCCCCTGCAGTGACATGAGCGCCTGCCGGTCTCCGGTTAAAATGAGCGAACCATCAATCCGCTTTTCATCCATCGGCAGGATGGCCAGCGTTACGGGATGGTCGGTGATCACTTCCTCGGCTTCTTCCCAAGGATTCGCGGGTGGAATGATGACTATGCGGCGGATCGCACCCGTCTGGCCGAATTCCTCGATCAGTTCATCCGCGTCCTGCTGGCTTTCCAGATAGTCGAATTTTTCCGCCATCCCCTACACCCTCAGAACGCACACAGATGCGCCACCAGCGGCACGAAGCTGACCGGCAAGCAGTTGGTCGATAATCTCGATATCAGGCCGCACCGACGCGGCGCTGGTCGCCTCGGCGTACTCCAATTCCTTGGCGAGGGGTCCGACCTGTTTTTTCTCGCGCCTCACCACCTTGGAGGCAACATAATCGGGAGAAAGCGAGCCAGGCGCCGCCAATTCACGTTGCGCAGCTTCGATGATTGCGAAGCGAACCGGCTCCGGTGCCTGGTCATTGTCCCAATCGGCGGCCCAGCGGCCGTTGCCGATGCTGGCGACATAGCGCTGCCCTCGGATGATTGCAGCAGCCTTCGCCTCATCGGTGCCGGTCCACGTCTGGCCGGCCGCGACGAGATAGGCATCGGAGTCCTGCACGGTGACGGCCGGATCGGTGTAGCTCAGCATGCAAAATCACCATGAGAGATGGTCTGGACCCTGCCGAAAGCACTCGAACCATGCTCCTTGGCCGCCTCAATAGACTGCGCTGCCGTAGCGCCGGCATAGAGGGCGCCAAAGGCCGTTGCCGAGCCGCCGCCAATGGAAAAATACGGAGCGTCGTAGGTCTCGACGCCCTTTGCGCAGATGATGCGAACGGGGCCGCCCGGCGATACCGCCAGAACGATGAAGCTGTTGCCGCCATCCGGCAGAGCCTCCGCATGGGGCATGGTCTCGGGGTTGGCCCCGGCATTCACCCAATCGAGAAAGCCCAGAGCTTCGGGTGCGCCGCCAGCTACGCCGTACAACGTTCCGTCTGGGCCTTTAGCGAGCTTCTCGGCCCAGCCATGGCGAGCATCACCCATCCATGAGCCGGAGTCAGCAGCCATCACGCCGTCGCGGTACGCTATGGTGGTCATCAGACGTTGGCCCGGCTCGCCCGGTCATCGACCGTGGCCTGAATAATGCTCTTGGCGCGCTCGACGGGAGTGCCGTTGTCGGTTTCAACCACCGGCCCGCCCGACAGTTCGGCGGCCAGGGCCAGCAGTTCATCATCGGTCATGGCTTCCCATGCGTCGGGAATAGGCGTCGGGATGCCATCGGGGGTTTCGCTCACAGGCTCACCGCCGCCGGCAAGCGCTTCGAGCGCCGCGACGATCTCGGGCTTCTTGGCCGGCAGGGCATCGCCCAGCACCTTCTTCGCGGCGGCCCTGAATGTCATGAAATGGCCGTTTGACAGCGCCAGGGCGTCGGTAGCGCCGACCAATTCGGGCGCAGCGACATCCGCCGGCTTGTCCGCCTTGGGCTTGGCCACCTTCTCGGCGATCACCGGCGCCGTCGAGTTCAGCAATGCCGCTTGCTCGCGGCGCATACGGTTGAATGATGCAAGACCCATATCACTCGCCCTCGCCCTTGAGGGCGGCGAGCATCGCGTTGAATGCGGTCGCAATGTCCCCGGTTGTCGCCTCGGCAGGCTCTGCGATGGGATCGACCTCATCGAGCGCAGACACGTCGATCTTGTCGGCCAGACCGCCCTCAAGGGCGGACACGTCGCTCTGGAGCTGGTTGTAATCGTTCTGGTCGGGCACGTTGACGTCAAGCCAATCGTAAAGCGCCCGGAGAGACCGGGGCAAACCGGTACGGGGAGCAGCCATTGCAGCCTCCTATGTGCTGAAAAGGGGAGGAAGGGGGCGACCTAAGCCGCCCCTCTTGGATCAGGCCGCTGCGATGCGGTGCACGAACTGGACCATACGCACGTTCTTATTTTCATAAACGCGCTGCCAGTTGGCCGAGTTGGCCGCCTCCAAGTTCGTCGGGGCCGCGCCGGCCACCGAAGCTCCGAGCCACTTCACGCCGCGCGGATGCAGCACGAAGTGACGGCGGTTGATGAGGATGTCATCACCCTGGAGGCTGTCGCGGTCGGTTTCGGTCGGGACGGGAGCATTGCCCTCGCCCAGCCCGAACGCCCCCTGCCCAAACAGGTAGGAGGTGTAGACCCCGTTCGACACCGGCATCCCGTCATCCACAATGACGCGCTTGCCGAGATAGGTCGGGATCGTCGGGCGACCTTCGCTGTCGGGCAGGAAGTCGATCAGGTTGTTCTTCACCAGAAGGGCAACCGTCGCCGAGTGCATCGCAAAGCCGGTCAGGCCGCCAGCGGCGTCACCCAGTTTATAGATCGCGTCGACCGTCGCTTCCGCGCTGATGACGGCGGCCGCGCCGCTTTCGCCGCTGATGTCGTGCTTGTTGCCCGCCATGCTGGCAGCGCCAAACACGCCAGTGAGCGAGGAAATCAGCAGCGCCTGCCAGCGACGAGCCCAGTAGGCTGCGACCAAATCACCAATCGCGGCCATGGGGTCATCGCCCGAAAGCGCCTTGGCGAGGTCGTTGGCACCCCACGCCTTACCGCGAACATGCAGAACGGCCACGTCCTGCTCGGCAGTGATGGCATTAACCGAAAGCGGCGAGGAATCAGACAGAACCTCGTCGTCACCGGAAAGGTCCTGCCAGAAGGGCATGGCGATGGTCGTACCGCCCTTTTCGCCAAGGATGTTGAGGCCCGGCACGGTCTGAATGATGCCGGACTGATAGAACGCCGAAAGTGCCGCAGTGCGTTCGATCACGTACGGATTGAACACCTCGGGCACGATGACGTTGGCAATACGAGTAGCAGCCATGATAATTCTCCTTGAACTGGCTGGTTTCGCTGTGAAATCAGCCGGTCATCGACACGGCTGCGGGGATTGAGGGCCTCGCCCTCGGTGGGTGGCGCCTAAGCGCCGATGCGCTGGCTGATCTGGCTGTCGCTCAAACCGGCCGCACGCATGAATTGACGGGCCTTGTCGGGATCGGTGCGAACCAACTCACCCTGACGGGTCAGGTTGTGGCTGTCGGAAGCCCACGGGTTCTTCTCGCCGGTGCCGCCGCGCCCATTATTGCCCTTGGCGTCAGGCCCGCTCGGCTTGGCCACATAGTCCTTGCCGTCGTCAGACGCGGCCCAGTCCTGAACGAACTTGGCGAGCGAGAGCGGTCCCATGTCGGTCTCGACTACGGCCTGAAAGTTGCTACCGTCTTCCTCGAGCTTGATGGCACCAATGGCCTTGAGATACGGAATCAGCTTGGCCTTGTGCTTGGGATCGATCGAGGCGTCGTCCATCGCTTTGGATAGCCCATCATCGATCGTTACCTTGCCGATGGTGCCGCGCAGTGCGGCGATTTCCTCGTCCTTCTTATCGAGGTCGGCCTTATGCTTGCGCTCGAGCTGCTCGCGGACGCGCGTCACCTGTTCGTCGGTCTTGGGCGGCTCCTTGCCCTCGGCCTGCTGTTTCAGCGCCTCATAGGCCTCTGCATCGAAATCGTCCGGCAGACCGTCGATCCGGGCCTTGAGGCCTTCGACCTCCGCCTTGTACTGATCGCGCTTGCGGACGTTCTCCCGATTGGCGGTCACGAGGCCGCGCACCTTGGGATGGTCGTCAATGCCATCGAGATCGAGAACGAACTTGTCGCCATCCTCGACGTAAAAGGCGCGGTGCTCTTCGGGCAGATCTTCGATGCTGTCCAGAATGGTCTTTAGGCCCATCGGGCTTTCTCCTTGGGTGATTGCCCGACTCGCGGGCATAAAAAAGCCGCCCTGAGGCGGCGGGGGTTATTTGTCTATTTGTTCCGGGTCCGGTTGCCGGTCGGGCAACACATCACCCGGATCGGCATCGCGCCCGAACTGTTCCTGATCCATCAGCGCCAATTCTTCATCGGCGGTGCGGTCTTCCGGCACGACGCCCCCAGCCTTGAGCCGGTCGAACGCGGACTTCCAGGAAATAGCGGCCGACTGCCACGCCGACACGATGGCCGTGATGGTCTGGGCATCTAAGTCGTGGTCGAAAAAGTCCAAGTTAGGCGTGACCTTGACCTTCTCCGGGTCAGCGCCGATCCAGATCGCGACGTTCCGCAGCGCCTTTTCCAGCCCCGAAGCCGAAGTCATGGCGATACCTTTGAGCGTGGAATGCTGGCTATCGAGCCGGACGCGCTTGGCTTCACCGCTTTCGTTCGCGTTGCCCTTTTCGGCCAGCATCTGCGCACCGAACATCACCGCCCGGTCATAGGCCTTCTGGATTTCGTCGTGCTGGGCAGACGCGCCGGCACCGGAGAACTCAAGGAACTCGCCTTTGCCGTCCTTGGGCAGCACCCAGATGTTCGTGCCACCAATGCCCTGGGGCACTTGGCCGTTCTTGATCGCCTCCTGCGGATCGTCATAGCCCGACACCATCGGCGTGGGCTCGGACGTGTAGTGCAGCGTCTGTCGCAGATCGGCGTCGAGTTGATAGATCCTCACCGAGAGCTTGGCGAGGCCATAGAGCGGCACGTCATCAGGATCAGGCGTCAGATCGTTCGAGCCAACAAAGACCATTGGGAGAAATCCCAACGGCCGCTGTTTCCGGTCCGAGGCCTCGACGACTTCGCCAACCTCCCAGCCCTCTTTCCCCTTGGTCCAGACCCGGGCGCCGTAGCGGCCATCCTCGACAAAGCATTCGCGGTATTTCTCAACCGCCTTCCATTCGTTCGTCGCGCGGTCGCGTTCATAGCCGCTCTCATCCAGCACCACGAAATCAGCGACGTTTTCCTCGTCCTGATCCCAGTTGATGATGGACTCGGCAATGTAGCCGGCGAGATACGGCGAACCATCGGACGCAATACCAGGCAAAAGCCCATAGCGCCCGGTCAGCATGACCTCCGTGGCGATCCGCCGGTGCAGTGCTTCGAGGGTCAGCCCGTCTCGCGTTGCCTTTTCGCGCAGCGGCTCGAGTTCGGGCGGCAGCTCAATTTCGGCCGCTTGATCGAGGATTGTGCCGACTGCGCCCCGGACGGTGAGCGCGACGAGATCGGGAAATTCAGCGCGGGCCTTATATGCATCGTATGCAGCCTGGGCCAAGGCTCGATGCGAACCGTCCTCCATGAGCTTCGCAAGGCCGTTCTTGAGAGGCAGGTATTTCTGCCCGGCCCGCTTTATGTCATCCTCACCCTCAAAGGCGTTGCGCAGTAGCTCCCATGATGGAGCGAAGGCGTCGTATTCTGGGTGATGAACGGAGATGTCGAACGTCATAGGAACCCCGTGAACACGGTTGAGGCGGCAGGCGCCGAGACTTCGATCTTGATGTTATCCGCCGCGATCACCGCGTCAGCCAGGTTGTGCGACTTCACGCCCAAGTCCTTCTTGAGCTTCACCTTGGGCACGACGCGCTTCTTGCCCTCGCTCTCGACCCACCACGGCACGCATAGCTCGGTGAACAGCGCATCGAGCTTGGCCTTGCCCATGCCCGAGGAGAACGAAAGAATATCCTCTGGCTTGATCGACTGGCCCCGCGTCACGGCGTTGAAGGTCAGCATGGCGCGCCGGGCCGTATTGGCCCAGGCCTGCGCCTTTAGGTTGAGATATTCGTCTTTGTTCAGCGGACTGTTGCTGTTCGCGGAATCGCTGGGCTTGTCCGCGTCCATGACGGCGCCGCCGGCATGGAATGCGAAGTGCTCGACCCTGGCGCCGGCCGTTTCGTTTTGCTCATCGATATATCCGCCGACGAAAGCGCCCACACCGATAGTGTCATAGGACACCGTGGCATTGAGCAGCTTCGCCTTGGCCCATACCTTCTTGGCGTTCTGGACGAGCTCGTCCTTGCCGCTCGACCAATCCTCGGCATCGACAAACACGCCATCGATCTTGTCAGCCGTCGCGCTCTTGTCCTCGCCGTCATCGGCAGGGTCGAAGCCGACGATGTTTCGGCCCGTCAGATCGAGTTTCAGAGCCCTATGAGCGTCAACGCAGGCATCGAGCCAGCGGCGCTTGAATATTGAAAGCTCGCTATCCCCAAGCGGCACACCGCCGTAGACGTGCTCGAATAGCTCTGGGTTGCTCTCCTGCATCGCGGCGATGTCGCGCAGCGCCTTCTGGGAGAGGAACGGGTTGTCGGTCCAATCGATTTTCCGCACTACGGTGTGCGGCGGCGCGTTGATGACGAAATGCTTCCAGACGTAATCGGTGACATATTTCGGGTTGAACAGCAGGATCGTCAGGCTGTCCTCTTTGCGGATCGTCGGGCCGATGACGGTCCACTGATCCTCGGTCAGCTTCTCCGCTTCCTCGACCCAGAGAATGTCCACATCTGACGTACCCTTGATGTCTTCAAGGTTGCGCTCAATGCCGTAGAAAATGAACTCCGAGCCGGTCGCCTTGTGGATGATCGTCGTTTTCTGGACGTCGAAGGCGGCTTGCAGGCCCAGGTGAACAATCGCCCATTTCAGTTCGGTATAGACCGATTCCTGAATGCGGTTCTGAAAGCGCCGGATGCACAGAACGCGCATCTTGACGCCGACATGATCGACCAGTCGCACCAGTTGGCAGGCGGTGTCTCGCGTCTTTGAGCTCGACCGGCCGCCATGCAGGACGGCAATGTCGGCCTCGCCAAGAAAGACCTGCTCCCAGAAGTCCCAAAGCGCCGGGTTTGTGAGGTAGGTGCTTTCCTCTAGCTCTTTTCGCCGCGCAGCCGTTGACGCCATGTCTTGTCTTCCGCCTGCTCCCAGCCGCCAGGCTCGCTCACCTCTGTCTTGGCTGGCGCATGCGAGCCCTGCATTTTGTTCGCCTCTGCAATGGCAGCGATGGCAACACGAGGGTCAGCCTTGGCCTGCGCATCGTGGATGGTCTTGAGCGATGCAAGGCGATCAGCGGCGGTCCATTCGGCCTTTTCGGAGATGCGCTCGACCAATTCAGCCACGCGGGCTTCGATGTTCACATTTGTTGACAAACGCGATGCTGCCGACCGGCTCGGTTTGTACCCTGCCCGCTCATATGCTTCGGCAGCACTTGCGCCTTTGGCGAGTGCCTGCGCAAATGCTTCATGCTTTGGGTTTGGGAGGATGGGCATGTGGGTTGACCGCGTAAACTCAGTTTCCGTGAGCTATCGGAAAGAGATCGATTTTGAGCCTATCAATTACCCAAAGGTTTTGCGTGCCCGGTGGGGGACTGGCGGCATGCAGAGGGGCGCGGATTGGCAGATGAACATTCGGCCATCTGACTTCGCTAAACTTGCAAAACTTATGTACAAGCTGGACCCAGAAGCGGCGACGAAGGCATTTGCGGCGGCCCCGCCCAGGAAGCGGAAGCCAGTGGCTAAAGAATGAAGCCCGGCCTTCCACCGGACTCGACACGGGTTACGCCGCGTTGCGGATTGGCCTTGGTTGTTATGCCAAGGGCTGGGGAATGGGGTTAGGGCAAAGCTGGCTGGAACTCGCCTGCTGCTTATGGAAATTGACGATAATGCGAGCTTATTCATGGGTTTCCCACAGGAGTAGCTTGCTCTGGGCAAAGCCCATAACTACACACCGCCTCGGGCGATTTTTGCCCCGAGGGATAAATATGAAAAAAGCTGTTGCAGCTCTATCGCTTGCCTTGCTGGCAGCAGGAACCATAAGCGCTTCCGCGCTCGATCGACGTGTTGTGATCAACAACACATCATCCTACACGATCATGGAATTTTACGCTTCAAACACCGGGAGCGAATCCTGGGAAGAAGATATTCTCGACAGCGATATCCTGCCTGCTGGTGGCAGCGTCACGATCAACATCGATGACGGCTCGGGCTATTGCAAATATGACTTCCTTGCGGTCTTCGAAGACGGCGACGAAGTAATCTCTGCCGACAACAATGTTTGCGAACTGAGCGAGTTCAATTTCACGAACTAGCGGTAAACAACTGGTAGCCAGACCGCAGGTGCGCTGGCTACCAGCGCCCGTCCCCGCGCTCCAATGCACTTACCTGCTGAGAGAGATTGAGGCGGAAGCTCCCTATTGCGCTTCGGGAGCCTCACGAGCCAGCAGGGGCTTTCGCAACCTGCGCGCATAGGCCCGCCCGCCTCAAATTGAATGGGTGCAGCGCCAAACCAGATTTATTTCGAACCGCCCCAAGGTTTTGTCACATTCAGCCGTCTAACCTTAGCATGCCAACCAAAGGAGAAACGAGCATGAAGAAGATACTCACCGCCGTCGCGCTGGCCAGTGCCCTTTCGCTGAGTGCCTCAGCACCTGCCATGGCAAAAATCAAGGATCACCCTAAGATTCAGGACGGCTCCGCTGGCTACCACCTGGGCTGCGCCATTGGATGGATGCTCGGAATCCAGATGTGTGGCGAACTTTTGATGGAGTAGCCTGGAAACTCGGTGCCGGCCCTGCTTGGGCTGGCATCCTGCGCAGCTTGAAATCAAAAAGGCCCGGTTGCCCGGACCTTGTTCGTTCAGACGATAGTCTGAAAATGGAATAATGCCTTTATGCCGCTGTTCGCTGATTTGGTCAAGCGGCGAGGGGTTCCTTCTTAGTTGTCCCCAATAGCCCGAAGTGGTGAGCCAGCGCGTTCAGCGCCAGGCGCACATCACCAACCATGTGCCAATGCTGCTCATCCCGGCAAACGATATAGTCGAGGGCAGCATAGAGGTTGGCGCCCCGGTTTCTATGCAGCCCTTGTTCAGCCGCTATAGCACCCATGACGCCGCCCTGCCCGTCACGGTTCGGCCCCATGTACGCCTCGATCGCTCTTTTGCACCAACGGGCATAATCCTCGGTTTCCACGCCGCCGCCAGCGCCGCCCGATTGTTTGGTGCCGTCCGGTGCGCTGATCGCCCGCTTGTATTTGTCATAGACGGCCAAAAACTCGACGGCAGCGTCATATTGTGCGTTGCTGATTAGCGCCTTCCTGTCCATCAGGTTCAGCCTGCCTATAAAGGTGGCGGCCTTCTGATCGCGGGCATCTTTCTCGGATAGCCCGAACATCTTCATGCGCAGCAAAATGGCATCCATATTGGCCGGCGCGGCCCCTGCTCTCGAAACTCGACCCGATGGAGTGCGCTTCACCCCGATTTTCCGTTTCCGGCCTGCTCTTGCCATGTCAGTTTCCTTTGCGCTTGCGGATCTCATCGAGGGCCTGCTGCATCACGTCGCGCAGCGCATCGGCCAGGGTGGAGGGTTGTGATAGATCGGCATGGAAGCCTGCGTCGAAAGGATCGCCCGGCTTCTCGATGAGGTGAATGTGCTCGCTCTCCACTGTTGGGGCGCATGACGCATCGCAGCTCACCTGGCACTCTCCCAGCGAATACCACCAGCCGGGCAGCTTGGATTTGAACTCTGCGATTGCCATTTGCAGATCGTCTTGGGGTGCAGTTTGCCAGCCGGCCATGTGTCTCTGTCTCTCTGGTGGTTAGGAGGTGATGCGAAGAAGACCGGTGGGCACGTTGGTGCCGGCGTCGGCGAAGCTGCCGACCGGCAGGTCGCGCCACTCGCCCTCCAGCTCTTTGTGGTCGTAGTGGGCCGTGGCCGGCAGGATCGACACGAGTGTGCCGCCGGGCTTCAAGAATTTCAGCGCATGCCGGACGTGTTTGACGTAGTGACGGCCGTAGAACGGCGGGTTCATCACCACGGCGTCGAATTCGGCCCGCGGCGGGCATTCGAGGAAATTGGCCGTAACGACGCGGTGGCCCTTGGCTTTCGCCTGGGCAGCTCGGCCGGCGTGATATTCGATGCCAAGCGACTGATGGCCGTATTTGGTCGCCATGTCGAGGATTCGACCGTCACCGCATGAAGGCTCAAGAATGCGCAGCGGCTCAACCTGGTGGCGGTATTCGGTGATGTCGTGGACGCGGGCAAACTCCAACGCTGCGGCAATCACCTTGCCCGGAGACCAGTAGAATTGCAGGTCTTTGGCGACGGCGGTGCTGGGCTGGCGCTCGGGGTTTTCGGGGTCCACGTCCGGCAGCACGTCGCCATAGAATTCGGCCAGCCCGCGATTGATGTCGAGCAGCGCAGTCGGGCCGAAATACAGGTGGCCATTGCCGTTATCGTAGCGTTTCAGCCAAACGTCGCGGCCGATGATGGTTTCCGTTTCATCCGAATTGGCGCGCTGGCGCGCTGTATCGCCCTTCGGAACCTCTCGGGTAACGCGCAGCGCTTCACCATCTTCGAGGATCATCGCCAGCTCGTTGTACGTCATGAGCGGCTTTCCCTGATAGGCGGCGAGCGCATTTAGGATGTCGCGCAGCCTGTCCCGGCCGTAACTGCCATGGGGCGATCCATAGCCGGCGACATTGTGCAGGATCACCCGCTTGGGCAGACCCTTGACGCCAATCTTGACCTTGGCGTGGGACTTGTAGGCCGGGTCCAGATCAACAAACGCTTCGGCCAGACCCCGCAGAATGTGCTTGCGTGGGTCGGCATAGTAGTGCGCGAAAGTCGAGCGAACGATTTCGGCGGTGAGCGGCGGCGGATCGGCAAGTGTTCGCTCGAACAGCCGCTTGTCGTTGGCCGACGCGATCATGTCGATGTTCAGGCGGTTGTAGATCGCCTTCCAGCCCGATTTGAGCAGGTTCTTGCGCATGTCGTTGGCGTTGACATAGGACCTGCCGCGCAGCACCGGCTCGGCATAGGTTCCCATGACGCAGCCGGCCATTTCGATGGCGCCGCAGGCCGTCTCGTAGGCCGCTACGGCGGCCTCGGCGCTGGCGACCTTCTCCTCGTATTCTTCGATGAGGTCGAGAACTGTGCGCGGGGTTGCGAGCGCGGTGTTCACTCACCCTCTCCTTTCGCTTTCCTGGGGGACGTGCTCTGAGCAGAAATAGAGCCGCTTGCCGTGCTCATCGGTGATCCCAAATGGCGCATGCTCGAAGCCGCAGACCTCGCATTGCGCAATCATGGCCCGGGGCGTGAACAGAACACCGTCCTTCATGAATTTCGGACCAGACTGGCGCAGGACTGCGGGCATCATCGATACGGCCTCCGAACCGGCTCTGGGATGGGCTGGGGCTCGCGCTGATCTTCCGTCAGCATGGCGATCTGGCGCTGGATGCGTTCGACACGGCGGCGAAGGCCGGGGACTGCTGGGTCGAGATAGGCCAGTTCATCACGAAGGGCATCGAGGCGCTGCTGGACGTTCATGCTGCTGCCCTCGCCTGCTCGATTTCCTCAATACGGAACGTTGCTCGGCCAGACTGGCCAAGCGGAACCTTGCGACCCCGAAGGCGCTCAATGGCGATGAAGTCCGGATGGTCTGGGGTCAGCACCACCAAGCCATCCGTCTGTGGCGGCGCCGGATCCGATTTGAGAGGAACCGTCAGCGCTTCAATCCACGCGCCAGAGCCGATCCACCGGCCCATGCCAGGGCGAAACTCAAGCTGCGCCTTCGGATCGACGCCACGCATCTCGCTGTCCTCGACGTGCCAGCGAGCAAACCGCTTGATCGCGGTCATGCAACGAATGGTTTCCTCATCGCTGAGAGCGGCCCAGGCTTTCTGCGCTGCTGTTCGGTTCGACATCGGACGGTGGGGGAACGCATTCCAAGCCAAATCAAAATCAACCCGCTCGCTCTCGGCGCGCAGCGCATTACCGGTTAGATTACTGGTTCCCTTACTGGTTAGTGTCTCACAGCTCTGAGACACGGAAACCGCCGATTTTGAGACACGGCTTTCGTCATTTTTGAGACACGGATCATCCGAAAAAGCCGTGTCCAATCCAGTTACACCCACATCTACATGTAGTGGCTCAAACCCGTTTTCGAACGCTAGTAGGTAGCGCGTCGGAAGCTGGCGATTTGTCTTAGGGTCGATCTGCTGCTCGCGGCGGATAATGCCGGCATGTTCGAGTTCAGCCAGGATGCGATTGACTGATGCTCGACTGACCTCGGCCGCGCCAGCAAGGTATTCCTGAGTTGGAAAACAGCCCATGGAGGGGTTGTGACAGTCCGCTAGATGCCAGAGGACCACCTTCGCAATCGGCCTTAGCCCACGCTGCTTTACCGCCCAATTGGTTGCGTCGTGACTCATGGATATTCTCCATGAAACGCAGTGGCGCCGAGCCAATCGCGATATTCGGCAACGGTCTTTCGGCCCTTTTGAGAATTGCAGGTGGTGCACGATAGGACCAGGTTTCCAGCGGCACTAGAGCCGCCTCGGCACTTGGGCGTTTGGTGTTCTATCGCGCAGGTCAATTTGCCGTCCGGGAGAACAAAAACCTCTCCAGAAGGAACCCATTCGCGGCTATGCGCCACCTTGCGTCCGCAGTACCAACAGCGGCCGTCCTGCGATTCCCACAACGCATCACGCCGAACGTTAATCCGAAGCGCTGACCATGCGTCCATTACGGGATCGCTCAGGCAATCTGCAGGAAGTGTGCTGTAGCGAGGCCCGCTCACCGCGCGCCCCCCCATTCCAGCATCGTCCTGTTGCCCTTGGAGCTATTACAAGACCGGCAGAGGAATTGGAGGCTGCCGACGCCGACCTGTGGTCTCATAGCCCTGCCGCCTCCATCCGCTCGGCATGCTTGCGGATGCCGTGCATCACCGTTGAATGGTCCCGGCCACCCATCCGCCGGCCAATCTGCGGATAGCTCATCGATGTCTCGTGACGCATCCGGTACATCGCCTCGTGGCGGGCAAGGACATAGGCTCGCGCTCGACGGGTGCTCAACAGGTCCACCATGGCGACCTTGTGCTTTTCGCTCACCTCGCGGAGGATGGCCTTCCCGGATGGCATTGGGATAATCGGCGTCCGGTCATCAGCCTCGTCAATCTGTTCCTGGGTCACCACTATGACGATAGGTGGTTCAAGCTGGGCAGGTGCGACAGCCGCCGCCACAGCTTTTTGCACCGGCGGCGCGGCGCTCTTTACGCTTGCGATATTGTAGTGCGCCTTGATGCCGAGAGCGGCCTTGGCCTTTTTCCCGCGCTCGATAATATCGGCAAGGGTCAGCTTCTCGGGCGCCACTCGCCCGAATACCGGCACACGACGAGCCTGCGCCTTCATCAGATTCATATAAGAGGTTTGGGCCATCTAAAGCGCCTCGCTCTGTCTTGGTGTAAGGCCGAAGGGGGTCATGACTTGCCACCCCAAAGCATATGCGCCTGTGCGTAGGTGCCGGGCCCCCAGACATACCAAGCGTGATCCTCGGTCCCCGTCTCGCCATTCCCAGCCCACGAAATGCGGTCCAGCAACGCAATCTTGGCCATGAAGCGGGAATTGTCCTGGAACAGGTGGCGGCGGGTCTTTCCGAAGTCGAATTTGGCGGTCAGCAGCAGCGCCACCATGCCATCGCAGCGCATAAGCGCCAGTTCGGCAAATCGGACGGCATCGCGATTGCCCTTTCCATACGGCGGGTTGGTGATGACCGCTCCAGGAACAACGCCATTGCCGTTTGTTGAGCCTAGAAAATCCCAGATAAAATCGTGGTCGCGATCATAGGTGACAATATCGCTGGTGAGGACGGTGGCCCCGCTCTCTCGCAGCACATCGGCCATCAAGTGATTGCCGGCTGCCGGTTCCCACACCGAAAGCCCTGCGACTGGGAAATGCCGCAACAGCACCTCCGTCGCCCATGGCTCGGTCTGATAGAGGTCGTTTTCGGCGCGGGCGTAATTGGATGCGGTGACAGTCATCACGCCCCCCGCCCTGACATAACCCGCACACGCATAAGTTCTGCTGTCTTGAACAGAGCATTGCGGGCGTCGGTGATTGTTTCCTTGCCCCAGCGGCGATCACGAAGGTAATCGCGCTTGAATTTGACGCTGGAGGCTTTGACCTTGGGATAGGTGGCGTTCATCACGCCCTCCCCTGCCCGATGCGGTCGAAGGCGTGGATGGTGGTCAGCTGCGCATCAGCAATTGCCTCAAGCTGTTTCGCTTCGGCCAGCAGCGCCGCCTTATGATCCTGCAAATCAGCAATCTGCTGATCGTCCTTGAGGATGCCGGTGCGGACTACGGCGAGCCGGTCCAGAACAGAGCTGCGGTGAGCTTCATGTTCTGCCCGCATATCCGCGGTGCTGATGGGTATCGGCTGGCCGCGTTCGGCCATGGCGTCATCGAGGCGACGAATGTTATCCGTGCTGGTCACTCAGTCCTCCTTAGGTTCAATCTGTTGAGCGTCGGCCCGTAGAAGGTCCGCGCCGGTCAAAAGCAGTTCGGCCTGGTACGCGAGGCGCCAAGCGCGATCCCGCCACCTCATCGCCAACCAGAGCCTCAACGAGCCGGGCAACCTGTGCCTCAAGCTCAGCAATACGTGTCGATAGGGCCGCATCCTCGACATCTCCTTGGTGGACCAGGGCCGAAATCCGCTCGGCCTCGTCCGCACGGATGCGGGCAGCGGGATCGGCCTCGTAAATGGATCTGATGCGGCGCTCGCTCATGCGGAGCATCGAGGCGAGTTTCGCCTTGCGCCACTTGTGGTTCATCGTCGGCCACTTCTGGCCGGCAAATTCGCGCAGGTCGTTTGACAGGACCACCGTCATATCGCGCGGCTCCGTTTTGTCCTGAATTCCCAATTTTTTGTCCTCGCTTGCTGGCATTGTCTGAACCAGCGCGTGAGGAACGAAAGGCGATTTGCATGGACTACGAGGTCAGCGACACATTGCGAGCGAAGCTGATCCGCGAGGGACTGCGCGCGGCCCGACTGCAATCGGATCGCGTGAATGGGGTGGCCGGTGCGGAGGGAGGAGGAGGGGCGCACCGGCCTTTGCCGGGCATAGCCCAACCCGGCAAACTGAAAACGAGCATGAGGAAGGCGACGGGGCGCATGACCAGAAACCGCGCCGCCTTTCTGATGCTCGTCGTTGACAATGATCGATGACGCAGTGGCGCCCAGGCTGGCCCTGGCCAAAGGCCCTGCCCCGTCGCGTCCAATGGTGGAGACCGCGCCCATCACAGCGCCCCCACGATCATCAGGACGTGTGCAGCGATCAGGACAAGAGCCAGCCCATAGACCAGAGGCCAAAGAACGCGGGACGCATCGAGTGAGCCGGGGCGACGGGTCATATCAACCTCACATCAGCGAGGCCGGGACGATAATCGCCCCGGCTATTCGCGGGACGATTTCAGGCGGTGTAGAAGACGGGCGTGTCGGTATCCGCTCGGACCTTTTCGCCAATGCGGCGAAACTGGTCGCGCTCAATCTTGTCGAGGCCCGGAACCACAAGGATGAAGGCCACTGCGCCCTTTTCCATCCGGTAGCGGAGCTTGGCGATCAACTCGACCAGTTCACCGCCCTGGAACACCGAAAGGACGATTTTCACTTCCTGCGGCAACGTCACCCGCCCGCCGGTCGAAGTGCCTTCGGCGTCGATTTCTTCATAGGTGATCTGGACGGTGCCGTTGCGGTCATTACGGCCCGACTTGAACCGGACTTCCCGGTCAATCTTGAGGTCGTTGATGGCCTCCATCAGATCGGCAACGGCGGGCTCGGAAATGGTGTGGACCATATCTTCGAGCAGTTCGGCAAAATCGGTCTGGTTGAGGCCCTTGCCGAAAACAGAGCGCCATTTGGCGTAGTCCAGATCGAACGGGCATTTCAGCGTCACAGTATGGGTGAGCGGCTGAGGAACCGCGCCATCCTCGGATTCACGTGCGCGGCCGTGATAGTCCAGCACGGCAGTGATGTTGTTACCGCTCAGCGAAGCGCGGCAGATCGCGGTCGGGGATTTGAACTGGATGATGTAGTCGATGAAAGACGCGGGCTCGACCACGGTTTCTGCCTGGCTCACACGTGCCGGCAGGACAGGGTTCAGCGGCTGGATCACTTCGGTGCGCAGCCCCTTGCCGACAAACAGCACTTGGCCGCCGTTAGGTGTGGGAAATGCGCCGGACACATGGGCTTCGGCGAGAGCGTCGATTGCGACTTCCACGTCGCCGCGGACATGCGTAGTTTCGTTCATGTCAGGATTTCCTTAGCTTGCGGATTTTTCGGTGCGGCGGCGGTTCAACTCGTCCGCGTCCGCGACGGATGGCATGACGGGCTGACGCGGATCACGGCGGGACAATTCACCGTTGTCCGTGAGGAACATCAGCGTGGTGACGCGCTCGGGCTTGCTCAGCTTGTGGGTCAACTCGGGCAGGATTTGCACGGCGCCGTTCTTGGTCTTGAACTTGACCTTGATGGTGATTTCGCCGGATCGCTCGTAGTCGTCAGCAAGAGCAGTGAGGATTTCTTCGATGGCGTAATCAGCATCGGTGAGCAGTTGCCCACGGTCCGCTTCCGCGATGATGTTCTGCATCGAACTCATCAGATGGTCCTTTCGGTTGGTGGGGACAGGCGGTCAGTCGACCGGCGAGAGCACGCAGCCCTTCGCCGTTGGAAATTTGACAATGCAGTTGAGGCCCTGGCGCTCGGTGCCCGACCACGCTTGGTCTCGGACGATGGTGAGCGACTTCGCGGACCAGTGGAGATACTGGCCGTCCCGGCGCAGATAGAAGCGGCTGGGCTGACTTGGGTTGTGAATGTAGCGCAGGGATGGCTTGCTCATGCGCTTGCCCTCTGGGGAGAGGGGGAGGGACTGGGCGATGGGAAAATATCGGGCCGAAGCTGATGGCGAGACACCGCCCCATCCGTCGCCGTATCCACCGCGATGGCCATTTCGGCGGTGATGTTGCTCGCCTTGAGCAGATACGCGATCTGCTGCTGGGAGCAGCCCATCTTGGCCGCCAGCTTGGCTTGGGAACCGTGGTGCCGAACGGCACGCTCAATGAGTGATCTTAGCTTTGGCATACAAGCAAACTAGTAGATCAGCGCCGCGCCGTCAACTAGAAAACTTGTGTAGATCGTCACAAGCGCACTGGTAGAATGCCCGCATGAGTTCAATAGGCATAAATCTCAAGCGGTTAAGGGCGGCGGCGAAGATGTCCCAGGCGGCGCTCGCCAAGGCGGCCGGGGTGAGTCAGCAATTGATCTCGCAGATCGAGAATGGCGTGAATGAAAGCACGACCGAACTCCCAGCCTTGGCCCGGGCGCTCAAGGTGGGCGTTGACGAGATTGATCCGGATTATGTGCTTTCCGCCGATGACGATGCTCGCGTCCCGCTCAAGGGAAATATTGGTGCTGGCGCCGAGGTTCTGGCAATTGAAGGGGATGGTGACGACACTGCGCCGGCTCCGGCAGACGCTGGGCCGAATACCGTTGCCGTGAGGGTCAAGGGGGACTCTATGTTCCCAGCATACGAACCGGGCACCTTGCTCTACTATTCTCGACTGATGCCGCCGGGCGACATGTTGAACAAACGGGCTGTTGTGCAACTGGCCGATGGCAGAATTTTCGTAAAGATCGTCCAACAAGGATCGACGTCGAACCTGTGGTCCCTTGCCAGCCTCAACCCGTACTTCCCGTTGATGGAGGATCAGGTTGTGGAGTGGGCTGCGCCCATCGACTGGATAAAGCCCAAATGACCAACAAGTCCAAGGCTGCCAGAGAGCCATGAGCGACGATTACAGCAGCGAGCCCGATCCACTGCCCATGGTGGCCGCTGTCACCCTGTCGAGCTCGGCCATTCTGGCCGCCCTGGTGCAATCCCTCCATGACAAGGGCGTCCTTTCCGGGGAGGAAACCGTCGAGATATACGAGACCGCCCTCTTCCTCCTCGAGCAGCAACAAGCGGCCGCAGACGAGATTCCTGTATACGGGCACGTCATGGACATGGCGCGGGAACTGATCGAGCAGCATCTGAGGCCCAGGGATGCTTGAGGCTATAGGGTGGGTGGAGCCAGCAAGCCCGGGGAAAGTGCACTTTCTTGTACGGGGTTAAGACTTCCTGAGATGATGCGGCATCAAGGTGAGTTGACTAGCGCTATAAGACGTGACCTTTACCGCTAGCATCAGGAGTAAGCGGTGAGCCGACCAGCTAGTTTGCCAGATTTTGCAGCGCCCCCTTTGAACGAGATAGTTTTGGGCGTCCAGTTTGATCAGATTCCGGATTACGGCTTGATCAATGCCGGAGAAGTCTGGGAATTATACAAAGATCAATACCCCAAGGCCATCACCCAGCCGCCGTCACCGCCCCAGTTTGAAACGTTCGGCTCACGGCCGGCGCCAAATTTTCAAGTTCAGTTTGGTGATATAACACAGCATCCGAGATTTTGGTTTCTACAGTCGGATGAACATGAATTATTGCAGTTTGAGCCAACGCGCATGTTCCACAACTGGCGTCAGTTGGATGGTGTAGGAGGGGTCTACCCCCGATATGAGTACCTAGCCGAGCGTTTTCATCGCGAGCTTTCGTTGCTCAATCAGTTTGCCCTAGATTTTGGCAAATCGCCTCTGTTGATCACTCAAGCCGAGATCACCTACATCAACCGGCTTTATCTGGGCGACGACGATCGTGATTGGCCATTCTCTGACCTGAACTTTGTCTCGCTGCCCGCTAGCGAGGTAGAGGCTGGAGGCGGAGCCTTTCAAAAAGTGCTCACAGACCAAGATGGGCCAGTAGCCAGGATTTATGTCGAGTTTGGGACAAATTGGGACACAACAGGTCAACCATTTATTGTGTTCTCGCATACAGTGCGTGGGGCCCCACGCAAGCCTGGAATTATTGGTGCCCTTGAATTTCTCGCTTCGGGACGTCAAGTTATAGTGGAATCATTTGCCAACCTAACGACAGAAAAAGCTCATAAAAAATGGCAACGAACCCAATGAATGTGGTCTCTTCGTCGGGTGACACAAATGTCGTGCGGTTTCGCGCGCATTCGGGGAAGACAATTGTCCAACACCCCGACAACTCGTGGACCAAGACCGTGTCAAATCGTATTGATGAGCTGATGCGCCTGTCAAAGGGTTGGGATGGCTATCAGGGCACTCCCGTTCGCTTTGAAACGGGTTTTTTTACCCTCAACATGCTTAGATCCATTTGTCCTGGTGACATGGACGCCCCTCAGATCGTTCCCGGCCCGTCTGGTGATCTTCAGGTAGAATGGCACTATTTGCATACCTCTATTGAATTGCACGTCCGAGGACCGAATCGCGTTGATGCTTGGCGCAGATCTCCAAGCACCGGGCCGGACGGCGAGGAACTAGCGTTGACCAACGACTTTACCCAAGTGGTCGAGTGGATTTCTCAGTTGCATCAGGTGCCGCTTGCCGCTCACGCCGCCGCCGGTTGATGACAATGGCAACGTGGTGCCACACGACCACGATGGCATTGTTGATCAAGACCGATTGATCAGACGCGTTTCACCACAGCATGTGGTCTCCACCGCCTCAGGAAGGCGTTTGTCGACCATGGCATTTCAAGCCGCCTCGCAAAATGGCGGCCTGTCGGTTGATTTGGAGACGCAATTACTTGAGGACGGGGAAGACCCCGTAACATACGTGGCGAAGCCGCCCTTTATCGGCTCGGTAGTGTTCCCTGCTGGAGACGTCAGAGCGCTTGGTTTTAAGGTTGGCTTTAATCCGCTGCCCCCAGACTTGCCACATCACGGAGAAATCTGGGGCGTACAGACCAAAAGCCAAAAGCGAGCGCTACAGCAGCGCGCAACGTGGCACAGGCCATTGGCGGATGTATCGTTGACCTAGCTGCATCATAAACAAGCCCCGGCCATCACCGGGGCTTTTTCTTTGTCCCGATACAAGTCTTGTAGCCCCGCCCTAGCCTGCGGGCTTTTTGCTGTCCCCTACTCCATCTCCGGAACATCACCTTCATAGCCCCGGCCATCACCGGGGCTTTTTCGACCACCAGCAATGCAGGCCAATATGGCTTTGGCCCGAGGGGCGAGAGCCATATCATCCCTACCTTAGCCCCGCTATAGAGCGGGGTTTTTCTTTGACTATGGACTCTCCTTCTCGCCCCAGTAATGTGGATCGAGGGATGGGGGCGGATATGGATTGGGTTGCTGTTGGGTCGTTTGCTGCGGTAGCCAGCGTGCTTATCGCCTTGGCAGGCGTTTACTATTCTCGCGGGGCAACAATTGCCCAGACGAAACCTTCCTATCCTGCCATCGAGACTTTTCCGATCACGCCCATGGCCGGGATTGCGAACTGGTATGGAACCTCATTCATCGTCAGAAATGTCGAGCCGGTCACCTGGCACATAGACCATGCCCGCGTCACAATGCCGGTCGGCACGAAACTGGCAATCTATGGCGACCTGCCAAAAATGCCGAGAGAGAATAACTGGGATGAGCAGCACATCGACGCGACTGGGCTTGGAAGAGTAACTCTGACCAATTCACGCAAGCTGGGCATCGTTTTAGCGCCGGCGGGCCACCACAAGGGCACGGCGATAATGGGTGAGAATGACCGGGTCTCTCAGAGTTTATACCTGTTCATTCCGCCTCGGAGCGAAGCAAGCTCGATCTCCATTGATCTTACCCTGCGCTCAAGCGCCATTCCGGATCGCACGTTTAGCAGGACCGTGACGCACAAAATAATCACCGCCAGCGGCAGCGCGACATAGAATATCTCAACCGAGGTCGGCATCAGCTTTCCCTACCTCCATTATCCTTAGACGACCCGGCCCAGCGCCGGGTTTTTCTTTGCCCGCACCCCGCCCCAGCCCTCCGGGCTGACACCCTCTTATAGCAGGGTGATTCTGGGCGGGCAATTTTCTACTAGTTTTCTTGTTGACAAGCATACTAGTTTGCTAGTAGCTTACCTCCATCACCCCAGGCCAATCGCTCTCCGAGCCGATCTCCTGGGAACACAGATGGAGGATGGAATGGCGAAGCAATTCTGGACCCAAGAGCGCAAGCAGATTGTCGACCTGATCGACGTCACCCGCACGTATGGACTGGATGACGACGCCGTTGCCAATCTTGAGGCGGGCCGCCCTGCTTTCTGGTCCACCTGCGGCAATTCCAACGACTTCGACGGCCTGCTGTTCGCTGCGATCAACCGCTACGCCTCCATTGAAGCAGGCCAGGAAGAATATGCCGGCATTTTTGCCCGTCGCGGCATGGACCCGGCCGACGAAATCCACCTCGACTATCTGATCCCGCTCAACACCGCTGCCGTCACCATGCTGATGCTGGCTTACCAGTCGGTCGGAACATCGCGGACGCCGGAAGAACTGGCGAAGCGCGCCACGTCTCGCGGCTGGCCGTCATTCCCGGCTCGCGGTCGGTTGGCTCCTGTTGAGGCTCCTGCCCTTGTGGCGGCGGAGTAACGGCCATGACCTCCACCCTCATATCCGAACTCACCCTGCTCCGAGAGGCAGCCCGACGTGGCGCTGACAACGGCTCGGAGCAGGAAGTCGTCATCGCGGAAATATCCCGTCTATCCCGAACACCCATAACCAAAGAGGCCAAGAATGGCTGAGGCAGTGAGGCATACCACCGCCGAAGAGCAGCAGATTGTCGACGCGCTCATGCTGCACGATCAGCGCAAGGCCCGTCCAGCGGACTTCCCGTTTGATGATCTGAATTTCACGCTCGGCCAAGCGGCGGCAACCATCGGCCAAATGGCAAACGATCGGGCATCCGAGCGCGACGAAGTGGCCAAGCTAAGCCGAGCGCTGCGCCAGAAGGATGAGGCCATGGGCGTGCTGTTTCAGCGGATGCGCGATGCGGGCGTGGATTATTCGGACTTGATCCCATGAGCTGCAAACCCCTCTCCCACCAGATCACCTCTGCCACCGGCCTATTGTCGATCCGCGAACAACTGCGCGAAGCCGCGATCCATTTGGCCGTGATGGTTCTCATCTTCCCCTTCATTTTCACCGCCGCCGACTGGCTGCGCGGATAGGAGCCGATATGTCTGCAGCCGTCCATCCCGACTATGTTTATTGGATCAACGCGTTGGCCGGCACACTTGGCCCGGTCCATGACGGCGATCCGCAGTGCGGTTTCTATCGCCGCCGGCTGTTCAAGGACGGACCTTTCGTGCCTGTGGCCATTTGGAAGCAGGAGGGCGAATTCATCGCCGTGGTGGATGGGAAGGCCGCTGACGCCGCCGGTATCTGGACCTGGGTTTGCGACAAGCCCATTACCGAGGCCGAATATCACAAGGTGATGGCCGGCAAAGGCTGGTCCGACGAGCCGCGTACGGCCACCGTGCCGAGCAATATGCCGACCGATCCGTTCGAAGCGCTCAAGATCGAGTTTGCCGCCGAACAGGAAGTCGCGGCCGAACTGCTGGCAAAGCCGGTCACGGAGCAGAGCCACGCCGATCAGATCGCGGTGCTGACTAAGCGCCTCTCGGGCATCAAGTCCAAGGCCACGAACCTGCACAAGACCGAAAAGCAGCCGCATTGGGACATGTGCAAGGTCGTGGACGACAAGTGGCGTGACCTCAAGGACGAGCCGGACACTCTCACCAAGAAGCTCAAGCGCCATCTGGACGCCTACCTGAACGAGTTGGTCCGACAGGAAAAAGAGCGTCAGCGGATCGCGCGTGAGGAAGCCGACCGCATCCGCCGCGAGGCTGAGGCAAAGGCTGCGGAAGCGGCGAAGGCCGATGATGATACCGCCGCAGCCGAGGCCGAACGGCTCCAACAGGAGGCTGACGAGAAGGCAAAGGAAGCCGAGGCGCGCAATGCCAGCGCAGGCCGCACCGGCGCCAAGGTTTCGCTGCGCACGTTCGTCTACGGCCAGATCACCGATTTCGACACGCTGCTGATGGCGCTCAAGGACCGCCCCGAAATTCAGGAACTGGTCCAGACGCTGGCTAACCGCGCTGCGAAATCCGGCGTCGAGCTTCCGGGCATGGCCATTTCCACCGAGCAGAGGGCCGCATGATGTCGAATGTCACAACACTTCCCCGCCCGCTCACCGGTGGCGGACATGTCATGGCCATCGTGCCGCAGACCTTCGAGGAAACATACCGGGTCGCCAAGGCGGTCTATATGGGCGGGCTCGCGCCGGCGGCGCTGATCGGCAAGCTCGAAGGTGACGCGGCAATCAGCGCCGTGACTGTTGCCATCATGTCCGGCGCCGAGCTTGGCTTACAGCCCATGGTCGCCCTCCGCAGCTTCACCGTCATCAACGGCAAGCCCGCGCTTTATGGCGATGGCCTTATAAATGTCGTGCGCATGTCCGGACGCGTTGCGTATCTGCGCACCGGCTGCGACGAGCGCGACGGGCAGATGATCGGCTGGTGCGAAGCCAAGCGCAATGACACCGGCGAGGATAAGCGCGTCGAGTTCAGCCAGGAAGACGCCGTTCGCGCCGGCCTTTGGCAGACCGAAGCCATCGTCACCAAGTGGAACAAGTGGGACAAGAAGAACGAGCAGAAGCCTAACGATAGCCCGTGGTTCCGCTTCCCCAAGCGGATGCTGGCATGGCGCGCTGCTGGTTACTGCCTCCGCGAATTGTTCGGTGACGTACTTGGCGGCATCCGTGACGAGTTCGAGGCCCGTGAAATCGCAGAAGTCGAGGACATGCGCGACGTGACGCCGGCCGCCCTCACGCCGCCGTCGCCTCCTTCTCCGCCCAGCCCCCCCGTAGCGCCGGCGGCCGAGCCCGACGAGCCAATCATTGACGAGCAGCCCGAAGCCGTGACCGGAGAGCAGGATTTCGACGCCGCCGCATTCTTCGAGGATTTGGAAATCGCCATGGCCGCCGCCAAGGACGCCGATGGCATCGAGGCCGCATGGTCCGAACTCGACGTGGAAGCCACGCTGACCAGCGACGAAACCAATCTCGAAATCGCCAACAAGATCAAAGCGCGGGCGATGAAGCGTGTTTCGACGCCGCAGCCGCCCTCGCCGCCGCAGGACGACATGTTCCCCGGCGACCGCCCGTAATTCCACCGAAAGGGACCAGGTGCCCCATCCGCCGGGGCTAAGCAGCCGAACAAGCGGCCTGGAGGATTTCAAATGATCGCCACCCTCTCTGATGTTCAATACGTCGAAGAAGCGATTGCCGCTCTGGACGGCTGCAAGAACGACGCTCACCTGTCCAACTGGAGCGACAGGTTCTGCAATAACGAGCGGTATATTTCGCTGTCCGAGAAACTAGTGCGCCGCCTTGAGGATGCCTTTGACAAGCGTGTCCGGTGGGTGTGCGGGGTGGGAGGCGGCTGATGGCACGGTATTTCACCATCCGCGATGAACGCATCCTGGCCAACTGCATTGAGGCGATCCGCGAGGCCGGCCCAAACGCTCGCATCACAATCGCACCGCCCCAGCGCTCGAATGACCAGAATGCCAAAATGTGGGCGATGCTGGCAGACGTCGCGCGCGCAAAGCCCGAGGGCCGCAACTGGGTGCCCGAGACCTGGAAAGCCGCGTTTATGCACGCGCTTGGTCATCAGGTGATGTTTGCCGAGGGTTTGGACGGCTCCGGCCCCTTCCCGGTCGGGTTTCGGACCTCGCGCCTCACGGTCGCGCAAATGTCGGACCTGATCACCGTCATCTACCAGTACGGCGATGAGCATGGCGTTGAGTGGCGTGAGACCCGCCGCGGCGGCTTCCTCGAATTGCAGGAAAGGACCGCAGCATGAGAGTTCTCGTCACCGGCGGCCGTAACTACAACGACAGCCGTCGCGTCTATGCCGTTCTCGACAAACTCCACGCCGAGGCTGGGATAGATTGCATTATCGAAGGCGGGGCGCGGGGCGCCGATGATCTTGCCCGTCGCTGGGCCGAGAATGTCGGCGGCGTCCCGGTCGAAACCTATGAGGCCGATTGGGAGAACCAAGGCACGTTCGCAGGCCCAGCACGCAATGCGCGGATGCTAGCAGAGGGCCGGCCCGATTGGGTCATAGCCTTCCCGGGCGGTCGCTGCACTGCCGACATGGTTCGGAAAGCGCGACGCGCAGGCATCAAGGTCGTGGAGATTCCCCATGACTGACAAATGCACCTGCCTCGAAGTCCACGGCGAAGACCCGGATTGCCTGCTGCATGGCGTCCGGGCGGTCATTGAGCGCCTTCGCAATGGCGACCGGGACGCAGCTTATGAAGCCGCCGATCTGCTCGAATGGTTTGCCGATGACCGGGATCATCGCCTTGGCCGGCAAGAGGTGGGCCATGGCTAGGCGCGAGTTTTCCCGCAAGGTGAAGGCGCAGGCATGGGCCAGGTGCGGCGGCAAGTGCGAAAAATGCACCGCCAAGCTGTTCCCCGGCAAATACGCCTACGACCACGACCTGCCCGACCAGATGGGCGGCGAGCCGACGCTGGAAAACTGCCGCGTCCTTTGTGACGCCTGCCACGACGAAAAGACCTTCACCGTGGATATCCCGACGATCCGCAAAAGCGACCGGCAGCGAGATCGGCACATCGGCGCGCTGACGACGCCCAAGGCTCGCCGCCTCGGTGCCGGCAACCATCAACGCACAGCGACCAGGCGCCTCACCAAGGGCGTCGGCCTCGCTTATTTCCAGGAGCCAGAACATCATGACTGACCCCATCAGCAATGAGAGGCTGCTGCCCTGCCCGTTTTGCGGCGGCGATGGGCTGGTCCACAATGTCAGAGGAACGACTATGTGGTCTGTATCCTGTAAAAATTGCGATGCAGGAGGTAACGGGAAATGGACGGCTGATTTAGCCATCGCCGCCTGGAACCGCCGACAATCCCCGGCAGGGGTGGAGGTGAGCGAGCAAATGCTGATCGACGCGTTCTTGCGTGGTGAAAGCTGGCGCAAGCGAAACGATGTTGATCGCTACGTCGCGGTGCCAGAAATGGTGAATAAGGCCGCGCGCGACTATGCTGACGCGACCTTGGCCTGTCTTGTCCCTCACGAACCGGCCTCTGGTGATACACAAGATGATTTGCCTTTAGCGGATGAGACGCAAGGGCCGGCAGGGGTAGAGCCGGTGGTCTGGCTGTCCTACGTGGCCTTCCCTCCAGATGGCGGCGATGCTCGATACGAGATCGCATCGCCGGATGAAGATGACGCCTTTCCTGTTTACCTGTCTCCCCCGTCAAAGGCCGTGATGATCACGGATGAGGTGACGTGGTTCTCTCCTGAAATCCCACCCTCCATTCCGAATGGCTCCGATCGTTATTTCATCGTGGCCGTGCGACGAGCCCAATCCGGAAATGTGTGGACCTTTCCCGCCATCTATCTCAACGCATATCCACTCGAATTTGAAGTTTGCGAGTGCGAAACCGAGCATGACGAAGGGTGCCCGACAACTGGCTGGTACACCGCTTCTAGCGAAGGTGAATATGACGAGAACTATTCCGCGCTTTTGAGCCCCGGCGATGAACTGGTCGCCTGGTCCGAAATCCAACTGCATCCGCTTGACGCGCGCCGAGCCGCCGCTCTTTCCAGCGAGGCCCACAATGGTTGAGTTGAATGAGAAGGCCCTTGAGGCGGCGGCGGATAAGCTGGCCGGCATGTACCATGGCGACAGCTCGGACGAACCTTTTCACGCCATGACGAGAATGGTGGTTGCCGCCTATCTCTCCGCTCCCCCCGCCCCTGATGATGGGCTGGTGGAGGGTGGGGAAATGTCTCCCGAGGAAATTCGCCTCGAAAACCTCAAGCAGATGGCGGCCTACGATGAGCCTGTTGTGTCATTCGAGGTCCAGGAGCCTTATTATCTCGCGTCATGCGATCGATGTGGGTGGGTCGGGTCTTCCGAGCGCTGCGGCACCGACAGCTTTGGCGATGACAGCGATGTTTACTGCCCAAGGTGCTTTGCCAGCGGGGTTGATTGCGGAAAGGTAGCTGAACGTCTTTCCGCCCTCCAATCCAAAGACGAACAGATCGAGCGGCTGACTCACAGAGAGGCAGAGGCGTTCCAGAAATACGTCGATGCCAATGAGGCACGGCTGGACGCTGAACAGCAGGTGCAGAAGCTCACTGCCGAGAACGAGAGGCTTGGGGCGAATATCGTTCGCCTTACCGGCAATCCCGTCGATTACCGGTATTGGGAAGGCCGGTATCGGGATGAGGCGACCGAGAACGAGAGGCTGAGGGAGGCGCTGACGCCGTTCGCCGATTTTGGCGAATATATGGAGGTCGAAACCGAGGGCTTCTCTGACACTGACCGCCTGGAACTGGTGCCGGAGGAAAGTGACGTTCGCATCGGAGATCTGTTCGTGCAAGCGTTCCGCCGCGCCCGTTCCGTTCTCGAAACACAGGAGGGCGGGGAATGAAGCTGACGAAGGCGGAAACACGCATCATCGCAAAAGACCCGGACGCTGCCAGACTGACCGCAAAGGTGGTCTTTAGAGGAGATGGATGCTGGGAGTGGACGGGCGCAAAGAACGCCCAAGGGTATGGGTACCTGGCATTCCGTGGAAAAACATGGAAAGCACATAGGGTATCGTACACCATCTTTTGCGGAGAAATCCCCGATGGGCTGATGGTTTGCCATCACTGCGACAATCCATGCTGTGTCAATCCTAGGCATCTTTTTCTAGGGCACGCGACGGTCAACATGAAGGACATGGTGCGCAAAGGGCGCGGCAAGTCATCGATAACCAGCGAGCAGTCTCACTTCAAAGCCGGGCGCCCACCTCGCGGAGAAGAAGCCGGTGGCCACAAACTAACAGAGGCGTTGGCATCCGAAATCTTGCATGCGGCCTCCGCAGGAGTTTTGACCTCCGATCTTGCTGCGAAGTACAGCCTCGATCGCTCCACAATTCAGCGCCTTTTGCGTGGAGAAACCTGGCGTCACCTTAAGCGGCCCAGCGGGCTTCCGCGCCCTCATGGGGTGTACAATCGTTCTGCCGGCCGCTCCGCTCTCACCCAGGAAGGAGAGAGGTGATGCTAGTTCAACTTCGCCCTGATCTGCGCCATCATCGCCAGCCATTCCTCGCCCAAGGCCCTGATCTTTTCGACCTTGCTAGGGTGTTTTTCCGCAATACGCTCCAGCAGGTCGAGCTCGTCATTCATCAGGCCCATGTCCATAACCGGAAGCTCGCCGGCCGCGACCATCGCACTGTAGCGGCGGAGGGTATGGCGGCTCAGGATAATGCGCTGATCGGCTTCGTCGGAGGTCATGGAGCAATGATGCCATGAGCAAGGGCCTTGCACCATCACAATTGCCGGGCTGGCCCGCGGCCATGAACCAGCAAATGGCGGCAGCGTACTGCGGCTTGTCCGTTGACACCTTTACGGCCACCTGCCCGGTTATCCCCGTAGTTATCACCAGCTCGAAGCATGGCCGGCGCTACCTACGCACCCGGCTAGACGAGTGGCTGATGTCCTTAGACAATCCCGGCCTGCCGAAACGGCAGGGCATGGGAGCAATGTGGCGTGCCTCGCGTGAAGCTCAGAGGGCTTAATATCCGCCGGAACAAGACGGGGAAGTGGTATGTGTCGCTGCGCGCGACCGGCAAGCTGCTCCTATCCGCATCTGGAACGCGAGCAGAGCTTGACCGCCTCATGGAGGGCGCGGATTTCCTCCATGCCTATTCCACGGCGGAACGGAAGCGCCAGCGCCAATATGCTGCCGGCACCTTCGGAGCTTTGGCCGAGCGCTATCGCACCAGCAAGGGATTCCTGTCGCTAGCTGAGCGTACCCGCGACGATTATGCCAAGGTGCTGCTCTTCCTCGACCGCTGCGCCGACTATAGCGTTGAGATGATCGAGACAGCCGATGTCGTGGAGATGCGGGACATCGCCGCCGCGGAGAAGGGCGAGAAGTTCTCCGATTTTGTGATTGCGGTCATGTCCAACGTTTTCCGCGATGCCATGGAGGCGGGACTGATGAAGTCTAATCCCGCAAAGGGCGTCAGGAGGCTCTACAAGGCCAGTGACGATGCCAACCGCCGCTGGTCCGAGAAAGAGTACCAAACCGCCTACAGCCTCGCCCCTACCCATCTACGGCCGGTTCTAGCCATAGCCAAACATTGCGGTTTGCGGGGGCAGGACATTGCGGCACTGACCTGGGAGAATTACCGCACAGACCCCGACATGGGGAAGGTGCTGGCCTTTATCCCGAAGAAAAACGGCAAGAAGGTGGGACAGATTACCATCGGGGTGCCGGCGGCACTGCGGAGCCTGCTCGACGCAATGAAGGTGGGCGACGGCACGGTGCAGCCGGCAACGAATGCGCCCATCTGCCGGAACAGCCTCGGGAAGGCGTATCCTTCGGAAAATGCCATGCGCCAGGTGTGGCAGCAAATGAAGCTATCGGAAGAATTCAAGGATGCGCTTCCCGACAGTGCCGACCTAACCTTGCACGGACTGCGCGTCACGTTCGGCAGCGAGCTGCGCGAATCGGGATTCTCCGACCGCGAGGTGGCTGACATGCTGGGCGATATGTCGGAGGGGATGGGGAGACGCTACAGCCGGGGCGCCGAAATGCGCAAGACTAGCGTTCGAGTCTTCAAAAAACTGGCAAAATAGCGTGTGCAAACCGGCCCGAAATGAGCCGTTTTGGTGCGGTTATGAATGCTGGTGTGTGCAGGAAATCCAAGGGGTGTCGGGCATATCAGCAGATTTGCAATCCGCTGCGTAACCACTCCGCCACGCGGCCCTCGGCCAGTACCTATTGGACGAAAAACGCTTATGCAATAGGCTCTTTGCCAAGAGGTGAATATTCGCGGGACGCCGATGCAGTTCAAGGTGACCTCGTCCTATTACGACGCGGCCAGCAAATATCTGGTCTATACCGCCAGCGGCGAGCGGGACGGCGCGCGCTATACCGTGTCTTCGCGGGTCAAATGCCTCAAGGCGCCGACCACGCCGGAGCGGCTGCACATGGTGGTGCTGCTGGCGCTGACGGATCAATTCAAACGCGCCAGCCCATCGGGCCGACACCAATAGCCTTGCCGTCCGCAAACGCCTAGAGCGGCGTGCGTTCTATCGAACGCAAAGTACCGCTCCATCTTCTTGTCGCCGCATCGTTTTTGCGGAAACTGGACTCCACTTTTCTGCACGATGCTCTAGCTTCCGGCACCGTATTCCGGGAATCGTCATGCAAGCCTCCATCAACAACAGCGATTTGGCGCAGCCGATCCTTGCCGGCGTGCTCGCCGCCATTGTCGGCTATGCCAGCACCTTCACGCTGGTCCTGGCGGCGCTGACGGCGGCGGGCGCCTCGCCGCAACAGGCCGGCTCGGGGCTGTTTTCTGTGTGCATCGCCATCGGCATCCTCAATATCGTCGTGGCCTGGCGGGTGCGGCGGCCCGTCAGCTTTGCCTGGACCACGCCCGGGGCGGCTTTCCTGCTGACGGTCGGCGAGCCGGTGGGTGGATTTCCGGCGGTGGCGGGGGCGTTTCTCGTCTGTGCGGCGCTGATAGCGCTGACCGGCTTCGTCGGGCCACTGGCGCGGCTGGTGGCCGCCCTGCCGGCAGCGCTGGCCAATGCCATGCTGGCCGGCATGTTGCTGGTTCTGTGCCTGGCGCCGATCAATGCGGTGGCGGAACTGCCTTTCCTGGCGCTGCCGATTCTGGCGGCCTGGGCGCTGGGGCTGCGCTTTGCGCGGCGCTATGCCGTGCCCATCGCCGTTGCCGTGACCGGTGTGGTGCTGGCCACCACTACCCATCTGCCGGCCGGGACCTTCGACGGCGCCTGGCCGAGCCTCGTTCCGGTCATGCCTCAATTCACGTTCGACGCCCTGATCCGCATTACGCTGCCGCTTTATGTGGTGACCATGGCCTCGCAGAACCTGCCGGGCGTGGCGGTGATGAAAGCCAATGGCTATGCGCTGGAGCCGGCGCCGATCTTCGTGCTGACCGGCTTTTCCAGCGCCGCCACGGCGCTGTTCGGGGGCATTGCCAGCAATCTGGCGGCGATTACCGCGGCGATCTGCGCCGGGCCGGAAGCGCATCCCGATCCGGCGCGGCGCTGGCCGGCGCCGGTTGCCGCCGGCTTCACCTATCTGGCGCTGGGCCTGCTGGCCAGCCTCGCCGCCGCCTTCATCGCCGCATCGCCGCCGCTGCTGATCCAGGCGGTGGCCGGCCTGGCGCTGTTTTCCAGCCTGGCCTCGGCGCTGGCCGGCGCGCTGGCCGATGAGGATGTGCGGCTGCCGGCGATTCTCACCTTCGTGGCGACCGCCTCGGGAATCACCATTCTGGGGATAGGCGCACCCTTTTGGGGCCTGGTCGGCGGCATCGTCTTGCTGGTGCTGCTGCGCCAGGGCCAGCGGAAATGACGGTCCAGGCGCTCATTCTGGCCGGCGGGCGCGGCAGCCGATTGGGCGATGTGCGCAAGGGCGAGCTTCGGATCGGCGGCCGGACGCTGCTCGAACGCGTCACCGAACGACTGGGAGACCTGCCGGCGATAGTCTCCACCGGGCCGGGTCCGACCGGCATCGGCGCGGATAACACTATCGCCGACGGCACCTTGTCGTTCGGCGGCCCCATGGCCGGGATCGCGGCCGCTCTCCGGCATCTTCATGGGGCGGCCGAACCAGGCGATCTCCTGCTGACCATGGCCGTCGACACGCCTTTCCTGCCACGGGATTTCGCGGCGCGGATGATCGCGGCGCTCGATGGCGGCGCCCAGGCCGCCTATGCCGCCTGGGGGCAGCAAATCTATCCGACCAATGCGATCTATCGCCTGTCCGGGCTCTATCCGCTTCTTTCAGGGACAATGCCCGACAGTCCCAAACGGCTGCTGCAAAGCCTGGGCGCCGGCCCGGTCGACTGGACCAGCCGGGCGGCGGCGGATCCTTTCGTCAATCTCAACACGCTCGCCGACCTCATCGCCCTTGGCCGGCGCGCCCGGGCCGGGGACGAATGACAACTTATTCACATCGGCCTGCATTGGGGGCTTGGCAAACCGGATCAGTTTGGTTACACGGACCTCGCTCTCGCCAAGAGGGCGTGTGAAGTGTTCCGCGATAGCTCAGTTGGTAGAGCGTTCGACTGTTAATCGAATGGTCGCTGGTTCGAGTCCAGCTCGCGGAGCCATTTCCCCCCTTCCCCCCAATGCCCGATATTGCGCGGTGACGATTGCGCTTCCGTCCTCTGCGGGATAGGACGGCGCAAACCGTTCCAAAGAATTTTCCATGACCAGTATTTCTTCGACCTCTGCGCCCGATGCGCAGCGTACAGCCTTGACCATCATCCTGGCGGTCAGCGGGGCGCATCTGCTCAACGATCTGCTGCAATTCCTGCTGCCGGCGCTTTATCCGATGCTCAAGGAGAATTACGGCCTGTCCTATCTGCAGATCGGCCTGCTCACGCTGGGCCAGCAGATCACCGCCTGCCTGTTGCAGCCGCTTTTCGGCCTTTCCGGCGACCTGAAACCGAAACCCTATTGGCTGGCGCTGTCGATGACCATCATCGCCGTCGGCGTCGTCCTTCTGGCGGCCGCCAATGGCTTCTGGCTGTTGTTCATCGCCGCCGTGGTCCTGGGCACCGGCTCGGCGCTGTTCCACCCTGAGGCCTCGCGCGTCGCCCGCATGGCGTCGGGCGGACGGCTGGGCTTTGCGCAATCGCTGTTCCAGGTCGGCGGCAATGCCGGCACGGCGCTGGGTCCCCTGGCCGCGGCGCTGATCCTGCTGCCGCTGGGGCAAGCCAGCATCTTTTATTTCCTGATCGTAGCGGCGCTCGGGCTGGCCCTGCTCACCTATGTGGGCCGCTGGTTCGTCGAGCATCAGCGCCAGGCCGCCGGCCGGCCCCAGGCGGTGATTCAGAAGCCGGCTTTGTCGCGCGGGCGGCTCATCATCGCCTTTGCGGTGATCGGCGCGCTTCTGTTGAGCAAGTTCATCTATATCGAGGGATTGAAGAGCTATTACGCCTTCTTCCTCATCGAGAAATTCGCGCTGACGGCGCAGGAGGCGCAGTTCTATCTGTTCGCCTTCCTCGGGGCCGTTGCCGCCGGCACCTTTATCGGCGGACCGGTAGGCGACCGCTATGGGCGGCTGGCCGTCATCTGGGTGTCGATCCTGGGGGCGCTGCCCTTCACGCTCGCCCTGCCCTATCTGGACCTGTTCTGGACGGCAGTGATGAGCGTCATGGTCGGGCTCGTCCTGTCCTCGGCCTTTTCGGCCATGGTGGTCTATGCGCAGGAACTGGTGCCCGGTAAGGTCGGGATGATCGCCGGGTTCATCTTCGGCTTCGCCTTCGGCATCGGCGCGCTGGGGGCGGCGGTGATGGGCGCCTTTGCCGACTGGATCGGCATGATTGCCGTGTTCCAGATCTGCGCCTTCCTCCCGGCCTTGGGGATACTCACCGTCTTCCTACCGAAGACGGCCGAATTGCGGGCGGAAAGGAGTGCAGCGTGAACAATGGCACCGAGATCGACGGCGAAAGCCAGATCACGCTGACGCGCATTATCGCGGCCAATGTCAGCGATGTGTTCGCCGCCTGGACCGACCCGGCCCTGATCGAGCAATGGCAGGTCGACGAGGCCGAATTCGACGCCTTCGAAGGCGGGCAATATCATTTCGTCACCTATGCCGATGAAGACGACGAAGCCGATTCCGAGGTGTCCGGCGAAATTCTGCAATTCGTCGAGGACCAAAGATTGGTACTGTCCTGGGTGTACAAGGACGAGGAAGACGAACTGATCTTCGTGCTCGACATCACCTTCAAGGCCATCGGCGAAGATGCGACCAGCATCACGCTGACCGAGCGCGGCCTGCCGCATGCCGATGCGCAGACCCGCATTTTCTCCATGGAGGCATGGAGCGCCGTGCTGGAGCAATTGGCCGAGTTGATGGAGTAGCGGCGAGCCGTATCGCTGGAATAATATTCCCGCGCCCGCCGCATCCACGCCCAGGTTTTGCCGCGCCCGTCTCAAGAGGGAAAACGCCTGCCCCGCAAGCGCTTATGCCTTGCGGCAGGGCCAGCCGACACCTACGATAAGTGTCTGATCCTCCAGCAGAAGACACATGGCCAAGCACGAAGACCTCATTTCCGCCATCGGCAATACGCCGTTGATCCGTCTCAATCGCGTCTCTACCCTCACGGGCTGCGACATCTGGGGCAAGGCGGAATTCCTCAATCCGGGCCAGTCGGTCAAGGACCGCGCCGCGCTGTTCATCATCCATGACGCGGTGAAGTCCGGAAAGCTGAAGCCGGGCGGCACCATTGTGGAGGGCACGGCGGGCAATACCGGCATCGGGCTGACGCTGGTGGCCAATTCGCTCGGCTTCAAATCGGTGATCGTCATCCCCGAAACGCAGAGCCAGGAAAAGAAGGACGCGCTGCGCCTCTATGGTGCGGAGTTGATCGAGGTTCCGGCCAAGCCCTACAGGAACCCCAATAATTACATCAAGGTTTCGGGCCGTCTGGCTGAAAAGCTCGATGCCGAATTGCCGAATGGCGCGGTGTGGGCCAACCAGTTCGACAATGTTTCGAACCGCCGCGCCCATGTGGAAACCACCGGCCCGGAAATCTGGCAGCAGACCGGCGGCCGTATCGACGGCTTCATCTGCGCCGTTGGATCGGGCGGAACGCTGGCCGGTGTGGCCGAGGCCTTGCGGGCACGCAATCCGGACATCAAGATCGGGCTGGCCGATCCCGAAGGCGCGGCGCTTTATGAATATTACGCCCATGGCGAGCTGAAATCCTCGGGCAATTCCATCACTGAAGGCATTGGCCAGGGCCGCATCACCGCCAATCTGGAAGGGCTCAAGGTCGACATGCCCTACCAGATCTCCGATGCGGAAGCCCTGCCCTATATCTACGACCTGCTGGAGCATGAGGGGCTGTGCCTGGGTGGCTCGAGCGCCATCAATATTGCCGGGGCCGTGCGCATGGCGCGCGATCTGGGGCCGGGCAAGACCATCGTCACGGTGCTGTGCGATTACGGCAATCGCTATGCCAGCAAGATTTTCAATCCGGAATTCCTGCGCGGCAAGAGCCTGCCGGTGCCGGCCTGGATGGAGGGCCGTGCGCCGATCGACATTTCCAGCGTCATGGAGCCGGAGACGGTCTAGTTCCGGGATTGCAGCCCCCGCCGCGAATGCTAGAGTGCCTGCACATTCGCTGAAGGGGCAAAGTGTTCGGCATAAACGACATATTGCGCGCCATTGTCGCGGACCTGCATCTGGTGGCGGTCATCATGGCCGCCATTTATCTGCTCGCCCTTGTCTGCGCCATCCGGGAAATCCTCAATTCCCGCACGTCGCAGGGGTCGATCGCCTGGCTCCTGTCCTTGATATTGCTGCCTATTCCATCGGTGCTGCTCTATCTCATCTTCGGCTGGAAGCTGTTCGACGACTACGCCACCGACCGCATGAAGAACGGGCGCGCCGACCGTCCCTTGCGCGCCAAGGACCTGGCTTTGGTCGACCGGGAGACCGATGCGCTCTGGCCGGTGCAGGTGCATGTCTCGGAGCTGCCTTTCCTCAAGGGCAACGAGGTCGAATTGCTGATCGATGGCAAGGCGACGTTCGATTCGATCTTCGCCGGCATCGAGGCGGCGGAGGAATATCTGCTGGTGCAATTCTATATCGTGCGCGACGACCGGCTGGGGCAGGAACTGGCGGAACGGCTGATCGCCAAGGCCAAGGCCGGTGTCGCGGTGTTCCTGCTCTATGACGATATCGGCAGTTCGGGCATGCCACGGCGCTACCGCCGGGAATTGCGCGAGGCGGGGGTGAAGGTGGCCGGGTTCAATCACCGGCACAAATTGCTGCGCCTTTATGGACCGACGCGGATCAATTACCGCAATCACCGCAAGATCGTGGTGGCCGATGGCAAGCATGCCTGGGTGGGCGGGCACAATGTCGGCGTCGAATATCTGGGCGAAGACCCGCGTTTCGGGCATTGGCGCGATACGCATGTGCGGGTTTCCGGCCCCGCCGCGCTGGGCTGTGCCTTGCTGTTCCGCGAGGATTGGGAATGGGCCACCGGCGAATTGCTGCCCAACCGTCCGCCGAAGGAGCTGGAAACCTTCGGCGAGGAATCGGTGCTGGTCATGGGCAGCGGACCGGCCGACAAGCTGGAAGAATGCGCTATCGCCTTCACCGACCTGATCGGACGGGCCCGCGAGCGGCTATGGATCGTCAGCCCCTATTTCGTGCCCGATACCGATATCCGCACGGCGCTGTTTGCGGCGCGGCTGCGGGGCGTCGATGTGCGGATCATGCTGCCGGCCAATCCCGACCACAAGTTGGTCTGGCTGGCGAGCATTTCGCATGCTGATGCCATGGTGCAGCACGATATCGACGTTTACCGCTATACCGATGGTTTCCTTCATCAAAAGGTCGTTCTGATGGATGACCAGATCGCGACGGTCGGCAGCGTGAATTTCGATAATCGCTCGTTTGCGATCAATTTCGAGATCACCTTGTGGTTCACCGATCCGCAGACGATTTCGGCGGTGGAGACCATGCTGCTCAAGGATTTCGAATCCTGCCGGCAAGTGGGGCTGTCCGAGGTCAAAAGCCGGCCCTGGCCGCTTTATGTATTGACGCAAGCCGCCCGCCTACTCTCCCCTGTTCTCTAGGTTTTTCGATGACCGAGTTTCTGTTTCGCGACGATGCCTACCGCAAATCGACGGAGGCGGAGGTGGTGGCGATTACGCCGGAAGGCGGGATCGTGCTGGACCGGACGGTGTTCTATGCCACCTCCGGCGGACAGCCGGGCGATAGTGGCATATTGGTCCGATCGGGTAACGCATTGCTGACCTTGAGCACCGCAATTCATCCCGATGGCGACAAAGCCCGGATCGTGCATGTGCCGGCAGCGGAACAGACGCTGCCCGCGATCGGGGAAAGGGTTCGCGTCGAGCTGGATTGGGAACGGCGCTACCGATTGATGCGGATGCACACGGCGCTGCATCTGCTCTCGGTGGTCTTCCCCTTCCCGGTCACCGGCGGGCAGGTCGGCGAGGACAAGGGGCGGCTGGATTTCGACATGCCCGAGGTGCCGGACGATCTGCCGGCGCTGCAAGCCCGGCTCAACGAGATGGTCGCGGCGGATCATCCGGCATCCGTGGAATGGATCACCGATGCGGAAATGGACGCCCAGGCCGAGCTGATCAAGACCATGAAGGTCAAGCCGCCCAAGGGCCAGGGGCGCGTACGGCTGGTGCGGATCGGGGATGTGGATCTGCAACCATGCGGCGGAACGCATGTGGCGCGCACAGGCGAGATCGGGCCGCTAGCCCTGGGCAAGATCGAGAAAAAGGGCAAGCAGAACCGGCGGGTGAGCCTGCTGTTTGCCTGACCCGGCGCCTCTTCGTTCTTCGACGAGCCGGCCGCTCCGCTACAGGATCGGGGGCGCGTAGAGCAGGCCGCCATTGCGCCAGAGGGCATTTTGGCCGCGCAGCATGGCAGCGCCGGTTTGCGAGCCGAAATGACGGTCATAGAGCTCGGCATAGCTGCCCACGGCGCGGATGGCGTCGGTCATGAAGGTGGCGCGCAAACCGAGGGGGCTGCCGTAATCGCCCTCCAGCCCGAGAATGCGGCGAACCGCGGGGGTGCGCGCGGCGGCGAGGGAATCGATATTGAGACTGGTGACGCCGACTTCCTCGGCGGTGATCAGCGCAAAAACGGTCCAGCGGACGATTTCAAACCAGCGGTCGTCGTCCTCGCGCACCACCGGCCCCAAGACTTCCTTGGAAATCCGTTCGGGCAGGATGCGATGCAGCGCCGGGTCGGACAATTCGCGGCGAATGGCCTGCAATTGACGACCCGAAGCGGAAATCACCTGGCACAGGCCGGCGCGATAGGCGGTCAGCAGGTCGGCTGTTTCCTCATAGACGACTTCCTTGAAGGTCGTCTGGTTGGAAAAGAAGAAATCGTCCAGGGCCTGCAATTCGCCAAAGCCATCGACGACGCAGATGCTGACATCGTCCAGTTCATAGGCCGACACGACGCCGAGCGATTGGGGCACCAGAAATGCCTGGCCATCGAAGAAGGTGGGCGTGACATAGCTGGCGCCGAACCGGGTGTCGCGCCCGGCCGTCCAGGCGCCATTGCGCATCAGCACATCGACGCTGCCGGTCTGCAGCGGCGCAAACCGGGCCTCGCCGCGATAGGAGCGGAATTCGATCAGGTCCGGATTGCCGAAAATCGCGGCGGCCAAGGCGCGGCAGAGATCGACATCGAAGCCGGACCAGCGGCCATCGGCGTCCAATTGCGAAAAGCCGGACAGGGGATTGCTCGCTCCGCAGACGAGAAAACCGCGCTCGCGCACCGCTTCCAGCGTCTGTGCCGCAACCGGCGGCGCCGCCAGGCCGAAATATATGGCGGCCAGAAAGAGAGCTGGCTTGAAGATGTTGAGCAAAATCGAGGCTTTCTTTTCTCGCCCCATATTGGCAGGCGGAGAAAGAGGGTCAAGCCGAGGACCGGCTGCACCCCCTGATTATTTATGCGCCCAGCTCTGCCGGGACGGTTTGCCCGCGGGGATGGCAGTCAGTGCAGAATCTGGCTGAGAAACAGCTTGGTGCGTTCGTGCTGCGGGCTGGAGAAGAACAGGTCGGGCTGGTTCTGCTCGATGATCTGGCCCTGATCCATGAAGATGACGCGATTGGCGACCTGGCGGGCGAAGCCCATTTCGTGGGTCACGCAGATCATGGTCATGCCCTCTTCGGCGAGGCCGATCATGACGTCCAGCACTTCCTTGACCATTTCCGGGTCGAGGGCCGAGGTCGGCTCGTCGAACAGCATGATTTTCGGCTGCATGCAGAGCGAGCGGGCGATGGCCACGCGCTGCTGCTGGCCGCCGGAAAGCTGGCCCGGATATTTTCTGGCCTGCTCCGGAATTTTCACCCGCTCAAGATAGTGCATGGCGGTTTCTTCGGCCTCGGCCCTGGCAAGGCCGCGCACCCAGATGGGCGCGAGGGTGAGGTTTTCGAGGATCGTCAGATGCGGAAACAGATTGAAGTGCTGGAACACCATGCCCACTTCGCGGCGCACTTCATCGATGCGCTTGAGGTCGGCCGTCAGCTCGGTGCCGTTGACGACGATCTGGCCCTGCTGGTGTTCTTCCAGCCGATTGATGCAGCGGATCAGCGTGGATTTGCCGGAGCCCGAGGGGCCGGCGACGACGATGCGCTCGCCCTGCATCACCCGGAGGTCGATGTCGCGCAAGGCATGGAAATCGCCATACCATTTATGCATGCCGATGACGTCGATCGCCACCTCGGTGGCGGAGACCTTGGCCTGACCGATATCGATCTTGTGCTCGATCATGATGTCGGAAACCTCAGACATGGGCGCTCCCTCTCAGCCAGCGTCGCAACGGCGCTCCAGGCGGCGCGCCGGCTCACTTGGTTCGGCTCAGCGGATCGGCGGGGCGTATTGGATGCCGCCGTCACGCCACAGGGCATTCACGCCACGCTCAAGGCCGACCGGAGTATCGGGACCGATATTGCGCTCGAAGATCTCGGCGTAATTGCCTACCAGCTTGACGATCTGGTAGGCCCAGGCATTGTCGATGCCGAGGGGCGTTCCGAATTCCCCCTCAACGCCGAGCAGGCGCTTGATGGCCGGATTGTCCGAGCCAAGCTGTTCATCGACATTGGCGGAGCTCACGCCCAGCTCCTCGGCTTCGAGCAGGGCGAAATAGGTCCAGCGGGCAATGTTGAACCATTGGCTATCGCCGGCGCGCACCGCCGGGCCGAGGGGCTCCTTGGCGATGATTTCGGGCAGAATGACATGATTGTCAGGATTGGGGAATTTGGACCGTTCCGATGCCAGCGCCGACGCATCGGCGGTGTAGACGACGCAGCGACCATCCTCGTAGGCTTTCGCCACTTCGTCATGGTCGACGAACACGACATCGTTGAAGTCCATGCCATTGGCGAGGAAGTATTCGGAAGCGTTCACCTCGGTGGTGGTGTCCGCTTCGATGCAGACGGGAACGCCGCCCAGGTCGAGGGCGGATTCGATGCCGGCGTCCCTACGCACCATGAAACCCTGGCTGTCATAAAACAGGGTGCCGACAAAGCTGATGCCCAATTGGGTATCCCGGCTCATGGTCCAGGTGGTAGTGCGCGACAACACGTCGATTTCATCGGCCGACAGGGCGGCGAAACGCTCCTGGCTGGTCAGCGAGGTAAAGCGCACGGCGTCGGCATTGTTGAAGATGGCGGCTGCGAGCGCGCGGCAATAATCGACTTCGATGCCGGCCCAGCCAGACGTGGAATCGAGGGCGGAAAAACCGGCGACGCCGCTGGTAACGCCGCATTGAATATAACCCTTGGCCCTGACGTCATCGAGAATGGCCGCTTGCGCGGCCGCCGCGCCGAGGCCCATCGAAACCGCGATTGCCATGGATACCAGCGCTTTGCGCATCTATTCGCCTTTTCGTTCTCGACCCTGTTTTTCAGAACCCGTCAGATTTGCCAAGGCTCCGTTCGCACACGGCTTTGTCACGCAGGCCAGATGCTGTAAGCATGCAACCTCTAACCGCCGGTAAGGTCAAGAGTTTCCGGGCCGCCAGGACAGCAAACCCGTTCATTAGCCGGCCATAACCCTGCAATTGATTTTCTTGTGAGCACCGAGCCCAGGATGAGCGATCACAAATTCAGCCCGCCCGCAGCAGCGTCCGTCGAGACGGTTCTGACCCATGGCGGCAGGGTGCCGGACGAGCAGTTCGGCTTCGTCAACACGCCGGTTTATCGTGGCTCGACGGTGCTGTTCAAGACGCTGGCCGACCTGGACGCGCAAAGCCAGCGCTATCTCTATGGCCGCGGCGGCAATCCGACGACGGAAGCCGTGGAAGCGGTCGTCACCGAACTGGAAGGCGCCTATCGGACCAAGCTGGTGCCATCGGGACTGGCCGCCATCACCATTGCATTGCTGGCCTGCGTGAAGGCCGGCGACGACGTGCTGATCACCGATTGCGCCTATGAGCCGGGCCGGACATTCGCCGATGGCTATCTGACGCGGATGGGGGTCAGCGTTCGCTATTTCGATCCGCGCATCGGAGCGGGGCTGGCCGAACTCATGCAGCCCAATACGCGCGCCATCCTGGCGGAAAGTCCGGGATCGCTGACCTTCGAGGTGCAGGATATCGCCGTATTGGCCAAGGTGGCGCGGGCCGGCGGGGCGCGGTTGATCGTGGACAATAGCTGGGCCACCCCGCTTTATCACCGGCCGCTGGCCTTGGGCGCCGACATCGTCGTGCATGCGGCGACGAAAATGTTCGTCGGGCATTCCGACGTGATGGCCGGCACCATTTCGACGAATGAGGAATGCTGGGCCGATGTGGAGCGCATTCGCACCCTGCTCGGATTTTTCAGCTCCGGCGACGACGCATTCCTAGTGGCGCGGGGATTGCGCACGCTGGCGGTGCGGATGAAGGAGCATCAGGCGCGGGCGCTGGATATCGCCCTCTGGCTGGAACGGCAGGACGAGGTATCGCGGGTGCTGCACCCGGCTTTGCCCAGCCATCCCGATCACGCCATCTGGAAAAAGAACTTTACCGGCGCGGGCAGCCTGTTCGGCTTCGTGCTGAAACCGGCGCGGCGCGAGGCCATGGCGGCCTTTGTCGATCATATGCGCATATTCGGCATGGGCTTTTCCTGGGGCGGCTATGAAAGCCTGTGCCTGCCGGTGAAAATGGGCAAGGCCCGCAGCGTCAAGCCTTGGCCGCAGGACGGCAATCTGTTCCGGGTGCATATCGGCTTCGAGGACCTCGATGACCTCAAGGCGGATCTGGCGGCGGCGCTGGCGCGCTATTCGGCGGCGCGGTGAACGAGCTGGCGCAGGCCGGGGAACGGCTTGCGCCTGATGCGGCCATCGGCGTCGGTCTCGAACAGCCAGCCTTTCCGGGCAAAGACGTTGCGCACCAGATAGGCGCCGAGCATGCCGACGACGATGCCGGCGAAGACGTCGGTGGGATAATGGGCGCCGACCGGTACGCGGGAAATGGCGACGATTATGCCGATGACCAGCAATAGCGGGAACAGACGCGGCCAGAGAAAGCCCACGGCGAAAGCCGTGGCGATGGCCGTGGCCGAATGGCCGCTGGGAAAGCTCTGATAGGTCCAGTCGTTGAACAGATTCTGGAACGAAAACGCGCCGGACGCCTCGAATTCGACCGGCCGGCCCCGGCCGACCAGGCGCTTGAGCAGATTGGTGAACAGGCCGGGCACGCCGACGCCGAGGAAAATGAAGGCCGCGACCATCGCCAATTCGCCGCTGGCCTGCCGCCAGACGCCGCGTAGCGGGAACATGGCGAGGCGCAGCAGGATCATCAGCGCCAGGCTGGGAATCAGCACCCAATCCGACAGCCCGTAATCGGTGATGAAAAAGAAGGGCGCGCGCCAGTGATCGGGCCAGGCGGTCGAGCCGCGCGAGGCCAGCACGTCGATGGTGGCGAGCAGGCCCAGCACGGCGAGCGTGCCGATGAGAAAGAACGGCCAGGATGAGCGGTTGAGGCCGAGCGGCCAGGGCTTTTGCAGATCGAACATGGGCATGCTTGTCCCTTGCTCCCAAGGCCTCGTCAAGAGCGCGGCGGCGCCACGAGCGGCCTTGCCCTTTGATGCCGAACGCGGTAACGGAAAGGCGCGATGTCGGAGTGTAGCTCAGCCTGGTAGAGCACCGGTTTTGGGAACCGGGGGTCCAAAGTTCGAATCTTTGTACTCCGACCATTCGCATCGTGTTGAGGACTTTGCATGAACGCTCGCATCTACCGCCCTGCCCCCAACGCCATGCAGTCCGGCAGGGGCAAGTCCAAAAGCTGGCTCTTGGTCTATGAGCCGGCCATTCCACGCAGCATCGATCCGCTGATGGGCTATACGAGCAGTTCGGACATGGCGCAGCAGATCAAGCTGTCGTTCGAGAGCCAGGAAGAAGCCGAGGCCTATGCGCAGCGCAATGGCATCCCCTATTCGGTGCAGCCGGCGCACGATCCCACGCCCAAGCGCGTCAGCTATCCCGACAATTTCCGCTCCGACCGCAAGACGCCCTGGACGCATTGACGCTCGGGCGGTTGAGAATTTGAGTCCATCTGGCGCGGCAAGAGATTGCGGCGCCTGGCTTTTTGGCGATAGGCTTGCCGGGTGAAATGGAAGCTGGAGCCAGACAAGATGATCCGTCGCCTGATTGCGCCGCTGGCGGGATTATTGCTCGGCGCCAGTTCGGCCCTGGCGGGCCCGGCGCTGTGGAAGGTCAGCGACGGCGATAGTTCGGTCTGGCTGTTCGGCTCGGTGCATCTGCTGCCGCCGGGGATCGACTGGCGCAGTTCCGCCTTCGACAAAATTCTCACCAAGGCGGACCGGGTCTATTTCGAAACCGATATCGGAATCGCGGCGCAGATGGAGATCGCGCCGCTGAGCTTCGAACTGGGTTTCATTCGCGACGGCAAGCTGCTGAGCGAACGCATCGGACCGGACATGACCGCGCAGCTCCGCCAGGTGGCCGCCGATTATGACGTGCCCATGCCGATGCTGCTGACCATGCAGCCCTGGATGGCCGCGACCACCTTGTCGCTCGGGGTGCTGGCGGAAATCGGCTACGATCCGACGCTCGGGGTCGACCCGCTGCTCAGCAATGAATTGCCGATGGAGCGCAAGGGCTTTCTGGAAACGCCGCAGGAACAGATCGCCGTTCTGGCCAGCGGCGACGAGGGCGAACAGATCGCCATGCTGCAAGCGACGCTCGATACGATCCACAATATGCAGGACGATATCGACGCGATGGTGAAGGCCTGGATGGAGGGCGAGCCGGAGGCGCTGGGTCATATCGCCATGGCGCAGATGGGCGGCTATGACGAAAGCATGATCGAGCGGCTGATCGATATACGCAACCACAATTGGGCCGAGCAGATCGAGGCCATGCTGGCGCGCAATGAACAGGCGCTGCTGATCGTGGGCGCGGCCCATCTCGTGGGCGATATCAGCGTGGTGCGCCTGCTGGAACAGCGTGGATTCACCAGCGAGCGGGTGCAGTAGAACAGCCCGTATTTTCGCCAGGCGCGACCGGTCCAGGATCGGCGGTTCCTGCGCCTCCCTCCCCCTTGAGGGGAGGGATTGAGGGTGGGGGTGGCGGAGCGAGGGCGAGACCGCCGGATGTGCAGAAACCGCAGCACCCCCTCCCCGGCCCTCCCCTCAAGGGGAGGGGGCGATGGGCCTCGCGTCCCGAGACAACTTGGCTCGAAGTGTCCGATGTAAACACTCCCCTCAAGCGGAGGGAGCGATAGCGGTCGTTTTCGTCGGTATAATTAAACGTCGCTGAGCCTGGTCCATTGGCTGTCGTTCCGGCTCGATTGCACCGAGGCCACGATGAATTGCATGCCTTCGACGCCATCGGCGAGAGAGGGCAGCAGGGCTTCGTAATCGGCGCCTTCGCCGCGGATAATAGCGGCGAACTGGCTGTAAAGCGTGGCGAAGGCTTCGAGATAGCCTTCCGGGTGGCCCGAAGGAATGCGGACATTCATCGCGGCGGCGGGCGGGACAGCGATGGAGCCGCCGCGGGTCAGCAATTGACGCGGCTTGCCGAACTCGGTGAACCACATGTAGTTCGGATTATCCTGGCGCCATTCGAGCCCGCCCTTGTCGCCATAGACGCGCAATTGCAGGCCGTTTTCGTTGCCGACGGCGACCTGGCTGGCCCAGAGCATGCCCTTGGCTCCGCCTTCGAAGCGCAGCATGATATGGACGTTGTCGTCGAGCTGGCGGCCCGGCACGAAGCTGGTGAGATCGGCAGAAACCGCCTCGGTCTTGAGGCCGGTGACGAAGCGCAAGAGATTATAGGCATGGGTGCCGATATCGCCGATGGCGCCGCCGGCGCCGGAGCGGGCCGGATCGGTGCGCCATTCGGCGCCCGGAGCATTGCCAGATTGCTCGACCGGCTCGGTGAGCCATTCCTGCGGATATTCGGCCTGTATCACCCTGATCTTGCCCAGCGCTCCGGATTCCACCATTTCGCGCGCCTGGCGCACCAGCGGATAGCCGGTGTAATTATGCGTCAGCAGGAATTTCGCGCCATTCCTGGGCTGGATTTCGGCCAGCTTGCGGGCGTCGTCCAGCGTCGAGGTGATCGGCTTGTCGCAGATGACGTGGATGCCGGCTTCCAGGAAGGCCCTGGCCGGCCCGAAATGCATGTGATTGGGCGTGACGATCGACACCGCCTCGATGCCGTCCGAGCGCGCCGCCTCGGCGCGGGCCATGTCCTCATAGGAGGTATAGATACGGTCTTCGGCCAGACCGAGATTGCGGCCGGATTCCCGAGCCACTTCCGGGCGCGAGGACAATGCGCCCGCCACCAGTTCGTAATCGCCGTCGATGCGGGACGCCACGCGATGCACATAGCCGATAAAGGCTCCCGTGCCGCCGCCGACCATGCCCAGGCGAATACGCCTTGCGCCGTTTTCAGCCATTTTGGTTCCTCTTTTCGTTCTTCAGCAATGCCTCAGGGGTCATTCCCGCGAAGGCGGGAATCCTGGTTGGCCGAAACGGAGATTCCCGCCTTCGCGGGAATGACTCCGTGGGTTTTTCGGTTCAGCTCAAACCCAGCATCTTGCGGTTGGCGGCGTGGTCAGTGCCGCCGCTGGCGAAATCGTCGAAGGCCTTTTCGGTGACGCGGATGATGTAGCTCTGGATCAGCTCGGCCCCTTCGCGCGCGCCGTCTTCCGGATGCTTGAGGGCGCATTCCCATTCGAGAACGGCCCAGCCCTTGAAGTCGTTGGCGGCCATCTTGGCGAAAATGGAGGGGAAATCGACCTGGCCATCGCCGATGGAGCGGAAGCGCCCTGCCCGGTTCACCCAGGACTGGAAGCCGCCATAGATGCCCTGCCGGCCGGTGGGATTGAACTCGGCATCCTTGACGTGGAAGGCCTTGATGCGGTCCTTGTAGATGTCGATGTAGTCGAGATAATCGAGCTGCTGCAGCACGAAATGGCTCGGATCGTAGAGCAGGTTGGCGCGCGGATGATTGTTCACGCGTTCGAGGAACATCTCGTAGGAAATGCCATCATGCAGGTCTTCGCCGGGGTGGATTTCGTAGCAGATATCGACGCCGGCTTCATCGAAAGCATCGAGGATCGGGGTCCAGCGGCGGGCCAATTCGTCGAAAGCCTCTTCGACCAGGCCGGCGGGGCGCTGCGGCCAGGGATAGATATAGGGCCAGGCAAGCGAACCGGAAAAGGTCGCATGGCCGGTAAGGCCCAGATTCCGCGAGGCCTTGGCGGCGTTCAGCATGGTCTGGACGGCCCATTCCTGCCGGGCCTTGGGATTGTTGTGGACGCTGGCCGGAGCGAAGCCGTCAAAGGCGGTGTCATAGGCGGGATGCACGGCGATCAACTGGCCCTGGAGATGCGTTGAAAGCTCGGTGATCTCCAGACCGTGACTGTTGACAATTCCCTTGATCTCGTCGGCATAAGTCTTGGAATTGGCAGCTTTTTCCAGATCGATAAAGCTGGATACCCAGGTGGGAATCTGCACGCCCTTGTAACCGAGGCCGGCGGCCCAGCGGCAGATATTGTCCAGATTGTCGAACGGCGCTGCATCGCCGGCGAATTGCGCCAGGAAAATAGCGGGGCCTTTTAGCGTGGTGGCCATAGAAACACTCCCTCTTATGGCCCCGTGCACCGCATTTGCCGGGGCTGTTTTCAGGCTGCGGACTTATCGACCGCATGAATGACGGGCGGCGATTTCTCGCCGCCCTAATATGTTACGCAGTAGTCTTGACCGGCGCAAAGCGCCTGTCAACGAGGTACGTTCATCAAGCCCGCAGCAGCGCCCGGGCATCCTCGATGTCGAGAGCGCGGGGACGTTCGCAGGTGGTCTGCAAGGTCAGCACTTCACCGGTCTCGCCGGCGCGGAGCAGGCCGGTCATCACCTCGACCACATGCAGGGCAACGTCGAGACCGCACCGCGCTGGCTGGCCGGTTTCGTGCGACAGCATCATGTCGGCAAGGCCGGCGCAGCGATAATTGGCCCGGGGATGGGTGGAGTCGAGCTCCTGGTTCGGCTTGCCGAAGGGATGGTCCCATGGATCGACCGGGCTGCGGGCGCCATCGATGCCGGCAATCGTCAGATCGCCGCCGAAAAAATTCGGATCCGGCACGAAGATCGAGCCATCGGTACCGTAGAGCTCGATATTGTGGTGACCATGCGCCGCCACGTCCCAACTGGCGCCAATGGTGACAATGGCGCCATTGTGGAATTCCAGCAGGCCGTGAATGGTGGTGGGGGTGCCCACCTTGATGACGCTGCCCTGATAGGGGCCTTCCGCGGTGACGATGCGCTCGGCGCGGGCCATATTGGTGAAGGCCGAGAGGCGCTTGACCGGGCCGAGCAGATGCACCAGATCGGTGATGTAATAGGGACCGAGATCGAGGATCGGGCCGCCGCCGGGCTGGAAGAAGAAGTCTGGATTAGGATGCCAGTGCTCCATGCCGCGGCTCATCACATGGGTGGTGCCGCTCATGATCTTGCCCAATTGGCCGCTGTCGATGATCTCGCGGGCTTGCTGATGCGCCCCGCCGAGGAAGGTATCGGGGGCGGAGCCGACCGAGAGGCCGCGTTCGATGGCGGCCTTGCGGAGCGCCAATCCCTCCTCCACGCTCAGCACGAAAGGCTTTTCCGAATAGGAATGCTTGCCGGCCGAGATGATGTCCATCGACACCTGGTAATGGGTCGAGGGAATGGTGAGGTTGACGATGACGTCCAGCTCGCTGTTCTTGAGCAGCTCGTCCGGGGTCTGGGCCGCAATTCCGTATTCGTCGGCGCGCTTCCTGGCCGCCTCGGGCAGAATGTCGGCCACGGCGCGGACCTCAAGCCCCCGGAATAGGGGCGCGAGGCGCAGATAGGCCGCTGAGATATTGCCGGCACCCATGATGCCGACGCCATAGGTTTTTGCCATTTGGCTTATTTCCACTTGCTGGCGGTTGCGATCGAGCGCGTGGCGAAGCGCACGGCGTCGGTCGGATTGTCGTGTTCGGCGACGAAATACTGGGTCTTGGTCCTGGCCTTTACCGTCTTGATCAGTTCGTCCCAGCCGACGACGCCATGGCCGATATCGGCCCAGCCGCTTTCCTCGGGATTCTCGCCCTCGGCGGCGAGGTCCTTGACGTGAACGGCGGTGATGCGGTCGCCATATCGGTCGAACCAGGCGGCAGGATCGGCCCGGCCGCGAATCACCCAGGCGACGTCGCATTCCCATTCGATGGCGGGCGCGGTTTCGAGGATGATTTCCATAGGGGTGCGACCCGACGTGGTGGGCACAAATTCGAAATCGTGGTTATGCCAGCCGAAGCCGTAGCCTTCCCCGGTGAAGACCTCGCCGAGCGCGGCGAGGGTTTCGGCCAGTTCGAGCCATTTGGATTCGTCCTCGCTGCGCTGGTCGGGCATGATGAAGGGGCAATAGATCCGCTTCATGCCGATGGTTTCGGCAATTTTGAGCGCGCCGGATGTGTCCTGAAGCTGGTCGAGGCCGAAATGGCCGGTCGGCATGGCCAGGCCATGGGTCTTGAGGTCCGCCGCCAGGCCGGCGGCATCGGCGTAAAGCCCGCCAAAACCTTCGACCTGCTTGTAGCCGAGGGCGGAGAGCTGGCCGAAGAACTCGGACATGGAGGGAACGTTGCGGGCGCTATAAAGCTGGAATGACAACTCGGTCATTGAGATGGCCTCTCGTACTGGCGATTGGATGCGGTGTCGCGTCGGACCGGAGGGATAGCCATCTTTGAGGCTGGCGTCGCCGCGCCCGGACAGATCGAGTGCCGCAAAAGTAATGTGCGTCGCTTATCGGAGCGACGTCCCAGGGGACGCCGCTCGATTTGTCGCCTTACAGGCGGCTTTCGGTTTCCGCGCTGAAAAGCGAACCGCGGGCGATGTCGAAGCCCACCTGAATCTTGTCGCCGGCCGCAAGCGGGATGTCGCTGCTGCAACGGAAGGTGACCGACACGCCGGCAACCTTGGTCCAGGCCAGGGTTTCCGACCCCATCGGCTCGACGATTTCCACTTCCGCCTCGGCCTTGAACGGCATGGCCTCGGCAGCCTCGCCGATAAAGATATGCTCGGGACGAACGCCCAATACCGCCTTGGACGAACCGGCCTGCGCAGCCTCGAACTGGTAGGCGCCGACCGGAATGAAGGTGCCGTCGTCGGCGGTGAAGCTCTGGCCTTCCAGCGTTCCCTTGATGAAATTCATCGAGGGCGAGCCGATGAAGCCGGCCACGTAGAGATTGGTCGGCTTGTTGTAGATGGTGTGTGGATCGGCCAATTGCTGGATCACGCCATTCTTCATGATGGCGATGCGGTCGGCCAGCGTCAGGGCCTCGATCTGGTCGTGGGTCACGTAGATCATGGTGTTCTTGAGACGAGCATGCAGGCGCTTGATCTCGACGCGCAGGTCCGAGCGGAGCTTGGCGTCGAGATTAGACAGCGGCTCGTCAAACAGGAACACGTCCACATCCCGCACCAAAGCGCGGCCGATGGCGACGCGCTGGCGCTGGCCGCCGGACAGATTGGCCGGCTTGCGCTGCAAGAGCGGCTCGATCTGCAGGATTTCGGCGGCGCGCTTCACGCGGCTCTCGATCTCGGGCCGGGGCATGCCGGAAACGCGCAGGCCGAAGGAAAGATTCTTTTCCACCGACATCTGCGGATAGAGCGCATAGGACTGGAACACCATGCCGATGCCCCGATCCTTGGGCTCTTCCCAGGTGACGTTCTTGCCGTTGATGAAAATCTGCCCGTCCGACACGTCCAGCAGGCCGGCAATGCAATTGAGCAGGGTGGACTTGCCGCAGCCCGAGGGACCGAGCAGCACGATGAACTCGCCCTGGGCAATGTCGAGGTCGAGATGTTCGAGCACTTTGACACTGCCGAAGCTGAGCGACAGGTCCTTGATGGAAACGCTGGGTTGCATAATCGTTTATCCCTTCACGGCGCCGGCGGCGACGCCGCGTACGAACAGCTTGCCGGACACAAAGTAGATGATCAGGGGCACCATGCCGGTCAGCACGGTCGCAGCCATGTTGACGTTGTATTCGGGCGTACCCTGAGCCGAGTTGACGATGTTGTTGAGCTGGACGGTCATCGGATAGTTCTGCGTACCCGCGAAAATCACGCCGAACAGGAAGTCGTTCCAGATGCCGGTGACCTGCAGGATGATCGCCACCACGAAGATCGGCAGCGACATGGGCAGCATGATCTCGAAGAAAATGCGCCAGAATCCCGCTCCGTCGACGCGCGCCGCCTTGAACAATTCCTGCGGCAGGGCCGAGAAGTAATTGCGGAACAGCAAGGTCAGGATCGGCATGCCGAAAATGGTGTGGATGAGGATGACGGCTTGCAGGGAACCGAAAATTCCAAGCTCACGGGTGATGATGACCAGCGGATAGATCATCACCTGATAGGGGATGAACGAGCCGAAGATCAGCACGGAGAAGAAGAAGTCCGCGCCCTTGAAGCGCCAATTGACCAGGGCATAGCCATTCACCGCCGCGATGAAGATGGAGACGATGGTGCTCGGAATGGTGATCTTGACCGAGTTCCAGAAACCCGGCGACAGGCCCTGACAGGTCAAACCCGTGCAAGCGCTGGTCCAGGCCCGCGCCCAGGCATCGAAATTGATCTGGCCCGGCAGAGCGAAAATGTTGCCGAAACGGATTTCGGGCATGGTCTTGAGCGAGGTCACGACCATGATGTAGAGCGGAAACAGGAAGTAGAGCGAGAAGAAGATCAGGGTCGAATAGATCATGATCTTCTTGGGCGTGAAGAACGGCTTGGGACGCGGGCCGCGCGGCTCCACGGCATCGGCCGAATTCCGGGACTGTTCCGAACCGGTCATAATTGCTGTCTGGCTCATGTGCGGCGCCCCTTTCCGCCAAATTCAAGGTAAGCCCAGGGAATGACGATGATCAGCACCGTGAGCAGCATCATGGTCGCCGCCGCCAGGCCCTGGCCGATATTGCCGCCGCCGAACATGTAGTTGATGACGTATTTGGCGGGCACTTCCGAGGAGATGCCGGGACCGCCATTGGTGAGCGCCACCACGAGATCGTAGAGCCGGACAATGCCGGAGCCGATCAGCACCACGGCGGTGACCAGCACGCCGCGCATCATCGGCAGAACGATGGAAATATAAGTGCGCCATGTCGGGATGCCGTCGACCCGCGCGGCCTTCCAGATTTCCTCGTCGACGCCGCGCAGGCCGGCCAGCATGAGAATCATGCAGAAGCCCACGCCCTGCCAGAGGCCGGCGATCAACAGGGCGAACAGGACCATGCGGGGATTGGCGATCCAATCGAAGGTGAAGCTCTCCCAGCCCAGCCGGCGCATCGTGCCCTGGAGCCCAAGCGTGGGATTCATGATCCACTGCCAGACCAGGCCCGTGACGATGAAGGACAGGGCGAAGGGATAGAGCATGATGGTGCGGAAGGCGCTTTCAAAGCGGATCTTCTGATCCATCAGCACGGCGAGCAGGAAGCCCAGGCTCAGCGTCAGAACCAGCGACATCGAACCATAGGTGAGCAGGTTGGTGACCGAGATATTCCAGCGCGACGTAGCGAAAAGCCGCTCATACTGATCAAAGCCGACAAATTTGCCGGTCGGCAGCAGCCGCGAATTGGTGAAGGAATAATAGACGGTCCAGATCGTACAGCCGATGAAGACGATCAGGACGGTGGCGATCATCGGAATCGCCGCAATCTTGGCGGGCAAATTGTGAAGGAAGGTCTTTTTCAGGAGCCCGGGCCGGCCAACTCGCCCGGCACCCTCCCCCGTTTGAACGGCTAGGTCCGCCATTGCATCTCTCCATAAGAAAGTGGTCGACCTTGTCGATCAAGGCCGACCACCGCTTTTCAGTGATGGGAAATCAATCCCATCAAAGGGTCCTGACGATCAGTCAGCCTGCTCGATGATCGAGGCGTAGCGCTCGATATAGTCGTCGACGGTGATGCTGTCGTCGGCGATGAACTCCTTGGTGAGGTCGTTCAGCTGCTGCTGCGTATCGCTGGACAGAGAGAAGTCACCCGAGGGGAGCAGGCCGTTGCCCAGCAGGCCCAGAGCCTTGGTCATGCACGCATTGGCGCCCGACAGGTCGATATCGGTGCGGATCGGCATGGAGCCCTTGACCAGGTTGAACTTGAGCTGCGCTTCGGGCGAGATCAGGATGCGGGCCAGTTGGGCCTGCGCTTCGATGACGTCCGGATCGGTGCCCTCGGGCAGAAGCGGGAAGTAGAAGGAATCGCCGCCGCCGCTGAGCATGTCGTTCAGGCCGAGACCCGGCAGACATTCGTAGTCTTCACCGGCAACGCCGCCAGCAACCTGAAGGTCGCCCGCCAGCCAGTCGCCATGGATGTTGCCGGCCGCTTCGCCCGCCAGCAATTGATTGCCGACGTCACCAAAGGACGGCACCATCATTTCGGGCGAGATGACCGAACGCAGATCGTCCAGGGCTTCCGCCACTTCGCGGAAATCGGCGCCGCGAACGGCATCGGCATCCTTGTCGCGGTTGATGGCCAGGACCAGGTCCGTGCCGCCAACGCCGGCGGTCAGCACACCCGGGATGCCATCGATCGGCCAGCCCGCGGCCAGGCCGAAGGGCAGGATGCCGGCTTCCTCAAGAGCAGGCCAGGAATCGACATATTCGTCCCAATTGGTCGGGACCGGCTGACCGATCTTCTCGTAAGCGGCGGTGGAGAGCCACAGCCAGTCCCACGAGTGGATGTTGATCGGCAGACAATAGAGGCCACCTTCGTAGCGGCAGGGCTCGAGCAGCGACTGATCGACATAGAAGGAGTCGATGTCCAGATCGGCGACAACGTCGGTCAGGTCGCGCATCAGGCCGGCCTGGATGAGCTCTTCGGCGTCGCGGCCGGTATTCATCTGCGTGGCGCCCATCGGGTCACCGCCGATGATGCGGCTGATGATGACGGGGTTGGCGCCAGTGCCTGAACCTGCCAGGGCGCTGTCCACCCAGGTATTGCCGGTCTCTTCTTCGAAGATCTTGGCGAATTCGGCGATCGCCGCCGCTTCACCAGCCGACGTCCACCAATGCGTGACTTCCAGCTCGGCAGCAAAGGCCGTGGAGCCGAGGAAAGCGGTTGCCATAGCGGCAACCACTGCAAATTTCTTCATAGGTTGTCCTCCCAACGAACACGAGGAGCTCTCGCCCCAGCGATGCACCGGCTGCATGGCTGCCTCTACCTCAGAGCAACCCGAAACCGCGTGTAATCGATTGCACTACACATTTCAAAGTGGTTGTGCAATCGATTTCAGGAGTTTCTTACAAGCCTTGCAGGCGTGTCAAGATCGATTTAGATCGAATAGGTAATTGACAACGGGAAGGATCGTTGCCGGCGATGAATCAGAAAAGAAAAACGCCGACGATTCAAGATGTTGCGCGCTCCGCGAAGGTTTCCACCGCCACGGTGAGCCGCGCCCTGTCGAGCCCCGAAAAGGTGAGCGAGGCCACTCGGGCGCGAATTTCGGCAGCCATTCATGCAACGGGTTACACGCTCAACCAGGCCGCCCGTTCATTGCGGCAGCGAAACGCCAGAACCATCCTGGTGGCGCTGCCCGATATCCGCAATCCGTTCTTTTCGTCAATTCTGGATGCCATCGAACGGGAGGCCACGAGCCGCGGCTATGGGGTGCTGGTGGCCAATCTCTATCTGGGGCAGGAAACGGCGCGGCGCCTGCAGGATTACATGCTCTCGAACCGGGCCGATGGTCTGTTGCTGCTCGATGGCTCGCTCAGCCCGGAGACGCTCAGGGCTATCGCCTCGCCACCCAATTCGGTTCCCCTGGTGCTGGCCTGCGAGGATATTCCGCAGACCGATTTCCACACGGTGCTGACCGACAATGCCGAAGCGGCGGCGCGGGCCACGCGGCACCTGATCGATCTGGGCCACCGCAAGATCGGACATATATTGGGGCCTGAGCACAATGTGGTGGCCCGCGACCGGCTGGCCGGGTTCAAGCAGGCATTGGAGGGCGCCGGGCAGGTGGTCCAGCCCGAATGGCTGCTACGCGGCAATTTCGAAATCACCAGCGGCTTCGCCGCGGCGGCCCGGTTCATGGCACTGAGCGACCGGCCCACGGCGATGTTCGCCGCCAATGACGAATCGGCCATCGGCTTCCTTTCCGGCCTGCGCCGGCATGGGCTGGAATGCCCGCGCGACATTTCGGTGATCGGCTTCGACGATCTCGGCGTGGCGGCGCATTATACGCCGCCATTGACCACGATGCGCCAGCCGCGCGAAACGCTGGGTCGTATGGCGGCGGAGACGCTGATCGACATTCTGGAAAAAACCGAGCCGGCCGGGGGTCCGTTGCGCATCCTGCTGACCTCGGACCTGATCGTCCGGGAAAGCACGGCAATCGCGCCAAGGCCCTGAGCGAAAATGGCATGTGGCAGGTGTCGCTTTCACAGAAAAATGCTGTAAAGGAGAGCGTGATTGCGGTCCCGTAGCTCAGCTGGATAGAGCAGCAGCCTTCTAAGCTGTTGGTCGCAGGTTCGAATCCTGCCGGGATCGCCAAGCCTTTCCGAGAATCGATTATGGCTGTGGACGGATTCGCCGCCGGTTCCGATTCGTCGGTGGCGCGGCGGCCCGAAAGCCCTGACGGGCGGGGCTTTTGCCCCAATGCACGGCTTTCATTAACCTTAAAGACTTGCCCGCACCGGCGAATTAGGCCATTTTGCCGCCACAAACGGGGATTGATCCACTGGCTGAAAACGCGACCCGACCCACCATCGTGCTCTTCGATCTCGATGGGACATTGGTGCACCACGTCAATCCGCGCGTGCTGCAAATGCTGGAATTCCTGGACGATTGTTCGCACCGGGGTGGAAGGCTGGCGGCGCGGTTTCGGCTGATGCGGCGCAGCCGCGCCGTGGAGCGTGCGCCGAAATTGCTGGTGCACAAGGCGATCCATAAGGTCCGCCGCAAATCCATCGAGGATATGCTGGAGCCCTGCGAAACGATGCGCGGCGTGCTGGAACGGCTGCGCGGCGAGGGCGTGGCGCTCGGCGTGGTCAGCAACGGGCTGGGTCGCGGCTATGGCCACGACGTGCTCGAAGCCTTCGATCTCAAGAAATATTTCAGCGCGGCAATCTTTCGCGAGGACGTCTCGCGCGGCAAGCCATGGCCCGATTCCATCCTCGCCGCGCTGCAGGGCCTGGGCCGCGAGCTACGCGGCACCGATGTGATCTGGTATATCGGCGACCAGCGCAAGGATATCGCGGCGGCGCAGGCGGCATCGGTGCAGATCGGCCGGGCCATTCGGCCCTTCGCATTGGGGGCGCGGGCGGCCCTCGGCGCGGTGGAAGCGCGCGTCTCTCCGGCGCAGATCATGTGGAACGCCGTCGATTTCGAGCGGGCCGTGTGCACAAGCCTCGACATGGATGACAGGGGATTGTCGCTGATAGACCCCCTGCCCGCGCCGCTGCTCTAAGCGGCGCGCGTTCTGAACGCGCTGCTCTAGAAATCGAACCCCATCTGCGTGACCGATTCGGCTTTTATGGGCCGGTGAGGCCGTGGCGACTTGCCGGTGGCGGCGGGCTCGATAGCGGGGAGAGCCAGGACAATCGGCGCCGCCGCGATATCCGGCTTGGGCTCGGACACGGAAACGTTCTCGATCCAGCGAACGGCGTTGACGAGTTTCCGCGGCCGGAAAGCATAGAGATTTTCCCGGCCTTGCTTGACCTCCGCCACCAGGCCCGCCTGCTTGAGAACCCGCAGATGACGGGAAATGGCCGGGCGGCTGATCGAGAACGCCTCCGCCAGACGATGGACCGGCATGGGGCCGCCGACCAGAATCTCCATGATGCGACAACGCGTTGCGTCCGCCAGGGCGGAATAGAGCGCGACAGGGGGCTTGGGCTTGCGGTTCATGACGACGGTTAAAGTAACGGCGGCGTTACAGGTCAAGGCCGCCGGCGACGCGGCAAGCACTTGTTCACCACCAATATTGGCCCGGGCTTTGCGATGCGCGGCGAATGTCACGTTCCGGCAAGGTTCCCGTCACATCCAGGCCACAGGATGGTGGCATGGAGAGCCATGATGTCCAACGAAACCATTGTCAAATATCCGCGTCTCGATGAGCGCCGGGCCTATTCGCTTGCCGAGAAGATCGCCGATACGGCGGTGCATATTCTCGGCCTGGTCGTGGCCATTGCCGCCGGGTCGATCCTGCTGGTCCTGGCGCTGCTGCATACGGCGCCCGAGGCCTTCCCCGCGCTTTTGATCTATGTTTCGACGCTGGTGGTGGTTCTCGGCGTGTCGCTGGCCTACAACATATCGCCGGCCACACCCATTAAACGCTTCCTGGCGCGGCTGGATCAAGCGGCGATTTTCCTTTTCATTGCAGGATCTTACACGCCTTTCCTCGCAGTGCTGGGCGGCACGCCGGCCGGGGTGATCATGATGAGTCTGGTCTGGGGCGCGTCCCTGGTGGGCGTGGCGCTCAAGCTGATCGTGCCGGAGCGTTTCGGGCGCATCGCCATCCTGCTCTATCTGGCCATCGGCTGGAGCGGCGTGCTGGTTTTTCAATCACTTGGCCAGGCCTTGCCGGCTTCGACATTGTGGCTGCTGCTGGCCGGCGGCATCACCTATTCGGCCGGGATCATCTTCCATCTGTGGGAAAAATTGCGCTTCCAGAACGCGTTATGGCACGTTTTCGTGGTGGCCGGAGCCAGCCTGCATCTGTGGGCGGTGATCGATTGCATGGTCGTCGCCCGGCTTTAAGCTATTGATTTGCCTTGATTCTTGCGTGTTCGACGATGTCGCCAGCCGACAGGTTGAGCTCGACGGAACGCCCGCCGGGGATTTCCAGCACATATTGCACCGGACCCTCGGAGGGGATGGAGGTGGTGTCGTGCGGGCGGGCATTGACGTGGATGTTCCTCACCGTGCCATCGGCGGCGATAAAGATCATGTCGAGCGGGATGAAGGTGTTGCGCATCCAGAAGGAAACCCGCTGCTCCCCCTTGAAATCAAACAACATTCCAGCGTCCGGCGCCAATTCCTGAACATACATCAGGCCCCGGGCGCGGCTCTCCGGCGTATCGACGACCTCGACATTGAAGACATGCTCGCCGCCGCCGCCATGGATGATCAGGCGGGTTTCGTCACTGCATCCGGCCAGGGTCGCGGCGGCACCGACAATGGCCAGGGACAGAGCCGAAGCACGCGCAAAATTGCGCAGATGCAGCGCATTGGTTAGCGGATCGTTAGCGTTGAGCACGGCCCAATGGCCTTTCTTGCCAAAATCAGTGCGAGGACGGGGCATCGCCCCAATTCTCCGGACGAATTTCGGCGACCATGAGACCCTTCGGACCATTTCCATAGCGCACCAGCACGAATTGGCCGGGGCGCAATTCGGTGATGCCGAAGCGGCGCAGCGTTTCCATGTGAACGAAAATGTCGGGCGTACCGTCGCCGGCGGAGAGGAAACCGAAGCCGCGGATGCGGTTGAACCACTTCACTTCGAGCCGGACCATGCCCGAGGTCGGCTCGACCACCACATGGGTGCGGGGCGCCGGCATCTGCGCGGGATGGCGCGCCGTGGTTTCGTCCATGGAGACGATGCGGAAAGCCTGGAGACCGCCGGGGCGATTCAGCGCCTCGACCACGATGCGCGCGCCTTCATAAGCGGTCTGGTAACCGTCGCGCCGCAGGCAGGTGACGTGCAGCAGCACATCGGCCATGCCATTGTCCGGCACGATGAAGCCGAAGCCCTTGCCGGCATCGAACCATTTGATGGCGCCGGCAATTTCGATGACGTCCGCTGACGGCTGCTGGCCAACCGACGCGCCGCTATCGCGCCTGCCCTCGCCTGTCTCGGACAGGTCGACGGAGTTTCCGTCCTCGCCGTTGACCTTGGCCCCCATATCCCCAATGCCTTTTTTTACACGCCCGCCGCAACGGGTACTCCACACAAGACCAAATCACTCTGGCCGATTCAATGCCAAAAGTTAAGAAGGTCTTGCGATTTTGTCGACAGGCCGATGCGGCCATTGCGACAATGCGCCAGTATTGTTAGGCCAGAGCCGATTTCACCCAAGGAGGATTGCCATGAAATACCTGCACACCATGGTGCGCGTGACCAATGTCGAGGAGAGCCTCCGATTCTATTGCGAGGGGCTGGGCCTGGAAGAGGTGCGTCGCACCGAGAACGAGAAGGGGCGCTTCACGCTGATCTTCCTGCGCGCGCCGGGCGATGAGGGCGGCGAGGTCGAGCTGACCTTTAATTGGGACCCCGAAACCTATACGGGCGGCCGTAATTTCGGCCATCTGGCCTATCGGGTGCAAGATATCTACGCGCTTTGCCAGCACTTGCAGGATATGGGCGTGGTCATCAACCGCCCACCGCGCGATGGCCACATGGCTTTCGTGCGCTCGCCGGACGGGATTTCGGTGGAACTGATCCAGGACGGCCACCTCGCCCCGCAGGAACCCTGGGCGTCGATGCCGAATACGGGAAGCTGGTAGGGGGTCTGGGGGCTCGTAGTGAGGGGGTCGGTGTTTGGCCGACCTCGTCCTTCGACAAGCTCAGGATGAGGTCTGCGAGAGGTTGGGAGGCTCGGCCCTGCGCGTCCCTCCCTCTTGGGAGCAAGAATGAGGGTGGGGGTAGCGGAGCGAGGGCGGGCTCCGGACGTGTAGGAACCGCAGCACCCCCTCCCCGGCCCTCCCCTCAAGGGGGAGGGGGCGAAGGAGCCGCTAGAATCCCTTCGCCGTCCGCCACTGGGACGTCGGGAACTCTCATAGACCTCATGGTGAGCTTGTCGAACCATGGGGGCGCGGCCGTGGTGTTACCGATCTCATCACTCGTCACCCGCTCGGTTAACCTGCCGCTAACCGTGCTGCTTAGCGGCGGGTTAGCGAAAAGGCTCTAATTTTAGCGACCGAACCCAATGCCCATTGTCTGTTGCGTTTTCGTGACAGCGGCCTCGGGAAGGTCCTATGCCTCGTCTGCTTCGCTCCATCGCCGCCATTGCGCTGACCGCCATCGTGCTGGCGGGATGCCTGCCCATGGCCATGTTCGCCAGCGGCAGTGGACCGGGCTATGCGGGGATGCGGCAGGACTGGGGCACCTATGTCAGCTCCAGCAATGTCAACGCGCTGTGCATCTCACCCAAGCTGCGCTTCGTCATCTGGGAATTCGAAGGGCATTTCGGCAAGCGCATCGTGATGAATTCGGGCTATCGCAACGCCTTCCACAATTCGGCGGCAGGCGGCGCGGACAATTCCTATCATACCAAGTGCATGGCGGCCGATTTCTACATTCCCGGCGTGTCCAAGCAGGAACTGATCGCCTTCGCCATGCGCACCGACAGCGTCGGCGGACTGGGCTGCTATCCGGGGCGCAATTTCATCCATGTGGATGTGCGCGACCGGCCGCGCGGCCGGAAAACCCCGGTGACCTTCGAGGGCTGCTAAAACGGCGATGCACCAGGCGCCGGAGCCGCCCGGCCGTTCACGCGGAAAACCGGGCCCAGCCGCTGCATGCTGTTCCAGGCGCACAAATTTCCCCACAGGATCAATGCAGAGGGGTTGCACAATCGGGCACACCCCACTATACGACCCTTATCGCGCTGATGCGCCCTTCGTCTATCGGTTAGGACGGCACCCTTTCACGGTGCAGAGAGGGGTTCGATTCCCCTAGGGCGTACCACCCTCCCCCTGCTTCTGAAGTAGGCGGTCGGTAGTGTTTCAGTGTGGTATGTGCGCCCATCGTCTAGCGGTCAGGACACCGCCCTCTCACGGCGGGAACAGGGGTTCGATTCCCCTTGGGCGTACCAGCAAAAACAAGGACTTAGCTCAAGTCCCCTCCTGCCGATCAAATATCAGTGTAATATCCTGTGATGAACAGTCGCGAGCAACAGCGTCTGTTGGCGATTATCTAGAGGCCCCTCGACTGATTCCGGTGCCAAGCAGCCAATGGAATGTCCGCTCACAGGAGCAACGCTGCAGGCGCCTGCTGGCGAAAGCACCCTCTGGCCTCTCGCCGCATCAGCGCCTGTCCAGGGCGGCGCTCAAGGCCCAGCAACAGCTCTGGCGGCTCAATGCCAACCGCAACACCGGGTTCTGCGGCAGCTATTTCGGCTACGGCTTCCACGGGATGCCTGCAATCGGGTCTCGCCGTTGCAGAGGCGCGGGGCGGGGTGGCGCGGCCGTGGTCCGTCCCCCGGCAGTCAGATCGCATCGCCAGCCGGCCCGCCATGGAGACGGCGTTCTGATGCCCGGTCGGGCCTCTATCGCGGCCACGTCATCCACGCCCGCTTGCGTCCCCGGCGGCATAATTTGCGCTACCGATGCCGCGCTTCCCGAATGAGGGGACGCCAGTTATTCAGTTCGGAGATGCAACGGCCCGAAGGTCAGGTGATTTGGGCTTGACTCCCATATTTGTTACAATCAATAAGTAGGCATCATTTTTAGGATGCCTGGCGATGGGATGGCGACTGGAGAGCGATGCGGTAGCCCGCCATGGCGTTGCTCAACTGCTATTTTGGTCCGCCTTCTATTATCTGCTCCCGGCCCTGCTCCCGCATCTGGTTGAGGGTGGCGCCGATATTGGTTTGTTGTCCCCCGCCATTACCATCGCGGTGCTCGTCTGGGCCGGGCTGACCCCGCTTGCAGGGCGTCTGGTTGATCGCGGCCACGGTGTGGCGCTGATGCGTTGGGGTGGCGTCGTGGGTGCGCTGCTGCTGGTCGCCATGCAGATTGTGCCACTGGCCCTGCTCCCCATTGTGATCGCCGCGATGGGCATGGCGATGGCGGCTACTCTTTATGATCCCTGTTTTGCGATCCTGCTGCGCACGCCCCAGATCGCCGCCAGCCCCGCCATCACCAAAGTCACGCTGATCGCGGGGCTGGCCACATTGTTGACCTTTCCAATGGTCATGCTGCTCTCTGCAGTTTGGCCCTGGCAGGCGGTGGCTCTCAGCTTCGCGGCGATTGCGCTGCTAGGGGTGGTTGCCAATCCTGATCTGGGCATGGGGCGGTCGACAACAGCCCCCTCCCCACGCAGTGGCGTATCGGTGCCCGGGGTGATCGAAACGGCGCTGGTGGCTCTTCCGTTCGGACTGACCATGTTCAGCCACGCCGCCTTGCTGTTCTTGCTGCCGCTGGCATTGCTGCGGCTCGATAGCGGCAATGGCTGGGCGCTCTATCTGCCCACAGTGCTGGGGCCTGCCCAGATTGCGGGGCGTTTGCTGTGGCGGCGCTATGCGCCGGTCGATAACACCAAGGCCGCCGCCAGCGTGCTGTTCGTGCTGTTTCTATTGCCGCCGCTCTTGCTGCTTGCGCTGCAGGCCCATTGGGCCGGCGTGCTGCTCGCCTTGCTTCTGCAAGGGGGACTGTATGGGGTCCATACCGTGCTGCGTCCGCTGGTGGCGGCCACGGTGTGGCCGAGCGACACTCTGGGCCAGGCCATTGGTACCATCGCCATGATTGGTTTGCTGATGATGGCCGCAGGACCGGCGCTGGGTGGGTGGCTGTGGCAGGGCACGGGTTATGACGGGCTCATCATTACGCTGCTGGCGGTGAACGCCGCGGCCTTTGGTGGGGCACTGATTTTGCAGTTTACACCTCGGGGGGGCGCCTTATGGACCCGATCATAGTGGCTGGCGGCGCGATGACGCCGTTCAATCGGCGCAAGGATGGCTCGTCATGGCGCGACTGGGCCAGGGATGCCTTTTCTGGTGCGCTCGCCGATGCCAATTTGCAGCATCAGGACATCGATGCGCTGGTTGTTGCCACCGAAAGCGACTTCTTCGGCCTGCAACTCAACCCTGCCAGCGTGCTGGCCGATGAACTGGCCTTGTTCGGCAAGCACGCAATGCGCGTGGAGGGCGGCGGCGCTTCAGGCCAACTGGCGGTGCAGGCTGGGGCAATGCAGGTCCTTTCCGGTGCGGCTCGGCGTGTTGCCGTTCTAGGCGTCGAGACGCTGGCCTCCACTCTGCCGACGCGCGACGTTTCCATGCTGTACGGGCTTTCCTTCGATGCCTGGACCGATGGCATGACCGGCATTGAACCCACCGCGCTCTATGCGCTCTCTATCCTGGCATTCAATGCGCGCACCGGTGCAACCAGCCGCGATCTTGCAACAATCGCGGTACGCAATCGTGACAACGCCCGGCATAATGCCCTGGCCCATCTGCCGCTGGACATCACCATCGATGATGTCCTGTCCTCGCCGATGATTGCCGCACCTTACCACCGGCTCGATTGCTCCCCCCTCAGCGACGGCGCCGCCTGCATCATTCTGGCAAGAGGCGGGGACCTGCCGACGGGCGGGCGGGAGCGCGCCAGAATACTCGGCATGGGCGCGGCCAACGACCGGGTGCGGCTGGGCGAGCGCATCGATGCCGGCCATTTCGGCGCCAAGCCGTTGGCCGCATCTCGTGCCAGCGCCCAGGCCGGCGTTGCGCTCGAAAATATCGACATTGCCGAGGTCTATGACAGCTATTCCGGCGCGCAGTTGCAGGCATTGCAGGCGCTTGGTCTCAGCCAGGACGTCGTGCGCGATGAGCGCGATGGGCGCTTCCGTGTTGATGGCGGCCTGCCGGTCAATCTGTCGGGCGGGCTGCTGGGGCAAGGCGCCCCGGTCGGGGCCACCGGCGTGGCCCAAATTCTAAGCACCGCGCGCCAGCTCGAAGGGCGCTATTGGGGGCGGCAGCCATCGCGCACGCCGCGTCATGGCCTGGTCGATACCCATGGCGGCATCGCCACACTTTGCGCCGTAACCATTCTGGGGGCCCCATGAAACGCGCGCTGACGCTGCAATACACGATCCAATTTGGTGAGTTAGCGCCCTACGCGGCGGCGGTGGCGGAGGGGCGCGCCCTTGCGAGCGCCTGCCGGCATTGCGGGTTTACGGCGTTTCCGCCCCGGGTCATCTGCCCGACCTGCCAGCGCCCCGACTTTGCCTGGCAGCAACTGTCGGGCGAAGCCCGCATCCTCCACCGCACTGCCGGGAGCGAGCGGGCATTTGGACTGGCTCAGTTTACTGGAGCCGGCACGCAAACAGTAGTGCGGCTGCATGCCATTCCAGGCGGCGCGCCGACCGGGCGGCTGATCGCGCCGCGTGACGAACTCATTGGCTTGTGGCTCGGCGCGGATACGCCTGATGCCGGGAAAGGACATTGAATGCTGGACCATATGAACGCAGACGAACTGGCGAAAATCGGCCTGGAGCGTAACGCTTCGGGTCTGACCATCACCATCCCCGACGATGCCAACATCTATGCCATGACCGTGGGGGCGCAGATTGCCGCCGGCAATGGGCCGCGCATCGCCATGATATTCGAGCAGGACGATGGCGTCGCCCGCTGGACTTTTGACCAGATCGACCAATATTCCACCGCACTGGCCGCGTATTTGCGGGGGCTGGGTCTGGGGCGCGGCAGCCTGGTTGGCCTGCATACTGGAAACCGCCCCGAGACCGCCATCGCGCATATGGCCATCTGCAAGATCGGCGGCACCGCCGTGACGCTGTCGCAGCTCTATGGACCGGATGCATTGGCCCACGCCCTCAATCACAGCGAAGCCTCTTGCCTGTTGACCATCGAACAGGCCTGGGCGCCTCTTCGCCATGAGGCGACGCAGCGCTTCCCCCATCTCAGGCAGGTGCTGGTGGCCGGCTCGACGGGGCCGGAAGCCGATCTCGCGGACATTCTCGCGGCCGCGCCACCGAGCGATTTTGTTCCCGAACTGACCGGCGCCGACGACCCTGCCCTGCTGATGTACACCTCGGGCTCTACCGGCATGCCCAAAGGCATCCTGCATGGCCATCGCGTGCTGGCAGCCTATCGTCCCTCGATCAACCTCTTCTTCAACCTCACGCTCGATGACGGGGATGCGGTGTTCTATTCGCCCTCCGACTGGGCCTGGGTGGGCGGGCTGCTGGATATGTTGTTCCCGGCCTGGCTGGCGGGGCGCCCGGTGGTGACATCGGAAGCGCGCTTCAAGGCCGAGTGGGCCTATGGATTTATGGCGCGCCACAAGGTCACCCACACTTTCCTGCCGCCGACCGCCATCAAGCGGCTGGCCGACGTGGACAATCCGCGCGGGCAATATGATCTGTCCCTGCGGGTGATTTGCACCGGTGGCGAGGCTCTCGCTGCTGAAACGCTGACCTGGGTCGAGCGCGAACTGGGCGCGGTCTGCAATGAATTTTACGGCATGACCGAGGTCAATCATCTGATCGGCAATTGCGCAGCGCTCTATCCGCGCCGGCCGGGCTCGATGGGAGTGGCCTATCCGGGGCACGATGTACGGCTGGTTGACGAAAACGGTGTCGAAGTCGAGCGTGGCTGCGAAGGCGAAATCGTCACGCGCATGGAGGCCCCGACGCGCTATCTTGGCTACCTCAACAATGCCGAGAAGGAAGCCGAACTGCGGCTGGGCGACTGGATGCGGACCTATGATCTGGCCGTGCGCGATGAAGATGGCTATTTCTGGTACAAGGGCCGCAGCGACGATCTAATCAAATCCTCCGGCTTCCGAATCGGACCAGCCGAAATCGAGGAATGCCTGATCGCCCATCCGGCAATTGCCGAGGCGGCGGTGATCGGCAAGCCCGACAAGGATCGCGGCAGCGTGGTTAAGGCCTTCGTGCAGCTGGCAAAGGGCTTCACCCCTTCCGATGCGCTGACCGAACAATTGCGCGAGCATGTGAAGAGTCGCCTGGCCCCCTACAAGGCACCGCGCGAGATCGCCTATGTCGAGGGCTTTGCCATGACATCGTCGGGAAAGATCAACCGCAAAGCGCTCCGATTGGCCGAAATCGCCGACCAAGAGCATTGACGCATCCAATTAGTACATACTAATATGTATGCATCAATTTGTGAGGGAGGACGCCATGAAGTTCGGCATCCACGCCGGCCTTTGGCAGCGCGCCTGGAGCGATGATCCTGCCCCTATCATGCGCCAGGCGGCCGAGCTTGGTTTTGATGGGGTGGAACTGTCCCTGCTCGGGGTCCGGCCAGAGGATGCAGCGGCGCATGCTGCCTTGGCGCGCGACCTCGGCCTGAGCCTGACCTGCTCCACCGGCCTGGGGCGCGGCGAAGATCCGGGCGCGGCTGACGCCGCGCAGCGGAAGGCCGCGGAAACGGCGCTTGTAGCGGCAATCTGGACCGCTGCGGCCATGGGCGCGCGCAATCTGTCCGGCGTCGTAGCCAGTCCCTGGGGCTATTTCGAGCCGTTGGAAAAGGCTGACCGCGCCAGGCGCGCCGCCGAAACGCTGGCGCGGCTTGATCCGGTGCTGCGCGATGAGGGTGTGGTGCTGGGCATCGAGGCGCTGAACCGCTTCGAATCCGACCTGACCAATACGGCTGCCGAAACGCGGGCCATCGCCCTGGACACGGGAAGCCCCCATATCGGCGTGCTGCTCGACACCTTTCACATGAACATCGAAGAAAAATCGCCGCCGCAGGCCATCGCTGCGACCGGCTCGGCGCTGGTGCATTTCCACATTTCGGAAAACGACCGTGGCGTGCCGGGCTCCGGCCAGCATGATTTTGCCGCCGATGCTCAGGCGCTGAAGCAGATCGGCTATCGCGGCTGGGTGGTGGCCGAAATGTTCGTCACTGCCGGCCATGCGGCCAGCGCCGATGTGAACATCTGGCGCAACATCGAATCCGATCCCACCGAGGCCGCACGGGCCACGCTGTCGTTCATGCGAAGGACTTTTGCCCAATGAGTGTGACCCAGGACTATTTTTCCCGGCTGCTGGCCGTCATCGGAACGCGCAAGGACGAGTTGAACGCGCTGGATGCCGCGCTGGGTGATGGCGATCACGGCACCACCATGCTGCGGGGCCTCACCAGGGCGGCCGCTGCCGCGCCGGGACTGGGCGCAAAAGCGTTCATGAGGGCCTCCGGCGGTGCAGCCGGCACGCTGTTTGGTCTCGTCCTGGTGGCGATTGAGCGCCATCTGGGCGATGGCGCCGATCTGGCGACTGAATTGCAGCTGGCAGAAACCCGAATTCGTGAGCTCGGTCAGGTGACATTGGGCGACAAGAGCATGGTCGACGCCCTCGCCCCTGCCGTGGCGGCGCTTGGCGCTGGCGGCAACCTCACCGACGCAGTCGCTGCTGCCGCAAGGGGTTGCCTTGCCACGCAGGCGCTGGAGGCCCGGCGCGGTCGTGCCCAATATGTCGAGAACAAGGGGCTCGGCCATCAGGATCCGGGCGCCACGTCCATCGTAATCTTGTTCGAAGTTCTTCGTGAAATTCAGGAAAATCAATGACCAAGCTCTTCAACTCACAGGAGACCATGGTCGACGACATGGTGGATGGCTTCGTCACGGCCTATCCCCAGGTCATGCGCGGCCAGAACGATCCCCGCATCGTCGTGCGCAGCACGGCACGTAAGAATCCGGATCAGAAGGTCACTGTGCTGATCGGCAATGGCTCCGGCCATGAGCCCATAGCCATGGGCTTTGTTGGGCAGGGGCTGCTCGACGCAAATGTGGTGGGCGATGTGTTTGCCGCGCCGTCTGCCGATCTCATTCTCGATGGCATCCGCGAAGTGAATGGGGCGGCCGGCACGCTGCTGCTGATTTCCCAGCATTCCGGCGACGTCATCAATGGCCGCGCCGCCATCATGCTGGCGGAGGATGAAAAGCTCAACGCCAAGGCGTTGTTAATGTATGACGATGTCGCCTCGGCGCCCCCCGAGCGGCGGCAGGATCGCCGTGGCGCCCCCGGCACCATGTTCATTTACAAGATCCTTGGCGCCGCGGCCGAACTGGGGCTGGACCTCGATGGTCTGATCGCCTTGGGCGAAAACGTGCGCGACCGCACGGTCAGCCTCTCGGCCGCTATTTCGCCGGGCGTCTCGCCGCTGACCGGCAAGCCGATGTTCAGCCTGCCCGAGGGCGAGATCTTTATCGGCATGGGCGTGCATGGCGAGCCCGGCGCCGGCCGCATGCCGCACGGTCCGGTCGACAAGCTCGTTGAAGTCATCGTTGAAAAACTGCTGCTGGATCGCCCGATCGCCACAGGTGGGCGGGCCGCGGTCATCATCAACGGCATGGGGGGCACCACCATGATGGAGTTGCTGACCATCTGGCGGGAAACCCGCCTGGCCCTGTCGCGGCGCGGCATTACTGCCATTGCGCCGATGATTGGCAGCTTTGTCACCACCCAGGAAATGGGCGGCTTCTCGATCTCCCTGCTGGAGCCCACCCAGCAGATGCTGGACTATTGGTGCGCGCCATCGGACAGCCCTGCCTTCCCAAAAATCTCACTTCTGACCCAGGAGGCAGTGTCGTGATCCCCGCTCCCTTTTCTGCGCACGAACTCATTCGCGGCGTGGCTGTCGACCAGGGCAGCGGCCTTGCTGCCGCCATTGCGGCGGCGCGCGGGGCCGCTGCCCGCGATGACGACCTGCATGTCTTCAAGCGCATCGTGGTGGAAACCGTCAGCCCGCTGGCGACGACCCTGCTGGTCGATTCCAGCCATGGCCCCGGGCTGATCGGCAAGATGGCGAAATCCTGCATTCCGATGCTGGCCTTCGAGGCCGACGTCTATCATATCGCCGACGAAGACCGCATCACGCGGCTGCCCGACGATCTGCAGATCGAGCAGTTTCCGCAGCTGGGCGCGCCGGTACTGAAGTTCTTTCTATATTATGGTCCCAATGACCCAGCCGAGCTGAACCAGCGTAAATTCGATCTGGTGCGCTCGATCGGCGAGCGCTGCCGGGCGCATGGCACGACCTTCCTGTTCGAGCCGATCGTTTATGATCGCGCTATTGCCGATGGCAATTCGACTGAGTTCGCTCGGCTGAAGCCGACGCTGGTGCGCCGCGCGGTCGAGGATTTTGTCGACCCCAGCTACAAGATCGATATCCTCAAGATCGAAATCCCGGTCACGCTGGATTTTGTCGAAGGCTTTGGCGCGCCGGTGTTGAGCCGGAGCGAGGCCGAGGCAGCAGTGGTCGATGTGGCCACTGCCGCCGGCGATATGCCCTACCTCTATCTGAGTGCCGGGGTGACCTTCGAGCGCTTCATCGACGGGCTGTCCTTCTGCAAGGCTGCCTCGGGCACTGCCGCCGGCTTCATGTGCGGCCGGGCATTGTGGAGCGATGCCGTCGGCATTTTTGGAGCCGGAGGCGCCGGGGAGATGGAACGCTGGATGCTGACCACGGGGCGTGAGCGTCTGGCGCGCATGGCCGAGGCCATCGCATGAGCATGATCGAATTCCTGCCTGAAGTAGCCGATTTCCTGAATGCGGTTCAGGGCCTGCGAATCGATGGCCAGCGCGTGGCTGCGCCCGAGACCATCGCGGTCATCAATCCGTCCACCGAGGCGGAAATCGCACGGGTCGCCAGCGCTGATGCTGCCCATGTCGATATGGCTGTTGCCGCAGCCCGCCAGGCCCTGTCGGGGCCGTGGGGCACCATGTCCGGCCATGACCGCGGCGTGCTGCTCTGGCGTCTGGCCGACGCCATCGAGGCAAGGAAAGACATCTTCGGCCAGCTCGACGCACTCGACAATGGCAAGCCCTTTTACAAGGCGCGCGATGTCGACGCCGTCTATTCGGCCCGCCATTTCCGCTATTTCGCCGGCTGGGCTAGCAAGATCGAGGGGCGCACCATTCCAGTATCGGAGCCGGGACGCTTCAACTATACCAGCGTCGAGCCGGTCGGCGTTTGCGGCCTGATCACGCCATGGAACTACCCTACGCTGATGGTTGCCTGGAAGCTGGCGCCCGCGCTGGCGGCCGGCAATACCATCGTGCTCAAGCCCGCCGAACAGACCCCGCTCAGTGCGTTGTATCTAGCCGATCTGGCACTGGAGATCGGCTTTCCGCCTGGCGTGCTCAATGTGGTGCCCGGCCTCGGGGGAACCGCCGGTGCGGCGCTGGCGGCGCACAAGGGCGTCGACAAAATCGGTTTCACCGGCTCGACCGAAACCGGCCGTCGCATCGTCGCGGCCTCCACCGGCAACCTCAAAAAGGTCTCGCTGGAACTGGGCGGCAAAGCGGCCAATATCATCTTCCCCGACGCCGACCTGGCGAGCGCAACCGACGGCGCATTCTGGGCGCTGTTCGGCAATAACGGTCAGTCCTGCACCGCAGGCGCGCGGCTTTTCGTGCATGCCTCGATCCGCGAACAGGTGCTCGCCGGACTGATCCAACGCGCCAATGCGCTTTCGGTCGGGCCGGGCATGGCTCGTGCAGCGCATGATCTGGGGCCGATTATTTCGCAGCCGCAGATGGATAAGGTGTTGTCCTACGTGGCCCAGGGAGAGGCAGAAGGCGCCCGGCGTGTGGCCGGTGGACACCGTCTCGATCAGCCGGGCTACTTCGTGGCGCCGACCATTCTCGATGGTGTCAGCGATGCGATGGCGGTCGCCCGCGAAGAGATTTTTGGACCGGTGCTGGCGGTGCTGTCCTTCGAGGACGAGAGCGAAGTGCTGGCCCGTGCCAATGCCACCGAATTCGGTCTGGCGGCGGGCCTGTGGACCAATGATCTGTCGCGCGCTCATCGCATGGCCGCGCGGCTGCAGGCCGGCACCATCTGGATCAACACCTGGGGCGACACCGATGCGGCCTCCCCCTTCGGGGGCATGAAGCAAAGCGGCTATGGCCGCGAAATGGGACAGGAAGCCATCGCGCTCTATTCGCAAACCAAGAGCGTCTGGCTCGGGATCAAGGAATCTGATTTGATCTAATCAATTTGTTTCTATTGAACGGGTGATCGGATGGACAGCAAAGCTCTACCCAAATACCAGGCCGTGCATGACGAGGTGTTGAACCGGCTGGAAGCTGGCATGTATTCGGTCGGCACGCGATTGCCGACCGAAGATGCGCTGGCCAAGGCGTTCGACGTCAGCCGGGTGACCGTGCGCAAGGCGCTCGATATGCTGGTGCAGACCGGCTATGTCACGGCCCGGCAGGGTAGCGGCTATGTGGTCTCGACGCTGTCGCCGCCCTCCACGACCTGCCTGGTCTCCTTCACCGATCAGGTGATCCGCGAAGGGCGGATGCCGGGAGCAAAATTGCTGGGCATCGAAGCGCCAGCCAAAATGCTGCCGCCCGATGTTGCAGCCTTGTTTGACGGCGACGTCACGCTCATCCGCCGCCTGCGTACCGTGGATGGCAAGCCGGTGATGCTGGTGCGCACCTGGGTGCCGAGCCATCTGGTTGCCGGCATCAACGCCGCCGACCTTCCCGAAAGCGGTCAGGATCAGTCCATTCTGCGCATTTTGGTGCGCCGCTTCAAAATGCAGTGGTCGCGGGCCTGCGAGGTTATCAGCTCGCTCATTGCCGATGCTGAAGTGGCCGAACTGCTGGCCGTACAGCCCAACACCCCCATTCTGTCACAGGCCTGCACGGCCTTTGATGAGCAACAAAAGCCGGTCTTTTACGACCAAGTCTATCGGCAGTCGCCGATCACCTACAATCTCGACAAGGCGGCGCCCAATCGCTCCGCCGGTCAAACGGCAGGATAAGTATAGAATGACCTTCACCATCGGCCTGATCACAGCGTCGCTGCCTACCTATTTCCCGGATCAGCATGGCGTATACGATCAGGCTGTGGCGGGGTTGGAGCAGCTGGCAAGGGCCGAGAATGCGCGCTTGGTGGTGGCGCCGACGGTTCCCATGGATGCCCGGCAGGCTCGGGACACGATGGCATATTTGCAGGCCGAAGGGGCCGATTTCGTGCTGCTGCTGCATGGCGGTTTCACCATGGGCGACGTGGCGCGCGCGCTAGCGGCCTACGACATGCCCCTGGGCTTCTGGGCGACCCCCGAACCGGTGCATGAAGGCGATATCCAGCTCAACAATTTCGTGTCGCTCAATATGAGCATGTCGATTGCGCGCGGCGTGCGCGATGTCGAACGCCATCCTGTGCGGTGGTATTTCGGCGCGCCTGACAGCCCTGCCCTGGTGGCGGAATTGCGCGAGACTATTCGTGCGCTGACCATGCGCAAAGCGCTGCGCGGCGCACGAATTGGTGTCGTCGGCGGGCTGGCGCCTACCTTCTACAACATGGCCGTGCGCGAGGACGAATTGTTCAGCCGGCTCGGCGTGGAAGTAGAGCAGATCGACATGCATCTGCTGACCCGGGCGATGGCCGCATTCGCCGACGATGCGGTCGCCGAGGAATGCGCTGCGATGGCGACGGCGGCGGCGGTCGATGGCGTGTCAGACGAGCACATGGCGCTGAGCGCCCGCATGGTTCTGGCGCTGCGCAGCCTAGCGGCCTCTGGTGATTATGATGCCCTGGCCGTGTCGGACTGGCCAGCGCTGCAACAGGATCCCGGCTTTTATCCGGGTGCGGCATTCAGCTGGCTGGAGGAGCGAGACCGGATGCCCGTTGCTTCCGAAGGCGATGTCATGGGCGCGGTGACGCAACTGGTCGCCAAGACGCTGACCGGCAAGGTGGGGTGCCTGCTTGACATGACTTCGCCGCAACTGGCCGAGGACCGGATACTGATGTGGCATGGCGGTGGCGGGCCGCTCTATCTGGCCGACGGCCCGGCGCGCTGGATCAATCATCCCATGATGGGTCGCGGCTCGGCTGAGGGGCCCGTATTCGGCGCCATTGCGGACTATCGTTTTGCGCCCGGCCCGGTGACTATCCTGCGGGTGGGGGGCAGCGGCTCCAGCCAGTTTGCCTTTGAAGCCCAGGTGGTCGCCGCACCTGAATCGGGCTTCTCCGGCTGCCGCGGCTGGGTCGCCAATTTTGTCGCGGATGGACAGTCGCGCAGTGCCGGCGACATTGTCGGCGCGGTGCTCGGTCACGGTGTCGAGCATCACTTCATCCTGATCCCGGGCCACTGGCAGCAGACACTGAACGAATTCGCCAGCTGGGCCAATCTCGCCCCGCTGGAGATTGTCCCGCGTGGCGGCAGTTTCGCTCGACCCAACCTCTAAATCTGCGTTTTGAGTTGACAGGGTCAAACCTTCAGCATTAATTTGTACTATCGAATTGGATGCAACCAATTCGTCGTTATTGGAGGGCGCGCGTGACCGAAGTTCGGCTCAAGGCGATTCGCAAACAGTTCGGCGGCTTCACGGCAATCGAAACCATTGACCTCGACATCCAATCCGGTGAGTTGGTGGCTCTGCTGGGGCCGTCGGGCTGTGGCAAGACCACGACGCTCCGCATGATTGCCGGACTCGAGACGCCCAGCGCAGGCGAGGTTCTGTTCGACGGCAGGGACGTGTCCGATGTTGCCGTGCAGAAGCGCAATGTTGGCATGGTGTTCCAACGCTACGCGCTGTTTCCCCACATGACGGTCGAGCGCAACGTCACTTTCGGCCTGGATGTGCGCAAGCTGCCGCGCAAGGAAATCAACGAGCGCCTCGAAGAGATTCTTGAGGTCGTTCAGCTCACCCAGTTCCGCAAGCGTTTCCCGGCCCAGCTCTCGGGCGGGCAGATGCAGCGCGTCGCCATCGCCCGCACCCTGATCACCAAGCCGTCCGTGCTGATGATGGATGAGCCGCTGGCGAACCTCGACACCAAGCTGCGCGGCGAGATGCGTCGCTTCATCCGCGAGCTGCAGCAGCGTCTCGGCATCACCACCATCTTTGTGACCCACGACCAGGTGGAGGCAATGGAACTGGCGGACCGTGTCGCGGTCATTTTTAATGGGCGTCTGGCGCAATACGGGCCGCCGCAGGAGCTGTATCAGCAGCCCAGTTCCACCGATGTCGCCGATTTCATGGGCGCCAGCAATATCTATTCAGCCAAGCTCACCGCCGCTGATCGCGCCGAGACATCGTTCGGTAACATCGCCATCGCGCCGCAACCCGGTCTGACTGTGGGTGCTGCGGTGCATGTGATGCTGCGCAGTGAGGGAATTGATCTGTTCCCTCAGAGCGAAGCGCCCAAGGACATTCGAAACCCCATCAGCGGTCAGATTACGGCGCGCGAGTTCTTTGGGGCTTCGGTGCAGTACGTGGTGGCAGTTGGTGGCGCTGAAATTGCCGTCGCCGAACAGTCGCGGCGGCTGCTGGACGTCGGTCAGTCAGTTGTTCTCTCGGTCCAGCCGGAACGAGTGTGGACGATCGCCCGCTAGCCGGGCGAACGAGATTTCAAGTTTTTCACGAGGAGGAAAACCAAAATGCATAAACTAGTCCTAGGTGTTTCAATCGCTGCGCTGCTGGCCGTCGGGGCTGTGCAGGCCCAGGATCAGTCGGCCGCCGAGTTCCGTGACAGCTTCATCGCTGGCACAGTTGACTGGAACGCCGTCTCCACCCGCGCCAAGACTGAGGGCAAGGTCAACCTCTACTACTATGGTGGCAACGACCCGCTCAACGTCTGGATGGACAGCATCGTTACCCCGGCCATGGCCGAGTTGGGTGTCACCCTTAATCCGGTGCGCATCACCGGCACTAAGGACGCCGTGGATCTCGTTCTTGCCGAACTGGGTGCCGGTAAGACTATTGGCGAAGGCAGCGTCGACGCCATCTGGCTGAACGGCGAGAACTTCTCCACGCTGAAGAGGCAGGACGCCCTGTTTGGCGCCTTTGCGCCACTGCTGCCCAATGCCAAGAACATCGAGTGGAATCCCGAGGATCCCCGCTCACTTCTCAATCTACGCGACTTCGGTGTGCTCACGGATGGAGCCGAGATGCCGTGGTCGGGCGAGCAATATGTCTGCGCAGTCAATACTGATCGCGTGGCTGCCGAGCAGGTGCCGCACACCTTCGAGGAATTGCAGACCTATCTGACGGCAAATCCGGGCAAGTTCATTTACGTCAAGCCGCCTCACTATATCGGCAACACCTTCGTCCAGCAGGCCATCTACGCACACAACCCCGATGGTACCGGCGCAACTCCATTCCAGCAATCCCTCGATGAGCTTGGTGCAGCGGAACTGGCTCGCCTGATTACTCCGGGCCTGGAATATCTCAAGGCTATTGAACCGCTGCTGCTGGGCGGGCAGAGTGGTTCGCCGCGCTATCCGGAGGATCAAGCTGCTCTTGATGGCTTGTTCCTCAACGGCGAGATAAACTTCAACTGCAAGTTCGGTCTTTATGCCGTGGCCACCGGTCTGGCACAGGGCACCTATCCCGAGGGGGCGCAGGAGTTTATTTTCCCCGAAGGGAACATGATCAAGAACAAGAACTACATCGCCATTCCGGCCAATGCCCCCAATCCGGCAGCGGCCTTGGTGCTGGCGGACTACATGACCACGGTCCCGGCTCAAGTCACCAAGCTGCAGATCACCGGCATGCCGGCAGGTATTGATCCGTGGCTGCTGAGCGACGAAGACGCGGCGGCGCTGGCGGCGGCCTCTCCGGGCCACACTGGCGTCACCGGCGAGGAACTGGACGCCAATATCGCGCCCGACACCAACGCCACACTGGTCGACGTCATCGAAGCCACCTGGCTTGAATATATCGAGCGCCGCAGCACCGACTCGATTGAAGCCATCGTTGCCCGCGCTGCGGAAAACCTGAGCAAGTAGGTTGTCCATCGGGTGGCCCGGCAATCGCCGGGCCCCTCCTCCCACATTGTCCCGGATTGTCTGATATGGCGCGCTCTTCCGACAGTGCACTCAAGGAAAGGCTGTGGCTTTGGCTACAACTCTCCCCGGTGCTGCTCATTCTCACCGTGCTGTTCGGTGGTGCACTCGTCCTGGCCGTCGTGCAGTCGCTCGGCTTTGCGCCGTGGTTCGGCGTCAACAGCTTTCCGGACTTCCAGTATTTCGGCGCACTTTGGGGCTCGTCGTCGTTTTGGGCGTCGCTGTGGCTGACGCTATACTATGCCACGGTTTCGACGTTGATCGCCCTGGTCATGGGCATTGCCCTAGCTCTGGCGCTGGTGCGCACATTTCCCGGCAAGCAGCTCTATAAATACATCTACAAGCTGCCGCTGATGATCCCTTATACGGTCGGCATCGCCTTGGCGGTGATCATGCTGGGCAATGGCGGGATGATTTCGCGCCTGGCCGCATTTTTCGGCCTTATCAGCGATCCTTCCCAGTTTCCGCAAATCCTCAAGACCCATGCCGGGTGGGGCATCATCGCAGTTTATGTCTGGAAGCAGATCCCCTTCATCACCTTGTCGATCTATGCGGTGATGCTCGGCGTGGGCCGGGAGACAGAAGAGGCCGCCGCCATCTTGGGTGCCAATCGCTGGCAGATCCTGTTTAAGGTGACCTTGCCGCAGATCATGCCCGGCGTGGTGTCATCGACGCTTATCTGCTTTGCCTTCAATGTCGGTGCCTTCGAAGCCCCCTTCATCCTGGGCGGCGGCTTCCCCGATACGCTGCCGGTCGTCGCCTGGCGCTTTTTCAACGATGCCGACTACACCCTGCAGCTTCAGGGCATGGCCACGGTGGTCTCCATCGGGCTGGTCGCTGGCGTGATCCTGTTTTGCTACCTCGCCATTTATCGGCGCTTCGAACGTCGGATCGGGAGGAACTGATGGCATCCAAGGCTTCCAACACTGCAGCGAGCACTCGGCTTTCGCCTTTCCAGATAGCCTATCTGCTGCTGATCGCCGGCTTCATCATCGGGCCGTTTCTGCCGCTGATCATCCAGAGCCTGGCCTTTCGCTGGGCGTGGCCGGATCTGCTGCCCGGCACCTGGTGGATGGAGCAGCGCGCCAAATCGCCCTTGCCCCTGGCCTGGGACTATGTGCTTTCGCCCTATAGCCGCATCTGGGAGGCAACCCTCAATACAGTGCTGATCGGCTCCATCGTCACCGTCATCTGCCTCGCCATCTGTTTGCCCGCCGCCCGCGTGCTGGCGCGGCAGAAGTTTCGCGGCAAGTCGGGATTTGAGTTTTTCCTGTCGCTGCCGCTCATCGTGCCCGAGGCGGCCATCGGCATCGCCCTGCTGATGATCTTCATCCGCCTGGGCATTGCCGGGAGCTATACGGGCGTCATCATCGCCCACCTCATCCCGACCATCCCCTACATGATCCGCATGCTGACGGCGGTCTATCAGGGGCTGGGCAAGGATTTTGAAGAACAGGCCATGATCTTGGGCGCCAGCCGGTGGCAGGTGCTGCGCCTGGTAACGCTCCCCATGCTGCTGCCGGGTGTGGTGGCGGGCGCATTGTTCACCTTTCTGGTCTCCACCAACATATTCCTGCTCACCTTCTTTTTGGGCCAGGGCAAGATCATCACCCTGCCGACCCTGCTCTTTTCCAAGATTTCGGGCGGCACGCTGGACGCTTCTGCAGCCGGTATCACGCTGGTGGTCACGCTGCCCGGGATCATTCTGCTCATCATCTCCGAGCGCTTCATCAAGGAAGAAGCGTTTGGCAAGGGCTTCGGCAATTAGGAGTTTTTCATGTCAGATCACGCCACGCTTGCTCGCTTCCCCCAGCTCTCCGCCGAACTCTACCAGAGCCGCCTGGCCCATCCGGGGCACGGCGCGCGGGTCATTATCGATACCGATACCGCCAATGAGATTGATGACCAATATGCGCTGGCCTGGGCGTTGCTGTCGCCGGAGCGCATGCGCCTTGAGGGCGTCACGGCGGTGCCGTTTTCGTTTGCGCATCACCGCGACGGCCTGATCCGGTCGGTCCAAATTCTCAAGCAGGGCGGCCCAGCCAATCCCGAAGAAAAAAACTTCATGGGTGGGCTGGCCGGCTGGGCGCAGCGCATGGTCGATACCGGCCGCGACCCGGCTAAAACCCTGTTCACCCTGCCCGCGGAAGGAGTCGAGCTGTCCTATCAGGAAATCCTGCGTGTCTTTGAGAAATGCGGGGTGAATCCGGAAGGCAAGGTATTCCGGGGTTCGGCCGGCTATCTGGAGTCGCTCGATACGCCGCTCGATACGCCGGCAGCGCGCTTCATCATCGACCGCGCCCGGCGTCGGGACGAAGGGCCGGTCTATGTGCTGGCCATGGGTGCGCTGACCAATCTCGCCTCGGCGCTGCTGCTGGCGCCTGATATCATCGACAATCTGGTCGTGGTCTGGACGGCGGGCTTCCCCAGCTATGCCCCCTTCTCCAATCTGCCATCGCTCAATCTGGTTCAGGACAAGCTGGCTTCCCGGCTGCTGTTTGATTGCGGGGTGCCGCACATCTACCTGCCCGGCTATCACGTCGGCGCGCAACTCAAGCTGTCGCTGCCGGAAATGGAGGCCTTTGTGAAAGGCCAAGGCGCCATCGGTGACTATCTGCATCACCTTTACACCCACAATCCGCTGCATGAGATGTTCGCCATCACCGGCGCCGAATCCAAGACCTGGGTGATCTGGGACATGATCAACGTCGCCTGGCTGCTGGACCCCACTTATGTGTCCACCTTCGCCACCACCTCGCCCCGGCTGGATGAGGGGCTGTACTGGCGGCAGGATGCCACGCGCCATCCCATGATTGAAGCCTATGATCTGAACCGCGACGCAATTTTTGAAGATTTCTACGCCTGCCTGGCAAGCCAGGACAGCAAGCAGGCTTAGAACCTGTCAGGGAAAAGCGGGTACCGGCTTTTGTGGCGCGGAAACGCGACTAAACATCCACTTGGGTCTTTTCGGTGTTTCGACTTAACACTGAAATGACCTAGCCCGGAGTGAGGGCGGCAAGGTGGCGTTCTATCTCCGACACCTTGTGTCGCACCAGATCACTGGTCAGTTCAGCCTTTAACACGTTGCGCGTCGACGTGCCCAGGAGCGGCCTCAGCACGCCCAGCGCCCGCGGTGGCGCCACGATAATGACATGGCGGCTGCCGTGGTTCTCGGCCATTTTTCCAGCAAAACCGCTATGTCCTGAAGAAAGCTCGCCTCCTCCGGGGAATGAAGATCTTTCTCCCCTGCCCCGCTGCGCGCGGTGCTGTGACTTTCGTAGACCCTGGCGGGCCTCTCCTCGCCAAGCTGTCGCGTCGTACTCTTAGGCGCATGCCTATGCCTTGCCGGCTATGCCGTCTGTACGGTCAAAATGGAGCGCGCTCCACTGGCACAGGCATGCCGCCGGAGGCCATGACAATTCGACTGATGCGCATATTCGACTCCTTGGCGCGAGGTACGCCAAGGCTGCGATATAGGCATGAACAAAAAAGAGAACAAAAATCACATTGGTCAGGCCAGCCGACTGTCCTGCAGGTCTCGCATCGCTACATATGATGTGACCGACGAACGCATCGTGATCTGCGGGTCAGCGTCGGTCGCGGATTCAGTTTTCCTGACCTCCTCGACATGATCCCGTGCCAGCTTTTCGGCGCGTGCAAAACTTAGCTTCCCTTCTTTCATAACGTCGTCCGCCGGTCCGATTTCAGCTTGACGATATCCAGCGCCATGACGCCAGCGTGAGATGGACCCCGGCATCGATTTGGCGCCAGTGTTCCCTCAACCAATCTGCCCCGTGCAGCCGGGGTGGTGATCGCAGTTCAGTGAGGGTTTTGGCCACCTCAGACTCCAAACAGTCAAATATCAGTAAAATATACAGCCCTGCACAACGGCGCACGGCGTAGCACAAATTTCCTTTCATCTATTGATATATAACTAATTTTCTTGTGAATGCCAATGAAGACATCAAGCCATTTTTCAGCCCTCTCACGGCGGGAACAGGGTTCGATTCCCCTTGGGCGTACCATTCAACTTTCCCTGTATTCAATACATTGCGCCGCTGCTCCGTGTCCGGGCGGGCGGGCATGGTCAATGCAGGGTCGTCGGCGGGATGGTGGCGCCGAGGGCGCTGACGCAATAAATCTGGTTGGTGGCGCGTTCGACCAGGCCGAGATTGAGCAATTGTTCGCCCAGATCGGCAGGAAGCGAGCAAGGGCCGTCCTGGCAGAGAATGGCGAGTGCCTGTCTTTGGGCGAGAGTCAGTCCGGTCCAGATGAGATTCATTGCAGCCTCCCTATGCCTGTGGAAACGCGAAAGAATTCCGGAGGTTCCGGGAAAATCGGCTGGCGCTCCTATGGAGGATGGGTGGGGTCTTTTTTCTTGGATCGTCACAGAGCCCTCGCGTCAAGCGCGAGGGTGACGAGGGGGTGTTTTTTAGACGCGGGGGGATTTTGGGCGCGCGGGTGACGAGAGGGGGCGGCTTGCTATGGCTCCCCGCCGGAAAAGAAAGGAAACGGAGTTTCCTGCGGTCGCGGGAATGACCTTGTGGGGAAAGCTGGCTGACGGGCGAGGCCGCCGGATGTGCAGAAACCGCAGCACCCCCACCCCGGCCTTCCCCTCAAGGGGGAGGGGGCGAAGGGGCTCACGTCCTGAGGCAGACTCTCGAAGTGCCCGATATAGGCACTGCCCCTCAAGGGGGTGCTGAGGGGCGGGTTTAGGCGTCGGTTTTTTCTATGTGGTGCCGGCCGATGGGGACGATCATGGGGGTATTGGAGACCGGATCGACCATGATCCTTGAGGTCATGCCGAAGACGTCCTTGACCACGCGTTCGGTGACGACGTCCACCGGGCGGCCTTCGGCGACGATCTCGCCGGCTTTCATGGCGACGATGTGATCGGCGTAGCGGCAGGCGAGATTGAGGTCGTGCAGCACCACGACCACGGTGCGGCCGCTGTTTCTCACCAGGTCGGTCAGCAGATCCAGCACTTCGACCTGATGGTTGATGTCGAGGAAGGTGGTGGGCTCGTCGAGCAGCAGCAGATCGGTTTCCTGCGCCAGGGCCATGGCGATCCAGACGCGCTGGCGCTGGCCGCCGGACAATTCGTCCACCGGGCGCTCGGCCAGTTCGAGCGTGTCGGTGGCCATTAGCGCCTGGGCGACGGCTTCGTCGTCCTGTGGGGTCCAGCGGCGGAACCAGCCCTGATGCGGATAGCGGCCGCGGCCGACCAGATCGGTGACGGTGATGGCGTCGGGGGCGATGGGGCTTTGCGGCAGCACGCCGAGAATGGCGGCGACTTCGCGGGTCGGCATCTGGTGGATGGGCTTGCCGTCGAGATAGACGGCGCCGCGCGTCGGGGTTAGCAGCCGCGCCAGGCCGCGCAACAGGGTGGACTTGCCGCAGGCATTGGCGCCGACAATGACGGTGAGCTTGCCGGCGGGCAAGGTGAGATCGAGCGCCGAGACGATCCGGCGTTCGCCGTATCCGAGATCGAGGCCGGCAGCGAGCAATTGGTGACTGGCGGACATGGGTTCAATGCGCTCCGATCAGTTGACGCGGCCGGACCGGCCCGAGGCCATCAACAGCCATAGCAGGAACAGCGCGCCGCAGGCACCGGTGACGACGCCGACCGGCAATTGGGTGGCGGGCAGCAGGTGCTGGGCGACGAGGTCCGATACCAGCATGACCAGCGACCCGACCAGGGCGGCTTGTGGAAAGCCCCGCCCTGCCCCCTTGAGCAGCGCGCGCGCCAGGGGGCCGGAGACGAAGGCGACGAAACCGACCGGGCCGACGACCGAGGTGGCGAAGGCGGCAAAGCCCACGGCGACCAGCATCAGGCCGAGGCGGGTGAATTCGACCCGGGCGCCGAGCGAGCGGGCGGTGTCATCGCCCAATTCCATGGCATCGAGGCTGCGCAGCAGCGTCACCATCAACGGCACCAAAACGGCCAAGGCCAGGCCGAGAACCAGAATGTCGCCCGGACGCGCCGCGTTGAGGCTGCCGACGAGCCAGCCCATGGCCTGTTGCACATCGTTGAGGCGGGCGCGGGTGAAGAGATAGGAAATCACCGCAGCAAGCATGGCGGCCATGCCGATACCGATCAGCACGACACGATAGGCGGTGACGCCGTTGCGCCAGGCGAGCAGGTAAATGGCCAGAGCGGTGAGCACCGCGCCGCCAAAGGCGCCGAGGGACACGGCCAGACCGGTCCAGCCCAGGATGATGATGCAGAACACCGCCGCGGCGCTGGCGCCATGGGCGATGCCGATAATATCGGGGCTGGCCAAGGGGTTACGCAAAAGTGTTTGGAAAATGATTCCGGCCCAGGCAAAGGCAGCGCCGGACAGGACGGCGAGAATGGCGCGCGGCAGCCGCACTTGCAGGACGATGAAATCGACGCCGCGATCGGTCAGCCCGGTAAAGGGCGACAGGAGCGAGCGGATCACCCCGTCCACTGGCACCGGATAATCGCCAAGGTTCAGCGCCAGCGCGAAAGCGACGAGCAGCGCCGCAAGCAGGCCGACGGAGACGGTGCGCCGGCGGCTGGCCGCGCGGGCGCGGGTGGCGACAATGCGGCCGGTATCCAGGGCGAGGGTCATAGCGCGGCCAGCTTGCGGCGCCGGACCAGCGCGATGAAGAAAGGCGCGCCGATAAAGGCGGTGACGATGCCGACCTGGACTTCGCCGGGCGGGGAAACGACGCGGCCGATCACATCGGCGCCGAGCAGCAGGATCGGAGCCATCAGCATGGAATAGGGCAGGATCCAGCGATAGGAGGGGCCGGTCACGGCGCGGGCGACATGGGGCACGGTGAGGCCGATAAAGGCGATGGGCCCGGCAGCGGCAGTGCCGGCGCCGGCGAGGATGACGGCGGCGAGGCCGGCCAGGCCGCGCGACAGGCCGATGCGCTGGCCCAGGGCCCTGGCCACGTCGTCGCCCATGGACAGACCATCCAGCAGGCGGGCGGTGGCCAAGGCGAGAACGATGCCCAGCCCGAGAAAGGGCGCGACCTGAAGGAGGATATCGATGGAGCGGCCGGCAAGCGAGCCGACCTGCCAGAAACGCACTTCATCGAGAGTGCGCGGGCTGGTGAGCAGGATGGCATTGATGATCGATTGCAGCACGGCGGTGATGGCGGCGCCGGCCAAGGCGAGCTTGACGGGGGTGGCGCCTTCGCGGCCGAGCGCGGCGACCGAATAGACCACCAGCATGGCGGCGCCGGAGCCGACAAAGGCCAGCCAGACATAGGCGGAGAGCTGGGTCATGCCGAAAAAGGCGACGCCGAGCACCACGGCCAGGGCCGCGCCGGCATTGATGCCGAGAATGGAGGGATCGGCGAGCGGATTGCGAGTAGCGCCCTGCAAGACGGCGCCGGCCAGGCCAAGGGCGCTGCCGACCAGCAGACCCACCAGCGTACGCGGCAGGCGCAGGTCCCAGATGATGCGGTGCTCGGTGATGCCGGCATCGAAGGCGGTGAGCGCCTGCCAGACCAGGTCATAGGGAATGGGGCGCGCGCCAATGGCGAGCGAGAGGGCGGCAATGGCGCCCAGGCCGAAGGCGAGCATGAGCAGTCCGAGCGAGAGCCGGGCTGCCTTGTGCGCGCGATGGGAAACCGGAGCCGCCATTGCCGGCGCGATCAGGGCGCGACGTCGGGATCGGCAGCGTCGATCGCCGCGGTCAGCTCTTCGAGAGCCTTGGCGAAGGCATGGCTGTTGCGAATCCAGAAGGCCGGCCAATCGGCGACCTGGCCGGCGGCGGCGGCGGGATTGAGCGTCCAGGTGGGCTGGGCGAGAGCGGCCTGCAAGGTGGAGGCGGAGCGATTGTCGACCAGGATCAGGTCCGCCGGGTATTTATCGGCATTTTCCCAAGAGACGGTCTCGAAATAATTATTGCCGGTGGCGTCGACGCCTTCGGGCGACACCAGATCGAGGCCCCAGGACTGGAGATCGAGCAATTCGGCGGCGCCGGCCGGATCGGCCACATAGAGCGCGTCGGAGCCGGCATAGACGGCCAGGACGGTCAGACCCGGCTTGGCGGCGACGGCCGCCTTGAAGGCGTCGCGGGCGGCGTCGAAATTCGCCCGGTCGGCGGCGATGTCGGCCTGGGTGAGATCGGCGCCGAGGCGCTCGGCCAGCACTTCGTAATCCTCGATCATGCCGACGATGGAATCGGTGGCGGCAATGCCGGTAATGGGAGCGATCCGGGTCAGAAGGGCCGTCAGATCCTGGCCGCCAGACCAGGCTTCGTTGCGGTCCCACCACTCGCCGACGATCAGATCGGGCTGGAGGGCGGCGACCTTTTCGATGTCGACCTCCGACCAGGTCTGGCCGACAATCTCGATACCGGTGAGGTCGAGGCCTTCAAGGGCCTTGGCGTCGGCCACGGCGCTATCGGCGAAGATGCCGACGGGACGGATGCCAAGGGGGATCAGGCCGGCAGCGGCGTCCTGGTGGGCGACGATGCGCGCGGGCATCGCGTCCAGGGTCACGGTCTGGCCGTCGGCGCCGGTAAAGCTCCAGCTTTCAGCAAAAGCCGGCAGGGCCGTGGCAGCGAGAAGGGAGAGGGTGAGGGCGCAGATGCGGAACATGGCTTTTACCATCCGGTTCGGGTGGCCGTTCCCTAAACCCCGTAAGATGAGCGGTCAAGTCATGTTATAGAATATGGGGCGCGGCCGGGACGGCGGATGGCAAGTCGAATCCGTCGCCCCCCCTCGCCCCCTGCTCCCTCATGGGAGGGGCGGAATGCTATGCCGGCCGGCGATATTGATAGATGCCGACATCGATGGTGCCTTCGGTGAAGCCGGCCTCGCAATAGGAGAGGTAATATACCCATTTGCGCTTGAAATGCTCGTCATAGCCCAGCGGGGCGATCATCGGCCAGCGCTCGAGGAAGCGTTCGCGCCACAGCCGCAGGGTACGGGCATAGGACAGGCCGAAGGTTTCGACCTTTTCGAGCGCGAGACCATAGCGCTCGCCAAATTCCCGCATCACCTTCTTGGTGAGCAGCATGCCGCCCGGAAAGATGTAGCGCTGGATGAAATCGGGGCCGGAGCGATAGTGCTCGAAATCGTCTTCCTGAATGGTGATGGCCTGAATGGCGGCGGTGCCGCCGGGCTTCAACCTGTCATGGAGGGTCTGGAAATAGCTGGGCCAATTGTCCTCGCCCACCGCCTCGATCATCTCGATGGAGCCGATATGATCGAACTGGCCTTCGGTGTGCCGATAATCCTCGAAGACGAGAGTGGCATATCGATCGAGGCCCTGGCGCTTGAGACGTTCAAGCCCGAATTTGAGCTGTTCGGCGGACAGGGTGATGCCGCGCAGCTTGGCCTTGTAATCGCGGGCGACGGTCTCGGCGAAACCGCCCCAGCCACAGCCGATTTCCAGCACCGACGAGCCTTCGGTGACGCCGGCCATATCGGCGACGCGCCGATATTTGGCCAATTGCGCTTCCTCCAGGCTCTGGTCGCCTGAGGTGAATACGGCCGAGGAATAGGTCATCGAAGGATCGAGCCATTGCCCATAGAAGTCGTTTCCGAGATCGTAATGCTCGGCAATGTTCTTCTTCGAGCCTTCCAGAGTGTTGCGGCGCGAGACGTGGAAATGCAGGTCCGACGCCGCCTTGTGGAAGAAGCCCTTATTGGCATTGTCGAACATGTCCTGGTTCTGCAGGAAAAACCGGAACAGCGCCGTCAGATCGTCGACGTCGATATCGCCATTCATATAGGCGGCGGAAAATCCCACCGTGCCGCGCTTCATGGCCTCGGCGATGACCTGGAAATTGTTGAGGCGCAACGTGGCGTGCTCGCCGCTATTGCCATGGCCCACCGTGCGGGTGCGGCCGTTCGGAAAAACAACCGTCAGCGAGCCATGGGCCGGCCGGCCAATCAGCCGCATGCCGATGGCCTCGACAAGCCATGAGGTAAAATGCGTCCATAGGGAAACGCCGGATTCAGTATGGTCTACGGCAGTTTTGGTCATTGCGCCGCCTGGTCCAATTATCGCGTTAACGCGGCGACGGGCCTCATGCTGTCGCCAAATCTACAGCGTCAGGGGCATTGCGGGCCGGGCGAGGCACCCCTCCCAATGACGCCGTACCAATAGTTTAGCGGCCACATTCTCAGATGCAAGCGGCAGTTCATATGAGCTGGGTGGGTTGAGGGAACAATGTTTTCCGGCTTGGAGCAGATCCCGAATACGTCACCTCTCGTCTCTCTAGCGCTTGACCCGAGGGTTGTGTGCTTGTGGGGTTTGCCGCGAGAGCCCTCGCGTCAAGCGCGAGGGCGACGAGCCGAGAGGGAAGGTGAAGAGCCGGGAGGGAGGCGCCATCGCGGCGTTTGACCACGGTGCCATCGCCGCGAAATACCCGCTTTACCGGGCCGGGCGGGCGATGTCGGTCAGGCGGAACTGGACCTGTTCGCGGCCCTGGTAATGGTCGAGCGAAAGCGAGCCGGCGAAGTGCAGCGGCTGGTCGGCATCGCGCAGCAGCGTGTCGCCAAGCGGCGTGCCGGCGGCGCGGAAGGCGATGGCCTTGAGCCGGGCGCCATCGTCGGAGGCGAGGCTGAAGCTGATATGGCCGCCCTTGCCGACGATTTGCGGATAGCGGGCGCGGTGGGCGGGAAACACGAAGAGCGGCGAAGGATTGCCGGAGCCGAAGGGTCCGGCTTTTTCGATGCGGTGCAGCAGGTCGAGCGTGGCGCCGCGCGCCGTCAGAGCGGCATCGACCTTGAGGGCGGAGGCGGCGCGAGCGGATTTGACGCTGGAGCCGAGCCTGTCGGCGAGAAAGGCGCGCAAGGGGCCGATTTCTCCGGGGCGCAGGGAGATTCCGGCCGCCATGGCGTGGCCCCCGCCCTTGGCAATCAGGCCGGCTTCCACTGCCTGGATGACGGCAGAACCGAGATCGACCCCGGGCATGGAGCGGCCCGAGCCGGTGCCGGCGCCATCGGGATGCAGCGCAATGGCGAAGCTGGGGCGCTCGAAACGCTCGCGCAGGCGGGCCGCGACCAGGCCGACCACACCGGGATGCCAATTGGCGGAGGCGAGGACCAGAACCGGCGGCCCCTCCCCTGCCCCGATTTCGGCTTCGGCGGTGGCGCAGGCTTCTTCCACCGCCTCGACTTCGATGCGTTGCCGCTCGGTATTCAGCTCATCGAGCTGGGCGGCGATGATCATGGCCTGATGCTCGTCGTCCAGGGCGAGGAGGCGCGTACCGAGGGCCGCGTCGCCGATGCGGCCGCCGGCATTGATGCGCGGGCCGATGAGAAAGCCGAGATGATAGGGATTGAGCGGACCGTTGATGCGGGCGGCCAGGCCTAGGGCGGCAAGGCCGGGCTTGTCGCCGCGACGGGCAATTTCGAGGCCGCGCAGGACGAAGGCGCGGTTGAGGCCGACCAGCGGCACCACATCGCAAATGGTGGCGAGGGCGACCAGATCGAGCAATTGCAGCAGGTCCGGCAGGCCTGTATCGCCGCGCTGGCGCAGAAGGCGGTTGACCGCGACCAGCACCATGAAGGTAACACCGGCGGCGCAGAGATAGGAGAGGCCGGAAATATCGTCGGGCCGATTGGGATTCACCAGGGCGGTGGCCGGCGGCAGGTCGTGGTCGGAAAGGTGATGGTCGATGACCAGCACGTCGACGCCGCGCTGGCGGGCATGGGCGATGGGGCCATCGCTGGTGGTGCCGCAATCGAGGGTGACGATGAGGCTGGCGCCGGCATCGATCAGCTTGTCCATGGCGGCGATATTGGGGCCGTAGCCTTCGAAGATGCGGTCGGGGATATGGACCTGCGGCTCCAGGCCGAAATGGCGGAGAAAACGGGTCATCAGCGCGCAGGAACAGGCGCCGTCGACGTCATAATCGCCGAAAAGGGCGATGGATTCGTTGTCGGTGATGGCCTGGCTGAGGCGGGCGGCCAGATCGTCCATGGCGGCGAGCGTGGAGGGATCGGGCATCAGGGCGCGAATAGTGGGATCGAGCCAGGTATCGGCCTCATCGATGCCGACGCCGCGCCCGGCAATGATACGGGCGAGGATGTCCGGAATGCCGGCGCGCTGGCCGATGGCGGCGGCATTGCGCGATGCGGCGGCGTCAAGGCGATCCACCCAGGCGCGGCCGGTGACCGATTGGGCAATATCGAGGAAGAGACGCGGGGTTTCGGGCATGGGTGAGGGTTAGGAGATTTTGACCGGCCTGGGAAGGCCCCCCTCACCCGTCTCGCGCTCCGCGCGATCCACCTTCTCCCCAAGGGGAGAGGAACAAGAGGGGGGGCGGCTGAGGAAGCTTCTTTATCTGGCGTGGCGGGCCCTGATCCATCTGGTGGTCTGGCTCCAGCTGCGCATGACGATGGTGCTGGTTTCGACGGTATTGCGGCGCAGCCTGACGCCGTCGACCAGCGAGCCATCGGTGATGCCGGTGGCGGAAAACAGCACGTCGCCGGCGGCGAGATCGGTGACATCGTAGATGCGGTTGGGGTCCTCGATGCCCATTTCCTTGGCGCGGAGGCGCTTTTCCGGGCTGTCGAGGATGAGCTTGCCCTGCATCTGGCCGCCGATGCAGCGCAGGGCGGCGGCGGCCAGCACGCCTTCCGGGGCACCGCCGGAACCGAGATAGATGTCGATGCCGGTATCCTCGGTATTGACCGAATGGATGACGCCGGCAATGTCGCCATCGCTGAGCAGTTTTACCGAGACGCCGGCGGTGCGCAGCTCTTCGAGCAGCCCGGCATGGCGGGGGCGATCGAGGACGATGGCGGTGATTTCGGAAACCGGCACGCCCTTGGCCTTGGCGAGCGATTTCACGTTTTCGGTCGCCGACCAGTCGATATGGACCGTTTCGGGGCCGTAATCGGCGCCGATGGCAATCTTGTGCATATAGACATTGCGGGCGACGTTGAGCAGGAATCCGCGCTCGGCCATAGCCAGGACGACGATGGAATCGGGCTGATTCTTGGCGCAGAGGGTAACGCCTTCCAGCGGATCGACGGCGATATCGACTTCCGGCCCCTGCCCGCCGCCCACCTTCTGGCCGACAAAGAGCTCGGCGCATTCGAACTGCTCGCCCTCCCCGATGACGATGCGGCCGGAAATGGCGACGCGGTCGAGTTCGGCCTTCATGGCGGCGACGGCGGCGTCGTCGGCGGCCTTTTCATCGCCCTTGCCGCGCCATTGCGCGGCGGCGATGGCGGCGCGCTCGGTGACCCGGACCATTTCGAGGGCCAGGGTCCGGTGCAGATTGGACGAATCGCGGCTGTCTTCGACTTTGCTCAGCTTCATCATTCCCCCGAGGCCGGCAGATTGCGGTCAGAGCTTTTCGATACGGATCAGCTGCGGCTCGCCGATTATGAACCCATCGGCGGCGATCTGCGCAAGCGCATCGCGCACCGAGGATTCCAAAGTCTGTTGCGTGATCATCACCACGGTGCGGCTCGACGTACCGTCGGGCGCGATGGTCTTGGCCCCCAGATCCGAGCGCTGGATGACGGAATCGATGGAAATCGACTTGTCCCCCATGCGCGTGGTGATGGCCGCCAGCGCGCCGGGTACATCCCTGGCATTGAGGCGCAGATAGAAGCCGCCCTCATGGGGGCGCATCGGCGCTTCAGAAAAGGGCAGCAATTCGGCGCTGGGGACGCCAAGCGGCGGCACGCGGGTGCCGCGGGCAATGTCGAGAATGTCGGACAGCACCGAGGAAGCGGTGGGCGGGCCGCCGGCGCCGGGACCGGCCAGCAGCAGTTCGTGCACATGGTCGGTTTCGAGGGCGACGGCGTTCATGACGCCATCGACGCCGGCAATGGCGCTGCCCTTGGGCACGAAAGTGGGGTGCACCCGCTGTTCGACGCCGTCGCCGACGCGTTCGGCGATGCCGAGCAGCTTGATCTTGTAGCCGAGATCGGCCGCCACCTGGATATCGTGCTGGGTAATGCCGGAAATGCCCTCGACGCGCATGCGGTCGGGGGCGATCTCGTGGCCGAAGCAGAGGGTGGCGAGAATGGCAAGCTTGTGGGCGGTGTCGTGGCCTTCGACGTCGAAAGTGGGGTCGGCCTCGGCATAGCCGAGCGCCTGCGCATCCTTGAGGCAATCGCCAAAGGAGATGCCTTCATTGCCCATGCGGGTGAGGATGTAATTGCAGGTGCCGTTCATGATGCCGAAGACCTTGGCGATGCGGGCGGAGCCCAGGCCCTCGCGCAGGGTCTTGATGACGGGAATGCCGCCGGCCACGGCAGCCTCGAAGCCCAGCTGGGCCCCGGATTCCTCGGCCATGCGCGCCAGGGCGACGCCATGCTTGGCGAGCAACGCCTTGTTGGCGGTGACCACCGGGCGGCCGATTTCAAGCGCGGCCTTGACCGCGGCAAAGGCCGGACCGTCCTCGCCGCCGATCAGTTCGACGAACAGGTCGATGCCGTCCCACTTGGCCAGGGCGACGGGATCGTCGAACCATTCGAGCCCGGAAATATCGATGCCACGGTCACGCGAACGCGAGCGCGCGGCAACGGCGACGACCTCCAATTGACGGCCCAGTTTGCGCGTCAGCTCGCCGCCATCCTTTTGCAGGATGCGCACCAAAGTGGCGCCGACATTGCCCAGCCCGGCCACGCCGATGCGCAAGGGCGCCTGGCGGCCGGTCTCGCCCAAATCCGCCATGGCCTTGAGGATGCGAGCGCGCGTTTCGGTGCGGGGCTCGCGGCCATCGCGCAGGTCGAAAACGAAGAGCGGATCGCCGGCGACGATGCGGCCGAAACGGGTGGGCGTCCAACCCCTTGCGGCAATGAAGGATTCGACGGCTTGGCGGAAAGATTGAATGTCGCTCATGGTGGCGACATCTGCATAGGAAATCGCCTAGAGGTCAATAGGAGTTTATGGGGCATACACCCGGCGACGGCGGTCCACGTCCCCGCTTTCGCGGGGACGAGATTGCAATATGTGAACATTCAGCGGGAAGACGAGCCGTTCGCTCAGACCGCGCCGCTCAGCGGCACCACATTGCCCTGCCCGATCCGGCCGCCCAGCAGTTTCCTGACATTGCGGGCGGCCTGGCGGATGCGCTGTTCGTTCTCGACAAAGGCGAGGCGGATATATTGGTCGCCATATTCGCCGAAGCCGACACCGGGGGCCACGGCGACGCCGGTTTCCTGCACCAGCAGCTTGGCGAATTCGAGCGAGCCGAGATGGGCATATTGGGCCGGAATGGGAGCCCAGGCGAACATGGTGGCCTTCGGCACCGGAATGTCCCAGCCGGCGCGGCCGAAGCTTTCCACCATGACGTCGCGGCGATGCCTGTAGACCTTGCGGACTTCCTCGATGACCTCGTCCGAGCCGTTGAGGGCGGCAACTGCCGCCACCTGAATGGGGGTGAAGGCGCCGTAATCGAGATAGGATTTGACCCGCGCCAACGCGGCGATCAGCCGCTCATTGCCTACGGCGAAACCGACGCGCCAGCCGGGCATGGAATAGGTCTTGGACATGGAGGTGAATTCGACGGTGATGTCGATGGCGCCCGGAACCTGGAGCACCGAAGGCGGCGGCGCGTCGTCGAAATAGATCTCCGAATAGGCCAAGTCGGAAAGGATGAAGATATCGTTGGCCTTACAATACTTGACCACCTCGGTGTAAAAATCGAGGTCGGCGGTATAGGCGGTGGGATTGGCCGGATAGTTCAGCACCAGGGCGATCGGCTTGGGGATCGAATGGCGCACCGCCCGGTCGAGCGAGCGCATGAAATCCTCGTTCGGATCGGCCGGCATGGAGCGCACCACGCCGCCGGACATGATGAAGCCGAAGGAATGGATGGGATAGGTCGGGTTGGGCACCAGCACCACGTCGCCCGGGGCGGTGATGGCCGAGGCCATGTTGGCGAAGCCCTCCTTGGAGCCGAGCGTGGCCACGACCTGGGTATCGGGATTGAGCTTCACGCCGAAGCGGCGGCCGTAATAGCTGGCCTGGGCCTTGCGCAGGCCGGGAATGCCGCGCGAGGTGGAATAACGATGGGTGCGCCCGTCCTTGACGGTTTCCTGCAGCTTTTCGACGATATGGGGCGGCGTCGCCATGTCGGGATTGCCCATGCCCAGGTCGATGATGTCGACGCCTTCGGCGCGGGCCTTGGCCTTGATCGGATCGATATGGGCGAACACGTAGGGGGGGAGACGGCGGATGCGGTGGAAGTCTGCGCTCATGATTTCCTCGGCGGTTCCGAAGCGGAACCTGATCTGACCGCGACGCGCCCAAATGCGCCGCGCCTCACTAAGAGAGGCTCAATTATCGCGGAATTATGGTTTTAGACGGGTTAAGCGCCCGACATTTCGGGCGGAGACAGATTTTTTCGGCTCTTCCCGGCCACGCCGTGGCCATCGGGAAGAGCTATCTGGCGTTTGCCGCTGCGGCCGCCATGGGTGCGACCACCGGATTGCCGGCGAGCGATGCTCCAAACCCTGCAATTGCGAACGGAGACGCCATGTCTCTTGTCCTTGGTCTCTTGCCCTTGAGAATTGTCTTCTGATACCACGTTCGGGCGCGGTCACTGACTTAATATGGTCTTCGGCAAACCTTGTAAATGCCAATGGGCTCTTACATGTAGGAAGCCGGCTGTGAACGCCGGGGAATCATTTTCGGGTAGGTGCATGAGCAAACGCGTCGCGATCGCCACTATAGGTACCGCCGGTGATGTCAGGCCCTATCTGGCGCTCGCCATCGAGCTGAAAAAGAACGGCCACGACGTGGTGCTCGGCACCAATTCGGATTTCGAGGACCTGGTTACCGCACACGGAATCGAATTCCACAATCTGGGCACCAATATCCAGAACTGGTTGCAGGAATCGCGCTTCGATACGGCGATCAGCCAGATGAAGCTGCACCATTTCCCGCAATTGCTGCGGGAGGGCCAGGCGCTGGTGGAACGGGCGGCGCGCAATTCCTGGACGATGTCGCAAGGCGCCGACGTCATCGTGGTGAACATCAATACCAGTTTCGGCATCGACATCGCCGAGGCGCTGAACGTGCCGGTCATCATGACGGCGATGCAGCCGCTGAACCCGACGCGGGAATTCCCCGTCTGCGCCTATGAGGTTCCCGACCTCGGCCCGACCTTCAACAAGCTCAGCTATATCGCCATGAATATCCAGCAGGGCTATTACGACCTGCCGCGCGACCGGGTGCGCAAGGAACTGATGGGGCTGGGGCCGCGCAAGCGGGGCGGCATCTTCAAGGACAGCCTGGGCAACAATCTGCCGACGCTCTACAATTTCTCGTCCATCGTTTCGCCGCGTCCGCGCGACTGGCCGCAGACGGCGGTGGTCACCGGGTTCTGGTTCCTCGACGACAACAGCGACTGGACGCCGTCGCCCGAATTACAGCATTTCCTCGAATCCGGGCCGCCGCCGGTCTATATCGGCTTCGGGTCGATGCCGTTCGGCGCGGAGCGGAACACGCAATTGCTCAAATCGGCGCTCCAGCAATGGGGCGGCCGCGCCATCGTTTCGCGGGGCTGGGGCGGCATCAATGCGGATGCCCTGCCCGACACGGTCTTTGCCGTGTCCGAGGCGCCCCATGACAAGCTGTTCCCGATGGTGGCCGCCGTGGTGCATCATGGCGGCGCCGGCACGACGGCGGCGGGCCTGCGGGCCGGCAAGCCGACCTTCACCCTGCCCCAGGCCTATGACCAGCGCTATTGGGGCCGCCGGGTGCGGGCGCTGGGTTGCGGGCCGGCGCCGGTGCGGCTGCGCACCCTGACGCCGGAAATACTGGCCGGGGCGCTGCATGAGCTGACCACCAACGAGGCGATGAAGACCAATGCGCGGTCCATCGGCGAAATTCTTTCGGAAGAAGACGGCCTGGCCACTGCGGTCAGTTTCATCGAGGCGACCATCGACGCGGCCAAGGCAGGCTCGCGCCGCTTTTCCGTCACCACCTGAACCGGCTCCGGCACGCCCGGCCATCGACAACGCCGCTGGCCGCCGAAAAGACCAAAGGGGATAAAAGCGGTGAAAATTTGCCTGGTTGGAGCGGGGGGCGGCATCGGCCGGCAATTGCTCAAGACCTTCAGCGCCGGCCATGAGGTCAGCGCGGTCTACCGCACCCTGCCCCAGCATCTGCCCAGCGGCATCGAGGCGGTGCGTTTCGAGGACGAGGACGGCCTGGCGCAGGCCGTGCACGGCGCCGAAGTGGTGGTGCATGCGGCGCTCAATACCAGCAAGCGCGGCCAGGCCTTCATCGCCGCCAATCGCGACGTCACCGAGCGCTTGCTGTCGTTGATCCGGCCCGACCAATGCCGGCTCTTTGTCTATTTCAGCTCGCAGGTGGTCTATGCCGCCCTCGATCCGGTGCAGCATCCGGTGCAGGGCGAAGACGCCGAATTGGCGGATCGGCCCGGTCTCGACTATTACACCCGCCTCAAGTTGCAGGAGGAGGAGCGGGTCATCGCCGCCTGCCGCGAAAAGGGCATCGACTATCTGATCGTGCGGCCCACCGTGGTGATGGGCCCCAATATGCAATGGTCGAGCGGCATTGTCGCAGCAATGCGTATGGCGCCGTTCGGGCTCAAGGGACGGACGATCAACCTGATCCATGTCGAGGATCTCAGCAAGCAATTGCTGGCGCTGATCGAACGCGGCGTGGTTAATGATGTGGTCAATCTGGGCGATCTCGATGTCAGCTCGGACGATTATTTCCGCTATGCCGCCAGCCTGGCGCACCGGCCGATGCTGTTTGCGCCCAATTGGCTGACCGGGGCAGCGGGCAGAGCCATTCCGTCGACGCTCTGGTTCTTCGCCCATAATGTGCGAGTGGATTCGGAGAAGGTGCGGCGGCTGAGCGGCATTGCCACCAATCGGCAATTGGCCGAATTCTTCGAGCCGCCGGCGCGGATCGTGGAGGCGCGTTCTCTCGACGACATCCGCGAGCTGGTGCGCAGCGGCACGCCCTATCACGCGATCGGGCGGGGCTATTTCCTCTGGTTCAACGACAAGCTGACCACGCACCAATTGGTCATGGAGCATTATGCCGGCATTGTCAGGCTGGACGGCGACCTGTTGACGGTGCGGGCCGGAACGACCTTGCGCGCCATGCTGGAGCATCTGACGCCGCTGGGCATGACCTTGGCGACCTTGCCCGAATTCGTGGACATTTCCGCCGGCGCCTGCTTCTTCGCCGAAGTCCATGGCAGCAGCGCCGATTACATTTCGGTCTATGACCTCATCACCGCCATCCGCTATGTGGACCGCGACGGGGAAGAAAAAGCCAGCCAGCGCGACGAGCACGAATGGGACCGGCTGCGCGAAGGCAATGGCATCGTCGTCACCGAGGTGACGTTCCGGTGCCGGCCGAACCACCGCCTCGCCAATGTGATCGAATGGCATCCCGACAGCCGGCTGGAATCCTATGTGGAGGGCGGCTATCTCGCCAATCTCAGCACCACGGTGCACTGGTATCCGCGCAGCAGGGAATTGATGGTCTATAATGTCAATCCGCTCGAGGGGACCCATCCGAAGGATCGCGGGCCGTTCGCGCCGATGCGCGGATCGCCGGCGGCGATGCAGAAGCTGCTGCTGTCGTTGCGGCTGCGCGGCAGGCTGCGCATCGTCGGCTCGTCCGAGCAGGTGCTGGCGCCATGGACGGGGGTGCCGGCCAAGCATCTGGTCGGCAAGCTGTTCCGCGACGCGCGGCGGCGGGTGCGCAATATGGAGGTCTGCGTGCCCGATACCTGTGCCGCCGATTTCATCAGCCGGCTGCGCCAGAAGCTGCCGGAAATGAGCCTGACGCCGGGACAGGGCGTGGGGGTGCGGTTTACCCGGCAACCGTCCACCGGCCGCGGCTTCGTCTGGGTGGAGATGACATCGCGCAATATCGAGCAGATGCATGCCCTGATCGAGATGGCCCGCGCCGCCTGCGGCGAATCCTTCTGGCTGCATCGCGGCAAATATGTGCCCCGATGGATCGGCACCGAGCACCTGTTCATTCCGCGCAGCCCGGGACTGGCCTGGACGATGCCGGGCGAAATCGAAACCAGCGCCAGGCGGGAACCGCGCTGACCGCCGGCCGGCTCGCCCGGATTTGACGACGCATTATCGCGGTCAAAACAAAAATGGCGGCCCGAAGGTCGCCATTGTCGTTGCGGGGATAAAACCGCCTAATGCGTGATGCTGGCAGCGGTGTCGTCGGCGGCTTCCACCGTGGCGGCGACGGCCGGCTGCTCATCGAAGTTCCATTCGATGGGCTCGGGCTTGCGCACCAGAGCACGCTCGATGACCTGGTCCATGCGGGAGACCGGGACGATCTCCATGCCTTCCTTGACGATATCCGGAATCTCCTGAAGATCGCGGACATTTTCCTCGGGGATCAGCACGGTCTTGATACCGCCCCGCAAAGCGGCGAGCAGCTTTTCCTTGAGGCCGCCAATGGGGAGCACCCTGCCCCGCAGCGTGATCTCGCCGGTCATGGCGACATCGTTGCGGACCGGAATGCCGGTCATCACCGAGACGATGGCCGTGGCCAGGCCGATGCCGGCCGAGGGACCATCCTTGGGCGTGGCGCCCTCGGGCAGGTGGACGTGGATGTCGCGTTTATCGAAGAGCGGCGGCTTGATGCCGAAATCGATGCTGCGGGACCTCACATAGGCGGTCGCGGCGGTCAGCGATTCCTTCATCACTTCCTTGATGTTGCCGGTGACCGACATGCGGCCCTTGCCCGGCGTCATCACGCCTTCGATGGTCAGCAATTCGCCGCCAACCGACGTCCAGGCCAGACCGGTCACCAGGCCGACCTGCGACTCGGCTTCGATCTCGCCATGGGTGAAGATGGCGGGGCCGAGATATTTGGCCAGACGCTCTTCGTCGATCTCGATCGACTTGACCTTGGTGCGGACGATATCGGTCACCGCCTTGCGCATGAGCTTGGAAATCTCGCGCTTGAGATTGCGGACGCCGGCCTCGCGGGTATAGCCGCGAATGACCTTCATCAGCATCTCGTCGGAGAGCTTGAACTCGCCATGGGCCAGCCCGTTCTCCTTGGCAGCCTCGGGAATGAGGTGCTGCTTGGCGATGGCGTGCTTTTCCTCTTCGGTGTAACCGGAAAGGCGGATGATCTCCATGCGGTCCATCAGCGGGCCGGGAATGTTGAGCGTGTTCGAGGTGGTGACGAACATCACGTCCGAAAGGTCATAATCGACCTCCAGATAGTGGTCGTTGAACGTGTTGTTCTGTTCCGGATCGAGCACTTCAAGCAGGGCCGAGGACGGATCGCCACGGAAGTCCTGGCCCATCTTGTCGATCTCGTCGAGCAGGAAGAGCGGATTGGACTTGCCGACCTTCTTGAGCGACTGGATGATCTTGCCGGGCATGGAGCCGATATAGGTGCGGCGGTGGCCACGGATCTCGGCTTCGTCGCGCACGCCGCCAAGGGCCATGCGGACGAATTCGCGGCCCGTCGCCTTGGCGATGGACTTGCCCAGCGAGGTCTTGCCGACGCCGGGGGGGCCGACAAGGCACAGGATCGGGCCCTTGAGCGAGCCGGTCCGGGCCTGCACGGCCAGGTATTCCAGAATGCGCTCCTTGACCTTTTCGAGACCGTAATGATCGGCGTCGAGCACTTTCTCGGCCAGAGCCAGATCGCGCTTGACCTTGCTCTTCTTGCCCCAGGGCAGGCCCAGAAGCGTATCGAGATAGTTCCGGACAACGGTGGCTTCGGCCGACATCGGGCTCATCGATTTGAGCTTTTTGATCTCGGCATCGGCCTTGGCGCGGGCTTCCTTGGAGAGCTTGGTCTTGGCGATGCGTTCTTCGAGCTCAGTGACCTCGTTGGCCCCGTCTTCGCCATCGCCCAGCTCGCGCTGGATCGCCTTCATCTGCTCGTTGAGGTAATATTCGCGCTGGGTCTTTTCCATCTGCCGCTTGACGCGGGAGCGGATGCGCTTCTCCACCTGCAACACGCCGATCTCGCCTTCCATGAGGCCGATGACCTTTTGCAGGCGCTCGATGACCGAGACGGTCAGCAGCAGATCTTCCTTTTCCGGAATCTTGATGACGAGGTGGCTGGCAATGGTATCGGCCAGCTTGCTCGCCTGCTCGATCTGGCCGACAGCGGCGACCACTTCGGAGGATATCTTCTTGTTGAGCTTGACGTAGTTCTCGAACTCGGATTGCGCCGCGCGAGCCAGAGCCTCGATCTCGGTGGCGTCTTCTTCGGGCTCGGGAAGCACGGAGGCCTCGGCCTCGAAATATTCGTCCGTCTGGAGATAGCGGTCGATATTGGCCCGGTGCAGGCCCTCGACCAGCACCTTCACGGTGCCATCGGGCAGCTTGAGCAGCTGGAGAACGGTGGCGATAGTGCCGGTGGGATAGATCTGGTCGGGCGCGGGATCATCATCCTGCGCATTCATCTGCGTCACGACGAGAATGTGCTTGTCGTCGCGCATGACTTCTTCCAACGCCTTGACCGATTTTTCGCGGCCGACGAAGAGCGGCACAATCATGCCGGGGAAGACGACGATGTCGCGCAGAGGGAGAACCGGATAGACCCGGTCCCGGCTGGTTTCGCCGGTGGAAGTAACTTCCGACATCACATTTCCTTTCCGAGGCGCGCCGGAGGAGGAATTTGTAGCGCGCCCGTATTGCGACTGCCCAAGCGAAAAAGCTGGGCGATTCAGGTTAATAAATAGGGTGGACTACCCGAGCCGCAAGTCAACCTTTGCGGAATTGTGACAGTTACCCATACTACGCACAGGAGATATGTCCGCAAAGCGGCAACAGTGATGTGCCTTGGCTTCATAATGGATGCGGCAAAGCGCGCGGATGATATTGGCCCATGGCGGCTCAGTCGTTCTCGCGCCGCAGATCGTTCAGCAGGCGGACCAGCCCCGCCTGGCGGCCAACGCCGGTCTTGCGCAGCCCGGCCTTGATCTGGTCGCGCACCGTATGGACGGAAACATCCCGCTGATGTGCGATCTCGTCGGCCCGCAATCCGTCTCCGATCAGGATGGAGACGGCGATTTCGCTCTCGGTGAGGCCATAGCGCTCGCGCAGGATGCGGCGCAGGGCAGGAAGGGTTTCGTCCAGATTGACCGATACCAGCAGATGCGGCTCGCCGGAGCGGGTATCGATGCCGACGGGGATATAGCCCAGGCGCTCGCTTTCGATGCGCGCGAACCGAACGATGCGCAGATTGCCTTCATCGTCCTGGGCCCGGGCGCTGCCCGATAGCGCCCCCTTCACCCAGCTCATATTGGCCAGCGCTTGACTCAAAGCCGCATCGGCCTCGGGATCGACCAGGGCGATGCGGCCGGCATGGTCATAAGCGAGCACCTGTCCGGTTTCGGCGAGCGCCAGGGCGGCCCGGTTGGCGTAGCGGACCTGGCGGCGCTTGGTCACGACGAAGACAGCGCCGCCCCGGCCCGGCGCCGATGGAGCACCGAGGGCGGTATGGGCGCCGGCATCGAAGAGCGTACGGCCGATTTCCAGCGCCAGGCACATATGCGGCGCCAGCAGGCCAAGGGTCCGCACCCATTCCTGTTCGCGATGGGCATGGCGCTGCGCCATATTGCCGCCAAGCACGAAGAGCCGCGAACTGTCCCGCGCCAGAACCACGCCGGCGCCGGTCCGCACATCCCCTTGCGGCCGCACCCAGTCATTATAGAATTCGGTGGTGAACAATTGCTCTTCCGGCATGCATTCGGCCGATGTGACCGGCTGGCCGATCGGCGCCCGACCCAGGCCCGGCGCCCAGGCGTTCAGCTTGCCGTAATGATCGACATAGGACTTCATGAAAGCCGGATCGTAGCCATGATGCAGCGGCTCCAGCGCCAGATCCGTCGCCAGATCGTAGCCGTAGAGATGGGTGCTGATCATACCGGTATGGGTCGACAGCCGCGTGAGAAATTCCTGCCAGCGCGACTGGTCCAGCGCGGCGGCGAACAGCACCGACGTGACTTCCGCAAGCTGTTCCGCAGTCAGGCTGGGCACGCTTCATCTCTCCCGGATAGGCATTCCGCATAACACTTGCAGACAAGCCGGCTAAAGACAAAGAAAAACGCCGGGCGCAAGGCCCGGCGTTCCGAATGACATCGCAGGGGCTCAGGCGGAGGCCGGAGCTTCTTCCTTTTTGCGCTCGGAATAGATGTAAAGCGGGCGAACGTCCTTGCCGCGCACCACGTCTTCCGAAATCACCACTTCCTCCACCCCTTCGAGCGACGGCAGGTCGTACATGGTGTCGAGCAGGATGGCTTCCATGATGGAGCGGAGGCCGCGGGCGCCGGTCTTGCGCTCGATGGCCTTCTCGGAGATGGCCTTGAGGGCGTCCTCGTGGAAGGTCAGCTCGACTTCTTCCATCTGGAACAGGCGCTGATATTGACGGACCAGAGCGTTTTTCGGCGCGGTGAGAATTTCGATGAGCGCCGGCACGTCGAGGTCTTCCAGCGTCGCCAGATTCGGCAGACGGCCGATGAATTCCGGGATGAGGCCGAATTTCACCAAATCCTCGGGCTCGACCTCGGCCAGGACCTGGCCGATGCGGCGATCGTTGGGGTCCTTCACTGTGGCGGCGAAGCCGATGCCCGACCCCTCGCCGCGAGCGGAAATGATGCGTTCCAGCCCGGCAAAGGCGCCACCGCAGATGAACAGGATATTGGTGGTGTCGACCTGGAGGAATTCCTGCTGCGGATGCTTGCGGCCACCCTGCGGCGGCACGGAGGCGACGGTGCCCTCCATGATCTTGAGCAGAGCCTGCTGCACACCCTCGCCCGATACATCGCGGGTTATCGAGGGATTGTCCGACTTGCGGGAAATCTTGTCGACCTCGTCGATATAGACGATGCCGCGCTGGGCCTTCTCGACATTGTAATCGGCGGCCTGGAGCAGTTTGAGGATGATGTTCTCGACATCCTCGCCCACATAGCCGGCTTCGGTCAGCGTGGTGGCGTCGGCCATGGTGAAGGGCACATCGATGATGCGCGCCAGCGTCTGGGCCAAGAGGGTCTTGCCCGAGCCGGTGGGGCCGATCAGCAGGATATTGGACTTGGAGAGTTCGATATCCTGGTTCTTGGAGGCGTGATGCAGGCGCTTGTAGTGGTTGTGGACGGCCACGGAGAGCACGCGCTTGGCGCGGCCCTGGCCGATGACGTAATCGTCCAGCACCTTGCAGATTTCCGCCGGCGTGGGCACGCCCTCGGAGGACTTGACCATGGAGGTCTTGTTCTCTTCGCGGATGATGTCCATGCATAGCTCGACGCATTCATCGCAGATGAACACGGTCGGCCCGGCAATGAGCTTGCGCACCTCATGCTGCGACTTGCCGCAGAACGAGCAATAAAGCGTGTTCTTCGACGTTTCGCCGTTGGTCGTCTCTTTGGACATCAGTCACTCCCGGAGGCGAATGCCTCCAAATTCAAGCGCTAACGAAAACCGTAACGCTCAAGACATAAAGAAAGTCTAAGCCGAAACGACCTTAGAGGCCGTTCCGGCTGGGTGCAATTGCGTATGGATCACAGTCCACGGCGCTTCCGCAATGTGCTTAACGCAGATCAAGGTCAGGCGGATGCCTCGGGGACAGCACGCTTTTCGAGAACGGTGTCGATCAGGCCGAACGCCTTGGCTTCCTCCGGCGAGAGGAAGCGGTCACGCTCCAGCGCATTCTCGATTTCCTCGTAAGTGCGGCCGGTATGCTTCTCGTAGATCTGATTAAGACGGCGCTTCAAGCCCTCGACTTCCTTGGCATGAATCAGAATGTCGGTCACCTGGCCCTGGAAGCCGCCGGAGGGCTGGTGAACCATGACGCGGGAATTGGGAAGCGAGGTGCGCATGCCGGGCTCACCGGCGGCCAGCAGGAGCGAACCCATGGACGCGGCCTGCCCCATCACCATGGTGGCGACGGCCGGGCGGATGAACTGCATGGTGTCGTAGATGGACAGACCAGAGGTCACCACGCCGCCGGGTGAATTGATATAGAGCGCGATTTCCTTTTTCGGATTTTCCGATTCGAGGAACAGCAATTGCGCCACGATGAGCGAGGCCATGTTGTCCTCGACCACGCCGGTGACGAAAATGATGCGCTCGCGCAGCAGGCGCGAATAGATGTCGAAGGCGCGTTCGCCACGGTTCGACTGCTCGACCACCATGGGAACGAGCGTATTCATGTAAAGGTCGTGCGGATCCCGCATAGTTTGCCCCTTGGCCCGCTCGCCCGGGTCGCGGACCGGAGGCGGGCTTGGTTGGTTGGACGACGCCCCTGCCCGAACGCGCTCGCAATGACAGGCAACGTGTCTAGAAAAACGAATCGGCGCGACTGGCCGATTGCAGGCGATACACCCTTAACGGGCGGTAAAGGCACAGATAGGCCGCAATGAGGCGAGCTTCAATAGCGCGGGCGCCTGTTGATGACAGTAAGGTGAATTGGGCCCGGCCCCGCAGCGATCAGGCGAAGCCGACGACGACGCCCTTCTTCTTGAAATAGGCCTGCATGAGCTTGCGGCCCTGGCGATTGGGCTGGGCCAGCCTGGCCGTCTCGAAGGTCGCTTCCTTGAGGCCTTCGCGGGCCATCGCCTCCTTGAGGGCGGCGATATGCTGGTCCAGGTCCTCATTGTCGTTCTGGATCGAGGCATAGATGGCATCGATGGCCTGGGAAACGGTGATGTCGCTCACGAAAAAAGCTCCTCGAAACTGTTGCCCCCTTCCCTAGCGATTTTTTCGTCGGGAGCAAGGCGGGATCATGGGGCGGTCCGGGCGATGTGGAAAGGAAAAAGGGGAGGCCGAAGCCTCCCCCTTGCGTTGACGCGGCCGGTTCGCCTCACTCGGCGGGAACGGCATCGATATCGAGGTCTTCGATGGACTTGCCATGGTCATAGGCCGCCTGGTTGAGAATGCCCTGGCGCTTGGCGACGATGGTGGGGACCAGCGCCTGACCGGCGACGTTGACCGCGGTGCGGCCCATATCGAGGATCGGATCGATGGCCAGCAGCAGGCCGACGCCTTCGAGCGGCAGGCCGAGCGTCGACAGCGTCAGGGTCAACATGACGGTGGCGCCGGTCAGGCCGGCAGTGGCCGCCGAGCCGATGACCGAGACGAAGACGATCAGCAGATAATGCTCGATGCCCAGGCTGATGCCGAAGAACTGGGCCACGAAGATGGCCGAGATCGCCGGATAAATGGCCGCGCAGCCATCCATTTTGGTGGTCGCCCCCAGCGGCACGGCGAAAGAGGCATATTCACGCGGCACGCCGAGATTTCTTTCGGTGACGCGTTCGGTAACCGGCAGGGTGCCGATGGACGAGCGCGACACGAAACCGAGCTGGATCGCCGGCCAGGCGCTCTGGAAGTAGCGGATGGGGTTCAGCCCATTGGCCTGCAACAAAACCGGATAGACCACGAAAAGCACGAGGACCAGGCCGATATAAATGGCGGCGGCGTACCAGCCGAGCTGGGCCAGCGCATCCCAGCCATAGACGGCAACGGCATTGCCGAGCAGGCCGATCGTGCCGATGGGGGTCAGGCGAATGACCCACCACAGGATCTTGTGGATGATCTTGAGAAAGGAACGGTTGAAGGCCAGAAACGGATCGGCTGCCGGGCCGACGCGCAAAGCCGCGATGCCGACGACGATCGAGACGATCAGGATCTGCAAGACGTTGAAGTTGAGGCTGGTGGTGGCGCCGCTATCGGCAAGGCGGGTCGAGGCCTGCAGGCCGATGAAATTGGCGGGGATCAGGCCCTTGAGGAAATCCAGCCACGAGCCGGTAGAGGCAGGGGCGCGGGCGGCGGCTTCGGTGACGGCCGTATGCACTCCGGGCTGGATGATGAGGCCGAGCGCAATGCCGATGGCCACCGAGATCAGCGCGGTGATGGCGAACCAGAGCAGGGTCTGCCAGACGAGCTTGGCGGCGTTGTTCAGTTCGCGAAGATTGGCGATGGAGGCGACGATGGCGGTGAAGACCAGCACCGGCACCAGGGCCCGCAACAGCGACACGAAAGACGAGCCGACCGTCGACAGGGTGACGGTCAGCCAATTGGCGTTGCCGGCGGCATCGGGACCCATATTGCGGGCAATGAAGCCGAACAGCAGGCCGATGACCATGGCGGCCAGAACCTGGAAGCCAAAATTGAGATAAATCGGCTTGGACGCAGGCGATGCGGAGCCGGCCGGGACGGTGGTTGGCATGGATATGACCCTTCGGTGACAGGAGGCCGCCGCCAATCCTGGCGCGCCGCCTCACAATTGCCTCGACAATACGCCCCGGAAAAAACGAATGCAGCGCATAGCGTTCCGTTTCGTTGCAGCGTGGAAGATTTTTCTGCTGCGCCGATGCGAGCCGCCGAAATAGCTTCTCAAAGGCGGCGCGTGGCCAGGGTCAGCAGGGCCGCGAGCATGGGCAAGGCGGCGAGGCTCGCGCCGATCGCAATGGCAAGAATGCCGGGGCCGGGATCGGTCCAGGCCAGCCAGGCCAGCGCGATAGCGCAGAGCCCGGAGGCAATGCCCGATCCCTTGTGCACGAGGCGCCAGGCCCGATCCGACGCGATGGGCCAGGGCATGCGCAGACCGCCATAGGAATGGCGCTCGGCCTCGAACAGGACGACGGACAGGATCAGCAAGATGGCGGCCAGGCCAAAACCGGTAATGCGGAACAGGTCGAAATCCGAGCCGATGCCGAGCAGCAACAGGCCCAATTGGCAGGCGGCCATGACCGAGAGCAGCAGAGTCAGGGCCGGGTCGAAGATGTGACGGGTCTTGGCGAGATGGTTTTTGGTGAGAGCCCGGCCGAGCAGGAAGAAGGCGGCCATGAGGGTCAGTTGCATGAGCGGGGGGACGGCCAGGGCGATGTCGCGCGGCCACAGCCAGTCTGGAGCGCTGCCCCGCCAATGCGCGGGGAAGAAATAGCTTGCCGGGATGTGGATCAGGGCGACGCCGGCAATGGCGAGGGTGACGCCGAACAGGAGGAGATGGAAGCGGGTGACGAGGCTGGGCATGGACGGGTTGTGGGATCGCAAGAGCCCTCGCGTCAAGCGCGAGGGTGACGATGGGGGATGTGACGGTGGCAATGGGGGGTGTGAGGGTGGCGGACATTTGATGTCAGATCACCCATCAATCGTCACCCTCGTGCTCGACACGAGGGCCCTTATCTCACGATATCATCCCACAGATCCCGCCAGTCGGGATTGTGCTCTTCGATCAGCGCAACCTTCCACGCCCTTACCCAGTGCTTGAGGTTTTTCTCACGCTGGATGGCGAGCGGGACAGTTTCGTGCACTTCAAAGTGCACCAATTGCTTGATTCCATGCCCGTTTGTATAGCCATCCGCGACACCTTCGCGGTGCTCCCAAATTCTACGAACAAGGTTGTTGGTTACGCCGACATAGATTTTGCCGCGCGGATGGTTTGCGAGGATGTAAGTGTAGCCCGCCATGGCTGGATGGTTGAGTTAAAGAGCCCTCGCGTCAAGCGCGAGGGTGACGATGGGGGGTGTGAGGGTGGCGGACGACGGGAGGTTGCGAGGGTGATGGCCGAGCGCGCGGTGACGCCGGGGCTGTGACGGCGGCGTCAGGGGGTGACGGCCGGATCGGTGGCCGCGGTCGGGAATAGCGGCCAGGGCAAAGTAAAAGGGGCCGGTTTCCCGGCCCCTTGAAAATTCGCAATATGCTCCGAAGCTTAGCGCTTGGAGAACTGGAAGGAGCGGCGAGCCTTGGCCCGGCCGTACTTCTTACGCTCGACGACGCGGCTGTCGCGGGTCAGGAAGCCACCCTTCTTGAGGATCGGGCGCAGGCCCGGCTCGAAGTAGTTCAGCGCCTTCGAAATGCCGTGACGGACGGCGCCGGCCTGACCGGACAGACCACCACCGGCAACGGTGACGTTGACGTCGTATTGGTCGAGGCGGTCGGTAGCGACGATCGGCTGCTTGACGATGAGCTGCAGAACCGGACGGGCGAAATACTTGGCGAATTCGCGACCGTTGACGGTCACCGTACCCTTGCCCGGCTTGATCCAGACGCGGGCGACGGCGTTCTTGCGCTTGCCGGTGGCATAGGCGCGGCCGAGGCTGTCGAGCTTCTGCTCATGCACCGGAGCGGTGTTGGCAGCGGGAGCCGCAGCGGAAGTGCCGAGGTCTTCGAGAGAATTGATGGTTTCGGCCATGTTACTTCACCCGCACGTTTTTGGAGTTCATCGCAGCAACGTCGAGCTTTGCCGGGCTCTGCGCTTCATGAGGATGCTCGGCGCCAGCGTAAACACGCAGGTTCTTGAGCTGGGTGCGGGTCAGCGGACCGCCCGGCATCATACGACGCACGGCGTTTTCGAGGACACGGCCCGGAAAGCGGCCTTCCAGCAGCTCGCGCGCGGTGCGATCCTTGATGCCGCCGGGATAACCGGTGTGCCAGTAGAAGCGGTGCTGATCCAGCTTGCGGCCGGTCAGCCTCACCTTGTCGGCATTGATGACGATGATGTTGTCACCCATGTCCATATGGGGGGTGAAGGTCGGCTTGTGCTTGCCGCGCAGGCGCGAGGCGATGATCGAAGCAAGACGGCCCACGACCAGCCCTTCGGCGTCGATGAGGACCCATTGCTTTTCGATGTCGCTCGGTTTTGCCGAGTACGTGCTCATATCGAATTCCCTAGATTCAGGCAGCCGGCCCATGCAAGGACCGGCCAGTTCGGGGGCGGGTGTATGGGGGAATCGACCCACCGTCAAGAGGCTTTGAAAAAGCATTCAATTTCAAAGGCTTGCATAAGCGGTATTATAATACCGCTTATGCAGTGCGATATCGATATGCCTACCGGACCCGCCGGAGGTCAGCGACATAGCAGGCGGCCAAGCCCGCCAACATGAAGGCGAGGGCCTGGTGCCCGACGGCCAAGGAAATCGGCACGCTGGCGAGCAGTGTGGCGATGCCCAGGGCAACTTGCAGCAGCACCACCAGCCCTATGCGCGGCAGCCAGCCATGCACGCCGGCAAAGCCGCCATCCTTATGACGCCGCCAGATCAGCCAGCCAATATAGGCGACGATCAGGTAAGCCAGGCCACGATGGATGAATTGCACGGTCAGCGCGTTCTCGAACAGATTGCGCCAGGCGGGGTCCATGACGAACAGGCCCTTGGGGATAATGGCGCCGTCCATGAGCGGCCAGGTCTGGTAGCCCATGCCGGCATCGAGACCGGCGACGAAGGCCCCTGCCGCGATCTGAAACATGACCATCAATACCAGCAACACGGCGGTGACGGCATGGAAGGGGGCGACATGACCGAGAACGCGGCCCGGCGTCAGCGAACGCGCCACGTAAAGGAGCGCGACGAACAGCAATGAGGCGGCGGTCAGGTGAGCGGCGAGGCGGTATTGGGAGACGGAGGTGAGTTCGGTCAGGCCGGAGGTCACCATCCACCAGCCGAGCGCGCCCTGAAAGCCGCCGAGGACGAACAGCCCGGCGAGCGGCCAGGCCAGATCACGCGACAGCCGCTTCTGGAACAAGAAAATGGCGAAGGGCACGAGGAAGACGAGACCGAGCGCGCGCGCCAGCAGGCGGTGGAACCATTCCCAGAAGAAGATGAATTTGAAATCGTCCAGATCCATCCAGGAATGGACATAGGTATATTGCGGAATCTGCTTATAGGCTTCGAACTCCTCCAGCCATTCCGCCTCGTTGAGCGGCGGGATGGTTCCCGAGATGGGCTTCCAGGAGGTGATGGAGAGGCCGGATTCGGTCAGGCGCGTAATGCCGCCAACCACGACGATGAGCAGCACGAAGGCCGCAAGGCCATAAAGCCAGATGCGAACCGGCCGCAGACGGTCGCTGGCAAAGCTGACTTGGCCGGGTGCGGCATCTTGCAGAGAGGTCACAATGCTAATTCCAGTATCAGTAGGGCTGGGGGAGTGGTAAGCCCACCGCACCTATCCCGCAACAGTCCAGATGCCGCACATGACCCAGCGTAATCGTAAATTGATCGGCGCCTTCCTGCTCGTCGGTTCGATCATCCTCTGGTCGGTGCTGGCGACCTGGATCTATCTCGCCCTGCCCGAGGGGCTGCCGGGACTGGTCCTGATCGGGTTTTTCATCGTGGCGGGCATGGGCTGGCTCTTGCCCGCCATGGCGATCATCGCCTGGATGGCGAAGCCGGAGCCGCAATAGACCGGCGCCGCCCAGGGCGTGACAGCCTCATCCCATCGCCCGACCCAATTGGGTGAACAGGCCGCCGCTGGCGAATACCTCCACATAGCGCCGCTGCTGGAAATGGCCATTGAGCGACACCCGCGGCAATTCCGTCAGGCGTTGCAAGTGGTGGGGATACAGGCCCCCGGGGCGGGTGGTGACGGCGGTGCGAAAGCCGGCGTTTCTCGCCAGGTCGAATTCGCGCCGGCCACAGGATAGCGGGCCGCCCAGCGGATAGGAAAAATGGGCGGGGCGGATGCCGAACTGGGCCTCGATGACCTCCACCGACTGGATCATCTCGTTGTGGGCCTGCTCAGCCGGAAGCTTGGCCAATTCGTAATGGTTCACGGTGTGGGCGCCGATAGTGCAGAGCGGATCGCCGGCAAAGAGCCGCAATTCCTGCCAATCCATGATGAGATCGCGGCATTGCCGGTCCAGGTCATAGCCGTAATTGCCGGTGAACTCGGCCAGGAGCGCCAGCCGCTCCGGCTCCGGCAATTTGCGCAGGCGCCAATAGAGACGGTTGAAGGCGTCGTTCTTCTCGGCAATGGTTCGGGTGTCGACATATTCGGTGTCACCGTTCTCGGTGAAGGCCAGAGCGTCCTGCCGGGCGATAATGTCCTCTATCGCCTGCCACCAAAGCTGGCCGACGCCATCCACGAAAGCGGTGGGCACATAGAGGGTGAAAGGCGCTTCGTGCCGCTGCAGGATAGGCAGAGCATGGCGGAGATTGTCCCGATAGGCGTCGTCGAAGGTGAGGACGACGAAGCGGCGGCCCCGTTTCGGCGCGGCGAGACGTTCCAGCGCTTCGTCCATGCTGACGATGTCCAGGCCGAGATCGCGGAGGCGCTCGAGACAAAAATCGAGGAAATCCGGCTGCACCTGCAAAATGGCATTGGGAGAAAAATCGGCGGGTTCGTCCGGCAGGACGCGATGCAGCGTGAAGATCACGCCGCGCGAGCGCGACAGCAGGTTGAACAATGCCGGCATCCGCGACAGCCAAAGCAGTTCGAAGGCAGTGCGAATGGCGGCGTATTTGAGCCCCATCAGGCGGCGACCGGCTCGGCCAGGGCAGCAAGCTCGACGCGGGGCAGACCGGCTTCTTCCAAACGCCTGCGCGTGGCTTCGGCGCTTTCGACATCGTCTTTTTCACCGGTGACCAGGACGATGCGGCCACCCAGTTCGGAGAAGGCACCGAGCATGGACTTGCGATCGGCGCGGCCGGTCATCACCACCACGACTTCATAGATATCGCTCAACGCCTCGGTCAGAATCTGTGGGCGGTTGGAGTTGCGGGCGATAGAATCGCCCTGCCCCCAGGTCACTTCGGCGAAGCTGTTGTCGGCGGACTTCTGCACCACGTCGCCAAAGCCGGCCTCGCCGGTGCTGAGTTCGGTGATGCCCGGATTGCCGGTGCGAAGCCCTGACCCGGCGTCGATCAGCGCGACGCTCAGGCCCTTGGACAGCGCGTCGGCCACCAGTTCCTCGGCCATCTGGCGGCTGGGCTGATTGTCTCCATGATCGGCCAGCAGCAGCAGATGGGTTCGGCCGAGCACAAGGTCGGACACCAGATCGGTATAAGGCAAAAGGCGGGCAAGCGGACCGCGGGGCGAGATGGGCTCGTCTGCCACGTCCGGCGTTTCGGCCATTTCGCTGTCATTTTCTCCGGAACCGGCTGGTGCCACCATCAGGGTGTGAATGAAGGCGTTTGCCGCCTCGGCGGAGGGGGGCGGCTCTGCCGGCGCGATGTCCGCCCGTTCGGCCTGGAGCGGCTCTTCCGGCAGGACGAGGACAGGCTCCTCCGCCGATGCCAAGGCGGGGTCGGCAAAGGCGTCCGGCGCCGTATCCGGCTCCTGCCAGCGCTGATCGGGCTGGAGCTCGGCCTCATCGAAGGGGGCAGTTTCCAATTCGTCCTGCCGAACGATGGGCGCACGCATTATCGGCACCAGAGCGCGTCCCGACATCAATTCGCCGAAAGCCACGATGCCGACCTGAACGGCGACCGACATGATGCCGATCGCGACCATGACCAGCGAGGTCTTCGGCGAGGCCGGGGTGACGGACGGCGCGGCTACCGAGACGACGCGCACGTCCGGCAGGGCGGAGGTCGCATCGACGCGGGAGGAGGCTTCGTTATAGCGCAGCAGATAGGCTTCGAGGAGATCGCGCTGCGCCTTGGCCTCACGCTGGAGGCCGTCGAGAGTGACGTTGTCCCTGGTGGCCGTGGAGGCGCTGACCTTGGCGCGGTCGAGTTCGGCCTGGAGCGAGGCTTCCAGATCCGCTTCAATCTGCGCTTCGGCTTCCAGGGCGGAAGCGACGCGGCGGCCTTCCTGGCGAATCTGATTGTCCAGTTCGGAAATCTGCGCATTGAGGGCGCGGATGGCCGGATGGCTGGCGAGCAGCGTGGCGGAGCGCTGCGCCATTTCGCCCTGAAGGCGCGCCTTTTCCTGGCTCAATTGCTGGATCGCCAGTGAATTGCGCACATCGGTCACGGCTTCGATGGGCTGGCCGCGATCGATCAGGCCGCGGATGAGCGAGGCGCGCGACAGCGCCGCGTTCTTGCGCTCCTGCGCGGTGGCGACCTGGGCGGCGATTGTGGACAATTGCTGGTCCAGCAGGCTGGTATTGTTCTGGCCGATAAAAAGATCATTGGCGACCTTGAAGTCGGCGACGGCGGATTCGGCCTGCTCCACCGAAACGCGCAGACGGTTGATCTCGTCCAGCAACCAGCCCGACGCCTCGGCGGTGTCGGAAATGGACAAATTGGCCCGCCGCGCCACATGGGCATTGGCCAGGGCGTTGGCGATGTCGGCGGCAAGCTGCGGGTCGGTCGAGCGCACCAGCACCGAGATGATGGCCGAATCTTTTTCCTGAACCACGGTGAGGCGATCATGAAGCGATGTGATCACGGTTTCGTCGACGCTGTTCGGCGTGGCGGCGCGCCGGCCGATCAATTGGGTGATCATGCCCAGCGGCGAGAAGCCGGCCGCTCCCCCGTTGAATTCCGGGACGGAGCGCAGATCGAGCTGATCGATGACGTTGAGCAAGGTGTCGCGCGACTTGAGCAGTTCGATCTGGCTGGAGACGACGCCGGGCGTATTGCCGTTATAGCTCGGCGGCTGATCGTTGGCCGGGCGCAAATAGGCGCTGGCCCGCGATTCCACCAGAATCGCCGCCCCGGATTCATACAGGCGCGGCTGGAACATGAGCACGACAAAACCGGCCACCAACAGAGCGAGCGTCACCAGCAAAATGCGCGGCAGCCGGCGGATGATGGCCGCCAGCAAGGCAGCAACATCAATCTTGGCGTCCTCGGACGCCGGGAGCTCGTAAGACATGGCAATACCTCGAAGTTCATTTCCAGCTAACGCCATGCGTGGTCAAAATTCGGTTAATTCGCGTCGCATTCCGCGCCTATATCCCGGCGTCATAAGGACAATCTTAACCATAGGCGGACAGATTGGAGCCAACTCGAACGCATGGGATTCTTATGCGCTGGCTATCCATTCTAATCCTGGCCCTGACATTGACGCTTGGCGGCTGCGCCACCAATAGAAGCGCCACCTATCTGGTGGAAACCAATGGGCCCTATCAGCTCGATACGGGCGATGTGGTGCGGGTGACCGTCTATGGCGATGCGGAGCTGAGCAAGAGCTATCGCGTCGGCGATGAGGGAGCGATCGCCTTTCCGCTGGTCGGCGCGGTGGCCGTGCGCGGCAGCACCACCCAGGATGCCGGCAAGCGTCTCGCCCGGGCGCTGGCCAATGGCTATATGCGCAATCCCGACGTTGCGGTCGAGATCGAACAATACCGTCCCTTCTATATCCAGGGCGAGATCAAGACTGCCGGGCAATTCCCCTATGTTCCCGGCATGAGCGTGCGCGCCGCGATCAGCACGGCGGGCGGCTTCACCGAGACGGCGGACCGCAATCGCGCCGTGGTTTACCGCCAGCAGGACAACCAGATGGTCAAAGGAAACGTCGAGCTCGATTTCCCGATCTATCCGGGCGATACGGTTGTCGTTTCCGAACGCTGGTTCTAGGCCTTGTCGGGGCCTCCGCTCAAAATCCTGCAAATATTGCGGGCGCCGGTGGGCGGATTGTTCCGCCATGTCGCCGATCTGACGCGCGAATTGGCGGCACGCGGCCATGACATCGGCATCGTTGTCGACATCCTGGCCAATGATGCGCAGACCGAAGAATTGCTGCGGGGGCTCGACGCCCATGCAAGGCTCGGCATTCATCGCCTGCCGATGCCCCGCCTGTTCGGCAAGGGCGACCTGACCACGCCATTCGCCGTCACGCGGCTGGCGCGACGCCTCGAGGTCGATATCATCCACGGCCACGGCGCCAAGGGCGGGTTCTATGCCCGGCTGGCTCTTTACGGCCGAACCCGCGCGAAAGCCGTCTATACCCCGCATGGCGGTGTCCTGCACTATGCGGCCGATTCGCGGTCCGGCCGGCTGTTCCACCAGATCGAGCGCCTGTTGATGGCCAGGACTTCGGCCATCATCTTCGAAAGCGCCTATGCGGAAAAAACCTATACGGCGCTGATCGGAGCCCCGACCTGTCCGGCGGAAATCATCCATAACGGTCTGCGGCCCGAGGAATTCGAACCGGTGCCGGCGGCAGCCGATGCCGCCGATTTCGTGTTTGTCGGCGAATTGCGAACGCTCAAGGGGATTTTCCCGCTGGTTGAGGCGCTGGCAACGGTTCCGGGCGCCAAGCTGGTCATGGCCGGCGATGGGCCGGAGCGGATGGCGCTGGAAGCCAGGATCGCCGAATTGGGGCTGGCCGACCGGGTGCGGCTGGTCGGCTCTCAACCGGCGCGGCGGGTTTTCACCCTGGGCCGCTGCGTCATCGTGCCGTCACTGGCGGAGTCCCTGCCCTATGTGGTGCTGGAGGCGGCGGCGGCGCGATTGCCTTTGATCGCCACCCGCGTGGGCGGCATTCCCGAAATATTCGGGCCGATGGCGGCGAGCCTGGTGCCAGCCGGCGATTCAGCGGCGCTGGCGAAGGCCATGCAAGAATTCATCGATAGCCCGGCGCAGTCCGAAGCCGCGATGCTGCAATTGCTGGCCCATATCGAAGCCCGGTTTTCCGTGCGGCGCATGACCGACGCCATCGAGGAGACCTATCGGGCGGGTCTGGAAAAAACCGGTGCCTGACTTCATCGAGTTTAAACGCCTCTGCACGAGAATGCCGGGTCAAGACTAATGCCGGTATTCTCGTAATGTTTCGCGTAGACGCTAAAAAGGCCATTGAAGACCACGCCGCCAAGCCGGGCGGGACACCGCATCTTTCGCCGCGCGCCGAGGAAATCATCGCCCGCCCGGTGGACGGCACGCTTTCGGCCGCGGTGATTTCAGGAACAGCGCAGGTGGCGGAGGCGCTGCTACTCGCGCTTTTGGGCTATGGCATTCACGCGGCCTATGTCGCGCCGGGACAGGACGCGCTCTATATCCCGATCATCCTGACAATGGTGTTGCTGGCCAATATCATGTTCAACGCCGTGCGCTCCCACCGCATCACGGCTTATCGCACCACATTGTCGCAGTTCGGCCGGGTGCTCGGGGCCTGGACGGCGGTGATGGTGACGCTGACTGTGGGATTGTTCCTGTTCAAGGCCGGCGACCTGGTCTCGCGGTTCTGGCTGCTCACCTGGTACGCCTCCGGCGCACTGGCTCTGCTGGCATATCGCAGCCTGTTGCGGGCCCTCGTGCTGCGCTGGACCGATGAAGGCCGCCTGAAACGACGCGCGGTGATCGTCGGCGGCGGCGCCGACGCGGCTCTGCTGATCGAGCAGATCCAGGCCGGAGCCGAAAAGGACATCAACCTGCTCGGATTGTTCGACGACCGCGTCGGAGAGCGTTCGCCGGACCTCGTCTCGGGCTATCACAAGCTCGGAATGGTTGCGGACCTGGTCGAGTTCGCCCGCCGCACCCCCGTCGACCTCGTCATCGTGTCGATGCCGCTATCGGCGGAAAAGCGCGTGCTGGACATGTTGACCCAGCTCTGGGTGCTGCCGGTGGACATTCGCCTGTCCGCCCATATGAGCAAGCTGAAATTCACCGACAAGGCCTATTCCTATGTCGGAGAAGTGCCCGTTCTCGACATAGCCGACCGGCCGATCTCGGACTGGAACCGGGTGTTCAAATGGGTGTTCGACAAGCTTGTGGCGCTCACCGCGCTGATCCTGCTGTCGCCGGTCATGCTGGCCACGGCAATCGCCATCAAACTGGAAAGCCGCGGCCCGGTATTCTTCGTGCAGAACCGGCATGGCTTCAACAACGAGACCATCCGCATCTACAAGTTCCGCTCGATGCGCACCGACATGCTCGACAATACGGCCGCCAAGCTCGTCACCAAAGACGATCCCCGCGTCACCCGGGTCGGCAAATTCATCCGCAAGACCTCGATCGACGAGCTGCCGCAATTGTTCAATGTGCTCAAGGGCGAGCTGTCCGTCGTCGGCCCGCGCCCGCATGCACCACAAGCCAAGGCCGAGAACCAGCTCTATTACGAGGCGGTGGAAGGCTATTTCGCCCGTCACCGCGTCAAGCCCGGCATGACCGGCTGGGCCCAGGTCAATGGCTGGCGCGGCGAGACCGACACGATCGACAAGATCATGCAGCGGGTCAATCACGATCTCTACTATATCGAGCACTGGTCGATCCTGCTCGATGCCTACATCGTGTTGCTGACGCCGTTCCGATTATTCAATTCCGAAAACGCCTATTGAGCCCATGATGGACGGCACCCGGCTCCAAGTCACCGGTTTTCTCGCCCTGGCCTTTCTGGGGACGTTCGCGGCGGCGGCGGCAAGCGCCGACAGTGAGCTGTGCATGGAATGCATAAAGGTGCGCGTCGGGCCGCCGGTAACGGTGCGGGGCCCGTTTCCGGACGAACTCGACGCCCCCTTCACCGCCCTCAAGCTGCCCGATGGATCGTTTCGGGGGTTCAGCGCCAATGGAGCGACCTATGCCATTGACGGTCCCACCTTACGGGACATGGACAACCCCCGCCGTGCCGTGCTGGAAGCCGGCATTGCAGGCAGCAAAAACGAATGTGGGCGCTGGCTGACCTCGGCCATGCGATCCGGCGGCGCGGTCCTCGGGCTGGTGCATCAGGAAAGCATCTGCGATTACGGCCCGCAGGGGCAGACCGACAAGTCGATGGCCATCGCCACCTCATCCGATGACGGTCTCACCTGGACGGATCTGGGCACGATCATCACCGGGCGGGATGCGCCGCAGCGGGGCCGGATCACCGGCGAGGGCGATTGCACGATGATCGATGGCCTCGATGGCTATCTCTACGCCTATTGCCTGCGGAATTCCGACTGGCAGACCATCGCGGCCAGAACGCCGAAGCACGACCTCACGGACTGGCGGAAATATCACGAGGGCGCCTGGAGCGAGCCGGGCCTTGGCGGCCAGGCGACAGCAATCGGCTTTGTCGGGCCCGGCGTCGGCTATTTGCGGGATCGGGGCTGGGTCGCCGCGCTCACGACCGATCCGTGGTTCGGAGGATTGCGGCTATCGTTGTCGACGGACAAGGTGTCGTTCCTCGATCTGGAAGAGCCGCTTCTGGCCATTGACGGTTCCGAATGGGACCGGCCGGCAAATACCGATCTGGTCGCCTATGGGACCATCCTCAATCCCGACGACGGCAGCAACGCCGTCGATGGACGCTTCCTGTTGAGCTATATCTATGTGCCGCCCGGCAAGGGCTTCGAGAGCCGCTATCTCGTCCATCACGAGGTGGCGCTGTCGGTGGAAGACGAGCCGATGGCGGTTCAGGCAGGCATAGCGCTGAGCCGCTTTTTGGAGCCTAGACAGGACATCTATCTCACGTCCACCGGGCCATTGACCGGAGACCGGCGCGCTTATCGCCACGACAAGATCATCGCCTATATGCTGACCCGGCCGCCCCAGGGCATTGCCAGCATCAAGTTCGCCGAATGCGCCCGGGACCGGTTCGGGCATCTGGACCAGATGCTTGCCGACGAGGGTAGCTGCGAGCCCGCGGGCTATGTCCGGGAGCGAACCGCGGGCTGGCTATATGCCGCCGAGCAAGAGGAAAGCGTGCCGGTCTATCGCTGTATCGAGCAGCGGACGGGAACGCATTTCGCGTCCGGCGCGCCGGATTGCGAGGGACTGGGCACAATGGAACATCTGCTCGGCTACGGGTTGGCCCCATGAGCATGACAGGCACTCGCCGCGAGGCACCTGAGACCGAAATCCGCATAGCCGGCCTGCGTTTCGCCGTCTTCACCACGCGGAACCTGGTCTTCCTGCTCGCCGTGCTGGCGATGAACTACACGCTGCTGCGGCCCTCGCCCGTCGACCTGTTATACGTCCTGTCCTTTCTCATCACGCTGTTCCTGATGACGCTGCTGGAAAAGCAGGAGGTGACGCGACGATCGGTGACCTTCATTCTCATCGTTGCCGCGTGGGGTCTGTCCTGCCTGCTGGCGTCGCTACCGAATTTCAGCGAGGATGGCGTCGCCTTCGAGCTGCTTTCCAAGACCTTCGCCATCACGATCGGCATTATCAGCGTCTTCGTGTCGATGAGCTGGAAAAAGCGCCACTTCGAGATTTTCATGAAGGTTTACATCGTCTCCTGCGTGATCGCCTCGATCCTGGGCACGATAGGCTTCCTGCTCCAAACCGAATTGCTGACCTGGGACGGACGCGCCAAGGGCTTCATCGATGACCCCAATATGTATGGTTCGTTCCTGCTGCCGGCGGTGGTCTTCTGCGTCTATTTCCTCTTTCGTCCCCGGGGAAACAAGGTACTGCTTATCGGCGCCATGGCGATCGTCCTGCTCGGCATCCTCCTGTCCTTCTCGCGCATCGCCGTCGTCGCGGTGATGATCTGTCTGTTCGCCTATATTTTCTTCCACAATCGCCGGCGGCCGCGCCGGCTGGTGCTGACCATCGGCAGCCTTGTCGTAATCGGCGTCGTGCTCTTCGCCTTTGCCAGCCTTACCTCGGCCGAATTCACCGAAAAGCTCCTGGATCGACTCACCTTCGCCAAGTCCTACGACCTGGGCGAGGAAGGCCGCTATCACCGCTACCTGCTGGTATTGCCGATGATCATGGAGAACCCGATCGGACTTGGGGTGCTCCAACTCGACAAGATCTTTCCAGAGCCGATCCACAACATCTGGCTGAGCTCCTTCGTCAATTATGGCTGGACCGGCGGCATCGCCTGGCTGGTTCTCGCCTTCGGGACGGTGGGCGTTTCCATCCGCAATTATCGGCGCACGCGGAACGAAATAACGATCGTGCTGCTGATATCGCTGATCGGCATCGTCATGTGCGCGTCGCTGCATGAGGGCGAGCATTGGCGCCAGATGTGGCTGCACTTCGGGCTGATCTGGGGGATGAACACGTTCAATTTCGACCTGGGCGCGGGGCCGAAGGCGCGTCAGATTCCACCAGCCAAACGATCTCTGCCGCGCCGGGCCGGCGCGTCACGGCCGCCCATCAGCACTGCCGCTTCGACCAGCACAGGGCATGTTCAGCGCCCGATGGCATCGCCGAGATAGTATTCCGCCAGCTCGGCTGTCCCCGCTGCGAATCCCGCCATATGGGTTTGCGCGAGATCGGTCTCGGCATGGGAGCCGATCCAGGCGAGCAAAGCCATGCGGCGCAGCATGATCATGTCGTCGATGGAGGCGATGTCGTCCTTATCGAGCGGGCGCACGGCCTGATAGCTTTCGAGCCAGGCAGCCTTGAGCGCCGGCACCGTCGCATGGGTCTCGTGGAAGGAAATGGCGGCGGCAAAATCGTAGGTGAACCAGCAGAAGCCGCAATCGTCGAAATCGATCAGGCTGACATCATCGCCATCGACCAGCAGGTTGCCCAAACGCATATCGGCGTGGATGAGGCCATAGCGACCGGCGCCCAGCCCGTAGGCTGCGAGCCGGCGGCGAAGCGCGGCGTCCAGGCGGTCGAGGAGTGAACGGATATCGGCCGTGACACCCGGGGCAATTCGCCAGTCGCCCCAGAGCCCATCGCTGTCGAGGATATTGCCGGCGCTCCAGCTCTGACGCGTGAATGCCGCCGGGCGCTGCCAATGGGTCGCATGCTCGTGCATGCGGGCCGCATAATTCCCCAATCTGCCGAACAATCCAAGCAAACCGCTGTCCGGACTCGGCTCGTGGCCGGCGAGGAAGCGGAACAGCACGGCCTGCCGCAAGGCCCCGTCCGGCGCCAGAAAACCCTGGAGCAATTCGCCATTCCTGCCGGCAACCGGCTCGGGGATCGGCAGGCCGGTATCGCGCCGCAGGGCGGCCAGCCAGGCCAGCTCGCTCTCGATATTGGCGATGCTCTGGTAATCCGGCCGATGTACACGCAGCGTATAGGAAGCGCCGCCCGCTTTATCGAAACGGAAGGTGTGATTCTCGGAATAATTGATAATTCGCGGCACGGAGCCGGCCAATTGCGGCCAGAGCGGAATTGCGGCTTCAATGTCGCGCGCCTGCAATTGCATGATCGGCTCCAGCCCGGCGGGAACGATCCGGCCTTATAGACGGGCCTTGAGTGGAATGGTCGGAGCGGCCGGATTTGAACCGACGACCCCTTGTCCCCCGTTCCCGCGCCAACGGGGAAATGTCAAGGAGGCCAATACGATGCGAGGAGTCGTTTTTCAATAGCCGAGATGGCAGTCGGCGACACACCGGCACAGAAGGCAACCGCATCGTGGAAGATCTGACCCATACCGCGCCGGCCCGCTTTTGGTACTCTCGTGTGTACTTTGACATAAAAACAGGCGCCGAACCCGAAGGCCGGCGCCCACTCTCATGACAGCTCATAACGTTAGTCTTCGCTGCTATCCGTGTAGATGATCACGGTGCCATCCTGACTGTTGTTGATAGCAACGATGTCCGACACATCAACCGAATTGCCGGTCAAAAAGTCATTCAACGTCGAGTTGCCGCTAATGGCGTTCTGGAGCGCGGAAATGTTGCTGGCATTGCCGTTCAGCGCCTCGTTGAAAGCTGTGGCGTCGAAATTGGCCACGTCAGCCACATCGACAATTTGCACATCACCAACATCGGAAACGTCGCTCAGATCAGTATTGCCGGCTTCCATCAGCGATAGCAGGTCCGAGAAGTTCCCCACATCGCCCACGTCGCTGGACGCGTCGCCCCCAACGTCACCCGAGTTTGTCACACCGCCGACGGCGTTATCCACGGTGTCGCTGATCGTTCCATCAACAGCATTGTCGACAGTATCATTCAGTCCATCGACCGCGCCGTCAACAGTGCCGCTTACTGAGTCAAGCGTATCATTGAGAATGTTGCTGTCTTCACTATCCTGTGCCAGCACAGCACCAGTCGAAAAAGCGAAAGTCGCAACGGAAGAAAGAAGAATATTGCGGAACGAGCTCATGCTAGTTCTCCATGTTCTTTTGTCTGAGATAAAAACCTGGTCAGGTTTCGCAGAGACAATCCGCGGCACGGCGCTTTTGTTCCGATTTTGTGATGACGACCGCGCGATGTGATTTCTCATGCTAATGGGTCCGCTATCGAATCCTTGGCGTCCCATTCTCGCCCCAGTTCGCGTCCCCGCAGCCTCCAGCGCTGAACGTTCCCCATGTAACGCGAATTGGTTAGGTGGATGCAGGCAAAGAGCGTAAGTTGCCGGCGGCGCTATGATGTGCCCGACCTTGAAAGGTCAAATCCCATGCCAGTCGATATTGCCCCCCCGCCCCCGGTTGTTCCGACCGGGAGGGCTTCGTTCAGTTATCAGCGAACCGTCGCTTTCGTCCTGGGTTTCGGTCTTGTTGCCGCCGTCCTGCAGATCGCGCTCACGATGTTCGGCCCGGCCATCTAACCCGCCATTACCAATCGGAGCCTCGGAATGGGATCATCTACCCTCATAAGCATCCTGATCACCTTCCTGGTGGTCGTGCTGATTTTGTGGCTGACCCAGCGCCTGCCGGTCGACGGCCGCGTTCGGCAGATAATTCAGATTGTAGTAATCGTGGTGGGCATCATCGCGCTGCTTCGGTACCTGGCCGTTTTCTAAGGCGCCGCGATGGAACCTCGCCGGCGCTCACAAATTCCGTTTGATCAAAACGGAGGTGAAAATGAGCGACGGCGAAATCAGACAAGGCGGCTGTCTCTGCGGCATTGTGCGATATGAAGTCCGTGGCGCTCCGTTCCGAACCGGGCTTTGCCATTGCGCCGATTGCCGAAAGGTCACGGGCTCATCGTTTCTGGCCTATGCCGATTGGGCGGATGGTCAGTTCCAATATACCGGTGACGTTAAAACCTATGACGGCCGCTCGTTCTGCCCGCGGTGCGGCTCCCGCCTGTTCAGCATCGGAGACCATCGCGTCGAAATCTATTTGGGCACGCTCGACGATGCGCCCAGCGGCATTGTTCCGATGGTCGAGGGCTGGATCAAAAGACGAGAGGCGTGGCTTCTGCCGCTCGACGCTGAGCAACATGACGAAGACATCGGATAGCGGCAACTGTCTTCAAATCGGCGCTCACGATCACAAACCGGGAACGGTAACGTATTGCCATCGTTTGAGAAATGAGGTTCGAAAACGACGGAGACTTGCCATGATGACGATCAGCAAGAAACGCAGACTGACGTTAGGCCTGAAATCCGCACTCGTCGTCGGCGTGGCCGTGATCCTCTTCACGCCTAAAGATATCGAGCTTCCAGACCTTGGCGCCTTCCCGCTGATCAGCCAGGCATATGCCGGCGAAGTCAGCGGTTCCGAACCTAAGCCGTGATGATCCCGTCGTGCAGCATCGGCACGCCCAGAAGGCCCTTAATGGCGGGTCAGCGCCGGTTCCGTTATGATCGCCTCCAAGCAATCTAGCCCCGGAGACCAATGTGAGCGCTGAATCGGAGAACTGGCGCGCCGCCCGCAAAGCGGGTGCGATGGCCATCGCCGGGTCGATGATCGTTACCGCACTATTGTGGCTCGCGATCCTGTATTTTGGCCCGTCAATCCAGGGGATAGACACCGTTAGCAGCAGGATGATCTTCGCCCTGAAATGTTGCTGCGTCGCCGTGCTCTTCTGCCTCGTGATGGGCGTCGAGGCGGTAGCGCATGAGCGGCTACAATCACCCGCATTTGATCCTTTGGCGGGACATGAAACGAGGCGGCTACGGGTCAATCTCCGTTTTCTCCAGAACACCCTGGAGCAGTTCGTGGTCTTTGCATTCGGTCTGTTTGGGCTGGCCGCCTATGCGGACGACGAACTAGGAATGCGGGCTGTTCTCGCGACGACAGTCGTGTGGATATTGACTCGTTTCGCCTTCTGGATCGGCTATCACCACAGCGCGGCGATGCGGGGCTTAGGCGCCCCGGGGATGATGGTGAGCATGCTGGCGCTGATATATGTCGTCTGCCGAGTTAGCTTCGATATCGCCGGCTGGGCGGGCGTTGTCGTTTTCGGGATAGCCTTCGCGGCGATCGAGGCCCTGCTCTTTCTCAAGACGCGCCAGCTCTAAATTGGGTTGAAATAAAGCTCGTCCGGCTCGTCGCCTTGTTCTTTGGCCTGTCCGACCAAGCTGTCGAGCGGCGTGGTCAGGGTCCAGCGCACCCGGCCAGGCTCCCGCTCAAGAGTTGATCGGCCATTCAAGGCGAGCGGCACGACGCGCTCCAGCACCACTGTGCCAAAGCCGCGACGGACAATCGGTTCCGCGGGCTCGCCGGATTCGGCCGGAAAGGTCTCCTCCCAAACCAATTCAAACTGGCTCGCGTCCGGCCGATCGTCGATAATCTGCCACGCAATTCTTACCTGCCCCCGAGCGCTCGCCAATGCTCCATATTTGGCTGCATTGGTGCCGAGTTCGTGCATGGCCATTCCCAGATGCTGAACGGCATTCGGCGCGAGAGTGATCAGCGGACCAGAGAGCGTAACCTTTTCGTCGTGCCCGAATATGGTGAGGTGTTCCTGCACGAGCTCGAACAGACTGGCACCGGACCAGTCCGAATTGACCAACAGGTCATGCGATCGGGAAAGGGCCATGATCCGGGCGCGCACCTGGCCCTCGAATTCACTCGGCGCAACAGCCCGATTGCTGGATTCTCGGATGATCGAGAGGATTACCGCGAACTGGTTCTTGACGCGATGATTGACCTCGCGGAGCAGGAGGCTGATCCGTCGCTCCGCCTCTTTGGCCTCGCTCACATCGCGAGCGATCTTGGAGGCGCCGACAATACCGCCATTGGCATCTTTGATCGGTGAAACCGTTATCGAAACCGAGATCAACGTGCCATCCTTTCGGACGCGGGTGGTATCAAAGCTCTCGACTCGCTCACCCCTTCGCACCCGCTCGATGATGTCGGTTTCTTCGCTCTGCAACCGCTCGGGAATGAGCATAAGGATCGAGCGTCCGATCGCTTCCTCGGCGGAATAGCCGAACATCCGCTCGGCAGCGATGTTCCAACTCGTGATCTGGCTGTTCAAATCCTTGCTGATGATGGCGTCAAAAGAACTATCGACGATGGCCGCGAGGCGGGCATTTGCAATGGCATCGATATCGTTTGAGATTTGATCCATTGCCCATGATATCTGGTCCAAGGCCTGATTGTCGATCAAGCAATGCGGCGGACACGGATCAGTTGATGTGGAGCGCTGCGGGCGCACCGTCGGCCCGGGCAACATTGTGCCGCACGGGATCGAGCTCGTGACCCAATGGTAACGATCTGCTGACGCGTGAATGGCGCGGGCATCATCTTGCCTTTTGCCATTGCTATGTCAGGCTCCGGTCAGGCTGGGAGGGGTGAGAATGGCTGCGGAAGAAGAGCCCGTGGTGGCGACATGCCATTGCGGGCAGGTCGAAATAGTCTTGGCGAAAACGCCCGATGTGGTGGTCGAATGCAATTGCAGCCTTTGCACCAAATATGGCGTGCTTTGGACCTATTATGAGGCTTCAGACATCCTTGGGATGCCAGAGGGCAGCATAACGGATAGCTACGCCTGGAATGGCGAGAACGTGGACTTTCACCGCTGCTCAAACTGCGGCTGCATTACCCACTGGATGCCAAGATCAGCGAGCCGCAGCAGACGGGGGATCAATGCGAGGCTGCTCCCCAAAACCTTGCTGGCCTCTGCCAGGCTGAGACACCGGGATGGTGCCGAAACGGGAAAATATCTCGACTAGGCAACCTGTAACCGACGCGTTCCGAACGCTTGGGCGATCCTTACGGCTGCGGTCTTGCCTCTCATCGAGCCCGTTGCATTTGACGGCGGGCTTGACGCAAGAGACGGTACGCTGCGGATGGCAAGGGCGGCAGGACTCGAACCTGCAATCTACGGTTTTGGAAACCATCGCTCGACCAGTTGAGCTACGCCCGACAAGGACGCGCCTGCTGATATTGATTGATCAGATGACGGCGACGGATGCCCTCCGATCCCGAAATCAATCGCCCTCAGGCAGCATCCCGGAAACTTTGAGGTTTGATGGTCGGAGCGGCCGGATTTGAACCGACGACCCTTTGTCCCCCAGACAAATGCGCTACCAGGCTGCGCTACGCCCCGACTGCGCGGAGACATAGACAGACTGGCCTTTTGAGGCAAGCCCTGTTTTCCCGGGAAAAGGAACAAACAGTAAATACCTCGTGGAAAAGCACAGTTGGCCCGACGCTGGCCAGATGGCTATGAGTTCTGGAGCTAGCCATGTCCGCTGGCGAGGGGAATCCCGTAACCTGGACACGGCCAGTGATTGCGCCCATTCTGAACTCCGGCTCCCCTTCAGCGTCGCTGCAAAAGGTTGGCCGGGACGAAAAAGGTAGGAAAAATGAAGCCTAAAAACATCGGATTGCTACCGGCCCTCAGCGTGTTAGCTGCCATCTGCATCACAGGTGCGGCGGTAGCGGAAACTTCTACTGATGTCACAATCCAAAACGGTGATCGTGCCGTGCCGGCCACAGTGGTTGTTCCAGATGGCGACGGTCCTTTCGCAGCAGTCGTCATGAATCATGGTCATGGCGGCGGACGCCAGGAAAACGGCGGATTCGGCGGAATAGCCAAGGCCCTCGCCGACAAGGGAATCCTGACGATCCGGATGGATTTCCCGGGCTCGGGAGACAGCGAGGAGCCCTTCACCGAGGGCTATCTGTCGAACATGATTTCCGATTCCAACGCGAGCCTGCAGTACGTGCTGGACAATTATGAAGTGGATGAAAACCGCCTTGGCATCTTTGGCTACAGCATGGGCGGCCGCATCGCGCTGACCATCGGGAGCGAGGAAGGCAATCCATACCGAGCCATGGGATTGCTGGCACCTTCTGCCGACTGGGGGCAGGAAATGATGGCCGACTTTCTGGGAGGGCAGGAAGAGTATGACCGACTGTATGAAGAGTCCGGCAGCGACAAGGGCTATGCGGAATTCGTCACCCAGTGGGGACAGACACAAGAGTTGAGCCGAACATGGTTCGACGAGATGATTGCCTCCAAGCCCCTGGAGACTATCGGAGCATACGACGGCGCCATGATCGTCGTTTATGGTGACCAAGACGATGTTGTTCGCTCGGGCGTCAACGAGGCTGTGCTCGAAGCCTATCCTGATGCGACCGCTATCGTTGTCCCGGAAGCCGACCACGGATACGGGTTCTACAGCGACCAGCCTGAGGTCACCGCACTTGTTGAAAAAACCTTCGCGGATTTTTTCGCTGAAAACCTGGAATAGCGGCGGACTAAGTTACAGGCCGTGGATGGAGTGATCTTCCACGGTCTTGTGCCGGGATTTGCAGCGGCAACCGTCCGCTGGTCTATTGTGGAGGCGCAGGCGTATCGGTCGGTCCGGCCGGCGCAGCCACCCCTGAATCATTGCCGCGGTTCTCTGATTCCGTCGACGTTTCTGCCCCTTCGTCTGATGGCGCCTGGTACAATGTAGTAGCCACCACGCCAGCGAAAATCACTACAATTGCGGCGACGGCTATGGCGATAAGTATTTGTCGGTTTTGCATTGGGGGTCTCCGTTCCTCGGACGTTCAACAGAGATCGCCGGGGTGAGTTCCACCCTCGCTGTCGAGATGATCTGCGGTCTCGCCCTATGGAGCCTAGCATCCGTCCGTCAGCAGGTGGAAAGGCATTGGCCATTGAAGCCGATGTAAGCATTCCTTCCGATATCGCGCGCATTTCATAAATCACGGTTCGGCGGTTTGGTCGCATCGATGTCTGGGTGAACAATGTAGGATTGCGCCACCGAAGAAGGTAAGCCCGGCAATGGTGAACCGGACATGCACCGAGAAAGGAGATATTCCAGGTTGTCTGCTCCCATGACCGACAGCGGGCTGCGCACGGCGGCGCGGCGCGGCACAAATCGGAATTCGCCGCTCGAAAATCGCCGCTCATCGGGTGCCCGCACGGCCGAGAATTGATGGATCGATTGGGTAACTCACGGGTTTCCGGTCATTCCCAGAAGAATAGAGACCATCATGTTCACCCGTGCACTCATGCTGACCACAGCGCTGGTCTTTGCCGGCCCTGCCATGTCGCAGGACAATGCAGCGGCGACAAGCGCCGCGGCTGCCACGAATATCACCGATCCGGCGCAGTTCAGCGCCATCGCCTCGGTCAGCAACATGTTCGACATCGAGTCCAGCAATCTCGCGCTCGAAAAGTCCAGACGCGACGATGTCAGGGCGTTCGCCGAACAGATGGTCGCGGACCATACGAAGGCCGGCGACGAGATGGCCACGGCTGCCGCTGAGGAGGGCGTCATGCCGGCAAGCCAATTGGACCAGCAACACCAAAAACTGTTGGATGACCTGAACGACCTCGATGGCGAGGCGTTCGACGCAGCTTATATTCTGGCCCAGCAGCAGGCTCACGATGACGCCGTGGCGCTATTCGAAGGTTATTCCACCAATGGCGCGGCCGGACCGCTGAAGGAATTCGCCGCTGCGACGCTGCCGACGTTGCAGGAACACCAGGCCCATGCGCGTGACCTTTCGGCGCAATGAGCCGCTGAAATTCACTCGACCGGGGCCCGCAAGGGCCCCTTACTTCCTGTTCCGCCACTTGATCTTGTTCCGCGCAGGTATCACAATCCTTAACGCGGACAGGAGGCCATCATGGAACAGGAACACATGGTGCGGGACGTTAGCGTCCAGGTGGACGAGCAAATCCACACGGCGACCTATTTTGTCGAGGGCGGCACCATCCACGCGAATATCGGCGATCAAAGCTATTTTTTACCGGTTGGCCGAATTCCTGCGGAAGAGACCGTCCGCTCGTTACTGATCGAGAAACTGCGCCGGAAAAACTTTCGCACCGAGATGGCGCGGAAATGGTTCGGCAGCCGTTAGAAGAACCGGCCCCAGGGATGGATTTAATCGGAACATCCGCTGCGCCCGGCATCCGTCCGATCAGCCCGAATTTGCGCCATCGGAGAGGGGCTGATAGGGGATGGATCGTGACGTCGAATATAGGAGGCAGCAATGGCCAACGACAACGATAAGGAATTGGAGTTCATCGGCAATTTCGGCCTGTTTGCCGCAGCCCTGTGGATTCTCGGTGCGGCGGTGGTGATGGTCGCGGCGGCGATGGGCCAGCCTCGAGTGTAACGTCCCAGCCATAGCATGCGCCGGCAGCCGGCAGAGCGTGGCGATCAACGCCGCGGGGCGAACAGGATTATCGCCCCGCCCTCGCCTCCCGGTCAGATATAGGAAATGTCGGTTTCCGCTGGCGGGGGCATCTGCACCGGCGGCCTGCCCCGGACATCGCGGCGGAAGTCGCTGGGCGCCATGCCGGCAACCTTGCGAAACGACTTGTTGAAGGCGCTGAGCGAGCCGAAGCCGCTTTCCATGGCAATGGCAAGCACACTCGCCTCATCGCGCATCAACATGGCCTGGGCGTATGAAAGGCGCAGCAGGTTGATATAATCGTTGAGCGTCATGCCGGTCGATTTCTTGAACACGGTCATGGCGTATTTCGGATGGATGTCCGCCGCTACGGCAATATCGACGGAATCGATTTCCTCGCGGAAATTGTCGGCGATATATTCGCAGATGCGGACCACGATGGGCGAGGTATGCTGATCGAGCCCGCCGGCATCGGTCACATATTTGCTGTCGGGCAGCAGGCCATAAGGCGAAAAGCGGATGCGCTCGATGCGCAAGAGCAATTCATCCACGGCCAGGCTGGCCTTCATCGGATCGCCGGACCGCGCATAGATATTCCATCGCGCGAAATTGATGGGATCGGATTCATCGGTGGCCTGGGTCAGAAGAGTGGCCCCCTGCATCAGCCGTGCTTGCACGTCCGGCGGCAGCCGCAGCCGGAAGAAATGCACCAGCGGCAAATGGCAGCCGGCATAGATGAGATCGTCGGAGGCGTCGTCCAACCAATGCGGCTGTCCGCCCCAGAACAGCGCCAGATCGCCCTCCGAAAAGGTTACGTCATGGCTGCTCATATTATAGTGGGCCCAGCCCCGGACGATGAAGTTGACTTCGACCTGTGCATGCCAATGAGGGGCCCGCATGACCAGCGGGGCAGCATGAAACGTCTGTAATTCGGTGGGAAGGCGTTCTACGCCGTCCGCCAATGGCTCATAATAAGTACGACTAATCTTACTTTCCGCCAAATCAGGATACCCAATGAGAGCGACGGTACTTTACCAGCCGTTAGCTTAGATAGCGCTCGTAACAAGAGCAAATGAAAAGGGAGGAATATAATGTCTGGTAACACTTCGCGGTGGACCCGCACGCTGGCCGTTGCGCTGGCCGGCATCAGCATGGCGACCATGAGCGCCGCTTCGGCCGCCGAAATCACGGTCTGGGCCTGGGACCCGAATTTCAACGGCGCCACCATGAACAAGGCCGGCGAAATCTACGCCGCCACCCATCCCGATACATCGGTCACCGTCGTCGACTTCGCCAAGGCGGATCTCGAACAGAAGCTGCAGGCGCAGCTCGCTTCGGGCACCACCGATGGCCTGCCCGATATCGTGCTGATCGAAGATTACGGCGCCCAAAAATATCTGCAGTCATTCCCGGGCGCCTTCGAGCCGCTCAATGATTATATCGATTATTCGACTTTCGCTCCCTATAAGGTTGAACTGGCGACATTGAACGGCCAGACCTATTCGCTGCCCTTCGATTCCGGCGTGACCGGGCTGTTCTACCGCTCCGACATCCTCGGGGAAGCCGGCTATACCGCGGCCGACCTGGAAGGCATCACCTGGGATCGCCTGATTGAAATCGGCACCGATGTGAAGGAAAAGACCGGCCAGATTCTCTTGCCGTTCGATCCCAACGATGCCGGCCTCATCCGCATCATGCTGCAATCTGCCGGGTCCTGGTATTTCGACGCCGACGGCAATGTGACCCTCGCCGACAATCCGGTGTTCAAGGCGGCGCTCTCCACCTATCAGGACGTTGTCGCCTCGGGCATCACCAAGCCGGTCGCCGGCTGGACCGAATATACCGGCTCCTTCACCTCCGGCGACACGCTGGCTACCGTGACCGGCGTGTGGATGGTCGGCACGATCAAGGCCAATGCCGATCAGTCAGGCCAGTGGGGTATCGCCCCCATCCCCTCGCTCAGCGGCGTCGAAGGCGCGACCAACGCATCGAACCTGGGCGGTTCGAGCTGGTATGTGCTGTCCTCGGCCCCGAACAAGGAAGAAGCCATCGACTTCCTCGCCAGTGTCTGGGGCCAGGATGCCGATTTCTACCAGGAAATCCTGGTCAACCAGGGTGCCCTGGGTTCGCTGCTCTCGGCTCGCGAAGGCGAAGCCTATTCGGCGAGCGACGATTTCTTCGGCGGCGCGCCGGTCTGGCAGGGCTTCTCCGACTGGCTCGGCGAGATTCCGGCGGTCAATTACGGCCTCTTCACCAATGAGGCCGATTCAGCCGTGGTCGCCCAGATTCCCGCCCTGACCAGCGGCGGCGATGTCGACGAGATCGCCGCAGCCATTGACGCCCAGGTGCGCCAGCAGGTTCAGTAACACCGTCTTTACCGGAGGCGGCCTGCCGCCTCCGGCCTCCCGAGCCTCCCGCGCACAATGCGGGAGGCGTCGGTGGCGTGTCTGTCGGTACCAGGATCGCTGCATTCCGCTCACGCGGAACAGGCGGAGGGAGCGACAGCTAGGCCGGTTGGGGGCTTGGAACGAGGGGGCGCAGGGTGGCGCAATCGCAAATCGCACGCAGCGAACAGATCAATGGCTGGGCATTCATCATGCCTGCCCTGATATTGCTCGGCATATTCATGATCTATCCGATCCTGTGGTCGCTCTGGATGAGCTTCCAGACCGGTCGCGGCATGGCCTTCAGCTTCGGGGGTTTCACCAATATAATGCGCCTGACGCAGGACCCGGTATTCCTGCGGGCCCTGACCAATACCCTGACCTTCCTGGCGATCCAGGTGCCGATCATGCTGATCCTGGCCCTGCTGTTCGCCAATGCCCTCAATGACAGCCGGCTATGGGGGCGCTCCTGGTTCCGCACCGCCATCTTCCTGCCCTGCGTCACCTCGCTGGTCGCCTATTCGGTGGTGTTCCGCTCCATGTTCGCGCAGGACGGCATCATCAACCAGATGCTGATGGGTATCGGGATCATCGGCAGCCCTATTCCGTGGCTGGCCGATCCTTTCTGGGCCAAGGTCGTGATCATTTCGGCCATCACCTGGCGGTGGACCGGCTACAACATGATCTTCTATCTGGCCGCGATGCAGAACATCGACCGCTCGATCTATGAAGCGGCCAGGATCGATGGCGTACCCGCCTGGGCGCGCTTCTGGCACATCACCGTGCCGATGCTGCGGCCCGTTATTCTGTTCACCACGGTCATTTCCACCATCGGCACGCTGCAATTGTTCGACGAGCCCAACCTGCTGACCCAGGGCGGCCCCTCCGACGCGACGCTGACGCTGTCGCTCTACATCTACAATCTGAGCTTCAGGTTCATGCCCAGCTTCGGCTATGCCGCGACCGTTTCCTACGTGATCGTGGTGCTGGTGGCGATCCTCACCATCATTCAGTTCCTCGTGGCGAAGGATCGTCGGGCATGAGCAATCCAGTCGCCCTTCTCGGCCGTGGCGCCCAATATGTCTTGCTGTCGCTGGCCGCCTTCATCTCCGTCTTCCCCTTCTTCTGGATGCTGATCGGCGCCACCAATAGTTCGGCCGACATCCTCAAGGGCAAGGCCAGTCCCGGCCTGGCGCTGCTGGAGAATTTCAGCACGTTCTTCACTTCCGTCGACATGCCGAGAATCCTGTTCAACTCGTTCTTCATCGCCGGCGTCGGCACGATCCTGACGCTGCTGGTCTCGTCACTGGCCGGTTACGGTTTCGAGATTTTCCGCTCGCGGATCCGCGAACGGATTTTCGCCGGCATGCTGCTGATGCTGTCGATCCCGTTCGCCGCCCTGATGATCCCGCTGTTCATCATGATGGCCAATTTCAAGCTGATCAACACGTTCCAGGCGATCATCCTGCCGTCGATCGCCTCGGTCTTCATCATCTTCTATTTCCGCCAGGTGACGAAAGCCTTCCCGCATGAATTGCGCGATGCGGCCAAGATCGACGGGCTGAAGGAATGGCAGATTTTCTTCTATGTCTATATGCCGGTAATGCGCTCGACCTATGCCGCCGCCACCATCATCGTCTTCATGGCGAACTGGAACAATTACCTCTGGCCGCTCATCGTGCTGCAAACCAACGAAATGAAGACGCTGACCCTGGTGGTGGCCGGTCTCACCTCCGCCTATACGCCCGATTGGGGCGTCGTCATGGTCGGCGCCATCTTCGCCACCCTGCCCACTCTCATCATTTTCTTCCTGCTCCAGCGCCGCTTCGTCGAAGGCATGCTGGGCGCGGTCAAATAAGGTGCAACATCCATGAGCAGCGTGAAGCTTAGCGGCGTTCGCAAGTCCTTCGGCACGATCGAAGTCATCAAGGGGGTGGACCTCGACATCGAGGCCAAGGAATTCGTGGTGTTCGTCGGCCCGTCAGGCTGCGGAAAATCCACCCTGCTGCGCATGATCGCCGGGCTGGAGGCGATCAGCGACGGCGAGCTGGAAATCGGCGGCCAGCGGATGAACGATGTCGATCCGTCCAAGCGCGGCGTCGCCATGGTATTCCAGACCTATGCGCTCTACCCGCATATGACGGTGCGCGAGAATATGGGCTTTGCCCTGCGTTTCGCCAAAGTGCCCAAGGACGAGATCGCCCGGCAGGTCGAGCATGCCGCCCGCATTCTGGCGCTGGAGCCGTTGCTGGACCGCTATCCCAAGCAATTGTCCGGCGGACAGCGCCAGCGCGTGGCCATCGGGCGCGCCATTGTCCGCCAGCCGGAGGTGTTCCTGTTCGACGAACCGCTGTCCAATCTCGACGCCGAATTGCGCGTCCATATGCGGATCGAGCTGGCGCGGCTGCACAAGGAATTGCAGACCACCATCATCTATGTAACCCACGACCAGGTGGAAGCGATGACGCTGGCCGACAAGATCGTGGTGCTGCGCGACGGTATCGTCGAGCAGACCGGGCGGCCTCTCGATCTTTACGACGATCCGGCCAATCAGTTCGTGGCCGGCTTCATCGGGTCGCCCAGAATGAATTTCATCGCCGCGAAAGTGGTCGAGAAATCGCCTGCGGGCATCGTTGTCTCACTGCCCCAATTTGCCGATGTCCGGCTCACTCTCCCGATTACCACGGCGGAGGTGGGAGAGGACGTGACCCTGGGCGTCCGGCCCGAGCACTTTGGCGCAGCCGGCGCCGGCGCGGCTGACCTCAATGTGGAGATCGACGTGGCCGAGCACTTGGGCACCACCAGCTATGTCTATGCCCGCACCGATGGCGATCCGCTGATCATCGAGCGCGAGGATTCACGCCACGAGGACAGCGCCGAAAACATCACCGTCTCCATCGATCCCGACAAAACCTATTTATTCGACCACCAGGGCCGGCGACTTCGCTAGACCGCCCTACCCGCTCCGAGACCTCATGGTGAGCTTGTCGAACCACGAGGTCATCCACCAGCAGATCGTGCCACGACCTCGTCCCTCGACAAGCTCAGGATGAGGTCCACTGATAGGACCACAAAATGACTTCGAAAATCCGCTGGGGCATTATCGGCCCCGGCAGCATCGCCAAGGCATTCCGCGGCGGGCTTGAAGGCAGCGAGCATGGCGTGCTCGCGGCAATCGCCACGCGCAATCCCGACAGGCCGGGCCTGTCCGAGGACTTTCCCGGCATCCGCATCGTCAAGGGCTATGAAGCCTTGCTGGCGGATCAGGACATCGACGCGGTCTATATTGCGGTGCCTCATACCGGCCATGCCGAATGGGCCATCAAGGCCGCCAGGGCCGGCAAGCACGCGCTGGTGGAAAAACCATTGGCGCTGTCGGCACATGAGGCCGACGCGGTTTTCCACACGCACCGCCAGGCCGGCACCTTCGCCGGCGAAGCCTTCATGTATCGTCTGCATCCGCAGACCGCCAAGATCATCGAATTGGTGCGCTCGGGCGTGATCGGCGACGTGCGGATGATCCAGTCGAGCTTTGGCTTCTCGATGGGGAAATTCCAGCCGCAGCACCGTCTGTTCGCCTCCGAACTGGCGGGGGGCGGCATCATGGATGTGGGGTGTTATCCGGTCTCGATGGTCCGCCTGCTGGCGGGGGCCGCGACGGGCAGGCCCTTTGCCGATCCGGTCAGGGTCGCAGGGACGGCCCATCTCAATGCCGAAGGCACCGATGATTGGGCGGCGGCCATGCTCACCTTCGAAAACGGCATCGTCGCGCAGGTTTCCTGCGCGGTGATGGCCAATCTCGACAATGTGCTGCGCATCCACGGCGCGGATGGCCGGATCGAGGTGCCGGATTTCTGGTTCGCCGGCGGCAATCGCGACCAGGGCCTGGGCAGGATCGACGTTATCAAGAATGGCCAGACCGAGACTATCAGCGTCAACGAAACGGCCCATGTCTATTCGTTCGAAGCCGAAGCGGCCTCGCTCGCCATTCTCGAAGGCCGGCAGGAATTTGGCGCGCCGGGCATGAGCTGGAACGATACATTGGGCAATCTGCGCGTGCTCGACAAATGGCGCGCCGATGCCGGGATCGAATTCTCGGTCGAAAAACCACATGTCCGGACCAGAACGCTCGACAATCGCCCGCTGGGCGCCAATAGCGGCATTATTCCCAAGCGGTCGATTCCGGGCCTGTCAAAGCAGGCTTCTGCCGTGGCGCTTGGCTTCGAGGACTTCCACACATTCGCCTCGGGCGCCATCCTGCTCGACGCGTTCTGGGAACGCGGCGGCAATGTCTTCGACACCGCCTATATCTATGCTGGTGGCTATACCGAAAAGCTGTTCGGCGACTGGCAAAAAAGAAGCGGCGTCCGCGAAGAGACGGTGCTGATCGGCAAAGGCGCGCATTCGCCGCTGGTCTATCCCGATGTCATCGGCAGGCAATTGACGCAATCGCTCGACCGCCTGCAGACGGATTATGTCGACGTCTATTTCATGCATCGCGACAATATGGACGTGCCGGTGGGCGAGTTCGTCGACGCCATGGACGCCGAGGTCAGGGCCGGCCGCATCCGGGGGCCCTATGGCGGCTCGAACTGGACCAAGGAGCGCATGGACCAGGCCATCGACTATGCCAAGGCCAATGGCAAGACGCCGCCACAGGCCCTCTCCAACAATTTCGCCCTGGCCGAAATGCTCGATCCGATCTGGGACGGGTGCGTCACTGCCGCGACGCCGGACTTCAAGCAATGGCTGACCGACCGGCAGGTCACCAATTTCTCCTGGTCCAGCCAGGCGCGCGGCTTCTTCACCGACCTCGCCGGCCGGGACAAGCGCGACAATGATGAATTGGTCCGCGTCTGGTACAACGAGCAGAATTTCGGCCGCCGCGACCGGGCGATCGAACTGGCCGGCAAGCTCGGTCTTTCGCCGATCCACGTGGCGCTGGCCTATGTGCTGGCCCAGCCTTTCCCCAGCGTCCCGCTGATCGGCCCGCGCCGGCTGATGGAGCTTGAGGACAGCCTCAGGGCCTTCGAAATCCAGCTAACGCCCGAACAGGTGCAATGGCTCGAACAGGGCTGAGCGGTCTTACCCATGCAACGTCAAGCCCCGGCGCAAACCGGGGCTTTTTTGTTTCGGAATTATTCCTGAGCAAAGGTGGCCAGCGGCGTGGCTTTGGCCAATTGCACCATTCTGAGGGCCGCCACGAAGGCCAGCATGGCGAACGCCGCCGCCATGATGAAAAGCGGCACGATAGAAGCCAGGATATGCCCGCTTTCCGTGGCATGGGCATAGCCGGCGGCATTGGCGGCCACACCGGCCAGCGCCGCACCCAGGGCATTGCCGGCCGATTGGGTGGTGGGCAATAGCGCCGAAGTACGGTCGCGCTCGCCGTCGCTGCTGGCTTCCATGATGGTGAGCATGATGTAGCCGTTGGACATGCCGAAGCCCAGGCCGGTCAGCACCTGGCCGATCAGCAAAATCGGCAATTGTGTCCATTCCAACCCAATCAGCACCAGAATCAGGCCGGCGGCCAGCGATAAGGGGCCGGAGCGGATCAGAATGCGCCTGGTGGAGCGCTGGCGGGCATTGGCGGCCAGGATCGAGGAGAGGCTCCAGGCAACCGACATAACGGCGGCGGTAATGGCCGCCTGGGTCGGGCCATAGCCCCAGAGCTGCTGCAACAGCATGATGAGATAAACCGCCGAGGCGGCGCCGGCGACCGGCATCAGCAGAAAAACCCAGAGACCCGAGCCGACGGCGGTGCGCAACGAGAACGCATCGGGCGGCATCAGCCGTTCAACGGAGCGCCGATCCAGCCAGACGGCGGCCGTCAAAAGGATGGCGGCGGCGACCAGCAACAGGACGGCCTGGAGCGGCTCGGCAACGGCCGCCAGCGCCACAAGCATGGTGCCGGCGCCGATGGCGAGCAGGCGCAGCCCGGGAAAGCCATGCTTGTCCGTCGGCTTTTCGCCGCGCGGCACCACCAGCAGCACCATGGTCACGAAAATCAGCACGAAAGGCACGTTGATGAAGAAGGCGGCGCGCCAGGAAATCAGCTCGGTCAGGGCCCCTGCCCCGGCGGGACCGCCAAAGGCGGCCACTGCCCACACGATGGCCTGCATGCCGAAGACCTTGGGCACGAGGCGGCTCGGAAACAATTCGGGAATCAAGGCGAAACACAGGGCGGCGACCACCCCTTCGCCAAAACCCTGAATGGAACGTCCGACGAGAACCTGGTTCATGTCCCCGGCAAAGGCCGCGATCAGCGTTCCCGCCAGGAAAACTGTGGCGAGACCGATCAGCGAGCCGCGCGAGCCCAATCGGCGCTTCAGCAGCGCTGCCGCCGCGCCGCCCACGATGGCGAAGACCAGATAAAGCGTGGTGGCCCAGGAAATGATCTCCAGCCCGCCCAATTCGTGCACGGCCGATGGCAGGGCGGCCGAGGACAGAAAGGCATTGAATGCAAAAAGCGTGACGCCGAGGGCGAGAATGGTCGTGACCGCGATATAGCGCGGCCCGAAAATTTCGGCCCAGCGGCCTTCGACAATATCCGACATGATGGAACCTATTAAGCAAGTGGATGCTTGTTTAATTAGCTTCGCGCGGAAAGGCAAAGCAATTCCATCGCCGCCGGGATGCAGAGCGGTTACATCCTTGTGCTTACTTGTCGCCGCCGCTGCACTGCCCTACGTTCTCCATGCAGGTTCGCCTGCATTGTTCTCAGGGCGGGGTGAAATTCCCCACCGGCGGTTAAGGCAGAAATGCCAAGCCCGCGAGCGCCTTCGGCCTGGTCCGAGGGGTCAGCAGATCCGGTGTGATTCCGGAGCCGACGGTTAAAGTCCGGATGAAAGAGAACGGGACCAAGCGCCTTGCCGGGCGCGCGCGGCCTATTGGGCGGCGCTCTGCCGGCCTGTCGTCTCCCGTAACCCTGAGGAAACTGGTTACGGAAAGGACGACAATGAGCCAGATTTCCTCTTCGCGAAACGCAGCACTATCGGGCGCTTTTTTCATGCTGGCGGCAAGCCTTGCCTTTGCCGGCTCCAATACGTTGCAATCGGTGCTGCCATGGCAATTCGGCATGAGTTCGACCGGCATGGCCTTCTGGCAATATCTGATTGCCTCGATCCTGGCGCTGCCGCTTATCCTACGGATCGGCCTCAGCAATTTACGCACCACACATCCCATCGCGCATGAGATCAGGGCCTTCGTCTCGGCGCTGGGCGTGCATGTTTTCGTCTATGGTTTTGCCGTGGGGGTGCCGATCTGGCAGATGGTGACGCTGCTGGCCACCGGCCCGCTTTTCATCATTATCGGCTCGGTGCTGTTCCTGGGTGAAAAAGTCTCGGCAGCCCGGATTTCCGCGGCTTTGCTGGGATTTGTCGGGGCGATCATCATTTCGGGCGGGGGGGCCGAGGGATTGAGCTGGCTGACGCTGGTGCCGATCGTCGCAGCGGCTCTATGGGCCACGACCGACGTTTTGACCAAATATCTAACATTGCGCGGTGATCGGCCGGAAACGCTGACGATTTCACTTCTGGTGCTGATGACGCCGAACCATCTGGCCATTCTGCTGGTCGTCAATGCGCTGGGCGGCGTCTTGCCGGCGGGGCTGGCGACGGGTTTCCCGTTCGCGTTGCCGGAAGGTAACGGCTTGTGGTTGTTACTGTTTTTGGGCGCTCTGACAGCGGCGGCGCAATATTTGCTGGCCTTTGCCTATCGCGATGCCGACGCCACCTATCTGCAACCCTTCGCGGATGTGAAAGTGTTGCTGGGCGGGCTGGTGGCCTGGATCGCGCTGGGACAGGAGCCGTCGGTCTGGTTCTGGCCGGGCGCCCTGATGATCGTCGCCGCCTCGGCCTATATCTTCTGGACGGAGAACAGAGGCGAGCCGGAACAATTGGCACCGGCCTAGAATCCGGAGCGAGCGGCTAACAGATTGTTAGCGTTTGAGCCTGGCAAAAGGCGAGATCGGGTGACCGTCTCGCCTTTTGCTTGCGCAAAAGGCCATTCTGTTCCAAGTCTGGAACAAACGTTCCAACGGAGCCCGCCTTTGCCCGATCTGTCCATCATCGCCGCACCGGATTTCGACAGCTTGCGGACCGCTATCCTGGAGCGCAAATCGACGCTGCCGAAACGGCTGGTGCAGGTGGCAGCCTATGCACTGGATCATCCCGACGAGATCGCCTTCGGCACGGCGGCGAGCATTGCAAATGCGGCCGGGGTGCAACCGTCGACGCTGGTGCGGTTCGCGCAATCCTTCGGCTTCGAGGGATTTTCCGGTTTACAGCAGATTTTTCGCGCCCGGCTGCGGGAGCGGACCTCGACCTATGAGGACAGGCTGCGCAAGCTGGCAGCCGAGGGGGTGGAGGCGGAGGAAAGCGCGGCGATCTTCAACAGCTTCGTGGCGGCGGCCCATGCCAGCCTCGATGCGCTGGCAAGCGCCATCGACCCCGATGCCTTCGAGCGGGCGGCGGAAATCCTGGCGCGGGCCGAAACGATCTATCTCATCGCCAAAAGGCGCGCGTTCCCGATCGCGGCCTATATGGCCTATGCCTTCGGCAAGCTGAAAGTGCGCTGCCAATTGGTGGGGACCGAGGCCGGCATAGACGACGACCTGCTGGCCATGGCCGGGCCGAAGGATGCCGGCTTCGCGGTGAGCTTTTCGCCCTATGCCCCGGAAAGCGCCATGCAGGCGCGGACGCTGGCGGGCAACGGCATTCCGCTGGTGGCGCTGACGGATTCGGCGCTGTCGCCGCTGGCCGAATGCGCCGATGTCTGGTTCGAGCTGGTCGAGGCCGATCATGCCGGCTTCCGCTCGCTATCGGCCAGCATGGCCTTTGCCATGGCGCTGACCGTATCGGTGGCCGAGAAGCGGCAGCGCCGGTGATATTCCGTAAATAGAATGGACGTTCTATCTTGTACGGCTTTGGAATTCATGTTTCATTGAGGCCATCGTTTCCACATAGCGGGCGCAGGGAGGATGGTGGTGTCCACCGGCCAAAGTAAAGTCACGGAACAAGAGCTGGACGTCATCACCATCGGGCGGGCCTCGGTGGACCTTTACGGTCAGCAGATCGGCACCAGGCTGGAAGATGTCGGCAGCTTCGCCAAATCGCTCGGCGGCTGCCCCAGCAATATTGCGGTGGGCACGGCGCGGCTGGGCCTCAAATCGGCGCTGATCACCCGGGTCGGCGACGAGCAGATGGGCCGCTTCATCCGCGAGCAGCTGGAGCGCGAGGGCGTCGAAACCAAGGGAATCGTAACCGATCCCGAACGGTTGACCGCCCTGGTGCTGTTATCGGTGGAAAACGACACATCGTTTCCGCTGATCTTTTATCGCGACAATTGCGCCGATGCGGCGCTGGACGAGGGCGATGTCGACGAGGCCTTCATCCGCTCGGCCAGGGCCGTATTGGTGACGGGGACCCATTTCGCCAAGCCCAATAGCGACAAGGCGCAGCGCAAGGCGATGCGGATTGCGCGGGAGAATGGCGGCAGGGTGGTGTTCGACATCGACTACCGGCCCAATCTGTGGGGGCTGGCCGGGCACGATGCCGGGGACAGCCGCTATATCGCCTCGGACGAGGTTTCAGCGCATCTCAAGACGGTGCTGCCCGAATGCGACCTGATCGTCGGCACCGAGGAAGAAGTATTGATCGCGGCGGGTGCCGGCGATCTCCACGCTGCGCTCAGGACGATCCGGACCCTGTCCTCCGCCGTGATCGTCCTGAAGCGCGGGCCCATGGGCTGCATCGTCTATGACGGGCCGATTCCGGACGATCTGGAAGACGGCATTGTCGGCGAAGGCTTTCCCATCGAGGTCTATAACGTGCTGGGGGCGGGCGACGCCTTCATGAGCGGGTTCCTGCGCGGCTGGCTGCGCGGGGAAAAGCATGCCACCAGCGCCACCTGGGCCAATGCCTGCGGCGCCTTCGCGGTGTCGCGGCTGCTCTGTGCCCCGGAAATCCCGACCTGGACGGAACTGCAATTCTTCCTTGAGCATGGCAGCCCCGAGCGGGCCCTGCGCAAGGACGAGGAAATCAACCATGTGCACTGGGCGACGACGCGGCGGCGGAATATTCCCAAGCTGATGGCCCTGGCGGTGGACCACAGGGTGCAGCTGGAAGAAATGGCCGGCGGCGATACCGAGAAGCTGGCGCGGGTGCCGGACTTCAAGGTGCTGGCGGTGCAGGCGGCGGCACAGGTCGCCGATGGCCGCGACGGCTTCGGCATGCTGATCGACGACAAGTTCGGGCGCGACGCGCTCTATGCCGCCGGCGCGCTGCCGAATTTCTGGATCGCCAGGCCAATCGAGCTGCCCGGCTCGCGGCCGCTGCAATTCGAATTCACCCAGGATCTGGGGTCGCGGCTGGTCGAATGGCCGGTGGATCATTGCATCAAGGTGCTGTGCTTCTTCCATCCCGACGATCCGGAGGCGCTGCGGCGGGAGCAGATCGGAAAACTGCGCTCGGCCTTCGACGCGGCGCGCGCAATCGGGCGGGAACTGCTGATCGAAATCATCGCCGGCAAGAACGGGCCGCTGCACGACGATACGATAGCACGGGCGCTGACCGAGATTTACGATGCCGGGATCAAGCCGGATTGGTGGAAGCTGGAGCCGCAGGCCAATCCAGCGGCATGGGCCAGGACCGATGCGGTGATCGAAGCCCGCGATCCGCTGTGCCGGGGCGTGGTGCTGCTGGGACTGGACGCGCCGCAGGCGGAGCTGGAGGCGGGGTTCGCCGCAGCCAAGAGCGCGCGGACGGTGAAGGGCTTTGCCGTGGGGCGGACCATTTTCGCCGATGCGGCGCGGGCCTGGCTCGATGGCAAGATGAGCGACGCGGAGGCGGTGGCGGAGATGGCACGGCGCTTCGGGGCGCTGGTGGAGGTATGGGAAGGGGCGTAGGTGGCGCGCGCAGCGCCGGATGAGGGAGCTTTGGAGCGGGTGGAGAACCCCCTCACCCGCCCTTCGGGCACCCTCCCCCTGAGGGGGAGTGGAATATGGGAGAAACGGCAATGAGCCAGAAGACGGTACGATTAACGATGGCGCAGGCCGTGGCGCGTTTCCTGACGGCGCAGAAGACCGTTATCGATGGCGTGACCCTGCCGATCTTCGGCGGGGTCTGGGCGATTTTCGGGCATGGCAATGTGGCCGGGCTCGGCGAGGCGCTGCATGGGGTGAAGGACATTCTGCCCACCTATCGCGGGCAGAACGAGCAGGGCATGACCCATGCCGCCATCGGCTTTGCCAAGGCCAATTTTCGGCGGCGCTTTATGGTGGCCACCACCTCGATCGGGCCCGGGGCGCTCAACATGGTGACGGCGGCGGCCCTGGCGCATGTGAATCGCATTCCGGTGCTGCTGCTGCCCGGCGACGTATTCGCCAACAGGCTGCCGGACCCGGTCCTGCAGCAGGTGGAGGATTTCGGCGACGGCACCATTTCGGCCAATGATTGCTTCAAGCCGGTGAGCCGTTATTTCGACCGGATCACGCGGCCGGAACAGATCATCCCGGCGCTGCGACGCGCCATGCAGGTGCTTACCGACCCGGCGGAATGCGGGCCGGTGACGCTGAGCCTGTGCCAGGACACGCAGGCGGAAGCCTATGATTATCCCGAGAGCTTTTTTGCCGAAAAGGTGTGGGTGCCGCGCCGGATCATGCCCGATGCCGACGAATTCGCCGAAGCGGCGGCGGCGCTGAAACTGTCCCGGAAGCCGGTGATCATCGCCGGCGGCGGCGTGCTATATTCCGAGGCCTCGGATAGCCTCGCGGCCTTTGCCGAGGAACACGGCATTCCGGTGATGGAAACGCAGGCGGGCAAGTCCTCCCTGCCCCACGACCATGAGCTCAATATGGGCAGCGTCGGGGTGACCGGCACTTCGGCATCGAATGTGCTGGCGGAAGAAGCGGACGTGGTGCTGGCCATCGGCTCGCGATTGCAGGATTTCACCACCGGCTCCTGGGCGCTGTTCAAGAACGAAGACCTCAAGATCATCGGGCTCAATGTGCAGGTTTTCGACGCGCACAAGCACAATGCCATGCCGCTACTGGCCGATGCGCGGGTGGGGCTCGAAGCGCTGGATGCGGCGCTGATGGGCTGGCAGGTTGATTCCGCCTGGACCGGTAAGGCCTTGCAGGCAAAGGAAGATTGGCTCAAGGACGCCGACGCGGCGCGGGCCGCCACCAATGTGGAACTGCCCTCGGACGCGCAGGTGATTGGGGCGGTGCAGCGCGGGCGCGGCAAGGCGGTCCTGGTCTGCGCTTCGGGCGGCTTGCCGGGCGAATTGCACAAGCTGTGGCGGGCCGATGGGCCGGGTTCCTATCACCTCGATTACGGCTTCTCCACCATGGGCTACGAGATCGCCGGGGGCCTCGGCGTGGCCATTGCCCGGCCCGACCAGGACGTGGTGGTGATGGTGGGCGACGGCTCCTATCTGATGATGAATTCGGAGATCGTCTCGGCGGTGATGATGGGGGTGAGGCTCACCGTGGTGGTGCTGGACAATGCCGGGTTCGGCTGCATCAACCGGCTGCAAATGGCCACCGGGGGAGCGAATTTCAACAATCTGTTCCGCGACACCTATCACATGGATATGCCCAATGTGGATTTCGCGGCCCATGCCGCCGCCATGGGGGCCAAGGCGAAGAAGGTGGCGTCCCTGGCGGAGCTGGAAGCCGCTCTGGCCGACAGCGAGGGCGCGGCCGGCGTGCATGTCTTCGTCATCGACACCGACCCGCTGATCACCACCGAGGCCGGCGGGCATTGGTGGGACGTGGCGGTGCCGGAAGTGAGCGAGCGGCCGAGCGTCAATGCGGCGCGGGAGGCCTATGTGAAGGCGCTGAAGGCGCAGCGGGCGGGGTGACCCCTCAGCATCCAAGGCGGGAGAATAGAGGATGAAAGCCAAACTCGGCATGTCGCCCATTGCGTGGTGGAACGACGATCTGGTGGAATTGAGCGATGACGTGTCGCTGGAGGAATGTTTGCGGCAATCGCGCTCGGCCGGCTTTACCGGCATGGAGAAGGGGCGGCGGTTTCCGGACGATCCGGAGGTGATGCTGCCCATTCTCAAGGCGGCGGACGTGACGCTGTGCGGCGGCTGGTTTTCCGGGACGCTGGTGGACGAGGATCTTGCCGTCAACCAGGATCGCATCGCGCCGATGATCGCGCTGTTCAAGGCGGTGGACGCGCCCTGCATCGTCTATGGCGAGGTGGGCCGCTCGATCCAAGGCAGGCGCGACGTGCCGCTGGCGCAGAAGCCCAGGCTGTCCGACGACGAGATGAAAGCCTATGCGCGCAAGGTGACGGCATTCGGCGAATGGTGTGCCGAACAGGGCATGCCGCTATCCTATCACCATCATATGGGGGCGGTGGTGGAGACGGAGCCGGAGCTGGATGCGTTCATGCGCTATTCCGGGGCGGGGATTCCGCTGCTGCTCGATGCCGGGCACCTGGCCTTTGCCGGCGGCGAGGTATTGCGGGCCATCGACAAGCACCATGGCCGCATCAACCATGTGCATGTGAAGGATATTCGCCGCGCGGTGGTCGACGGGCTGGACCGGACCCGGCAGAGTTTCCTCGACGCGGTGGCTTTGGGCGCCTTCACGGTGCCGGGCGACGGCTCGCTGGATTTCGAGGCTATCGTGCAGCGCCTCGCCGATCATGGCTATGAGGGCTGGTTCGTGGTCGAGGCCGAGCAGGACCCGGTGCAGAACCCGCCGCTGAAAATGGCGCAGGTGGGCCATGCCGAATTGATGCGGGTGATGAATGCAGCCGGCTACGAGGTCGAGACGCAGGGATTCCCAAAAGACTGAGTCTTTTGAAGGGGCTGTGCTAGATATCTGGCGCATTGAATCAAGCGAGGAAGCGGCATGGCGCTCAAGCAAAACGACCTGAACTGGTTCCGGCCGCTGTGGCGGCGGGTGGCCGTGGTGCTGTTTCTGGCGGCGTGGCTGGTCTGGGAAGTATTGTTCACCGGCGAGCAGCTATGGATGATCCTCGTGGGCGCGGCCCTGGCCTATGCGCTCTATAATTTCTTCTATGCCTTCCCCAAGGAGAATTCCGATGGGCAAATCCCCCCTCCTCGTCCGAGCGACGAACAAGACCGGCAAGATCCATGAGGTAACGCCGGAGAGCGCCGGCTGGACGCATGTGGGCTTCGGCCTGCACAAGCTGGCGCCGGGCGAGGCCTATGGCGAGGCGACGGGCGAGCGCGAGGTCTGCCTGGTGCTGGTCGGCGGCAAGGGGCGCTTTGCCGTGGATGGCGAGGATTTCGGCGAACTGGGCGAGCGCATGGGCCCGTTCGAGGGCGCGCCCTGGGCGCTTTATGTGCCGGCGGGGCGGCATTGGGCCGTGGACGCGACGACCGAGCTGGAACTGGCAATATGCTCGGCCCCGGGCGGCGGGGATTTCGCTGCCAAGGTCATTCCGCCGGGCACCCATCAGCGCATCAGCCGCGGCAAGGGCGCCAATGTGCGCCATGTCTATAATATCATGCCGGAGGACGACGCCTCGGCCCATGCGCTGCTGGTGGTGGAGGTGATCACCCCCGAGGGCAATACCTCCTCCTATCCGCCACACAAGCATGACCAGGACAATCTTCCGCATGAAAGCCAGCTGGAAGAGACCTATTATCACCGCATGAACCCGCCGCAGGGCTTTGCCTTCCAGCGGGTCTATACCGACGACCGGAGCCTCGACGAGGCCATGGCGGTGGAGGATGGCGACGTGACGCTGGTGCCGCGCGGCTATCATCCGGTGGCGACGACGGCGGGCTATGACCTCTATTATCTCAATGTCATGGCCGGGCCGAAGCGGGTGTGGAAATTCCACAATGCGCCCGAGCATGAATGGATGCTGGAATAGCGGCCGCGACCCCATGGTTCGACAAGCTCACCATGAGGTCTTTGTGACGGCGGGTGCGGGGCTCAGCGGCCCTGGAACACCGATTTGTCGGCCAGCGGACCCAAGATCTCGCTGACCTTGACCGCCCTGCCCTGCTTGACCGATTTGAGCGCCGCGTCGGCCAGCGCCAGGGCGACGAGGCCGTCAGCGCCGCTGGGCGTGGCCGGAGATTTCGATTCAACACAATCGATGAAGGCGCTGATTTCGCGGGCATAGGCCTCGGTATAGCGGGTCATGAAGAAATCGTGCAGCGGCGGACGGGTATAGCCCTCGGCATTGGCGATCTCGATGGAGACCGGACGCTGGTTTTCGGCGGCGATAGCGCCCTTCGAGCCATGCACCTCGATGCGCTGGTCATAGCCATAGGTGGCGCGGCGCGAATTGGAAATGGTGGCGTGCTTGCCCGAGGCGGTGGAGAGCATAAGCGAGGCGCTGTCATAATCGCCGGCGGCGCCGATGGCCGGGTCCACCAGGACGGAGGCCTGGGCGGAGACGGTGTCGATCTCCTCGCCGAGCAGGAAGCGGGCCATGTCGAAATCGTGAATGGTCATGTCGCGGAAAATGCCGCCGGACCGCCTGATGTAATCCAGCGGCGGCGCGCCGGGATCGCGCGAGACGATGGTGATCATTTCGACCTCGCCGATTTGCCCTTCGGCAATGGCGGCCTTGATCGCCTGGAAATGCGGATCGAAGCGGCGGTTGAAACCGACCATGAGGGTGGCGGCGGCTTCGTCGACGACCTTGAGACAGGCCTTTACCCGCTCGACATCGAGATCGATGGGCTTTTCGCAGAAGACCGCCTTGCCGGCACGGGCGAAGCGCTCGATGAGGTCGGCATGGGTATCGGTGGGGGTGCAGATGACGACCGCGTCGATATCGCTGGCGGAGAGAATGGCGTCGATGGTGCGGACTTCGGCGCCATATTGATCGGCGAGAGCGGTGGCGGCCTCGGCCATGGCATCGGCGACGGCAACCAGCCGGGCCTTGGAATTGGCGGTCACCGCCCGGGCGTGAACCTTGCCGATACGGCCGGCGCCGAGAAGACCGAAACGAACTGTCATTTTCGAGAAACTCCACCCATCTGGGCCGGGAATGAGCCGGCCGGAATTATGGTGGAATGGATAGACGATTTCCGGTGGTTTTGGAATGAGAATTCCAATGATGGGGGTGGATGGTGTGAATCAGCGGGACAGGCTCGGTCAGGCTCGGATTGGTAGCTTGGGGGCAGCGACCTCGTGGTTCGACAGGCTCACCATGAGGTCTATGAGAGGCCCTATCCCTCGAAGACCTCATCCTGAGCCTGTCGAAGGACGAGGTCGATAGAACCATGGCTGCGCTCGGCCCAGGGTTGTTTGGCGGCGGATGTTTCGACGGGCGGGAAGGGGTAAAAACGCGGTCGCGGCCAGGCTCAATGCTCGCGGGCACGTTCCAGCAGGCGCTTGCATTCGAGCAGTTCGCGCAGGACGTCGGAGAGCTTGTCGCGCGCTTCCTGGTCGAGGGCGGGGCTGGCGAGCAAGGCGGCTTCTTCGAGTTCGGCTTCGTCGCTGGCGGCCTCGGCCTCTTCGATCATGGGCAGGATTTCATCCAGCCCCTTGCCCTCGCCCACGGCGATGACATAGCGCGCGCCCTGATCCTTGAGGATGCGCTGGACGCCCTTGATGGTGAAACCCTGATCGTAGAGCAGGTGGCGGATGCCGCGCAGCAGCATCACGTCTTCGGGCCGATAATAGCGACGGCCGCCGCCGCGTTTCAGCGGCTTGATATTGGCGAAGCGGGTTTCCCAGAAACGCAGAACGTGCTGAGGAAGATCGAGCTCCTCAGCGGCTTCCGAAATGGTGCGGAAGGCGTCCGGCGATTTCTCCAAACCACGGTCTCCCCCCGAACGCCAGACGATCCCAGGGTCGCGCGTCCGGTTGTTTGCGCATCGGCTTCGCCCACAAAGCCGGGCACTTTCCAGGCCCGATGCCTTGGCTGGAAAGCCTTACTTTCCAGCGCCGACCATAGACTTGTTAATCTTGGACTTCAACACATTGGAGGGTTTGAACACAAGAACCTGCCGGGGCAGGATCGGCACTTCCTCGCCGGTCTTGGGATTGCGCCCGATGCGCTCGTTCTTGGAGCGGACCTGGAAGGAACCGAAAGAGGAGAGCTTCACATTGGCGCCCTCCACCAAGGCGTCGGAAATCAGTTCCAGCACCCGCTCGACCAATTCAGCCGATTCGGTCCGCGACAGGCCAACCGAACCATAAACCGCCTCCGCCAGATCGGCCCGCGTTACCGTTTTCTGCGTCATTCGCACCCCCGTTTTGCCATGGTCAAGCTTGCCCTGCCCGGCAAGGACACGCATCCGTGCCTTACCTGATGATAGGGAAATTCTTTCCCAGAACGGCGCCGCCTTGGCTCTGCGGCGATTACCGCGACGCCGGGTTCCTCAACCCAGCAAAGACACTAACGCCTTGAAACGCTTGAGGTCAATGTGCAGGAGAGCCTTACCAGCGAATGAGGCACGCGCCCCAGGTAAAGCCGCCGCCCATGGCTTCGAGCATGACCAGATCGCCGGGTTTGATGCGGCCATCCGCCGTCGCGGCGCTGAGCGCCAGCGGTATCGAGGCGGCGGAGGTATTGGCATGGACATCGACCGTGACCACGACCTTTTCGGGCGGCAGGCCGAGCTTGGCGCCGGCCCCGTCGATAATGCGCTTATTGGCCTGATGCGGCACGAACCAGTCGAGATCGTCCACCGAATAGCCGGCCTGCTCCAGGCTGGCATAGACCACGTCGGTGATCTTGCCGACGGCATGGCGGAACACTTCCGCGCCCTGCATCCGGACATGGCCGGTGGTGCCGGTGGTGGAGGGACCGCCATCGACATAGAGCTTGTCCCAATGGCGGCCATCGGACCGCAGGGCCGATGAGAGGACACCGCGCTCGGGCTCGCCCTCGGCCAGTTCGAGCCGCTCGATGACGACGGCGCCAGCGCCGTCGCCGAACAGCACGCAAGTGGTGCGGTCGGTCCAGTCGAGCAGGCGGGAAAAGGTCTCGGCGCCGATGACCAGCACCCGGCGGGCCAGGCCGCTCTTGATATAGGTGTCGGCGGTGGTGACGGCATAGACGAAGCCGGAGCACACCGCCTGAATGTCGAAGGCGAAGCCGTGATGCATGTCCAGCTTCATCTGCACCAGGGCGGCAGCCGATGGAAAGGTGTAATCCGGCGTGGTGGTGGCGACGATGACCAGGTCGATATCGGCGACGCCGAGGCCGGCATCGTCGAGAGCGGCGCGGGCGGCGGCGACGGCGAGGTCGGACGTGAATTCGCCCTCGGCGGCGATGTGGCGCTGCCTGATGCCGACGCGCTGCTGAATCCATTCGTCGGAGGTGTCGACGGTTTTGGCCAGGTCTTCGTTGCTGAGGATCGTGGCCGGCAAATAGCTGCCGACACCTTTGATAACGGAGCGGATGGTGGTCACGCCGAATTGGCCTCGGTATCGGAAGGCTCTTGCGAGCCCGCCTTGTGAATGGGGAAGCGTTGCATTGTATCGCCGACCTTGTCGATCAGCCGGCTGCGAGCCATTTCGTAGGCCAGGCCCAGGGCGCTCTTGTAGCCGATCTCGTCGGTGCCGCCATGGGATTTGATGACGATGCCGTTAAGGCCCATGAACACGCCGCCATTGACGGTGCGCGGGTCCATCTTGCGGCGCAGGGCGTTGAGGGCGGAGGCGGCGAACAGCGCGCCGATGCGGCTCATCAGATTGGCCTTGAGGGCACTGCGAAGATAGGAGCTCACCTGCCTGGCGGTGCCCTCGGCGGTCTTGAGGGCGATATTGCCGACGAAACCTTCGGTGACGACCACATCGACGGTGCCCTTGCCGATATCGTCGCCTTCGACAAAGCCGTGATAGGTGAAGCCGGAGCCGCTGGCCTGGGAGAGAATGCGGCCGGCCTCCTTGATCGATTCGAGGCCCTTCACCTCCTCGGTGCCGACATTGAGCAGGCCGACCGAAGGCGAATCGGAGTCGAAGAGCGAGCGGGCCAGCGCCGAGCCGAGAATGGCGTAATCGACGAGCTGCTGCGAATCGGCGCCGATGGTGGCGCCCATGTCGAGGACGATGATATCCGAGCGCTGGGTGGGCCAGATGGCGGCGATGCCGGGACGGGAAATGCCATCCATCGGGCGCAGGCAGAAAGTGGCCATGGCCATGAGGGCGCCGGTATTGCCGCCGGAAATGGCGACATCGGCCTCCCGGTTCTTCACCGCCTCGATCGCCATCCACATCGAGGACGTGCCCTTGCCCTTGCGCAGGGCCTGGCTGGGCTTTTCGTCCATGGCGATGACGGTCTCGCAATGGCGAATCTGGGAGACGGGCTTGAGCGCCGGAAATTCTTCCAGCAATGGCTCGATCGCGCCCGCGATGCCATGAAAGATGAAACGCGTGTTCTTGCGCTCCTTGAGGGCCATATGGGCCCCGTGGATCACGGCGCGGGGAGCGTTGTCGCCACCCATGGCATCCACGGAAATCGTTATTGAATCGGTCATTTCAGCCCGTTTTTCGGCCCCTCAGGGCAGACCAGCAAACATATCCCATCATCGAGTCGGTGCAAGCCCCGTAGCGTCAGTCGGTTTCGCCATCATTGCGCTTGAGCCCGGCCAGCTTGGCGAAGGGCCCCGCATCCGGCTGGTCCCGGACCAGGCCCAGACTGTCCAGCGACTCGCTGTCCTTGCGGGGATAGGGATCGAGCGCCAGGGCGAGGGTTTCCAGCAGCAGGGCGCTGAGGTCAACCTCCGGGCCATCGATATGATCGGGAAAATCGTCATCTTCAAGGTCGATGAAGCTCTCGCTGCCCGGCGCCGGGTTGTCGCGCGGCGCCGGCAGGAAGATGCGGTCTATGGGCTCGGAAATGGTCGCGGGCACCGGTTCGAAGCTGACCACCGAGGCCTGGGCGATTTCGGCATCGAGATGGCCCTGGGCGCGCAGGCCGCCGCGCAGGGGAACGATGGTGAGCCGTGCCGTGAAGCGGTCGACCGCAAGGATGTTCAGCGCGGCGGCAATGGCGGCGCGGCTATCGGCATCGGCGTCGACATCGACGGAACGGCCGCCGGCGGGGAGCTTGTCGATGCGCACGACGGCATCGAAAATCGGCGGCTCGGCGCGGCTCACGCGACGGCCTCGAAATGGACATTCCCGCCCATGATGGCTTGCGCCGGCTGGGCGGCGAGCGCCGCGTCATGCTCCAGCACATAGGCCGCCAAAGCCCGGACATCGGGGCTGTCGGCGCCGTCGAAAATATTGCGGGAGATGACGGTTGCGAGGGCCTCGGGATCGCCGCGGTCCAGCGCCTCGTTGAGGGCGGCGAGCAGGCCGAAGAAGATATTGCCCATTTTCTGGATCTTCTTGGGGACGCCCATGTCTCCCGCGCCCATTTCGCGCAGCGAGCGGTCCATGTCCTTAAAGAACAAGTCGAACACCGCCTGGCTGAATTGCTTGGCGCCGCCCGGCTCCTGCCGCAGGCGGCGGAATAACAGCGCCATATGCAGGCTGATCATGTCGAAGCGGCCGGTCACCGTGTCCGGGACGCCCCAATCCGCATAAAACACCGGCTGCCGGGATTGCGCCACAATGGAATTATAGACGGCATAAACCGGCTCTGTGGCACTGTTCTTGCGAAACAAAGACAATATCATGGGGATTGCACTCAGCGTCGGTATCGGTCAAACACGGTCGGAATTGGATGCCGGATCAATGCCAGCTTGCCAGACGGCTCAGTTGACCGCTACACATTCCGGCGAGCAATGGGCCCGCGCCTTGTTGTCACGCCTATAGTCGAGAGCCATCGGGAAAGTCAAATTCATGCCCCTGCGTCTTGCCAAAGCCTCCGTCGCCGCTGCTGTCCTGGCAATTGCGCTCGCCGGCTGCACCAGCAGCACGTCGCTCGTCTCCAAGCGCACCCAGGGCTATGAAATTCCCGCATCCGCCTTGCAGCAGATCCGCCCCGGCCAGAGCCAGCAATTGGTGCAGATGGTGCTCGGCTCGCCGCAATCGACCAATACGTTCGGCGACCAGACCGCCTGGTATTACGTCGAGACCAAGGTGAACCAGACGGCGTTCGGCCTGACCATGATCCAGGAACGCACGGTGCTGGCAGTGTATTTCGACAAGAACAAAAAGGTGACCGAGCGGGCGGTCTATTCGCTCGAGGACGGCCGCCCGATCAATGTCGAAACGCGCCGCACGCCATCCTTCGGCCAGGACAAGACCTTCATCGAGTCGATCCTCGAATCGTTCTGATCGGATCGCAAGTTACAGAATTCAAAGCCCCGGCCGAGTGCCGGGGCTTTTTTGACTCCTTTGACCCCCTTCCCTTGAGGGGGGAGAGAAGGAGCCGCTGGCGCTGCTGGCAATTGGAAGAGACCGGACCGTTTCAGGCCAGGTCGATACCAGCGCTGCGGGCGATGGCGTCGAGGGCGCCGTTGACGAGGCCGGAGGCGTCGTCTTCGTAGAAGGCGCGGGCGACGTCGACATATTCGGAGATGACGACCCGGGCGGGGATGTCCTTGCGGCGCAGCAATTCGAAGGCGGCGGCGCGCAGGATAGCGCGGAGCGTGGCATCGACGCGCTCGATGGGCCAGCCTTCGGCCAGGGCCTTGTCGACGGAAGGATCGATCTGCAATTGGTGCTTGGCGACGCCGGTGACGATCTGGCGGAAGAAATCGGCGTCGGCGGGCAGATATTGCTCGCCCTCGATCTCGCGGCCGAGATGGAAGGCACCGAACTGGGCCAGCGTGTCTTCGAGGGAAGCGCGGCCCACATCCATCTGATAGAGCGCCTGCACGGCGGCGAGGCGCGCGGCGCCGCGCTGATTGGCGGCGCGGGGAGTGATGGTGTCGCGTTTCGGATATTCAGTCATCTGGGGCCTGTTATAGTCGCGCTTTACCAAAAAGCGCTCAAGTGAGCTTCGCTTTTATGCCGGCCAGGACAAGGGCGGCGCGCGCGGCGTCTCCTCCCCGGTCCTGCCCGTTTACATTGGCCCGGATCAATGCCTGGGCCTCGTTGTCGACGGTGAGAATGCCGATGCCGAGGGGCAGCGCATCGACCACGGCCAGTTCCGCCAAAGCGCGGATGCTTTGGCTGGCGACGCCGACATAATGGTTGGTCTGGCCGCGAATGACGCAGCCCAGGGCGACGAAACCGTCATAATTGTCGGTTTCGAGCGCCATGGCGATGGCGACGGGCACTTCCATCGCGCCCGGCACGGCGATGATTTCATGACTGGCGCCGGCGGTTTCGAGCGCGGCGATGGCGCCACGCTTCATCTCATCGGCGATATCGGGATAGGCCCTGCCCTCGACAATGAGGAAATGCAGCCCCCTGCCCGCGCCCTCGGGCACCGGGAAACGCACACCGTAGGAATCCATGGTCAATCTCCGTCAACCGAAGCGATTGGCGCGATCATAACCCATATCGGCGCGAGGCGGCAGCAAAGGCTGCGGCCGCGATGAATGAATGCTTCCAAAGGAGCCGGCGCGGGGATCAATCGTCCTCGCCCTTTATGTCCCGCTGATCCTCCGCCAGTTCGGCGAGGAAGGAACGAAAATCGTCGGCGGCGGAGAAGTTCTTGTAAACGCTGGCAAAACGGACGAAGGCGACGTCATCGAGCCCCTTGAGCCCTTCCATGACATATTCGCCGATCTGGTCGGAGGTGACTTCCACGTCTCCCAGGCTTTCCAACTGCCTGACAATGCCGGAAATCATGCGCTCGACGCGTTCGGGATCGACCGAACGCTTGCGCAAGGCGGTATTGACCGAGCGGGCCAGCTTTTCCCGATCGAAGGGGACCTTGCGACCGGTCTTTTTCACCACGGTGAGGTCGCGCAATTGCACACGCTCGAAAGTGGTGAAACGGCCGCCGCAGGCATTGCACACGCGGCGGCGGCGGATAGCGCCCGAATCTTCGGTCGGGCGGCTATCCTTCACCTGGGTGTCGTCATTGCCGCAATAGGGGCAGCGCATCAGAAAAAGCCCTCTTTAAGCGGCGTTATCGGGTTGAAACCCGCTTTCGCGGGAATGACCCGGTGGTGGTGATGGCCGGGCGCGTTCACGCGGAACACGCCCTCATGGCCGCCAGTTCACCCATAGATGGGGAAGCGCGCGGTCAGCGCCTTCACCTTTTCGCGCACGGCGGCTTCAACCACAGCGTTACCTTCGTCGGAATTGGCCTCGCGCAGGCCGTCCAGCACTTCCACGATCAGCGCACCGATCTCCTGGAATTCGGCGACGCCGAAGCCGCGCGTGGTGCCGGCGGGGGTGCCGAGGCGAATGCCGGAGGTGACGAAGGGCTTTTCCGGATCGAAGGGAATGCCGTTCTTGTTACAGGTGATGAAGGCGCGGCCCAGGCCCTGCTCGGCGCGCTTGCCGGTGGCGTTTTTGGGGCGGAGGTCGACCAGCATCAAATGGTTGTCGGTGCCGCCCGAGATAACGGCGAGACCCTGCGATTTGAGGGTTTCAGCCAGGGCGCGGGCATTGTCGACGACCTGGCGGGCATAGGCCTTGAACTCGGGCTGCAAGGCTTCCTTGAAGGCCACGGCCTTGGCGGCGATGACATGCATGAGCGGGCCGCCCTGGAGACCGGGGAAAACCGCCGAATTGATCTTCTTGGCGATGGCCTCGTCATTGGTGAGGATCATGCCGCCGCGGGGGCCGCGCAGGCTTTTATGGGTGGTGGTGGTGGTGACATGGGCGTGGGGCACCGGCGAGGGATGTACGCCGCCAGCGACCAGGCCGGCAATATGGGCCATGTCGACCATGAGATAGGCGCCGATGGAATCGGCGATCTCGCGGAAGCGCTTCCAGTCCCACAGGCGGGAATAGGCCGTTCCCCCGGCCAGGATCAGCTTGGGCTTGTGCTCCTGCGCCAGGCGCTCGACCTCGTCCATATCGAGCAGGTGATCGTCCTGGCGAACGCCATAGGAGACGACATTGAACCACTTGCCGGACATGTTGACTGGCGAGCCGTGGGTCAGGTGACCGCCGGAATTGAGATCGAGCCCCATGAAGGTGTCGCCGGGCTGGAGCAGCGCCAGGAAAACGGCCTGGTTCATCTGCGAGCCGGAATTGGGCTGCACATTGGCGAAACCGGCGCCGAAAAGCTGCTTGGCGCGTTCGATGGCGAGGTTTTCGGCAATGTCCACATATTGGCAGCCGCCATAATAGCGCTTGCCCGGATAACCCTCGGCATATTTGTTGGTCATGATCGAGCCCTGCGCTTCCAAGACGGCGCGGGAGACGATGTTCTCCGAGGCGATCAGCTCGATTTCATGCTGCTGGCGGCCGAGTTCGAGGTCGATGGCCTCGGCGATCTCGGGATCGGTCTGGGCAAGGGAATTGGAGAAAAATTGCGGAAAGAGCGAGGGGGAGGTTGCGGCGCTCATGGGACAATGACCTCGCAAGAGACGAAACGGATGGGCATGACGGCGCTCTTATCACGGCGCGAAGCGCGATTCCAAGGCCGGGCGGAGTGAACTGATTTCATGGGGCTCCCCTGAATTGCGGATGGGTGCCCAGGCGAGCGGCTCTACAAGGTTCGCGTTCCCCGATGGTTCCCCATCTTTTCTCGCCAGTCGCGCGAACGGGCCTGTTATGGCGCAGAATGGCGCGGAGGGAAAGGGGGGGGGGTGGATTGGGGGGCCGTATTCATGGGAAGCCGCAGGCCATGCCCCGGCGTGGAAACGGCAGCCCCGCTCCTCGCGGGGGTGACGTCGACGAAATTGGAGGATCAGGCGTATTTCGGGCCTGGCGGCGAGGGGGGCGCGGGGCGGTTGAGCTTGCGCTGAAGCTTGGCGAGGGCGAGCCGCTGCATATGGCTGCGGGCGGCGTTGACGGGGGCGATGACGATGACTTCGGTGCCAGTCGCCTCATCGATGGCGGCGACGCGCATCTGTTGGCCGATCTGGACGAATTCGAACAGGACTGCGCCTTTGGTCATGGGGCCTCCGCGCAAGAGGCTAGCCGATTATGACCGGGGCGGGAAGGGATGGGAGCGAAAAGCGTGCCAGGGCCGGATTTTTGGCCCTGCGCTTTCCTCCCTTTGGGTACCGCTTTCGCGCTTCCAAACGCAGGCTCTTGAACGGAGGGATAGTGGGGATGTCGGAGCGAGAGCGAGGCTACCGGATGTGTAGGAACCGCAGCACCCCCTCCCCGGCCCTCCCCTCAAGGGGGAGGGAGCGAAGGGCCTCACGCTCGGAGAGGGGGCTGGGAGAAAAGGGGCCGATTGGGGAAAGAGGCGATGTGGACGGAGCCAGCGGCCCAGGTTGCGGTCATGCCGCTCAGCCTTCGAAGGTGATCTTGCCCTGTTCGTCGAACTGGTAGACGTCATCGCGGAAACTGACAATGCCCTGCTTGTTGGCCCAGGCGGTGATGTAGGTGGTGTGGATCGGCACCTGCGACTTGAGGCTGACGTCAAGGCGCTGGAGCGAGCCGAAGGTCTGATCGACCCGGCCGCGATCCCAGTCGCCATTGTCGCGCAGCAGCCAGGTGACCAGGTCGCTGACGCCTTCGACGCGGACGCAGCCGGAGGAATGGAAGCGGGCGTTTTCGCCGAACAGGGCCTTGCCCGGCGTGTCGTGCAGATAGACGTCGTGCTTGTTGTAGAAATTGATCTTGCAATGGCCCATCGAATTTTCGGCGCCGGGCTCCTGCCGATACATGTAATTCACCTGGGCATCGGTGATGTTGGCCCAGTCGATTGTCGCCGGATCGATCGTATTGCCGCTGCCATCGTAGATGAAGATATTCTGCTCGGCGAGGTAGTCGGGGTTTTCCAGCATGTACTTGGTCAGGTCCTGCCGGACCAGCGATTTGGGCACGTGCCAGTAAGGGTTAAAGTTGATCTGGTGAATCTTGCTGGCCAGGATCGGGGTGGCGCGCTCGACCCGGCCGACCACGGCTGTGTGGCGCTGCTCGACCATGGAGCCGCCAACGGCCTCGATGGTCGCGGCGGGGATATTGACCACGACATAGCGCTCGGTGAGCTGCGGCGCCATCTGCTGGACGCGGGTATAATTGAGGTAGAGCTGTTGCAGGCGGGTGGCGGCGGGAACGTTGAGCGCGTACCAGGTCGCCTCGTCGACCCAGCCATTGACGACCAGGCCATGGCGAGCCTGGAACACCCGGACGGCACGGTCGGTATCGGCGTCGAACATATCGCTGGCAAATTCGACCAGCGGCATATCGCCGGAGGAAATCAGGCGCCGCTTGAGCTGGACCACGGCGGCGTCAGCCTTGCCCAGATTGAGCTTGAAGGCGCGCTGGGGCACCTCTTCCCAGCCGCCGGCGGCGACGAAGGGCTCATATTGGGAAATCGCCAATTGCAGATTGTAGAGCGTGTCATAGGACAGGATCGGCTCATTGGTGGCGATCAGCGCCGCGGCGGCGGCGGTATTGCCCGACGGATCGGCGCTGCGCAGCACGCTATTGCGCGAGAACATGTCGGTGAGCGATTCCTGCGCCATGACCGGGAAGGCCGCAGAGGCCCCGGCAGCAGCCATGGACCGGATAAAGTTACGTCTGTTCAACCGCATTCAGTCACCCAAAAGACCATCCGCAACAGAGCGGGCGATAGCATTCCGAACCGGCACTCACAATCATGGTCAACGTCTTGTGAAAGGTTCGGGAGATGTCATCACCTTCTGGCAGGCAATGGTTTCAAACCACGTAACGGCGCTGCCGGAAATTTGCGGCACAAATAAGAAACGCCGGCCCAAAGGCCGGCGCTTGTCAGCAATTGTGGCATGGAGGCAACACGCCACCACTTGCCGAATATCGGTGCCATCCGGCTCCGCTCAGAGCTTGTAGAGAATCTGGTCGACCCAGAAGCGCTCCAGACGGGCGAGCGCCTTGTTGAGGCCGTCGAATTCCGCGTCGCCCAGGCCGCCGACCTTGTCGATGGATTTCAGGTGACGATCATAAAGTTCGTCGATGACCTCGGCCACTTCCTCGCCCTTGGGCGTCAGGCGAATGCGGACCGAACGGCGGTCGGTGCGCGAACGCTCCTGGAAGATATAACCGGTCTCGACCAGCTTCTTGAGATTGTAGGAGACGTTGGAGCCCAGGTAATAGCCCCGCGAACGCAGTTCCCCGGCGGTCAGCTCCGCATCGCCAATGTTGAACATCAGCAGGGCCTGGACGGGATTGATGTCATCCCAGCCCATGCGGTCGAACTCGTCCTTGATCAGGTCGAGCAGACGACGATGCAGGCGTTCCACCCGGGAAACCGCTTCGAGATAGAGTGGCTTCAGCCCTTCGCTACGTTCCGGAGTAAGCGCCTCGGCCGCGTTCGATTTCATTGCCATTTGTGCCTCACTGTAAAAACCTGCGTGCGATTTTTCGCATCTCATGAGGCCAAACTACGACCACCCGACTAAGATCGCCCTAAGCCATACGCTTAAAACTATCTTACTGGAAAGCAATGAGAATTTGGCTTAATGGGGCCTTACACCGGGTCAGAGAATTGTAACCTTTCCAAGGTGTGAAGACCCTTATGCCCGCCCTGCCCGGCGCGGAGCCACGGGGGTTCAATCGGCCTGGGCGCGGCTGAAACGCAGGCTCAGCCCGAAGATGAGGACGATGGAGGCGAGCAGGATGAGGCGCAGCGCGAAGCCGATAGCCGTCAGCCGGATATCGGGATGGCCGGTGACATAGAGGCCCAGCTCGATGGCGGTGGCGCCAACGAGCAGCACGGCGCCCCAAGAGGCCTTGATCCACAGCCCCACCGCCGCGAACAGGCGGACCAGCGAGAAGACGCCCAGATAGATGAAGGCGGACAAGCCCATGGCAGCGATCGGGCTGGTCGCGCCCATATTGACGCCAAGCAGGCGCGTGGCGTCGTTGAGGCCAAGCAATAGGGCCAGAACGGCGACGATGCGGATATAGAGGGCGAGACCGGGCGTCTGAAAGAGCATGCGGGTTGATAATACGGCGAAGGCACTGCGACAAGCTTTGCCTTGGATGGGACGGCCCTGGCTGTTAATCAGGGCCGACAAGGAGATGCCCCATGAGTGACGACTGGCCCAAGCACGATATGTCTTTTCTGGCGGGGCGGCGCTTGCGGCGCATGCGGGCGACGGCATGGAGCCGGGCCATGGTGCGCGAGACGGAATTGTTGCCGCGGGACCTGATCTGGCCGCTCTTCGTCATCGAGGGCAAAAACGAGCGAACCGGTATCAAGACCATGCCGGGGGTTGAGCGGCTATCGGTCGACCTGATGGTCGCGGCGGCCAGGGAGGCCCGGGATGCAGGCATTCCGGCGCTGGCGATCTTTCCCAATACGCCCGATCACCTGCGCAGCGAGAATGCGGCGGAAGCCTATAATCCGGACAATCTGATGTGCAAGGCGCTGCGAGCCATCAAGGAGGCGGTGCCCGATATCGGGCTGATCGCCGACGTGGCGCTGGATGAATATTCGAGCGACGGCCAGGACGGGCTGGTGCGGGACGGGGAAATCCTCAATGACGAGACCGTCGCGGTGATGGTCAAATCGGCATTGGCGCAGGCGCGGGCCGGCGCCGACATCATCGCGCCATCGGACATGATGGATGGGCGGGTGGCGGCGATCCGGGCGGCGCTCGACGCCGAGGGATTCGACCACGTGCAGATCATGTCCTATGCGGCGAAATATGCGTCGTGCTTCTATGGGCCGTTCCGCGAGGCGGTGGGTTCGGGCAGCCGGCTCAAGGGCGACAAGCGCACCTATCAGATGGATTACGCCAATGCCGACGAGGCACTGCGCGAGATCGAGCAGGATATTGCCGAGGGCGCCGACAGCGTCATGGTCAAGCCCGGCCTGCCCTATCTCGACGTGGTGCGGCGCGCCCGCGATGCGTTCGACGTGCCGCTCTATGCCTATCAGGTGAGCGGCGAATACGCGATGATCGAGATGGCCGGGGCGGCCGGAGCGATCGACCGCGACGCGGCGGTGCTGGAAAGCCTCTGGGCCTTCAAGCGCGCCGGGGCCAATGGGGTGCTGACCTATTATGCACTGGAAATGGCGCGCAAGCTGGGTGGCTAACCGGCCCGTTCGGTGGTGCCGTCTTCGGCGGCGAGCTGGGCGGGACGCTGGCCCCGGCGGGGGCGGCGGATGGCGCTGATGATGCCGGCCAGTGCCACGAGGCCCATGCCGCCCAGGGTGATGGGTTCGGGCGCATGGCCGAAAACCAGCCAGCCGAAAATCCCGGCCCAGACCAGGTGCATATAGGTCATCGGGGCGACGAGCGCCGCCGGCGCATAGCGATAGGACAGGGTGAACAGGTAATGCCCGAGCCAGGCGGAGACGCCGAGGCCGACGAACAGCACGATTTGCAGCAGGGTCGGCGCGGCGCCATGCAGCGTCCAGGGCAGGAAGATGCCGAAGCCGATGGCGCCCACCAGGGCGGAATAGAACAACATGGCCATGGTGCGCTCGGTATGCGCCAAGACCCGCGAGAGCAGGTTATATGCGGTGGCGAGGACCACATTGCCCAGCACGAAGACGACGCCGAGCGGATCGAGCCCGCCGCCGGGCCGGGCGATGAGCAGGACGCCAGAAAAGCCGAGCAAGGCCGCGCCCCAGGCGACGGGCGTGACCTTTTCCTTGAGCAAGGGCCCCGACAGCAGCACCACCAGCACCGGGCAGAGATAGACGATGGCGGTGGTTTCGGCGACCGGCATGCGCTGGAGGGCAAGGCTGACCAGCAAGGAGCCCAGCGCCAGGCTGACGGCGCGGACCAGCACCAGGCCGGTGCGCGTGGTGCGGACCATGTCGCGGCCATGGAGCGGCGCCACGAGGGCCAGCATCAACAGGCAATGGCCGATATAGCGGATGGCCGTCACCATGGGCACGTTATATTCGGTGATCAGCAGCTTGTTGGTGGTGTCGTTATAGGCAAAGAGCAGGGTGGCGCCCATGACGAGGACAAGGCCGCGCAAAGGCTGATGGGTCAGCGGCGCGGGAGAAGCGGCAATAGACATGAAGCTGTTCCGGAGGAGGCGCCGGGGGTCGCGGCGACTCGGGTAATGCGCCGAGCTTAGCGCTGGCGCCGGCAAGAAGACAGGTGCTGGCGCATTTCTCTGCACTTGCCTCTTGCATTGGCCCGGCGACATGACAATTTGTGGCGCATGAGCCAGGAATATGCCGCCCGCCCCTATCTGCCCGATCCCGCCACTGCCCCGGAATTGTTCGAGGGGCTGCTGACGCGGCGCGTGACCGCCTATGTCATCGACGTGGTGCTGATCGGCGCCATCACGCTGGGGCTCAGCCTGGTGGCGCTGGTGCTCGGCCTGTTCACCTTCGGGCTGAGCCTGCTGTCGCTGGCCTTCGTGGTACCGGCGGCCATCGTCATCTATTACGCCGTGACACTGGGCTCGCCGAAGCGGGCCACAGTGGGCATGCAGGCCATGGACATCGTGCTGACCCCGACGCGCGGACAGCCGCTCGATGGCTGGATGGCGATCTTTCATGCGCTGCTGTTCTGGGTGTCGTTCTGGATTTCCTGGCCGGTGACGATCCTGTTCGCGCTGTTCACCCCGCGCCGGCAGATGCTGCATGACCTGGTCATGGGCACGCTGATGGTGCGCCGCTCGCCGATGCTGCGGCACTGGCAGCGGGCGAACGATTATCACGACGGCGCGTGAGGCGTTGCTCGGGACGCCGCGCGGCGCTAGACTGGGCCAGTTCGCTTCATATAGGTCCTAGATGACCGATCAGACGCCGGAAACCACCCAACTCTTCCTGACCGCCGCCATGCCGTGCCCCTATCTGCCGGGCCGTATGGAACGGAAGCTGTTCACGCACCTGTCGGGCCGGCGCGCGGCCATGCTGCATCAATTGCTCAGCGATAACGGTTTCCGCCGCAGCCAGAACCTGATCTATCGGCCGGCCTGCGAGGAATGCAGCGCCTGCCAGTCGGTGCGGATCGTGTCGCAGGAATTCAAGGCGAATAAGCGCTTCCGCCGGGTGCAGCGCAACAATGCCGATATCGGGGTCGCCGTGCAGCCCAGCGTGGCGACGCTGGAGCAATACGACTTGTTCAAGCGCTATCTCGACGCCCGCCACGAAGGCGGCGGCATGACGCAGATGAGCTACCAGGACTATGAATACATGGTCGAGGACACGCCGGTGCAATCGGTGCTGGTAGAATATCGGCTGCGGGAACTGCCCGACCAGCCGCTGGTGGCGGTGGCGCTGACCGATGTGATGCCCAATGGGCTCTCCATGGTCTATTCGTTCTACGATCCCGACCTCGCCGATCGCAGCCTCGGCACCTTCCTCATTCTCGATCATATCGAGCAGGTGCGCTCGGCCGGGCTGCACTATGTCTATCTGGGCTATTGGGTGCCGGATTCACCGAAAATGGCCTATAAGGGCGATTATCGGCCGCTGGAAGTGCAATGCGGCGCGCAGGGATGGAAGCGGCTGGAGGCTTAGGCCGGGGCCTGCGGGAGAGCGAGTTTTTTTGCGGGCGGGAGCGCGCTTCGCTGGCGCAGTTTCTCATAGACCGCATGGTGAGCTTGTCGAACCAGGAAAGGCGTGGGCACGGTGTTACCGACCTCGTCCTTCGACAGGATCAGGATGAGGTCTGCGATCAGGCCGAGACTCCGGTCAAACCGCGATGTCGAAGACGATCAGGCCGTCGCGGCCACCTTCAAGGGCGGCGACGAGGCGGGCTCCGGCGGCCTGGTGGTCGGGGTGGACGAGATAGGCGTCGCGGGCGGCTGCGTCGGCGAAATCCATGATGAAGGCTTCGCTGAAGCCCTGGTCCTTGCCCTCGGGCGAGACATTGGCGCCGGCGCTCATGGCAAGAAAGCCCGGAACGACCTCACGCAGCGATGCGAGTTCGGTATAGATGGCGGCGCGTTCGGCTGCGGCGATCTCGGGGCGGAAGCGGAGGAGGACGATGTGGCGGATCAAAAGTGTGAATCCCTGGAATCGGTTAGCCGACAAACTTATTGTTGCGTGGGAAGCCCGTTGGCGGCTGGCGGCCGGCGGAGGCGCGGTCGCCGAGCCAGTCGGTGAGCTCTTCGGTGGGCTTGGTATAGGTGCGGCCTGAAGAATCCATCCAGGTGAGGCCGTCGGCGGCGTAGAAGGTCTTGATGTCGGACACGCCGCCATCCTTGTAGCGTTGCAGGCGCACGCCCTTGCCGCGGCTCATATTGGCGAGCTGGGCCATGGGGAAGACCAGGAGCTTGCGGTTCTGGCCGATGACGGCGACGCGGTCGCCCTCGCCGGGAACGATGAGCCGGGCCTCGTCGGGGAGCGAGACGTTGAGAATCTGCTTGCCCTTGCGGGTATTGGCGATGAGGTCGTCCTCGGGAACGAGGAAGCCATAGCCGGCGGAAGACGCGATTATGCGGTGCTTGCCGGGGCGATAGACGAAGAGATCGACAATGTCCTGCCCCTCCTCGATATCGACCATGATGCGGACCGGCTCACCCTGGCCACGCCCGCCGGGAAGCTTGTCGGCGCCCAAAGTGTAGACCCTGCCGCCGGTGGTGAGCATGAGCAGCTTGTCGGTGGTCTCGCAATTGAGGGCCAGCTTCAGCCGGTCACCGGATTTGAAGCCCTTGTCATCCACGGTGGCATTGTGGCCGCGCGGCGCGCGAATCCAGCCCTTTTCCGAGAGAATGACGGTGATCGGCTCGCGCTCGATGAAGGCTTCGGTGATTTCGGCGGCATCGGCGGCGGGAGCATCGCCGAGAATGGTGCGGCGGGCGCCCAGCGCATGGGGTGTCGCGCCATCGGCCTCGAACAGGGGATAGATCTTTTTCAGCGTCTCGACCTGCTTGGCGATCTCGCCCCATTGGCGCTTGTCGGAGGCGAGCAGGGTTTCGAGCTTGCCCTTTTCCTCGGTGAGGTTGGTGTGCTCCTGGCGCAGCTCGATTTCCTCCAGCCGGCGCAGGGAGCGCAGGCGCATATTGAGGATGGCTTCGGCCTGGTTGTCCGTGAGGCCGAAGGCCGCCATCAGGCTGGCCTTGGCGTCGTCCTCCTCGCGGATGATGCGGATCACCTCGTCGAGATTGAGATAGGCGACGATATAGCCTTCGAGAACTTCGAGGCGATTGGCGATCTGTTGCAGCCGGTGTTCGGAGCGGCGGACCAGCACGACCTTGCGATGATCGAGCCAGGCCTTGAGCGCATCGGCGAGGCTCATGACGCGCGGCACGGTGCCGTGATCGAGCACGTTGAGATTGAGGCTGAAGCGGACTTCCAGCTCGGTCAGCTTGAAGAGCTGTTCCATGAGGATGACGGCATCGACGGTGCCGGCGCGCGGCTCCAGCACCAGGCGGATATCGTCGGCGCTCTCGTCGCGCACGTCCTTGAGCAGCGGCAGCTTCTTGGCCAGCAACAGCTCGGCGATCTTTTCGACGAGACGGGCCTTGGGCACACCATAGGGAATCTGGGTGACGACGATCTGATAGACGCCCCTGCCCTTCTCCTCTTTTTCCCAGATGGCGCGCACGCGGAAGGCGCCGCGACCGGTTTCGTAGGAATGGACGATGGAGGCGCGCGATTCCACCATCTGCCCGCCGGTGGGGAAATCCGGGCCGCGCACCAGATCGTCCATGCTCGGGGGCGCGGAGGGATCGGCGTGGATCAGCTCGTCGGTGGTGGCGGCGGGATTGTAGATGAGCTTGAGCGCGGCATTGCACAATTCGACCAGATTATGCGGCGGCACCGAAGTGGCCATGCCCACGGCGATGCCGGTGGAGCCATTGGCCAGCAGATTGGGAAAATTGGCCGGGAGCACGACCGGCTCTTCGTCCTCGCCGTCATAGGTCGGCTTGAAGTCAATGGCATCTTCGCTGATGCCTTCGAGCAGGCGCGTGGCCACATCGGTCATGCGGCTTTCGGTGTAACGCATGGCGGCAGGGCTATCGCCGTCGATATTGCCGAAATTGCCCTGACCGTCGACCAGGGGATAACGCAGGGCGAAATCCTGCGCGAGGCGAACCAGGGCGTCATAGATCGACTGGTCGCCATGCGGGTGGAACTTGCCGATCACGTCGCCGACGATGCGGGCGCTTTTCTTGTAGCCCTGATTGGGGTCGAGCTTCAGCAGGCGCATGGCATGCAGGATGCGGCGATGCACCGGTTTCAGACCGTCGCGCGCGTCCGGCAAGGCGCGCTGGGTGATGGTGGACAGCGCATAGCTCAGATACCGCTCTTCAAGCGCCTGCTTGAGATCGACGATGCGCAGATCATCGGGCGGCGGGAGGCTATCGACGTCGGACATAGGCGGCTCGAAAATGAGAACGAATCAGGAGCAGAGTATAGCGGGCAGCGCGCGGAAGCCGAGGTTTTCCGCGCTTTTTGCCAGGGGATAAAGTGCCGTCCCGCCAGGGACGGAGCGGTTAAGCCCAGCGGTCGAACCAGTGGGGCACATAGGCAGCGCCCGGGCCGCGCGCGGCATTCTGCGACAGCCAGGAGAGGACGACGCAGATGAAGAGCACGATGGCGATTTCGAAGCCGGGAACGCCGGCTGCGAGATGGGCGGAGAACGCCAGAATGAGATGGTAGAAAAACCCGGCATAGGCCAATTGCGCCAGCCCGACCGGGCGGCGGACCAGCACGGCCAGGATACCGGCGAGCTTCACGAAAATCATCATCGTCACCAGATAGGCCGGATAGCCGACCCCGGCATAGCCGGCGGCGGAGCCCGCCGGATCGGTGATGTAGGAATAGACGCTGAAGGCATAGATCGCGCAAAAGGCGATCGTGCTGACCCAATAGACAATGCGAGCGACCATGCGAGTCTCCTATGTGGCCCAGGGGGCGCGATGCTTTAGGCGGATGCTAGGCCAGCCGGTGGATTTGGCAAGTCCCGCTCACGCCTGGCCGGTGAGCAGATCGATCAGCGGCTCGCGCGTTGCCGGCGGGTCGATGCGGCGGGCCGACCAGAGGTGCAGATCGAGGAAATGGCCGGTGAGGCGCAGGGCGTCGCGCAGATCGTCGGGAGACGCATTGCCGCGAGCCGAGAGAAAGCTGGGCAGCGGCAGGAGGCGGTCCTTGTACGGCGCGGCGGCGGCGCGGGACACGGCGCGGCCGGATTTGGGGGAAACGTGGGTCAAATCCTCGGTGACGCCGGTGGCGGCGCAGCTTTCCAGATCGAGCCCGAAGCCGAGCTCGTCCAGCAGAACCAGCTCGAAGCGGGCGAGCGCCGCAGCGTCGGGATCGTGATCGATGAGGTCGAGCGCCAGGGCGAGCAGGCGGTCGTGCGGATCGCGCTCGGGCAGCAGATGCAGATGCTCGCAGACGGTCTGGGCGAGATAGAGGCGCTTGCGGTCGGCGATGAGGCCGGCGGCGCGGGCTTGCAGCAATTCGACGGTGAAGGTGCCGAGATGGTCTTCGAGGCGGGCGCGCCAGGTGAGCTGGACATTATTGCCCGGTTGCAGGGTGGCTGCGAGCCTCGTGGAGCGGCCGCCGCGCACCAGACCGAGATGGCGGCCACGACCGGCGACCATGGCCTCGACAACGAGACTGGATTCGCCGTGGCGGCGGACGCCGATCAGCAGGGCTTCACCGGTCCATTCCACTTATTCTTCTCCCCCTCGGGGAGAAGGTGACGCGCAGCGCCGGATGAGGGGGGTTTTTGAGCAGGAGCCGAAGCCCACCCTCACCCATCTCGCGCGACGCGCGATCCACCCTCTCCCCGAGGGGGAGAGGAACAGGGTGTCAGCCCTTGCCATGGGGGTAGTCCAGACCCATTTCGCGGTAGCGTTCGGGGTCGTCGGCCCATTTTTCGCGCACTTTGACGAAGAGGAAGAGGTGGACGGGCACCTCGTACATGGCCATCAGCTCCTTGCGGGCCTCGGCGCCGATGGCCTTGATGACCTGGCCGCCGGCGCCTAGCACGATCTTCTTGTGGCTGTCGCGGGTAACATAGATCACCTGGTCGATCTTGTAGGACCCGTCCTTCTGGATTTTGAAGGACTCGGTTTCGACCGTGGCATTGTAGGGGATTTCCTCGTGGACGCGCAGGAACAGTTTCTCGCGCGTGATCTCGGCGGCGGTGATGGCCATGGTGAGATCGGTGAGATGATCCTCGGGGAAATGCCAGGGGCCGGGCGGAATGTGCTTGATGCACCAGGCGATGAAATCCTCGACGCCATAGCCCTTGAGGGCGGAGAGCATGAAGGTGGCTTCGAAGCGCAGGCGCTCGTTCAGGGTCTGGGAGAGGGCCAGCAGGCTCTCGGGCTTGACGGCGTCGATCTTGTTAAGGATCAGCACACGCGGCTGGCGGATGTTTTCGAGGCCTTCGAGCAGCGATTCAATGTCCGGGGTCAAACCCCTTTCGGCATCGACGATAAGGGCGACGAGATCGGCGTCCCCTGCCCCGGTCCAGGCGCTGTCGACCATGGCCCGGTCGAGCCGCCGCTTGGGCGCAAAAATACCCGGCGTATCGATAAAGACCAGTTGCGCCTGATCCAGCGTCAGCACGCCGCGCACCTGGCTGCGGGTGGTCTGCGCCTTGTGGGTGACGATGGAAACCTTGGTGCCGACCAGCGCATTGAGCAGCGTCGACTTGCCGGCATTGGGGGCGCCGACCAGGGCGATGAAGCCGCAGGAGGTGTCGGCCAGTTCGGAGGGGGTGTTCATGTGCGCTCCTTCCAGACCTTGTGACGGATCAGGAACAATTCGGCGGCCTTGTGTTCGGCGATCTTCTTGGATGAGCCGGTGGCTTCGACATGTTCGAAGCCGGCCAGATCGACGGCGATGGTGAATTCGGGGGCGTGATCGGGGCCGGTGCGCTGGACCAGGATATAGGCCGGCGGGTCAAGGCCGCGCGCCTGGGCCCATTCCTGCAAGGTGGTCTTGGCGTCGGCGCGGCTGGCATGGCCATCGACCAGAAAATCCTCGAACAGGCGCTCGATGAAATTGCGGGCCGGTTCGAGGCCGCCATCGAGATAGATGGCGCCGATGACCGCTTCGGTGACATCACCCAGAATGGCATCCTTGTCGGCGCCGCCGGAGCGGGCCTCGCTCTCGCCGAGGATCATTTCCTGGCCCAGATCGAGCTGACGGGCGATATCGGCGCAGGTTTCCTTGCGCACCAGCGTGTTCAACGTGCGGCTGAGATCGCCCTCATTGGATTCGGGATAGCGGCGATAGAGCATGTCGGCGACCACGAGGCCAAGCACGCGGTCGCCGAGGAATTCCAGCCGCTGATAGGAGCGCTCGATGCGTTTTCCAGGCGAGATGGCGCTGGAATGGGTCAGCGCCCGCTCCAGGAGATCGAGATCGGCAAAACGATAACCGAGGCGAAACTGGAGCTTTTCGTGGGTCCGGTCGCGGCGGCTCACGGCGCCGCCGTGGTATCATACGGCGTATCGCCATAGACGGACTGGAACATGCGGTCCCAGCGCACATTGGCCGGCCATTGCCAGATCTGCCAGGGCGGAAGATTGTCGCGTATGGAGAAGAAGCGCGCCTCGGCCTTGGCAATGAGATTGACGGCGGGCACATAGCCGACCTGGCTGAGCACACGGCTATCGGCCGAGCGGTCGCGATTGTCGCCCATCATGAAATAATGCCCGGCGGGCACGAGATATTCAGGGGTATTGTCGAGCGAAAGGTTGTCGCCGATTTCCTGAATGATGTGAGTGCTGCCTTCCGGGAAGGTCTCGCGGTAGACCGTGACATCGCGGGTATCGCCGGTGCTGTCGGTGTCCAGCGTCTTGCCGACCTCCTCGCGCTCGACCATCACGCCATTAATATACAATCGCCCGTCCTGCATCTGGATCGTGTCGCCCGGCAGGCCGACAATGCGCTTGATATATTCCATGTTCTGCGGAACCGGGCGGAACACGGCGACATCGCCGCGATTGGGATCGCGGCCGAGGATGCGGTTGCTGATCGGCAGCTCGAAATCGAGCAGGGCGAAATCGCCATAGCGGCCGAGCGAGAAGGAATGCTTGCCATAGCCCCAGACATATTTATTGGCGACGAAATAGTCGCCGATCATCAGCGTCTGCTGCATGGATGCGGTGGGGATGGAGAAGGGCTGGTAGAGGAAGAAGCGGATGACGATGGCGATCAGCAGCGCCTCGGCAATGACCACGAAGGTCTCCACCCATTCATTGGTGGCGGATTTTTGCGGCTTGGTCGCGGACTTGTCGGCAGGCTGCGTCATATTCTTCCCCAATTGGGCAGTGCGGAAGGGTTAGGCGTTTGTCCCAGCCGGGTCAACGGACTTGAACGGCAAAGCCTCGATGATCACGAAGGCCTGAGCCAGACCGGCATCGTCGGTAATGGTCAGGTGGATATGGGGTTCGTGACCGGGCGGCACAAGGCGGGCCAGGGCCCTGGCGGCGCCGTTGGTGAGCCGCATGGTGGGCTTACCGGAGGGAAGGTTGACCACGCCCATATCGCGCCAATAGACGCCCCAGGAAATGCCGGTGCCCAGCGCCTTGGAGCAAGCCTCCTTGGCGGCGAAGCGCTTGGCGTAAGAGGCGGCGCGCTGCGCCCGGCGGTCGGATTTCTGCTGCTCGATCCCGGTGAAGCAGCGCTGCACGAAGCGGTCGCCGAAGCGGTCCAGGGTGTGCTGCACGCGGTCGATCTGGATGAGGTCGGAGCCGAGGCCGATGATCATGTTCCACCCTCACCCGTCTCGGGCTGCGCCCGATCCACCCTCTCCCCGAGGGGGAGAGGAATAAGGGCATCGGCATATGCCGCAATATTCTTCTCCCCCTCGGGGAGAAGGTGGCGCGCAGCGCCGGATGAGGAGGATGCGGATGCGATCACTTCACCCCCTGAATGCCGCGGCTGCCGGGCTTGATCGCCGGGATGGCGGCCAGTTCGGGAGGCAGCTGATCGGCCGGATAGGCGGGGACCTTGAACTGGATCAGGCTGACCAGCGGCACACCGATCTCGGCCTCGCCGGCGGAACGGTCGATGAGGCAGGCGGCGGCGGCGACATTGGCGCCGATCCGGCGCAGCGTCTCAACGCATTCGCGGATGGAAAGGCCCGTCGAGACGATATCCTCGACCACGACCACCACATCGTCCGGCGCAATCTCGAAGCCGCGGCGGAGTTCGAACTGGCCGTCGACGCGTTCGGTATAAAGCGCCGGCACGCCAAGCTGGCGGGCGGTCTCGTAGCCGGGAATGATGCCGCCAATGGCGGGCGAAACCACTTTGGTGACGCCGGGCACCGCGGCGCGGATGCGCTCGGCCAGGGCCTGGCAGAGTTTTTCGGTCTGGCCGGGATATTGGAACACCCTGGCCTTTTGCAGGAAGACCGGGGAGCGCAGGCCCGAGGAGAGAATGAAATGCCCCTCCAGCATGGCGCCGCATTGGCGGAAAATATCCAGCACCTCGTCCCTATTCATCACGCGAACTCCTGTCGACCCTGCCGTCCCATTCGAGGGTGGAAATCATCCCCGCCTCGCGAATGCCCGCCCGCTGGACGGCGGAAAGGCCCGGGCTGCGCTTGAGCGTTGCCAGAACATCGGTCAATTGCGCAAGGTCACGCACTTCGATTTCGAAGATCATCTGGTGAAAGTCCGGCGAAATCATGCGCATGACCAGATTGTTGATATTGGCATCGCAGGCGGCGATGGCGGAGGAAATCTGCGCCAGCGAGCCGGGACGATTGACCGATTCCATCGAAACGATGGTGGGATAGAGCCTTTCGTCCTTATCGCCGAGGTTCCAGCGCACATCGACCCAGGCCACGTCGCTGTCATGCTTTTCGATGAGGGCATCGGAATGGATCGGATAGATCGTCAGCGGCATGTCCGGCTCGAGAATGCCGACCAGACGGTCGCCGGGCACCACGCCTTCGCCCGAGAGGCGGACCGGCGTGTGGAAATCCAGCGTCGCGAGGGCCGCCCGGGCGCGGGGGCCGGCGCGCTGGCCGCCGGGCACGCGGAAGCGGAACTGGTCGGTCGAACGCAGGGCGAACCAGCCATCGGCGGTGTCGGCCACCGGCAGGTCGAGCTTGCGGCGGCGCTTGCGGATGCCCTTGATCTGGGCCAGGGCATTGCCGAGCGGCTCGGAGCCGATCTTGCCCTCGCCCACGGCCACCAGCATGTCGCGTTTGGAGGGCTGGTCGAGCGCTTCGGCCAGGGCCTTGCCCTCGGCTTCGTCCAGCATGACGCCTTCGCGCTCCAGCATCATGTTGAGCACATGTTCGCCCAGCGCCAGGGCCCGCTGGGCCGCGGTCTGGCGCACGGCGCGGCGAATGGCGGCGCGCGCCTTGCCGGTGGCGGCAATGCCGATCCAGTTCGATGGCGGCCGATGGTTCTGGTCGCGCAGAATTTCCACCTCGTCGCCGGAGCGGAGCTGGGTGACGAGCGGCAGGATCAGGCCATTGATCTTGGCGCCGACGCAGGTATCGCCGATATCGGTATGCAGGGCATAGGCGAAATCGATGGGCGTAGCGCCACGCGGCAGGGCGATGAGGCGGCCGCGCGGGGTGAAGCAGAAGACCTGATCCTGAAACAGTTCGAGCTTGGTATATTCGAGGAAATCCTCGGAGGCGATGCCGGAGGTCAGGTGGCTGATGGTCTGCCGCAACGAGCCATAGGCATGCGATTCCATCTCGATGCGGCCGAGATTGGCGGAAGCGCCATCCTTGTAGAGCGCATGGGCGGCGATGCCGAATTCGGCGATGCGGTCCATGTCCTCGGTGCGGATCTGCAATTCCACCCGCTGGCGGCCGGGGCCGACAATGGTGGTATGGATCGATTGGTAATCGTTGTGCTTGGGGACCGAAATATAATCCTTGAAGCGGCCCGGCACGACCTTCCATTGGGTATGGATCAGCCCCACGGTGCGGTAGCATTCCTCCACCGAGCCGACGACGACGCGGAAGCCGATCATGTCCGAGAGCTGTTCCAGGGCGATCGACTTGCGCTCGATCTTGGAGAAGATCGAATAGGGCGACTTCACCCGCGCCTTGACCCGCGCCGTGATGCCGACATCGGCCAGCCGCTCGGTCAATTCGGTGGTGATGGTTTCGATGGCTTCCTGATTATCCGCCTGCATCTGGTCGAGACGGGCAATGATGGCGTCATAATGATCGGGCTGAAGAATGCGGAAGGACAGGTCTTCCAGCTCGCTGCGCATGTCCTGCATACCCATGCGGCCGGCCAGCGGCGCATAGATGTCCATGGTTTCCTGCGCGATGCGGCGCTGCTTTTCCGGCGCCATGAATTGCAGGGTGCGCATATTGTGCAGGCGGTCGGCGAGCTTGACCAGCAGCACGCGCACATCCTGGCTGATGGCCAGCAGCAGCTTGCGCAGGTTCTCCGCCTGCGCCTCTTCGCGAGACACCAGGTTGAGGCGCTCGATCTTGGTCAGGCCATCGACGATGGTGCCGATCTCGGGACCGAAAAGGTGGTCGATCTCGGCGCGGGTGGCGTCGGTGTCCTCGATAGTGTCGTGCAAGAGGCCGACGGCAATGGAGGCGTCGTCGAGCTTGAGCTCGGTCAGGATGGCGGCGACTTCGAGGGGATGGTTGAAATAGGGGTCGCCGGAGGCGCGCTTTTGCGAGCCATGCTTCTGCATGGCGTAGACATAAGCCTTGTTCAACAAATTCTCGTCGGCGTCCGGGTTATAGACCTGAACACGCTCGACGAGTTCGTATTGACGCATCATGAAGTTGGCCGCTCGCTCACGGATATGAACTTAGCGCCTGTGATGGAAATGAAAAGAGCGTCCGACGGATGCCGGTCATTCCTGATATGGCATTGCACGGGGGAAGATCAATGGCTCGGGCCGATATCGCCTCAAGCCCGGTGCGACATGACAAAACACCCCCGGTTTGAGCCGGGGGCGTAACATGTCTTGAATGCGGGCTGCCTTAGGGGGACGGCTCTCAGTCGTCGCGGCGCTCCGGCGGAGCCAGGCTCTCGATGCCGCGCAGCAATTCTTCTTCGCTGATCGTGTCGAAATTGATCGAATCGTCGTCGCCGGCGCTTTCGATAAGCGGCGCGGCGCTGGATTCGGGTTCATCGACCTCGACATATTTCTGCAGCGAGTGGATCAGGTCCTCATGCAGGTCTTCGGGCGAGATGGTGCCGTCGCCGATCTCGCGCAGGGCGACAACGGGATTCTTGTCGTTGTCGCGAGGCACGGTGATCTGGGCGCCGGAGGAAATCATGCGCGCGCGATGAGCGGCCATGAGGACGAGGTCGAAGCGGTTCTCGACCTTTTCAATGCAGTCTTCAACGGTGACGCGGGCCACGAACGTCTCCACAATAGGGGGAATGAGGGCCCGCAATACACGATGGCGCCGGCCATGACAAGGTTTACCGCAGAAAGCCGCTTATGTCGGCCGCCTTGTCGACAAAATGAAAATGTGCGAACACCGAATTAACCTTAGGTTTTCAGCGAAAATAATGACGTTCAGCCGCGTTTGGCGGCGCATTGCATTCAGGCAGCCCCCTGCCCTTTTGGAGCTTTCATGACCATTGATCCGCGCGAAAAGATCGCCCTTTTCATCGACGGTGCCAATCTCTACGCCACGTCCAAGGCCATAGGCATCGACATCGATTATCGCAAGCTGCTGACCGAATTCAGCGGCAAGGCCTATATGTTGCGCGCCAATTATTACACGGCGCTGGTCGAGGATCAGGAATATACCTCGATCCGGCCGCTGATCGACTGGCTGGATTACAATGGCTATACCGTGGTGACCAAGCCAGCCAAGGAATTCACCGACGCGACCGGGCGGCGAAAGGTGAAGGGCAATATGGACATCGAACTGGCCGTCGATGCCCTGGAACAATCGCCCTATTACGATCACCTGGTGCTGTTTTCCGGTGACGGAGATTTTACCGCACTGGTGGCCGCCTTGCAGCGCAAGGGCAAGCGCGTGACCGTGGTTTCGACGCTGACGACCTCAACGCCGATGATTTCCGACGATTTGCGCCGGCAGGCGGATTTCTTTCTCGACGTGGCCGATCTGGCCAAATCGGTCGGCCGGCCGCAAGCGCAACGGCCGGTCGAGGTTTAGACAAGGCGGTCGTGGTGAGCCGGTTGAACGATGGACGCGGCCGGGGGGTTACCGACCTCTTCCTTCGACAAGCTCAGGATGAGGTCTGCGGGAGAGCGGCGTACGATGGTCGATAGACCTCATGGTGAGCTTGTCGAACCATGGGGGCGCGGCCACGGGGTTTACCGACCTCGTCCTTCGACACGCTCAGGATGAGGTCTGCAGGAGAGCGGCGTTCGATGGTCGGTAGGCCTCATGGTGAGCTTGTCGAACCATGGGGCGCGCCCACGGAGTTGACGATGGCAGGATGACTTAGCCGCGACCGCCTTCCTTCATGATGCGGGCCTTGTCGCGGTTCCAGTCGCGGTCGCGGCTGGTGGCGCGTTTGTCGAAGTTCTTCTTGCCCTTGCCGACGCCGATGAGCAGCTTGGCCTTGCCCTGATCGTTGAAGAACAGCTTGAGCGGCACGATGGTGTTGCCGGCGCGGGCGACTTCCTGGTCCAGCTTGGACAATTGCTTTTTGGACACCAGCAATTTGCGCGGACGGCGCTCCTGGTGGTTGAAGCGATTGGCCTGGAGATATTCAGGAATATGGGCATTGATGAGCCAGAGCTCGCCGTTTTCCGGAGCGGCATAGGATTCGGCGATCTGCGCCTTGCCGAGGCGCAGTGATTTCACCTCGGTGCCGGTCAACACGATGCCGGCTTCCAGCGTGTCGCCGATTTCGTAATCGAAGCGCGCGCGCCGGTTTTCAGCCACCAGACCGTGGCTGATCCACCCATTCTTGCTTTTGTCGTTCTTGCTGCTCATGGAGCTTAGATAAGGCCGGCCTGCCGCATTGCAAAGTCCACCGTCTCTTCGCCGGCCGCAGACAGGGGCACGACGGGCAGCCGCATTTCGTTGGCACAGAGATCGAGGCGGCTGGCGGCGTATTTGACCGGCGCGGGGCTGGGTTCGACGAACATGTTCTTGTGAAGATGAACGAGCTGATTCTGGATGGCGCGGGCAGCGGCGAAATCCCCGGCCAAGGACAGTTCCTGCATCTGCGAGCAGAGGCGCGGCGCAATGTTGGAGGTGACCGAAATGCAGCCATTGCCGCCATGGGCGTTGAAGCCAAGGGCGGTGATGTCCTCGCCTGACAGCAGGATGAAATCCGCGCCGAGCTTGACGCGTTGCAGGCTGGCGCGGCCCAGATCGGCGGTGGCATCCTTGACCCCGACAATATTGGGATGCGCTTCATGCAGGCGGGCAATGGTGTCGACGGTGAGATCGACCGTGGTGCGGCTGGGAACGCTATAGAGAATGACCGGAATGCCCACGGCGGCCGCCACGGCGGAAAAATGCTGGAACATGCCCTCCTGGCTGGGCTTGTTGTAATAGGGCACGACGGACAGCACGGCATCGGCGCCGGACCGTTCGGCATGGCGGGCCAGCGACACGGCCTCGGAGGTGGAATTGGAACCGGCGCCGGCGACGACGGGCACGCGCTTATTGGCGACTTCGACGCAGATATCGACGATGCGGTTATGCTCATCGTGGCTGACGGTGGGGCTTTCGCCGGTCGTGCCCACCGGCACCAGACCATGGGAGCCCTCGGCAATCTGCCATTCGACAAAGCTTGCGAAGGCTTTCTCGTCCACGACCCCATCGCGCATGGGAGTGATGAGCGCCGTAATCGAACCTCGCAGCATTTATCGGTATTCCTCAATTGGGTGCCGGCGCAGCGGCCTGGCATTTTTACACGTTGAAATGGCCCAGCATCCGCCGATGCCGAACAGGTTGCAGCATACTTTTATCGGCTCAATGCCACAAGGCGCGTGAAACGCCTTGTGAGATGATATGCGGCGTCGGTAAATGAGAGCATGTTTGCCCTGTTCCAGCGCCGCAGAACCATACCGGCCGAGCATCCGGCCTTTGCGAACCTGCCCGTTCGTCCCATCTTGCTGCGGGATGCAAGGACCCGCGCCGCGGTGCATATGCGCGGCGCGTTCGCGCCGGATCGCCTGCCGGTTGTCTGCGTGGCGGGCTATCATCGCAATATGAGCGATTTTACCGATTTCGCCGATTATTTCCGCTTGCTGGGGCCGAGGAACTGGCCGACCGTCCTGGTGGACCTGCCCGGGCGCGGGCGGGCGGACAACCGGCAGCGGCTTTCCGATTACGGCTCGCTGGCCGATGCGCGCGACCTGGCCGATATTCTCGCGGCCCTGGGGATCGGCAAGGCGATAATGCTCGGACAGGGGCATGGCGGGCAGGTGGCCATGGCCCTGGCGGCGGCGCATCCCTTGCTGATCGGCGGCACGATCCTGCTCGATGCCGGACCGGTGACGGATTCGCGCGGCATCGTGCGACTGCGCAATAATCTGGCCCATGTGACCAGCCTGCGCGGCAAGGCAGCGGAAGCCGGATTTCGCCGCATGTTGTCGGGCGATCATCCGGGGCTGCCGGACCACCAGCTCGACGCCCTGGCTCTGCGCACGCATTATTTCGGCAGGAGCGGGCGATCGCGGCCCCTGTTCGACAGCAGATTGATCGACTTGCTGAAGGATTTCAGTTTCGATGACGTGCTGGCGGCGCAATGGCCGCTCTACGATGCGTTGAAATGCGCGCCGCTAATGCTGCTGCGGACGCAATTGACCGATCAATTGCGCCGGGAGACGTTCGAGGAAATGGTGCGCAGGCGAGCCGATGCGACAATGCTTGCCATTGTCGGCCAGGGCTCCCCTGCCCTGCTCAGCCAGCACGAAGAGATCGAGGCCGTGGCCGAATTCGTGTTTCGTACCAGCGCCGGAAGGGCACGAAAAGCGGCATAGGGCCTTCATGGATCGCCTTGGGCGGCCAAATCAGTCGTCGGCATTGCGCACATTGACCACGATGCGCCGATTCTGCCGCTTGCCTTCGGCGCTGGCATTGTCGGCGATCGGCTGGGATTCGCCATAGCCGACGGCATAAAGGCGGGTGAAGCTGACGCCGCGCTCGATCAGCGCCTTGACGACAGCCTCGGCCCGCGCCACCGAAAGCGCCAGATTGAGCCGGTCGTCGCCGTCGCTGTCAGTATGGCCTTCGACATAGACCAGGGTTTCGGGGCAGAGCGCCAGGGCCGCGGCGAAACGGTCGAGCTCGGCATTGGCGCTAGGGGCGATAATCGCATTTCCCGACTGGAACAGGATGGCGTTATGAGCGGAAAGCTCGGCAAGGCGCTCCTGGCACAGCAGCGGCTCGGACGCCACCGTCAGCGCAGTGAACCAGCCCGGCAAGGCGGCGAAACCGGCTTCGATGGCGGCTTTTTCGGCGGCGCTGGCGGCCGTGCCCGTCAGGCGCCACGTGCCGGATGCGAAAGCCAGGCGCCCTTCATGCAATTGCAGCAAGGCGCGCATGCCGGCCTGCGCATTGCTGGCAAAGTCCGCCGGCGCGCCGGGCGCGACGATCAGGGCTTCGGCCTCGGCGCCGGCGAGACTCGCGAGATAAGTGGCGGTGGCGCTGGCGGGGACCTGACCATCGAGGACGATGACGCCATCGGCGGCGCGTGTGGCCGCGAAGCGATAGGCGGAATCGAAGGCCGGCATGGGCGCTTCGGCCGGGACGTCCGCCTGGCTGGTTTCGGGCCGCATATCGTCGGCCTGCGGACTGGTGCTGGTCGAATTGTCATCGCGGCGCGGCGGCGGCAATTCGACGATGGAGCCGGATTGCGCCACCAATTGTTCATGCTGGCGCGCATTTGCTGTGCTGCTGGAATGGCTTATGGCGCCAGGCTCAACCAAGATGTTGAGATGGATGGAAATAGGCGTGACCGGTACGGGCATCGGCATGGCCAAGGCCGCCATGGTGCCGCCCAGCATTGTTACCACACCCGGCGCCACCCATTTGACGAGGTCCCTGATCATCCCGAATCCATTGAAAAACCGCAACTTTTCAAACGGTAGATGATTTGCGCAATGGCAGAAAGGGGAATGGCGCGGCGGTCTGGGGGATATGCCGGCGAAGTGAAGGCGTTCCGGCACAAGCCATCATGGTGATGGCTCGTGGTGGCCGCGACCTCGTCCTTCGACAAGCTCAGGATGAGGTCTATGGGAGGCTGTGCAAGCGGAGCCCACAAAAAGAAAGGCCCGGCAGAGCCGGGCCTTTCCGAATTCAGCAGTAATCCAAGGATTACTTGAATTCCTTCGAGGCCTTGAAGGTGACCTTGTAAGCGCCGTTCTGGTGAACTTCAGCACCGAGCGACGATTCGAACTGACCACCCGGCTTCCAGGCCAGTTCGGCCTTGCCGTAGAAGTCGGTAGCGGTCGGAGTAACCTTGTTGCTGCCATAGACGCCGATTTCACCGGAAAGTTCGATGGTTTCGGTGACGGCAGCCACGAGCTGAGCCGCGATCTGGTAAGTTTCGTTATTGTTCGTCGCGGTGTCTTCGTCGAACCAGCGACCACCCAGGTTGATCTTCACGCCTTCGATGACGGCAGCACCGATCGAAGCGCCGAAGCCGGCCTGATTGGCGATGGCAACACCGGCATTGGTACCGCCATTGGCTTCACCCGACAGGGCGATGGTGAACATGTCGAAGTTGCCTTCGACCGAGCCCAGGACGTTCCAATAGGTGTCGTTGTTGGGATTGTTGTTGCTGTAAGCACCGGCAACGCGAACCTTGAAGGCGTCGAAAGTGCCGGTCACGCCAGCATGGACAGCCCAATCTTCGACGATACCGTCAAGGACACCACCGGCCAGGGCGGTGACGTGGGCGGTGATGCCGTCACCGGCATATTCGACCACACCGACGAGGGTACCGGCAGCCTGAGCGCCAGCAACCTCATCATAGAAGACGGGGTTGCCGAAATCACCAGCAGCGGCGCTATCGAGGTTTTCAAGGCCGGCCTTGACGGTGACGCCATTGCCGAGGCTCGACACGACCTGGATCACGTGACCACCGGTCTTGGGGTGGTTCTTGGCGAACATCACGCCCTTGTCGACGGCGTCGGAGTTGAACAGGCCGAGCCAGTTGAACGGCTCGTCATCGTTGAAGTTGGCAACGGAGCCCTTCTTACCAGCCATGATGGTGGTGGTGTCGCCAACCTGGACAAAAGCTTCGTCGATGACGAAACCACCGTCACCGGCAGTCATATCACCGCCGGCAACGCGCCCGACATAGCCAGGAGTGCCCGGAGGAGTGGGGGGCAGAAGACCGTAACCTTCGTTGGTCACGTTCCACTGCTGCACGGACTTCAGCTTGATGGTCGCCGATGCCGGACCGAAATCGCTGGACGCGGTGCCAACGAACTTCAGCCAGGTCTCAACCTTGGAGCCCCAATCGTTGTTGTAGGTCGTGCCGGCAAAGACGAAGTCGCCGTTGTCAATGATCTGACGGTTACCAGCCCAGGTGTCGACGCCACCGTTGAAGTTGCCGTTGTAGTCGCCCCAGTTGAATTCGTATTCAACCTTGCCGGAGATGGCCAGGCAGTTGTCGGCGGACGAGATGGTCAGGCCGGAAATGCCCAGCGAGTCGCAGACGTCCAGCGAGGTGAGCACGCCCAGATCGGCGGCGAAGCCGGCGGTCGAGAGACCGGCAGCGGCAACAGAACCGAGGATAAGGCTCTTGAGTTTCATTGGTTGACCTCCAAAGTCAGTCATTTTTTGGTGCCGGTTACCCAGCGGTTTGTCGAAACGCGACCACACAATTCGTGGTGCTGTGTGTTGCCGTCGCGTTGCGACCGACAAACGATCCCATGCATGGATTCGCAAGGCCCACTCTACGCATGGAAAAACCGGAAGCAATCGCGGCAAGCCGGTTTTGGGGCTGACACAATCTGGTTGCCCATGACTTGTTGCAGATTCAGCACACAGATGGAAACGACCTGTTAAGCGAATTAAAGAAATCGTTAAAATTGACGGCATCCGGGCGAGTGAGGGCGGAAATGCCGGGACGGCGGGCCTGCCGCAAGCGTGGCGGCGGCATGGTGGAAATGTGAAGGGGGCGTGGTGGGGGCGGTTTTATCGACCCCTGCCCTGCTGCCGGGACCTCGTGGCGGGCTTGGCGAACCATGGGACGCAGATTCGGTGTGTGCCGACCTCGCCCTTCGACAGGCTCAGGGTGAGGTCTATGGGAGATTGGGTGAGGCTGCGGAGATTGGATGGGGTCCGTGGGAGGCGGAGCCCATCAGGGCTCGTCTCTGGCCCAGACCTTTTCGCCATTCACCCAGGTGGATTGGACTTGCCGAGTTTCCGACAGGTGCACGAAATTGGCGATGGCGGCGCGGTGGAGGTGGCCGTGGGTTGGGGCGAGGCCCAAGGCCTGGGCCGGATAGAGCGCTGCCATGCGGAAGGCTTCCTCGGGGGTGAGGCCGATGGTGTCGATCATGAAATTGACCGCATCGATCATGTCGAGATCGGCGCCGGCCAGGGTGCCGTCGGCGAGGCGCAGCGCGCCCTGGGCGCGGGTGATGGCGCGGCCATTGAGCGTGAAGGATGCAATGTCGGTGCCGGTCTGGGACATGGCATCGGTGACCAGGAAGATGCGGCCCGGCCCCTGTTTGGCGCGCAGGGCGGCGGCGATGGCGGCGGGATGGACGTGGATGCCATCGGCGATGAGGCCGGCGAAAACCTGCGGGCTGTCGAGCACGGCGCCGACAATGCCGGGTTCGCGATTGCCGAGCTGGCTCATGGCGTTGAACAGATGTGTCGCCATTCGGGCCCCGGCGGCGAAGGCGGCCTTGGCGGCGTCATAACCGGCATCGGAATGACCGAGACTGACCAGGGCGCCGGCGGCGGCAAGCGCAGCGATCTGCTGCGGCGTGACGGATTCGGCCGCAATGGTGCAGAGCAGGTTGGGCAATGCCCGGGCGGCTTCGACAAGGCGGGCGAGGTCGGCATCGTCCATGGGGCGAATCAAGGCCGGATCATGGGTGCCCTTGCGCGCCTGCGACAGATGCGGTCCTTCCAGATGCAGGCCCAGAAAGCCGGGAACGCGGTGCTCATGGGCGGCAATGCCGGCGGCAATGGCGGCGATGTTGATCTCGACCGTATCGGTGATCAGCGTGGGCAACAGGGCGGTGGTGCCGAATTGGGCATGGGCGCGGCAGATGGTGCGGATGGAAGAAAGGGTCGGGGCATTGTTGAACAGGACGCCGCCGCCGCCATTGACCTGAAGGTCGATGAAACCGGGAACGAGCATGCCGCCGGGCAGATCGACGCGCGTGGCGTGGGTCGGAATGGCATCCCGTTCCGTGATGCCGGAGACGAAGCCGAATTCGATGAGCAGCGCGGCTCCGTCATGCCAATCCTGTCCATCGAAGATATGCGGGCCGGCGATGGCGAGAAGGTCGCTCATACGGTCTCCGTCACTTTGCGCAGCAGGGGCGGGGTATCCGGATTGAGGCCGCGATGGCGGGCCAGCGCTTCCACGAAGCCGTAGAAGGAGACGATCAGCGCCAATGGGTCGGTGAGCGGATGACCGGTGGCGGCGAAGGGCAGGCGCGTGGCCGCACCGGCACGATCGCTGGTGAGGAAGACGCGGGCGCCCTGCCCGGCCAGCTTATGCGCCATGTCGGCGACCGAAGCCTCGGCGGCGTCGCGCCCGGCGAGCGCCAGAACGGGATAGCCCGGCGCGACGATGGAGACCGGGCCATGCATCACCTCGGCGGCGCTATAGGCCGCGCCCTGGATGAGGCAGGTTTCCTTGAATTTCAGCGCCGCCTCATTGGCGATGGCGAGGCCTGGGCCACGGCCAAGGACGTAAAGGGCCGAATGGCCATCCAGCGCGACGATCATGTCCGACCAGTCGCAGGCGATGGCCGCAGCCAGGCTTTCGGGCAAGGCGTCCACGGCGCGGATCAGATCGGCATCGCCGCTCCAGCGCCCGAGCAGCGCCAGGCCGGCGACCACGGAGGTGACAAAGGTTTTCGTCGCGGCGACGCTCTTTTCCACCCCGGCATGCAGATCGATGGTGAAATCGCTGGCCGCGGCCAGAGGCGAATTCACGGTATTGGTGATGGCGATGGCAGCAGCGCCGCTGCGGCGGGCGGATTGCGCCAGGCCGACAATGTCGGGGCTCTTGCCCGATTGCGAGATGGCGATGGCGGCGGCGTTGGCCAGCTTGAGGTCCTTGCCATAAATGGAGGCGATGGACGGCCCGATCGAGGCGACCGGCAAGCCCAGCGTCAATTCGATGGCATATTTGAGATAGGTCGAAGCGTGGTCGGATGAGCCGCGGGCAATCGTGACCACAAAGGACGGGTCGGCCTGGCGCAGATGGGCGGCGGCCTTGTCGAGAACCGGCGCGGAAGCCTCAAGGAAGCCGGTCACGATCTGCGGGATCTGGCCCACTTCCTCACGCATATGGGTTTGAGCGGTGATGGCCTGGCTCATGACTTGACTCCGACACTGGGATCGCCAAGACGCAGTTCGGCGACAAAATCATAGGTATCGCCCCGATAGATGGAGCGGGTGAATTCGATGACGCGGCCTGTCGCGAGATAGGAAATGCGCTCGATATGCAGGCCTGCCGAGCCCATGGGCACCTGCAGGAGATGGGCGTCGTCCTCGGCAATATTGGCGGCGCGGATGCGCTGGATGGCGCGGACCGGACGCACCCCGAACTTGTCGAGATATTTGTAGAGCGAATCGCCGATACCGGCGGGATCGGGCAGGATATTCGAAGACAGGCTGGCGCGCTCGATGGCCAGGGGCGTGTCGCCGGTGAGGCGCAGGCGGGCGATGCGCGCGGCCCGCTCGCCCGAGGTCAGGCCGAGAACCACGGTTTCTTCCGGGGAGGCCGTATAGAGGCCGCGATCGAGCCATTCGGCCCGCACCGACATGCCGCGCCTGGCCATGTCCTCGGTGAAGGAGGTGAGCTGGGACAGCGATTGTTCGACGCGCTGGGTTTCGGGCGCCACGAACGTACCCGAACCATGGCGCTGCACCAGAACGCCCTCCTGCACCATCTGCTGCACCGCCTTGCGCACGGTTACGCGCGAGACATCGGCGCGCAGCGCCAGATCGCGTTCGGATGGCAGGGCATCGCCGGGCTTGATCGTGCCGCGTTTTATGGCATCTTCGATCCAGCGCTTGAGCTGAAGATAGAGCGGGCCGCCCACCGGCAGCACCACGGGACCATCACCAAAGACATTCCCGGACTGGTCCGTCACATATTCCTCCACTGGCCTTGGCCCGGCTTACGAGATCGATCCGGGGCAGCGCCGCCGCATAATACCAATAAAATACCATTTACCAAGCCCCTGCGCTCAGGGCCACCCGACAGCGTCATGGCGCTGTATGAATTGTATTTTCTGGCGAGAGCTTTTATGTCGGGCATCGCCATCATGGACAAGTGGTATTTTTTTGGCATTATCAAAGAGGGGGAGCGGCAGATGGCAGAAAAACAGACTGAAAAGCATCACGAGCAGGCGGCGGGGCTCGACCTTCGCGCCGACGCCGACATTCTGACGCTGCTGGCCGCGGGACAGGCCGAGGCGGCCCGGGCGGTGACGGCGGCCATTCCGGCCATTGCCAAGGCGGCGGAACTGGCGGCGGCAAGCCTAAGGGATGGCGGGCGCCTCATCTATGCGGCAGCGGGCAGTTCGGGACTGATGGCATTGGCCGACGCGCTGGAATTGCCGGGCACTTACGGGATTGCGGGCGAGCGCATCGTGGTGCTGCTGGCCGGCGGCGCGGCAGCGCTCACAGACATGAAGGGCGGCCCGGAAGACGATGGCGACGCGGCCCATGCGGCGATCCTGGCGCTGGAGCCCGGCATCAATGACTGCGTCATCGCCCTGACGGCCAGCGGCCAGACCCCCTACCCCATCGCGGCGGTCAAGGCCGCCAAAGCCGCTGGCGCACGGGCGATCGGCATCGCCAATAATGCCGATGCAGCTTTATTCGGCTTGGTGGATGTGCCGGTTTGCCTGCCCACGCCGCCGGAGGTGATCGCCGGCTCGACGCGGATGGGAGCGGGTACGGCGCAGAAAATTGCGCTCAATATGCTGTCGACGCTGATGGCGGTCCGGCTGGGCCATGTGCATGACGGGTTCATGGTCAACCTGGTGGCGGACAATACGAAATTACGCGGCCGGGCGCGCGGCATCGTGGCGGCGGTCGCGCAGGTGAGCGACGAGGCCGCCGCCGAGGCGCTCGATGTCAGCGGGGGCGCGGTGAAGCCGGCCGTGCTGATCGCCCTAGGTTTGGCTGACCTGAGGGCGGCGACGGCTTTGCTGGATGCGCATGGTGGCAATCTGCGCCAGGCGCTGGCGGCGCGGCGGGATTAACGCCGCGGCCAGCGTGCGGAAAGAAAGATGTCGGCCCTGTCGAGATCCGGCCGCGAGCTTCGTCGCTTGGGTGACAGCAATGCACACTCAAAGGACATGTCATGAATATGCCAATTGACGCCAATCGCGACCTGGTTCTGACCCGGCTGATCGACGCCGCACCGGAAGCCGTTTATCGCTGCTGGACCGACCCCGCCCTGCTGCGGCAATGGTTCGCGCCCAAACCCTGGACGACGCCGCGCGCCGATCTGGATGTGCGGCCGGGCGGTGCGTCCAATGTGGTGATGGCCGACGAGAACGGCACCGAATATCCCAGCCCCGGGCAATATCTGGAACTCGTGCCAAACCGTAAACTGGTGTTTACCGATGCCTTCACCGGCGACTGGATGCCGTCGGAAAAGCCATTCTTTACCTGCGTGCTGACCTTCGAGCCAGAAAACGGCAAGACCCGCTATACGGCCATTGCCCGGCACTGGAATGCGCAAGACCGCGAAGCCCATGAGAAGATGGGCTTCCATGAAGGCTGGGGGCTGTGCGCCGCGCAGATGGAGGAAGTGGCGAAAAGGCTTTAATACAAAGCCGGCCCGCCCCGCTCACCGCTGCCAGGCGGCCGGCTCAAGCGAAGCGCCGCCCGTCGCCATCCAATTGCTGCCAATTGATGGTTCCGGGCCGGCCGAGCAGGAAGCCCTGCGCCTCGGTGCAGCCCTCGGCGCGCAGGACATTCAATTGCTCCGTGGTTTCCACGCCCTCGGCCAGGACCGGAACCGAGAGGCTCTTGCCCAGCGCGAGGATGGCTCGAACGATGGCCTTGGCCTGTTCGTCGCGTTCCACCTCGGTCATGAACGAGCGATCGAGCTTGATCTTGTCGAAGGGGAAACTGCGCAGGATATCCAGCGAGGAATAGCCGGTGCCGAAATCGTCGATGGCGACGGAAACACCCAGCGCCTTGATCTGGTTGAGCACGAGCAGCGCCCGCTTGCGGTCCGAGATGATGGCGGTTTCGGTGACTTCCAGTTCCAGCCGGGATGGCGCCAGACCGGTCTGGTCGAGCACCATCTTGACCAGGTCCACCAATTCCAGCTGCGCCAATTGCAGCCCGGAGACATTGACGGCGATCTTGTGCGGTTCGGGCCAGGTGGCAGCCTCGCGGCAGGCATTGGCCAGCACCCAGGCGCCGATGGCGTTGATGGCGCCGCATTCCTCGGCAATCGGAATGAATTCGCCCGGCGGAACCGGGCCATGGCCGGGCCGGTTCCAGCGCAGCAGCACCTCGTAGCCGGTCGTCTCGCCGGTCGTGACCGATTTCTGCACCTGATAGGCCAGGTGGAAACCATTGGTTTCCACCGCAACCCACAGATCCTTGGCGATGGCGCGGCGCTGGCGGGAAGCCTCGTCCATTTCGCGCTCGTAATAGCAGATGCGCTGGTCGAATTCGGCCTTGGCCCGGTAGAGCGCCAGATCGGCATTGTTGAGCAGCTTGGAGGCGTCGACGCCGTCATCGGGCGCGATGGCGACGCCGATACTACCCCCCACGACCAGCATGCCCTCGCCATAGGCGATCCGGCTGTTGATCGCCTGTTCGATGCGGCCGAGAAAATCGCGCAGAGCGGTCATATTGGTAAAGGGCTTGATGGCGGCAAATTCATCGCCCCCCAGGCGCGCCAATACTTCGCCGTCCTTGAGGAAGGCGGCGAAGCGCTCGGCCAGCACTCGCAGCACGTGATCGCCGGCCGCATGGCCATGGCCGTCATTGATGTCCTTGAACCGGTCGAGATCCAGCGCAACGATTGCCAGTTTTTCCTCGGGCGAACCGAGGGCCTGCAAACCGGCGGCCAGCACCTGGCCGAAGCGGATGCGGTTGGGCAGGCCGGTGAGCGAATCGTGATGCGCGAGATGGGTGATGGCGGCGGCATTGCGCCGGCTTTCGGAAATGTCTTCCACCGTGGTGATCCAGGCGCCGTCGCCCGCCGGGCTATGCCGCACCCGGAAGGCGCGGTCGTCGGAAATGGGCTGTACGATCTCGCCACCGCCCTCATCGATCAATTGGCGATATTGGCCCGCCAGCTCGGCCGCCCGATAGCCGGCCTCATCGGCCGCAAGGCCGAAGGCGAGGTGGCTGCGGCGAAGAATTTCCGCCAGGCTGGTGCCGATCAGGTTGGCATCCATGGAAAAACCGAGAAGGTCGGCCAGACGCTGATTGTGCAATTGCAGCGCGCCATCCCGATCGAACAGGGCGAGCCCCTGCCCCATATGCGCCAGCGCCAGATTGAGCCGGTCATTGGCCTCGGCCACGCGCCGGGCATCGGCAGCGCGGCGGGCCGCTTCGCGGGCGGTGCGGCGATTGTCGGCCTCGTCGAGCACCAGGCTACCGATGGCGGCGGCGAGCACCAGGATGGAGATGAGTGCCACGATCACCGACATCAGGCCGCTATCCAATTCGGCCCCCTCGGTGGCCGGCAGGCAATTGCTGAAATCGGCCGCGGCCATGGCGGTGAAATGCAAGGCACAAATGGCGGCGGTGAGCAGGCCCGCCGCGGCCAGGTTCCAGCGCCAGCCCTGGCGCAGCGTGGCGGCAAAGGACAGCGCGGCCAGCGCCATGCCGGCCAGAACGGAAAGGGTCGCGGCGCCCGATTGCCAGATGATGTCCCCCTCCAGCATGAGGGCGGCAATGCCGGTATAATGCATGGCGGAAATGCCGACGCCGACCGTTGCTCCGCCCAGAATGCGGTCGATGCGGCCACGGCTGTGCACCGCAAGGCCGATGCCGGTGCCGCAGACCAGAATCGCGATCAGCAGCGACAGCGCGGTGAGGCCCAGATCGTAGGAGAGCGCGAAGCCCGGACGGAAGGCCAGGATGGCAATGAAATGGGTGGCCCAGATGCCCAGGCCGACCGACAGCGCCGACACGGCATTCCACACATGGCGCATGCGGCCCGATGCCCGGCGGGCATGTTGCATGAGGCCAATACAGGCATAGGCCGCAATCAGGCAGACGGCGGCCGCCAGCAGGACCAGCGGCAGATCATGGCCCCGGAGAAAAAATTCAATCACGCAAACACCTGACAAAGCGGCCGGATAAGCGGCAGCTGTAAGAAAATTCTCTTACGGAGCTGTTACTTGGCGCCGAACCAAGGCCCGCCTGCGACATTCATGGTTTTTATGCTTAGGAAGTTATTGCCGGAATGGCGGACAAAGCGGGCGCGACGATCATTTCCCCCGGCCCCCGCCACCACAGACAAAAACCACTTGCCATCCCGCAGCCCTGCCGCTAGACCCGACCGCGCCGGAGAGGTGGCCGAGTGGTCGAAGGCACACCCCTGCTAAGGGTGCAGATGGGCAACTGTCTCGAGGGTTCGAATCCCTTCCTCTCCGCCACTTGTCTCTGCGAAAGTGTTCTCCCGATCCGGCTGCGGCCGGATTTTCTCATTGTTTTCGAGGGTTATAGCGATGGGGCTAAACACTGCTCCATCGTCAAAAGGCTCGAAAGCAGACTCTCCAGGCCGATATTCTCTAGAGCTGAAGACTAAGCCATTTTAGTGAATAGCCGTGTAGGCCATTGAAATATAAGGGCTCTTGGCGACGTATTTCCGATGTTCGATCCCCGTCGCGTTCGGTTGCTGATGGAGCTGGAGTCGAACTATCGCTGGTCTTTGCTTGGGTGCTTGTGAAATGTGTCGTTTTGACCGATTTGCAGTCCCGATGCTGTTCTGCCATCGACCCCATGGACGAACCCGTTCCGCGGGAGGGTGCGCGCGGTTGTTTCAGCGTTACCGTTTAAGCCTTTGAGCGGCTGAGGTCGCCATCGGACGGGACCGTCAAGAATTTTGTGCGTGAGGTCATGATGATGGAAAGGAGAATCATCACATGGCAATTGAGAAAGAACTACTTGGCCGGCTGCTTGCGGGCCGCGAACCCAGCGAGGTGTTTTCCAGGGACGGACTGCTCGACGACCTGAAGAAGGCGCTTTCCGCCAGGGACGCCGAGGCCGGGCTAAAGGCGCTCGAAGAGTTCGGGGCCGGCTACTGGGGCCAGCGCTACCAGACGATCGCGCTGAGTTGGCGGCGAAACTGGGAACATGTCATCCCCTTCTTCGGCTTTCCCGAGAGCGTGCGGCGCATCATCTACACCACCAACGCCATCGAGGCGCTTAAGGCTCATATCGGCCCACGGCAAGCCGATCGAAATCTGGTTCCAGGACGAGGCGCGCATAGGCCAAAAAAACGGGATTGTCCGGCTCTGGGCAAGGCGTGGACCCCGGCCACGGCAACCGGCGGATCAGCGCTATCAGAACGTCTATCTGTTCGGCGCCATCTGCCCGGCAAAGGGTAAAGGTGCCAGCCTGGCGCTGCCCTGATGCCGATAACTTCGCCATGCAACTTCACATCGATGAGATCGGCAGTCGCGTCCAGCGCGGTACTCACGCCGTCTTGCTGTTCGATCGCGCCGGTTGGCATACGACCGAAAAGCTCACCCTCCCGAAAAACATGACGCTGATCTTCCTGCCCTCTCGCTCTCCCGAACTAAACGCGGTCGAGAACTTCTGGCGGTACCTTAGGCAGAACTGGCTCTCCTAATCGCGTCTTCGGTAACTACGGCGCCATCATCGACGCCGCCTGCCAAAGCCTGCAACAACCTCGTCGAACAACCCGAAATCTTCAAGTCCATCGGCATGCGCAAGTGGGCACATATCGGTCAATCATAACAGCCGTTGGTATTGTCATCATGGAGCGATTACCAAGTCAGCTCCCATTGCAGTCGCCGGTCGGCCGTTGTCGAGGGTATGCCTTAAAACCTTAAGCTAGGCTGTCGCGCGCCCCTACCTGACGCTTGCAGCACCGCAAGCTCGCCACATAACATCTACCCAGGACGAGGCAACACTCTGCCAATCGGCGACCCAATCTGAGCCAAATGATCTGACGACAGACATCCATCGTCGCAAGGCGCCTTCACCGGCGCGACACGGTTGTCCTGCGCGGACGACCGGTTGTGCCCACAAGGTAGGCAATTTGGATATCAAGCAAGGTCGATATGAGGCCCATAATCATCGCAACATCGCAAAAGTGCTTGGCTCCTGCTGCGTCTGCAGCCAGAATGTATATTCTGTTGTGGTTGCTTTGGCTTTAACTCGTCATTTAACGGGGGGCTTGGCGATATGTTCTGCCAATTGGTCTATTTTGGAATAAACCATGCCATCACGCCTTGTTGCCCGTTATGACCGCGACGGCACCGAGGCAGGGAGTGGGGGAGAGCATCGGCCTCCAAAAACAGGCTTCCGAACATCTGAAAATGACCGATGCAGTCAATGATGCCCTACATCATCTATACCAACACGAACGCGATGCGTTCGATCATTGGCTGGAAAAAGACGGGGCCAATATCGAAACTTCTTGTGAGATCGACGGCTGGCGGGTCCCGGTCCTGCAATATGTCAAATGGAAATTAGCCAGCACCTCCTCCTCATTGAGGTCTGATATCCAGAACATGCTTCTGGAAAGAGGGCGCGGGAACCAAAACGACTTCATTCTTCGCGGATCGACCTTGTTCGCTTTCATTGATGACCGTTCGGGTCGCTCCAGCGGGCACATAGTCATTTTGTCGCCAAACGTGATTGCGGGGTGCTTAAAAAGCTGTTTCCCCGGAGCGAAGATCACGCCTGCGTTGCAACGCGTCGTGACGTGTTGCATTGCTGGTTTCTCCCTAGGAGAAATCGCCAAACTGGATAGGAAATCGAACGACACCCTAAAAACCCAGTCTCGTGAACTCAGGCACCAGTTGGAGCTTGAAACAACGGGCGATATCGGGAGGATCGTCAGCATGCGGCTGGCGGGAGTTCTGGGCGCAGCGCTCGGGACGAGGAATGCACCGGCCAATGACGCTTTCTATCGCTATGTCATCAACTACCTCCCACAGGAGGTGCGCTCACTGGTGCTCGTCGATAACAATAATCAAAGCCACCGCATTCTTGATATGGGCCCCAAAACGGGCACGCCTGTCATTGTGCTCCATGCAATCGTTCCACCAGATATAAGGCCTCAGGACATTGCACTGCTCAACGAATTGGGCCTGCGCCTGCTCTGGCCTCTACGAAACGGGCTCAACGCACCGGATGATCCGATCTTATCTGAAGCGCAACAAATCGAGCACGCCTGTCGTGGCATTGAGCTGGTCCATCAGGTCTTTTGCCAGGGCAGAACTGCGCTTCTCTCCTATGCTGCTAGTTCTAAAGTGGCGCTGGCCTATACTGAGGCAAACCCCGAGCATATTGAGGCTCTTTTCTTTGCTGGGGCGTGTTTGCTTGAGGGGCGGCCCAAGCATGGTGCCAGGCGTCTGGCCAGAGGCCTCTTAGCGCTTGCCAGCCGAAATCAGACAATTATGGGCGCAGCCATGGAGTATTTTCGACGGAAAGCACTCACCAAAGAACGATTCCCGCATTTCATACGTCGTCAGTTTCGAGTTAGCGAGGCGGATAGCGCCATTGTTGAAGAGGAACTCTCGAAGCGCTTTGCAGGACAACGCTTCCGCGAAGCACTGATAAATTCAGTTTCTTCTGCGCGACACGACTTCGGTTTTCAACGTGCTCTCGACTGGGAAAAAGCCTCGGGGCTTAACGTTGAAATGCACTTTCTGCACGGAGATAACGACGAAATTCATCCGCTGCCTTTGATCGAGGCGCTGGTTTCGAAGCTTCCAATGGCGCAGTTGCATAAAATAGAAGGTGCAGGACAATTGCTTTATTACGATCACCTGCGAAGCGTGCTGTCACGGATTGCTGATCGGCTCGTCGCATGAGCCAGACATCATCCGATCAGCGAACCGGCCCTCACGCCCTGATCCCACCCTTGAGAAAACGGCTTGCCTTTGCTGCTCCTGAAGTCTCGGTCACCATCCTGTTTGCGACAGTCAATTCATGGTATTTTTATTACCTGGTCAGCATTGTTTCTATACACCCCCTAATCGCAGGATTAGCGTTCATATTCGGGCGGGTTGTAGATGCAATTCTTGACCCGCTCGTGGGTAGGTGGGTTGATACTAACAAAGGCGGGTACGGTCGAAAGAAGATCATCGTGCTCGCCCTGCCGCTGGCTGCAATAACTTTTGTTCTGCTCTGGATAGCGCCGCTCATGGTTGAGGGGGCATTGTCTAGAGCGGCGTTGGCTGCGGTAACTTTCGCCGTGTTTGCTCTGGGCTATACTTTTGTTTCGATTCCGCGGCTGGCCATGCTGCCCAAATACGAAACTGATCATAACGGGCGAACAGCGCAGATCGGTACCGATACTGCCTTGATATTTCTCTCACTGATCTTCGCCATCGCGGGGGTGCCGGCCCTGATTACGTTAATCGATGGAGCCTCGTCCCTGGCGCTGACGGAGCCGCGCTCCTGGTGGTTTGCTGCTGCAGGATTGGCAGCCATCGCCGTCCTCGTTTACATCCCCTTCCTACTGCTGGTACCCGAACAAAATGCCCGCCGGGTCTCCGAACCTTTCAAGGGGTTATGGAGTGATCTAAGGCGGGCTCCATTCGTTCCCGGCTTCTTGCTGATGGTTGCCGCTTTCTTCCTGTCCGTACTCAGCATGGTCTCAATCCAGTCTATTCTACCATTTTATCTGGAGTCTTATATCGGCGTACAAAAAGACTATCAGGCGCTCATTCTGGGAACGGTGTTTTTAACATCCATTCTCGCGCTTCCATTTTGGGTTGCGATCGGGCGCAGGCTTGGAAAACCTAGAAGCCTTATCGGCGGCCTTCTTGTCTTCATGGTCTTTTTGGCGTTTACCGCCACCATCACGCCAGGGTCGGGCCTGAGTGTAATGCTGTTCGTAGTGGCCGTGTTGGCTGGTTTCGCTATCAGTGCCTTAAGCATCTTCCCCTGGTCGATGGTGCCTGACGCAGCTGACCAATATCGGATCACAACCGGTACCACACGCGATGGCCTGTCTACGTCAATATTCACCTTTTCTAACAAATTGGCCGGCGGATGCGCCGTTCTTCTCAATGGCGCGCTTCTATCTGTGACCGGCCATATATCTGGCAAGCTTGAGCAAAACCAAGCCACGATCGACGGTATTTTCCTTGCAACAATCTGTGTTCCCCTCATGCTTGCCGTTTTTTGCCTGATTGCCACACTAGCTTTAAGCAAAGTCAAGCGGGTGCCAAGTGAGGCTTAGAATTTGGTTCGCAAGCGCACGCCAAAATCGGAACTATCATGAGCAAAGAACAGATTGTCCGAGCTCTGCGTACTGTACTTATAGTAAAGTGTTGGCATGAACGGACCGATGGTCAGCTCCCGATGGCTGGCTTCTATCCGACCTGAGCTGAAAAAATCCGTTTGATTGCTTCCCACTGATAAAGGGGGAGGCCGATTGTGCCACCGGATGCCACTCTCCCCGGTCAGGCCAAGGATCAGGCCCGCGTCAAATATATGTTCTAGGCCAATCCGCGCCGACAACTCCGTCGTGGCGTAATTCTGATCATATGTGCCGTTATGTTTTAGGGTCGCCGCACTATGAACCAGGGTCGAGGGCGCTGCCGACCATGACAGGCCCATTGTGCCTATCGTGCCCACGCCATCTCGATGGGGCAGGAACTCGTAACGGTCGGCATAGATAGCGCCACTGGCGTGAAGGGAGACAGTCGAGGACAGGCTGCTTCCAACCGATCCACGTACACCCGCGCGCAGCCGCGCCAAGGTCGTCTCCTCGAAATCGAGCGTGACATAGGGAGCGACGGAGAAAATCGGCTGTCCAACGGACCCAAAGGTGGCCGGCAATTCCACAGTCAAGGCGGGTGCGAACAGTTGGCGGACCGTATCGTAGCTCCATTCTGCGCGCCCCACCGCTACAAGGGAAAAACCGAGATTACGGGCGATCGGAACCGTTGCCGTCAGGCCTGAGGACACCAGAAGGCCAGCTTGCCCCCGGCTTTCTGGCGCAATGGTCAAGGGGCCGAGCCTTTCGGCATGGGTTTGCCGATTGGCATTGGTCGACGGGGCAATATCAAAATACCCGCCTATTGCCACAGATGGCGCCAATCCTTCTTTGATGCGTAAAACATTCTGGCGTTGTGGGCCCTCCGGCAGAATGGCGAGTAATGTGTCCAGGCGTTGCAGGGCGGATTGACTGTCTCCGGTGGTCATTTCGCACAGAAATGCCTGGTCCAAAGCCGGCAAGAACAGCGGGCTAGCCTCAAGAATGGCACGATAGATCGGCAGCGCCTCCAGGCATCGTCCATCAAGGCTTATGGATTGGGCAAGAACATAGGCTTTATAAAAATCTCCACGTGCAGCCGCCTTGTCGGCTGCACCGGCAAGGCGATGGGCCCGGTCCCAATGGCCAGATTCTACAGCAATCTGTATTTCAGAAAATCCCGGAGTCTGAGCCCAGACCCCGGGAGACATAAGAAAAATTGCCATAAAAGCAATGAGACGGCGCATGGGATGGCCAACCAGAAAAGCATGAAGGGCTAGAGCCGTTCAACGTTTCGTGGACGTGCTGAACGGCTCTGGGTGCTTGTTGGGTCGCGTACTAGTAGCGCTCGCCGTAAAAGGCGCCGGTATAGGCCTGCCCGGCATAAGTTCCGTTGCTGACCCCGCCGATCTCATTGGCGTTCGGCCCGTAAAATGCTCCCGTGAGCGTGCCGCTGCCCGTTCCTGCACCGCCGAATAGGTCGATATTTCCAGCGAATTGGCTGCCGTCGATTGTCGCTTTGCCCTTTCCACCGATCCCGCTCGCCGCTCCGAGTGTGAAATCCAGGCTGGTGTTTTCAAAGTCGGCAGTGACATCGATATAGCCAACATCTGCTGGATCGGCCGAACTCATCCAGACGCCACCATAATTTGCGACCTGACTCGGCAGGTTGACGGTTTCCTGTCCAGTTACGGACAGAGAAATGATCTCGTCGGTAGTGGCGCTGGTAAGTGCGGCAATGCCAACGTAGCTGCCATTCAGGAAAAAGGCCTCATTGCCTGTTGCCGTATTTGTATATCCGTCGATTTGATAGCTCTGACCGGGCACCTGACCGGCGTAATTAAGCGTAAGCGTCTCCCCGCCAGCAGTAATGGTAATGTCGTCATCCGTCTTTTTGACCGAGGTGCCGACAAGTGTGCCTTTCGAAGCACCAAAGCCATCGATACCGCCGGCTTGCAGATCGGCCAAATCCACGCCCTGCTCATATTTGGTAGGCTGAAAGTTCTTGATCTCCCCAATGGTAGTCGGCCCCTGCGCGCCGCCGCCTCCCCCGCCGTTCGTGCCACCCGTGCTTGAGCAAGCCGCGAGCAGAACCAGGCTGGCCATCCCAGCTAGAACAGTCTGTATTGATTTCACAATGCGCCCCTTATCCCCATAGTACTGACATGAAAATTTTGATTTCGATGGTCTCTGGGAGAGATAGCAGCACCGCGAAGCCGCTTAATCACCCCAAAGGGTGAAAAAGACCCGCGCCTCAAATCGGGTCGGCCAATAGCAAGTGAACCGATGCCGATGCGGGCGCCCAGATGTTTGGGATCTGCGGCGATCGTCAACATGGTCTGGGAGGCCGTCTTGAATAGCAGGTAGACCAAGCGCCTTGTTGTGGAAGGCAATGTCGGCGATCTCGGCGGGCAGCGTGAACACCACATGGAAGTAGCCGACAGGGAGAAGGTTGGCCTGCTGGCTGCGGCGCCCTGGCACCGGGTACAGCGCCGATTGCGACAAGAGTTATACGCGGTCCGCCGATGCCCGCAGTCTGAAGCCTTCGGCGCCTAAGTCCATATCGCACGCTCGCTTAGTTTTTTGCCCATAGGCATGGTGCGCACGTCGGGGGGCAGGTTTTTCCAAGGCAACCGGGAACAATCGGCGATCATTCCGCCGGGGGCGGTGGCGACGATGGTGCGCGTCGATATAGTGTCGAAGTTGGCACGGAAATGGATGGTGCTTTTCACCACGACCACAGCCCTTTCCTTGGGCTCGATACCGACGAAGCGGAACATCTGCTGATCCGCCATCTGGCTGACAACGCTTGAAACGGCGACCTGAACACCGCCAATCCGCAGGCAAGCCGACTTGCCCAGCTGTCCCGTGCCGTAGCCGTAAAGGCCACCGCTCATTTTCACTTCGCCCTGGGACAATGCCTCCACCAGGAATTCCCCTTCAAGCGGCTCGTCACCGGGAAATCCGCCTCTGCCGCCAAGTGCGATCTTGAGGGTGGCGCCAACACCACTCCGATGTGCCGTCTCTGCTGCGGACGGATCAGCTATAAGGCCGATCGCCGCGTTCTCCACATTGTGGCGCAGCAGCGCCCTGAGCATTCCCATTGTGTCCGATGTTGATCCACCACCGGGATTGTCCTGCGTGTCGGCGATCACCACCGGCCCGCCCGGGCTGGCATGCGCCATCGCATCCAGCACCGCCTCGTCGGGTGACAGGAGGGGGAAGTTGAAGGCCCCTTCGTTGGCCTCGATCAGCTTCAGCAGCCCATCGGTGACGGTGGCGACCTCCGAGGCATCCCACCCATATCCTGTGACGCTTGGACGGCAATCCTTCACATCGGCGGCGGGGAAGCCCGGATTGAATGAGAGGCTGGACACACCCTCTCTGCGCTCGAACTCGATGAGTTGATCGTAGATACCCTTTGCGGGTTCCAGCAGTGTGCACTGGGCAACTGTTGGAATGAGGAATGGCAGCTGCCGGAACAGCTTGTAGGGGCGGCGCCCACGGGCCAGGGCCTCCTTGAGAAATGCGAAGCAGCGACGACCTGTCTCGGCCATGTCTATGTGCGGATAGGTCTGATACGAGAGCAGACCATCGGCGCATTGGAACATCAATGGCGATACGTTCGCGTGCAGGTCGAGGCTCGCAACGATCGGGATGTCCTCGCCTATGGCGGCCCGCACACGCCGCAGTATCTCGCCGTCTCCGTCGTCCCTGCTTTCCGTCACCATCGCGCCGTGAAGGTCCAGATAAACCGCGTCTATCTCGCAATCGAACTTCAGCGTATCGACGATCTTGCCGGTAATGTACTCGAAGGCCTCGTCGGTCACTGGACCGGACGGCACGGCGACCGCCCAGCTTAGCGGGATCAGCTCATGGTCGGTCCGGGCGGCCTCGATGAAGCCCGCAAGGCCGCAATTAACGCCGTCGAGGCTGGAAAGAACATCATTGCCGAAGCACATCCCGGGATAACCCCCGCCGGACTGGAAAGAGCCCTGGGTGGCCCGGCCAGGCACGAACGTGTTGGTCTCGTGGAGAAATCCGCCTACGGCAATCCGGTAGCGTCTGGACATGGCTGCTCAATCAATGCGATCAAAATAAATATTGTCGTGGCGATCCGACACGCATCGGAAACAGACGACGTTTCCCGCTGCGTCACGCTCAAAAACTATGCTGCCAATGCCTGCACCATCGCCATCGAACCGATTTTTTAGGCTTGGCCAGAGCGTGATTCCGTAAGGCCCGAACGTGGCTTCAACGGAAAGCTGCCCGTCGCTCAGTGTCAGCTCATAGGTTACATTCAAGGCCGTGCAGTGGTACCGCCCAGCATAGGATGCAAGCTCGGCATCGCTAGGGACATGCTTGTCCTCCCGGGTGTACTGAATGCCCTCTGCAGAGAATTCCTGCGGCAAGGCCGAAGTCAGTGTTGCCACCTTCCCGCTGGCATCGAATTCGGGCACGAAACGGCCCGGGCCATCGACCCCGAAATCGACGACGCCTTCGCCATGGTAAATTGGGCGCCGCGGCTGGCCTGCCACAACGGCAACCAGTTTCCCGTCATCCGACGAGATCGAGAGTAAACGTCTTGAGGGGGAATGATAGTGGCCGATCAGGCCCGGCAGGTCGCCCGCGCGCACCGGCTCCCGCTCTCTGGCAGGAAACCGCGAGGGGCTCGTTCTGAACCAGATGGCCGCCAGATGCTCGACAATGTGCATGCTCGGCAGTGGCATGTTGCCCAGCAGCACAATGGCGCACTGCTTGCGGGGGAAATAGGCTGTGCAGGCCCGATAGCCGGCATCGACACCAGTATGCGCATAAGTCTTCTGCCCGGCGAGCGGATAGCTTGTCAGCCCAAAGCCATAGCGGAATGGCCGGCCATCATTGAGCCTGCCCGGCGCGCCCAGTTTCTCAAGTGAAAGAGCCGAGTCCGCCGGTGTGGCGAGAAGGAACTTTGCCCACGACACGAGGTCGTCAAGGTTGGTGATCAGCGATGTTGCGCCCCAATTGGCAAAGTTCAGCAGGAACTGGCTGAACCCCTCCTGCTCATCAGCATAAGAAAGCGCCATCTGCGGGTTGTATGCGGCACTTCGCAATGGGAAATGGCTGTTGCGCATCTCGGCAGGCCCGAAGATTTTCTCCTGACAATAGGCGTCAAACGACTGCCCCGTGACGGCCGAAACCAGTTCGGCAGCAAGGGTATAACCCGTGTTGCAATAGCGGTGGGCCTCTCCGGGCAAGAAGGCGGGCCGGGGCAGGTTGCCGACCATGCGTACGATCTGCTGCTGGGTCAGGTAATCCTGAAACGAGCGACCCGAGATGGCAAACATATCCCATTGGTCGGGCAATCCGCTTGTATGCTGAACCAGATGGCGCGGGGTGATGCTGGTCCCGGGCACATAAGGCAAGTGCTCGCGAATGTCCCCATCGAGGTCTAGCCGGCCTGCTGCGCCTAGCTGTGCCACGGCATATGCGGTAAATTGCTTGGATATGCTGGCGACATGGAAAAGGGTTGATTGCTCGATTGGACGCGCATCCTCGATGCGGGCGTGCCCGGAACACAAGCAATCGACGCCATCTTCGCTCACCAGCGCGATGGCATATCCGGGACCGGTCTCATGCCTGTAAGGCGCCAGAAACGTCTCGATTTCCTGGAGCTGATCTGTGCTTGATAGCGTCATGTCCTGCCTCCCCATCATTAGGCTTTGCATGTCGGCCAACGGATGGTCAAGTATCACGTGTGCTTATATGAGGCTATCGATGTCCGCTGACCCTACGCTCGTTTCCGATCTGGTGTTTTTCCGAGCCGTCGTAAGGACAGGATCGTTTATCAAGGCGAGTGCACATCTTTCGGTAACGCAAAGCGCCGTCTCGCAGCGGGTCGCACGCCTCGAACAAAGGCTCGGCATGGTCCTGCTGCGCAGGCATCGCAGCGGTATACGGCTGACCCCACAGGGTGAGCGGCTGTTCTCGGCTACCGATGACGGCTTGGCGCTGATCGATGCGAGCATATCTGAACTCCAGGCAGCGCGGACCAAACGGCCGGTGGTGATCAGCTGTGTGCCGTCACTGGCCCTGGAATGGCTGACCCCAAAGACGGCCGAATTCTACCGGGTCCAGCCTGAAATTGAGGTGACCATCCTTGCCGATATGGGCACCGTTTTGGAATACGGGGACCAAGAAGACGTTGATATTTCAATACGATATAGCCCAAACGTGCCTAGCGAAGGCACGGTGGTTGCCGAATTTTCCGAGGAGGTGTTCCCGGTCCTCTCGCCCAATCTTCTTGCTTCCCTCGAAGCCGACGCCGTCGAGAGTGTGACACTGTTGCATGATGCGCTGCCGTGGCCGGAGCCCAGCGCAGCCAGCGCGGAATGGGATATCTGGAAAAGGCGCGGTCGGCTGCCGTTCGATTTCCCGACGCGAGACCTGTTCGTGAACCTGGTCCAGCTTTGCTACCGGGCCGCTGCCGAAGACGTGGGCATTGCAATGGGTCGCAAACTCGTGGTCCGCAGGCAGATGGGGCGTGGCGCTTTGGTGCCCATGCCCGGCGCCACCAGCATAAATGAGCTGCGCTATTACCTCGTCACGCAGCGCAGAAATTTGCGCCCTGACGTCAAGATCGTGCTGGATTGGTTGATCAGCCAGTTCCAGAAAGATCTGCATGAATTATTAGAGTAGCTAATGTTTTAGTTAGCTAATTTGTCTGTTCTTCCCATGTCGGCCTTCCTAGACTGCACGCATAGGTAAAGGGTTCATGGGGCCGGATATAGTGACGACCAAGCTCAATTATGAAGAGCGGATTCGAAGCGGCATTGCGAGTTATGTGCCGAACCCAAACGTGCTTCCAGCCGACGAGGCGTTCCAACTGACCCCCAGCGGTCCCGGTCTGGTCAAGGAGGCTGTTGCGGACTGGACCTATTTCGCCGCGCTATTGGCCGAACTTTTTCCCGAACTGGCCGCCTCTTCGGGGCGTATAGATTCGCCATTGCTCGATGCGCATTCCGATCTGCTCTCTGCCCCCGGCACGCAGGCCGTCAGGATCAAGGCCGACCATCTGTTGCCCGTTACCGGAACCATCAAGGCCAGGGGCGGCATCTACGAAGTTCTGGTCTATGCCCGCAAGCTGGCACAGAAGGCAGGTCTTGTTGCCCATGGCGAGAGTTCTCTCGTCCTGCTCGATCCCGAAGTGCGTGCGCTCTTTGCCCAGCACAGTGTCGTCACCGGTAGTACCGGCAATCTCGGCTACAGCGTGGGGCTAGCGGCCAGAACCCTGGGTTTTGGTGCCGAGGTGCATATGTCGGCCGACGCCAAGGCTTGGAAGATCGAACGCCTGCGGAAGCTGGGCGTCGTCGTGCACACCCATCATGGCGATTTCAGCGCGGCCGTCGGCATTGCGCGGGACGCAGCGAGGGCGACTGAAAGCGCTTATTTCGTTGATGATGAGGACTCGCTGGCGCTGTTCCAGGGCTATGCGGCTGCCGCATGGGACCTCGCAGCTCAGCTCGATGCGGCGGGGATCGAGGTTACCGCCGGCAGGCCTCTTGCGGTCTATCTCCCGTGCGGGGTGGGCGGCGCGCCTGGGGGCGTGACGTTCGGGCTCAAGTCCATCTGGGGCGACCACGTTCATTGCATCCTGGTCGAGCCCGTAGCGGCCCCAGCCGTGCTGGTGCAGACCCTTGCCGGATCTGAGAGGCAGGTCTCGGCCTATGACTATGGCTGCAACAATCAAACCATTGCGGATGGGCTGGCCGTACCCTCGGCTTCCAGACTGGCTATCCAGTACATTTCGCGTCTGGCCGCCGGATTTGTTACGGTCGCCGACCGGGAGCTTCTGACATGGGTGAACCGGGCCTGGAAAGCCCAGTCCCTGCGCCTTGAACCATCTGCCGCAGCAGGATTTGCTGCCCTCGATCTCATGCGTTCGGACGCCAACGGACCATCCTGGTTTGAAGCGGCGACGCATATCGTCTGGACGACCGGCGGTGCGCAGTTGCCGGACGCCGAATTCGCCGCGCTGCTGCGGTGAATAGTGGAATAAGTGGAGGAGCAAAGTGAAAACAGTATTTGCAGTGTCGACGTTGCTGGCAGGCCTGGCGATAGTGCCGGGCGTTGCCGCGCAGGAGGGTTTTCCCCTCACCATCACCGATGCGCTAGGGGTAGAGCATACATTTAACAACCCGCCGCGTATCGGGTGCTACCACTGGAGCTGTCATGAAACCATGGGCGACCTCGGGCTGGTGCCCCAGGCGGCTGCCTGGGCAACAAACGTTGCGGACGGCCGGCCTTTCAACATCGCTTTCCAGGCCGGGATTCCTCCGGTTATCCTGCAGGATGGCCTGAGCCCCGAAGAATGGGCGGCCGCCGATGTTGACGTGATCGTCGCCGTGGCTTTCACGGTCGATGAAGTGGCCGGGCTCGCTGCCAATTCCCCGGCGCCGATCCTCTACCTTGAAGCATCCGGCTACGCTGAGAGCGCCTATGGCGCAGAAGCATATGTCAACAATATTCGCACGCTGGGCAAGCTGACCGGTGCTCACGAGGCTGCTGAAGCAGCGATCCAGCGGTGGCGCAATGTCGAGGCGAACCTGGCTTATCTGGGATCGGATGAGCATGCCGATACCACTGTTCTGGGTATTCTGACCTGGGACCCGGCCTTCAATTCCATGGGGAACGACAACCCGTTCTGCGTGCTGATCGCGCCCAACCGCGTGGGCAAGTGCATGGACGTGTCGGGTGCGCAGGAAGTTACGGTCAGCGACGAGGAGGTGCTGGCGCAGGACCCTGACTGGATCATTCTACAGGGCGCGGCCAATACTGCCGGGCAGGGTGCAGGCCCCAACCCGATCTATGACCGGTCGGTCAATCCGTTCTGGAACCAGCTCAGCGCCGTCGCCAACGACCAGGTCTATTATGGCGGTGAACGCTACTATTGCTGCTCCACCCGGGGCATGACCCACGCGATCTCCGAATATGTGCATTACGTGGTCGACCGGCGTATCCCACATCCGGGACACTTCTCCGACTTCAACTATGAACACAACGCTCTGGTCCTCGATCCCGAAATCTTCAAGGTGAAGTTTCCGAAATGATCAGGGCTTGGCACGAATTGCCCAAAAAGCTGCGCCTCTGGGGCGCAGCTTGCTGCTTCGTTCTGGGCGTCATCTTCCTTGGCTATCTGAACCTGTCATCTGGTCGGCCGAACTTTGCATTCTGGGAAGTCATGAATGCGCTGATCGGCAGCCCCGAGGCTGAGGGGCGGGCAAACTTTCTCATTGTGGGCACTCGGCTGCCGCGCATTCTCGTTGCCATCCTGGCGGGAGCAGGACTGGGCGTTGCGGGCTATCTGATGCAAGGATCTCTCCGCAACCCCCTGGCCGACCCCGGCCTTCTGGGCGTATCCCAGGCTGCCGCATTGGCAGTTGCTGTGGCTGCCATTTATCCTGAATTGCTGCCGGGGCACTTTCCACGCGCCGTTCTCTGCCTGATCGCCGGTTCTGGGGCGGGCGCGATCGTGCTCTTCGCCGCCTCCAATATCCGCAGTACGGTGCGGCTCATACTGGCCGGCGTGGTGGTCTCGGGGCTTTTCGCCGTCCTGACCACAATGGTCATCTTCACCGCTCCCTATGACCGCACGACCAGTGGCGGGCTTGCCGGATACCTGCGTTATACGGCGGGATCGTTGATCGGGCTGTACTGGGACGATTTCCATAGCCTCTGGCCGTGGCTGCTGGCGGGCCTGATCCCGTCCTGGTTCAGCACCAAGGCCGTCAACCTGCTACAGCTCGGCGACGAGATGGCATCGGGTGCCGGGCTGAACCCGGGGAAGGCGCGCATTGCCTTGCTTGCAATCGCCCTCTTGCTGGTTTGCCCAATCATCGCGGTCATCGGCCCTCTGGGCTTCATCGCCCTGTTCTCTCCTCATATTTCGCGGTTCATCATGGCGGATTCGAGCGCCAGACCAGTCATGATCCTGTCGGCCCTGTGTGGCGCATTCCTCACCGTGGCAGCAGATACGGCAGGCCGACTGCTGTTCTTCCCCGTCGAGGTACCCGCAGGGGTCTGGACCATTGTCGTGATTACTCCAGTAGCCCTGTCGCTCCTGAGCATGAGATTGAGGAGGGCCGGCTGATGAACGCCATCTCACATCCCCCACCCGTTGTGGACCGGGACCAGCGCTGGAGCCGTACGCTGACACTCAACGCCTGCCTGGGGATTTTGCTCGTCGGCATGCTAGCAGTTTCGATCGCCTTCGGTGCAAACGTCACGCTGAAACCGCTGATGGTGATCGACATGATCGCCAACCCAGAGAGCTATGACCGGCTGGAGGCACTTTCTGCCAATCTTCGCCTGCCGCGGGCGCTGTTGGCGATACTTGTGGGGTCGACACTAGCTATGTCCGGGGCGCTGCTGCAGTCGCTCTACCGCAATCCGCTGGCCGATCCCGGCCTCACCGGTGTGACGGGCGGCGCCATCGCCTTTGTCGGGATCTACCGCATCTTCGGCCCGCAGATCGATCCGGCATGGGTCGGCATCGTGACCCCCATGCTGGCGATCGGCGGCGGCCTGACCGCCACCGCGATCACCTGGTTCTTTGCAAGCCTCTCGGGGCGGAGCCAGTCGATGAATCTCATTTTGATCGGCGTGCTGGTCGGCGGGTTCTTTTCCTCGGGCATGACCATCGCCTTCCTGTGGGCACCGAGTTTCGAGATGCTGCACTCGCTGCTTTCGTGGTTTGTGGGATCTTTCTACAAGGCGACCTGGCTCGACGTTGTGATCGTTTCGGTCGGCGTCGTCCTGATCTCGCCGCTGATCGTGATGTCCATTCCCCGCGGCAATGTCATGCAGCTAGGCGACAGCATTGCTCAGGGGCTCGGTCAGCCGGTCGTGCCAGCGCGTGGCCTCGTGCTGCTCACGGCCTGCCTCCTGGCGAGCCTGGCCGTCTGTACGGTGGGAGGCGTTGGCTTTGTGGGCCTCATGGCCCCTCATATGGTGCGCTGGTATGTGGGCACCGATCTGCGCCGGCTGCTGCCCACTGTCGCCCTGCTCGGGGGCACACTGGTGGTGTCGCTCGATTTCGTCGCCAGGACATTCCGGACGAGCATGGTGGGTGACCTGCTTGGAATACCCATGAACCCCCAAAGTCTGCCGGTCGGCCTGTTTCTGAATCTGGTTGGCGGAATTTTCTTCCTGTTTTTGTTGAGAAAGCTGCGCGGATGACGACGACGAACCTGCCCAGTGCCCTGAAGGCCACAAACATCACAGCCGGCTACGGTGAAGTCACCATCCTCGACGGGGTCGATCTCAACGTGCCGCGTGGCGCTATCACCACGCTGATCGGACCGAACGGGTGCGGAAAGTCGACGCTCATGAAGGTCTGCACCAAGCTCCTGAACAAGACCGGAGGCACGGTACAGGTCAACGACAGCGACATCTCAAAACTGTCGGTCCGGCAGCTGGCCCAGCAGATGGCCGTATTGCCGCAGTCCCCGGTCGCGCCGGAGAACCTTACGGTTCGGGACCTCGTGGAGCAGGGGTGCTACGCCCGCGTCGGTCCCTTCGGCATGCTCCGCCGTCAGCACCACGATGCCATCAATGCGGCCATCGCCCAGGTCGAACTCACCAGGTACATGCACAAGGACGTGGACTCTCTTTCGGGCGGTGAACGGCAACGTGCCTGGATCGCGCTGACCCTTGCCCAGCAGACCGACCTGCTGGTTCTCGACGAGCCGACGACCTATCTCGACGTCGGTCACCAGCTTGAGGTTCTCGAGCTCATCCGGGACCTCAATCAGCGAAAGGGCATGACCGTCGTCATGGTGCTGCACGATCTCAACCAGGCAGCCCAGTTCTCGGATTATCTGGTCGTTCTCAAGCGCGGACGCATCGTGACCGCGGGCGCGCCATGGGATGTAGTGACCCCCGAGATGCTTCACGATGTCTTCGGCATTGAGGCCACCGTCATCGAGGATCCGCGGCATGGCACGCCGTTCATCATCGCACACCGCTCCGTGCCCAGGGAGAACAAGGCATGAGGAAGCGCCTGATCGGCACGACGTTAGGGGCGTTGATCGCAACCACCGGCAGCGCAACAATCGCGAACGACCAGCTCGATACGGTCTTGCAGGAGGTGCGGAACCAGCATCGGCTGCCGGCGGCAGGCTACGTCATTGTCACGTCCGAAGGGATGGTGGCCAGCGGCGCCGACGGAGAACGCGCAAGGGGGACCGGCACGGCAGTCACGCCTGATGACCGCTGGCATATCGGTTCGCTCACCAAGGCGATGACAGCCACTCTTGCCGTCAAACTGGCGACTGATGGCCTTATCGAGCTCAGGACCACGGTTGGGGATGTGCTTGGGTCGGATTATCCCGCAATGAACCCGGCATATCGGGGTGTCACCCTCGGCCAGTTGCTCCGCCACCGCGGTGGCATGCTCAGCAATCTGTTAGACCTCAATGTATGGGCCGGGCTGCGCAGCGCGGACCTCGATACCGCTGCACACCGGAAGAACCTGGTCAATGCCATCCTGTCCTATCCCGCACAGGCTGCTCCGGGAGGGCGCTACATCTATTCCAATGCAGGGTACGTCGTCGCGGGCGCCATGCTCGAAGCCGTTGCAGGTGACAGCTGGGAAAATCTCATGGCGCAGCATGTATTCGCGCCGCTCTCAATGCATGACACCGGTTTTGGCGCACCAGGCATGGCTGGCGCGATGGATAATGCTCTCGGCCATAGCCTCGCCGGCGGCTCCTTCCGGAGCGTGGATGTCTCGGTCAATGCCGACAATCCTGCCGCCATGGGGCCGGCCGGCACCCTCCACGCGACGCTGGGCGACCTCTCGCAATTCATGGCTGCCAATTTGGGCGGCGAGCCGGCCTATCTCGCAGCTGAAGAGCTGGCCCTGCTCCATACGCCCCAGGCGGGCGAGGACTACGCCTTGGGCTGGCAGGTCGGTCCTCACCCCTGCGCTCCAAGCCGGAAGGTGCTTATGCACACGGGCAGTAACACTATGTGGTTCGCCACCGTCTGGCTGGATCGTGCGGTAGACCTTGGCGTGGTTGTCACCACCAATGTCGGCGACCCACCGGGCCGAAGAGCCATGGATGATCTGGGGGCAAAGCTATGGGCGGCTTTGGACCGGTGCCGATGAATGATTCAATCTCGTCCGCTTTACTGTCGGCTTTGCCTTCATGATCGGACGTTGCCGGCTGTCTGTCCCCTGCCCTGAAGAGTTTCGGCTGCCGATAGGCGCCAGAAAGTCCGGGATGACCGAACGCGCGAGGCTGGTACCATGGCTGCGAAGGTCTCGATAACGACCATGGTGCCGCCGCAACAGGGACAAGGCGGGCGCTGGTCTGAGCCCTCGGCGGCCGTCGGTCCTTTCGGTGTGGCGCCACACCAAGCATGTCGCGGACCTGGCTGTTTTTGGGGGTAGAGCCGGCGAGCAGGCCGTAGTGCCGGATACGGTGGAAACACCCGATCCAAGAACCAAGGACGTTTCACGCGAGATATGAGATGCGGAGGGGAGTTCAACTGCCCGCGTTGGCCCAGGCCGAGTGCGAAGATCTGCGTAAGCTCGCTTCCTTGAATGATGCTGTCGGCTAGTCTGGCGCTCATCCGAAGTGATGCCCCTGCTGCTTCCAATCTACCGGAAACGGCCCCAGTAGCCACGCCAGCGTCATCTTCGGCGGGTGCTTGCCGTCCAGGATCGCCTCGACGATATCGGGCGCAAGCAGCGTTAGCCGTAGGACGCGGGTCATGTAGGAAGGCGCGATGCTCTCGCGTTCGGCCAGTTCGGCGATGGTGGTAAACTCGCCGGATTCCAGCAGCCGCTTCCACCGGAAGGCGCGGGCGAGGGCCTTGAGCAGGGCGCCGTCGGCGCGTGGCGTTGGCGGGGTGCCCTCGGGAAGCTGGATCTCCTTGCGCCCACCGCGTTTGACGAGACGGAAGGGCACGTGGAGGGAGATGGTTTCGGTGATGGGCAAGACATTGGTCATGCGGCCTGCTTCATGCTGCCAGGCAGCATCTCGCGCGCGAGACCGCTGAGCCCGTCCACCCGAAGCCGGATATTGAGACTATCCACGCCGATATCAATCCGCTCGACCAGCAGCGCCACGATGCGCGCCTGCTCGGCGGGGAAGAGTTCCTCCCACAGCGGATCGAACTGCTGCAGGGCGGCACGGACGTCAGCCTCGGTGATATCTTCGTTAAGGTTACGCGTGGCCTTCCACGTTCCAGCGATGATCTCCGGCTGGCGGAACACGGCTCGGAGCTGACCGATCACGGCCATTTCGACTTCGCCCGCGGGCACGCGGCCTACGGGGCACGATCCGGCGCCATGCTTGAGCACGGTTTGGCTGACATAGTAGCGGTAGAGCTTACCGCCCTTCCTGGTGTGGGTCGGCGAGAACGCGGCGCCATCGGGGCCAAAGAGCAGGCCCTTGAGCAGCGCCGGCGTGTCGGTGCGGGTCCGCGCGGCGCGCTTGCGCGGACTCACCTGCAGGATGGCATGAACCTTGTTCCACGTCTCGCCATCGACGATGGCCTTGTGCTCGCCGGGATAGCTGTCGCCCCTGTGCACCGCCTCACCGATATAGGCGCGGTTGTTGAGCAGTCGGTAGAGGTACTTCTTGTCGATGCGGTTGCCGCGTGGCGTGCGGATGCCGCGCTGCCCCACTTCCCGCGCCAACACCGTGCCCGAACCGATCTCGATAAAGCGCGCAAAGATCCAGCGGACGTGTTCGGCGCGTTCATCATCGATGACGAGCTTGCGGTTCTCGACCCGGTATCCATAGGGCGGCACCCCGCCCATCCACATGCCCTTCTTGCGGGAAGCGGCGACCTTGTCGCGGATGCGCTCGGCGGTCACCTCGCGCTCGAACTGGGCGAAGCTCAAGAGGATGTTGAGCGTCAGCCGCCCCATCGATGTGGTGGTATTGAACGACTGCGTCACCGAGACGAAGGTCACGCCGTTCCGATCGAACATTTCCACCAGCTTGGCGAAGTCGGCCAGCGAGCGACTGAGGCGGTCGATCTTATAGACGACGACCACGTCGACCAGCCCGTCCTCGATATCGGCCATCAGCCGCTGCAGGCCGGGGCGGTCCAGCGTCCCGCCCGAGACGCCGCCGTCATCATAGTGGTCGCGGACCAGCACCCAGCCCTCGGAGCGCTGGGAGGCGACGTAGGATTCGCAGGCCTCGCGCTGGGCATGGAGGCTGTTGAACTCCTGCTCCAGCCCGTCCTCGGAAGACTTTCGGGTGTAAACGGCACAGCGCAGTTTGCGCACCGCCGCCATTTTCTCCAAAGACCGCGTCATACCCGGCGTCTGTGGTTCTTGAGCCCGAAGAAGGCCCAGCCGTTCCAGCGGGTGCCGGTGATGGCGCGGGCAATGGCGGATAGCGATCTATAAGGCTGCCCCTGCCATTCGAATGCATCAACTGTCACGGTGACGACATGCTCGACACCCTGCCACTCCCGGATCAGCCGTGTGCCGGTGATAGGCCGGTCGCGGTCGATGCGGATGCTGCGCTGCTTCCGGTCGCCGCCGTCCAGCGCCTCGCCCATCCGCTCCAGCCGCCGGATCGTTTCGAGTTTCAGGCCGCCAAGGCTGAGTTCCTGGATACGGTAGGCCAGCCGGGTTTCGAGATAACGCCGATTGAACGGCGGCGGTTCGTTCTCGAACAGATCGCGCCATTGTTGTTTCAGGTCCGGCGTCGTGGCCGTCTTCAACGCAACGAGGCGCGTCGGGATGGAATCGGGACTGCTCATGGGGACCTCCGTGGATCATCATGATGATGTCGGCATGGTTCTGCGCGGTTGTGTAGGCGAACAATCTCGGTCAGCCCATTGTATCCACTGCAGTTTTCCTGACGCGCAACGAGGCGCTGCAAACCAGCAGCAAGCAACTGGCAGAGGTCCCGGCGCCGCTCCGCTGGCGTCATCAGCGCCGGAGAAAGAGGATTGGGGCCAGCCTTCAGCATGGCCCCCTCCCCTCACCCATCAGATGACGCCCAGCGAAGTGCAGACCCTGTGAGGACAACCCTGGCCACCGACGATATCAGCATGAGCAACGCCCCAAGCGTTCGATAGCCCCGCAAATGCCCGTGACGTGCCCGATCCCGCTGGCGCAGCGTTCCGTTCGTATGAGGTGCGCACCTGCGCTCCCAAAGTGCGCACCTGCGCTCCCAGGGTGCGCACCTGCGAACCCAAAGTGCGCACCTGCGAACCCAAAGTGCGCACCTGCGAACCCAGGCTGCGTACCTGCGTACCCGGCAATGCGCATCTGCGCACCCGAAGTGCGCACCTAAAGTGCGCACCCAGGGTGCGCACCCAGAAAAAATCTCTGTCGCTGGCGAAGCGGTGGGCAAAGCCACCCCGCATACGGTCGCCGCCCGGAAGGACCCGAAGGGGGCGGCATGGCAGGACGGGGCGGGCATCGGGGTGGAGCCGCTTACAACGTAGTAAGATGAGAAATTCAACACACTGCTGTCCGCCTGTCGCCAACTCTCCCCGAGCATATCCAGAATCTGCCAGATTTGACCCGATTGTGTCGCGCCAAAAGTTCAACGTCCCACGCCGTTACAACAACGTCCGAACCACGTCGGGAGCCGGTTCAACCACGCTTTCGTCCGGCGCATTTTTTGATGGGGAGCGGGCTTCGCCAGCTTTGTGCTTTTTATTCAGACGCTTAGAGATGGTAAGCAGCGCCTCAGCCCAGCGCCGCCATGCGGACGCGGGCATCGGGTAGCCGTAGGACTGTCCAGGATCATTGGCATAGTCCGGCTATGAGGACGCATAGCCTCGCGGCGTCGTGCCCCGCGGATTGGGCAGCCGCCGCAATGTGTGGACGGCCTGTTCGAAGCGCTCCTCAAGCCATGCTGGCGTGAGCTGGTCGGTCATCCTTCGTTCCTCCTTGCTAGCTATTTCCGACTGTCCCGAACCGGTCCTGCCGGTGCGATCTGGTGACGGCCCTGGCGCAGCGCCTCACCAGATCGCTCGCCGGCGTCCTCAACCGATGCTCGGGGTGGACGGATCAGGGCGGGATATTTTCGGGCCATCTCAGCGACGATCGCGGCGCGCCGTTTGGGACATTCGGGCGAGTTTTCCACAGGCCTAGAAATCGGTGCTCGCACCCGCGAAGGTTCTTTTACTGGTTCTATTACAGGATCGTCTCCACTCCACTGGAGATGGTTGGGGGCCGAATTTGGAGATGGTTGGGGCTCTAATTTGGAGATGGTCAGCGAGTTATCCACAGACTTATCCACAGACTTGCCGGGGGATTTTTCAGTGCGAAAGCCATCTCCATTTTGTGGAGACGGCTCTTGTGTCAGATCGCGATCGCAACCGAAAGTGGCGGCAGACGGGATTATAATGCCGACAAGAAAATCAATGGCGGTAAGCGCCACATTGTCATCGACGCGATCGGCCTGATGGTGAATTGGTGGTGCACAGCGCCGACAGCGTCATGTGTTCGCCGATGGTGGCTATGCTGACCGTCATGCTGCCAGAAACCCACCCAGAGCGATCATGCTCAGCGTGATTGCCATGGAGTAGGCAGTGAAGATGGACAGCGGCGGCCCATAGGCCGGCTTGACGCTTCGCGCCAAGAATACAAACAGGATCGGCAACCAGTCCAACGTGTAACGCTGGGCGCTATACTGGGAAAAGCCGTTGGAATGATAGAACAGCGTCAGGACTAGGATTAGACCGGCTGTACCTAGACCAAACCAGAAACTGCGATTCCAGGGAGCGAGTAAGGCCAGCAGTAGAACCGGCGTTACCAGGAACAGCGAAGCGCCGTTGATGTCGAACCCGACAAGTTCGGTCATGTAGCGTCCGGCGAACTCAACATGAGGTCCGGCAATAAACATATAGACCAGATTGAACAGGAAATACTGGTCAGAGAAGATGCCGAGTTCTCGCACCCGGTTGCTCAGGAACGATCCCGCTCCCGGCCCTTCGTCGAATTCCACCGGGAAAATATAGGAATAGCCTGTTTCCATAGGAGAGCCAAACCGGACGTAATTGTATGCGAAATAGATTGCCAGGGCAAAGATCGGGAGGGCCGCCAGAGCTAGGGCACGTTTAAATGCGGCCATGTCGATCCGGAACAGCGGCGTTTCAGGGGGCAGCAGCAGCACATAGAGGAATGGCAGATAGAGAATGGTCATCTGGCGGGACAGGAACGCCATGCCGATGAAGAGCCCGACAAGCAAGGCATTGCGCCGCACCAGCGCAAAATAGAGCGCCCCGGTCGAAAACAGAAAGCCCCAGGTCTGGGCAAAGAACCACACATGATCTCCGCGCAGGGTGACAAAGGCGAGGGGCGTGGCGAACAGCACCATCAGGAGCAGCAGGATGGTCAGATCGCGCGAATTCGTTTCGCGGATGAAAATGCCCCACCACATCCATCCAGTGATAGCGAAAGCCATGATGGTCAGCGGTATGAAGAAGTTAAAACCGACGCCAAACAACGCTACGAAAGGCAGTGAAATGATGCCCGGCATCGGTGGAAAGATGATGTAGATGAGCCCGTTATAGAGCGCGCAATCATCATCAAAGCAGTGCTCGGTATGGAAGCGTCCCTGCAGCCAGCCCTCGGCCAGAAGCGCGTAAGAATTGCTTTCGGGCAGTTCACGGAGGGCAGCAAGGCCAAACACGCCCAAAAATGCCAGGACCAGCAGTGCCAGCAGGCTCGAAATTACGATGCGTTGAACAGACATTTCTCTCTTAGGTCGAGTATGGAGCGATTACGGATGCTGGTCAGGCGTCAGCGCCGGAGCCCGCAGGTCGGAACGTCAGCAGCTTGTGCCCGAGAAAGTTCACCACTGCGCCGATACCGATGGCAAAGCCATGGGCGACGCTCTCACGCAACAGGGGCGGCAAGCCGATTCCAAACGGCATATCGAGGAACAGTCTAGACAACCCCAACACCACAGCGGCGCCGGCCAGGTTGACGCCCAGAAATACCAGGACCTGCTCGATGAGCGGCCGCGAGGCACCGGGAAATACATATTTGCGGTACAGCGTGAACCCGGCCGACATGCCAATCAGATAGGCCAGCGCAACCGCCATATCGAAAGGCAAGAAGACTGAGAGGGGGATTCGCGCCAGCCAGTTGACGGCGGCGGCCAGACCGCCGAGCAGAAGGAAACGAACGAGTTGAGGCAAGCGCTCCATCAGTAGGGTACGCCCAGACATGCCATGGCGAAGAACAGACCAAGGCCGGCGCAGAGCATCAGGCTCTTCGGATCGCGCATGGCGAAGACCACCGGGTCATCAAGCAACTCGCCGCGTTGGCACAGCATCCAGATGCGCGACAGCCACAGAAACAATATGGCGGGAATGGCCCATAGCCAGTCCGCGTTGCCGTAGAAATCCACCAGCAAGGCATCCTGGGTCAGATAGAGCACCATGATCAGAATCGACGCCATGCCGCACGATACGCCCATGGCCAAGATAAAGGGGGCATCCGCGACGAAATAGCCCCGGCCAAAAATCTTGTCGCCCGTATCCTGTTTTTTCTCCATCAGGCGCAGTACTTCCGTCTGTCGCTTGGCGAAGGACAAAGAGGTGAACAGGAACATGGAAAATACCAGCAGCCAGGGCGATGCGACCACTCCCACCGCCGCGATGCCAAGGATCAGCCGCAAGGTGAATAGCGAGGCCAGCGTGAAGGCATCGAGCACTGGCTTGCGCTTGAAGCCGAAGGAGTAGCACAAGGTGAGTACTAGATAGGCCAGAAGCACCGCAACCACTGCGGGACCGACCATGGCCCCCAGGGCCAGACTGACGACAAAGGCCAGCGGAGTGACGATAACAGCCTGCTTGACCGTCATCAGTCCGCTGGCCAGCGGACGATGGCGCTTGGTCCAATGCCGACGGTCATCCTCGATGTCCCAAATATCATTGACCAAGTAGGTCGCTGAGGCAAGAATACCCAGGGCAAGAAACGCCAATGCCGCATTTGTCCAGGCAGTCAGATCGGTAAAGAGACCGCCTAGTACCAGCGGCATAAAGACCAGGACATTCTTGGCCCATTGATGCAGCCGCAGGGCCTTGACCCAGCCCCGCAAGCCCAGGCGAGGACGTGGAAAATCAGCTTCCACCGGCTTACCAAGCGCTCGCGCTTGGCGGCTAGTGGCCGAGTTGGCGCCGGCGAGCACGATGCTGGTTGCGGCGGTCCAAACGTGCAGATCGGACCGACTGTCGCCGGCATAGACGAAGCCATTGGGAAACTGCTCCTTCAAGGCGAATGCCTTGGCGAGTCCCTTGAGATTTCTGCGGCCATTGCTTGCAATGACGAAGCTAATGAAGTCGAAGCGCTGGGCTAATTTTATGGCCAGCAATTCATCAGCGGCGGTTGCCAGGCAGATGGTTCGGCCATTGTCATGTGCGAGGCGCGCATACGCTTCCAATTCGGTATTGATTGGCAGATGCTCGATATCGAGCCGTACGCGCTCGGCCAATTTACGCTTCAATACAGCCTTGCCTTGGATCAGCCACCAAACCAGAAATATAAGGCCTAACGGATTGATCTTAACATAAGCAATCGCGGACTCATGCAGCAAATCCGTGCGCAGCAAAGCACCATCGACGTCCAACACCAAAGGCGCCGCCTCCGTCATGCGGCTATCAATGGCTATAGCGGTAACACTGTCGGTGCTCATTGAACGGGTCCCATCCAATTCCTATCGATTTGGCTACGTTCTTGCACAAGAGAATTTTAAAGTCTTAAATTCACATGGTTAATGACGTCTGAAATAAAATGTTCAAACAAAGTTCAACAATAACATGAATAATTTTAATAGCTGTTATTGAAAACAGTTATTAAATGATCGGCATCTTCTAAGTCACAGCGATCAAGAAAACTCGGCAGTCGGGCTTGGCTGTCCAGCCTGCCTTAGAATGCCCCGTCTTAGGAATTTCGGGTCTGCTTGCGCCGCCCTGGAGGATATTTCGGGATGAGCCGGGAAGGATCACGGGTAACGGAAACCGCAGTATTTGCAGTTATCCCCCAGATCAGGCCGACGATAAGGAAATAGTGACGCCAGTGGTCGGTGTCGATGATCGCTGACTGGACAACCAAGGGAATATAGACCGCGATTACAGGAATGAGCAGGCCACGTCTGGCGGGATTCCCTAAACCCTGTAAACCGCGCCAGAGCGTAAGCAGGACAATTAGGTAGTAGCAGAGCCCCCCGCCCCATCCATAGGCATGCAGGACAGTAACATAGGTATTGTGCGGCTGCTCCATTATACGCAAATGGGGGAACTCTGTGGGCCCCAGCCCCCAAGGATGGGTCAGAGCAAGGTCGAACGCATATCCTTGCCGGCCAAAGCGGCCAGTCTCTCCGGTGTCGTAGGTCTGGGTGGCGCTGGCGCGCTGTTCAAACAGCGAGCCGATCTCGGGAACGGACAGCAGTCCTGCGAAAGAGATCATGACGATCAAAGCGCCGGCTAGGGCGATAATCATCATGCGGACCTTCTCGGTCGCTATAGCCTCCAGCCAGAAGCACAATACAAAAACCAGTAGGCCGGAGACTGCAAAATGTCCCCAAGCCGCCCGAGAAAAGCTTACAAACACACCGATCATCAGCAGGAGTACGATCGCCCCGTTGAGCAGTTGACCCTTGCGCTGGAGAAAAAGATCGCGCAGCACCAGCATCGCAGGAAGAATAAGGAAAGGGCCATAGACATTGGGGTCCTTGAACATCGCCTTGGCGCGGTCGTAGCGCAGAAACATTTCTGAATTTGGCAGTACGCCGAGATATGCGAATATTCCAATAGCTGCGGACACTACGGCGGTTGCCACATAAGCGTTGCGGATTACACTCACACGCTGCTCGGGCGCTTCTGCGATGAAATTCGCAGCAAAGAAGGCGGTAAAAATTAAGTAAATAGTGACAACAACAAAAATAAGCGCGTCCGTCAGGGGCGTGTAGCGAACCTGGAACGCAGCAATTACTCCAAACACTGAAAAAAACAGCAGAAGCAGCAGCAACGGCGCGGTGGAGGAGAAGAGGCGCATACGCGACGCCACTGCCATACACAGGGCCGGAAGGAGCAGAATTTCGTAGAAAGACGGCTCAAAGAGAATGAAGCTACCGGAAAAAATCCAGAGCCAAATAGTCACCATGAGCGTTTTTGACGCCAAGGCATGCATATAGGCCTCGCCGCGTTGCCGGGCTAGGATCGGATTAGCGATAGCCTGCCTGGAAAGCACATCAATCATGGCATACTTGGAGCGAGAAACATCTTAGAAGGTTAGCGACCCACCCTAAAGAAGGCATTAACCATGCCGGTTCCACTTTAAGCCGGAAGCAGCATTAGGGCGTTTCAGTGTACCAGCACGGTAAGGAGGAATAATCTGTGACGGTCACACGCCGAAATCTGTTGTCCGGTTGTATCGGCACACTTGCGAACTTCGCGCTGCCAATTCACACCTCGGCGCAGCGCTTCGTCGATGCCAGTGCTTTCGGCGTAGGGGAGACGGCAGACGATCAAACGGCCGCATTCCAGATGGCAATTGATGCCGCAATTGGCTTGCAGCAGCCGCTTTTCCTGGGGCCTGGCACTTATTCGATCAGTAACGCGACCATAGCCGGTCCCCTGACGATCTACGGCTCGGGCCAGACCGTCCTGCGGCTCGATACCGGCGAGACAATTCTTACAATTGTCGACTGCGACCATGTCACTCTCGAGGGCCTGACTTACGAAGGGATGGGGCCATCAAGCCCCGAGTCCACGCTGCTCGATATGGTCAACGTCAGCAATGTGGTCATTCGCGATTGCCGCTTCCTGCACGCAGCCGGAACTGGCATCCGAGCGCATAATGTACAAGGCCGCATCGAGCGGTGCGAATTGTCCGACATAGCCAATACCGGCATCTTTTCTACGGACAGTCGCGGCCTAGACGTGGAGGGCAACTCCATAACGCGTTGCGGAAACGGCGGTATTCGTATCTGGCGTTCCGAGAGTGGCCCGGATGGATCCCGCATTTTCGGCAACAGGATCAGCGAGATCGACTGGACGAGTGGCGGCAACGGGCAGAATGGCAACGGGGTCAATGTGTTCCGCGCCGATGGCGTCAGTATTAGCGATAATTACATCACCGAATGCGCCTTTTCCGCTATACGGCTGAATGAAACTCATGACACACGCGTGATAAGCAATCACTGTGCGAAGAGCGGCGAAGTATCGATTTTTTCCGAGTTTGGTTTTTCCGGCTCCATCATCAGCGACAATCTGGTCGAGGGGAGCGCTGCAGGTATCTCCCTCACCAATTTCGATCGTGACGGGCGACTATCCATCTGCCAAGGCAATATCATTCGAAACTTGACGGCCGGATCTGTCACAAACCCTGATCTTATTGTTCCATACGGTATTGCCGCTGAAGCAGACGCCATAATCACTGGCAATATTGTAGAGGCCGTTCCAGGCACCGGCATTATTGTTGGGTGGGGACCTTATCTAAGAAATGTGCTGGTAAGCAATAACCTGGTCCGGAATTGCGACGTCGGTATTTCAGTGAGCGTAGTTCCGGGCGTTGGCCTCTCCCGCATCAGCGGCAATGTGGTGTCCGACTATCGCCAACACGCAATTGTCGGCGTCCAATGGCAGGAAGTCGTCGCCACCGACCTAAGTGCCGCCGACTATGCCAACGTCTCTATCGGGGATAACAGCATTCTCGCGCCCAGCCGATGAAATGGTAAGCGGTGTTCTGCCCCCATCTTCTGGCCCGTTGTCAGCCGTGAGATTTCGCACGGGTTGATGTGGGTGCGGGAGTTTCTCCATGGACGCTCCAATGGAGCTTCTCACAAATCCCCCGCCCCAGGGTTTCTTGAGACATCCCAGACGGCTTATTGAGGGCCAACGGAGGTGTTGAGATGGATGACGTTGATCGGGGAGGAGCCGCGAGCGCGGAGACCTCAGATATCGGAGCGGTCGCGGCTCCGGGTCGGGAGCGGCGCATGACGGCGGGTCGCAAGCGGGACGCGGTTCTGCGGGTGCTGCGGGGCGAGCCGCTGGAGATCGTGGCGCGCGAGTTGGCGGTGACGGCCGCGGATCTGAGCGGCTGGCGCGATGCCTTTCTCGAGGCCGGCTCGGCCAGCCTGAAGTCGCGGGCGCGGGACGATCGGGACGAGACCATCGATCGGCTGCGAACCAAGGTCGGCGAGCTGACGATGGACACCGAACTGCTCTACACGAAGATCGCGCGGCTGGAGGCTGGCGGCGCCCCTTTTGCAACGCGGAGGTCGAAGCGATGAGCACCGTCATCTCGATCTTCGCACGCCGCCGCTACGGTGTCGCCCGGGTCTGCCGGGTCTGGGGCATCGCCCGGTCAAGCATCTACCGTGGTCGCCGGGCGGCGACGGCCGGGGCTCGTGGGGCCGCTGCCCGACGCCGACCTCGTCGAGGCGATCCGGCGGGTGCTCGCCGACAGCCCCTTTCACGGCGAGGGCTACCGCAAGGTCTGGGCGCGGCTGCGCCATGCGGGCCTGCGCACCTCGAAGGAACGCGTGCGCCGGCTGATGCGCGAGAACGGCCTGCAGGCCGCGACCCGCACCGGCCGCCCCCGCGGCCCGCGCAACCATGACGGCACGATCATTCCGGAGGCCCTCGACACCATGTGGGGAACCGACATGACCGCAGCCTTCACCGTCGAGCATGGCCAGGTGGCGGTATTCGTCGCCATCGATCACTGCTCGGCCACATGCGTGGGTATCCATGCCGCCCTCCACGGCACCCGCCACGAGGCGCTCGAGCCGCTCCGCCAAGGCGTCACCGAATACTTCGGCGGGGTCGAGAAGGACGCTGCCCGGGGCCTTGCCATCCGCCATGACCACGGCAGCCAGTACATGTCCCGCGACTTCCAGAAGGAGATCGCCTGGCTCGGCGCCACCTCGTCGCCGGCCTTCGTTCACGCCCCCGAGGGCAACGGCTGCGCCGAGCGGTTCATCCGGACGCTGAAGGAGAACCTGCTTTGGGTCAGGACCTTCCGGACCGTCGAGGAGCTCCGCCTCGCCCTGATCGAGTTCAGGCGAACCTACAATGAATGCTGGCTGATCGAGCGGCACGGCCACCGCTCCCCAGCCCAGTTCCGACGCGACCAGATGGACACAATGCCGCTGGCCGCATAACTGCAATCGGGTGCCTCAAGAACCGGGGGCGGTACACAAATGGCGCGAAGCGGCGTCGCAATTGGCAGTGGTCCAATGAGGTGAAGGCGCGGATTGTTGCCGAGACACTTCGGCCTGTGACCTGAGCCCCAAGTTCCCTCCGGTTTTAAGGAGAGTCCTTGGGTTGATGTTTGGTCCTATGCGGCCTGTTTTTCCAGTGCCAGTTGCGTTGCAAACTCGGTGGGAGTGAGATTGCCCAGCGAGGAGTGCGGTCTGTGGCTGTTGTAGTCCTCCTTCCATGCGCTGATCCGGTCGCGCCATGCGCTGATCCGGTCGCGCGCCTCGGGCATTGAGGAGAACAGCGTCTCGTTGAGGCATTCGTCGCGGAAGCTGCCGTTGAAGCTCTCGATGAAGCCGTTCTGCATCGGCTGCCGGGAGCAATATAGTGCCAGTCGATCTGCCGGTCCTGGGACCAGCGCAGGATCGCCATACTGGTGAACTCGGTGCCGTTGTCACTGACCACCGTGAGCGGCCGACCGCGCCTGGCAATGATGGCATCGAGCTCACGCACCACCCGTCGGCCCGACAGCGATGTATCGGCGACCAGAGCCAGGCACTCCCGCGTGTGGTCGTCCACCACGGTCAAAACCCGGAAGCGGCGGCCGTCGGTGAAGGCATCGCTGACGAAATCCAGGCTCCACCGCTGGTTGGGCCGATCGGGCACGATCATCGGGCGCCGGGTGCCCAGAGCCCGCTTGCGGCCGCCGCGTTTGCGGACCTGAAGCCTCTCCTCGCTGTAGAGCCGTCTAAGCTTCTTGAGGTTCATCGCGATGCCCTGGCGCTGCAGCATTACGTGGATGCGTCGATAGCCGACGCGCCGACGCCACCGCCTTCATCGCCTCCCGCAGCTCTCCGTAATCGATCTTTCCACATTCGCCGACCAAATATGCAGCTTGCGACTCATCCCGACCGTTCGACCAACATCCGCAAGCGTTTGGTTGGCACGGTCATTCTCCGCGTGCATTCCGGACAGTGCGCACAGTCTGACCTGCAGCTTCCGACAGCAGCCGCACATCTGTGCCCGCCGTGACGAAATCATAACCCCAATCAATCGCGCGGCTGGCATAGTCGGCGCTACCCGTATGCAGGCCGACCTTGATGCCATACTTATGTGCAGCAGCAAGGATTGTTTGAATCGCCTCGAGCATCTCGGGTTCTTGGCGGTCAAAGCCAACACGATAGCGACGGCCCGTCAACGCAAGCGTAAGGTCCGATGGGCCGACATAGACCCCATCCAGTCCTGGCGTTGCGCAGATCGCATCGAGGTTATTCATCGCCTCGGCCGTCTCAATCATGGCCATGCAGATCAATTCTTCTTCGGCATTGCCGTCATATCCCGGCCCGGCCGAAAAAACTGCCCGCGTCGGGCCAAAGCTGCGGGTGCCATTGGGTGCGTATCGCGAATAGGACACCAGGGCCTCGGCGTCGGCCCGGGAGTTGATCATCGGACAGATGATGCCCATCGCCCCGGCATCGAGCGGTTTGGTCACATCGGCTGGCGAGAGTTGCGCAATGCGGGCCATCGGCATGACGCCGCTTGCGCCCATCGCCTGGAACATCTGCACGGCGCTGGCATAATCCACGACGCCATGCTGCAGGTCCACTGTCAGGCTGTCATAGCCCTGCGCCGCCATGATCTCGGCGGAGAAGCTATTACCGATGGAGAGCCAGCCATTGATTGCCGGCTTTCCCTGCGCCCAGAGCGCCTTGACTGCGTTGGTCTTCATTTCTGGCCTGCCTTGGCCTTCGCCCGCATGGCGGAAATCGTCGTCCGGTGGGAAATTGCATCCTGCTCGGTGACGACCTCGATCAGGGCGCTGCCCTTGGCGGCCAATGCCCGCTGCAATGCAGGCCCGAAGTCGGCGGTACGCTCGACCCGTTCAGCCACAAGGCCATAGGAGCGGGCCAGCGCCACGAAGTCGGGGTTTACCAGATCAGTAGCATAGACGCGCTCGGGGAACTCGCGCTCCTGATGCATGCGGATGGTGCCCAGCATGCTGTTGTTGACCACGACGAACAGAACCTTGACGCCATATTGGACGGCGGTCGCCAGTTCCTGGCTGCTCATCTGGAAGCACCCATCCCCGGCAAAGCACACCACCATACGGTCGGGATGAACAAGACTTGCCGCAATGGCCGCTGGCACCCCATAGCCCATGGCGCCCGATGTGGGCGCAAGCTGGGTGCGGAAGCTGGAAAACTGCCAGAAGCGATGGGCCCAGGCGGTGTAATTGCCCGCGCCCGAACACACAATGGTATCGGCGGGCACGGCCGCGAAGAGATCGGTTACCAATTGAGCCAGGTCCACGCTGGTCTCGCGTGGTGCGACATCAAGCGAAGCGACATAGTCGGCGCGGGCCCCGGCCACCCAGCCTGCTCGTTTCGTGTTGCCGGCCCTGGGCGACAGCCGCGCCAGCCCCGCGGCTGTCGCGGGTGCCCCTGCATTAATGGCCAGGTTTGCCTGGTAGACGCGGCCCAGCTCTTCGGGATCGGGATAGATGTGAACCAGTGTCGCGCCCCGTTTTGCCGGGTCAATGATCGTATAGCCGGCGGTTGTCATCTCGCCCAGGCGCGCACCCATGACCATCAGGAGATCGGCCTGGCGTACGCGATCGACCAGCTTGGGCTCGGCGCCAATGGTCAGGTGGCCGGCATAGTTGGGATGATGGTTGGACACATAGTCCTGGCAGCGCAGCGATGCCAGGATCGGTACGCCGAAGCGCTCGGCAAAATCGGCAACCTGTTCGCCGAGTCCGGCCGTCCAATCACCGCCGCCTACGATCAACAAGGGCCGTTCGGCGGCCTCGACGAGTTCGGCGATATGCGCCAGCTGAGCCTCGGTCGGCGCTCCGGAGACTGGTGCAGCCGGCAGGCCGGGATCAATTTCACACGAAACAAGGTCGCTCAGCACGTCTTCGGGCAGGGACAGCACAACAGGGCCGGGCCGACCCGCCATCGCCGTCTGGAAGGCGCGATGCACATATTCGGGGATGCGCGCCGGATCGGTGATTTCCGCAGCCCACTTGGCCAGCGGTGTGAACATGGCCGCGAAGTCCACTTCCTGGAAGCCTTCGCGGTGCTTCATGCTGGTGTTGACCTGGCCCACAAACAGAACGAGCGGCGTGGAATCCTGGAACGCAGTGTGAATACCGGTCGAGGCATTTGTAGCTCCCGGACCACGGGTCACGAAACACACGCCGGGCCGTCCGGTAAGCTTGCCATAGGCTTCAGCCATGTTGGCCGCACCGCTTTCGTGGCGGCAGACCACCAGTGCAATCTGGTCGCTGACGTCATGGAGTGCGTCGAGCACGGGCAGATAGCTCTCCCCGGGCACGCAGAAGGCACGGTCCACCTTTTGGGCCAGCAGGCTGGCGACCAACAGATGGCCACCCCGGCGGGTCGTCTTGGTGTTGTCCACCGTCATCTCATTCTCCTTCTCGCGTCCGTCGAGGCATGGCATTCGCTTAAAATGCTGCCATGCCAGTTCAATTTGCGGGTTTTACCCATTTCAAACCAATTCCAACCTGATCGGTCCAATGAGGCAATGCCCGGTTTGGGTTCGGGATAGTCTCTTTAATAAATCAGCTAGTCTGGTATAGGTTTGAACAGTTCGACCGCTTCAACCAAAGCGGTCATATTGCAACCCAATGGTCGGTGAACATGAATATCGAAACCAACTCGATAGCCGGCGTCGCCCAAAGTGCCCGAGCCAAATCCGAACTGGATTCGCAGTCGATCTATCGCGACTTGAAGTCGGGAATCATGCAAGGGGTCTACCCGGCCGGAAGCCGTCTGCCCACGGAGCGTGCGCTTGCCGAGCATTTCGATGCCGCGCGCAACAGCGTGCGCAAGACGCTCAACCTGCTGGAAGACGAAGGCCTGATCATTCGCCACGTCGGTCGCGGAACCTTTGTTCGCAGCGCAGCCGCGAAGGATGAGTTCACGCTGGCTGAACTGCTCGAAGCACGCTTGCTGTTCGAGCCCAACCTTCCCGATCTGGTCGTAGAGCGCATCACGCCCGAGTTGATCGAGGAAATGGAAGTCGCGCTTGAACAAGTGCGCAATGCCGAGGATTGGGATCAATTCAAGGAAGCGAAATATGCGGTACACATGGCGATTGCCCGCGCCTCGCGTAACCGCTTCATCATTTCGATCTTCGAGCAGATCATTGCGTCCCGGCGCCGCGCCGGCTGGGGTCGTTCGGGCCGGCAGCTGTCGCCGGTCCTGGTCGTGCGTGAGGCAGCGTATCGGGACAATCTGGTGATCGTGGAGGCGCTGCGCTCTGGCGAAGCCGACAAGGCACGCCAGGCCATTCGCGACTACCTGCTGCGCACCCTGTCCAACGTCAGCAGCAACTGATCGAAAGGGAACGGCGCGAACCGCGCCGCCCGCTGTACGCCCTTTACTCATCGCTGATCCATCCGCTTCTGCACCGCGCGGCCAACCAGCATCAGGGCGAGTGCTGCAGTAAGAACGGCAAGACCCGGAAACACCGATATCCAAGGCGCGTAAAGAATGTAGTTCTTGCCCTGCTCCAGAATGGCGCCCCAGTCCGGTGTTGGGGGCTGTACGCCAAGGCCCAGGAAACCGAGTGCTGCCTGTATCTGCAGGATCAGCGGGAACAGGATCATATACTGGGTGAGGATCAGCGGCAGGACGTTGCGCATGACATGGCGGCGCAACACCGTGCTGTCGCGCACACCGATACTGCGAGCTGCCTCGACATAGGTCTTGCCGACCTCACTCATTGCCCCGGCACGGGCGATGCGGAAGAATACCGGCATATAGACGATTGACAGCGCCGTGATCAGATTGACGATGTTCGGCCCCAGAACGCCGGTGATTATGACCCCCAGGATAATCGGCGGAAAGCTCAGCAGGACGTCGACCAGGCGTCCAAGAACCTGATCAGTCCAGCCGCCGAAAAAGCCCGATACCAGCCCCAGGGCGCCACCGATCACTGCCGATATCAGCAGCGAGCCAGCACAGATAGCCAGGGTAACCCGCGTGCCATAGATAACGCGTGCCATGATATCGCGCCCGACGTCGTCGGTGCCGAACCAGTGGTCCCCAGAGGGTGGTTGCATGGCCCGGTCGATGAACACGTCAATCGGGGATTGCGCAGTAAAAAGCGAAGGGAAGAGGGCAGCCAGAAGCAGCAGGACCAGCAGGGCGATACCGAGCACCAAGCCGGGTTCGCGACGCGCGGTCCGCAGCAGCTTGCCCAAGGCGCCAAGAGGCGCAGGAGCGGATGGCGTGGTGGATAAGGTAGCTTGTGCCATGGGAAACTCCGAAGTCAGGCCACGCGCACGCGCGGGTCGATCAGGCGGTAGGTCAGATCGACGACAAGATTGACGACCATGGCGGAGACGACGACGATCAGCAAAGCCCCCTGGAGCACCGGATAGTCGCGCGTTTCGATGGCGGTAAGCAGCAGACGGCCCAGGCCGGGCAAGGCAAACAGCGATTCAATGATCACCGTTCCACCCAAAATCTGGATCAGGATCAGGCCCATGAAGGTGATGATCGGGATCAGCACATTACGAAGGATGTGCTTGAAGAAGACCACCCGGACCGGCACGCCCTTGGCAATGGCGGTGCGCACATATTCCTGATTGAGTGCGGACACCACGTTCTGGCGTACGAACTGGCTATAGGCGGCAGCCTGCAGCAGCCCCAGGCTGGCAATCGGCAGGATAAGGATGGACAGGTTGTCGCCGAGCGATCGGGTGATCGGCACGAAGCGCAATGGCGGCGACCAGCCGATGAGGGCAGACACTCCCACCAGCAGCATCAGGCCAACCCAGAACACCGGCGCGGCAAGTCCGAGGATGTTGAAGGTCTGGATTGCCGTATCGAGCGGGCGGTTTTCGTAGATGCCGGCAATGATGCCGAGTGGAACACCGACAAGAGTGGCGACCGCCAGCGTGAGAATGGCAATTTCCAAGGTGACCAGGAAAGCGGGGCCGATCATCTCGGTCACCGGCAGGCCACGGGTCCAGCTATTGCCGAGATTGCCTTGCAGGACATTGGTGATCCAGGCCAGATACTGCATGTAGATCGGCTGATCGAGGCCGAAGAACTCACGCAATGCACCGGCTGCGTTTTCTCCGCCGGCCTGGCCCATCATCTGCGCCACGACGTCGCCGGGCACCATGCGCACCAGCAAGAAGACCAGAATGGACGCCAGGACGGCCGTGAGAAGTGAGGCGAACAGCCGTTTAAGTAGATATGAGCCCATGATCGATCCCGTGCGCAGCTCTGTAACGGGAGGCGCAGCGGCGCCTCCCGCCTTTGACATCATTCGGCGATGAAAGTCCGCGCCAGACCGAAATACCAGCCCGTCGGATGCTGGGTGAAGTTCTGCACCTTGTCGCTGCGAACGGTCACGTGATCGGGCGAATAGAGCATGATCGTGGGAACAGTCTCGGCAAGTATGGTCTGGAACCGGTCGTAGATCTCGCGGCGCTTCGTGGGGTCCGCTTCTGCCCGCCCCTCGTCAAGCAGGGCGCTGGCTTCGTCATTGTTCCAGTTGCGGAAGTCGGCTCCATCGGGCTTCTTGTGGAAGTGCCGGTAGAACAGCAGGTTGGGATCGGGCTGGGCCGCCCAGTCGTTGAAGGTGAAGCCCATCTGGCTGGAGCGAAAATTGTTCACCCACACACCCAGGTCAACGCGCTGGATGTCCAGGGTGATGCCGATCTGAGCCAACTGCTTTTGCAGGGTAACCGAAGCCGGATCCATCCAATCGAAGCCGTTAATGGTGGTCAGCGTCATGGTGAAGCCGTCGGCGTAGCCAGCTTCAGCCATCAGCGCCTTGGCCTTTTCGAGGTCCGGCCCCTGCATCGGGACCTGATCGAGGGGGAGACCCCAGCTTTCCTGCATGCCCGAGACCATGGTGCCCAGAGCGGTGCCATATTCGCCAACGGAGGCCTTGAGGATTTCCGTCTTGTCTACGGTAAGCGAGATGGCCTGACGAACACGAACGTCGCTGAGCTGCTCGAGCTCGGAGCCCAGATCGATCGCAGTCTGGGCTAGCGACGGCCAGCGCTCGATGTTCAGGCCAGGCACGCCGGATACCTGCTGCACGTCCTGCGGACGGCTCAACGGAACCAGGTCGATGCGATTGTTTTGCAGGGCAACCAGCATGGAAGCGCTGTTGGGCAGGATCGAGAAGTCGATGGCATCAAGATAAGGAACGCCAGCTTCCCAGTAGACTTCGTTGCGCTCGAGCGCGACGTGCGAGTTGGGAACGAACTCGACCAGCTTGAACGGGCCGGTGCCAACGCTTTCCGAGTTTATGCGGTTCTTGGCGCTCTCGTCGTCGAAATAGCCGGCAGGAACCACGGCGCCGTATTTATTGCCGAGCGTCATGGGCAACGACGAGTTCTTGTCGGTCAGCGTGAAGCGAACGGTGAAATCGTCCACCACTTCGACATTGCTCACCATCGAGAAATCGCCGGCGCCGGGCGAGCCGTTATCGGGGTTGCGGATATAGTTGTAGCTATAGGCCACGTCTGCTGCGGTCATGTCGCCGCCGGTATGGAACTTGACGCCCTGACGCAGCTTGATCGTATAGACCAGGCCGTCCTCGGAAATCTCAAAACCCTCGGCCAGCAGCGGAATGGCCTGCCCGTTCGCACCTTCGTAGAACAGGCCCTGGTAAACCAGAACAGTCAGGCGGATGCGCGCATCGGCGGCCTGGTGGAACGGATCGAAGCCGGGCGGCTCGAGCAGCAGGCCCATATTCAGGCGGCCGCCGCTGACAGCGTTTTCTGCAGCTGGGCCGTAAAGGCTCAATTCATTGGCCAGGCTTGGCGACAGTGCCAGCAGACTGAGCATGGTGGCACCGAGCAGTTTCTGCCCGAAGCGTCGCATGCCGGATATATTCATAAAGGTCATGGTACTCCCCTTGTGTTCTCTCATTCCTTTGCGTGCCGCGCCCCATGGGCCGCGACTGCCGTCGTGTTTCGCCATTCGGCGTTTATTCAGTCGCGATAGGCGACTGTTATCTCGATCTCGACCGCTGCATTGCGGGGCAGTTCGGCTGCGCCGATGGCTGCTCGCGCGTGCCGACCGGCCTCGCCGAAAATTTCTGCCAGCAGATCCGAGGCTGCATCGAGCACTTTGGGCTGGGCATTGAAGCCCGGTGCCGAGGCCACGAAACCGTTGATCTTGAGCACCTGCTCGATCCGGTCGAGCGAACCCAGCGATTGCCTGAGGCATGCCAGGCCCTGAAGAATACAGATGCGGGCTTCGCCCTGGGCGGTGGCCAGATCGACTTCGGCGCCGACCTTTCCGAACACCCGCACGTCACCATCCACCTTGGGCATCTGGCCGCTGACATAAGCGATGCCGCGATGCAGGATCACGGGCACGTAATTAAATGAGGGCGAGGCCGCGTCAGGCAGTTCGATCCCCAGTTCTTTGAGGCGCGCGTCTATGCTCATGATCCGTCTCCGCCGATCTGGGATTGCAGCAACCCGTTGAGGTCATATTGGGGGATGAAGGCGAAGCGCGCCCGGAAGCGGGTGTCGTCCATCAACGGAAAGGTATTGGCCGGGGGGACGACTTCCTGTTCGACAACATAACCGGGCACCTGTGCAGCTGCGGCAGCACCGATTTCGCTGAGGCGGGCGGTAAAGCCGTTGATATGGTAGATCGCCTCAAGCGGCGCATCGGTGACGAGGGCCTCGACAATGGCGCGGGCCACGTCCGATACATGCATCAGGTCGATTGGCATGTCGTGGAAGCGGACCTGGTGGCGGGCACCCGGCGCAGCATTGGCGATAACACCAGCAATGGCGCTGGCTGCACCTTGGTACCAGAGCCCCGGCCCGAGCACGATCGGCAGGCGGATCGAGCTGGCATCGAGCCCATGGCGGTCGCGATAATACTGCACCAGGTCTTCGGACAGAACCTTGGTCAGGCCATAGATGGTGCGTGGCCGCTTGACACCAGTCTCATCGACGCGCTCGCTGTCATAGTTGTCAGCGGGGCCGAACACGACGCTTGAGCCGGTGGTGATGACGCGGCTGATGCCGGTTGCCTGGGCAGTCTCGAGCACATGGCGCAGGCCGTCGACATTGATCGCCATGGCGCGGTCGGCATCGGCCTCGCCGCCCTGCATCAGTCCCTTGCCGCCCTCGCCAAAGGCAGCCGTGGTGACAATCGCGGTTGCGCTGCTCGCTTCGATGGCGGCAAGGATCGCCGCCTGATCTTCTACCGAGCCGATGGTCTCGCCGAAACGCCCGCCCAGATCGGCAAGCAGGTCAGTGGCCATGTTGGGGCCAAAGACATGCACGGGGATGTCGCGGGCCAAGAGGGCCCGCACAATGTGGGAACCTACGAAGCCGCGCCCCCCGATGACCAGTATGCGCGGAGTTTCAGAAAGCAATGCCGTCACGGATACAAGCCTTGAAATGACCAGGGCGAACTTCGCGCAGGGCCGGAATGGTTTGGGCGCATTCCGCCAGCGCGAAGGGGCAGCGGGTGCGGAAAACACAGCCGGATGGCGGCGCGATCGGGCTCGGAATCTCGCCGCCCAGAATCTGCCGGCTTTCCCCGGCGTAGCCCGGAGCCGCCTGCAGCAGCGCCGCCGTATAGGGATGGGCAGGATTGTCGTAGAGCTCTTCGGTGCGCGCGACCTCCATCACGCGGCCGAGATAGAGCACCATCACCCGATCGGTGATGACTTCAACGACCGACAGGTCATGGCTGATGAACAGCAAGGCCAGGTCAAATTCCTGCTGCAGATTCTGCATCAGGTTGAGCACTTCTGCCTGAACGGACACATCGAGCGCCGAAACCGGTTCGTCAGCCACGATAAAGCACGGCGACGATGCGAGGGCGCGGGCAATGGCGATGCGCTGGCGCTGGCCGCCGGAAAAGGCGCGGGGATAGCGCCTGAAATGGTCCGCCGAGAGGCCAACCTTTTCGAGTAGCGCCACGGCTTCTTCCTCGGCCGCCCGGCCCCGTTGCTGGCGATGCAGCTTGATCGGCTCCATCAGCGCATCGCCCACCGTCATGCGGGCATTGAGGCTGGCAAAGGGATCCTGGAAGATCATCTGCATATGACGGCGGAACTTGCGCAGGTCATCCGGGCCGAGTTCGCCAAGGTTCTGGCCATCAAAGATCACCTTGCCCGCACTGGGCTCGATCAAGCGCAACAGTAGCCGACCGACGGTAGACTTGCCGGACCCGGATTCGCCAACGACGCCAAGCACTTCACCCGGTGCAACAGTCAGATCGACGTCCTCGACGGCGCGCACGGCCTGCGCCGGGGTACCCCAGCTATCGCCGCGCACCGGAAATTGCTTGCTGAGCCCGGTGACCGAAACCAGCGGGCCCGGTTCGGCGGCTTTTGCCTCTGGATACTGTGCAGGCGTCACGATGCAATCTCCTGCCAACGGATACAGCGGGTCACATGCCGGCCATCGACAACCTGAAGTTCAGGCTCACGGGCGATGCAGGCCGGGAGGGCATGGGAACAGCGGGCATGAAAGCGGCACCCGGCCGGCGGCGAGAGCGGATTGGGCATGGTGCCGGGAATGGGCTGGAGCGAGCGGCGATTGCCCGCGCCATCACGGCGCGAGGGAATGCAGTCGAGCAGCGCGCGCGTATAAGGATGGCGCGGATTGGCCAGAACCTCATCGACCGGCCCTTCCTCAACCACCTGGCTTGCATACATCACGGCCACGCGGTCGGCGATCTGCCTGACCAGCTTGAGGTCGTGGGTGACGAAAATCATGGCCATGCGGCGTTCCTGCTGCAGCTTGCGCAGCAGGTCGATGATCTGGGCCTGAATGGTCACATCGAGTGCGGTTGTTGGCTCGTCCGCGATCAGCAGGCGCGGATCGCAAGCCAGCGCCACCGCGATCATGACGCGCTGGCGCATGCCCCCGGACAGCTCATGGGGATAGGCATCGACGCGTTTTTCGGGGCCAGAAATTCCCACCTGGCGCAGCAGCTCGATGGCCTGAAGCCGGGCCTCACTCTTGTTCAGCCCCTTGTGCACCCGGAGCGGTTCGGCCACCTGGTCGCCTACGGTGAAGACCGGGTTGAGGCTCGACATCGGATCCTGGAAGATCATGGCGATGTCATGTCCGCGAATACGGCTCATCGCCTTTTCGCTCAGCGCCAAAAGGTCAGTGCTGACATTGTCGCGGCCGTGGAAGTGGATCGAGCCACCAACGACCCGGGCCGTGGTCCGCGCCAGCAGGCGCATGACCGTCAAGCCGGTCACCGATTTGCCGGAGCCCGACTCACCGACGATGGCGAGCGTTTCCCCTTCGCTGACGCTCAAGGTCACGCCATTGACGGCCTTGATCACGCCTGCGTCGGTAAAAAAATGGGTCTTGAGATCGATTACGGCCAGCACGGGCTGCGCGGCTGGCCGGGTGGTATCAGGCTGAAGCATATCGGAGCAGCGCCTCCTCATCGACCTCGATGCCAAGACCAGGCCCCTGCGGAATAGCGATGCTGCCATTCTCGACGACGATCGGCTCTTTCAGCAATTCGGTACGCAGCGGATTGGCGCCGAGATCGTATTCGAGCAGCGTCGGCTTGGGGATGTTTTCTGAATGCGGAAAAGCCGACAGTGAGGCGATGAAATGCACACCTGCGGCCAGCCCGATGGCACCACCCCACACATGGGGAGACATGCGCAGATGGTTGGCATAGGCCAGTTCGGCAATCTTGCGGCCCTGCCAGAACCCGCCGCAGAGGCTGATGTCGGGCTGCAGCACATCGACGCCACCGGCATCGACCAGGTTTTTGAAGTCGAACACCGTATAGAGCGCCTCGCCGGCGGCGATCGGCATGCGGGCGCGCTTGTGGAGGCGCCCATAGCCCTGGAAATCGGCGGGGTTCAGTGGCTCTTCCACCCAACCAATACGATAGCGAGCGAGCCGCTCCATGCTCTCCATGGCCAGATCGTAGGTATAGTTGGAATTGATATCGACCAGCAGCTCGACGTCGTCATCAAGCACCTCGCGTGCAATTGCGACACGCTCTTCATCGCTATCCGGGCCAAGACCGATCTTGATCTTGACGGCGGGATAGTTGCCCGCCGCGAGCAGGTCAATCTGTGGCCGGTAGTCTTCGCGCGGGGTCTCGGTGATATAGCCACCCGAGGCATAGATCGGCACGCTGTCGACCCGCTGGCCGCCCAGCAGCTTGCAGACGGGCAGCCCCAGCAGCTTGCCCATGGCATCCTTGGCCGCAATATCGATGCCACTGATGCAGGCCATCATCGGCCCCTGGATACCAAAGTGGTAGTGGCGGGCCATGATCCGCGCATAGCCGTGCTCGATATCGAAGACGTCGGTGCCGACCAGATAGTTGGCAAGGAAGGCTTCATAGCCGCGATTGAAGGCAGGCATGCCCCAGGCCTCGCCAAAGCCGACAATGCCATTTTCCAGGGTCAGCTTGACCACCGTGGAAGCGCGTCCAGTCGCCAGCGACTTCGACATTCCGTAGGGCTTGGCGGCTCCCAGAGGAGCGCTCAGCGCGACGAACTGGATGGCGGATATCTTCAAGGCGAACCCTCGCAGCCAAAAGTGATCAATTCCGGATCATATGTGAACCATTTTTCACCAGATGCGCAAGAGCCCTCTTTAAAATGCGTTTGTTGGAGGGATATGGTGGCAATCAAACCTCGTATCGATCGCCACAGGACGGTTATGACCAACGCTGCAAAAATCTGGGACGGCCTCACGCCCGAAGAGCATGAGCGCCACTACAACCCGCAAAAAGCCTGCCCAAACTTCAACGAGTATCGCGCTTTGCGCGAGCCGGCCAATGAGCAGGCACTCAATGAACTACCCCGTCACGCCGACATTGCCTATGGCGACCACGAGCTGCATACGCTTGATATTTACCCGGCACCAGGCAACGGACCGCACCCCGTTCACATCTACCTGCATGGTGGCTATTGGCGCGCCCAGGACAAATCCAACTATGCCTTCATCGCCGGGATGCTGGTACGGCATGGCATCACCGCCGTGATCATGAACTACGAATTGTGTCCAGCCTCAACCCTTGACCAGGTCGCAGAATCAGCACTTGCCGGGGTGGAATGGGTGACCAAGAACATTGCGCGATACGGTGGCGACGCCACCGCGATCAGCCTGTCGGGTCATTCTGCCGGTGCGCATCTGGTCGCTGAAGTGCTGGCCACAGATTGGGCGGCACGTGGCGTCGATCCGACCTGCTTTGTCGGCGCGGTTGCCGTCAGCGGCATTTATGATCCAGCGCCGGCTATGCTCACCACGGTCAATGCACAGCTCAAGCTTACGCCCAAGACCATTGAAAATCGCAATGTGGAAACGCGCACGCCCCTCGTGCATTGCCCGGTCGCTGTGATGGTTGGCGGGGACGAGCCCTGGCAGTGGATTGACCAGAGTTTCCGCTATTCGCATCACCTGCACCGCCACGGCAACCAGCCGGAAGTGCATGTGCTGCCCAATTACAACCATTTCAATATCCTGCTGCCCTTCATGCAGCCGGAAAGTCCTGTCGGCGGTGCCATGCTGCGTCTGGCCCAGCCTCGTCGCTAGTTGTTTTTCCTTCCCACGAAAGATCTTTCATGACCGCACTTGAGCTGAACCAGTACCGCCTCAGCGTCTACGACCTTACCGCCACTCCCGAAGCCATGACCGTCGCCGTCTCTGGCGTGGCCTTTGTCTATGTTGCCTCAGGCACTGCTGAAGTGGATGGTACGTCGGTCGAAGCCGATAATGGCCACTTCGTCGACGGCCCCTTTAGTTTCGCGGGCACCGGCACGGCCTGGCTCTACGAATTTGCACCCATCACCCAGCCTGTGCTTGATGGCGCCGGTATCAGCCTCGTCATCTCGCGCCGGCTGCCGCAGGCTTATTCAGGCAAGCGCATCTTCCGGGCCGACCGCGTCGAGTCGAACCCGGGCGCCCAGACGCCCCTGCACGGCCATCGCGGCCCCGGCATTCGCCGCCTGCTCAAAGGCCGGCTGCATGCCTATATCGGTGAAGACAGCGAACGCATCGATACCGGCCATGCCTGGTTCGAAACCGGTACAGACTGGGTCATCGGCAAGAATATCCATGACAGCGCCAGCGCCTTTGTCCGCGTCATGATTTTGCCGGCCGAACTTTCGGGAGGCATTTCCTCTTTCGTGCCTGCCACCCCGGAAGAAGGTAACAAGCCGCGCTCGGTCACCTATCGCCTGTTTGGCGAACATTCGTGCTAACGAGCCATCCAACAAGCCAAATGGACGCGTACTGCTCGTTGACGTGAGTTCCAGACCGCATCCTGTCACGAGTAGAAGCCTCTTGTTATTTGAGCCATTCGGGCTCGGTCGTGCATTGGGCGAGCGCGGCGCTCCCCACTTGCTCGGGCGCTTCATCCTATTGTGTTCCGGGAGGGTTGGGTTTGCGCGCCTTGAGGAAGTCGCGCTCACGAGAGGTCATCGTTAGTCCCGGCACTCTGGAGGGCAGGGTGATTGCTCAAGTCCATCAAGCAGATCGAGTGTGAGCTGCATGTTGCGCGCAACACGATGTGCAAGATCATCCGACCGGGTGAGACGCGCTTTTCCTATGAATGAGAGACTCAGCCCCTGCCGGCCATCGGGCCGTGGCAGGCGGGGTTGGATCGTCTGCTGCTGGCCAATGAAGGCAAGCCCTCGCGGGAGCGGCTGACGCTGATCCGGATTTACGAGGAGCTTTGCGGGCTCGGCTATCAGGGCAGCTATGATGCGGTCCGGCGCTATGGGCGGCGCTGGAGCCGTGAGCGCTCGCAATCGGCATCTTCGGCCTATCTGCCGCTGAGTTCTGCACCTGGAGAGGCTTACCAGTTCGACTGGAGCCACGAGATTGTCGTTCTCAATGGTGCAACGGTTACGATCAAGGTCGCCCATATCCCGATCCGCTACATTACCTGCCGCTGATCGAGCACAAGATCAACGCGTTCGATCAGGCGGCACCGCTGCAGGGCTGGGAACTGCCGGAGGCGTTCACGACACTGCGCTATAGCGCGACGATCAGGATGGGACTCCGTATTGCCTCACGTTGAGATGTTCCTGAGCGATTGCGCCGTTGCCTCAGCTAAATGTGGACTTTCCCCGCTTTAGTGGAGAGGCATTAGCTTGTTTGTCGCGCCCGGTTTTCGAACTGGACCGGGCTTTGATAGTCGAGTGCGGAGTGCCGCCTCACCGGGTTGTGGAATCCGTCGATGGAGCGGGCAATGGCCTGTTGGGCATCCTGCCTGGTCTGGAAGCGTGTGCGCCAGATCAGCTCGGATTTGATGGTCTTGAAGAAGGTCTCGACCATGGCGTTATCATAACAATTTCCCTTGCCCGACATTGAGATGCTGATCCCGTTTCGGCGCAGCTCGGCCTGATAATCCGCGGCACAATATTGGGCGCCGCGGTCCGAATGGTGGATCAGGCCCGCCGTCGGCTGGCGCATCACCAGGGCCTTGCGGAGCGCCGACAGAGCCAAGGCCTTATGCAGTCGATCGCTGGTGGCCCAGCCAACGATCCGGCGGGAGAACAGGTCCAGCACCACCGAGAGATACAGCCAGCCTTCCCTGGTCCAGATGTAGGAGATATCGACGCCCCATTTTTGATCGGGCGCCTCGGCCTGGAACACCTGGTCGAGCAAGTTCGGCACCACGGGCCAAGCATGCTCGCTATCGGTGGTGCGCTTGAACCGGCGCTTCTGCCCTCTTCGCCGCATTCGAGCAGATAGAAGCGCGTGGCGTGATGTCGAGGCCCGTGCCGGCAGAGTTTGGGGTGGAAGGGTATTTCTTCCGCCACGAGCGCCATTTCGTTTATTGGAGACGGCTTTCGAACGACGATATCGGCATCGTCACCATCCTGCACGAGCGAATGCATCAGATTGATCGGTTCAAGGACGACTACTTAGGTAAGCTGTTGAAATTTAATCATCATTTAAGTTTCGATCCAAGCTTAAGCAGAGCCTTGGGAGGTCGGCACGAGGTGGAGAAGGTTGGATATGAGGCCCATCCCCTCCGCCACTTCCTTTTGATATTGCTAAGTCGTTGAAAAACAAGACCTTCTTCGGGAGGTCTTTTTCATTTGTGCCCCCGCTTTGTGCCCCCATTTTATTGGTCTTTGGCGCTGCGGCCCGACTCGTGCTCAAGGTTTGGAAGATGATGGATCAGGAGTCAGTTCGTGGTCGCAAAGAAAGTCGTGTGCCCAGTCTCAGATTATGAGTTCGCCGAAGAGCTTCCCAGCAGCGGCGACTTCCATCGCATTAAGTCCCCGCCCTTTGATGGGATATACCGCGTGTCTGGCTCCGCTAAAGCACTGCTTGAAAACGGGATAAGCGGTGCAGAAGCTGCACGGTTGGCGACCTGGCTTGTGGACCAAATCAGACTTGGTGTCGATGAGCCAATGGTGACCACCAGCGTGTTGGAGTTAACGGATTCCGGCCAGCCCCTAGCTGTGAAGGAACGAGTTGAGCGGCTTTACAGGTTCCTTGAGTCTAGGCTCCGCAACATTGGGGACAGCCTGCCCTGGGAAACTCCGTATCTTGCATCGGGTGATTTGCTGGCCAGCGCCCAGAAAAATCGGGTTGCTGCGTCACTTTGGACCGAAAGCACGACCTCAGACGAGTTGTCTGCGCTGGTAGAGTACGCTGTCGAAAAGGGCTTTGCCGCTCTCACCAACAACCAGACCTACTTAGCTTTGACTATCGAGGGATGGCAGTATCTTCAGCAACTGGACAATGCCGGAGTCTCATCTGACCAGGCCTTCGTTGCCATGTGGTTCGGCCCTGAAATTACCTCAGCCTACAATGAGGGCATTGCGCCGGCCATTAGAGACGCCGGATATCTCCCCATGAGGATCGACCAAAAGGAACACGCCAACCGCATTGACGACGAAATCATTGCAGAGATACGCCGGTCTCGCTTCGTGGTGGCTGACTTCACGTGTGGGGTGGTGGACGATGGTGGCCAGCCGGTCGCCATACCGAGAGGCGGGGTCTACTATGAGGCAGGCTTCGCGCAGGGCCTAGGTATCCCCGTCATCTGGATGTGCCGTGAGGACCACATCAATTATGTGCACTTCGACACCCGCCAGTTCAATCACATCACGTGGACCGACGCAGGGGACCTCAGGGAGAAGTTGAAGAACCGCATCGGGGCTGTGCTTGGGGACGGGCCAAACGCTGCTCGCTGATCCAACTATCGGTCTAAGGCAAAGGCCTTGTCAATCGGCACCGAACTTTGACCCCTTATCGGCGCCCAATATTGACCCCCTTATTGGATGGCTGTGGAGCGGGGCGGATGGCAGAGCTGGTCAGGGTTGCGGCGCTATCCGGCCCGCGGGGGCAGGATGTCAGATACGGTTTTTGAAGCGCCAGCTGTCGTTGCCGGTTTCGACGATATCGCAGTGATGGGTGAGCCGGTCGAGCAGCGCCGTGGTCATCTTGGCGTCGCCGAAGACGGACGGCCATTCCCCGAAGGTGAGGTTGGTGGTGACGATGACCGAGGTCTGCTCGTAGAGGCGGCTGATCAGGTGGAACAGCAACTGGCCTCCTGACTGGGCGAAGGGCAGATAGCCCAGTTCATCGAGCACGACGACGTCCTTGCGGCCCATATAGTCGGCCAGGCGCCCCTGCCGACCGGCGCGGGTCTCTGCCTCGAGCCGGTTGACCAGATCGACGACGTTGAAGAAGCGGCCTCGCGCGCCGTTGCGGATGCAGGCCCGGGCAATGGCGATCGCCAGATGGGTCTTGCCAGTTCCGGTACCACCGACCAGCACCAGGTTACGCTGCATGGCCAGGAAGTTGCCGGCGGCCAGATCGCGCACCAGGGTCTCGTTGATGCCAGTGCCTTCGAAGGTGAAGTCGTCGATGTCCTTGGCCAGGGGCAGCTTGGCGATGGTCATCTGGTACTTGATCGAGCGGGCCTGCTTCTCGGCGATCTCGGAGGTGAGCAGGTCCGAGACGATGCGAGCGGGCTGATGCTCGCGTTTGATCGCCGTGGCGATGATCTCGTCATAGGCGCTCTTCATGCCATAGAGCTTGAGCGTGTTCATGGTGGTCAGGATCTCGGAGCGTTCCATCATATTGCCCTCCTCAGGCTGTCGTAGCGGGAACAGTCGGCCATGGGCTCGACGCGGAGCCGGAGGGCCTGTGGGGTATTGAGGATGGTGACCGGGCTGCGGGGTTCGCGCTGCCGGGCCAGGATGTTGAGCACGATATCGGCGGAGCAGACCCCTTCACGCAGCGCCTCGGCACAGGCCGCCTCGACCGCCGGCAAGCCATCGCTGAGCACGGCGGTCAGGATGGTGACCATCTGCCGGCCCCCATCGGTTGCCGAGCCCAACCGGCGCCGGATCTTCTCGATGCTGGCCGGCAGCACCCAGTCCTTGAAGGGCGCGCCATTGCGCCAGGCGCCGGGCTTGCGCGCCAGCACCGGCACGTAATGCCAGGGGTCATAGACGGTCTGGTCGCGACCGAAGATGCGGGGATGTTCACCCACTGGCCTGCCGTCCTGACGCAGCTCGATCCGATCGGCATAGGCCCGGATCTCGACCGGTCGCCCCACCGCACTGGCCATCACCGAGTACTTGTTGTTATCGAACCGAACCAGGCAGGTCTTGGAGACCGAGGCCGTCACCGCATGGAAGCCGTCGAACCGGCCGGCATAAGGCACCAGACTGCCGCGCTCTGCCTCGAAGGCTTCCCAGATGGTCTGGTCGCGGAACTCGGGATGGCGATGCGCCCGGGCATAGGCAATGGTCTTGTCCAGCAGCAGGGCATTGAGCTCGTCATAGCTGCTCACGCGCAGGCGGGGCGTGAAGAAGCGCTCCCGCACCAGCCCGACCTGGTTCTCGACCTGGCCCTTCTCCCAACCTGAGGCGGGTGTGCAGGCCACAGGGTCGATCAGATAATGCCCGCACATCTGCAGGAACCGGCGATTGTAGACTCGATCCTTGCCCACCAGGATCGTATCGACCGCCGTCTTCATGTTGTCGTAGATGCCGCGCGTGCAGGTGCCCTTGAAGAAGGCGAAGGCCCGATCATGAGCGTCGAACACCATCTCCTGGGTCTCGCGTGGATAGGCCCGCACGAACAGCATCCGGCTATGGCAGAGCCGGACATGGGCGACCTTGACCGTCACCGTGGTGCCGTTGATCAGCACCACGTCGTGGCTCCAGTCGAACTGGTAGGCCTCGCCCGGCGCAAAGCTCAGCGGCACGAAGGCGGATGCAACCGTAGCGGAGCGATCCTGATCCCAGTTCCGGGCATAGCGACGAACTGCATCGTAGCTGCCCGAATAGCCCAGTCCCGTGAGTTCCTCGAACACCCGGATCAGCGTCAGCCGCTCACGCGCAGCCTTCCCTTCATTGGCCAGCAATAGCTTATCCAGATCCCCCTGCCACGGACCGATCCGGGGCAGCGGCTGCTTCTCACGCTCATAGGAAAAGCTCGTCTCACCCGACCGGATGATCTTGCGCACCGTGTTGCGCGCAACATGCAACTCCCGCTCAATCTGCTTGATGGACTTGCCCTGCACAAAATATGCCCGACGAACCCGTGCAATCGTATCCACGCACTTCATCCCCCAACCGCCTATCCCAAACCAAAGGACGGACAGTCTGCCTAAAACACAAAATGGGGGGTCAATATTGGACGCCGATTACCCCCGGTAAGGGGTCAAATTTGCATGCCGAAACACACATATGGCCTTCCTTTCGGGGTGGCTGATGGTGATGAATGGAGGTGAAGTGGTGGTCCCGCTGTGCGCAAAGGCATCAGGAGGGAACACTGATGGGATAACGTTTAAGAGCCCAACTCGTGTGAGCTTAACGGCAACGGGTTGTCGAGCATAACGGCCCCGCTCGTCGCGTATTTTGTACGGTTTGATAAATGGCCGCTATTCTGATGGCTACCTAATGGAGCCGCGTAGGCAACACATATTGTTATTTCTAGTACGAGACTAATTCTAGAAAGCTGATTAGGTTAGAGAAATTACAATTCTGCATCCGAGGAAATCTCAGATGGTGATGGTGCGCCGCGCTGCCGAAGCCTTACGCCGTCTGGCTTATAATAGCGTTTGGCGTTCCACTCCCCGCCGTTGTCGTAGACGGCTATCTCACCCCTCAGTACCTTGCGGTCCAACCACTTCGAGGCCCTATCAACATGGCGGGTCATATTCTTCTTGATAATCCCCTCCGGCTTATCGGGGCGGCCTCGCCAGTGTGCGTACCATGCTGCGACCAACTCACGAGCCGACTTCGGGGACCATGCCTGGTTTAGGTGCTTGATGAGCCAGTCCGTCAGACCATCACCATTAGCCTTGATCGGCTGCTTCGGACGCGCCCTCCGCCTCTTCTCTTCAGCCTTCCGCTCGCCAACAGGTGTGAGCTGGTGGAGAGGCTGAGCGTCGCCATCTCCAGGCTGGCCGATGCCAAGACGCTGCCTGTGGAGAGCCTTAGGTCCTGGCATGAAGTTCCCCCTCTTCGTTTGCGTCGTGGGTAGATGGTGATGAGGTGTCTGAGTTCAAGGGCAATGGGAGCTTTACGGCCTCCACACAGGCCCTCTTCGCAGCTTCCGGTGACGGCCCCGGATAATGCGACATGGTGAGTTGGAGAGGCAGATCGTCCTTGCTGTGACCTACGACATCCGCAAGGGTCCACTCAGTGTATCCCTTAGCGCCGGCCAGCAATGCGTTGCGAGCTTGTAGCATGAACCAACGCCTGAAGCTGTGGAAGTCCACATTGGATTTGGGCTTCCCGTTCGGCCTTTCATCGACCCCCAGCGCCCGGCGGTAATACCCAAAGGCCTTACTTGCCGCCTGCGACCTGATGTCGGTGTGCTCCACGATTTCGGCTTCAGGGTCCAACAGGAAGTCTGTCTCCTGCTTGTCTTTCTTGAGGCGCTTTATGATGGGTCTAAGTGCGGGGTGGATTGGCACAGTTCGTACGGCATTCACGGTCTTGCCGTCGCGCACGGTAAACACGTCGCCTGCAACATCGCGGACCCTCAAAAGGTAGCATTCTTCCAGTCGCATTCCACTTAGGGCAGCAATCCTCACGAGGTCCGCGATATGCTCCTTTGGTGTCCCGCCGAGTAGCTTCCGCATTTCGGCCTCTGCGAAAGCCCGCTTGCCGCCATCAGGCTCAAGAACGATCCCACGACCTGGACCCTTGGCCTCGGGAAGTTTGCCAAGCCACGGGCTGGAGTTGCGCGGGCGATGACCCTGTTCCTCCATCCATCCCCAGTAGGATCGCAGAAAGGATATGTACTTTCCGGCGTTCTTTCGGTCGAGCTGACGCGTAACCACGAGATGACGCATGAAGTCCCCAGCTACCGGCTGGGTTACAGCCTCAAGCGTGAGCGGCAGGTGCTTCTTGGCCATCCAATCGGCCAGCCACTTCATGCCACGCCTGAGGTCCAACACAGACTTCGGCCTATAAGGCTTATCTCCTATGAAGTCTTCTAGGTGGTCGGAGAGAGGGGTGGTGCGTCCGAACGCGGTGTCCGCAAACGCCTTTGCCGTCTCAAGACCCTGAGACCGGACCAATTGCTCAGCCCTTTGGACAATCTCGTACGCCGTATCAACAGTTGGACTTGTGGTGGGAACGCGGTGCCGGGTGCGGAGAACCTTTGCTTCCTCCCACATTGTCGCTCCCGGTTGGACGCTATCTACGGCCTGAGCAATCTGGAGCTTGAAGCGGGATACGTGCTCGCCCTTCAAGACGTTGGCGGTCTTGAGGTTTCCAGTGCCTAGTGACTGCTTGAGGTATCGCTTGCCGCCGAAAAGATGGCGTACGGCATCGGGGACCCGGATACGCACCCGGTACTTCCCCCTATGAAGCTCAAGATACTCCTTGCTCTCCGTCATTGTGCCCCCGCTTTGTGCCCCCATAAGTGGAGGGAGGAGACTGGAAATCAAGAGGTCTGTGCACTTTTATCTCTGAGCCGCGAGTGTCCCTTCCTCTCCGCCACTCGCCCTCGCGAAAGCGTTCTCCCGATCCGGCTCCGGCCGGATTTTCCCGTTGTATTCGAGGGTTATGCAGGAGGGGCTGAGCACTGGCCTCGACGCCAAGAGGCCCGAAAGCGCTCTCTCGGGGTCGATATTCTCCGGACCTGTTGACTGTCCGGTTTCGGTGAACAGCTTATAAGCATCTGTATATTAACGATTATATTTCGTACCGGTGCGGACTCCGATCCCGGTTCCCTTCGCTTCCTGTCGCCCCTCACGTCGAACTTTTTTGGTCGCACCGTTACGATGCGTCGGCGTATGTCGCTGTGAAGATCGTTTCGGACAGCCACTTCTTGAACGACGGATTGTCGGAGAACTGCTTGAACAACTCGGTGTGGTCGGATAGCAGCTCGATCACTGCGCGTTCAAGCGCCTTGTCATGCTCGATCCGGGCGTTCTGCTTGTCGGAATTCTTCATGGCGTTCTGATACGCTCTGTCCGCTGAGACTTTCGCAGGCAGTTCCTCTGCAATCACCTTCCCGATCTTGTCTTTGTCCTTCCACTCGATGTTGCCGAACATCTCGTTGAAGATCTTGAGGATGTTACTCAGCAGGTCGAGCTCTGGCTCTGGCCTGCCGCCGCCCCCGCTTGTTGGCACGGGGCCAATCTCAGCATCCGCATCCGGCAGCACGATGGCCATGGTTGCCTGAGCTTCGACCCGATAGCTGTCCATGTCGATTGCCTCGAGAATGCCCTTCGACAGGTCCTGCTCCTCGGGAGCCGGCAACTTCGGCGTCAGGAAGTTCAGGAAGATCGACAGCTTCTCCCAAGCGGCATTGCTGTAGGGAAGGATCGCGGCCAGGAAGCCGTAGGTCCTCGTGAACGCCTTCGCCTTGCCCTTGAAGTCGACCTGCCCATCCTCGTCGAGATCCGCCTTGTAGACGGCGACGCAGGCGTCGAGAATCGGGTCGAGCTTGTCCCGGTCTGCGCCGCCGAGATAGAGCGCCACCAGGTCTTCCACCTGATCCCACCCGTAGACTTGGTAACCGTCCAGTGCGGCCCTCAGGTCGTGCAGCTTGTCGGGGTCGGTTTCCTCGCTGAGGATCGTGGTGCGATAATACGGCTCGAACGACGTCTTGATCGCGTCAAAGTCATTCATGAAGTCGAGAACAAAGGTGTCGTGCTTCTGCGGATGCGCCCGGTTCAATCGAGACAGGGTCTGCACCGCCTTCACCCCGGACAGCGTCTTGTCCACGTACATGGTGTGCAGCAGCGGCTCGTCGTAGCCGGTCTGGAATTTGTCCGCGACGATCAGGAAGCGGTACGGATCCTTCTGGATCAGTTGCTCGATCTGGCTGCTCGGAAAACCGTTCAGCGTCGCCTCGGTGACCTTGTGGCCGCCATACTCATGTTCGCCCGAAAAGGCGACGATGGCTTGGTGCGGGCTCTTGCGCTCCTTCAGATACGCTTGAAAGGCATGGAAGTACTGGATCGCGCGCTGAATCCCGTTGGTGATGACCATTGCACGGGCTGCTCCGCCGATCTTGCGGTGCGCCATGACCTGGTCGTGGAAGTGATCGACCATAATCTCGGCCTTCTTGCGGATCGCATGGTCATGGGATTCGACATACTTGCGCAGCTTCTTCTGCGCCCGTTTGGTATCGAACCTTGGATCATCCTCGACCGTCTTCATTAGCCGATAGAAGCTGTCGACCGGCGTATAATGCTTCAGCACATCGAGGATGAAGCCCTCCTGGATCGCCTGCTTCATCGTGTAGCTGTGGAACGGCACGTGCTTGACCTTGTCCCCCTGCGGGACCGGGGCGCCGAACACCTCCAGCGTCTTATTCTTGGGCGTCGCGGTGAACGCAAAATAGCTGGCGTTCGGCAGCACCTTCCGCGCTTCCATCAGACGGTTGATGGCGTCCTCAACGGTCTCTTCTTCCTCTTCGGCCCCATTCGCGGCGAGCGCGATGTTCATCTTCGCGGCGGTGCGGCCGCCTTGGCTTGAATGCGCCTCGTCGATGATGATGGCGAAGGTTCGCCCGCGGTGCTCGTCGCCAATTTCGTCGAGGATGAAGGGAAACTTCTGCACCGTTGTGATGATGATCTTCTTGCCGGCCGTGAGGAAAGCCCGCAGGTCACCGGACTTCTCGGCGTGGCCCACCACCGACGACACCTGCGCGAACTGCTTGATCGTGTCGCGGATCTGCTTGTCCAGCACCCGCCGGTCGGTGACCACTATGACCGAGTCGAAGGTCATCCGTCCGCCGGTCTCCAGGCCGATCAACTGATGAGCGAGCCAGGCAATCGAGTTGCTCTTTCCTGATCCGGCCGAGTGCTGGATCAGGTAACGCTTCCCGGCGCCCTTCGCTTCGGCGTCGGCCAGCAGCTTGCGCACCACGTCCAGCTGATGGAATCGCGGGAAGACCTGCTTCGGCGGCTTCTTCTTGCCGCGCTCGTCGACCTCTTCGACCACCTGGGCATAGTTTTCCAGGATGTCGGTGAGGTTCCGCTTCGTCAGGTACTCCTTCCACAGGTAGTCGGTCTTCAGCCCATGGGGGTTCGGTGGGTTGCCTGCGCCATCGTTCCAGCCCTTGTTGAAGGGCAGGAACCAGGACGTCTTGCCCTTCAGCTGCGTGCACATCCGCACCTCGTGATCGTCCACGGCGAAGTGGACGACGCAGCGGCCGAACTGGAACAGTAACTCCTTCGGATTGCGGTCGCGCTTGTATTGCTCGATCGCGTCCTCGACCGTCTGCTTGGTCAGGCTGTTCTTCAACTCGAAGGTGGCCACGGGCAGGCCGTTGATGAAGACGGCTACATCGAGCGACAGCTTGGTCGCGTCCTTGGAATAATGCAGCTGGCGGGTGACGCTGAAGATGTTGGCGGCGAACAGCGCCTCGGCCCTCGCGTTGCCCGGGGTTGGTGTACCGAAGAACAACTCCACGGAGCCGGGGCCGTGCTTCACACCATTGCGCAACACGTCGATGACGCCGCGCTTGGCGATCTCGCCCTGCAGCCGGTGCAGGAACTGCAGCCGCTTCGGTCCATCCTCGCCGATGCCGAGCGCCTCGACAGCCTCGGGCTGTGTCGCGTTGAGGAAGTCGAACAGCTTCGTCAGATCAACGGCGTGGTCCCGGTCGAAATCCTTCGAAGCCCCGGCGACGTAACCCGCCTCGTCAATGAGCGAGCGGACGATGAGGGCTTCGAGGCCTTTCTCGCTGGTGTCCGTCGTCATCAGCCCGCCTGCAATGCACCGGCATCGATCCAGCCCTTCTTCTGAAGGACCTCCGCCGCCAGTGCGACTTGCCTCGGCGAGAACTGTTTCTTGCGATCATTCCACCCGTAGACCTTGGAGACCGCCTCGTTGATCGAGTGCGGGGACTCGTGCGTGATCACCCAGTGGACCGTTGACAAAAGCTCAAGCCCGAATGGCGTCTCGAAGCCTTCGACGAGGCTGGCCACCTTGTCGAAACGGGCCCGCGTGTCCGGATGCTCTCCGAGGAATTCGTCGGCGTCCTTCACCGCTCCCGGCACAAGCTCGAGCTGCTTGTTGGGCGCATCGCCCCCGTCGCGGTAGCCGGAGACGAAATATCCTTCGATCTCGCGCAGGACGTGGGTCAGGTTCTCCGAATACGGGCCGTATGGGCCCTTCACTACCCGGAGCCGCTCCATCGACGGCTCGCCGCTGACTTTCATGAAGTACATGAGCTTGTGCACTTCAAGCAGCGTCACGAACGGGTCCAGCAGCCCGCTGAGGTACCGGTCCATCAGGCCGACCAGCGCCGCACGGCCGGGGGTCATGTTCGGTGCCGTCTGCCGCCTTGCCATCTGGGCCGGTTCCGGTGCGCCATTCGGCTGGTAGATGATGACATGCAGGTCGTTGAAGCCGCGCAGCGCCTCTTCGATCCTTGGCCGGACCTCATTCCAGTCGAGCCCCCCCAGCCCGCTGCCAAGCGGGGGGATGGCGATCGAGCGAATCTTCTTCTCCCGGATCACCCGTTGCAGATCCTTCAGCCCCGCGTCGATGTCCTCCATACGGCTCTTGCCGCGCCAGTGGCGCTTGGTCGGGAAGTTGACGATGTATCGCGGGCTGGTCAGCTGGCCGGTCTCGAAGACGAACATATGGCCGGGCCGGACTTCCTCGCGCTTGCAGGCTTGCTCGTAGGCGCGGAAATTCTCCGGAAACGCGTTCTTGAACTGAAGCGCGATCCCCCGGCCCATCACGCCAACGCAATTCACCGTATTCACCAGGGCGTCAGCATCTGCGGCCAGAATATCGCCCGTCTTGTATTCGAACATCGCTGCCTCCCTCCCCATCAATAGTACCAATCCGGCTTGATTTCGACATGCGGTTTATGGATGGCCGCCTGCAACGCCGCCCTGACTTGCCCGTAGACCTGCTGCGACCTTACCCCGATCCTGGTCACAAGCTGCCATGGAAAAGCCCGTTCCACGAGAAATTCCGCCTGCTTGCCTTCCTTGACCGAGCGCGAGATGCCGTTCCCCGCCCAGCGGTTCGTCTGGACCGCGTCCCAGTTGATCGCATCAAGCTGCCCGAGGTCGGCCCTGTCCTCGAAGTAATAGGCCCCGGCGTTCGACAGGGTGAAGGCCCAGCGGGACCGGTTGCGCTCCGCCCAGGCGACGCTGTCGCGCAGGTCGGCCTCCAGATGGACGATCGGCCCCTGACCGCCGCGATAGGCAAGCTCGGCATGGTTCGCGCAATGGATCAGATAGAGCATGATCGAGCGCGGGCAGAAGTAGAAGGGCACGCAGCCGCCGACCCGCAGGCCGGGGTGGCTGGACAGTTCGAGCTCGTTCAGCCGCCGTTCCTTGATGCTGGTCATCCCGATGGTGGTGCCCATGGCCGGGTTGGCGGCCGCGCGCCGGACGATCTCGGCATCGCACAGCAGACCGCCCGCGGCGATGATCGAGGACAGCCGGTCCACATGCACGATGTGATAGATCTTCGGGGCGGCGGGCGGCGGCATGGTCAGTCCTCGGCCTCCGCCAGGTCTTCCGTGTCCGCGGCGTCCAGGTCCTCGTCCAGCGCGTCGTCCTCGTCGATGGCCGGCTCGTCGCCGGGCGCCGCGATTTCGATGTGGCGCAGGTCCAGCTTGCCGGTGACGACATCGGCAATCAGGCGCTCGCGGTACTCACTAATCAGCGTAATCTCGTTCTCGGTTCTGCTGATTGCAGTGCTGACCGCACGAGTCTCCGACGCAATGGAATCGAGAATTTCAGCCTGTTCCTCCTGGCTGGGCGGATATGCAAAGCGGAGATTGCCGATAAAGCCCCATTCGGCTCGGGGCATCTTGGCCCCGAAGGTCGAGCTGTTCACGATATCGACTATGGTCTTCGAGCGAAGCTTCACCTCAAGGAACTCCGCCATGGGCGCTTCCTTCGTGGACCTTAGCACCAGAAACTCGCCAACACACACACCAGCTTGTTCGGGTCGGGTTACCTTGGCGAGGTAAGGACGGAGTTTGCCGAAGAGTACATCACCAGACGCGAAACGCTTCACTTGGCTATCGAAAGCAATGTCATCGCCCGGAGGGGTAATCTCACCCGTCCAGCTCTTCACATGCTCAAGCGCGATGTAGGTTTCACCCTCGTGCAATGCGTTCGTTTGTTCTGTGACGTTACGGACCAGCGTCTTCAGTCGCTTCACTTCCCAATGCGCCGGAACCTCGGGCATCCAGTCGATGCCGGTGGGCTTCATCGGGGCGTCGAGGTTCACGCCGCGTGTGACGGCGCGGTTGATGATCGCCTGCTTCTGCTCGTTCAACAGCCCGATCAGCCGCCGCTTGTTGCGGATCAGGCGGGCCGTCAGACGGCCATGGGCATCAAGGGAATCCGCGATCCGGGTCTGCTCCCCGGTCGGAGGAAAGGCAGACGGCATCTGCTTGAACTCGTCCCAATAGAGCCGGTTGCGATCCGAGACAATGCCCCGCGAGAACTTGTTCACCTCGCGCATGTAGGCGGGGGTGCGGAAAAGATAGGTGAAGTAGCGCGGATCGACCTCGGGGAACGGTCGCGCGACGACATAGGCCGGGCTGATCAGGCCGTCCTCGGGTGCCACGCCCACCGCGCCCTGCCACATGCGCATCATGTTGTAGGCGATGTCACCTTTGGCGGCACGCTTGTACTTGCTGCGGTCCGCCATCTGCTGTTTCCGCGCGCCATTCTCCATGTCGCGGACCCGGACGCCCGTGCGCAGCGAAACCTCCAGGATCGGCAGATCCTCGAAGCCGGTCTCGACGCGCTCGGCAAACAGGCGGCCGTTGCGCCGCACGTCCCAATGGGACGGGATCGCGCCGAGCCAGGGCAATCCGCTGTCGCGATAGGAGGCGTAGGGGGCAAGCCCCTTACATTCCGCCGACGGTGCCACGGTGAGCGCGCGTGCCGTCATGCGCCCCGGCCTCCGACCAGCACGTCCTCTAGCAGGCCCTCCGTTTCCTGCTCCAGTGCGCGGATATCCGCCTCAATCTGGTCGAGCGTTCGCAGCGGCTGCGGCTTGTAGAAGTGCCGCGTGAAGCTGATCTCGTAGCCGATCACCGTCTTCGATGCGTCGATCCAGGCGTCGGGCGCATGGGGCAGCACCTCGCACCGGACGAAGGCCTCGATCCCGCCATCTTCAAGGAACGGCACCTGCTCGGTGTCCCGCAGCTCCGAATCCGGCTCGTATTCCACCACCACCTGCTTGCCGTCGATGGTGGTGCGATAGCTGCCGTGAAGCGCGTCGTGGTCGACGTCAGTGCCGGGTTTCGGCTTCGAGACCTTCCGGATGACCGGCGCCGCCTCGGCCGCCTTCACCCCCAGCACCGACATCAGCACCTTCTGCCGCTTGGCTGTCATCCGGATGCCAAGCCCGGCGGCCGCCGCCTCGACCTGCTCGGCGAACAGGTTGAAGTCGAGATGCGGGCCGGCGCCCGCATGCTCGGCCACGGCCTCGACAGCGCGCGCCAGATCGGCCTCGCCCACATCGGCGCAGGCCTTGCGGAAGCGGCGCAGCGCGACCTCCGACAGTTCGACCTTCAGGCGCAACGGGCGTTCGATGGTGACCTTCCAGTAGCCGAACGTAGCGTTGGGGAAGATTTTCGACGTCTCGTCCTCACGGCCCTGCATGAAGGCGTCGGTGATCCGGCGAACATCGTCGGGCCCCAGTTCACAGTTCTTCTTGCCAAGGTTCTTGCGCAACGGCCTGAACCAGGAGGTGGCGTCGATGAGCTGCACCTTGCCGCGGCGCTGGTCTGCCTTTCGGTTGCTGAGCACCCAGATGTAGGTCGCAATGCCGGTGTTGTAGAAGATGTTCAGCGGCAGGGCGACGATGGCCTCCAGCCAGTCATTCTCGATGATCCAGCGCCGAACGTTGCTTTCGCCCGATCCGGCGTCGCCGGTGAAGAGCGACGATCCGTTGTGGACTTCGGCAATGCGGCTGCCGAGGGACGAAGTCGTCTTCATCTTGCTGAGCATGTTGGCCAGAAACACCATCTGGCCGTCACTAGAGCGGGTGATAAGGCTGAATTCCGGATCGCCGCCATGTTCGATCAGGAAGCGGGGATCGCGAATGTCCTTCTTCCCGCCCATGCGTTCGAGGTCCGTCTTCCACGATTTGCCGTAGGGCGGGTTCGACAGCATGAAGTCGAACTCGTGGGACGGGAACGCATCCGACGAGAGCGTGGAGCCGAATTTCATGTTCTCGGCTTCGAGCCCTTCGCCCTTCAGGATCAGGTCGGCCTTGCTGATGGCGAAGGTCTCGGGGTTGACCTCCTGGCCATACAGATGAACCGAGACCTCCTTGCCGTGTTCGGTTGCGAGCCTGGTGAATGTTTCCTCCGCCACGGTCAGCATGCCGCCGGTGCCGCATGCCCCGTCATAGACGAGGTATGTGCCCGACTGGATGTCGTCGGCGATCGGCATGAAGATGAGATGGGACATGAGCTCCACCACGTCGCGCGGGGTGAAGTGCTCGCCAGCTTCCTCGTTGTTCTCTTCGTTGAAGCGCCGGATCAGTTCCTCAAAGATCGTGCCCATGGAATGGTTGTCGAGGCCCGGCAGACGAACGGCGCCATCGGCATGCAGCACGGGCTTCGGGCTGAGGTTGACCGACGGATCGAGGAACTTCTCGAGCAGGAACCCGAGCGCATCGGCTTCGACCAAGGTCGGGATCTGATTGCGGAACTTGAACTTTTCCAGGACCTCCTGGACATTCGGGGAGAAACCGTCGAGGTATGCCTCGAAGTCCGCCTTCAGCTGTTGCCGGCGCGCGCGGGATGTGAGGTCTCGCAGGCGGAACTGCGAGGTGTTGTAGAACGCTTCTCCGGAGGCTTGGCACAACGCGGCGTGCTGATTGGCAACGCCGGCCTTGTCGAGCTGGGCCTTCATTGCGAGCACGGCGTCCTTGGTCGGCTCTAGGACGGCGTCGAGACGCCGGATAACCGTCATTGGCAGAATGACGTCACGATACTTTCCCCGGACATAAACGTCGCGCAGGATATCGTCGGCGATGTTCCAGATGAAATTGCTGATGTTCAGTTCGCTCACTGCCCGCCCTCGGAACTATTTTGTGCAACCTGCTTCTGTTGATCGATCCATGCATCCAGATCGGCCCTCTTGAAGCGCCACGAGCCTGCAACCTTGAAGCCTGGCAGTTCACCCCGCTTGGCCAGACGGTAGACGGTCTTTTCGTCGACGTTCAGGTAGCCAGCAACGTCGCGAACAGTCATCGCGGATTCAGTCTGCATAACCCCATCCCTGTCTTCTCGAAGATTTCGGAGATCCTAGCAGGGGAAGCCAGGGTAAGCCAGTCCATCAGTGCCCATTTCGGTCATTGCTTGTCATCACGGGGCACTTGCGCTTCCCACTCCACCGGGAACGGCTCCATCAACCGCGCCAGCGTCACCTCCGGCCCCTGCCGCCCGTCGAGAATGGTCTCCACGATGTCCGGTGCGAGGAGTGTCAGTCGCAGAAGCCGGGTGACGTAGGACACCGCGATTCCTTCACGCTCGGCCAATTCGGCGATGGTGGTAGCCTCGCCCGATTCGAGCATGCGCTTCCATCGGAAGGCGCGGGCGAGCGCCTTGACCAGCGTGTTGTCGTTCTTCCGCTGTTGCGAGACGCCTGCTGGCAACACCATCTCCTTCCGCCCGCCGCGCTTGATGATGCGGAACGGGACATGGATGGTGACGATATCGGGGATCGGGGTGGTGCGGGTCATGCGGCAACTCCAACATCGGTGATGATTTCGCGTGCCAGCCCGACCAGCCCGTCCATGCGCAGGCGAACGTTCAGGTCTTCGGTGCTGATCTGGACGCGCTCGACCAGCAGCCCGACGATGCGCGCCTGTTCGGCGGGGAACAGTTCGTCCCACAGCGGATCGAGCCGGGTCAGCGCCTCACGGGCCTCGGCCTCGGTGATCTCGCCATCCTGCGCGCGCGCCGCCTTCCACGTCCCCGCCACGATTTCCGGCTGGCGGAACACGGCGCGGAGCTGGTCGATGACGGCGGCCTCGATCTCGCCCGCGGGCACCCGGCCGATGGGACACGCCCCGGCGCCATGCTTCAGCACGGTCTGGCTGACATAGTAGCGGTAGAGCCTGCCACCCTTGCGGGTGTGCGTCGGCGAGAAGGCCGCGCCATCGGGGCCGTAGAGCAGCCCCTTCAACAGTGCGGGCGTGTCGGCCCGGGTGCGGGCGGCGCGCTTGCGCGGGCTTTCGGTCAGGATGGCGTGGACCCGGTCCCACATCTCGCGGTCGATGATGGCGTCGTGCTCGCCGGGATAGCTCTCGCCCTTGTGCACCGCCTCGCCGATATAGGCGCGGTTCGACAGCATCCGGTATAGGTATTTCTTGTCGACCCGGTTGCCGCGCGGGGTGCTGATGCCGCGCGTGCCGACCTCCCGCGCCAGTTCCGTGCAGGAGCCGATTTCGAGGAAGCGGGCGAAGATCCATCGCACATGCGCGGCGGCTTCCTCGTCGACCAACAACTTGCGGCTCTCGACGCGGTAGCCGTAGGGCGGTACCCCGCCCATCCACATGCCCTTGCGGCGAGAGGCGGCGACCTTGTCGCGGATGCGCTCCGCCGTGACCTCGCGTTCGAACTGGGCGAAGGAGAGCAGGATGTTTAGCGTCAGTCGCCCCATGGAAGTCGTCGTGTTGAAAGACTGCGTCACCGAAACGAAGGTCACGCCGTTCCGGTCGAACACCTCGACCAGCTTTGCGAAGTCGGCGAGCGAGCGGCTGAGGCGGTCGATCTTGTAGACCACGACCACATCGACCAACCCGTCCTCGATGTCCTCCAGCAACCGCTTCAGGCCCGGCCTTTCCAGCGTGCCGCCCGAGATGCCACCATCGTCATACTGATCGCGCACCAGCACCCAGCCTTCGGACCGCTGGCTGGCGATGTACGCCTCGCAGGCTTCGCGCTGGGCGTGGAGGCTGTTGAACTCCTGCTCCAGCCCTTCCTCGGAGGATTTCCGAGTGTAGACAGCACACCGCAGCTTGCGGACGACCTTCGATTTATCCGGCGGCTTCGTCACTTCCGCCCCCTGTGGTTCTTGAGGCCGAAGAACACCCAGCCGTTCCAGCGCGTGCCGGTGATAGCGCGGGCGATGGCCGACAGCGACTTGTAGGGCCGCCCCTGCCATTCGAAGCCGTCGGCGGTGACGGTGACGATCTGCTCGACGCCCTGCCATTCGCGCAGGAGGCGCGTGCCCGTGATGGGGCGGTCGCGGTCCGCGCGGATGCTCCGCTTCTTTCTGTCGCCGCCGTCCAATTCCTCGCCCAGCCGTTCCAGCCGCCGGATGGTTTCGGGATTCAACCCGCCATAGGCGAGTTCCTGGATGCGGTAGGCCAGGCGGGATTCAAGGTAACGGCGGTTGAAGGGCGGCGGCTCGCTGTCGAACAGATCGCGCCACTGCTGCTTGAGATCGGTAATCGAGGCGGTCTTGAGCGCGGCCAGGCGCACGGGAATGGGGTCATGCATCGTCATGCGGGCCTCCTGTGATCGTCACGATGACGTCCGCATGGTCTCGGGCGAATGTGTAGTCGAAATTTCTCCTCTACCGAATTGTTTTCACTGTGTTTTATTTCTCTTGATCGAAGACGCAGCAGTCCGGCCGCCAATAGTTCGCAAAGCGCCCGCCTGCGCTCGAGGGACGACATGAGGTTCGGTGGCAGTGGATTGGGACCAGCCTTCAACATGGGACCAGCCCATCGCGACCTGACACTGCGTACCCATTGCCGGAACGAGGTGCGTACCCTGCGAACCCGAAGGTGCGCACCTTGGGTGCGAACCCGGAAAAATTCTTTGCTGCTAGCGGTTTAGCGGGCAAAGCCACCCCGCATACGTCCATCGCCCGGAAGGACCCGAAGCGGGGGGGAGAGGCCTTGCGGGCTGACTTGGTGGCAATCGTGGCGCTGCTCACCTGTTCATCAGGACGGAGGGTGCTCGCGCACGACATCACCCCTTGCCCCCCATTTTGGTTTCGATACCGCCGCGAGCCGTAAGTGTCCGCCGGTAATGAGCCTCGGCAATTGCCTTGGTAAAGTAGGCCCAGGTCCTGATTTCCTTTGTCCGTGGCCGGCTCGTCCGCTTCCGCAGCGTCGGGAGAATGTCCTTTTGGAGGCTGTATCCCGCTTTCAGCCAACCGATGACCAGGTCGTTCGTGTCAGTGATCATCCGGCGCGATGCTGTGCACAGGCCTGGGCCACATGCATCGAGGCAATGCGCAACAAACTGGTCGGGATGAAAGATTTCCTTTCTTTCAGTATGATTTCTGAAACTTGCGTCCAATTCCTGCACTGTAGGCGGTACAAATGCTGCACCGTCCGATGTTTTCATGACTCGGCCCACATGGCATGCGCCTCCGAGGACCGCCGGAGGGCGCTTGAAGCGCTCGAATGAGGGTTCGAAGGGAAAGTGATAGCGCGTAGTCTGCATCACGCCTCGCGCCGGTGAACCTCTGCGCTCACGTGCAATAAGCCCCTCACGTTCGAGGACGTTCAGGCAGTTGTTGACGGTGCCCCTCGACACCACCGCTTCATTGGCCAAACGCGCCTGCGAGATGTAACACCCTGTCTCATGGCGGTGATGCAGTGCCAGGCATTCGAGAAGACGTCTGGCGGTTGGCTTGAGCCGCACTTCGCCTTTAGGCAGTCCGTTAAGCCAGATCAACGCTTCCTGACTCATCGATTGCCCTCCTTGCGGACACGGCCCCCCAACCAGTTTTCCACCTCCGAGCGGCGCCAGCCGATGGCGCGTTGGCCAAGCTGCAGGGGAGCGGGGAAACGGCCAGCCGCGACTTCCTCGTAGAGCCAGCTCCGGCTCATCCCGATTACCGCCATGACGCGGCGGAGCCTCCAGATCTCATCGGTCATTGTCGAATTACTTCCACTCGGATCGTTCACCAACGGACGTAGCTGGATCGGACCGGGGCTGTCACACGCAGTAAATCAGGGGGCGTTTCTTGCGTGTCTTGCGGAGCAGGTTCGCACCCTTCAAGAGGGCGAGTTGCTGCCGATACAGCTTGTCATTGGAACGCACCCCATTTTGACCGGACAGGCGGCCTAGCCGATAAGGCATAGGCATGCGCCTATGAGTACGACTATGTCCAAGAGTTCCGATGAGCCGTTTCGACGGGTCGAAGTCATCACCTCCGTGCAGCGCCGCTGGCGCTGGTCAGTCGCCGAGAAGGTGCGGCTGGTGGAGGAAGCCATGCAGCCAGGCATGAGCGTTTCCTATGTGGCCCGCCAGGCCGGCATTTCCCCCTCCCAACTCTTCGCCTGGAAGCGGCGCATGCTCGAAGGCGGCCACGCAGCCGTTCAGGCCGATGAAGATGTTGTTGGCGCTTCCCAGGTGTGTTTCGGCGTGCAAAATTGACCCCGTTATGGGGGTAATCGGCATCTAATTTTGACCCCCTGGATTTGTTGATCAGACTGCCTGTTTTGGATTTGACGGGCGGTTGGGGGATGAAGGGCGTGGATACGATTGCACGGGTTCGTCGGGCATATTTTGTGCAAGGCAAGTCCATCAAGCAGATCGAGCGGGAACTGCATGTTGCGCGTAACACAGTGCGCAAGATCATCCGGTCGGGCGAGACGAGCTTTTCCTATGAACGTGAGAAGCAGCCGCTGCCGCGGATCGGCCCGTGGCAGGCTGAGCTGGACCGGCTGCTGCTGGCCAACGAAGGGAAGGCGGCACGCGAGCGGCTGACGCTGATCCGGGTCTTCGAGGAACTGGCGGGCCTCGGTTACGAGGGGAGCTATGATGCGGTCCGGCGCTATGCCCGGAGCTGGAGCCGGGATCGCTCGGCCAGTGTGGCCTCGGCGTTTGTGCCGCTGAGTTTTGCGCCCGGAGAAGCCTACCAGTTCGACTAGAGCCACGAGATCGTGCTGCTCAACGGCACGACGGTGACGGTCAAGGTTGCCCATGTGCGGCTTTGCCATAGCCGGATGATGTTCGTTCGGGCCTATCCGCGCGAGACCCAGGAGATGGTGTTCGACGCCCACGACCGGGCGTTTGCCTTCTTCAAGGGTGCCTGCACGCGCGGCATCTACGACAACATGAAGACGGCGGTCGAGACCATCTTCGTGGGCAAGGAGCGGGCCTATAATCGGCGCTTCCTGCAGATGTGCGGCCATCATCTGGTTGACCCCGTCGCTTGCACGCCGGCCTCCGGTTGGGAGAAGGGTCAGGTCGAGAACCAGGTCGGCCTGGTGCGGGAACGCTTCTTCACGCCGCGTCTGCGGTTCCGGAGCTATGACGAGCTCAATGCCTGGCTGCTGGACAAGACCATTGCCTATGCCCGGGCACACCGGCATCCCGAGTTCCGCGATCGGACCATCTGGGAGGTGTTCGAAGCCGAACGCCCCAGCCTGGTGCCCTATACCGGCGCCTTCGACGGCTTCCATGCCGTGACCGCCTCGGTCAGCAAGACCTGCCTGGTGCGGTTCGACAACAACAGATACTCGGTCGCGGCTCATGGCGTCGGTCGGCCGGTCGAGATCCGGGCCTATGCTGACCGCATCGAGCTGCGCCAGGATGGCCTCGTGGTGGGTGAGCATGCCCGTTCCTTCGGGCGCGACCAGACCATCTACGATCCCTGGCATTACGTGCCGGTGCTGGCCCGCAAGCCCGGTGCCTGGCGCAATGGCGCTCCGTTCAAGAACTGGGTGCTGCCGGTCAGCATCGAGAAGATCCGGCGCCGGCTGCGCTCTGCAGACGATGGCGACCGGCAGATGGTGAGCATCCTCACCGCCGTGCTCAGCGATGGTCTGCCCGTGGTCGAGGCGGCCTGCGCAGAAGCGGTGCGCGAGGGGGTCTGTTCCGCCGATATCGTGCTCAATATCCTGGCCCGGCAACGCGAACCGCGCAGCCCGGTCACCATCCTCAATACCCCACAGGCCCTCCGGCTCCGCATCGAGCCAACGGCCGATTGTTCCCGCTATGACAGCCTGAGGAGGGCAATATGATGGAACGCTCCGAGATCCTGGCCACGATGAACGCGCTCAAGCTTTACGGCATGAAGAGCGCCTATGACGAGATCATCGCCACAGCCATCAAGCGCGAACATCAACCCGAACGGATCGTCTCGGACCTGCTCACCTCCGAGATCGCCGAGAAGCAGGCGCGGTCCATCAAATACCAGATGACCATCGCCAAGCTGCCCTTGGCCAAGGACGTGGATGACTTCGTGTTCGATGATACCGGCATCAACGAGACCCTGGTGCGCGACCTGGCCGTCGGCAACTTCCTGACCACCCAGCGCAACATCGTGCTGGTCGGGGGTACCGGAACAGGCAAGACCCATCTGGCCATCGCCATTGCTCGGGCCTGTATCCGCAATGGTGCGCGGGGCCGCTTCTTCAACGTCGTCGATCTGGTCAACAGGCTCGAGACCGAGACCCGGGCTGGCAAGCAAGGCCGTCTGGCCGAGTATATGGGCCGCAAGGACTTCATCATCCTCGATGAACTGGGCTATCTGCCCTTCGCCCAGTCAGGCGGCCAACTGCTCTTCCACCTGGTCAGCCGCCTCTATGAGCAGACCTCGGTCATCGTCACCACCAATCTCACCTTCGGGGAATGGCCCTCGGTCTTCGGCGATGCCAAAATGACCACAGCGCTGCTCGACCGACTGACCCACCACTGCGACATCGTCGAGACCGGCAACGACAGCTGGCGCTTCAAGAACAGAGCTTGACCATCGCGCCTCGCGGGCCGAACGCCTGCGCAACCCTGACCAGCTCCGACGTCCGGCCCGCCCCCACAATCATCATCAGGGGGTCAATATTGGATGCCGATAGGGGGTCAATGTTCCGCGCCGATTGACAACTTATCCCCTTGATGACACCTCCACATCGAAACGGATCCGGGCGCGGCTCACCAAGATCGGACAGACGTTCCGGGCCAACGACAATATCGCTGCTTTCATCGAAGAGGGCGAGTTGGACGAGCTGCGTCTTGAGGTCGAGGATCGGATGCGCAAGGTACTGGACGCGCTGGTGATCGACACCGACAATGATCACAACACCGTTGACACGGCGCGCCGCGTCGCGAAGATGTTCATCGACGAGGTGTTTGCAGGGCGGTATCGCGCAGCACCACCGATCACCAGCTTCCCAAACGTGGCGCGGCTCAACGAGTTGATGATCGTCGGTCCGATCACCGTTCGCAGCGCCTGTTCGCATCATTTGTGCCCGATCATGGGAAAAGTATGGGTCGGCGTCCTGCCGAACACTGACGCGGAATTGATCGGGCTGTCGAAATTCGCGCGCCTCTGTGACTGGATCATGAGCCGGCCGCAGATCCAGGAAGAGGCCGTGATCATGCTCGCCGACGAACTGGAACGGCGCATCCGGCCTGACGGGTTAGCCATCGTGATGGAGGCGGATCACTTTTGCATGCGCTGGCGCGGAGTCAAGGATGAACAGCCGGTAATGACCAGTTCGATCATGCGCGGCGCCTTTCTGGAAAACTATGCGTTGCGACGCGAATTCCTTGAACTGCGTAACCGGGGACATCAATGATTCTTGGGAACAGCCTGTCCGAGTGGTGCCGCAAGTCTGCCTGCGCGTTCGGCAGTCGTTGTCCAGCCGGCGGTTGGAGAATGACGCCGCAGCCGGTAGCGCAGTTCAAAGCACAGGAGGTGTAAATGCAACAAGCCGAAGCCCGGATTCGATCTCCGTACTCCTCGGATGTCACGGATGCCGAATTGGCGAGACTCGCGACACAAGGGGACGCTGCCGCCTTCGAGGCGATCATGCGGCGTCATAACCAGCTCCTGTTCCGCACTGCCCGCGGCATCGTCGCGAGCGACGGCGAAGCCGAAGACGTCGCTCAGGAGGCTTGGATGCGAGCCTGGCGGGCACTTTCTAGTTTTCGCGCCGAAAGCAAATTATCCACCTGGCTGGTCCGTATCGCCGTGAACGAAGCGCTTGGTCGTTTGCGCCGAAACAGCGCGCAGATCATTCCCTTGGAGGCAGCCATGAGGTCGACCGATAACGACACGCAGTCGGCACTCACCGAGGCCCCGGACCGTGGGCCGGAGCGATCCGTCCAACGGTTGCAGGTCCGAGTCCTCATCGAGGCGCACATCGATCTGCTGCCGGAGGCGTTCCGCAGTGTGTTCATGCTGCGCGCCATCGAGGAGATGAGCGTCGATGAGGTGGCCGATGTACTGGACATTCCCGCAGCCACGGTGCGGACGCGGTATTTTCGGGCCCGGGCCCTCTTGCGCGAGGGCCTTGCGCAGGAGTTGGACTTTGCAATCGAAGAGGCCTTCAGCTTCGCCGGTGAGCGCTGCGACCGCATCGTCGCCAATGTCATGGCACGCGCCGGGGCGGAGGGCCTCTGCGGGGAGGATTGACCGCGTGCAGGGCGGCATCTGCCGTCTCCCCGATGCAACGAGACACAAGGAGAAATGCCATGGCCGAGCCGCGCGACACGGGCAAGGACCCGGACCTCACCAAGGGGATCAATCTGATTGACTTCGGCGGCCGTCAGATGCTGCGTGGGCATGTGGGCAAGGCCTCCGTGGTGCTTGCGCTAGTCGGCGACGAGGTGCTGGCGGTCGATGCCAGGTGCACACATTATGGCGGCGCGTTGGACGACGGCCTTCTCAGCGGCGACACTGTACGCTGTCCCCTGCATCACGCCTGCTTCTCGCTGCGCACCGGCGAAGCACTTGGCGTGCCGGCCTTCGATTCGCTGTCGTGCTGGTTAGTGGAACGCGACGGCGACCAGATCCGCGTACGCGAGAAGGCTCGGCCGGTGGCGGCCCGGGCCGTCGCAGGAGCAAGTGAGCCGCAGGCCATCGCGATTATCGGCGCCGGGGCAGCTGGCTTCGCCTGTGCCGAAATGCTGCGCCGGCGCGGCTATGCGGGGGCGCTGACCATGCTTAGTGCGGATAAAGACCCGCCCTATGACAGGCCAAACCTGTCCAAGGACTACCTGGCGGGCAATGCTCCTGCCGAATGGATGCCGCTCAAACCGGAGGCATTCTATCGCGAAAAGACAATCGACTTGCGCCTCGGCGTTTCGGTCGCGTCAATCGACGGCACGGCGCGCAAGGTCGTGTTAGACGACGGGCAGGTGTTGGCCTTCGATCGGCTGTTAATCGCGACAGGCGCCGAACCTGTTCGCCCGCCAATCCCCGGGGCCGATCTCGCGCATGTCTTCACGTTGCGCAGCTTTTCCGACGGGCGTGCGCTCGCTGCTGCGACTGAGAAAGCGAAATCCGCAGTCGTCCTGGGGTCGGGTTTCATTGGGCTTGAAACGGCGGCGGCTCTGCGGATGCGCGGGCTCGAGGTGCATGTGGTGTCGCGCGATGCCCGGCCGCTCGAAAAACTGCTGGGACCCGCGCTTGGCGATGTCATCGCTGCACTGCATGAGGACCATGGCGTGAAATTCCATATGCAAACCTCGATCAGAGCCATTGCCGCCGATGCGGTCACGCTCGAGACGGGAGAGAGGATTGCGACCGATCTCGTGATCATCGGTGCCGGGGTTCGCCCGCGCACCGCGCTGGCCGAGGCGGCAAACCTGCCCGTCGCGCACGGGATCCTCGTTGACGCGCGCCTGGAAACGCCGATGCCCGGCATCTACGCCGCTGGCGACGTTGCGCGTTGGTCCGGCGGCGCGGATGGCGAAACACGGCGGGTCGAGCACTGGGTGGTGGCCGAACGTCAGGGCCAGGTCGCAGCCGAGAACATGCTGGGCGCATCCATGCCATTCCGCGACGCGCCGTTCTTCTGGAGCGCGCATTACGACACCGCGATCCGCTACGTCGGTCACGCCGAAACCTGGGACGAATGCGTGGTGGACGGCAACATCGCGGCGCATGATGCCAGTATCAGCTACCGCCGGGGCGGGCGAACATTGGCGGTCGCCACGATTGGTCGCGATATCGAGGCGCTTGCAGCGGGACAACGCCTCGCCGGAGCGGGATGATGGCGCCGTCCGAGCCCCCCGTCGCGCTGGTTCTGGCTGGCGGCGGCCGTCTTGGCGCGGTCCAGGTCGGAATGCTGAGGGCGCTGGTCGAAACCGGGCTGCGGCCAGCGTTCGCGATCGGATCTTCGGTCCTCGAAGGGGATGGCGGCCTCGTCCCGGATTCAATGCCAAGGGGTTACAAGGCGCGCACCGAGCAATTGATCCTGGTTCACCGTCTCTGCCTGGGACTCGAACTGCCCCAACAAATCCCACAGCGGTTCGAGGCTGCGAATGTCGCTGCAGCTCTCGCGGCGCGCGATGCGCAGATTGCCGCGCTTGAAGTCGAGGTCGCGCAACCCAAAGCGGGAGGCCGGGACTTGGCGCCGGACGGCATGGAAGAGCGGTTGTTCCGGTCGATGGCAGAATAAGGCAACTCGACCTGAATATATCTTAAAAAACATTTACTTATAGCTGGAGAAGGTTGGATATCAGGCCCATCCCCTCCGCCACTTGTCCTCGTGAAAACTTTCTCCCGATCCGGCTGCGGCCGGATTTTCTCGTTGTTTTCGAGGGTTATAGCGATGGGGCTGAACACTGACTCAATCGTCAAAAGGCTCGAAAGCAGGCTCTCTAGGCCGATATTCTCTGGACCTGATGACTGAACGATTTTGGTGAATAGCTTCATAAGCTATTGTATTGCATCAGTTTTTAACGCGCGCATTAACGGTGTTTGATTCCGGTCCCGTTAGACAATAATGGAACTGGAGTCGAACTGTCGCCTGCCTTGCTTAGGTGCTGCGCAACGTGTCCCTTCGCGCAGCAAGCTGCTGTTCTGCTCTCGTCCTCATGCACGAACCGGCTTCATGGCGCGGTCTCGGCGCTGCAGTTCCTGTTCGAGTTGACGCTGAAGCGGCGGGATTTGTCGCGGGTCCTGGTGATCAACCGCTAGCAGCGCCAGCTGCCTGACGTACTCAGCATCGAGGAGGCGGCCCGGTTGCTCCAGGCGGCGCCAGGCATCAAGTATAAGGCCGCAATCGGGGTCGCCTATGGCGCCCGCCTGCGCGTCTCCGGGGTGGCATCGGGCGGATGGTCGCTGGCTCCCATCACGCCCGGCCTTCCTGCTACCGGTGCGGGTGCTGGGCGCGCTGTTCCGACGATTATTCGTCACCCGCCTGCTCGCACTCCATGGTGCTGGAAAGCTCGGCTTCTTCGGCAAGATGGCTGAGCTCGCCGACCGCCGGACTTTGTCCGTCACCTTGCAGCGGTCCGCAAGCGCTGGGTGGTCTGCCAGGCCACCCTTTGCCGGGCCAGAAGCGGTGCTCGCTTATTTCTCGCGCTACACCCATCGCGTGGCGATCTCGAACCGCCGCCTGCTCCGGTTCGGCAGATCCGAATTGACCTCCCGCTACAAGGACTATCCCGCGGCGGCGCCGACCGGCAGCGGGTCATGGACGCCGACGAGTTCATCCGCCGCTTCCTGATCCACACCCTGCCGTGCGGCTTCCACCGCATCCGGCACTATGGTCTGCTCGCCGGCTCCGCCCGCAAGGACTTGCCCAGTCCCTGCTTTGACGGCACCGTGGTCATCATCGAGATCTTCGCTGCATGGTGCCAGCTGCGGGCTCCGCCGCCAAAGCGACCACCAACCCGGAAGACCGTTCATGAACGGCATGATCTGCTTGTTCAAACGGCATACCGGCGTTGGCGCGGAGAACCTGGCACGCCCGCAGGTCGAGCTGCCCCAAGGGCCGACGCTGCCGAACGTCGGCCCTGATCTAAGTGCTCAACAAATGCTGTCAATTGAGCTCAGCTCCCGCCGCTCTTTTACGCCGGTAAGCGCAACCCGTTCACGATCACCTCACGCGCGTAGCGGGCCCCCTGATTCATCAGGGCGAGATCCACGCCCACGATCAGCAGGTCCACGCCCATCTTCACCAGACGTTCTGCGTGATCTCCGGTGGCCGGAACGCAGGTGGACATGACCTTGATGTTTCGCGCATGGCATTTTTTGATCAACAATTCCAATGCCGGAAGCACGGTGTCGCCGGTAAAGGACGGGTCGATGTCGACGCCTGCCGAGATGGCGAAATCTAGTGGGCCGAAATTGACGATATCGATGCCCTCGACCGCCAGGATTTCATCTATATTGTCGAAGAAATCAGTGTTTTCGGCAGTCGGTATCACCAAGGTGTTCTCGTTGGATGTGCGCAGATAGGTCGGCCAGTCCAATTTCGGTCCGTTCCAGGTGGCCGAGCGAACGGCGCCATCGCCACCGCGGATGCCGAATGGCGGAAATTTTGAGGTAGCCACGATCTGACGCATTTCGGCAGCGGTGCGGATTTGCGGGGTGATGACTCCATCCGCGCCCATCTCATAGGCCTTGCGGATGTCATGCTCCAAGATGCCGGGTACACGGATCAGCGGCGACACGCCCTTGATCTTTGCTGCCAGGATCATGCGTTCCAAATCGGGGCCTCCGAGGCGGAAATTGGCGTGCTCGGTATCGATGAAAGCGAAGTCCAACCCCCAATTGCCCAGCACTTCGACAGCGAAGGGCAGTCCGGTGTAAAGCGTCATGCCGAAGGTTGGCTCGTTATTGTCGAGGCGCTGCTTGAGCTGGGATTTTTTGATGTCCATGATGGTTGGCGTCCTGAAAAATTTTAGCGGAAACGATCGACGATCTGCTCGCGCGCCAGTCGGGCGCCGGTGTTGACCAAGGCCATGTCGACGCCGACGATCAGCATATCGATGCCCAGATCGATGATGCGGCGCGCCTGATCGAGTTCAATGGGAATGCAAGGCGCCATGATCTTGATGCCCTTGGGCCGGCACCGATCAACCAGCAACTTCAGCGCGTCGCGGAGCTCCTTGGTTTCGAGCGGGTAGTCCACGGCGTAGCCAGCCGACAGGGCATAATCGAGCGGACCGAAATTGACGATATCGATGCCCTCTACCGCCAGAATCTCATCAATATTGTCGAAGAATTCAGTGTTTTCCGCCGTCGGGATGACCAGGGTGTGGGTGTTGGAGGTTTCGGTATAGGTGGGCCAATGCAGGCCCGGGCCGTTGAAATTGGCCGAGCGCGTGGCGCCATCTCCGCCGCGCGTGCCGAAGGGTGGGAACTTGGCGGCATCGACGATAGCCTGCATCTCCTGGGCCGTGCGTACCTGCGGCACGATCACACCTTCGGCGCCAAGTTCAAGCACCTTGCGGATGTGGTACTCGATCACGCCGGCGACGCGGACCAGCGGCGAGATACCGGCATATTTGGCCGCCAGGATCATGCGCTCGATATCGGGTCCTTCGACATTGAGATTGGCGTGTTCGGCTTCGATAAAGGCGAAGTCGAGCCCCCAATTTCCGAGCATTTCAACGGCCGCCGGAACGCCCGTGTAGAGCGTCATGCCGAAAACCGGGCCTGCTTCGAGTTTTTTGACGAGTGGGAATTTTTCAAAGCGCATGTGTTTGGAACCTGTTGATGGAGCAGCAGCTAGTCGTGAAGTAGTTCACGGATTTCCTTGATCATCTCGCGGGCCTCCGGGTCGTTGGGCAGTTCGAGCATGTCGCGCGGTCGAGGAAAGGGAACCTCAAATTCGCGGACGATCTCGCCATGGGCGAAGACCACGATCCGGTCGGCGATGGCGATCGCTTCGCTCAGATCGTGAGTGACGAACACCACGGACTGCTGCTGTTTCTGCCAGCCATCGAGAAATTCTCCATGCAGGGATTCGCGCGTCTGCGCGTCAAGCGCGGCGAACGGCTCGTCCATGAACAGAACCTTTGGCGCCAGCACCCAGGTGCGCGCCAGCGCCACGCGCTGCCGCTGCCCCTGCGACAGCTGGCTGGGAAAATTGCCCTTATAAGCACCCAGCCCCACCATATCGAGGAAGCGTCCCGATTGCTGCCGCCGCTCGGCGGCATTAACGCCTCGCAATTCGAGGCCATATTCCACATTGCGTTCGGCCGAACGCCAGGGCAGCAGGGCATCGCGGGCAAACATGTAGCCAATCTGCTTGCGCACATTGCGCGGATCGTCGCCCAGCACCTCGACCGCGCCGCTGGTTGGCCGTGTCAGGCCGGCCAACACATTGAGCGCAGTGGTTTTGCCCGAGCCGCTGCGCCCGACAAACACCAGCAATTCACCGGCGCGCAGCTCGACCGTGACGTTTTTGAGTGCCTGGGTGTGACCGCCATCGGGCAGGTCGAAGGTCATGTTGACATCGCGCAAGCTGGCGATGGCTGCAGCGGTCTGGGTCATCTCAACGGCCTTCGGAAACGGAATGGGAGAATGATCAGGGGTGGGGAGTTCATTGGTCATCGAATTCACTCCATTTGAGGAACCGCCTTTCGATGACGGTCATGAGCCCGTTCAGTGCGGCCGCAGCGACTGTCATGATCAAGATCACCGCATACATGCCTTCCAGCTGGAAAACGGCGGCAAAACGGGAAATCAGATGCCCAAGTCCGATCCGCGAGGACAGGATTTCAGAGGTGATCACCCCGAACAGCGAATAGACCACTCCCAGCTTGAGCCCGGCAAAGATGGAAGGCGTCGCCGCCGGCAGCAGAATTTTGGTGAACATCTGCGACCGGCTGGTGCCCATGAGACGCGCCATGGTGACGACGTCCCGGTCGACATTCTGGATGCCGGCCCGCGCCGCGATCATCACCATGAAAACCACGATGGAAAAAGCCAGCGCGATCTTGGCTTCCTGGCCGATCCCGAAATACAGCGTAAAAACCGGCGCGAAGGCGATGCGAGGCATGGTGTTGATGGCGTTGATATAGGGGTCGAACAACTCCTCTACACGCGGAAACAGGCCCAAACCGATGCCGACCAGCACGCCCACAACGCTCGCGAGTACGAAGGCCATCAGGGTCGCTTCCATGGTGGCGTAGAAGGACGGCCATAGCGTGCCGTCGCCGATCAGCATGAGCAGCGCCGACCATACTTGTTCAGGGCTGCGCGCAATGATGGGGTCGACCCAGCCTCCGGTCCAGGCGAGCTGCCAGAACAGCAGCAGCGCGATGCCGATGACGACCTGACCGATCAGAACCGAAGCACCGGCCCAGCCGCGACCCTGCTGCGCCGGGCCGGCTGCGGCTGCTGGAGCGGGGGATTGAAACTGGCTCATGGCTCGCCCTTCCAGCGCAACAAGCGCTTTTCAATCAGGTTCATGCCGATGTTGAGAATGGTGGCCAGCAGCGCCATGATCAGCACCACCGCATACATGCCCTCAAGCCGGAAGATGCCGGCATACATGGCGATCAACTGGCCCAGACCCAGCCGCGACGACAGGATTTCTGAGGTGATGACGCCCAGAAACGAATAGATGACCGCCAGCCGCAGGCCGGCGAAAATTGATGGCACCGCCGTTGGCAGCAGGATTTTGGTGAACATCTGCAGGCGCGAGCTATCCATCATCCGCGCCATCACCAGGCAGTCCCGGTCCACGGTACGGATGCCGGCGCGGGCATTGACCATGACGATGAAGAACACGATCGAGGTGGCCAGCGCGATCTTGGCACCCTGATCAATACCGAAATAGATCAGCAACACCGGCGCCAGCGCGATGCGCGGCATGGCATTGATGGCGTTTAGATAAGGTTCCAGCAGGGCCTCGGCCTTGGGGAAAAGTCCCAGCCCAACCCCGGCCACGATACCCAGCCCACCGGCCAGCACAAAGGTAATGGCGATGGCTTCGAGCGTGGAATAGAGCGATGGCCACAACAGGCCGCTGCGCACCATCTCAACAAGTATCGCCCAAACCTGCGCCGGGCTGCGGGCCACCAGCGGATCGACGAAGCGCAGTTCCGATACCACCTGCCATATTCCAAGAAAGACCAGGCCGACGATAAGCTGTCCGACCAGCCGTTTGCGACGGCGGGCGATGGCCGGGTTCAAGCGCCGCCCTGGCGGGCGGGCTGTTTCGGTAATGTGAGACATGGCCTATCCATTGAGGGGCGCCCGAGCGAAACACTCGGGCGCCTGTTTCGACCGGCGCGAGGGAGGCGGCCGGTCGGGGAGGTGTTACTCGGAGGCGATGGTGGCGCAGGGCTCGTAGACCGCCGACGCCCACTCCGGCACTTCGTCGGAGAATTCCTTCATGCCTTCCCACATTTCCGGCGTCAGTTCGGCACGGAAATTATTGCGGTAGCGCTCGACGATATCGCTGGCCTGTTCGATCGGCAGGTTGAGATATTCGGCGAAAAAAGCGCTGACCGGCTCGGTATTGGCAGGATCGCGGATATATTCGATGGACTGCCGCGTAGCGCGGCAGAAATCCTGTGCCAGCTCGGGATCACGATCGAGGAAATCGGTGCCAGCCGAGAAGGTGGTGAACAGGAAGTTCGGATTATAGACCTGCGTCTGGGTAGTTTCGAGGCTCACCATATCCTTGAAATTGTCATCGCCAAGCAAGGTCGGCACCGGCGGCAAGGCCACCAGAGCCTCAACCTGCTTATTCTGGAATGCGGCCACGGCGCTAACGCCCGTACCCACAACCACAAAGGTCACTTCTTCCGGCGCATAGCCCGCATCCTCAACCATCTTGTTGACGTAGCGCTCGCTGCCGCCGCCACGCCCACCGACGCCGATGGTTAGGCCCTTGAGGTCGGTGAGCGATTGTGGGTAGCCAGCCGCAGCGTTGGGCAATTCGATTTCCGGCTGCACGATCAGTTGGTAGTCGATGTCGTAATTATACATCAGGAAGCGGATCCCAGCGCCCTGCTGCAGGACCGGGAAAATGGTGGCAGCCGAAGTGTGGGTGACGTCGGCAGAATCGGACACCAGCGCTGCTGCCGATGCCGTGCCGCCAGCAACCAGAATGTTGTCGAGCACGATATTGTGCTCGCTGTAAATGCCCACATGCTCACCCAGTAACGGCACGATCGCGTCAGCGACGCCGCCAATATAAGCATAACGCACGGTGCGCTGCTCGTCTTGACCGGCCACTCCAGCGGTTAGCGCGGTGGTGGCCAGAGCAGCCAGCACTACGCGCTTCATAATCATCATCTTCGATTTCATCCATCTCTCCTCTGCGCAGGAGGCAATCGCCGCCTGATCATTAACCGCCTCTGCCGTTCGACGCCTGAGGCGCCCGAGCATGTTTGCTTGGTATGTTGGTATAACACCTTGATTGGATGACCGTGTCAATATATGAATCGGCTGTAGTCAGATAGGAAGCCGACAAAATGCATCAGCAAGTTGAAGCCATGTTCGATCTCTCGGGACGCTGCGCGCTCATTACGGGCGGGGCATCCAAGCTCGGATATGATGCCGCAAGCGTGCTGGCAGCAGCTGGCGCCAATGTCATCGTCACCTCGCGCGATGCGAGCAAAGCCGAGCAATCAGCCCAGCGTCTGGCGGCGGATTTCGGCGTCAAAGCGCTGGGTCTGGCGCTGGATCAATCGCGCTACGCAGCGGTTGCCGCGATGGCCGAGCGCGCCCTGGAGTGGTCGAAAGGCGAAATCGACGTGCTGGTGAATAATGGTGGCGGCGGCTCGGGTGGCAGCATCGCCAAACTGTTCGAGCGCGACCCCGCCGATATCGACGCCATGCTGCAGACCAATCTCAACGGTGTGCTCTATTGCTGCCGCGAAATCGGCAAGGCCATGCGCGCTCGCGGCTCGGGTTCGATCATCAATATCGCCTCGATCGCCGCCCTGATCGGGCGCGACCGGCGCGACTACGACGCCAATGGCCTGCTGGGTCAGCCGGTCGACTATGCCGCCTCCAAGGCGGGCGTGCTGGGGCTGACGCGCGACATGGCCGCCTATGTAGCGCCGATGGGAGTGCGGGTGAACGCCATCTCGCCGGGCGGCTTTGAGCGCCCGGACATGGTGCCGGGCTTTGTCAGAGCCTATTCGAACAAGACCCCGATGGGACGCATGGGCAAGGATGGCGAAGACCTCAAGGGCGCTATCCTGTTCCTCGCCAGCCCGGCATCTGGCTATATCACGGGTCAGAACATCGTCGTCGACGGTGGTTTCTCGATCTTCCGGTAATTGAAAGGGGGAATACCGATGTCGCAGAACGAGCCAGACAGACGGGAGCCCCGGGCAAAGGCCGCGGCAGGCGAGCCGATCAAGCGGCGCAAGCTGTCCGACGAAGTCGTGCAGCGGCTGGAGGCGGCGATTCGTGATGGCGTCTATCCACCTGGCGACACGCTGCCCCCCGAACGCGACCTGATGCAGCTCTACGGCGTTGGCCGCCCCTCCATTCGCGAGGCGCTCTATGCCTTGCAGCGCATCGGCCTGGTGCGGCTGGTCAGCGGTGAGCGTCCGCGCGTCATCGAGCCATCGCCCAAGCACCTGCTCAACGAATTGGGCAGCACGGCCCGCCATCTGCTGGATCAGGCCGACGGCCCCATGCATTTCGAGCAGGCCCGCCTGTTTCTGGAGCTGTCGTTGGTCCGCTATGCCTGTCTCACGGCCACAGATGCCCAACTCGACACTTTGGGTGAGGCGCTGCTCGCCAACGCTGCGGCCCTGGACGATCCAGAGGCGTTCCGCCGAACCGACGTGGCCTTTCACCGGGTGCTGGTGGAAATGTCGGGCAATCCAATCTTCGTCGGCATGTATGACGCCATCGTTGAGTGGCTGATTCTGCAGCGACCGCTAATGCGCCGCTCCAGTGACAGCTATTCCGATCACCAGCGCATCTATGCCGCCATACGCGCTCGCGACGTCATCGCCGCAACCAATGCCATCGAACAGCATCTGAACGAAGCCAACAAACACTACAGCCGTAGTTGAATACCACTTATCGGAAATAATATGACCAATGCTAGCCTGGCCGGAATCTACTCGGCGCTTATCACCCCTTTCCACGCCGATGGCGCCATCAACGACGCCATGCTGGGCCCATTGCTGAACTTCGAAATCGCTCAGGGTATTGACGGCTTCTATGTCGGTGGCTCGACCGGCGAGGCTTTCCTGCAGTCTGTAGACGAGCGCTGCGCCTTTTTGGGGCAGGTGGCCAAAGCCAATGCCGGTCGTAGCAAGCTCATCGCCCATGTCGGCGCTATTGCCACCGCAGACTGCATCAAACTTGGACAGGTGGCCAAGGACGCCGGCTACCAAGCGTTCTCGGCAATTCCGCCTTTCTATTTCGACTTCTCGCGAGAGGAGCTGTTGGCGCATTACCGCGCACTCGTCGACGCCGTTGATCTGCCGTTCATCGTCTATAACTTTGCCGGTCGCAGCGGTCGCCTCACCGCCGACGACATTCTGGAGCTACTCGACCACCCGCGGATCGTGGGCGTCAAGCACACCTCACAGGACCTGTTCCAGCTGGAACGTTTCAAGCGCGCCAAGCCTGATGCCATTATTTACAACGGTTTCGATGAAGTGTGTCTGGCCGGTCTCAGCATGGGTGCAGATGGCGCCATCGGCACGACGTTCAACTTTATGGGTGGGCTGTTCGTCGCGCTGCGCGCCGCCCATGCGCGCAGTGACCATGCGCGGGCCCAGCAGCTTCAAGTCCGAGCAAACCGCATTATCGACGTGCTGATCGAGGTTGGCGTGTTCCCAGGAACCAAGGGCATTCTCAAGCTGTTGGGTTTTGACTGCGGCGCATGCCGGGCGCCCTTCAAGTCGCTGACGGCTGAGGATTGGAAAAAGCTGGAAGGCTGCGTCGAGCTGCTGGCGTCAATAACCGACTAAACGAACGGCTGCGCCCAGTGGGCGCAGCCGATCTGCTTCAGTATTTTCTACCGGTACGGTTCAAGGGCCGGCGGAGCCGCACGACTGAACTCGATGGTGACAAATGAATCAGCGGCAAGACCAATAGTACGAAAGATATCGGCGACCTCAATAGCGTCGCGCACCGCTCACGGGTCGGGGTGGCGCCTCCGCCGGACGAAGATACCCAGCTTGGCGAGCGGGCTGATGACGGGCCGCACCGTGCGCGTGGCCACCCTGGTATAGAGCGCCGTGGTCTCAAACTTGCTGTGCTCCGAGCAGCACCTGGATGACACGGACATCGACGCCGTCTTCCAGAAGATGAGTGGTAAAGCTGTGCCGCATCGCACCCTCGGTCGTCGCTATATCCGGCGGTCGACGCAGGAAACTGGCGAAGCGCCCAGTGTCGCGAATGTAATTGCGGTGGGTCGCCATCGAGAAATGGCGCATGTTCATGTCGTCGATAAGCTTCTGGCGCAGCGGGCTGATAGGGGTAGCGGAAATGGATCGTGGTCACTACTTAGCTCCTGGGTTAAAAGAGCCAAAAAGGAACGCCCGAACGTGGCGACGCTCAATCAGACAATGACTTCAGGGCCGAGCCGCCATCCCACCTCCAGCGCTAGCGGGCTCGTTCGCTGCCCCTTTGTCGCCATTCTCAAAGCGGGGTCGCCAGAAGTGGCTGGAGCCGACCCATTGTCGCCGTTTCGTGTGGTTTCCCCGCCGCCTGGAACTTGCCATTCATTTACTACTCTACGAACGGCAGATTCGGGGCCGCTAGCGGACCGACAACTATTCGGAAGCATTGACGGTACGCAGTCAGTCCGCGAGGCGAATCCGACGATTAGCGCCAATGCCGCGATGCCGTCCCCACCGCGAGGCACTCCGCCGGCCTGGGCTTCCTCGCGAGGGACGTCGCCCGCCTCTCTATTCCACGATCTAAAATACGACATGCTCCGGAAAAAGTAATTCGTTAGATACTTTCAGGATGTGCACATAGCGCGGAAATTGTTATTTGGCGCGCCAGGAATATTCATCATCGGCAGGCTGATTGGCCTTGATGAACTCGACATAGCGTAAGGCCAACGGATTTAGACGGTCGCCTTGGGAGAGAAAGATGTCCAGGCGACCGTGAATTGGCGGCTCGAATGGCCGAAGCACGATCCCCTTATGGGGCACTAGCGCCACCGGGAATGGATTGAAGATCAGAACGCCGATACCCTGCGCTACAAAGGTTAGGCCAGATATGGCGGCCGAGGTCTCCACCACAACATTCGGCGTGCTGCCCTGACGGCTTAGCGAACGGTCGATCATGGCGCGAGCCGCATTGCGACGAACCAGGCCGATCATTGGCACACCGTCCAGATCTGCGGCAGTGATCACAGCCTTGCCGGCCAGCGCGTGACCCTCGGGGAGCGCACAGATATAGCGTGACTGCCGATAAGGCATGCGCCTTACCTGCAAAGGCAGATCGCTATCGGGCAAGTCGGCGATACCGACGTCGGAACGGCCATCGGCGATATGTTCGAGCACTTGAGGCGTCGTCACGACATCAACGGTTACCCGAACAGCCGGATTCTGGAGCATGAATTTGGCTGTAATCTCATCAATGATGCCCTGTGCAACAGACGGCGGCGCGGCAATCCGAAGACGGGCATCGGTGTCGGCGCCTGCGCTGAATTTCTCAATGCGCTCCAGCGATTTTTGTATCGTGTTGATCTCGGCATAGATGGCAAGCGCATCGGCCGTCGGGGACAGCCCGGCCCCCTCCCGGCTGAACAGCGGTCGCCCAGCGCGCGCTTCCAGTTGCGCTATCGCTCGGCTGACCGCCGGCTGGCTGATACCAAGGCGTTCAGCTGCCAAGGTTGTCTTGCCGGTTTCGATCGCCGCGTGCAGAATTTCGAAGTCACGCAGTGTCGCCCAGCCGCCAGTCCATGTGGCGCGCTTCGGACTACCATCGCTCCCAGATTTTTCCTGCCCCATGGACGCTCCGAATACACGTTCCGGCCATCCTCTATGCGGAAGACCTGCAAATAGCTAGCGAGCGCTTTCTTCGTCGGCGCATGCCGCAGCCTCACCGACATAATAGGCGGGGGCAAGCAGCCGATCCAAGTCCAACGTTTCGGAGGCGGCTGCCACCTTTTCATGCTGCAGGATAGCTTCAGAGAAGCTACCACCCTCTTCAACCGTGCGCATGGCCGCTTCATAGAGAACTTCATGGGCGTGGTGGCGTCCCAGCGTGTCGGCGAGTTGCATCATCACCGCCTCGGACAGTATCATGCCTCCGGACAGCTCCAGGTTGCGCGCCATGGCTGCAGGGTAAACCACAAGGCCCTCGACGAGCTGGGCAAGGTTGCCGGCAATCGAGCAGCCCAGGACCGACGTTTCAGGAACCAGCACATCGGCAACATTGCTGGCCGAGGCGTCGCCTTCATTTTCGCGCACCATGGATTCCTGCGCCAAGGGAACACGCGACCGCAGCAAGCGGCAGAGTCCGATAATATTCTGCGACCGTGACGGATTACGCTTCTGCGCCATCGTCGAACTGCCCACCTTGCCCATGTGGAAGGCCTCTTCCACTTCGCCGATTTCGGTCCGCTGCAGGAACACCACTTCCTGCGCAATCTTTTGCGCGGTGCCGGCCATCAGGCCCAGGATCGATATGTAGTGGGCGAAGCGATCAAAGGCTGTGCGAACCGGCACTTCCTCGCTTCCCAGCCCCAACAGGTCCGCAACGCGATCCTGAACAGCGCGTCCCTTGCCGCCCATGGCGGCGAATGTCCCCACGGCGCCACCCAGCCGGACCACCAATGCGTCTTGGCCGGCCGCTGCCAACAGTGCGCGCTCGCGGCGCAACTCGGCATGCCAGCCTGCGACTTTGAAGCCAAAGGTAATCGGCAATGCATGCTGGCCATGAGTGCGGCCAGCCTGCAAGACCTCACTGTTATCCTGCGCAAGCGTCGCCAAAGCGGCCAGCGCGCGGTCTAGCTCGGTCAGCAGTAATTCATGGCTGCGCCTGAGCTGCAGCACCGCGCCGGTCTCGAATATATTCTGCGTCGTGACGCCCCAGTGAATAAAGCCCGCGGCGTCCTCGCCGCAAAGCTTTTCGAATTCGCGCAACACAGGAACGAGGGGGTGCATCGTGCTCGCGATACCGGCCGAAAGATGGTCCAGATCGAACAGCTCCGCCTTTCCCATTTCCTCGATACGCGTGGCAGCCGACCTTGGGATGAGCCCGAGATCGGCCTGCGCCGACGCCAGCGCCACTTCTGTGTCGAGCCAAGCCTGAAGCGTTGACGTATCGGCCCATTGCTCCAGCGCCTGGGAGGAGAACCAGTGCCGCGTAAAGTGGGATTGGAACATAGGAAACATGCGATTGTATTCCGATAGGGAGGTGGCCGATCAGCCTTTGACCGACCCGGCGGTGAGGCCGGCAACGATGTGTTTCTGGCAGGCCAGGAAGAACAGCACGGTGGGGAGCATTGTCAGCGTGATGAAAGCCAGAATGACGTTCCACTCCTGCAAATATTCCCCCTGAAACTGCATGATCCCGAGTGGCCACGGGTACTTCGCTTCGGAGTTCAGCAGTACCAGCGGCAGGATGTAGTTGTTCCAGGACTGCACGAACTGGATCGTCGCTACGGTGGCGATGATCGGGGCCGATAACGGCAGGATGATCTTGCGGAAGAAGAAAAAGTAGCTCGCTCCATCCACCAGTGCCGCTTCGCGCAGTTCATCAGGGATTTCCTTGAAGAAACGGCGGAACAGAATGATGCTCATGGCCAGGCCGAATGCGGCCTTGGGCATGATCACCCCCAGATGGGTGTCGAGCAGGCCCATGTCGCGAACCTTGATGAAGATGGGCAAGGCCGCGCTGGCTGCCGGGAACATGAGGCCCAAAGTGAAATAATTGAGCACCATATCCCGGCCACGGAAGTTGATGAACGCGAACACAAACCCTGCCAGGGCCGACAGGATGATCGTCGCGCCGACGGCAAAGAAAGTGATGATGGCCGAGTTGCCGAGATAGCGCCAAAACCGCGTATCGGACAAAATGCCCCTATAGGCCGAGGTATCCCAGGTCTGCGGAAGACCGAAGGCATTCGATTGCAGCTCCGAGAGGGACTTGAACCCTCCCAGTGCGGCCGCACAAAGCGGCGTGAGCACGATGAGCGCAACGGCTGTCAGGATGAGGTATTTGAAGAAGGCGAAGGGGTCGACCCGCTTCTCGCCGATGGTCGAATTACTCATCGCGCAGGATCCACTTCTTGTAGGTGAATGCGAAGACAACACAGGCCAGGAACAGGACCACGCCGATAGCGCTGCCGTAACCAATGCGCATGCGGGTAATGCCATGCGTGTAAAGGTAAGTGACGAGCGTCTGGGTAGCGTCGAGCGGCCCGCCCCCTGTGAGCGGCATGATCAGGTCGAAATATTGCAGCGCTCCAAGCACGGCGAAGAAGATGCACAGCTTCAATACCGGCGATAGAAGCGGCACGACGATGAAACGGGTGACTTGCCAGCGGCTAGCGCCGTCGATCGTTGCAGCCTCGATGAGCGATTTGTCGATGGACTGAAGCCCAGCGATCATGAGCATCATGTGAAAGCCGAAATACTTCCAGACGGTCACAAACAGGATCGCAAACAGCGCCTTGTCAGGCTCGGCCAGCGGATAGGGCGCAGCCATTCCAAACAGTTCAAAGATGGGGCGAAGCAGACCGTAATCGCCATCATAGACGAAGCTGAAAATCAGACCGGCGGCAACCTGTGCCAGCACATACGGCAGGAAGAACACCAGGCGGAAAAAGACCGCGCCGCCCAGCTTGTTGGCCAGCAGCAGCGCCATGCCCAGGCCAAGCGGGATCTGGATGAAGACCGCAGCGGCGATCAACCAGCAGACGTTGATGACGGCAATCTTGAAAGCCGGAGTACCGAAGGCTTCGACGAAATTGCCAAACCCCACGAAACTCTCCGGCCTGCCATAGCCGCTCCAGTTGAAGAAGCTGTACCAGCCAGCTTCGCCCATGGGCATGACGACAAAAAGCGTGAAGACGATGACGGCTGGGGCCAGAAAAAGAACTGCATTGAAGAGCGCACTCTTCTTCATTGGGTCAGCCTGGGGCGAAGCGGACATGAGGTACCTGCGCTACTGTGGGCGTGGCAAAGCCACGCCCTTGGAGACAAGAAATCTAGTTGAGTTGCTCATCTACTTGACGGGCGTTTTCCAGCTGCCGGGCAGCGTCTGCCGGACTGAGCTGGCCGGCAACAATGGCGACGGCGATATCGTTGGCCGTGGCGCCGGCATTGGGGCCGAGCTGGGTATCGTAGTTGAGCTGCAGGAAGTCGAGTTCGGACAACTCGCCCGCCACCCGCTTCATGATCGGGTTCGACACCTCGTCCTGCGCTGCACGCACTGCCGGGATGATGAAGCCACCTGTTGCCAACTGGGACTGGTACTTTTCCCCCAGGAAATGCTCCAGGAAGCGAACGGACTCGTCCGAGGCGCCTTGCGTGAAGAGCCAGCCGTTCAGTTGACCGATGGATTCCTTGTCGCTATTCACGCCGCCATCAACACCCGGAAAGCCGATGAATTCCATCTGTTCGGTGGGAAGGCCGATCTTGTCTGCGGCCAGTGTCGGATTGAGGCGGAAGAACCATGTGCCGTACATGAGCATGGCCGCCTTGCCGTCCGAGAACTGGCTGCCCGAGGTCTGTGCCTTGGCTGCGAGATAGCCAGGCTGGAAGGGCTGGGCGTCGGCCAACTCACGGAGGAGTTCACCGGCACGAACGAAGGTCGGCGCGTCGAAACCACCTTCTTCACCTGCCCAAGCGGCTGATAGGGCTGCCTCGCCGCCAACCTTGAGGGCGAGCGTGCTATACATGGCTCCAAGCTGCCACTTGTCCTGACCACCAACGGCGATCGGCGTAATATTGGCAGCCTTCAACTTGGCCACGGCCTCAAGAAAGCCCGACCAGGTGTCGAGGTCTTCGATGGCAACGCCAGCCTCATCCAGCAGCGCCTTGTTTACGAGCAGGCCCATTTCGCTGGTGAGATAAGGGAGGCCATAGAGGCGACCTTCGCGGGTATAGGCCGAGACACCGGCAGGCACGAGCGTCTCGATAACGCCGGGATCCACGCGCTCCGTGACATCGTCAAGCACGCCGGCCTTGACGCGCGCGTCGACCAAACCGCCACCCCAGCTATAGATGATGTCGGGCTTGGAATTCGACTGCAGCAGCGTGGTCAGGCGCGACTTGAAGGCCTGGGTTTCCATGCCCTCATATTCGACGGTGACGCCAGGATTGGCGCTCTCGAAATCATCGGCGGCCTGCTGCCAGATTTCCAGCACAACCGGATTTGTTTCGATGTGCAGCATGCGCACGACGGCGTCGGCCCAGGCAGGTGTCACGACCAGGCAGCTCGCTGCAACAGTCAGGGCAAATTTAGACAAAGACATGAGTTCCTCCAGTTTAGCTCAATTGGTTCACGGCAGGGCCGCAAAGATCAGAGACGCAGGCCGCTCTCGGCATCGAAAAGATGCGTTTGGCTGGCATCGGCGCGAAGATGGACACGATCGCCAACCCTGAGCGTCGTGCGGTCTCGCAAGACAAAGGCGAGCGTCCGCTCACCTAAATTCAACAGCATGTGGGTTTCGGAGCCGGTCGGCTTGACCACGCTGACCACCGCCTCGGCGCCAGCGTCGACAAGCTGCAGATGCTCTGGACGAACGCCATAGACCACGGCGCGACCGTTCAGCTCCGGACGCCCAAGTGCCCAGGACGATCCGGTGTGATCGACGAAGTCACCATTCTCTACGGTGCCTGTGATGAGGTTCATCGCCGGTGATCCGATGAAGCTGGCGACAAAGACATTTGCTGGGTAATCGAAAAGTTCGAGCGGCGTGCCGACCTGCTCGACCCTGCCGTCGTTCAAAACGACAATTTTGTCAGCCATGGTCATTGCTTCGATCTGATCATGGGTCACGTAGATCGTCGTGGTTTTCAGGCGCTGATGCAGATCCTTGATTTCGGCGCGCATATGCACGCGCAATTTGGCGTCCAGGTTGGACAGCGGCTCATCGAACAAAAACACCTGCGGGTTACGGACAATCGCACGCCCCATCGCCACGCGTTGGCGCTGACCGCCAGAAAGCTGCTTTGGATAGCGCTGCAGAAGCGGCGTCAGCGCCAATATCTCTGCTGCTGCTGCCACTTTCTGGTCGATTTCTTCGCGAGAAGCTTTGCGTAGCATCAGCGAGAACGCCATGTTCTCAGCAACAGTTAGATGCGGATAGAGCGCATAGCTCTGGAACACCATGGCGATATCGCGTTCTTTGGGCAGCAAGTTGTTGACCACGCGATCGCCAATCCGCAGTTCGCCACTTGTGATGGCCTCGAGGCCAGCGATCATGCGCAGCAAGGTGGATTTGCCGCAGCCCGATGGGCCGACCAAGGTAACGAACTCACCCTCATCGATCTGGATATCAACACCCCTGATGACCTCGCTTTGGCCAAACGCTTTCCGGACATTTGTTAGGTTTACCGGTGCCACGCGTTCCTCCGTTGTGCTGGTTTTTTGACGATGTACTATAACATGTGTATTATAGAAAGTATGCGTTTTCGGTGAGATGTGTGGTCGGCCATGGCGGGGCGGCCAGTACCGCCGTTCGTATTCTTGGACGATGTGGCTGTGTCTTCGGTGATGAATTCGCCGGGTGTCGACATGCGCGAGGCAATCGTCAAAGTGGGTGCTACTACGAATGCAAAAACGCTCTGGAGCAGGACGCAGACGCGCCCTGGAAATCCAACATCACCCTAGACCGAACTTGCCATGTTTCGCATCGAGGGGTGTCTACGCTGGGTTGCTGACAGCGAGTTGCTGTCCGTGGTCAGATCATTTGGCTCAGTTTTGGTGTCGGATTAGCGGAGTATCGGCCTCGTCGTTGGGTTGAGGTTATGCGGCGAGCTTGCGGTGCTGCAAGCGCCGATGCTGGATGGTCTGGCGTTTGATCCTTTCGCGTTGTTTGATGATAGCTGCGGCCCTGCCGAAGTAGGCGTCTGCCGGTGTCACGTTGTCCGGGCTCTCATGGTAGCGCCGGTGGTTGTAGTGCTCGACGAAGGCGCTGATCTGGGCTTCGAGATCGCCGGGCAGGAAGTAGTTCTCCAACAGGATGCGGTTCTTCATAGTCTGGTGCCAGCGCTCGATCTTGCCCTGCGTCTGGGATGCATCGGCGCACCCCGAACATGGCTCATGCGATTGGTCTGGATATAGTCTGCAAGTTCGCTGGCGATGTAGCACGGGCCATTGTCGCTGAGCAGGCGGGGCTTGTGATGCACATGGGCCTGATCGCACCCTGAGGCAGCGAGCGCCCTGTCCAGCGTGTCGGTCACGTCCTCGGCCCGCATGGTGCTGCACAGCTTCCAGGCGATGATGTAGCGCGAGAAGTCGTCGAGCACGGTGGACAGATACATCCAGCCCCAGCCGATGATCTTGAAGTAGGTGAAGTCGGTTTGCCACATCTGGTTGGGCCGCACCGTCTTGGTGTGGAACTCGTTTGCCGCCTTGATCACCACATAAGCCGGGCTGGTGATCAGGTCGTGGGCCTTGAGAAGCCTGTAAACGCTGGCTTCGGAGACGAAGTAGCGCTTCTGGTCGGTGAAGCGTACGGCCAGTTCCCGAGGCGAGAGTTCGGACTGCTCCAGCGCCATCTCGATGATCTGGTCATGGATGGCAGGCGGGATTCGGTTCCACACCCGGCTGGGCGCCGATGGCCGATCTTCCAGCGCCTCAGGACCGCCACCGAGATAGCGATCATACCAGCGATAGAAGGTCCGTCGTGGGATCCCCAGTCGGTCCAGGCTGCGTTTCGCCGGCAGGTGCGACTGCTCGACCAGTCTGATGATCTCGAGCTTTTCGGATGCGGGATACCTCATTCTGGCTCGTCCCCATCCGCGATCATGCTTTTTTTGAGCAGACGGTTTTCTAGCGTCAGATCGGCAACGCATTCCTTCAGCGCGCTGGCCTCGCGGCGCAGATCCTTGACCTCATCACTGGTGGCAGCGCGCGCCGTATCACCAGCCAGGCGCCGCTTGCCCGCCTCCATGAACTCCTTCGACCAGGTGTAATACGGGCTCTGAGCGATCCCTTCTTTGCGGCAAAGCTCGGCAATACTGTCTTCGCCGCGCAGGCCGTCCAGCACGACCCTGATCTTGTCTTCAGCTGAAAAGTGCCGCCGGGTCGCCCGGCGAATGTCCTTCACCACCTGCTCGCCAGGCTTCTTCGTGTTCGAGGATTTGGTCGTCATCTTGGTTCCTTCGTCATGCGACGAGACCAAAACACTCCTTAATTCTCAACCCTAATTCTGGGACATATGTGCTGACGGCGGACAGAACAAACCGATGCCGTCGAGTTTCACAAGATCGATATTACCGAACCGCGTCCGCAATGGCTTCTGGATCTGACGCACGACACCACGGCGCTGCCCATCCTCGTCACGCCGGACGGCAAGGTGATCAAGGAGAGCCTTGTCATCCTTCAATACCTTGAGCAGACGTTCGCCGATCCGCCGATCGCGCGCACCGACACTTACGAACGAGCCGTCGAGGCCGTGATGGTTGCCATGGAGGGGCCGTTCACGGTCACCGGCTACACCTTCGTCATGAATCGCGATCCAGACGTGCGCACCCGGTTCGAGCGAGACATGCTGGGCTATTATGGTCGAAGGATCGCCGTGTGGAATGGCACTACATCGCGCCCGGAAAGCCGATGCAGAACGGCTATGTCGAGTCCTTCAACGGCCGCATGCGCGATGAACTGCTGAACGAGAGCCTGTTCTTCGGCATCGACCATGCGCGCAGCGCCATCGCCGAATGGCGGCAGGATTCAACACCGCGAGGCCACACTCCTCGCTTGGCCACCAGACCCCGGCGGCCTTCGCCGGAACCCTCACCGAAACCGTCTCCGTCGCTTCGCTCGATAAGGGCTTCGCGTCTTCATCGGTTGCTCAACCCGCGCCCTACGGCGTAACAGAAACGGTCGAGACTCTAACCGCCACTCGATGAAAGTTCAGGGGCAGGTCAAAAGCGCCCCATTCAGCTCGCTTAAACTCAATCCTTAAAGTCCTTGCGGTTGACGGGGCATTTGCCTCAAATTTTTAGAGGCACGTTGCTAATTTGATCGATGTCCAAAGGTCAAATGCGGACAGCATCATTGCTGCGTTCCAATCCTAGCTCAGTGAAGAGCCCGGAGAGAAGCGCACGACAAAGCGGTGACGGTCGCCAGGATAGACAAGGCGCACGAAGGTGATGAGCTTATCCATCCGCCAGGTGCGCCGGGCAATAGAAATACATGCGGCGTTCTCGATCACCTGCAGGCGCCTTGCTAGGATTGGATCAGCGGAGATTGCTCGGATAGAGTGCTCCCCCTCGCTGAACGGCACATTGTTCAGGAGCCAGCTACCGGGCGATTCGTTCTTGAAATCCATGTGCTCCATTTCTGGAACCGCATCGATATTGATCTGCCGCGTTTCCATAGTGAAAGGCAGATTGTCGGCGTAATGCATGACTTCGAACAACTGCAAACGCGTCCCCACCGGCACCCCCACGTGACGTGCATCGATGCCATCCACCACCTTGCGCAGGCTGCGCTCGGTAATTTCGAACCGATAGGCGCGATCGGTCGCCAGGACCTCCGTGCGGATATCCTGAATCTGCATTAGGGGCTCGTCAAGGCGCGGCGGCGCCACATAAGAACCCGCTCGGCGCTTGCGGGTGATCATTCCGGCGGCAGCAAGGCTCGACAACGCCTTGTTGACCGTCATGCGCGAGCAGCCATATGTCTGGAGCAGTTCGAGCTCGGACGGAATGCGTGTGCCCGGCCCCCATTCGCCAGTCATTATTTTGGCTTCTATGTCACGCTGTATTTCCACGTAAAGCGGGGAGGTACTATTTGACTCCGCCCGATCAGCCATTGTTGTCGCTTCTTCGAATTCGGTCACGGGAAGCTCACTTCAAATTGAACTCAAAACATATTGTACTGCGTTGCGTCGGCTCGCGCACACGAAATTTATACTCGCCACTCCGAGCATTTGGCCTCCGGAGGAAGGTCGAACCCGTAAAGCGTTTCCGCCTGGATGTCATCGGCCATACAAGGGATGGGGCCAACCGCCACAAGGCGCGTGTTGCAGGCAAAGGCACATCCCTCGAACAACCGTCGGGAGACGAGATTATCCTCGGCAATGGTGACGAGAACGCGCCTGCCGCCCTGCTGGCGGATGCCTCGGATCAGGGCTGCGGCGAGACTCTTTCCGTGGCCCTGCCCCCGATGCGACCCGGCAATGCCGATCTGCCAGAACAGGGCTTCGCCCGCCGCGTTTGGACCCATGCCCATTGCAAAACCTTGCACCCGTCCCACGCTTTCGAGCACAAGAAAAAGTGGGCCGAAAACTAGGCAATTTGCCCAATAGGTGTAGGATGTGTGTCGATCCAGCGCATCATTCTCGCGAACGATGCGCTGAATGGAACCAAAATCATCTGGCCGGAACGGCCGGATGAAAATGTGCTCATTAGCCGAAATGGATTACAACCTCGCACAAAGAGCAATTTCGGCCGTGATTGTGGCGGGCGTTGCCGCGACCAGTCGACCCGACTCCACCAAGTCGGCTGCCATATGCAGATCGTCGGCCATATAGCGATCGTCGCCCAACATTGGCACTGCGGACCGGACCACATCGTGCAAACTGGCCAAAGCAGGGCTTGTTTTTAGAGGGGCACGTAGATCGATCCCCTGTGCGGCGCTCAGGGTTTCGATGCCTATAATGGCGAAGAGGTTGGACGTCATTTGTATCAGACGCCGAGCGCCATGGCAGGCCATCGAGACGTGGTCCTCCTGATTGGCGGAGGTTGGCGTCGAATCAACGGATGCCGGATGCGACATCTGCTTATTCTCGGACATCAGCGCGGCAGAGGTCACTTCGGCAATCATGAAACCGGAATTTAGGCCCGGCCTGGGCGTCAGGAAGGCTGGCAAGCCATAGCTTAACGTCGGATCGACCAGCAGCGCGATACGACGCTGCGCGATGGCTCCGATTTCGCACACGGCGATGGCGATTTGGTCGGCGGCGAAAGCCACCGGCTCGGCATGGAAATTGCCACCAGAGACAACCGACCCGTCCGAGAGCACCAGCGGATTGTCAGTGGCTGCATTGGCCTCAATGGTCAGTGTATGGGCTGCCTGCCGCAAGAGGTCTAAGCAGGCGCCCGCGACCTGGGGCTGGCAGCGCAGACAATAAGGATCCTGAACACGGTCGTCGTTCTTTGCATGGCTCTCGCGGATTGCTGATCCTTCCATCAGCGCCCGTAGGACCGAGGCGGTGTCTGCCTGTCCGGCATGGCCGCGCAATGCATGAATTTCGTGTGAAAACGGCGAAGTCGAACCCATGGCCGCGTCAGTCGACAAGGCACCCGAGATCAGTGAAGCAGCCAATCCGCGATGCGCGCGGAACAGCCCGGCCAACGCCAGCGCGGTGGAGGTCTGGGTACCATTGATCATGGCTAGGCCTTCTTTGGCGGCCAGCACGATTGGCTGAATACCGCTCTTGGCCAGGCCGATCGTGGCAGGCAGGATATCGCCGTCAAACTTGACCATGCCCTCGCCGATCATGGCCGCCGTCATATGGGCTAGCGGCGCCAGGTCCCCCGAGGCCCCGACCGAGCCCTGCCCCGGAATGATCGGCAGCAAGTTTTTTTCTAGCATCGCTGCAAGCACCTTGATGACCTGAGGTCGGACGCCCGAAGCCCCGCGTCCGAGCGAAATCAACTTCAGTGTCATGATCAGCCGAACGACATTGTCGGGCAGCGGTGTGCCGACGCCACAACAATGGGAGAGGATCAGATTGCGCTGCAGCGTCTCGACGTCTTCAGTGGGAATGCGCACGCTGGCAAGCTTACCGAAACCGGTATTGATGCCGTAGTGGGCTTCGTTCCCGCTCAATATCTCGGCGATCCGCCGGGCCGATTGCTCCACCTTGTCCATGCAGACCGTATCCAGCTTTGGAATGATCCTGCCATCATAGACGGCTTGAAGAGTTTCGAGCGAGACCTGGCCGGGAACGAGCGTGTTGAGCATTGGAAAAAACCTTTGGCGACAAACGCGAAGCGATCAGGACCGACCTGACCGGCAGATTGGAACATGGGAGAATGGCGGACAGCGGGACGTGCCCGCCGCCCGCACGGCGATCAGCCTTGGGAAGTGAGGTTGAAGCGGCCGGGCAGTTCCTGTCCCCGCACCTCTCGGCCGAAGAATACGCCGATATGGTGGGGGAAATAATGATAGGACCAGGCGCAGAGGCGATTACCATACATGACAAAGGTACGCAGCAGCGTCCGCAGTTCGTCCTTGTCTTCGGTTTCCCGGATTGCCGCCCGAAGTTTGAGAGAAAAATCGCGCAGGGTCACGAGACCGGAAAAGCCCAGATACTCGGAATAGGGCTCGTCTTCGGTATCGATGACCGCCACCAGGTCCTTGTGGGAGAGCATGTCCACATACTTCACCCAGTTGAAGGCGGTGTACATGATGTGGTCGCGCACCATGCCGTTGGCGAAGTCCCAGGCGGTGAAATATTGACCATAATTACCGGTCTCGCCGATCTGGCCGAGGCGGATGCGGCGGAGATCTTCGGGCTCGATCGTCTGGATGCGCTTGGCTTCGGCATAGAATTCGGCCGCCACCCCAGTCAGGTCGTCAAAACGCCCCTTGCCCGTATAGGCTTGCGAGGCGTCGCGGGGGCTTACCTCGACAAAGATGTGTTCCTTGGCAAAAAAGAGATTGTTCCAGATCGCCTTGCCCACGACTGGGAGCAGGTGGTGATATTCGGGCAGCACTTTGCCCAGGATCGGCTGGGCAAGCGTTTCGGTGCTCTTGCCGTAATTGATCGAGAACTTGTTGCCGGTTTTCTGCGAATAGCGCAGGTCGCCCAGCTTGCAGTCGGACAGTTTGATGGTCTGCTGCACAGGCGCTGTGCTGATGGTCGGCGTCCAGGCATAGAGCGATTCACCGGACACGACTGGATGGGCCTGCATGACCTTGAAAGGCAGATCGCGCCAGAATTCCTCGCACATCTCCGGGTTCAGCTCGTCCGCTAGTTCGGCGACGACGCCCATATCGAGTTCCGGCCACTTGATGTCGATGAGTCTACCCATCTGCAATTTCCTTCCACGTACTGACTGTGACTACCCGCAGCATTTGTATATACATATATGCCTACGAAGCAGCCGCTTAACCGCATCATTCCCCAACTAAATGCAAAAAGCCATACATATTTCGCATTATGTATGCTTTGTATCGGCATGGACAGGATCGCCTCACCCGCTTGATGCCCGAACAAATCATCCAAAAACAATTCTAAGTCATTGATTTTGCCTGATTTAGGGCACTTCTCAGGGATTGCACCGACGTCCCGCCGCTCTCCCCTGCAGAAAAATATGTATATACAATTAGGGATTGCTTGTTATGGTTGCCGTGACGGATGGTCCGTCGCAAAGCCAACCATAGGAAGAGGTCATGTCGTATAATAGCTTGCGGGAAGTCATCGAAATCGTCGGGCGCGAACTTGATGAAATGCGAAAATCGGAACCCCTCGAAATCCGCAAGATGCGGACCGGAACGCTCGAAAATCAGGCTGGAACCAACGGGCAGTACTTCACCACCTGGGATTTTGCCAATGGCATGATCCGCGATCACTCGATGTATACTTGGTATCATTTGGTCGGGCTGGCCGAGAACGAGGACTTCTCGCTCAAACAGCTCTGTCACCTGATTGACACGTTCGACCATCCCTACAGCAATTACCTGCGCTATAGCGGCTTTCCACGGCTGGGCGAGCTGGCCCTGGCCGTGCGCAAGCACCTCCCCAACGCAGCCTCTCGCGCAGAGGCCATCGAGGCGGTGCGGATCTTCTGCGCCTATACCAATCAGCTGGCCGCATGGTCCTTCCACTACTTTGAATGGGAGCAAGGCGAGCGCTACAAATATGCCGACATCCAGCCTGTCGCTCCTGTGCAGCCAGATCTCAGCCGGCGCGTCCATATTCGTGACGGGCGCAAGATCAAAATGACCTGGGAACCGCTCGGGATCAGTGTGGACGCCTATCTGGCGGTCAACGAAAATCCCGAATTGTGCGAAGACCTCATCGAGGCCTTGCCCTTTGCCATCATTCAGGATCATGCCGTGGTGAGCGGAGAATCCATGTATGCCTGGGCACCGGTGGTCAGCACCGCGCCCGTGCATGTCAAAGAGCGCCAGTGCGACGCACCGCAGGGCCGTATCCGCTATTCGCAGGGCACGGGCAACAAGATCATCGTCCAATATGGCGACGTCACCGAGGACATCGCCACTCCGGTGCTGGGCGAGATCGTTCCCGAGCATGTCGATCGCCTCGCCGAGGTCGGCCGCCAGGTGCTGGAGAGCACCTTCGATACCAAGAAACTGATCTGGCTCAAGGTCGAACTGGCCTAGTTCTTGCATAATCCGGTTGCATGACCTGCCAGTCATAATGGCATGCTCAATTTTCATGCAGCCGGGCAATTTGCACCTTGCACACTCAAGGGTCGTGTGACTTATATGTATATACCAATCCATAAGCTTCCATGGAGGGAGCGAGGGGCTCCCGTCGAACATGGCGGCGTGGAACGGGCAGGAAGGGTGGCGCCGCTCGCTGTTGAGGCGCCGCAAGCACACTCACTAAGGGAGTATCCAAAAATGAAGCGACTGAATGAGGGCCTCCGTCTCGGTGCCCTGATCACCACCGCGCTCGTTGTCTTCGGCAGCGCAGCTCAGGCCCAGCAGACCGAACTGATCCTCAGCGGCTTTGGCGGCGCATATGACGAAGCCATGACCGAAAGCGTCAAGGCGTTCGAAGAGGAATATGGCGTCACCGTCACCATAATTCCGGGCTCCGGCGCCAACAATATCGCTCGTGTGCGCAACAAGGAGATCGACGTCATCGTGTCCGATCCGGTCTTTGCGCTGCGCATGGAGGCAGAAGGCTCCTTTGCCGCATTCGATCCGGAACTGGTGCCAAACCTGGCCAATATCCACCCCAAGGCCATCTATTCCGACTTCGTGATTGCCGCCAATTTCGGCGCCTATGTCATCGCCTATGATTCCGATGACGTTACCCCCCCAGAATCCTGGTACGACCTTTCCAATCCTGAATATGCAGGCCGCATCGCGCTGCGTGGCTTCCGCCCGGAAAATATCGAGCTGATCACCCTGTTCGCCAAGCTGGCCGGTGGTGATGAACGTAATCCTGATGCGGGCTTCGAAGAGCTCAAGAAGATCGCAGCCAATATCGACGTGTGGATTGCGGCCCATGCCGAACACCTCGAACTCTATCGCAACGACCAGATCTCGATGAGCATGTGGACCGATGGTCGCATTGCCTGGGCGCGCGAAGATGAAGGCGTCAATGTTCAGGGTTCGATCCCCAAGGAAGGTTTCTTCCCGCTGTCCTCCACGCTCAGCATTGTAGCCGGTCGGCCTAACGAAGAACTGGCGCAGCGCCTGGTCAATCAGCTTCTGAGCCCCGAGGCGGGTGTCAACATGGCCGAAGATCTCGGCTATTTCCCCGCCAACACCACTGCTGTCGTGCCGCCGGAAATACAGGCAAACCTGCTGCTGAATGCCGACAATATCGATGACCTGCAAAGTGCCGACTGGAAATATATCGTCACTGTCTATGACGAATGGCAGGCACGTTGGGAAAGGGAAATCCAGCGCTGATGTCTGAGAATTTCGATATCGAGCTGGTCAATTGCAGCAAGCAATATGGAAACTTGCCCATCCTGAGCGATGTTTCCCTCCAGATCCAGAACGGTGAGTTCATCACCGTTCTGGGCCCGAGCGGCTGCGGCAAGACCACCACTCTGCGCATGATCGGGGGATTTATCTTCCCCGATCAGGGCAGCGTGTTCATCCGCAGGCGGGAGGTGACAAATCTCCCGCCTTATCGGCGCAATATCGGGGTGGTGTTCCAGAACTACGCCCTTTGGCCACACATGACGGTGTTCGACATCCTCGCCTTCGGCCTGCGTATCCGCAAATTGCCAAGGGAAGAAATTGCCAAGCGCGTCACCCGCTCGCTTGAGATGGTTCGACTGACCGGCATGCAGGATCGCTATCCCAGCGAGCTAAGCGGTGGCCAGCAGCAACGTGTCGCCATGGCCCGTGCCCTGGCAATCGATCCCGATGTGATCATTCTGGACGAGCCATTGTCCAATCTCGATCGCCGCCTGCGCGAAGACATGCGCATCGAGCTCAAGCGCCTTCAGCGCTCGCTCGGCGTGACCATGCTGTTCGTGACGCATGATCAGGAAGAAGCGCTCTCCATGTCCGACAAGGTCGTGGTGATGCAGTCTGGACGTATCCAGCAGGTCGCAGACCCGCGCACTGTCTATTCCCGTCCCACAAACAGCTTCGTGGCCGGTTTCCTTGGCAGCGCCAACTTCTTCCCCGCCAAGATCGTCGAGCCGGGCGCCGCACAGTCATGGGTCGAGCTTTCGGGCGGCACCAAGGTTCTGGCCCATGGCGCGACAGCGGTGGCCGGTTCAGAGGTGCAATTGGTGATACGCCCCGAATGGATGGTGCTTCAACCAGGGGCTTCCAGCGGCACTGCCAATGAAATGGGCGGCGTCGTGCGCGAGGTCATCTATGAAGGCTCATCAGTACGCTACGGCATCGCTTTGGAACATGACCCCGATGGATTGGTGTTCCTGCAAGAGCGCTCCAATGAGACAATCTTAAACCCTGGAGACGAGGTCAGGATCAATGTCGCTAACGCCGTCATTACCCAGGACTGATAACGACAGTCTGTTGAGCAAATTGGGCGCCCTTCTAGCGAAGAGCTCCCTCTATGTGCCGTTCCTCTTTGTTATTCTGTTCTTTTTCGTCCCCATGGGCTGGCTTATCGGGACCAGCCTGTCCACCCACGAAATCGGCCAGGCCCCGGAAGTAACCGGGACGCTCGAGCATTACGCCCGTTTTTGGCTCGACCTCTTCTATCTGGAGACCGCCGTATGGACGACAGTGAAACTGTCGGTGATGTCCGCCGTTCTGGCGCTGATTATCGGCTATGTTCTGGCCTATTACATCGCCGAAATGCCGGCGAAATACCGAGGCGTACTGACCAGTGTCGTCGTCGTCTCGCTGTCGGTGAACACGGTTATCCGCGTCTTCGGGCTCAATGTCCTGTTGATGAATGGAGGCCCGGTCAGCAGTGCTTTCGCCATGTTTGGCATCCCCAATGTGCGGATCATGTATACCGAGCTCGGTGTCCTGATCGGCCTCACCCAGATCGCGGTGCCCTATGTGGTTCTGCCTCTAATCGGGGTGATTGCCGGCATCGATCCGGCCCTCAAGGAAGCGGCAGCCAGCGTCGGTGCCAGCAAGACACGCACTTTCCTCTCCATCACATTCCCGCTCTCGCTGCCCGGTGTCATTGCCGGAACGCTGATCGCTTTCACCCTCAATGCTGCGGCTTTCGCCATTCCCTCGCTGATGGGCGGTGGCCGGGTGAGAATGATGGGGATGATGGCCTATGAGCAGGCAGCCATTCAGGGCAATTTCCCATTCGCTGCAACCATCGGGATCAGTCTGACAGCTATAAGCATAGTGATTACAGGGATTTACCTGTTCGTCGTCAGCAAGATTTTCCGCAAGCTCAGGTAGCCGGCCATGTCCATTACACAAACCAGGAAATCCTGGCTCCGTCTGCCCACTGGCTTCGAAGTCGCGGCATTGCTCTGCCTGATCATCGTGGTGGCGCCACTCATTGTGGTGGCCGGGGCTGCACTCAATGCCGAAACCATGACCTTCCCGCCAAGGTCGATTACCCTCCACTGGATGCTGGCGGCACTCGCCGACAGGGAATTCATGTCGGGAGCCTTGGTCAGTTTTGTCGTGGCCGCCATTTCGGCAACCTTCTCGACCATCTTCGCCCTGCCCGTCGCGCTGATGCTGCGCCGCGCGCCGCCTGTGGTGGCGCGTCTGCTGACCCTGTCCTTCCTCGGGCCATTGCTTGTGCCATCGGTTATCTTTGCGCTGGCGCTGTATCAGGTGATGCTGAATTTCTTCGGCGTCAGCAGCATCGCGGCCCTCGTTATCGGCCATATCATCATCACCATGCCCTATCCGGTGCGCACCATCACGGCCGTGACCGAGGGGCTCAATCCCGCCCTTGAGGATGCAGCCAGCAGTGTCGGGGCGACGCCCTGGCGCACTTTCCTGTCCATCACCTTGCCACTCATAAAATCCGGCGTGATTGCGGGCTTCCTATTCGCCTTCATTACCTCCTGGAACGACTTCAATGTCTCGATCTTCCTGACACCGCGCGAGATGCAGCCGCTGTCGATCAAGATCTATGAATATCTGCTGTTCCAGTACCGCCCCATTATTGCTGCCGTTGCGACCTGGTCGATCATCGGCTCGGCCGTCATCGTCATCCTGATCGACCGGCTGGTGGGCCTCAACGTGTTCTCGGGACAGCGCGGCAAATAGCCGGACTGCTCTGCGCAAACAAAAAAGGGGGCCCGATGGCCCCTTTTTCATTGGTCTGTCTTCCGCTTATGCCGTCAACGCCTGCATGGCCGCTGAAAAAGCGCGCTCGATCTCCTGCCGCCGCACGTGGCGACCATTTTCGACCAGCTTGCGGCCCCGCGCCCAAACCGTTTTCGGCCTTGCCTGTTCGGCGAATATCCAGCTGTCGAGAAGGCGGTCCTTTGCCAGATAGGGCACGGCATTCTGATCGAGCGCGACCATGTCGGCCGGACAGCCCGGGGCAATTCCCGCCTGGACGCCCAGAGCCTGTGCGCCCCCCACCAGAGCCGCGTCAAAAAGATTGCGGCCAGTTGACCCCTCGGGCCTGGCAAGAACATTTCGCGCCCGCAGGCTCAGACGCTGGGAATATTCAAGCATGCGTAATTCACCGGACAGCGAGATTTGCACGTTTGAATCAGACCCGACGCCGAAACGCCCGCCCAGGCTCGTGAAACTGTCGCACGGAAAAATGCCGTCTCCCAGATTGGCTTCGGTGATTGGGCACAATCCGGCGACGGCACCGGCCTGCACCATGTCGCGCGTTTCGGTCTCGGTCATATGGGTTGCATGGATCAGGCACCAGCGCTGGTCCACCGGCATATTGGCGAGCAGCCATTGCACCGGCCTGGCGCCGGAATGGGCCAGGCTGTCTTCCACCTCCTGGGTTTGCTCGGCGACATGGATATGGACCGGGCCGTCCTCGCAAACCGCAAGCAGATGAAGCAGTTCGACCGCGGTAACGGCGCGGAGGCTATGTGGCGCGACGCCGAGAACGAAGCCATCCAGATGAGATGTAAATGACCTGCACTGCGCCATCAGGCGCTCGAAACTGTCTAGTGAGTTGATGAAGCGGCGCTGCCCCTCGATGGGCGCCATGCCGCCAAAACCAGCATGGGCATAAAACACCGGCAGCAAGGTCAGCCCGATGCCGGCAACCTCACTGGCTGCGGCAATCCGCTCGGCCAATTCGGCGATATTGTCATAGGGCCGGCCATCCATGTCGTGATGCAGATAATGGAATTCCCCCACACGGCAGAAGCCGGCCTCCAGCATTTCCATATAGAGCAGCGCCGCCACCGCCTCCACGCTCTCTGGGGTCATGCGCAGTGACATGTCGTACATGATCGTGCGCCAGCTCCAGAACGTATCATTGGTCGGGCCCCTGAATTCGGTTAGGCCCGCCATGGCCCGCTGGAAAGCATGGCTGTGCAGATTGGCCATGCCCGGCACGATGACCTCATGGCATTCGTCATCGCCTTGCGGCTGAGCCGAAGGCTCGATTGAGGCGATCCGTCCCTTGGCGAGGGTAATGCGGACATTGTCATACCAGCCGTCGTCGAGCAGGGCTGAGGTCGCAAAGATCGTAGTCAAGAATATCTCCTTTTGGGCAGGCATGGCCCTTTCCACAACGGGAAAGTTTTCCAACAAGCCGGTTGCCCTACCCGCCAATATGTATATACATTTAAATCCAAGAGATAGACAAGTCAGTGGGGCCTTCGTGCAAGAGGCGCAAGAGAAAGCAACGCAGAAAGCAGTGACCTGGCACAATGCGCGGCTGATCACGCTCGATCCGCAACAACCCGGACTGGGCATTATCGAGAATGGGGCCTTGGTGACCCAGGGCGGACGGATCGTTTATTCCGGTCCCGAAGCAGACATGCCCGAGAGCAGCGGCGAAACCGTAGACTGCGGTGGCCGCTGCATTACGCCGGCGCTGGTGGATTGCCACACACATCTGGTCTTTGGCGGTGACCGGGCGCGCGAATTCGAAATGCGTCTATCCGGCGCCACTTACGAAGACATTGCCCGGGCCGGCGGGGGCATCGTCGCCTCGGTCGAAGCCACTCGTGCCTTGCACGTGGATGGGCTTGTTGAAGCGGCTCTGCCGCGCCTTGATCATCTTCTCGCAGAAGGCGTTTCGACCGTCGAAATCAAGTCCGGTTATGGGCTGGATATCGAGACAGAACTGCGCATGCTGCGCGCAGCGCGGACGCTGGCCGTTCGCAGGCCGGTGCGCATCCGCACCTCCTATCTTGCCGCCCATGCCGTGCCGCGGGCCTATCGAGGCCGCCCTGACGATTATATCGGTGAGATCGTGCTGCCGGGCATGGATCTGGCGGCTGCCGAGGGTCTTGTCGACGCGGTCGACGGTTTTTGCGAGACAATTGCCTTTTCTCCGGCCCAGATCGAGCCTGTCTTCCGCCATGCGCGCTCCCTCGGCTTGCCGGTCAAGCTGCATGCGGAACAATTGTCCAATCTGGGCGGCGCAAAATTGGCCGCACAGCATCAGGCATTGTCCGCAGATCACCTTGAATATCTCGACGCAGAGGGAGCGCGCGCCATGGCGGAGGCGGATACCGTTGCCGTCCTCTTGCCCGGCGCATTCTATACCTTGCGCGAAACACAGGCGCCGCCGGTCGACTCTTTGCGACAGGCGGGAACCCGCATCGCCATCGCCACCGATTGCAATCCGGGAACCTCCCCGCTCACCTCGATGCTGCTGACCATGAATATGGCGGCGACGCTGTTTCACCTGACGGTTGAGGAATGCCTTGCCGGGGCGACGCGCGAAGCCGCACGCGCCCTTGGCCTGCACCATGAAATCGGCACGCTCGAAGCCGGCAAGGCCGCCGACTTCGCCATCTGGAACATCAGCCAACCGTCCGAGCTGGTCTACCGGATCGGGTTCAATCCGCTTCACGCAAGGGTCTTTGCCGGACGCTGCGTTGCCTTCACAGGCAAGGCAGGCTGAAATGACGGCATTTGAAGTCACGCGCGGGGACTCCCCGATCATTCTGGGATTGCCCCATACCGGCACGGATGTACCGCCGGACATCCGCGGGCGGCTAAACGGAAATGGCCTTAAGCTAGCCGATACCGACTGGCACATCCACCGCCTCTATGATGGCCTGCTGCCGGACGCAACGAGCGTTCGTGCACTGTTTCATCGCTATGTGATCGACGCCAATCGCGATCCGGCAGGCGGTAGTCTCTATCCTGGCCAGAACACGACCGGGTTGGTACCCGAAACCGATTTCGATGGACAGCCGATCTGGAACCCGGGAGCTGCGCCCGACAGCGCCGAAATCACCGACCGCATTGCGCGCTTCCACGCGCCTTATCACGCGGCGCTCAATGCGGAAATCGAACGTGTTCGCGCCCAGCATGGCATTGCCATTGTCTATGATTGCCATTCGATCCGCTCGCACATTCCCTTCCTGTTCGAAGACACGCTGCCCGATTTCAATATCGGCACCAATGGAACGACCAGCTGCGACCCGCGTGTCGAACAGGCTGTGGTGGACGTGGTGAGGGCAGCGCCAGGCTATTCCAGCATCGTCAATGGCCGCTTTAAGGGCGGCTGGACGACCCGACATTACGGCCGGCCCGAGGCGGGCATCCACGCCATCCAGATGGAACTAGCGCAGAGCACTCATCTCGCCACTGAGCTCCCGCCCTTCGACTACGCGCCGCAACACGCCGAGCAGCTGCGAGGTCACCTGAAAGACATTCTCGAGCGCCTGTCGGCGCTCGCCACAACGATCAAACACTGAATTCCGGAGTATTCCATGGACGAGTTGCGTCACAATTTCAGAGAAGTACGCGCCCCACGCGGCAATGTGCTCAATGCCAAGAGCTGGCTGACGGAGGCGCCGCTGCGCATGCTCATGAACAATCTCGACCCCGACGTGGCCGAAAACCCCAATGAATTGGTTGTATATGGTGGCATCGGGCGCGCGGCACGCACCTGGAAGGATTTCGACCTCATCGTCGCCACGCTCAAGGATCTTGAGGAAGACGAAACACTGCTGGTGCAGTCGGGCAAGCCGGTCGGCGTCTTCCGCACCAATAAGGACGCCCCTCGCGTGCTGATCGCCAATTCCAATCTCGTGCCGCATTGGGCGACCTGGGATCATTTCAACGAGCTCGATGCCAAGGGTCTGGCCATGTACGGCCAGATGACCGCCGGCTCCTGGATCTATATCGGCACGCAGGGCATCGTTCAGGGCACGTTCGAAACCTTTGCCGAAGCGGGTCGCCAGCATTATGGCGGCAGTCTCAAGGGCAAATGGATCCTGACCGGTGGGCTGGGTGGCATGGGTGGCGCCCAGCCGCTCGCCGCCGTCATGGCTGGCGCGTCCTGCCTTGCCGTGGAATGCGACGAAACCCGCATCGATTTCCGCCTGCGCACCCGCTATGTCGACGAAAAGGCCAAATCGCTGGATGAAGCGCTGGCCCTGATCGAAAAATGGAATGCGGCCGGGGATGCCAAGTCCGTCGGCCTCCTCGGAAATGCCGCCGAGATATTTCCGCAGATTTTCGAGCGCATGCAGGCCGGAGGCCTGCGCCCTGATATCGTCACCGATCAAACCTCGGCCCATGATCCCCGCAATGGCTATCTGCCACTGGGCTGGAGCGTGAATGAGGCCAAGGCAAAGCGCGAAAGCGATCCCAAATCGGTAGAGGCGGCGGCGCGCCAATCCATGCGCAAACATGTCGAGGCCATGGCTGCCTTTCATGAGGCAGGCGTACCCACGCTCGATTATGGCAACAATATCCGCCAGGTGGCCAAGGACGAAGGCTTCGAAAACGCCTTTGCCTTCCCCGGTTTCGTACCGGCCTATATCCGCCCGCTCTTCTGCCGCGGCATCGGCCCCTTCCGCTGGGCGGCTTTGTCGGGCGATCCAGAGGACATCTACAAGACAGACGCCAAGGTTAAGGAACTGCTGCCCGACAATGTCCACCTGCACAATTGGCTGGACATGGCACGCAAGCGCATCGCCTTCCAGGGCCTTCCCGCCCGCATCTGCTGGGTGGGACTGGGCGACCGCCACCGGCTGGGCCTCGCCTTCAACGAGATGGTGCGCAATGGCGAACTCTCCGCGCCCATCGTCATCGGCCGCGACCATCTCGATTCCGGCTCCGTCGCCTCCCCAAATCGTGAGACCGAAGCGATGCAGGATGGCTCGGACGCCGTTTCCGACTGGCCTTTGCTCAACGCGCTTCTCAATACCGCCTCGGGCGCTACCTGGGTGTCGCTGCACCACGGTGGCGGCGTCGGCATGGGCTTTTCACAACATTCGGGCATGGTCATCTGCTGCGACGGCACCGAAGAGGCTGATCGGCGCATCGAGCGCGTGCTCTGGAACGATCCGGCCACCGGGGTCATGCGTCATGCCGATGCCGGATACGACATCGCGCGCGATTGCGCGACCAAAAATGGCCTCAGGTTGCCCGGCATTCTGGGCGCCTGACGCATGCGGATTGTTCGAGCAAGCGAGTATCGTCGGATGCCTTGGAAGAATGGCGGAGGAGAGACGTATGAGATCGCCGTCTTTCCTCCGGAGGCCTCGCTTCAGGATTTTGGCTGGCGCATCAGCATGGCAAGGGTCGCATCCGATGGACCGTTCTCGATCTTTCCGGGCGTGGACCGTACACTGAGCATTGTCGAAGGCGCTGGTTTCCACCTTGCTGTCGAGGGCTTCGATCCAGTTGAGTTAAGGCCTGACACAGCGCCATACCTGTTCAGTGCCGGGCTTGCCGCGCATGCCCGGCTGATTTCCGGCCCGATCCAGGCCCTGAACGTCATGACGCGCAGGGGGCGTTTCGATCACGCCGTGCAGATAATGCATGTCCAGGAGAGCTTTGATTTTAACCACCAAAAAGATGTTGGCATATTAATCTCCGGAGGGGATTTTACATTAAACAATACTAACAAAATCAACAAAAATGATGCCGTAATATTAAATTGTAGAGAAAAATGTGTTATAGAATCAATTGATTCTATAAATTTGATTTCTATTTCAATCTCATCTTCTGGCTGACGACGCCTAGCTCGCTCACTGCCCTCAGTTTGCCATCGCCACAACCGCGCGGCCTCGAATGAGCCCTTGATAATATCACACCCCAAATGGCTGCGTTCCATCAGGCCGCAACCAAAAGCGGCCTGTCCGCCTTGCTGAAGAGTTTCGGATGCCGATAGGCGCTCGAAAAAGTCCGGGTGACCCAACCCGCGATCCGCAGGCTCAGCGCTATGGGTAATTCTGGATTTGGCCGGCTTTTGGACTGCCTGGATTGTGTGATGGAGCCGCGCTGTCTCGGTCGCGTGGTGCGATAGATCGGCCGGTGAGGCAGAGCTTGTCGCGACAGATGGGACCAAGCTGTAAGGTGATGGCGATCCCCGCATCGATTGGCGCAAGATGCTTGGCAGACCGCGATGGTGATGTCTCGGTCTGGGCTGGCATTGGTTCATGCCGGGTCATGGGCGGTCTCCCGGTTCGTCGTTGGGGCGGCGGGCGGTGCGCGAGGCCGGCACCCCGGGAGAAGGTCTCGCTGATGATCATGGCGCCGCCACAACATGGACATGGCGGGCACGGGTCTGCAGGCTCCTGGATATGAAGGTCGTCCGGCGCCGGCGCGACCTCGAGCAGATCGCGGGCCTGGCCGAGGCAGTCCTTGCGGGCCGAGCTGGCGAGCAGATCGTAGTGCCGGATGCGGTGGAACCCGCGCGGCAGGGTTTGAAGCAGGAAGCGGCGGATGAACTCATTGGCGGCCAGGGTCATGACCTGCTGTCGGTCGGCGCCGCTGCGGCGATAATCCTAGCGGAAGGTGATCTCGCTCCCGTCGAACCGGAGAAGACGGCTGTTTGAGATGGCGACGCGATGGGTATAGCGCGCGAGATAGGCGAGCACCGCCTCAGGTCCGGCAAAGGGCGCCTTGGCATAGACCACCCAACGCTTTCTTCGGACCGGCGCAAGATGGCGCTTGAAAGCGCGATGGTCGCTGAGCCCCGCCATCTTGCCGAAGAAGCCGAGCCGCCGGGCATCATGAAGTTCCAGCAGCCGGGTCAGGAACAGATGGCAGAACACTGCGCCGAGCACCCGCACTGGCAGAAGGTTGGCCGCGATGAGATCCATTGCCCATCCGGCGTGATGCCGCCGCCGGGTACGATCATGTGGATATGGGGATGGTGGGTCATGGCCGAGCCCCCGGTGTGGAGTACGGCGGTGATGCCGATGCGGGCACCCAGGTGCTTCGGATTCGCTGCGATCGTCAGCATGGCCTACGATGCCGCCTTGAACAGCAGATCGTAGACCAGCGCCTTGTTGCGGAAGGCGGTATCGGCGACCTCGGCGGGCAGCGTGAACAGCACATGGAAGTAGCCGACCGGTGGGAGATTGGCCTGCTGAGCTTCGAGCCAGGCGCGTCCCCGCCGCGCCCTGGCACCGGGGACGATGCCGGTTGCGACAAGAGTTATAGGCGATGCGCTGGTGCCCGCAGTCCGTGCAGGCTTCCACATGACCGCCCAGCGCCGCGGTGCGGCAGCTCTCAATCGCCGATATGACCTTGAGCTGATCCAGGCTCAGATGCCCGGCATACTCCCGACCGTTTCCAGCACCAGCCGCAGTGCCCGGGTCCGCACCTCGGGGGAACTTGTTCGTTGTCTTGCTCATCAGGCTCTATCCTACTTGGGAGTTAGAGCCTCCGGCAAACCCGGCCGGCTTCGACGAACTCAAAGCCGGACTCCCTCAGATTCGGACGTCCTTGAGCTCGTCGAGAAGGGCTAATCGTCCCATCTGGCTTCGGCTTGCGCCAGTTCGGGAAGCATTCCAGCGCACGTCACACCCGTTATTTTTGGTTATATTGAATACACCGCGAAGCCCGTCCCCGCGGAGTTCGCTGTAGAGGGATATTTCTTCCAATACGAACGGCATTTTGTCTATTGGCGCCGTCTCTCGAACGGAGATATCGGCATCGTTACTATCCTCCACCAGCGCATGCACCAGATTGATCGATTCCGCGAGGAATTCGGCTTGTAATGGGCCGTCCTGCTTGCGAACCCCCAATAAATCCGCGTTTTCGCCTGTCTTTGACAGTCTTTGTGGCTGCGACCCTTGTTTGTGCGCTGGTCGGCTGAGAGATTCATCGGCGGGCTCTCACTCTTTCGACATCCGAGGCCGGTCGCATTTTTTAGACCAGAGAAGGTTGGATATCAGACCCCTCCCCTCCGTCACTTGTCCTCGTGAAAACTTTCTCCCGATCCGCCTCCGGCCGGATTTTCTCGTTGTTTTCGGGGGTTGTCGAGATGGGCCGAGCACTACTCCATCGTCAAAAGGCGCGAAAGCAGGCTCTCTAGGTCGATATTCTCTGGACCTGATGACTGGGCCATTTTAGTGAATAGCCGTGTAGGCCATTGAAATATAATGGTTCTTGAGGCGCATTTCCGATATTCGATCCCGGTCGCGTTCGGTTGCTGATGGAGCTGGCGTCGAACTATCGCTGGTCTTTGCTTGGGTGCTTGTGAAACGTGTCGTTTTGATCGGTTTGCTGTCCCGATGCTGTTCTGCTTTCGACCCATTGTCGCCGTTTCGTGTGGTTTCCCCGCCGCCTGAAACTTGCCATTCATTCACTACTAACGAACGGCAGATTCGGGGCCGCTGGCGGACTGACCGGTTTTGGTAGCGGGAGGGCCAAAGCAGCCATTCGGCGTCGGTCGCGCCTAGGGTCAGGACCTATTAATCTGGATTGATCTGTGATTCAGATTGCTCATTGGAGGTTCCGATGGGTGATTTGTTCTTGCTGAGCGCGGCTCAGATGGCGCGGTTGTCGCCGCATTTTCCGTTGGCGCATGGCGTGCCGCGGGTCGATGACCGGCGGGTGGTGAGCGGCATCGTCTACGTCATCCGCAATGGTCTGCAGTGGAAGGGCGCTCCCGTTGCCTATGGCCCGCACAAGACGCTGTACAACCGCTTCATGCGCTGGAGCCGGCTGGTCAGTCAGGGCGGCCCCAGACCGGAGCGGATCATGATCGACGCGACCCACCTCAAGGCTCATCGCACGGCGGCGAGCCTGCTAAAAAAGGGGAAGTTCCCCGCCATATCGGACGGACCAAGGGCGGGTTGAACGCCAAGCTCCATGCCGTCTGCGATCAGGCCGGACGGCCCATCATCCTCAAGCTCAGCGCCGGTCAGGTCAGCGACCACAAGGGCGCCGCCATGGTGCTCGAGGCGTTGCCAGCTGCGTCCCATCTGATCGCCGACCGGGGCTACAACAGCGCCTGGTTCCGCCAGGCGCTCGCTGACAGGGGCATCACCCCCTGCATCCCCTCAAGCCGCAGCCGCAAGCTCCCCTTCTTCTACGACAAGGATATCTACCGGCAGCGCCACAAGGTCGAGAACCTGTTCGCCAAGCTCAAGGACTGGCGCCGCATCGCAACTCGATACGACCGATGCGCCCACACCTTCTTCTCAGCAATCTGCATCGCCGCAACGATCATCTTCTGGATCAATGAGTCCTGACCCTAGTCTCATCGGGCCGGCAACAGCGCGAGAGCTTATGCTATTGACGCATGGGGCTCGGCCTCCAGCAAATGTCAGTTCCAGATGCCACATTAGGTGTCCACACTGGACGCTATCTCTGCTGCAAAGGTCAAGGCACCCACCAAGCCTGCCGACGCGCCGAGGCGAGCCTGCAACATGTTGGCGCTAACCGGGAGCAGTGCGTTGGCGTGCCGACACAGCGGACCATAGAACTCGGCGCGCGCTCCTATGCTGCCGCCAATGACAATATGATCGGGATCCAGGATAGATTGCAGGGCCGCAATACCGAGGGCGGCCCGTCTGGCGGTGGTCTCGATTGCAGCGACAGCTTGCGCGTCGCCCTGGTTGGCACGATCAAATATCGTACGGCCATCTGCGGGCCCAGCGCCCGCGGCATAGAGGTCAACAAGCGCATGGCTGCCGGCCAGATCTTCGAACTGCCCCGCCTTGGTCAGTCGGCAGTCCTCGGCCAAACTGCCCACCGGGAGATAGCTGATTTCGCCGGCACGTCCGGCGGCGCCGCTCAAAATGCTGCCATTGGCGACGATGCCGAGACCAATGCCGGTGCCGAAAGAAACCAGGCACATCAGCGCGCCGGATGCTTCGGTATTGTGCCGCGCTTCACCAAGCGCGGCGAGGTTGACGTCATTTTCGATCGTGACGCGGGCGCCCACCGCAGCGCTGAGTTCAGCTCTCAAATCGCCGCCGGGTGCCAGGGGAATATTGGGGGCAAGATCAATATGGCCGGTCCTGGGCGAGACAGCGCCGGGCACGCCGAGCACAACCATAGAGCTTTTGGCACCATCCTGGAGTTCGATGATCGTATCGCGCAGCTGGTTGAAGAGGGCGGACGCCGACGATGTGTCGGTGGCAAGCAGCTTTTCGGCCGCGACCCGTCCGTCAGCTCCGGTCGCGGCAGCATGCAGCTTGGTGCCACCGAGGTCCAGACCAATAAGTCTGGTCTCTGGGTCGCTCGAGAACCGGGTGGAAGCATAGGTGCTGATCGGCTGGTTCATGGGAATGTCACTTCTTTTCTGACACCTTCTAGGAAGCGGCCTGCGGGCGGATCCGAGGCAAACTGCCCAGCATCGAACACGACAGAACCGCGCAGGATGGTCTGCTTCACCACCCCGGTTAGCTGCTGTCCGACATAGGCGCTGTGGCGGTTCTTGTAGTGGAGGTGGTCGGCGGCCAGCGTCGCGCGTTTCTTGGTGTCGATAATCACAAGGTCTGCATCCAAGCTTGGGGCAATGCTGCCTTTTCGGCTATCGAAGCCGAAGAGCCGGGCCGGGTTGGTAGAGGTCATGCGCACGAGGTCGACCCATGGCAGGCCACGCGCTTCAATCCCGCAGGTGATCATGGCTGGCAGGGTGGATTGCAGGCCGGAAATTCCACCCCAGGCGGCGAAGATGTCGTCATCGCCGGCGCGCTTTTCCTCAATGAGACAGGGAGAATGATCGGAGGCGATCACGTCGACCTGTCCGGCTAGCACGCGATCCCATAGGGCATCCCTTTCGCTGGCTGCGCGCAGGGGTGGGGCGCACTTGGCTTCCGGACCGATCGTGTCAAGATCGTCTTCGGTGAAAAACAGGTAGTGCGGGCAGGTTTCCGAAGAGACGGGAAGCCCGCGCTGCTTTGCGGCAGAGATGAGATCTATGCCGGCTGCGGAGGAGACGTGGACGATGTGCAGCCGGACGCCTGTCGCCTCGGCAAGGGCAATGGCGCTGGTGATGGCGCTAAGTTCGGCGGCAATGGGCCGTGACTTACCCCATGCCCGCCGATCCTTGCGGCCCGATTGCCGCAATTTCAGCGTCAGACTTTGGGTGATCTCGTCGTCTTCGGCATGGACAGCGAGGAAGCTGCCGAGCCCAGCAATGATGCCCATGCCCCGCCGCAACATGAGGTCGTCGGCGCGGGGAAAGTCATATGATGCGGCGCACATGAAGGCCTTGAAACCGGCGACATGTTGCGCTGAAAGCGCCGCAAGATCGGCGGTGTTGTCGGTGACCAGCCCGCCCCAGAGCGCATAGTCGATGATGCTCTGCTGGGCAGCGAGACGCTTTTGCTCAAATGCGCTGACATTGATCGTGGGTGGAGAGGCGTTGAGCGGCATGTCGACGATTGTAGTAATGCCGCCCGCTGCGGCGGCGCGACTGCCGGTGGCAAAGCCTTCCCAATGCGCTCGTCCGGGTTCGGAGAAATGGACATGCGCATCCACCAGCCCAGGCAGGAGCAGGTTCTGCTCTGCGTCGATGAGCGTCTGGGCTTCAAGATCGGGATTGCCCTCGACTATCCCTGCAATGCGTTCACCCTCGACCAGCACACCGCCGTACACCACGCCAGCGGTCGTCACAACCTGAGCGTTGCGGACGTAGAGCCGTTTCATTGGTCGGCTCGCTTTTCGGGAGGCGCGGCGAGCTGTTGTGCGGCCACAGCCAGCCGGCCTTCGAGATCGAGAGGGTTCCAGTCGATTTCACGAATCCGGGCATCGACAAAGTCGTCAAAGACGTCCCGTTCGCCTGTGTCGCTGGGGGAAATATCGAACTGGCCACGGTGCAACTCGATGAACGGGCGCGCATGAGGGATCTCGGCGAAAAGGCCGTTCCAGTCTATGAACCCTCGCCCAAGCGGCGCCAGGTGGCGGATAAGCCGATCGCCATTGCGCTCGATTGCGGCATCGTCGACATGAAGCTGGTCGACAATTGCCGACAGCTTCCTTGCAGCGTCGAGCGGGTCCTCACGGCGTATAATAAGGTTTGCCGGATCGAGCGCCACGCCAAGTATCTGGTGGTCCGTCGCCTCGACCAGCCAGAGCGCGTCGTCCGAGGACAGTTCCTCGTGCGTTTTGACGAGGAGCCGCATATTGGCGGCACGCAAGGTCGGCGCCATGGCTGAGATGAGCTGCGCAACAGCCTCAAGCTGGCTCTGCCAGGGCTCGGCTTTGCTGGCCCGGTCTTCGAGCGTTCCAATGCTAAAAAACAGGCGATCGATGCCGCAATCGGCGGCGCGACCGACAGCGAGTTCCAGCCCGCGCTGGAAGTCGCCATTTGCAAGGGCGGCGTAATCGGCACAGCGGTCGGGCCGGTTCGGATGCAGCCAGTTGATTCCGCCTCGGAGCGTGAGCCCAAGCCGCTCTGCCTCGCGTGCAGTTACTGCCAATTTTCTAGGCGACAGATTCTTGTCGATGGCTAGCAGATTTGCAAATACGCAGCTATCGAAACCCAATCCCGCCACGGAATTCAGAACCGCGATCGGGTCAGCGTTCTCGATCAGAACGCTGCCATCGAGAATGCCCGACATCATGCAATCTCCAGGATAGTACGGGGCAACTTGCCCAGCCATTTGCCGCCCGTGGGCGTGGCGACAGCGACGTCACCCAGGCAAACGTGACCTAGCCCGGGCAGATTGAAATTGGGGTGGATTTCCATGACCATATTTTCTAGCACGAGCTGCGGATTTGTGTCGCCATTGCGCAGTGGCGACAGGGCGGGCGCCATTCCCGGATCGACATAATCCAGCCCCAGACCGTGGCAGGACTGGAAGCGGAAAGGGTCATTCTCCCGGGTGAATGGGCAGAAGGCGTCGATAGCATTTTCGAGCGTGTCAACGACGTCATGCAAAGCTGCGCCGACGCGGAACGCCCCAACCGCGACATCCTGCATATGCTGCAATGCCTCGTTGGCCTCTACCAGCGCATCGCTTGGCGCTCCGAGCGAAATAGTTCGGAGCGTCTGGGCATAATAGCCCTCGCAGGTGACCACTGTGCCCAATTGGATGCGGTCTCCCATGTCGAGCGTCTCGGGCAGCTCGAACATTTCAAAATATGTCACCGGCGGATTGGGGCCGGTGGAAAGCCACAGACGGGAAATGTCGGCGCCTTGACGTCGCCCTTCAAACTCCACCTCAGCCATGATCTGCGCCGGACTAACGCGCCTGCGGACCGCATCAATGGCCGCTTCCACCATGGCTTCCGAAATCCCGACGGCCGCCTCATGCAGCGCCAGTTCTGCTGGCGATTTCCGCATCCGCATGGCGGCCAGATCGGCATCGAGAGGCACGAGCCGGTCATTGGGCTGTGCCCAGGCGCCGAAATTGCCCAAAGTCATTTCACGCGCGCCAGCCAGCCCCAGGGAGCCTGATATGGAAAGGTCGGCGCAGGCCGCGTCGATAGCCTCAGTCCAGCTTCTTCCAGCCAATTGAACGATGTCGAACTGGCCCCCGCAACGATGACGCATCAGCCGGTCTTCGTTCTTTCCGGGCACCACAATTATGGGGCGTCCCGCCAAGGGAACTACCAGAACTGTCGGCGTTCCCATCACGCTCCAGCCCGAGAAGTACTGCACGACGCCGGCTGTCTGTGTCGCGGGTCCAAGGATGCGGGGTGACGCGAACAGCACAGCGCCATCCAGGGTTTTCTGCTCGAGTAGGCCGCGTAGGCGACTTAGTCTTTCGCTTTTCTCATGATTGCTGATCGGGCTGTTCATGGGATCATTCCAGGCCTTGACAAAGATCGATAGCTGTCGTCGTATCAAACTGTAAGGAAAGTTACCAGACAGTATGACAGCACCAATCTTATCCGGCAGCCCAAGGCTCCTGCGCAATCTCAACGAGAAGGCGGTGCTGGCGTGTTTGTTGTCGGAAGGCTCGCTCACCAGAATGGAGCTGGAGGCCTTTACCGGCCTCTCGAAGCCAGCAATGTCCGACCTGCTTCGACGTCTTGAAGGTGCTGAGTTGATCCGCAAGGACGGCGAAAAGGCAGGCGCCCACGGGCCAAAGGCAGGGCTTTGGGCTCTGCGCGGAGATGCGGGCTATGTTGCCGGCGTTGATGTCACCGCCCATGGCATCGACATTGCCATTACCGACATTTGTGGGAGTATCATCTCGAGCTATTTCGAGCCGCATGTGCCCGGTGAAAATTATGATGCCGGAGAGCGGATCAAGGCCGCGCTGCATGCTGTTGTCGCCGATGCCGCTATCGAGGTGTCGGATATAGGCCAGGTGGTCGTCGGGCTGCCCGGCATAGTGGACATTTTCACCGGCCACCTCAGTGCGGGCTGGCAGCTCCGAAACTGGGAGGGCTTTCATGTCGCGGACGCACTGGCTGATGCCCTCGGTCACCGCAATGTGCTGGTTGAAAACGATGTGAATCTCGTTGCCCTGGAAGAGCGCAACGTTGGCGCTGCCACGGGCGTAAACTCTTTCATTCTCGTCTGGATCGGCGAAGGCATCGGTGGTGCGATGATCCAGGGCGGCAAGCTGGTGCGCGGCTCAACGGGTAGCGCTGGTGAGCTTGCGGACGTCATCGTTCCAGTGCCTGCTTCAGGTGGCGGTTATTCCATCCTGCCGATTGGCACGATTTTCGATGAGCCACATCTTCTCGAGGCTGCCAAGGAATGTGGTGTATCCGTATCTTCTGCGAATGACCTGTTCGCCTTCCTCGCCACCGCTCAGGCGGACCATCCGTTGTGCCGCAGGCTTGGTGAGGCGCTGGCCTATATGCTGACCGGTCCGATCGGCATGGTCGATCCGCATATGGTCATTCTGGGTGGGCCGCTCGGCATCGTCGCTGGCAAACAACTCGCCGTCTCGGTGCTCCGCGTCCTTTCCGGCTTGCGGATCACCGTTCCACAAATCGTTTCTGCTCAGGTGCGCAGCCATGCCGCGCGCGCCGGCGCCATAGAACTCGCGCTCGAACATATTCGCGAACGCGTGTTCACGGGAGGCAGCGCCGCACGCGGCCTCCCGTGAGAGAGTAGGACTACTTTCGTTGAGCACCCTAATCCCGGAGCATCCATTATGAAGTTGGGACAAATAAGCAAGTCGGGCCGTCCCGCCCGACATACAGTTTCTCGCCGCAACCTCATGGCCCTTGCGCTGGCCAGTACAATTGCCTCGACTATCGGCCTCCCCGCTATTGCTCAGGAAGTGCCGGTCGAGAAGCTGGTGACAATCGTCGCTGAAAACGGACGCAGCTTTACGCGCACCTTCAACCCCTTCTCGCCCACCTCACGCTGGGTGGCGAAGCGGACGATCTACGAACCGCTGATGATCCAGAACTTTGCCACCGGCGAACTGGAGCCCTGGCTGGCCACCGATTATGCATGGTCAGACGACAATCTTTCGCTCGATGTCACGCTGCGCGACGGCGTTCTTTGGTCGGACGGCGAAGCCTTCTCAGCCGATGACGTTATCTTCACCTTCAACCTGATGCGCGACAATGCCGGTCTGATCGGCCCGGCTACCGGTGTGTTCTCCGACTATCTTGCCGGTGTTGAAGCCGTCGACGACAAAACAGTGCGCTTCACCTTCACCAAGCCATACAGCCCTGGTCTCTATACCCTTGTCGATCAGTTCATCGTGCCCGAACATGCCTGGTCCGATGTCGCTGATCCTGTCAGCTATGCTGACGAAGAGCCGGTGGGCACCGGTCCCTTTACGACAATTGCGGCATTCGGCAGCCAGCAGTATCAAGTGACGCAGAACCCGCATTATTGGCAGGAGCTGAACATCGAAGGCGTGAACGTGCCGGCGTTCAATGGCAATGATCACATCAGCGCCTCGGTTCTGTCAGGTCAGATCGATTGGGGTGGCCTGGTTCCTGACCCGGACATTACCTTTGTGCCTCTCGATCCCGAACATTTCGGCTATTGGTGGCCGCGGACGTCTGTCGTCTATCTCGAGCCTAACACCACCCTTGGCGCACTTGCCGATGTGAACGTGCGTAAGGCCATGAGCATGGCGCTCGACCGTCAGCGCATGATCAACACTGGCGTCTGGGGCAAATCGGTGCCGGCCAATGCGACCGGTCTGCCGCTGGGCCCGTACCAGAGCTGGGTCGACCAGTCCGTCGTCGACAATGGTACCTGGCTGGACTTGAACATCGAAGCATCCAATGCCCTGCTTGACGAGGCGGGATATCCCCTCGGCAGTGACGGCGTGCGCGTGGATGCCGAAGGCAAGCCGCTAGCTTTCGACATCATCGTTCCCAATGGCTGGAATGACTGGGTCTCCGCCTCGCAGATCGTCTCGGAAAACCTCCAGGAAATCGGCCTCAAGGTGACGCTGCGGACGCCGACCAGCGACAGCTGGACCAATTCCACCTTTACGGGCCAGTTCGAACTGTCGCTGGCGTCGGTGAAGGCGACGGCCACTCCGTTCGATTTCTACAAGAATAACATTACCACGCGCTCCGTGGCTCCAGTTGGTACGGCATCGGCGATCAACCAGCAGCGCTACGGCGATCCTGTAGCGGACGAGCTAATCGAGGCATTTGCGGCCAGCACGGACGAAGCAACCCAGAAGGAAAAACTGGTGGAACTCCAGGCCCTGTTCTCCGAGGCCGCTCCGCTCATTCCGCTCTACGAGCAGCCGGATTGGGGACTTTACAACACCCGACGCATCAGCGGTTTCCCCAACGAGGCAAACCCCTATGCGCCACTTACCCTACAGATGAACAATACACCGCTTCTGGTGTGGCCGCATCTGACCTACACCGCCGAGTAGTACTCGGCGTTCACCGGCTCCTGACTTCACTCCCAGGCCAGGAGCCGGCCCCGATTCAAATTCATCCAGGAATTGGCGAATGCATTTCATCCTGAAAAGGCTGGGATTTTACCTGCTCGCCGCCTTTGTGGCGGTATCGGTAAATTTCTTCATCCCGCGCCTGGCGCCGGGCGATCCGGCTTCGACCGTCATTTCGACATATTCCGGCACGCTTACCCCCGAAGCGCTAACGTCCCTGCGCGCCGCCTATGGGCTGTCCGACGCTCCCATGCACGAGCAATACCTGGCCTATCTAGGGAACATCCTGCGGGGTGACTTCGGCCTGTCTCTATCCCAGTTCCCGACCCCGGTGACCGACGTCGTCGCGATGGCGATCGGCTGGTCGCTTCTGCTCGGTCTGACCTCGGTGTCCATAGGCTTCATTATCGGCTGCACCTTGGGCGCTTTAGCCGCCTGGCGCCGTGGCGGCTTTATCGACCGCGTTGTGCCGCCCGTTCTGCTGTTCCTGGGCAGCTTCCCGTATTTCTTCCTTGCGCTCCTTCTCTTCTACCTGCTCTCGTTTCGTCTGGGCTGGTTTCCCATGGGGCGCGCCTATTCGACCATTAACCCGCCCGGTTTCACGCTCACCGGCATCGGCGATATTCTGCGTCATCTGGCGCTGCCCGTTTTCACTGTCGTGCTGGTCTCGCTCGGCTCCTGGACGCTCAATATGCGCAACGCCATGATTGGCGTATTGAGCGAGGACTATCTCACACTGGCCGAGGCCAAGGGGCTGACACCGCGCCGTGTCGCGCTTGCACACGCCGTGCGCACAGCACTGCTGCCCAATGTCACGATGCTGGGCGCGGCCATCGGTGGCGTATTTTCCGGGCAATTGTTGACGGAGATCGTCTTCTCATATCCCGGACTTGGTTTCCTTTTGCTGCAGGCCGTCGGCTCAGTGGACTACCCGCTTATGCAGGCCCTGTTCCTGATCATCACACTATCTGTGCTCACCGCGAACTTCCTTGTCGACACACTCTACGCGTTTCTCGATCCGCGCGTTCGTACCGGTCAGGAGGTTTGACTATGAAACGCTTCCACATGTTCTTCGACACGTTACGGCGCAACGGCTTGGGCAGCGTTCCCGTCATGCTGGGCAGCATAATCCTGGCTGTACTGGTCGGATCGTGCCTGTTGGCTCCGCTGATCGCGCCATATGATCCGCGTCGCGCCACGGGCGGCATCAACGAACCACCATCGCTTGCTCATCTGTTCGGCACAACCGGGCAAGGCCAGGATGTGCTGTCGCAATTTTTGTATGGTGGCCTCAATGCACTGACCGTGAGCTTTATCATCGCCATCCTCACCACGATCCTCGCCTTGATCGTGGCGCTTGCAAGCGCCTATTTCCGCGGCTGGGTGGATGACGTGCTGACCTTGGTCACCAATGTGTTCCTGGTCATTCCCGGCCTGCCTCTGGTCGTGGTGCTAGCAGCTTTCCTACCGCCGGGCTCGGTCACCATCGTCGCCGTACTGACCCTGACCGGATGGGCTTTCGGTGCGCGCTTGTTCCGCTCACAGGCCCTCAGTCTGCGGGAACGGGAGTTCATCGCTGCTGCCGAAGACGTTGGCGAAAGCCGTTGGCGCATCGTCATGATCGAACTCCTGCCCAATATGGGTTCGGTTGTCGCGGCGTACTTCGTCAACCAGGTGGTGTTCGCCATCACGGCACAGGCTTCGCTTGAGTTCCTCGGGTTGGGCGACGGCGGCCAGGTGACCTGGGGCACCATGCTCTATTGGGCGCAGAACTCTTCCGCATTGGTGCGAGGGGCCTGGTGGACCTTCGTGGTGCCCGGCATGGCCATAGCTCTCACCGCCTTCTCCTTGGCGTTGCTCAACAACGCCGTCGACGAGCTGGGCAATCCGCGCCTCAAGGCCGACCGGCAGCTGGCCAAAGTCGGCGCCCGCCGCAAGAGCGCATCCCTGATTACGCCGGTGCTGAAAAAATGACGACACCTGCTCTTGAGATCACTAATCTCGACATCGCCTATGCCGGTGACGACAGACTGATCCCTGCTGTCCGAAACGTATCCCTGTCGATAGCGCCCGGCGAGTTTGTCGGCCTGGCGGGGGAATCGGGCTGCGGAAAGTCGACGATTGCACAATCTATACTGCGCCTGCTCAAGGCGCCCGGCATCATAACCGGGGGCACCATCAAAATCGATGGCAGGGATATTCTCACCCTGTCCGATGATGAGGTGAGGGCCACAAGGTGGAACCTGGCTGCTATCGTTCTGCAAAACGCCCTGACCGCGCTCACCCCCGTCCACACCGTTGGCTGGCAGTTGCAGGAGGTTCTTGATCGCGCCGACAGGATGGGTGTCGAAAAGGTCAAGCCGACGCCCGCCGACTTGCTCACCATGGTGGGCATCGATCCATCCCGCATCATGTCCTTCCCGCACGAATTGTCCGGTGGCATGCGTCAGCGTGTCGTCATTGCCATGGCGCTCGCCCTCCGCCCGAAGCTGCTCATCCTCGATGAGCCGACCACCGCGCTCGATGTGATCGTCCAGCAGGAGATTTTTGAGACAATCAAGCGTCTGAAGGGCGAACTCGGCTTTGCCGTTCTCCTTATAACGCACGATCTGCCGCTGCTGCTGGACCTCTCCGACCGGATTGCCATCATGAAGGACGGCCAATTGGTGGAGCTGGCGGACGCCAGGCTCTTCCGCACCGAACAGCAGCATCCCTATTCGCGCCAGTTGATCGCCTCGACGCCAAGACTGGACCGGCTGGTTCCACGTCACGGCAACAGCTTGCCGACAGCGGAAGCAGCGCCCATTCTTTTCGCGCGCGGCCTCCGCAAGACATACCGAAACTTTCATGCCGTCGGCGGCATCGACTTCGACATGCGTTCCAACGAGATCGTGGCCGTGGTCGGCGAGTCCGGCTCCGGCAAATCGACTTTTGGTCGCATGATTAACGGCCTGATCCAGCCTTCCGGCGGCGAGCTTCTCGTGGCGGGAGCTAAACCCATCCCCCTCTCGATCAGGGGTTGGAAAGATCCGCGCCCAGCGCAAATGGTTTTTCAGGACGTCTATGGTTCGCTCAATCCCCTGCACACGATTGAGCACCATCTGCGCCGCAGTGTCATTCGCTCCGGGAAATTTCCGCGACATGAGACCGATAAAAGAGTTCACGCTCTCCTCGAGCTTGTGGGGCTCTTGCCCGTCGCCGACTATTTGAAGCGTCGGCCGCACGAATTGTCCGGCGGGCAACGCCAGCGTGTTGGCCTGGCCCGAGCACTGGCGTCGGAGCCGCAATTGCTGGTGGCCGATGAGCCCATCTCCATGCTGGACGTTTCCATCCGGCTCGACATCCTCAATCTGATTGCCCGCCTTCGTGATGAGAAGGGCGTCGCCATCCTCTACATCACCCATGACATCGTCAGTGCCGGCTACATCGCCGACCGCATCGTGGTGATGAATTCGGGGCGCATCGTCGAGCAGGGTCCAACGCGCGCGCTCATCGCCAACCCATCCCAAGACTATACCCGCAGGCTCCTCGCCGCCATTCCCGGCGGAGCCGATCTGCTCAGACCTGCGGACGAGGACCACCATGACCAAGTATAATATTCGCGTCGGCCTGGATGGCCGCAAATATCCTGGCACTGTTGAGCTGGGTGCCTTTGGACTGCTGGACAAGGCGAAAGAGACCGGCACCGATGGCGTGTTCTTCAGAACCGTGTTGGACATCGCCCCAACGCTCGATGCAGGGTTTCTGGGCGAAGTTGCCGCACACGCCAAGAGCCTTGGCCTCTATCTCGAAATGGGACTGGGCAAGGTCAATCCATACAACACCGCCGAAGCGCCCGAGGTCAGGGCCATTGGCGATGGTGACTACCTGTTGGGCATGACGCGGATGATCGAGGCTGTGACAGCGATCGGCTGCACGGCGCTCTGGGCGGACACCGCCAATTTTCAGCGTTTCGAATGGGGCCGCTTCGCCATCGACCGGTTCCGCACCGATGTCCCCTGGGAAGAGCAGTTGCTGGCGACGCAGCGTTTTATCGAGAAACTGCGCCCGGTGCTGACCGAGCGGGGCGCCGCTATTGCCTTGGAAACCCACGAAGAGATCACGACCTACGAAATCGTCCGCATGATCGAAGCCGCCGGTTCCGACATTCTCGGCGTCACGCTGGATCTCGCCAATGTCGTGGTGCGGGGTGAGGAGCCGATGGCCGCCACGCGTCGCGTTGCCCCCTATGTGCTCAAGACGCATATGCGCGACCTGGTGCTTTACCCCGGTCCTAACGGTTTACAGCGTCAGATACGGGCAATCGGCGACGGCTCGATAGACTGGCATGCCGTGCTGGGCGCCATTCGGGATGCCGGCGCGACGCCAAATATGACCATCGAAAATTCCTGGCACGACCGCAACGAAATAGCTCTCGACGACCCTCAGTGGCGCTTGGGACATCCCGATCTGAGCCTTGAGGAAGTCGATGCGCTTAAGGCGATGTCGGCGCGCTTTGCCGACGATGTCGCCAAGGGCCTCAAACCGGCACCTGATCACTATTACGGCTCGTCGGCACTTCCGACTCCCGAAAGCTTTATTCCGCGCAGCGCTGCGACGCTGCGGGACGTGGCCGCGGCACTTTCCCAAGCCGCCTGAAACTCACCAAAAGGAAACGAAAATGACCAAGCAACTCAAGGTTCTCGTGATTGAGGCGCACCCGGACGAAGCCGAAATGTATGCAGGCGGCACGGCAGCTCTGCTGGCCGATCGGGGCGCCGCCGTCAAATTCATGTCGCTTACCAATGGCGATGCCGGCCATCATGAAATGAGCCGCGAGGCGCTAAAACGCCGCCGCGCCCGCGAAGCCTTCAAGGCCGCCGACCTGCTCAGCGTTCTCGACTATGAAATCCTCGACAATCACGACGGCGAACTGTTTTCCGACCTGCCATTGCGAAAGGCCGTCTTGCGGGCAATCTGCCGCTGGCGCGCCGATATCGTTATCACCTTTCACGACGAATGCGAAGGGCACTTCGATAATCGAGTCGCGGCGCGAGTTGTGCGGGAAGCGGTGGATTTCTGCACCAATGACAACGTTGTCGACCTGGTGCCAGCCCTCACGCAGGCTCCGATCTGCCTGCGGATGACCGACTACGGTGCAATCCCCACGCATAAGCACGATATCGTGGTTGATGTGACAGACTCCATCGAGCGCAAGCTCCGGGCCTGTGCGGCGCATGCAACCCAGTTCCTCGAATTTTCTCCTTACGAGCGTGGCTTTCTGAACGAAGCGCCCAAGGAAGGTGACTGGGCCAGTGAGCGCCCCTTTGTTCTCAAGCATTGGCCGGAGTTCATGTATGCGGTCGACGGCATGAAACCTGCGCTTCAGGCCAAATATGGCCGGACCGCAGAATTTGCGGAAAGCTTTGACCTGGCGGGCTACGGCCGCGCGGTGTCGATCGAGGACGTCAACGCTCTCCTAGCTGTTTAGCAAAGTGAATTAGCGGCTCAAACCTGATTGCATCTTGGTATTTTTTGGAGCCGTCGCCACGCCTGCAAATTCAGGCGTGGCTGGCCATCTGCAAACGTGTAGCAGCATAGGGACTTGAAGCCATCGGACAGTCCGCCGAAGCTCTGCTTGAGCCCTCACGTCCGTGGCGGCTTTGTTGTGTTTCGGCATGCAAATTTGACCCCTTACCGGGGGTAATCGGCGTCCAATATTGACCCCCCATTTTGTGTTTTAGGCAGACTGTCCGTCCTTTGGTTTGGGATAGGCGGTTGGGGGATGAAGTGCGTGGATACGATTGCACGGGTTCGTCGGGCATATTTTGTGCAGGGCAAGTCCATCAAGCAGATTGAGCGGGAGTTGCATGTTGCGCGCAACACGGTGCGCAAGATCATCCGGTCGGGTGAGACGAGCTTTTCCTATGAGCGTGAGAAGCAGCCGCTGCCCCGGATCGGTCCGTGGCAGGGGGATCTGGATAAGCTATTGCTGGCCAATGAAGGGAAGGCTGCGCGTGAGCGGCTGACGCTGATCCGGGTGTTCGAGGAACTCACGGGACTGGGCTATTCGGGCAGCTACGATGCAGTTCGTCGCTATGCCCGGAACTGGGATCAGGATCGCTCCGCTACGGTTGCATCCGCCTTCGTGCCGCTGAGCTTTGCGCCGGGCGAGGCCTACCAGTTCGACTGGAGCCACGACGTGGTGCTGATCAACGGCACCACGGTGACGGTCAAGGTCGCCCATGTCCGGCTCTGCCATAGCCGGATGCTGTTCGTGCGGGCCTATCCACGCGAGACCCAGGAGATGGTGTTCGACGCTCATGATCGGGCCTTCGCCTTCTTCAAGGGCACCTGCACGCGCGGCATCTACGACAACATGAAGACGGCGGTCGATACGATCCTGGTGGGCAAGGATCGAGTCTACAATCGCCGGTTCCTGCAGATGTGCGGGCATTATCTGATCGACCCTGTGGCCTGCACACCCGCCTCAGGTTGGGAGAAGGGCCAGGTCGAGAACCAGGTCGGGCTGGTGCGGGAGCGCTTCTTCACGCCCCGCCTGCGCGTGAGCAGCTATGACGAGCTCAATGCCCTGCTGCTGGACAAGACCATTGCCTATGCCCGGGCGCATCGCCATCCCGAGTTCCGCGACCAGACCATCTGGGAAGCCTTCGAGGCAGAGCGCGGCAGTCTGGTGCCTTATGCCGGCCGGTTCGACGGCTTCCATGCGGTGACGGCCTCGGTCTCCAAGACCTGCCTGGTTCGGTTCGATAACAACAAGTACTCGGTGATGGCCAGTGCGGTGGGGCGACCGGTCGAGATCCGGGCCTATGCCGATCGGATCGAGCTGCGTCAGGACGGCAGGCCAGTGGGTGAACATCCCCGCATCTTCGGTCGCGACCAGACCGTCTATGACCCCTGGCATTACGTGCCGGTGCTGGCGCGCAAGCCCGGCGCCTGGCGCAATGGCGCGCCCTTCAAGGACTGGGTGCTGCCGGCCAGCATCGAGAAGATCCGGCGCCGGTTGGGCTCGGCAACCGATGGGGGCCGGCAGATGGTCACCATCCTGACCGCCGTGCTCAGCGATGGCTTGCCGGCGGTCGAGGCGGCCTGTGCCGAGGCGCTGCGTGAAGGGGTCTGCTCCGCCGATATCGTGCTCAACATCCTGGCCCGGCAGCGCGAACCCCGCAGCCCGGTCACCATCCTCAATACCCCACAGGCCCTCCGGCTCCGCGTCGAGCCCATGGCCGACTGTTCCCGCTACGACAGCCTGAGGAGGGCAATATGATGGAACGCTCCGAGATCCTGACCACCATGAACACGCTCAAGCTCTATGGCATGAAGAGCGCCTATGACGAGATCATCGCCACGGCGATCAAACGCGAGCATCAGCCCGCTCGCATCGTCTCGGACCTGCTCACCTCCGAGATCGCCGAGAAGCAGGCCCGCTCGATCAAGTACCAGATGACCATCGCCAAGCTGCCCCTGGCCAAGGACATCGACGACTTCACCTTCGAAGGCACTGGCATCAACGAGACCCTGGTGCGCGATCTGGCCGCCGGCAACTTCCTGGCCATGCAGCGTAACCTGGTGCTGGTCGGTGGTACCGGAACTGGCAAGACCCATCTGGCGATCGCCATTGCCCGGGCCTGCATCCGCAACGGCGCGCGAGGCCGCTTCTTCAACGTCGTCGATCTGGTCAACCGGCTCGAGGCAGAGACCCGCGCCGGTCGGCAGGGGCGCCTGGCCGACTATATGGGCCGCAAGGACGTCGTCGTGCTCGATGAACTGGGCTATCTGCCCTTCGCCCAGTCAGGAGGCCAGTTGCTGTTCCACCTGATCAGCCGCCTCTACGAGCAGACCTCGGTCATCGTCACCACCAACCTCACCTTCGGGGAATGGCCGTCCGTCTTCGGCGACGCCAAGATGACCACGGCGCTGCTCGACCGGCTCACCCATCACTGCGATATCGTCGAAACCGGCAACGACAGCTGGCGCTTCAAAAACCGTATCTGACATCCTGCCCCCGCGGGCCGGATAGCGCCGCAACCCTGACCAGCTCTGCCATCCGCCCCGCTCCACAGCCATCCAATAAGGGGGTCAATATTGGGCGCCGATAAGGGGTCAAAGTTCGGTGCCGATTGACACCCAGGCGCTAGCCCTTCAGGACTAAGAATAGTCCGCTGGCAATTGAGAAGACCAACACTGCAAGTCTCACTGCCCCACCATTGAGCCGGGCGTGGGCCAAACGCGACAAGGCGCTGCCGAAAAAGACTGCTGGCACGAGATATGCTGCGGCCAGCAACTGATCCGAGCGCACCTGGTCTGCGATTGCCAAAACCGCGAGCGAAATTATCTCACCGACCAAAAAGCAAACTGCGACCGTTGAGCGCAACACCGGGCCTGGCGCATGTTGATAGAGCAGTGCAAGCGGTGGCCCGCCAATTCCGGTTGCGGTTTCAGTAACGCCGGTGAAAAGGCCAACTCCCATGGAAGACGTTCGGGCCGGCGAAAATGGTGGCGCCACCAACGCAACGATAGCGGCCAGAACTGTGAATACACCGACCGCAATCTCAAGCTGACGTACCGTGATAGCCACAAGGACTGCCATGCCGATGAACGTGCCGACAAAGCGGCCAACAGTGATCCATTTTGCTCCTGAAAAGTCGATAGCCTCCCGTTCGCGCCACGCGACCAGAAAATTCAGCGGCAACATCAAAATGAGAAGCGTGACCGGCAGATATTGTGCGTCGACCAGCGCAAAAATCGGGGCCATGATCAAGGCGAAGCCGATACCAACGGAGCCCTGTACGAAAGCAGCGGCGGCGACCGCGATTGTCAGCAGAACAAAGACGAAAAATGACAAACGAGCCTGACCTGAACCGGCGAATTCGTTGGAGGCACTCGTTTGTCAGCAATCAGTGGCTACCGCAAGTCTGGGCGCCGACTTGATCTGTTGCCGGAGCCATTTGATATCTTTTGATTGTTTTTCAGTGGGGGAGCCATGCACGGAGCGGTTTCAACGAGAGTTGTAACCTCAGCCGAAGACGAAGCCGTAAACTTGGCGAATTTTGGTGCGTGCTTTCTGCTCGAAGCAAAAGCGTCAGATGGCCGGCTCTCCATTGTCGAGCACTGGGTCCCTCCCCGGACGCTGGCCGCACCGCTTCACCGCCACTCAAGGGAAGATGAATACAGTGTGGTTTTATCGGGCCGCATGGCGCAAAACTTGGTGACCTCGTAATTGAGGCCGGACCGGGCGATTTTGTTTTCAAGCCACCAAACGAATGGCATACGCTCTGGAACGTAGGCGATGATGAATGCCGGCTGCTCGAAATCATTTCTCCAGGTGGATTCGAAGCGACGTTTTGAGAGATTGCTTTGAAACCCGAGGCAATGACCGGCGAAGCGGCAGTGGGTGCAAAGTACGGCCTAGACGTCAATTGCGACAGCATTGAGCGCTTGTGCCAGCAATACGGGCTTCAGTTCGGCTAACGAGTTCCCGCCGGCAGGGCCTCATGGCGTTTTCCTATTAGCTGCCCGCGGCCTCCCGCGCTGCCGGCCATGACAAACCACAGCTTGAAGCGCAGGAGGCCAACTCCTGCCGGTCGGTTAACCACGACGATGGTTGATACCGTCGTCCCAATGTCGGTCGCCGCGAATAGGGCTCGGCCGGCCAGGTGTCGCCGGCTTGCCGATCAGCCAGGCAAGGCTCACCCCCGCCTAGCTATGGCTTGCGCCAGTTCGGGAAGCATTCCAGCGCACGTCACACTCATCGAAAAAATCTTGGAGCCGGCCGCGGGAGGCGGCAACAGATTGAAGTGTGTGCATTTTTGGTTATATTGAATACGCCGCACAAAAGGAGCGCTGCAATGTCTCGAACGACAACTATGACGGTCCGCATCAGTGGAGCGCTGAGCGATTTCGTTGCCGCCAATGTCAGTGAGAACGGATCTTACGAAAATATCAGCGAGTACGTCCGAGATCTAATCCGTCGCGACAAGGAGCGGGCAGAGTTGGAAGCGTTTGATCGGCTGAAGGGTGAACTGACACTCGCCTTCGCGGCGCCCGAGGCGTCCTACAAGCCGCTCACTGCGCCCGAGGTAATCGCGCGAAATCGGGCTTGATGGTTGCTGTGCGTGTTCAGGAGGCAGCCTCTCACCGTCTCGATGAGATCTACCGCTACACGCAGGAAAGATGGGGTACCGATCAGGCGGATCGGTACATCACCGGACTGTTCGATGCTTTCGGCAAGATCGAAACTCACAGCGTCATGTCGAAGCCCGTCCCCGCGGAGTTCGCTGTAGAGGGATATTTCTTCCAATACGAACGGCATTTTGTCTATTGGCGCCGTCTCTCGAACGAAGATATCGGCATCGTTACTATCCTCCACCAGCGCATGCACCAGATTGATCGATTCCGCGAGGAATTCGGCTTGTAATGGGCCGTCCTGCTTGCGAACCCCCAATAAATCCGCGTTTTCGCCTGTCTTTGACAGTCTTTGTGGCTGCGACCCTTGTTTGTGCGCTGGTCGGCTGAGAGATTCATCGGCGGGCTCTCACTCTTTCGACATCCGAGGCCGGTCGCATTTTTTAGACCAGAGAAGGTTGGATATCAGACCCCTCCCCTCCGTCACTTGTCCTCGTGAAAACTTTCTCCCGATCCGCCTCCGGCCGGATTTTCTCGTTGTTTTCGGGGGTTGTCGAGATGGGCCGAGCACTACTCCATCGTCAAAAGGCGCGAAAGCAGGCTCTCTAGGTCGATATTCTCTGGACCTGATGACTGGGCCATTTTAGTGAATAGCCGTGTAGGCCATTGAAATATAATGGTTCTTGACGGCGCATTTCCGATATTCGATCCCGGTCGCGTTCGGTTGCTGATGGAGCTGCAGAGTCGGGGCCGGTAGCGGAAAGGCAGCTATCGGGACAGCTTTGCAGAGAACCGGACGTGCAACGCGATGTCCCACAGAAAAGTACTGGTCGCATGCCGGACCGAAGGCTAGCGATCCCGATAAACGAGGCGCCCCGCTCGTCCCGAAATCGGCCCTGTAGCGGCAAAAGACATAGCGCCATTGACCATGACCCATTCGATACCGACTGACTGTGTCAGCGGGACTTCGTAGGTTGCTCTGTCAGCGATGGTGGAAGGCTGGAAGGCGACGATGTCCGCGAAGTAGCCGGGCCTGAGCTGCCCTCGCCGCGAAAGACCGAAAACCTCAGCGGTGAGTCCGGTCATCTTGTGGACAGCGGCTTCCAGCGTGAAAAGCCCTATTTCCCGGCAATAGTGACCGAGCACGCGCGGGAATGTGCCCCAAAGCCGGGGATGGGGATGCACATCATGCGGCAGGCCATCTGAACCGATCATAGACAGGGGTGACGCCAAAACGCGGCGGACATCGGCTTCGTCCATCTGGAAGTAAATCGCTCCGGCAGGCTGAAGGCGGACGGTCGCTTCGTGGATATCAACACCCCATTCTTTGGCGATGTCGACGATATAGCGCCCTGTCATCTCTGGATGCGGCTCCGACCAGGAGATCATGATCGGATAGGTGTCGGTCATCAGGTCGGCCCGCAGATTGGTGGAGCCGGCAGAATAAGGATAGACATCGAAATTGATTGGATGCCCTTGCGCCAAGGCGGCGATCTTGGGCAGTGTCTGCTTGGTGCGCCCCCAGTTCTCGACACCGGCGCATTTATGGTGCGAGATGATCAGGGGTGTTCCGGCGTTGCGGGCTGTGGCCACAGATTCGTCGATACTGTCGAGGACATTTTCGAACTCATTCCGCATATGGGTGGCATAGACACCCCCGTGCTCGGCAACATAGCGGCCTAGGCTGGCAACTTCCTCGGCGTCAGCACCAGCATTGGTGGGATAGAAAAGCCCGGTTGACCAGCCAACGGCGCCACTTTCCATGGCTTCGGAGAGCATAGCGCCCATCCGGGCGATTTCGTCGTCATTGGCCCTGCGGTTGATATCACTCATGACGGCCAGGCGCAGGGCGGAATGGCCCACCAGCGCCGCCACATTGACGGCCGGGCTGGCCCGGCCAACGGCGGCGGCGTAGGCCGCAAAGGTCGGGAACTGATAAGATCCCCTTCCCCCAAGGAGGTTCATAGGGGGCGGAGGTTCACCGGCAAACTGCACCGGCGCGAGCGAAATCCCGCAATTGCCGACGACGACGGTCGTCACTCCCTGGCTGATCTTGGGCAGCATGTCCGGAGCATCGAGCACGATGCGGTCGTCATGGGTATGGGCATCGATGAAGCCGGGAGCAAGCGCGGCGCCGGCGAGATCAAGCTCATTGGCGCCAGTTGCTGTAACCGTGCCGACGGGCCCGACTGAGGTGATGACATCGTCCGTTACGGCCACCTCACCCAGATAAGATGCGCCCCCACTGCCATCGATAATACGGGCATTGCGGAAGACCCAGCCGGGCTTTTGTTCCTGGGGAAAGGCCATTCAATCACTCGTGAGGTTTGATGGTTTTCATGAGGATGGTCGGGTCGGTCGATGGCGCCGGAATAGCGATGCCGATACTGGCGACGGTGTATCGGACGCGGCGCAGGGTCTCGCGCGCCTTGGCTCCGCGCGCCGCAGCAACCCCGGCAGCGATTGTGTCCAGCACCATCATGTGGGCGTAGCGCGACGGGGTCGGCGCAAGGACGTTTTCGTCTTCGGCGATGACGACGGGGATGAGAATATTGGCGCCTTCGGCCACCGGCATGTCCGGGCGAGAGAGCGCGATCGTGGTTGCCCCGAAGGAAGTGGCAATCTGCACAGCTTCGGCCACAGCTTTTGAGCGTCCGGAATTGGAGATCGCGATAACGACATCACCCTTGCCAAGCGTCGCCGCGGACATGCGCTGCTGGTGACCGTCGATGTAGGCGCTGACCGGCAGACCGATGCGGAAAAGACGCAGTTTGGCATCCTCGACCAGGCTCGCCGAACCACCGCCCTGTCCATAAATGTCTACGCGCTTTGCTTCAGATAACGCTGAAATGGCCCGCGCCACCGCATCGGTATTTAGGCCGTTGAGAACATCGCGCATTGCATTTATGGCGCGCGCCATGATCGATTGTGCAAGCTGGCCGGCATCGTCATCAAACCGACGGTCCGGCTGGAGATAGGCGGCAGCGACCGTCAGCGTTGTGGCCAGATTGATCTTGAAATCAGCAAAGGACGCGCAGCCGATGGATCGGCAGAACCGCGTCACTGTCGGCTGGCTGACATCGGCCGCCTTGGCCAGTTCGGCAATGGTCATGCGCGTCGTCGCCTCGAAGTCTACGCGCACCGCCTTGAGCACCTGCTGCTCGGCGGGAGACAACTCGCCTTCGACGCGCTGCATGCGCGACACAATGTCGATCACGTTCGATTGGACAGCGCTTTCCGGCCTGCTGGTCATGCGGCGGGGACCTCACTCACGATTGTGAAATTGAATTACAGCGTTTGCTGCTTTGTGCAAGGGCTTTTTATTCCGCCGTCCGGACCGGCCTTCTCAGCTCGCCGGCGCCTTCGGTCCTCCTACCTGCTTCTCCTTGTAAACTAGGATTTGCGCCGCTCCCTAACCCAGGCATACGACTAAAGTATTATTCGCACCCATCTGAAATTCTGTTTCAGTCTCTCAGGGAGGACGGACGCGCTGCCTGAGGGGGCCCGCGCCCGCTGCAAGACAGGTGGACTAAGGGAGGGCGCTGCATGAATGGTGCAGCCGGGGCGGTATCTGACGCCCATATTCCAGCCAAGATGAGGGTGGAGCAGGCGACAAAGGTCTACCAGACCCGGTCTGGTGGCGTGCATGCGCTGGACAATGTCTCGATCGACGTGCGCGAGGGCGAATTCCTCTGCCTGCTGGGGCCTTCCGGCTGTGGCAAGTCCACCCTGCTGTGGTCGATGGCGGGGCTGCACGGCCTGACCAGCGGGCAAATCCGCCTTGGCCCGGACGTTATCAACAAGCCGCACCCTGAGATAGCGATGATCTTTCAGGAAGCAAACCTGCTGCCCTGGCGCAATCTGGGCCGCAATATCGAGCTGCCCTTTGAAATCAAGAAGCAGCAGCCAAACCGCGAGCGCATCCAGAAGCTGCTCAAGCGCGTCGGCCTAGAGGGCTTCGAGAACAAATACCCACGCGAATTGTCCGGCGGCATGCAGCAGCGCGCTTCAATTGTGCGCAGCCTGGCCGTCGATCCGTCGGTCCTGCTCATGGACGAGCCCTTTGGGGCGCTCGATGCCTTTACCCGCGACGAGATGAACCTGCTGATCCAGGAAATTTGGATGGAGACTGGCAAGACCATCGTCTTCATTACCCATTCCATCACCGAGGCCGTGTTCCTGGCCGACCGGATCGTCGTCATGTCTGCCCGTCCTGGCCGTATCGCCAACATCGTCGATGTCGACCTACCGCGCCCGCGCCCGGTGAAACTCCAGACAACCCCCGACTTTTTGGAACGGGTCGAGGCCATCAAGGCCATGATCGACCACCGTCCGAACACTTGAGCCGGCAAGGAGATTTTCAATGAACGATGCCTTGCAAGACAAGATCCCAACCTTCGGAGGCAAGGGACAGAAGGCCGAAGTCGGTATTGGTGGCGGAGCCGATGCACTGATCGGCGGACCAGGCCGAAGCACCTTCGAAACTGCTATCATCGCGCTTGTCGCGATCGTCATCATTGGCGGCGCCGAACTCCTCATCAGGCTCTTTGAAGTGCCCCTTTATATCTTGCCGCCGCCTAGCGCCATTGGCGCGGCTCTGATCTCGGAATGGCCCTTCCTTTGGCCGCATCTGGTGACGACGATCTGCGAATTGCTGATCGGTTTCACCATCGGCGCTTCGGTCGGTTTTGTCCTGGCTGCGGTGATCACCCAGTTCCCCTTCGCGGAAAAGATCATCACGCCTTATATCCTGTTGCTGGTGACGACGCCCATGCTGGCCCTTGTGCCGCTGCTGGTGCTGCGCTTCGGTTTTGGCTGGGAGCCGCGCATCATCGCCGTTGCGCTGGCCTCTGGTCCGATGGTGATGATCAACTCGGCCACTGGCTTCCGGCGCGTGGACCTTGCCAAGATCGCGCTAGCCAAATCCTTCGGCGCTTCGACGCTGCAGATCTTCACCAAAATTCGCATTCCGATGGCCATGCCGATGATCATGGTGGGCATGATGATCGGCTCGATCTTCGGCCTGCTCACCACTGTCGGCGCCGAAATGGTCGGCGGCGCGGAGGGTCTTGGCAACCGCCTTAATTACTATTCGTCGATGATCCGCATGCCGCAATTCTTCGCGGTGATCGTCCTGCTCGCGACCATCGGCATCAGCATCTACGTCATCTTTTTCCAGATCGGAAAAAAGTGGACCAGCTGGGAATCCTAGTGATGCCAGCCTGCCGTCCAGCCCCTGGCATGGCGTCAACCGGACATATGGGAGGAAATCTATGTCCAATCCGCTGACTACACCAACTATCACGCGTCGCCGCATGCTTCAGTTCACCGCTGCGGGTGTTGCGATGTCCGCAATCGGTGTGAACACCCGCGCCTTTGCACAGGATGGCGGCGCCGTCCGCTGGGTCTCGCCACGCGGCTCGCTCGAGGTGGTTGACGACTTTGGATACTGGGTAGCCAAGCGCATGGGCTATTTCGGCGATCTGGAAACCTCGGTGGAAGCCGGCCCGCAGGACGCGACCGCCGCCATCAAGCTGGTAGACCAAAACCAGGCCGATTTCGGCTACCCTTCGCCTGGTGTGCTTTCGCTCGGTCTTGAGCAGGGCATGAAGCTAAAGTCCGTCTTCCACATCATGGCGGGTGACGTATTCGACTTCGCTTTCCAGAAAGGCAAGGCACCGGCAGACCTGAAGGGCATGGAAGGGATGACCATCGTTCTGGGTTCGGCCGGTTGGCAATCCATCGCCGACCCGATGCTGGCGGCAGCGGGCGTGGACCTCAGCACCATCAAATATGTCGAAGTGGCGGCCTGGGCCCAATCCCTCGCCCAAGGCCAGGCCGACGCTGCTCTGACCTGGGAGGGCCTGAGGGCGCAGTGGCGTGGCCAGGGCTTTGATTTCGACTATTTGCTGGGCAAGAACGCGTCGGTGTTCCCTGCCAACAGCTTTGTGGTCCGCGCCTCCGATCTCGAGGATCCGGCACTCAAGGACCTCTACACCCGTTATCTGCGCGGATGGGCAATGGGTCTTGAATTCGGCTGGCTAAATCCGGCGGCTGCCACCCAGATCGCCATGGACGAATTCCCCGGCCTGGGAACCCAGATGGACCCGGAAACCGCCGTTGAATCGCTGATGCAGCAGAGCGGCTTGATGCATGCGCATTGGGACAAGCGCGGCAAGTGGGGTCTGCACCTGGAAGACAGCTGGCAGACCTATTTTGATGCCATTCACGAAATCGGCCAGATCTCGCAGCCTCTCGTGGCCAGCGAGGTCGTCACCAACGAGCTGATCGACGGGGCCAACGACTTCGACCAGGCCAAAGTCAAGGCCGATGCCGAGGCTTTCGAGCTGCGTGACGAATACAAGGCCGTCGATATCGCCGCCATCGAAGCCACTCTCTGATCAAGCCTGCGGCGGGGATTATCCCCGCCGCTTCTTTTTGCTGAAGAGGCAATGCCGTGTTCGAATTTGACCACGTGGGCATCACCACGACCGTTAAACAGCCGCAGGAAGACTGGGTCGAGCAATCGCGACTGTGGGTCACCAATCCGCGCAATCATCCTGAGCATATCGAATTTCTGCGCTATGAGCCTGACAGCTCGACGCCGGAAATCGTCAAGAGCAATCCCCATGTCGCCTATCGCATCGATGACATGGAAAAGCGTCTGGCCGAAGCCGATCAGGTGCTGATCCCCCCCTTCATCGTGGGGGACTTTCTAGAAGTCGCTTTCGTGCTCAAGCACGGCATGGTCTTTGAATATATGCGCTATCTCAAGGACGGCTGGTTCGGACAATGAGCTACAGAGCCATCCTAAGCTATGCGTGGGATCTGGCCGACCATGGCGTCGGTGAGTCCATTTCAGCCTTCAAGGACATGGGGCTCGATACCGTCTCGCTGGCGGGGACCTATCATGCGGGGAAATTCCTGCGCCCCCAGGGCAAGTCCGGCAAGGTCTATTTCCCGGAAGACGGCACCGCCTATTTCCGCCATACCCAAAGCCGGTTTGGCGCCATCAAGCCGCTGCCCAATTCGATCCTAGCTGAGCGCGATATTCTCGGTGAGCTCTGCGATGACGGGCGGATGAAGATCAATGTGTGGCTGGTGCTGTTGCACAATACCGCGCTCGGGATGAAGCATCCCGATGCCGTCGTCCGCAATGCCTTCGGCGACCCCTATTTCTACAATCTCTGCCCTAGCTCGCCGGCCGCCCGCGACTACGCCATCGGCCTTTGTGTGGATGTCACCGAAAGCTATCCGGTCGCTGGCCTTTCGCTCGAAGCCCCCGGCTACACGCCATATGCGCATGGCTATCACCACGAGATGAGCTTTGTGCGCCAGGATCCTATGTTTGAGGGCCTGATGGGGCTCTGCTTCTGCGATCATTGCGTCAGTGCCGCCACCAAAAGCGGCACCGATGCGGAACGCCTCAAGGCTTATGTCGCAGGCCGCATAAAGAGCTTTCTCGACAGCGAAGTCGATATTCCCGACGATATGGGGCGCGCTTTCTGGCTGGCCGAAGTCGCGACCAATCATGACTTGCGGGCCTATCTCGATTTCCGCGCCGAACAGGTGACGAGCCTTGTCGGGGAAATTCGCGCCCGCGTCCGCAAAGATGCCGAGGTGGCAGTCATTCCGTCGGTCGCGCGGCCCACTGGCGGCGCCTGGTATGAAGGGACGAACCTTAGGGCCATCGCAGAAACATCCGGCATCATCGAAGCGTGCTTCTACGAGCCGAGTGCTGCCCGCATCGCGGCCGACGTCTTCGATCTCAAGCACCGCCTGCCATCCGACACTACCATCCGCGGCATTTTTCGGCCGAGCTATCCGGACATCGAGAGCAAGGCAGAGTTCCTTTCGGCCGTCGACACTGTGGTCAAAGCCGGGGTGACCGACATTGCCTTCTATAATTGGGGCCACCAGCGCCGCCGCAACCTTGAATGGATCGGCGAAGCTCTGGCGCGGGTGTCGTGATGCAGGAGTTTACCGGCAAGACTGTTGCTGTCACCGGAGCCGCAGGAGGCATCGGGCTTTGCCTCGCGCACTGGTTCGGTGCGCGAGGCGCCGAGATCATCGGGCTGGATAAGTCCGTCACCTCGGGTGGCGCCATGAGCACGCTGGAGGATGCAGGGGTGAAAGCCCGGTTTCTGCGGCTCGACATCGGGGACGCCGAGGCCGTTGAAGCAGCCTTTGATGAGATCGAACAAGTCGATGTTCTCATCAACAATGCCGGCTACTCCAATCACCACGTACTGCGCCTCACCACTCCCGAGAGCTGGGTCGAGGAGATCAATGGCAATCTCAACGGCGCCTTCTTCTGCGCCCATGCTGCCGCCGAGCGCATGAAGCCGAAAAAATCCGGGGTCATCATCAACATCGCCTCGGTCAATGGCCAAAGCGCGCTGGGCGACCCCGCCTATTCCGCCGCAAAGGCGGGGATGATCTCCATGACCCGCACGCTCGCCCAAGAGTTGGGCAAATACGGCATCCGCAGCAATTGCGTTATGCCCGGAACCGTGCGCACGCCACTCTGGCGCGAGCGGGCGCAGAAGGACCCCAATGTCCTCAAAACCCTAGAGCGCTGGTACCCGCTCGGCCGCATCGTTGAACCCGAAGAAGTGGCGTCCGTCGTTGGCTTTCTCGCCTCGAACGCATCGAGCGCCGTTTCGGGCGCCGTCATACCGGTCGATTGCGGCCTCAGTTCTGGAAATATCGTGATGACCCGCGAGCTTACGCTCGAGGATCTGTGAGGGGAGAACAAAGAATGTCGCAGTTGCGAATTGGCATCGTTGGGCTCGGCTGGTTTGGGGAGATCCACGCCGAAACCATCATAGGAATTCCCAATCTGAAGCTGGATGCGCTGTGCACGCGCACGCCCGAGCGCCTTGCCGAACAAGGCCAGAAGTTTGGCGTCAGCAAGCTCTATACCGACTATAACGACATGCTTGCGGACCCGGACATCGACGCGGTCTCCATCTGCACCATGTGGGATCAGCACACCGAGCCGGCCATCGCCGCGCTCAAGGCGGGCAAGCATGTCTTTCTCGAAAAGCCGATCGCCTCCACCGTTGAAGATGCGCGGAAAATCGTTGAGGCCGCGCAGACCTCAAAAGGCATTCTCTTCATTGGACACGTGGTACGCTTCAATCCGCGCTATCGCATGGCCAAGCAGGCTATCGATGAAGGCCGTATCGGCAACATCGTCGCCCTCTCCTCGCGCCGTAACATTCCGGCCGCCTGGACGCCGACCATATTGCAGAAGATCGGGCCGATCGTGGGCGACGCCATCCACGACACCGACATCATGCTCTGGCTGACCGGCGACAAGATCGTTTCGGCCTATGCCCAGACGACGTCGATCCGCAATCTCAAGCACCCCGACATCGGCCAGACCATGTTCCGCTTCGCCAAGGGCGCAACGGCAACGCTGGAGACGGTCTGGTGCATGCCGGAAAAGACCCCGTTCGACATTGATGAGCGCATGTCCATCATCGGCACGGAAGGCATCATCCATATCCAGGATACCTTCCCCAACCTCGCCATTGTCGACAACAACAAGCTGCATAGCCCCGACACGACCTACTGGCCCATGTTCGACGGCGTCCGCGGCGGCGCCCTGCGCGATGAATTCGTCTACTTCACGCGCAAGGCTCTGGCAGGCGAGCGCCCCGATCTCGGTCGTCCGGAAGACGCGGCGGGCGCCTTGCAGGCCTGTCTGGCGTCAGAAGAATCCGCGCGCACCGGCACCATCATTCACATCAACTGAGGAGGAACGACATGAGCGCTTTGCGTGTTCTGGTCGTGGGTCTAGGTAATATGGGCATGAGCCATGCCCTGGCCTATACACGCATCGATGGCTTCGAAGTGGCGGGGGTCTGCACTCGCCACATCGAGAGCGTCAACTTGCCGGAGGCGCTGACGGGTGCGGCGCGCTACAACGACTTCGAGACGGCTTTGGCAGAACTCAAGCCCGACGTCGTTTCCATCAACACCCTCCCCGACACTCATGCGCCCTATGCCATCAAGGCCATGGAAGCTGGCGCCCATGTCTTTGTCGAAAAGCCGATGGCCCTGACGACGGAAGACGCCGAGCGGGTGGTCGAAACCGCCAAGCGCACCGGCAAGAAACTCGTCATCGGCTATATCCTTCGCCAACACCCGAGCTGGACCAAGTTCATCGAAATCGCCCGCGAGCTCGGGACGCCTCTGGTCTTCCGCATGAACCTCAACCAGCAATCGAACGGGGAAACCTGGTCCTGGCACAAGCGCCTGATGGACAGCTTCCCGCCCATCGTCGATTGCGGCGTGCACTATGTCGACGTCATGTGTCAGATGACCGACGCCAAGCCCGTCAAGGTGCACGCGATCGGCGCCAGGCTCACCGATGAAGTCGCCAAGCAGAACTATGGCATGCTGCAGGTGCAATTCGATGACGGCTCGGTCGGCTGGTATGAAGCCGGCTGGGGCCCGATGGTCAGCGAAACTGCCTTCTTCGTGAAGGACGTTTTCGGCCCCAAGGGTTCGGTTTCCATAGTCATGGCGGAAAACGCGTCTGGCGTGAAGTCGGACGACATCAACGCTCATACCAAGACCAACCAGATCCTACGCCATTACGCCGACATGTCGCGCCCTGACGAGCGCATCGACATGACCGACGAGCCGGATCACGACGACCTCTGTGAGCGTGAGCAGCGTTATCTGCTGAAGGCCATCAAGGAAGATCTCGATCTTACCGCGCATATGAATGACGGGGTCAACAGCCTTCGCATCGTGCTGGCCGCCGACGAGTCGATCCATACCGGCGAAGTCGTCCGACTCTAGACTGGGTTCGGCCCGGATGACACCGGGCCGTCTCCTTAATTTCGGCCCGTTCCTCGATCCGCCGACACCAGCGCGAGGATCAATCGAGCAGGACGGTCAGCCTCTTCGTCGATCGCGGTTGCAAGCTCAGCGAGGCGCCATCGCCGATATCATCGCCCATCGGCAATCCGACCGGATTGACGCGTTGCAGCGACTTGATGGTTTTTCCGGCGATTGACAATGTCGTCATTATTTCGCGGTCCTCTGGGTTGATCAGTGTGATCATGAACCTTCCCGGCTTATCGGAAGGCTGAATGCGCATGTCGAGGGCCGGATCGCTGAGGGTCAGCAGGGGCGTGGCGGCCCTGGGTGCGGCATCGTAGGCCCGCACGATGATCGGCCGCATGCTGGCCTGTTCGGCGAGCAGACGGGCGGCGGCCGGGTCGTGCCGGTCGCTCAATTGCAGCGCGAAGCGGAAAGTGAGCTTCTGGGCAGTCTGGGCGGCAGCGAAATTGACGTCCCAATGATTGTTGAAAAGCCAGAAAGCGAGGGCCGGCTGCGACAGATCGGGCCGGGTCGCCCGATCGGTGTGGATGCCGCCAGGCTGCACCAAGGGCACGTCGGGCGATGCCACGACCAGCGCCGATTGCTTCGTCGCGACCGCCGCGTATTTCTGCAACGTCACCCAGGCGCGGCTCGATTCGGGAATCTGTTCGCTGTCGACGGCGATGGCCTGATCGCCCACATCCACCTCGAATTGCGGATCGGTCCCCGGAACGTGGAACAGCAGATGCATGGATTCGGGATCGACGACGGCAATCTTGTCGACGCTGACGCGCATGTCGACACGATCGGTATCCGGGGCAAGCCGGTAGGTGATCCGTGCCTTGTCACCATGCGGCCAGGCGAGATCGACATCGATCTCGGGTCCGAACATGGTCTGCCGTCCCTGCCCGACGACCACGTCCGGCGCGGTGCGGCGATTGAATTTCGGCGCCGTGTCGGGCCAGGCGATGGTTTCGAGACGTGACCAGTCATATTGCCATTCCCCGGTCTCGCCGAAAATGCTGGCCCGGCCACGCGAAGGGTCAACCAGATCCTCGTAGACCAGCCGTCCCAGCCCTTCCGAGCCGGCGAGCCAGTCACGGCCATCGCTGCGCCGGACCAGCCTGGCAATGCTGCCATCGCGGGGATCGATCTCGAGCCGGGTCTGGGCCGTTTCGATCCAGCCCGCTCCGCCTGCGCCCTGCGGGCTTGCGGCGGTCGGCTTGATGATCGCCTCGCCAAAGGGTGGCAGATCGGCGCTCAGCAGATGGGTTTCCGAACTGGCAAAGCCGGATTGATCCACCTTCATGTCCTGATGATATTCATCGCTCAGATAGGCGTGAAGGATGGTTTGGGGCGCCGCCCCGCCATAATCCCAAGTGACCGGCCAGCGCAGGCGCATGGGTTTGGACGTGGGGTTCAGCACCCAATAGGACTGCTCCTCGACCGGCATCTTTCCGGTCGTTCCGCGACGGATGGGAATGTCGTTTTCCACCGCCACGCCGGTCCGCTCGCGGGCCAGATCGCGGGCTTCATCGGCCAGCACTTCCTGCGTCAGCGCAAAGCTTTCGAAGGCTCTGCCGGTCTTCCAGCTCAAATGCGAGCGGCTGAAGGGGGAATCGGGCACGATCACCGAGCAGAACGCGCCCCAGGTGTGCTCGTCGTAGAATTGCAGGGCGGTCATCGCCTTGTCGAGAAGGCTGTGTTCGCCCTTTTCACGCAAGGCCGCGATGAGGTCGAGGGCCGGCAGATGCCGTTCGGTTTCCCGCGCCAATGCGGTTTCGAACGCGGTGGAGCCGACGCCGTCGGCCCAGTAATCGGTCCAGTCGCCGGTCCAGGTGGGGGCCCGTTCCATGGTCGGATCGGCCAGCAGGCCGTCAAAGGCCTGGTCGAGCGTCGACAGGCGCAGGAAGGGCTGGCGCCCTTCGGCGTTCCAGCGCTCGACAAAGGCCGAAATATTGGTGGGAAAGCCATTGTCGATAGCCGCGGGATTGGTCACCTGACACAGGATGGTCTCGTGTTCATATCCGCCTCGGGCCTTGAGATTGGCCAGCATGCGGTCGATGGCGGCCTGGGTCTTGTTCATGTCGTCATCGCCGAGGAAAAATCCCCAGGCGCCGACCGAATAGTGCCAGCCATGCAGCGCCGGGAGTGTCCGGCCGGAGGGCGCCTGCCAGTTGAACATGCGCTGCTGGGTCTCGAATGGCATGCCGCGATGCGGATTGGGCGCCAGCACCATGCCCTTCATGCCCATGTCGAGCAGCAGGTCCACCCAATGCCAGCCCAGCCCGTTGACGTCGCACTGCCAGGCCACGTCCACGGTCAGGCCATATTCGCGCCGCAAGCGATCGATGGCGCGCATGGATCGAGCCGCATTGGCCGGGCTGACCAGGGGCGTCCAATGCACCAGCATACCGCCAACGCCCATCTTGCCCTGCTGGTGCAGGGCCAGGAAGCGGTCGATCTGGCGGCTGCTGGCCGTGCGCAGCCAGTTTTCGGTGATGGCCGCAACTTCGCTGGTCCAGCGGAATTGGGCGGCATCATCGCGGCCAGCCTCGGCTTCGCAAACCTCGATCGCCCGGTCGATGATCCGGTTGTGGTGCCGGAAAACGGTATCCGGGTAGTCGGTAAATCCGAAATCGGTATGGGTATGACTGACGAGTCGGATTTCACGAATGGTCATGCTGGCTCTCACTTTTCGGATAGAATGGCTGGCACCCGTGGGCGCCAGCCGTCGCGATCAGCGCGCGAAGCGCAGATAGGTGGTGCCGCCCGCGGCCATTGTGAGACGCACGGCACTGCCCTCACGCTTGAGGTCCTGATCGGACACGACCTGCTCCATGGGATCGACCAGTTGCACCTGGGCAAAGTCATGCCCGGGCAGTTCCAGCGCCAAATCCGTCGACCGGTCACTCTGGTTGACCAGGGTCACCACGATGCCATCCCCGTCCCAGGCCTTGCGGATCCGGGTAATTACCTCGTCATTGCCGTCCACGCGCAGCAGCGGCGCCGCCTCGCGTGTCTGCGAATTATAGGCACGGACGATCACCGGCGCGGTGCCGGTGGTTTCGGCAAAGCTGCGGGCCTCCTTGATATCGAGCGTCGCTTGCGGCAGCAGCCGGAACCGGGCGGGGATGCCGCCGCTCTGGGTCAGGGCGAAGTTGGTGTCCCAGTGATTGTTCAACACCCAGAACGCCAGGCTCGGATCATTGCCCTTGCGGCCGGAGCCGGCATTTTCCGTCTGGATGCCAAAGGGCTGCACCAATGGCGCGTCGGGCGATGCCACGACCAGCGCCCCGGCATCGGTGCCCAATGCGGCAAAGCCCTGAATGCCGATCCAGGCTTCGCAGGACAGCGGCACCTGCTGGGTTGCCGGATCGATGATCCGGTCGCCCACGTCGAGCCGGATCTGGGGCGAACCACCCGGGGCGCCGAAGCACACATATAGCGATTCCGGGGTGGTCACGGGCAGCTTGTGGATCATGGTATCCATTTCGATGCCCTGGCCCTGATGCGGCAGGCGATAGGTGACGGTCATGGTGTCGCCATGCGACCAGGCGAGCGTCAAGCCGATCTCAATGCCCATGCTGTTCTGCCGCACGGCATCAACCACGACCTTGTCCGCGGAGCGGCGCGAGAATTCCGTCTTTTCCGGCCAAACCACGGTTTCCATGTGGCTCCAGTCGTAATCGCCGCCGAAGGTGGCGAAACGGCCCGCGCCCGGCTTTTGCAGGGTCTCGTAGAGCACCTGGCCCAGCGGATATTCGCCCGAGACGCATTCACGGCTGGCCTGCTTGTCGAACAGCGATTTGAGCGAGCCATCGCGCGGATCGATTTCGAGCCGGTAGCGATCGTTCTCGATCCAGGTCGCGCCCGAGGAGATGCCGCCGGCCGGACGGACCGGCACCGGCTTGACCACCGCTTCGCCGAAGGGCGGCAGGTCGACGGCGATCACATGGGTTTCGGAAGGCAGATCGCCGTCCCGGACCTGCATGCCGGTGAGATATTTCTCCGACACATAGGCGTCGAGAATGGTCTGCGGCGAGGAGCCGGCATGGTCGTGCAGAACCGGCCAATAGACCGATCGCGCCACCGAGGACGGATTCATCACGTAATAGGACTGTTCGGACACCGGCATGGGCAGGCCACGCGAGGTCGGCCCCTTGTCGCCATGACGGTCGATGCGGCGCAGGCGGAAATCGCCTTCCACATTGCCATCCACCACTTCGCGCACCCGCTTCTGCGCTTCCTTGCGCACCGTTTCCTGGGCCAGCGCGAAGCCGTTATGGGCGCGTGCGGTCTTCCAGCTCAACTGAATGCGGGTGAAGGGGGAATCCGGCCGGTGCACCGAGCAGAAGGCGCCCCAGGTGTGTTCATCATAGTACTGGATTTCTTCGGCCGCCTTGTCCAGCAGCGTCGTGTCGCCCTTCTCGGCAAAGCCGGCCAGAAGATCGATGACCGGCAGCAGGCGCTCGGCCGAGCGGGCCAGCATGGTTTCATAGGCGGTGGAAGCGACCCCATCGACCCAGAAGTCTGACCAGTCGCCGGCATGGCTGTCGAGCGTGACGCCGCTCTTGGCCACGCTATCGCGAACTTCCGACATTGCCTGTTCAACCGTCGCCATGCGCAGGCGCGGCGTACGGCCTTCGGCATTCCAGCGCTCGATGAAATCGGAAATGCCGCGCGTGGCGAAACCATTGTCCGGGGCTGCCGGGTTGGTGACCGGGAGGATGGCTTTATCGAAAGGATACTGGCCGCGCTTGTCGAGTTCGCCCAGAACGCGGTCGATCGTGCTCTGCGTGCGCTCCATGTCATCGTCGCCGAAGAAGAAGGTGTTGACGCCGACCGAGTAGTGCCAGCCATGCACGGTGAACAATTCACGGCCGCTCGGCGTCTTCCAGTTGAAAATGCGCATCATGTCGTTGAAACGCATCCCGCGGTGCGGATTGGGCTCGAGCAGGAAGCCCTCGACGCCCAGATCGAGCAGGATATCTGACCAGAACCAGCCAAGGCCGTTGACGTCGCACTGCATGGCGATCTTGGCCTCGACCCCTTCCTGCTTAAGCAGATGCAAATGCTTGAGTGAACGAATGGCATTGGCCGGGCTGATCAGCGGGGTCCAATGGACAGGCATGGCGCCGACGCCGACCAGGCCCTTGCCATAAAGATCGCGAAACCGGTCCTTCTGGGCGTCCGAGGCATGGCGGAACCAGTCGGCGGTGATAGCGCTGACTTCGCAGGTCCACTTGAATTGCGAATCGGGGTCCCGGCCCTGCTCATGATCCACCAGGTCAAGCGCATCGTCGATGATGTCGCGCTGATGGCGGAACAGCGTGTCCGCGTAGTCTGTATACCCGAAATCGGTATGGGTATGGTTGATAACGAGCAGTTCCTTGATAGTCATGACAAATCCTTGGCCGGATAGACGGCGCGTTACAGGCTGAAGGTCAGTTGAATTCGGCTAGGGCCACCGCCATGGGGGTGCCGATGGCAAGCGAGGAACTGGGCTTTGGGCCCAGCTCTCCCCGCGAAACGGGCCAGATGGTGATGCAGTCAGCATCCTGGTTGGACACCAGCAGGAACCGGCCCGAAGGCGAAAGCGCAAGATCGCGCGGCGTCCGGCCGCCGCTGGGATAACGTCCGACGATCTGCGGAAGAGAAGTCTGCTGGTCGATGGCCAATACCGCGATTTCGTCGGTCAGGCGCAAGGCGACGAACAGGTGGACGCCATCGGGATGCAGAACGATGCCCGAAGGCTGCACATTCTGCCCTTCGACAGCGACCAGCGATATGCTGGCCTCGACCGCCAGCCGCCCGGTCGCGGCCTCATAGGACAGGGTCGTCACCGCAGGCGTCAGTTCGCTGACCAGATAAAGGTGAGCGCCATCCGCAGCGAAAACGAAGTGGCGGGGGCCCAGGCCCGGCGGCAAGGTCACATCGAGTTCGGGGCGCGGCCGGGGAGCAAGAGCGCCGCCGGACAGCTCATATGCAACCAGCTTATCGATGCCGAGGTCGGCGACGAATAGAAACCGGCCGTCCGGCGATTGCAGGACACAATGGGCATGCGGCGATTCCTGACGCGCGGCATTGGGGCCATGCCCTTCGTGCTCGAAGGTTGCAATGGTCGGACGGGGCCCATCCGAGCCGACAGGAACGATCGCCAGCCCGGCCTGGATGCCGCCGGCGCGATGCCCGCCATAATTGGCGACGAAAACGGCGCCGCCATCTGCCGACAGCACTGCGTGGCATCCTTCGTGACCACCGGCCGGCACGCTGCCAAGCGAGGTCAATGCCTCTGTCTCGCGCGCCAATTGCAGGCTGGCCAGCGCGCTCTGCCGGCCATCGTCGCAATCGGTGACCACATGAAACTGGCGGCGCGCCGGGTCGGCGACAAGCCAGGTCGAATCCTCGACCCGCACGGGCGCGGCGCAGGGGGTCAATATGCCCGCCTCGTCGTCGAAACGGCACAGCGTCACCCCTGCCCCATTCGCCTGGGCAAACTGAGGCGCCGAACGCGTCAGACTCCCCGCCGCAGCATAAAGCGCCAATGATGCCTCCCGTCGCTCATTAAGCGTTGACAGTGGTAGTATGGTAGAACTACAAACTGCATGCAAGAGGTTTTCGAGATTGAATATGACCGCACGCACAATTCTGATCACCGGCGCAGCAATGGGCATCGGTCGCGCCGTGGCCGAGCTGCACGCCGCTCGCGGACACCGGCTCGTCCTGATGGACGTCAATGCCGATGCGCTTGAGGCCGCCGCGCGCGAACTGGGCGACAATGTCGCTGCCAGCGCCGGATCCGTTGCCAGCCTGGAAGATTGCGACAGGGCCGTCTCAATGGCGGTCGACCGTTTCGGCGGGCTCGACGGGGTGTCCCATAATGCCGGCATCCAGCGGTATGGCGATGTGGTGCAGACCAGCCTGGCGCTGTGGAATGAAGTGCTGGACGTCAACCTGACCGGCGCCTTCCTGGTGGCCAAGGCTGCGATGCCGGCATTGCGCAAAAGCCGCGGCGCACTGGTTCTGACGGCTTCGATCCAGGGCATGGCTGCGCAACCGGGCGCCCTCGCCTATGTCGCCGCCAAGCACGGCCTGCTGGGTCTGGTGAACGGCATGGCCATGGATGAGGCCAGGCATGGTGTACGCGTCAATGGCGTGGCGCCGGGCTCGGTCGACACCCCGATGCTGCGAGATGCCATTGCCCTCGACCCCAATCCCGCCGCACTCAATCGCGCGGTCGATGAGATGCATCCGCTCGGCCGCCGCGCCCGCCCCGAAGAAGTGGCCAGCGTGATCGCGTTCCTGCTGTCGGAAGAGGCTTCGTTCATGACCGGCGAAACTGTGCGCGTCGATGGCGGGGTTCTGTCGCGGATCGGCGGCGCCCCCCAGACCGAGGAGAGCGGCGCATGAAGATCGTCGATCTGAAGGCAACGACCATTGCCCTGCCGCTCGAGGCGCCGCTGCGTCATGCGCATGGCGCCCATTGGGGGCGTTTCGTGCGCACCATCGTCGAAGTTGTGACCGACGACGGCCTTTCGGGTTGGGGCGAAATGGGCGGTGGGGGCGAATCCGCCGAACAAAGCGTGCGCGCCCTGCTGCCCTATCTGAAGGGGCACGATCCGCTGCAGCTCGAGCAGTTGCGCTGGAAAATAATGAATCCCGTCGCCGGCCTTTACAACAACCGCATGCAATTGCATGCCGCGATCGAAATGGCCTGCATGGACGTGGCCGGCAAAGCGCTGGGCATCCGCGCTTGCGATCTGATCGGCGGCGCCCTGCGCGAAACCATCCCCTTTGCCAGCTACCTGTTCTATCGCTATCCGGGCGAAAGCCATGGAGGCGAGGTAAGTCCGGACGAAATCGTCGCCGAGGCGCGCCGGCAGAAGGCCGCCAACGGCTTTACCACCCACAAGCTCAAGGGCGGTGTTTTCAGCCCGGACCATGACATCGAAGTCTATCGCGCGCTGGCGGACGCCTTTCCCGGCGACAGCTTCAGGCTCGATCCCAACAATGCCTGGACGGTAGAAGAAGCCATTCGGGTCGCCGAGGCCGTGGCCGATATCCGCAACGATTATCTCGAAGATTTCTGCTTCGGCCTCGAAGGCATGCGCCGCTTGCGCCAGCGCATCAGCATTCCAACAGCCACCAATGTGGTGGTGGTGAACTTCGAGCACCTCGCCGCCAATATCCGCCTCGAGGCGGTGGACGTCGTCTTGCTCGATACCACCTTCTGGGGCGGCCTGCGCCAGGCCTATCGCGCCGGTCAGATCCTGGAAGCCTTCCAGTTCGGTGCCAGCGTGCACTCTTCGGGGGAAGCGGGCATCCAGCTCGCCTCCATGCTGCATCTGGGCGCGGCCCTGCCCAATCTGGGCTTTGCCGCAGACGCGCATTACCATCACCTGGTCGACGACATCATCGTGGGTGGCAAGCTGCGTTACGAGAACGGCGCCATTCGCCTGCCGGAGGGGCCGGGACTGGGCGTCGAAGTCGACCGGGCCAAGCTCGATCAATATGCCGAATATTTCCGCGAGGTCGGTGGCTACGCCTATGATCGCGACCCGCAACGTCCCGATTGGTACGCCATCCATCCCGAGATGCGCTTCGCCACGCCCGAATCCCTATCCGGAGGTGCCTGATGGTCTCGGTAAAACTGCGTGACATGGTCAAGCTCTATGGCGATTATCTGGCCATCAAGGGCGTTGACCTGGATATCGAGGACGGCACTTTCTGCGTTTTCGTGGGTCCCTCGGGCTGCGGCAAGTCCACCTTGCTGCGCATGATCGCAGGACTGGAAACCATTTCGCATGGCAGCCTCACCATTGGCGACCGCGTCGTCAACGACGTGCCCTCGCGGGACCGCGGCATTGCCATGGTGTTTCAGTCCTACGCGCTTTATCCGCACATGTCGGTGCGCGACAATCTCGGTTTCGGCCTCAAGATCAGCGGCGCCAGCAATGAAGAAATTGCGCGTCGCTGCGATGCGGCGGCGGACATGCTGGGCTTGGGCCCCTATATGGAGCGGCGCCCCAGCCAGTTGTCCGGCGGACAGCGCCAACGCGTCGCCATCGGCCGCGCCATGGTGCGCGAACCCGACGTGTTCCTGTTCGACGAACCCCTGTCGAACCTGGACGCTAAATTGCGTAACCAGACACGCGTCGAGATCAAGCGCCTGCAGCAACAATTGGCCGCCACGGTCATCTTCGTTACCCACGACCAGGTCGAGGCCATGACCCTGGCCGACAAGATCGTCGTGTTGCGCGATGGCCTGGTCGAGCAGACGGGTACGCCGCTCGATGTGTTCGAGCGCCCGCGCAACAAGTTCGTTGCCGGCTTTATCGGCGCGCCGTCGATGAATTTCATCGACGGGACCATCGTGCGCGGGCCGGGCGGCGTGGCCGTCCGTGCGGGCAATGTCGATATTCCCATCAATGCCGAACATTTCGACCTGCCCGCCGAAGGAGAAGCGATCACGATCGGGCTGCGCCCGGAGGATATCGTTCCGGAAGGTCACGGCCAGGCGCCGGAAATGGGCGCCGATACCGAAGGCCAGGTCGGCTTCGCGGAAATGCTCGGCAATGAAAGTCTTCTATTCCTCACCGTCGCAGGAACAGAACTCGTCGCCAGGATGCAGCGGCCGCGCATTGTCGAGACGGGCGAAACCATTCGCCTGCGCCTCGACGGCAGCCGCGTCCACCTGTTCGACGCGAAAACGGAGGAATCGGTCCGCAAGCAATAGGACCGGGCCTGCGCCCTATGGAAGTAAGCTCAACTGGGAGAGAGAGAGCATGAAGTATAGAACTTTGCTTGCCTCGGCGGCGATTTTCGCCGCTACAGGCACTGCCGTTACGGCACAAGACATCAGCTTCAGTTACGACAAGAACGGCTGGGAGACCGGTTTTCAGGCCCTTTCCGATGGTGCGTCCGAAGCATCGGGGTTGAATATCAGCCCGCAATTGCAGACGCCGACGGATCGGTATCAGGCCTTCGTGCAATCCTCCATTGCCGGTGGCAATACCCCGCCGCTGTTCACCTGGTGGAACGGCAAGCAGCTCGACAGCCTGGTCGAAACCGGGCAGGTGGCTGACCTTTCCGCAGCATGGGACAAGGCCATCGCCGAAGGATATTTCTCCGAGGCGGAAAAGGCTCAGGTCTCGGTGGACGGCGTTCCCTATGCCGTGCCCCTCAATGTCGCCCGTTGGCCGGTGCTCTACAGCAAGGAAGCCTTCGAGGCCGCCGGCATCGACAATCCTCCCCAAACCTGGGAAGAACTGACCGCGGCAGCCGAGGCGCTGAAGGCCGCCGGATATACTCCCTTCAACGCCCCCAATGTCGGCGGCTGGATGGGCCTGATCTGGTTCTCCGAACTGATGATCCGCACCGATCCCGACGCCTTTGTAGGCCTCACTGATGGCACCGTTCCCTATAACGGCCCCGAGGTGAAGGCGGCATTCGACATCTGGGTCGACTTCTACGAACGCGGCTATTTCACTGATCCGCGCGAGCAGGACGATACCCGCTTCTTCGTCAATGGCGAGGCCGCCATGTGGCTGATCGGCGAATGGGCCGCCGGCGTGCTCGAAACCAAGGGCATGGAGCCCGGCGAGGATTTCGGGGCCTTCATCATGCCCACCGTCACCCCCGAGGTCGAGAATTCCATCATCGTGGAAACGGCGCCGATCGTGGTGTCCAGACAGGCTCTCGAGCAGCAGCCCGAGCTTTCGGCTGCGGTCGATTACCTGATGTCGCCCGCGGCCGGCAACGCCCTTGGCGAAGCCAATGGCATCTATAACGGCAATATCCAGTCCGATGCTCCCAACGCCATCGTGGCCGAGGTCAACGAACTGATGGCTGCCCAGCAGCCGCGCGGCATCGTCCGCTGGTGGGAAGCCGTGCCGCCCGATCTACAGGGTGATCTGGTGTCCCAATTGGGCGCTTTCATGCTCAACCCCACGGCTGACAATGCCCAGCGGATCATGGATGACATGCAGACGCTCAATGCCGATTACTGGGCCTATCAGTAAAACGATATGGGGTGGCCGGCACTTGCCGGCCGCCCTCCCGCTTTTGCGCGAGGTAGTTTGATGTCCATTCCAGCCACGCCCATCATGGCACCGGCCATTCTCGAAGAGGCCAAAAGGCGCGAGACGGCCGCCATGCGCCGATCGGGACGCGTTGCCCTGCTCTTCATGGCGCCGGCTTTGCTGATGGTGGGCGTTTTCCTGCTCGCGCCGGTGGTCTTCAATATCATCCTGAGCTTTACGCGCTGGCAGCGCTTTTCCGGCCTGGACGAATTTGCCGGCCTGCTCAACTACCAGCGTCTGATCGGTATCCCTTACTTTTCCGAGGCGATGATCAATACCGGCATGTGGGTTGTCGGAGCGCTGGTGCTCCCGCTGGCCTTCGGCCTGGGTTTGGCCATGCTGCTGCGCGGCATCCCTTTCGAGGAAACCTTCAAGAGCCTGTTCTTCCTGCCGCGCGTCCTGGCGCCGACGGCGGTTGGCACGCTCTGGTATTATGTTTATGCGCCACATGGCGTCATCAACACCATTTCCAGCGCCGTGACCGGCCAGCCCAATGACTTCGGCTGGCTGTTCGAGGCAAACACCATAACGCCGGCCATCATTTTCACCTTCGCCTGGCAGACCCTGGGCATCAACATGGTGCTGCTGCTGCTCGGTCTCGCCGCCATCCCTCGTGACCCGATCGAGGCGGCGCGTGTCGACGGGGCATCGAACTGGCAGATCTTCCGCCACATCATCTGGCCGCTGCTGCTGCCCACCGTCTTTGTCGTGACCATTCTCAACGTCGTCGCCGGCTTCACCGCCTTCGACCTGCTCTGGGTCATGGCCACCGGCTATCCGGGACAGCGCACGCTTTCGCTGGCCGTCTACATGTATTACGAAACGTTCGGCAAGAGCAGCTGGGCCTATGGCGCAGCCATCGCCGTGGTCCTGAGCGCCATGGTGGTGATCGTCAGCTGGGCGCTGACCACCATGCAGAGCCGTGTCGAACAACGCATTCGCTGAGGAACCGGCCATGGCAGTCTATGCAAACGACACCGCCTTCATTCAGGCCCTGATAGCAAAGGAGCGGCGCGGTAAAAAACGCAGCGTGCCGCGCCTGGTCATCGCCATCGTGCTGCTGGCCGCCTATCTGGTGCCGTTCTATTATCTGTTCGTCACCATCTTCAAATCCACCGAGGAATATCTCAATTCCAACGTGCTGGAACTTCCCCGTTCGCTTGCGCCGTTTGCGGACAACGTCGTTCAGGCCTGGACCCGCGCCGGCATGGGGCAGGCTTCCTTCAATTCCCTGACCTATGGACTGTTCGGCTCGGCGCTGGCCGTGGCGCTGGCGGCCGGGGCGGCCTATGGCCTTACCCGTCTGCGTGTACGCGGTGCCAATGTCTGGTTCATGGTCATCTTCGCCGGGACCCTGTTCCCGTTCCAGATGTATCTGGTGCCTCTCTTCTTCGGCTATCAGCGCATGAACCTGATGAACAGTTGGCTGGGCATGCTGCTGATCTATACCGCGCTGTGCATCCCCTTTCCGCTGCTGGTGCTGCGCAATTTCTTCGGTGCGATCAGCCGCGAGATCGACGAGGCCGCCCGCATCGACGGCGCCAGCGAATGGCGCATCTTCACGTCCATGATCCTGCCCAATGCCAGGGGGCCGCTGCTGGCGCTGTTTCTGTTGCAATTCACCTTCATCTGGAACGACCTGCTCTTCTCCTCCATCCTGGCCAGCGGGCCAGAGGTACGCTCCATCATGACGGCCTTGCAGTCACTCCAGGGAACTTATGCTTCCTCCGGACCCAATGTGGTGGTTACGGCCAGCTTGATCAGCAGCGTTCCTACCGTTCTTCTCTTTGTGTTGCTCCGGAAATACTTCATGTCCGGCCTGCAATTGTCGAACTGACGAGGCGTTGAGGGTCGTTATGAATCTGACCGGTCTCAGAGATATGCAGGGGCTGCACCGCCAGGATCGCAGTTCCATCGCTTCGCAGGTACACGATCATCTGCTCGAGCGCATTATGGACATGGATCTCAAGCCTTTCGACGAAATGTCCGAGGCGCGTTTGGCGACCGAACTGGGTGTGTCGCGCACTCCGGTGCGCGAAGCCCTGGCAAGATTGGCCCGGCGCAGCCTGGTGGACGTATATCCGCAACGCGGCACGCTGGTGTCCCCAATCAGCATCCAGCGGGTGGCCAAGGCGCGTTTCATCCGCGATGCGTTGGAACGTCCCCTGGCGCGCCTTGCCGCTACCAATTTCACGCCCGAGATCGGCAGCCAGATCGAGCGCGAAATCGCCTTGCAGAAAACGTTTGCCAATCTGGGCGACGATCGCAGTTTCATGCAGTCGGACGATCAGTTCCATGCCTTGATCGCCAAGGCGGCCGGATTTGAATCGATCTGGGAGGATGTCGGGGAAGCCAAGTTCCACATGGACCGCGTCCGTCGCCTGTCGCTTCTGAGCAAGGCCCGCATGCTCCACATCACCGAAGAACATACCGACATCTACCGGTCCATCCGCTCCCGCGACAGCGCGCGAGCGGAGGCCAGCATCGCTGAGCATCTCAAATCGGTCTTCGTGGATATCGAAGCCATCCGCGCCGAGCATCCGGAATATTTCAACGACGGCCAGAGCGGCTTGGAGAGCCGCAGTTGACGACGCCGGCACGCCTCCGCCTGCAGACCGCCAACCTTCGCGGCGAGGTGCAGGCCACGGGAGCGATGCTAGGCCCGGTGGAATTCCATCTGGACGACAGATGGGTTCAACCCTTCGCCGTCGCGCCTTGGTCGGACGATCCCGCCGAGCGCCTGGCCGATCTCCCGCCTCTGCTTCGGCGCCTGCGCGGGGAATGGCCCTGTGTGCCCTTCGGCGGCGCGGCTTCGCCGGCCGGCTTGCCGGAAGACTGGTCGCCGGGTTCGCAGCCCGACTGGCACCGGCACGATCACGGCTATGCTTCGAACCACGATTGGTCGGTCGAAGCAATGTCGGACGATGCCGTCACTCTCGCTATTCGCTATCCTCACGATCATCCCATCGAGCGCCTTGAACGCCGCATCGCGTTTCATCCCAGCGAGCTCCGGATCGAGCTCACTTTGACCGTTCTGGCGCGGCAGGATGTGGAGATGCCGATTGGCCTGCATCCGGTCTTCCGGCTTCCCGCCGAGGCGGGCGCCGCCCGGCTGGAATTGGGGCCGGGAGCGCGGCTCTGGAGTTTCCCGCTCGACGTTGAGCCAGGACGGAGCGCGGCTGCGCCGGACCAGCGGGACGTGGCAGTCGAGCAATTGCTGGGGCGCGATGGCGCGCCTCTCGATATCAGGGCTTTGCCGCTGGCCGGGAACAGCGAGGACCTGCTTTTGGCGACCGGAACCGATGGCCGGGTGACCCTGCGGAACAAGGAAGACCGCTACGCGGTCACGCTGAGCTGGATGGCCGCCGACCTGCCTTCCTGCGGGCTCTGGCTGTCCAATCGCGGCCGCGCCTTCTATCCCTGGAATGGCCGCTTTACCGCGATCGGCATCGAACCGGTCGCGGCCCCCTTTGATCTGGGGCCCGCTTTCGCCCGGGACAATCCCCTGTCCCGGGCCGGGCATAGGACGGGCATCGCGCTGGTGGCCGGCCGTCCCTGGTCCACCAGCTATGCCATCGCCGTCACGGCCTGCTAGCTAGAGGACACCGAACGTATCGAAGGCCTCGCGGGCGCTCATGCCTTGCCGGACGGCCAGCGCCACCCGGTTCTCCGTCGAGGCTTTTTCGAGCGCGGCGGCAATCACCGCCTGCTCCACGGCGCCGGGAATGACCAGCATCCCTTCGCGGTCCCCGAACAGCAGGTCGCCGGGCGTCACCCGCACACCGCCGATTTCCACCGGTATGCGGTAATCGATGACCTTGCCGCGCGGCCCCTGGTCCTGAGCATAGATGCCGCGACAGAAGGTGGGGAAATTCAGCGCCTCTATGCCTGCCGCATCGCGCACGAAGCCATTGAGCACCGCGCCGGCCGCTTGTAGATGGACCGCGCGGGTCGACATGAGTTCGCCCCAAAGCGCATAATTGAACGACGCGCCGGTCGCGATATAGACCTCTCCGGGCTTGAGATCGTCCAGCGCTTCTATCATCAGTCCGAAGGACTTCCTGCCCAGGGGGCCGCGGCTTTGATCGGCTATCTCATCGAACACGTCCGCCTCCAGCACGGGCATGGCCCGACCGGCAATGCGCATATCCGGGCGCAAAGGTGCGATGGCCTGGGGGAGGAATTGGCGGCAATAGCCCATCTTGTCGAGCACGTCGCCGACCACGGCGGTAAACAAGCGTTCCCGAAGGGCACCGATCAGCTCTTGTTCCGTAAACATCTTTTCTCCTTCAGCTGCGACCAGGCCGGTCGTCGTAGCGAACCAGATTTCGCATATAGCCACCGTCGACATAGAGATCGGTGGCCGTCATGTAGCCAGCCTCCTTCGAGCAGACGAAGCGAACCAGTGCCGCTACGTCCTCGACCGTTCCGACACGTCCTGCCGGGATCCAGCCGTCAAATTTTTGCCGCCCGAACGCCTCGATGGCCGACCGGTTCATGTCAGTCTCGATGGCGCCCGGCCCGATATTGACGACGCGAATGCCATATTCCGCCCATTCCAGCGCCAAGGCATGTCCGAGCATGCGCAGTCCGGCCTTTGCGGCGCAGTAATGACTGAGGCCCTTACGCGCGATGCTGTCGTGGATCGAGGTGATGTTGACGATCACCCCACCCGCGCCCTTCATCAGCCGCGCCGCATGCTGGCTGCACTGAAAGGGCGCGGTAAGATTGACCTGGAGGACGCCGTTCCAATCGTCTTGCGGCATATCTTCGGCCGCGTGATTGGTTTCATATCCGGCATTGTTGACCAGTACGCCCAAGGGCCAGCCGATCCGGTCGAGCTGATCGAACAGCTCGTCGACGGCCCCGGGAGCCAGGAAGTCCGCCGTCACCGATCGGGCTTTTACCCCGTAGCGCGCGGCCAGGTGGTCGAGGAATGACTTCAGGTCCGGTCCACCCCCACGCGCATGAACGATTATGTCATGGCCGGCTGACGCCAGGGCTTCGGAAATCGCCCTGCCGATGCCGCGGGCGCCGCCGGTCACCAGGGCCGCTGTTGCAGAATGCTGTGCCATGGTCAGAAATCGTAGTGCAGCAGGCCGTGGACCACGCTGCCATTGGTCGGCAGAAGCGGGATCAGGCAGGCCTGAAACGAATGGTACATGTCCGGCTTGCCATACCACGGATCGGTCTTGGGCTTGAGGTCGTCGCCAAGCTGCGGGTACCAGCCGCCCTCCACATGATCGATCAGATGCGTGTCGGTCCAGCTCCACAGGCGCCGATACCATTCTTCGTAATAGGCATCGCCGGTGATCTTGCCGAGGAAGGCCGCGGCCCCGATCCCTTCGGCACAGGGCCACCAATAGCGATCGCGATCCCGGGGCTGCCCCTGCCAATCCAAGGTGAAATAGAAGCCGCCATTCTTCCGGTCCCAGCCCTCCTGGATCGATTTCTGGAACAGCGTTTGCGCCGCCTCCAGGCTCCAGTCGCCGGGCCGGCCGCTCAATTCCCACAATTGCAGCAGCAGCCGGGACCATTCCAGCCAATGTCCCACCGTGGTGCCGTAGGGGCGGAAAACGTCGCGGTCATAGTCGGCGTCGATCCTCCAGTCCTGGTGGAAATGCTCGGGCAGGCGCCAGTCGTTTTCCCGGGTCTTGCGGTTTATGATGAGGTCGGCAATGGAGCGGGCCATATCGAGATATTGGACAGTCCCCGTCGCCTCATAGGCCGCCATGCAGGCCTCGGTGAGATGCATGTTGGAATTCTGGCCGCGATATCCGGCAATCGGCGTCCAGTCGGCGTTGAATTCTTCGGCCGCCGCGCCATGTTCGGGCTCCCAGAAGCGGTCCAGCAGCACATTGGTGGCATCGTCCAGCAAGCGGTCGGCATCGGGATGGCCCACGCTCTTGGCGCTGGCCGCGGCCAGCAGCACAAAGGCATGGCCATAAGCCTGCTTGCTCGCATCGACCGGCCCGCCATAGCCGGTTCTCCAGTGATAGCCGCCATGCACCGTGTCGCGGTGGCCGTCCCACAGGAACTTCATCCCGTGATCGACGATATCGTCGGCGCCGGGCCGGCCCATCAGATGCGCGATGGCAAAGCAATGCACCATGCGCACGGTGGCGAACAATGCCCGCGCTGGCTCCGGGCCCGGGGGCCAACCTGTCGCCAGGGGCTGCCCCAGCTCATCGAGGTCGTAAAAGCCGCCGCGCGGATCGGGACAGTTTCGCTGGTAGAAGTCGATCAGGTCATAGGCTTGGCCCAGCAGCCAGTCGCGGTGTCCGCGCTGACTGCCCCAGCGCCGGCCGGCAGCGCCTACAAGGCTCGTTGAAAAATTCATGGCTCCTCCTCAGGCCGTGGCCAGCAGGGCGCGCATATAGCCGATCGCATAGGCCATGCCCGCGTGCCAGGGCGCGTTACAATGCAGTTCCGGAGTATGGTCGGGGATCAGCAAGCCCTTGAAATTATTGTGTTTTAGGATGGCCATAACCTTGGCCATGTCGAGGTCGCCCTCATCCACGAAGACCTCGCGATAGTTCGGCACCTTGCCCACGACATTGCGGAAATGAATGTAGCCGATGCGGTTCTCGCGCGAATATTTGTCGACTGCCGCATAAACATCGCTTCCCGGCATTTCCTGCAGGCTGCCCAGGCATAGCTCGAGGCCATTGGCGGGGCGGGGGTCGAGGGCGATCAGTCGGTCGTATTTGTGCTGTTCGTTGACCAGTCTTGCCATGCCGCGCAGCGCGGGCATCGGCGGATCGTCCGGATGGGCCGCCAGCATGACCCCGGCCTCCTCGGCCACCGGCAGGACGGCCTTGAGGAAATAGGCGAAGCGCTCCCACAATTGCTCGGAGCTGACCGGCGCCAGGGTCTTGCCAGCTTCGCCGGGCCGGTAGCGCATGTTCCACACCATGCCGTCGGGAATGGGCTGGTCTATGTCGATATTGTCGGCGTTGAAACCCACGCTAAGCGCCCCGCCGCGCGCGAACGGACCACGATCCCAGCCCCAGACCCCGGCCAGCGAAAAGTTGTAGCCGATACAGGGAATGCCGGCCCGGCCGACATTGCGGATAATCTGCTGCAATTGGGCCAATTGCTCGTCGCGCCGGGGGCCGGCGAGCAGCACGTCGTGCCATTGCCGAACGGCAAAATTTTCTATCGCCGCTATCTTGAGGCCATGGATTCCAAGCTCATCCACCAGACCCCTGAGACGCTCATAGCTCCAGTCGCCATTATCCGCCTCGCCCCAGCCATCATCGTCGCCGCGCGACAGCGCGACGCCCCCTTCATCGGACGAGCCGAGATAATTTTCGAGATGGACAACGATCTGCTCCACACCCATTTGGCGGGCGAAGGTATAATTGTCCGGCGTCAGCAGGTGGCGATAAAGCCCCAATCCGATCTGCATCTTCAATCCTTGTTCCTGCTTTGCTCGGGCAGATATCGGCGCCCATGGGCAAGGTGCCTGGCCAGCAACCGGCCGTAAGCTTCGACGTCGCGCTGGCGGAGCGCCTCGATCAGCGCTTGGTGTTGCCGAAAGGCCGCGTCCGTTCCGCGGGCATTCTTCCCCAGTTCCATCAGCCGCTGAATCGGCTCGCCCAGCACCCGGTAGGTCCGGCTCAGCACGGCATTTCCACCCAGATCGATCAGCAGCGCGTGAAATTGATAATCATGCGCGGCCTGCTCGCGCAGGTCGCCGGCGCTGGCCATGTTCCTGTTGATGGCTTCCAGTTTTTCTATGGTCTCCGGTCCGCAGCGCTCGGCCACGCGGGAAGCGATCCCGCTTTCCAGAACCTGTCGGAATTCCTGGATATCGTCGAATGTCTCACGGGTCAGCGGCATGCTGGAAAAAGCCACACCCATGATGTGATCGAGGTTCGCGCTCTTGATCACGGTGCCAAGACGCGGTGAGCGATCGACCACGCCATAGACCTGCAATACTTTGATGGCCTCCCGCAGCGTATTGCGGCCGATATCGAATTGCTGCGCCAATTCCCGTTCCGGCGGCAGCACATCGCCTTCGTGCAATTCGCCGCGCTCCAGCATGGCCAGGATGGCGCGAACGACATCGTCGCTTTGACGCTGCGCAGCTTTCGGCGCTGGGCTGAACTTACCCTTCAAGACATCACCTCTATGGTAGGACCATACTACCAAGATTGTTGCGTGGGGTGTCAAGGGGCGATTATTCCGCGCGTCGAGCGCGATCCTGGCGCGACGGCCGTCGATACCGTCCACCACAACGGTCAGGTTCTCGCTCAGCTTGTCGGATAGGTGCTTAGTCCATGACGCGCCCGACGACGGGCGTCACGGGCGCTGCGTCAGGGATTGGAAGCTCATGGGATCGCGTTCGCCGCATCCCGATATATCCTGTAGATCAGCGACGGTGAACGGGGCGGTTGGGCTAATGCCGAACACCACGCGGAGTCGAAGCTTGCCGCGTGGCAGCCCCGGGCTTCAAACGGAAATCAGGGAGGACCGAGCTTCCGCCACGCGTCATTCCAAGACGAAGGAGCGGAGCTATTTGCTGAGGTGATCCGGCATCCTGGGGAGGAAGATCGTGAGCAGGCCGGCCAGCGGCAGGAAAGAGCAGAGCCAGAATACGTATGAGATTCCCTGCACGTCGGCGAGAGCGCCCAGGGCAGCCGCAGCGATGCCCGCCGCTCCGAAGGCGAAGCCGAAGAAGATGCCTGCGACCATACCGATCCGTCCGGGCATCAGTTCCTGCGCGAACACCACGATGGCGGAGAAAGCCGACGAGAAGATCAGGCCGATGATGATCGTGAGGATAATCGTCCACTGCAGATTCGCGAACGGCAGGAGAAGTGTGAAAGGCAGCACACCAAGGATCGAGAACCAGATCACGAATTTCGGTCCGAAGCGGTCGCCGATCGGGCCTCCCATGAAGACGCCGATTGCGGACGCTCCCAGATAGGCGAAGAGCATCAACTGGGCGTCCTGTACGCTGACCAGGAACTTATCGATGGCGAAGAAGGTGTAGTAGCTCGACATGCTGGCAATATAGGCGTTTTTGCTGAGCGTAAGAATGGTGAGCACTGCCAGCGCAATATAGGTCGTGCGCTTGTCGAAGATCAGCTCGGTGCCAGCTGCCGCCTTGCCTGCATTGGCGCGCTGGTGCGCAGCATACCAATTGCCCACGCGCCACAGGATAAACATGCCAACGAAGGAGGCAATCGCGAACAGGCTGACGCTCCTTTGCCCATTCCCGATGACGACGAAGGCAGCCAGAAGCGGGCCGATGGCCGAGCCGGCGTTCCCGCCGACCTGGAACAAGGACTGGGCAAAGCCGTGGCGTCCCCCGGAGGCGAGGCGGGCGACGCGACTGGATTCGGGATGGAAGATGGCCGAGCCCAGACCCACGAACGCAGCGCCGAGCAGCAGCAGCCAGTATGTCTGCGCGAAGCCGAGGATGACGAGCCCCACCATGCTGGAGACCATGCCTACCGGCAGCGAGTATGGCAAAGGGTGCCTATCCGTATAGATGCCGATCGCGGGCTGCAGCAGCGAGGCGACGCATTGGAAGGTCAGGGTGAGCAGGCCGATCTGGACATAGTCCAGGCCATAACTGGCCTTGAGGATGGGATAGATGGCCGAGAGCAGCGACTGCATAATGTCGTTGATCATGTGGCAGACGCTGACGGCCACAATGATGGAAAGGGTGGTCTTGCTGGCGATTCGTGTCGCCGATCCGCTTGCTATGGTGCTCACTGCCGCTCCTGCGCAGCCGCGAACGCGACTGCGATCCTGTTGGTGAAAGCAATCGCCGGGAATGTAATTGTTACATCGATGCACTGCTAAATCGCAGCGTATAACGCGCAAAACCGGGGCCTCAAGGCCAAAACCGAGCCTTTCGTCCACACCTCTGGAAGATTGGAATGGGGCGCCATTGCCGTTGGGCAGCTTTCGACGCCAAATCGGCCATTCTAAAGCGCCGGCCCGCCACCTGATGAGGAGCGGGCGCGGGCCCGGTTTTCCTTCTAGAGATCAACGACCGGTTCAAAACCGCCCATGATCGAGCGGGAGGCGTCCCAGATTTTCGGATCGGGGGCAATACGGGGATCTTTCATCAGGATTGCCCAGGCGGCGTCGCGCACTTGCCGAGATGGCCACTCGATGAAGGAAAAGCCGATGGTTTCGTCAGCCTTGGCGGCGACGGCACGCTGGAAGTCGGTCGTTTCGCCAGGAGGCACGTCATCGCCCCAGGTGTCGACGACGCGCAGCGCGCCCTGCTCAATAAGCAGCGGCGCCTGGGCCTGAGCGGCGGCGCGATAAGCCTCCTTATTGGCGAGGGGAACCGGGGAAATCATGCCATCGACATAGCCCGGCCTGGCCTTAGCACCAGTGTCGTTGAGGACTTCGAAGCCGCCATAGATCATGCGCGCGGCGTCGAATGGCATGTCCGACATGTCCTGGGCGTCGGGATCGTTCATCATATCCTCACCGGCCTTCTTGCGGGTGGCGCGGTCGGGATACTCGACCCAGGAAAAGAGCGGCACTTCGCCCTCTTCCAGCTTGGTGGCTCGATAGAAATCGGTCTGCTTGCCGCGGGGCACGTCGTCGGCCCAGGTTTCTACCAGGCGCGTGGCGCCGAGCTTCTTGAACAGGTCCACAGCTGTGCTGGCATGGGCGATGTATTTGTCTTTGTTGGCGGCCGGAACGGCCAACATGAAGCCATCAATATAGGTCATGACGGGTCTCCTATCGGGTTGCGTCTACCTCAACGACGAGTAGGCATGCGGAGTTTCGACAGGATTTGGGCGACCAGCAGGCCGTACGCGACGTCGCTCCTGTCGGAGAGTTCGAACCGAGGTCCGAACTCTCCGGAACCCACAGGAATGGATCAGGCTTTCAGCAGCCGCATTTGTGGCTGGCCGTTGCCGCGCCGGGCGGGTGAGATACCGTGGATGTCCACCGTTGCGGTCACGCGCTGGCGATGGGCGGCGAACATGAAGGTGGGGGTGACGTTGACGGGCTCGTCGAAAAGCACGGTCACCGTGTAGAGTTGCATATTGCCCGATAATTGCACGCCGATCAGCAGACCGGTGAAAGGCTGTTCGAGATAAAAACCCTTTACCCGCATGCCGACCTGGAAGGGGACGGCCACGCGATCCGGCAGGGCGGCGCGGGCAGTGTTCCAATCGCGATAGCCGTGGGCGCGGGCAATCTCTTCGAGAGCGGCGCCATGGGTGATCGGCTGGCCGGCGCGGGCGCGTTCGTCGCGCAAGGTCCTGGCTTCCAGCTTGAGAGTCTGGACAGAGGGGATATCGAGGGAAAAAGACATGTTCGGGTCTCTCCAATCGGAGGCGACTTCTTGCATGGGGCCCGCATTGCCATGATGCGCCTTGGGAGAAAACAACCGAGGGATCATTTCAAGGGCTGGACTTCACCATGGATCGCAACGATCCGCGGGCGGCAGGCGCCAGCAGCCGGAATGGTAGATGCGCCCGGCGATGGGGTAAGTCAAGGGCAGCGCGATCAATTGCGGCAAGGGCCCATCGGACAATTATGCTAGGCGAGCGGCCGGCCCGCAGCTAGGAACGGGCCAGCCGCGACGAGGGAATCATGACAGAGATATTGCTATTGCTGGCCGGCCTGGTGGGCGGGGCGCTCAATTCGCTGGCCGGCGGGGGCTCGTTCATCGTGTTTCCGGCATTGTTATTTGCGGGCGTGCCGCCGGTCTTGGCCAATGCGTCCAACACCTATGCCGCCCTGCCCGGCTATGTGAGCGGCGCGGCGGGCTATTGGAAATCCTTCGCCGCATACAAAAACCGATTGATCGCCTATGGCATCGTCTCGGTGCTGTTCGGCTATGCCGGGGCAGAATTGCTGCTGGTCGTGTCGGATGAGCTATTTTCCAAGAGCGTGCCTTGGCTGATGGCCTTTGCCGTCGCGCTGTTCGTGTTCGGCAATCAGATCAATGCGGCGCTCAGGGCGCGCGGCGGCGAGCGCCGCGGCATGAAGGCGCTGGGCTCGGCGCTATTGCTGGTGCTGCTGGCGGCGGTCTGCGTCTATGGCGGATTCTTCAATGCTGGCCTCGGCATATTGCTGCTGGCCTTCCTGGCCATGGCGGGGATGACCGACATTCATGCCATGAACGGGCTCAAGCTTTACGTTTCGTCCATCGTGGCATTGGTGGCGGTGGTGCGGTTTGCACTCAGCGGGAGCATCGACTGGTATCACGGCTCGATCGCGCTGGCCGGCGTGACCATTGGCGGCTATGTGGCGGCGCGGCTGGCCCATCATATTCCGACGCTCTGGATCCGGATCGGCGTGATCGTCTATGGGGTGGGAATGACGGGGTATTTCTTCTGGGACGCCTATTTCGTCTAACCGGTATTCCCGGAGGTCTATGTAGCGCCGGCGCATGTCGGCAGACACCGCAGGTCAGGTTCGGACACCCCTGCCCTATTCCGCCTTCCTGATCCACACGGCGGCGTCGTGGAAGGCGGCGCCTCCGAAGGGGGGTGCGGGATCGGCGCTGGTGAGGGTGTTGATGCCCCGGCCGCCGCGATGGGCCTTGTTGCGATGCAGGCCCTCGGCGATGAGAACGCCGGTACACAGCCCGGCATGGAGGCGAGCGGTCAGCTCGACCGAGCCCCGACGATTGCCGACGACCACCCCTTCCCCCTCGCCGATATCGAGACGGAGGGCATCTTCGGGATGGATGAAGATAGCGGGCTCGCCTTCGCGCTTCAGGCTCCCCGGGGTCTGGTTGAAGGATGAATTGAGGAAGGCGCGGGCCGGGCTGGTGGCGAGCTTGAACGGATGTTCCTCGTCCGTCGCTTCGTTGATGGCCCAATGGTCGGCGAAAAGCGGCATGATGGCCGGGTCGCAGGACCAGCGATAACCCTTCTTGTCGGCCACGTCCTGCCAGTTCGGCTTGAAGCGGAAGCGGCGGTCGGGCCAACCGAATCCCTGGGCGAAGCGGGCTGCTTCGTCGGGACGTTCGCGGTCGACAAAGCCGGTCTTTTCGACCTCTTCCAGCGCCGGATAGCCGGAGCGCACGAAAGTGTCGGCCACCACGTCCCGGTCATTGGTGTGGAAGGTCGGCTCGTCGTTGCCGAGGCGCAGGGCGATGGCGTTGATGACGGCATGGTTGGAGCGGGCTTCGCCCGGCGCCTCGACCACCGCCGGCCCATAGAGTACGCGGGTATGGCCGCCGCGCGTGTAATAGTCATTGTGTTCGAGGAACATGGTGGCGGGCAGCACGATATCGGCCAATTCCGCCGTTTCGGTCATGAATTGCTCATGGACGACAAGGAACAGGTCCTCGCGCGTCAGTCCCTGGCGCACCAGCGCCTGGTTGGGCGCCACGCAGGCGGGATTGGTGTTCTGCACGATCATGGCGTGGACCGGCGCGCCGCCCTGCAGCGCCTTGGCATCGCCGGTGAGAATGGGCCCGATCTCGGACATGTCGAGCAGGCGCGGCGCGCCCTTTTGCAGATGCCTGCCTTCAAGCTGGGACTTGTCGAGGCCCCAGGTGCCGGAATTGGAGTGAAAAGCGCCACCGCCGCGATGCTGCCAGGCGCCGGTCATGGCTGGGATGCACAAAGCGGCGTGAACGGCGGTGGTGCCATTGCGCTGGCGTGAAAAACCATAGCCGAGGCGGAAGAAGGTGCGGGGCGTCTTGCCGACGAGATGCGCGAAGGCTTCGATCTCGGCGACGGAGAGGCCGGTGATTTCCGAAGCCCATTCCGGCGTGCGCGTAGCCAGATGCGCTGCGAATTCGGGCGAGAAATCGGTATATCTGGCCATATAGGCGCGGTCGGCGAGATTGTCGCGCAGCAGTACATGCATGGCGGCGACGGCAAGCGCCCCATCGCTGCCGGGCCGCAGGACCAGCCCCATATCCGCCTGTTCCATGGTGGCATTGCGGTAGATGTCGATGACCACGATCCTGGCGCCGCGCGTCTTCCTGGCGCGCATGGCATGCGTCATGACATTGACCTGGGTATGCACGGCATTGGTGCCCCAGATAACGACGCAATCGGCCTCGGCCATCTGCTCGGGATTGACGCCGCCCAACAGGCCGGTGCCGGCAATATAGCCCGGCCAGGAGAGGCCGACGCAAATGGTTTCATATTGGTGGGAATAGCCGCGCACGGCGCGCAGGCGCTCGATGCCGTCGCGATGCACATGGCCCATGGTTCCGGCGTAGAAATAGGGCCAGACGGATTCGGGGCCGTGGCTTTGTTCCACCGCCAGAAAACGCGCCGCGATTTCATCCAGTGCCTCGTCCCAGGAGATGCGCTGCCACTGCCCTGCCCCCTTGGGGCCGACACGGCGCATGGGATACAGCAGGCGGTCGGGATGATGGATGCGCTCGGCATAGCGCGCGACCTTCTCGCAGATCACGCCGGCCGTATAGGGGTCGTCCTTGGCGCCGCGGACGCGACCCACCGAGCCGTCGGGCAGGATATCGACATCCAGCGCGCAGACCGATGGACAATCATGCGGGCAGACGGAGCGGATAGTGCGTTGCGGGATGGGCGCGTTCATGCGGAAAGGCTAAAGGAGCCGAGGAAAGGCCGCAATCGTATTGTGATGCTGAACCTCATGGTTCGACAGGCTCACCATGAGGTCCGTGCGGCGAAGGCGCTAAGCCGCGAACGCCCTGGTGGCGGATTCCGCGTTGCGCTTTGCCCTGGTGGCGGCGTGTTTGGCCAGTTGAGCGGCGCCGCCGTGAAATTGCGAGAAGGTGATGCGCCCATTGGTGCCATGGATGGTGATGCCGCGCCAATTGGGCCGCACGGCGCGCACATCCGCCCAGTCGAGACTGGTTTGCCGGCCCATGGCCGAACGATGGCATATTTGGCGATTGTCCCAGCGGGTATGGGTGAAAAGCCCCGCCATGCCGATGCCGACCGATCCGGCGGCAAGAAGCAGCACCGCGATATAGGTGGCGATGAGCTGGGTGCTGTCCGCTACGCTGCCCATGACGATGACGGCAAAGAGCAGCACAGCCGCCAGCGCGGCCGCCCCGTAACAGGCGAAATATTCGACCAGCGAGGGCCGCAGCTCGGCCCAGCCGCCTTCCACCACGATGCCCTCTTCCGGCTGGACCAGACGCAGGGCGAGGAAAGCCGCATAACCGAAGGCCACCACCCCCGCCGCGCGGGCCAGCGGCAGATGCTCGGTAACAGGGACGTGCTTGAGAATGATGAGAAAGCTGATCGTGAACAGTGGCAAAGCCACTTCCTGCCAACGCAAAGGCACTGTTGTTTTCTCCAGATGCAGGCCGGTGACGCAATTCGGCAGAGCTGATGCCGCAAGAAGGCCGCATTGGCGGCGATTTGGCTATTCACATTTCCGCCATATTGCGGCACCGCCAAGAAACAGGAGCTCGAGGGGCTTGAGAAAATGATTCAGCCGCTTGAAAAACTGAATCCGATGCCTCGTCCAAGTTACGGAAAAATCTGCTCTTTCGGCCGCTGCGGCGGGTGACCCCCGCAAAGGCGGGGGCCTTGTTCGGTGTTACCCGGGCTAGCGCGTCGAAACGATAGGGGCGCCGACTGCGGCGGCGGCGGCATCTTCGCCGGCCTCGAATTCGGCCTCCGGCTCCTGGCGCAGCGTGGTGGCAAGGGGCCGCTCCTCCAGCAGGAAGGAAAGGGCGAAGGCAAGGACAGCCGCGCCCGCCGCCGTGTAGAAGACGGGATGCAAGGCGCTGGCAAAGGCTTCCAGAACCATGTTGCGCACGGGTTCGGGCATGGCTGCGACGGCCTGAGCGTTGAAGCTGCTGCTGCCGCCGCCTTCCGGCATGATGGAGCCGAGGCGCGAGGCGAGGCCGCTGGAGAAGATGGCGCCGAAGACCGAGACGCCGATGGAGCCCCCGATCTGCCGAAACAAGGTTGCGCCGGCGGTGGCGACGCCCACCAGGCTGCGGTCGACGGCGTTCTGCGTGGCGGTGACGCTGACGCTGTTGACCGGACCGATGCCTACGCCAACCAGGAACATATAGAGCCCGACCTGCCACGAGGGGGTGTCGAGCTGCATATTGGCGAGCAGCAGCATGCCGATGATCAGCATGAAGGTGGCGAAGATCGGCAAGTTCTTATACCGGCCGGTGCGGGTCATCAGGAAGCCGGCGGCCATCGAGGCGCCGATCAGGCCGAGCATCATGGGCAGCAATTGCAAGGCCGAGTCGGTGGGAGAGATGCCCTTGGCCAATTGCAGATACATGGGCAGGAAGGTGATGGAACCGAACATGGCCATGCCGACCAGAAAACCGATTGCGCCGGTGACCGCGAAAGTATTGTTGCGGAACAGCGCCAGCGGCAGGACCGGCTCGGGGGCGCGGGCCTCGACCCAGAGGAAGGCGGCGAGCGCGGCAATTGCGAAGACCACCAGACCGATGATCTGCACCGAGAACCAGGGCCAGGTATTGCCGCCCAGCGAGGTGGCGAGCACGAAGGCGGTGAGGCCGCCGGAAAGCAGGACGAAACCGGCATAATCGATGCTGTGCTTGACCCGTTCGCCGCGCGGCTTCAGGGCAAAGGCGATAACGACGAGCGCCAGAACGCCCAGCGGCAGGTTGATGAGAAAAATCCACTGCCAGGACAGATGTTCGACGATGAAGCCGCCGGCCAGCGGCCCGACAATGGTGGCAACGCCGAATATGGCGCCGAACAGACCCTGTATCTTGCCGCGCTGGCGTGGGGGAATGATGTCGGCCACCACGGTCATGGCCACCACCATCAGGCCGCCGCCACCAAGCCCCTGGATGGCCCGGGCGATGATGAGGAAGGTCATGGACGTGGCCATGGCGGACAGCATGGCGCCGACGAGAAAGATGAGAATTGCCGCCTGCAACACGATCTTGCGGCCGTAAAGGTCGCCAAGCTTGCCATAAATCGGGGCAACCACGGTGGAGCTCAACAGATAGGCGATAACCACCCAGGTCAGGTGATCGAGACCGCCGAGCTGGCCGACAATGGTGGGCAGCGCGGTGGATACGATGGTCTGACCGACCGAAGCCAATAGCAGCGTGACGGCGACAGCGCCGATGACCAGCTTTACAGACTGGCCCTGCGGCGCTTCGGCCGGTTGAACGGGTTCAGACATTAAGGCAATCCTTGAAAACCAAATGGCCGGCATTGGCGCCGACCCTTGCGAAACAAATTATTCGCGCATATGTGTGCTTCATGCAATTACATGTCAATAGCACGTAATTGCCGGAAGCATGTGAAAATTGCGAGGCTGCCATGCTATTGGGCGACAAGACCGAACTGAGTGCCCTGCTGCGCGAGGCCGGGATAAATAACCAGACCATCGAGGCGGTGATGAATATCGACGCCTTGATGCAGAAGTGGCGGCGGCGTGCCATGAAGCGCGAATTGGGCACGCGCGCGCTGGTCGATCTCAAGGTGGGGCTCGACCTGGCGCAGCTCGATGTCCTCTATGCGATCGAGGGCCCCGCCCCGGAATTCGGCGAGGCGGGCGGCGAAATCATGGTCGCCACTGTGGCCGAGCGCCTCAATATCGATCCGTCGCGGGCCAGCCGGCTGGTAAGCGAAATGGTGGAGCAGGGTTTTGCGCGCCGGGCGGTCAGCCAGGCGGATGCGCGCCGCACCATCATCGAACTGACCGAGCGCGGCCAATCGGTGGTCGACGCGGTGCGCGCCTATAAATTCCTGATCATGGGCGACTTCCTGGGTGAATGGGAGCCGGCGGAATTGGCAGCTTTCGTGCCCCTGCTCAAGCGCTTCGGCAATTGGATGGACAGCATCGACCCGGCGACGGAAAAGCATGCCGCCGGGATCGCCACGCTGGCGCGCAGCATCGGCACGGCGGAAGCGGTACCCGAAACGATTTAAATGGACAGAATGCCGCCGGCGCGCTAGCCCTCCCCGCCACCTGGGGAGGATGTTCCCATGACCGCGCCGAAGCGCCTGCCCGTTACGGCCCTGCTGGGCGCCAACATGTTCTTCTCGGGCGTCACCTATGCCGCCACCATGCCTTACGCTTCGGTGGTGGGCGTGGAAACGCTGGGCATGTCGCCGGGCTGGTTCGCCAGCGTCATGGCGGCGGGGTCAGTTTTGGGCACCCTGGTATCACTGTCCCTGGGCTTTATTTCCGACAAATTGCCGGACCGGCGCCTGCTGGTCCTGGTCACGGCCATGGCCGGCATTGTTGCCCATGGAATGATCTATGCTTGGCCCGACCAGTGGAGCTTCGCGCTCGCCATGGCATTGGTCATGCCGATTGCCGGCGCCTGCTATTCGCAGTGCTTTGGCTATGTGCGGGTCTATTACCTCAAGCATATGCCGGAGCGCGCCGATTTCATGGTGACGGCACTGCGGACGGTGTTCACGATTGCCTGGATCGTGGTGCCGCCCCTGGCCGGGTGGGTGGCGGCGGAGTTCAGCATTTTCAACGTCTATCTCGTCTCATCGCTGAGCTATGCCGCCATCGGCGGTATTTTCGCGCTGCTGATGGCCGACAAGGCAACGGCGGCGCAGATGCCGGCGCCGGTGCGAGCCGAGGGGGCTTCGCTGTTGTCGAGCTTCGCGCTGCCCCTGGGCACGCTGGCGGGGCTGCTGGGGCTGGTGGTGATGACGGCGGCGATGCGCATTCTCACCTTTACCGTGCCTCTGTTCATTGTCACCGATCTCGGCGGGACGGTCGCCGATATCGGCTATTATGCGGGGATCACGGCGGCGGTGGAGGCGCCCTGCATGCTGCTTCTCGCCTATCTGACGACGCGGCTGAGCAAGGAGACATTGCTGGCCGCCGCCGGGCTGGTCATGGCAGCATTCATCGGCCTGACCAGCATCCTGACCAGCATGAGCGCGTTCTACTGGCTGCTGATCCTCAATGGCCTCGGCACGGCGGCGCTGATGAGCGTCAATATTTCCTATGTGCAGGACGCCATCAAGGGGCGGGTGGGGCTTTCGACCTCGCTGATGGATGTGGTGGCGATTGCCGCCAACCTGCTCGGCGCCACCGCCTTCGGGCTGCTAACTACCAGTGGCGACTATCGTTTTGCGCTGGCAGTGGGTGCCGGCGTATCGGTGCTCGGCGCCGCCATCATGGCCGGCGGCAATTGGCGCCGGCTGGGCGGGTTGCAGGCGGCAAGCGCCTGATCTGACAGCCTTTATTCGGGTCAGTCGGCGCTGCGGCGCTTCTTGTGGTCCTTGGGCTTGGCGGCCTTCTTCTTGGGCTGACGAGCTTCGCCTTCGGCGGCCGGCTTGGCCCATTTGGGCTTGCCCTTGTCCTGGGGCACCGGCTTGGGCGGGCGCGGAGATTCCGCTGTTGTTTCAAAGTCTTCCGCCTTGAGCGCCGAGGAGCCATAGCGTTGTTTTCTATCGGCTTTCTCGGGACGCGGGGCCAGCGGATCATAGCGCTCGGGCGGGCCAGGCGGGCGGCGTTTGGGTTGCGGACGCTCCGGCCGCTCGCCGGGTCCGTCAATGGCCGAAATATGAACGCCACGTTCGCCGGTGCCGTTCTTGCCGACCGAACGCAGGAAGCTGTCGACCTTGTCGGCGGCGACTTCAAAAATGGTTTCGGTGTCAAAAATACGAATGGAACCAATGGCTTGCTTGGTGACGCCACCGGATTTGCAGATCATCGGCAAGAGCCAGCGGGGCTCGGCGCGCTGCTTGCGGCCCACATTGACCCTGAACCAGGTGCCGCCGGCAAATTGTTCGCGGGTGCGGGGCTGGCGGCTATCCTCCAGCGCGGCGGCGGTAATATCTTCGGGGACCGGGCGGGCCGCCAATTGCAGGCGCAGATAGGCCGCGGCCAGTGCCTTGGCGGGCCATCTGGCTAACAGACTGCTAACGCTGACCTGCTCATCTTCGGTGATTTCACCGCTTAGCAGCGCATTGGCGAGAATGGATTGGCGATAGCGCGCATCGATCGCCTCGGCGGTGGGCGGCGCGATGTTTTCGGCTTCCACCTTGGCGGTGCGCAGAATGGAAAGAGCGACGCGCTTGCGATGCGCCGGGGCGATGACCACGCAGGTGCCCTTGCGCCCGGCGCGACCGGTCCGGCCCGAACGGTGCAACAGGGTTTCGGCATTCATCGGCAAATCGGCATGGATGACCAGATCGAGATTGGGCAGGTCGATGCCGCGCGCGGCGACGTCGGTGGCGACACAGATGCGGGCGCGGCCATCGCGCATGGCTTGCAGCGCATTGGTGCGCTCGGCCTGGGTCAGCTCGCCCGAAAGGGTGACGACATCGAACCCGCGATTATGAAGGCGGGCCGAGAGATGCTTCACCGCTTCGCGGGTGGAGGCGAAGACCAGGGTAATGGTGTTTTCATACCAGAGCAGCGTGTTGATGACGGCGTTTTCACGCTCGGCGGCGGGAACCGACATCAGCTTGTATTCGATATCGGCGTGCTGCTGGCCGGTGCTGGCGGCAGTGATGCGCAGGGCGTCGCGCTGGAAGGTCTTGGCCAGTTCCGCGATCTGCTTGGGCACCGTGGCGGAGAACAACAGGGTGCGGCGGTCTTCCGGGGCGGTGGCCAGGATGAATTCGAGATCTTCGCGGAATCCCAGATCGAGCATTTCGTCGGCTTCATCGAGCACGACGGCGCGGAGCGCCGACATGTCGAGGGCGCCGCGGGTGATGTGATCGCGCAGACGCCCGGGCGTGCCGACGACGATATGGGCGCCGCGCTCCAGCGCACGGCGCTCGGTGCGCTGATCCATGCCGCCGACGCCGGCAGCGGTCTGGGCGCCGGTCTCGGCATAGAGCCAGGTCAATTCACGCTGCACCTGCATGGCGAGTTCGCGGGTCGGCGCGATGACCAGGGCCAATGGCGCGCCGGGGGGCGGCAGCATGTCCGCCTCGCCGAGCAAGGTGGGAGCGATGGCCAGGCCGAAAGCCACGGTCTTGCCGGAACCGGTCTGGGCGGAGACCAGCAGGTCGCGGCCCGCAGCATTGTCCTCGATAACGGCGGATTGAACGGGCGTCAGCGCGTCGTAGCCCTTGGCTTCGAGGGCGCGGGCAATGGGAGCGAGAATGGTTTCGGGCAGGGACATGGGCAGCTTTCGGTGTTGCGCCTCAAGCGCAATTCAACGCGGTGTCATTCCCGCGAAAGCGGGAATCCCGGTTGTACAAGACGGTATCGCAAATAGAGGTTCCCGATTTCGCGGGAATGATCCGGTGGTGTTTGGCGTTCTGTAGCACAAGCAAGCAAAAAGGCCGCCCCGGCTGGGCGGCCTGATATTGGGTGGCGGAAGGATCGTCCCGGCCCGTCGCAAGGCTCAGGGCGTTCGTCCCTCAAATTGCTCCACCGGAGCAATTTGCCGGCTGGCTATGCCAGCCGTCGGAACTCACCCGACGAGTTCGTCATCGGTGAAGAAGAACTTGATTTCCTCGGCAGCGGTTTCCGGGGCGTCGGAGCCGTGGACGGAATTTTCGCCGACCGAAAGGGCGAAAAGCTTGCGGATCGTGCCTTCGGCGGCGTTTTCCGGATTGGTGGCGCCCATGATCTCACGGTTCTTGAGGATGGCGCCTTCGCCTTCCAGCACCTGGACCACGACCGGGGACGCGATCATCTGCTCGACCAACTCACCGAAAAAGGGGCGCTCCTTGTGGACCGCGTAGAAGCCTTCGGCCTGTTCGCGGGTCATGTGGATCTTCTTGAGGGCGATCGGGCGCAGGCCGTTCTCTTCGAATTTGGCGATGATCTGGCCGATCAGGTTACGGCGGACGGCATCGGGCTTGATAATGGAGAAGGTGCGTTCGATCGCCATGGCGGTCATGTCCTGCATTTACGTGGGAAAGGTGGGGCCTTTTAACGGGAGTGCGTGGAGGGCGCAAGACGGGAGAGGGCGGGTAACGTGGAACGCTGGCGGCGGCATGGCGCCGCAAGCCGGTTGCCATATCGGCGGCGAGTCCCTAATTCCAGCGACAGGAATTTTCATGCGTCCCCTGCCCCAGCGGCGTGCGCGGGATGTGACGCCTTGCGGATCGATCGATTGACATGCTGAGTATCAATAATCTTACCTATCGCATTCAGGGCCGTGTGCTGCTGGAAGATGCCAATCTGGTGCTGCCGGATGGGGCCAAGGCCGGTTTCGTCGGCAAGAACGGCACCGGCAAGACCACGTTGTTTCATCTGATCCAGGGCCATATCGGGCCGGATGCGGGCTCCACCGAGGTCAATAGAAGGGCACGGATCGGGGCGGTGGCGCAGGAAGCGCCGGCCGGCGAGGAAAGCGTATTGGAGGTGGTGCTGGCCGCCGACAAGGAGCGCTCGGCGCTGATGCTGGAAGCGGAGACGGCGACCGATCCCGACCGGATCGGGGAAATCTATACGCGGCTGGCCGATATCGACGCGCATACCGCCGAGGCGCGGGCCTCCTCGATCCTGAAAGGGCTGGGCTTCGAGCAGGAGCGGCAGAATGCGCCGACGCGGGAGCTGTCGGGCGGATGGCGCATGCGGGTGGCGCTGGCCGCCGTGCTGTTCAGCCAGCCGGACCTGCTGCTGCTGGACGAGCCGACCAATTATCTCGATCTCGAAGGTACGCTGTGGCTGGAAAAATATCTCGCCACCTATCCCTATACGGTATTCCTGATCAGCCACGACCGTGACCTGCTCAACAAGGCGGTCAATTCCATCGTGCATCTCGAACATCGGAAACTGACCTATTACAAGGGCAATTACGACACGTTCGAGCAGACGCGCCGCATGCAGATGGAGCTCAACAACAAGAGCCGCGAGAAGACGCTGGACCAGATCGCGCATCTGCAAAAATTCGTCGACCGCTTCAAGGCCAAGGCGACCAAGGCCAAGCAGGCGCAGGCGCGGGTCAAGATGATCGAAAAGCTCAAGCCGCCCGAGGCGATGTTCGACGAGCACGCCGCGCCATTCCAGTTCCAGCAGCCCAAGGTGGACCTGCCGACGCCGATGATCACGCTGGACGGCGTGTCCACCGGCTATGGCGACAAGGTGATCCTGCGCCAAATCACCCAGCGCATCGACCCGGATGCGCGCATCGCGCTGATCGGCGTCAACGGCAATGGCAAGTCGACCTTCGCCAAGCTGCTGGCCGGCGACTTGCCGGCGATCGACGGGCAGATGCGGATCAACAAGAAGCTGGATATCGCGCATTTCGCCCAGCACCAGATGGACAAGCTCCGGCCCGAGGAAACGCCATTGGAGCATGTGACGCCGCTGATGCCGCTGGACAACGAAGCCAGGCGGCGCAGCCGGCTGGCGCAGATGGGGCTGACCACCAGCCGCATGGATACCAAGGCCAAGAATCTCAGCGGCGGCGAGCGGGCGCGGCTCCTGATGGGTCTGATCACCTTTTCGGGGCCATCGATGATGATCCTCGACGAGCCGACCAACCATCTCGACATCGACAGCCGCGATGCGCTGGTCTTCGCGCTCAACGATTACCAGGGCGCGGTGCTGATCATCAGCCATGACCGGCACCTGATCGAGGCGACCTGCGACACGCTGTGGATCGCCGAGGACGGCACGATCCGCGAGCTGGACGAAGACCTCGACAGCTACCAGCGCAGCATCACCTCGGCCAAGGACAAGAGCGGCGGCGGAGGCTCCGGCTCGCGCAAGGCGTCCAAGGCCTCCAAGCAGGAAGCGGCGGCGCGGCGGGCCGAACTGGCGCCGCTGAAGAAGGCCATCAACGAGGCCGAGAACAAGATGGGACGCCTGCGCACCGAGATCGACAAGATTGAGGCGCAATTGGCCGATCCCAAGGTTTATGGCGGACCGGCGGACCGGATGATCGCGCTGGGCAAGGACAAGGCGCGGTTCAGCACCGATCTGGAGAGCATCGAGGAGAAATGGCTGGCGCTGAGCGCGGAGCTGGAGGAAGCGGAGCGGGTTTAGGGGGAGACTGCCGATGTCGGACGGCCGCAGCACCGCTCTCGGCTCCTCCCCTCAAGAGAGCTGCCGCATCTGAGCCGGAACGCGAAATGCCCGCTATTGCGTTCCCCTCTGTCAAGCGCCCCATAGACCTCATGGTGAGCTTGTCGAACCACGAGGTCGCGGCCGCGGTGTTACCGACCTCGTCCTTCGACAGGCTCAGGATGAGGCCTGTGACAGAGATGAGGTCTACGGGAAAATTGGGCGCGCCCACCTGAACCATTGCCCTCGGGGGAAGCGGCCCGGCACTCATGAAAGCCTTCACCACGTCCGGGCGATGGCGTTGACAGGGTGGCGTGGGTGACTTCTTGTGGGTGGAGACGACGAGGGACCCATGCGACGCCTGCTGTTCTTGCTGACCATGCTTCTGGCAGGTTTGGTTGCCGCACCGCTCCAGGCATCGGATGTGCTGAGCGGCCTCAGCAAGGTCCAGCGCGCCGAAGGGTTGCGGTTTGCAGTCAATAACAGCCTGTTCACGCTCTATCACGAGGTGGCGCATCTGCTGGTGGACAAGCTGAACCTGCCGGTCCTGGGCCGCGAAGAGGATGCCGCCGACAATATCGCCACCTGGATCCTGCTGCAAAAGGGCACGCCCGACGCCAACCAGACGCTGGAGGACGCCGCCAAGGGCTGGATGCTGTCGAGCTTCGCCTATGGCGATATCTTCAACGACGACGATTATGCCGCCGGCTACAGCCCCGACCGGCACCGCTCCATGCAGATCGTCTGCATGATGGTGGGCGCCGATGGCGCGGCGTTCCGGCCGGTGGCCAATTCCTATGCCATGCAGGCGGAGCGCCAGCGGAGCTGTCATTTCGATTATGAGGCGATCGACCGCTCCATCCGGGCGCTGCTCGACAGGCCCGGCAGCGGCACGCAGGTGGATGTGCGCTATCACGATGGCGGCAGGCGGCTGCGCATGGCCGAACGGGTGTTCCGCAGCAGCGGCATATTCGACGAGGTGGCCGAGGAAGTGCGCCGCGGCTACCGGCTGGACGGCAAGGTGAAGTTCACGGCGCGGCGCTGTGGCGAGCCCAATGCCTTTTACGACATCGAAGAAACGGAAGTGATCTTCTGCTACGAATTGGTGCAGGACTTCCTGGAAATGTATGTGGGCGAATTGCCGGCCATGGCGAAGTAAGGGTCAGGCCTTCTTGACCCAGCGGCCGTTTTCTTCCTGCTGCCAATAGGTGACTTCATTGCCGTCGCGCAGCGCCCTCCAGGCTAGCCGCGCCTCGGCGAGCGCCTCGGGGTCATGGCCGGAAAACAGATAGACCAGCCGCTGATAGCCCTCGGCGGATTGCGGCACGGCGCGATCGACGAAAAACCGCACCGAGGCGCCGTTGGGATTGTCCGGCTCGGTGGTGAGCAGAATGGGCTGCAGCGCGTCGGTCTCATCCCCGGCCAGGGCGTGGGGCAGGAAGCTGTCGTCGCGATAGGTCCAGAGATGGCTGTCCAGCGCCTCGGCGCGTTCGCGCGAGCCGATTTCGACCACGGCGCGCCAGCCGCGCTCCAGCGTCTTTTCCAACAGAACCGGAACGACGGATTCGAGGGGGCGGGCTTCGAGATGATAGAAAAGGATTTCGGCCATGGCCGGAGCTTACCGTTTCGGCAGCCGCTTCGCCTAGTGCCATTGTTTCGGGACGCGAAGTGCCGCAAGGTGCGCGCCGATCCGGACTCGAACGAATCTCGATGAGAAAGCTCACTTCCTATCTGACACGGCTGTTCGCGGTCGATGCGCTGGTCCTGTTCGGGATCGTGTGCGTATTGCTGTGGCTGGTGAACTGCCTGCGCTCGTTCGAGGTGGTGTCGGTGAAGGGCCAGGGCTTCGGCACGCTGGCAGTGCAGGCGCTCTACACCATGCCGCCGCTGGCGCTGTCGTTTTTCTATATCTGCGTCGGCATCGGCATGGTGCGGGCGCTGACGGCGCTGCAAAACAGCCACGAATTGCACATCATCCATACCAGCCACGGCCTGCCGGGCCTGTGGCGGGCGGTGCTGGCAACGACAAGCGCCGCGGCGCTGGGCGCATTATTGCTGGCGCATGTGGCCGAACCCATGGCCAATCGGCAGCTCAACGTGCTGTCGGCGGCCATCGCCGCCGACCTGGTGAGCTCGACGCTCAAGCCCAATCGCTTCACCCAGGCGACGCCCGGCGTGGTCATGCTGATCGGCGGGCGCGAGGATGGCGGCTCGATCACCGAATTCTTCGCCGATGACCGGCGCGACCCCGACATGCGCCGCACCTATATCGCCCAATCGGCCCGGGTGATGGCGCTGGGCGACGATTTCATCCTGGAGTTGCATGACGGCACCTTGCAATATGTCGGGGCCGATGGACGCTATTCGGAAATCCGCTTCGCCCGCTATGACATCAACGTGGAAAGCTTGAGCCAGCCGGGGCTCCGGGTCGATCCATTGACGGAAAAGCACAGTTTCGAACTGGTCGGCGAGGCATTGGCCAGCGGCGAATGGCCGGCCAGGACGGTGCAGCACCTGCTCGACCGCTCCGCCGAAGCCCTGCGGGTGATCGGACTCTGCCTGTTCGTGCTCGCCATTGCCGGCTTTCCGAGCGGACGCCGCACCCGCATCCGCTTGCCGCTGGAGGCGGTGGTGATGGTGGTGGCCTTCGTCGAGCGGGGCATCGGCTCCTATAGCCCGCTGGGCACCGGAACCGGCGCAATCCTGCTGATCGGGCTCTCCGCCCTGATCCTGGCCATCCGGCTCTGGCCGCGCCGGCCGATCGTGGAGGCGCCGGCATGATGAACCGCATCGACCGGCTGGTACTGGCGCGGATCGGCAGCCGCGTCGCCATGACCGTGCTGATCTTCTATGGCCTGATCGCCCTGGTGGAATCGCTCGATACCTGGCGCTTCAATCACGTGTCCAATCAGAAGGGCCTGCCGACCGCCATCCTGATGGTGGCGATGAGCGCGGTGCGCTGGACCATCAAGACGCTGCCGGTGACGGTGCTGCTGGGCGGCATATTGGGGCTGGCCGACCTCAAGGCGCGGCACGAGCTGACGGTGATCAAGGCCAGCGGCATCTCGATCTGGCGGGTGCTGCGGGCCCCGGTCGCCGTGCTGGTCATCGTCAGCTTCTTCATCGCCCTGGGCGCGGAGACCATCAGCACCCAGATCAACCGCGAACTCAATCCGACGCCGCCCGGCCAGGCGGCCGAATTGACCCCGCCCGGCGAAATCTGGCTGGAGCAGCGCCATGAGGATGTCCATTACGTGCTCATGGCCCGCAGCATGGCGGCGGACCGGGCATCGCTGGGCAATGTCACCCTGTTTTATCTCAGCCCCAATGAAATTGCCCGGCTCGAAGCCGAGGAAGCCATTCTGGACGGCGGCTTCTGGCACATGAAGGTGGCGCTGGCGCGCACCGCCAGCGCCCCGCCCTATCGCATCCTGGACGTGCGCGTGCCGACCAGGTCCTCACTGGCCGAAATCGAGCTGAAAACCGCCTCGACCGAGGACCTGACCTTCTTCGAGCTGGCGGAACTGCTGCAACATGGCGTCGCCGACCCGATGGTGCGGGCCGCCACCAGCATGCGGCTGATCAAGCTGCTGGCGCTGCCGCTGGTGCTGGCCGGCTCGCTGATGATCGCCTTCGCCTTCACCGCCGGCTATAGCCGCAATACCCAATTCGGCCCCTCCGTACTCTATGGCATGGTGCTGGGCTTCGTGGTTTTCGTCATTACCGAAATGGCTGACCGGGGCGGCTCGACCGGTGTGCTCGACCCGGTTTTCGCCGCCGTGGGCCCGGCGATTGTCGCAATCGTGATCGGGCTTACCGTATTGCTCTATAAGGAAGACGGGTGGACTTAACCCAATTCGGAATTTGGCCGTATTCCTCGGCCAATTGACAGCAAGGACCGGACGCCGCATTGAAGGCGCCGAGAAACGAGCGGACCCGACCATGACATTTGCAGATTTCCGGCGCGCAGCCGCCGTCCTGTTCATTGCCTTGACCGTGGCGGCAGGCGCCGTCCTGCCCGCCCAGGCGGCCACCGTGGTAACGGTGAATGGCGAGCCGATCAGCGATGTGCAGGTCGATCAGCGTCTGCGCCTGTTCCGCATGGAAGGCAATAATACCGGGCGCAATGGCGCGCTGGAGCAATTGATCACCGAAGCCATCCAATTGCAGGAAGCCAAAAGGCTCGGCATTTCGGTTTCCAATGCCCAGGTGGATTCGGCACTGTTGCAGATCGCCCGCAATCTCAATGTCAGCCGCGACCGGCTGCAACAGATGCTGCAACAGGGCGGCGTCAGCGGCGATACCTTGCAGGCGCGGCTGCGCGCCGCCATTGCCTGGAACGCGGTGACCGAGCAGGCGGTGATGCCGCAGGTGCAGATTTCGGAACTGGAGCTGGACCAGCAGGCCGCCCAGAAAGTCGCCGATTATCAGAATTTCGACTATATCCTCCAGGAAGTGACCTTTATCGGCGGCGGTGGCCGTTCCGGCCAGGCCAATAATTTCCGCTCCAATTTCGCCGGCTGCGGGACGGCGGTGGAATTGTCGCTAACCTTCAACGATGTGGCCGTGGTCGATATCGGCCGGCGGCACGCCACCCAGATGCCCGAGGCGATTGCCCGGGAACTGGCGGGGCTCAATGTCGGCGGCATCACCAAGCCGCGCGCCACCGAAGCCGGCCTGGCCATGCTCGCCGTATGCGAGAAGGTGCAGGCGCAGGACCTCACCTTCGTCAAGGGCGGGCTGCGCGAAGAGGCCGGCAGCGGCGCTTACGAGCGGGAAGTGAAGGCCTATCTCGACCGCCTGCGCGCCAACGCCAAAATCATCCGCTAAGAGCAGGGCCGGGTGACCACGGCGTCATTGCCGCGAAAGCGGGAACCTCTGTTAAACGGAGGCCCCCCGCATTCGCGGGGGTGACACCGGGAAAAGATGCGGAAGTTATGCATCTACGGCTCCCTCCCTGTTGAGGGCACTTCGAGCCAAGTTGTCTCGGGATGTGAGACCTTTCGCCCCCTCCCCCTTGAGGGGAGGGTCGGGGAGGGGGTGCTGCGGTTCCTACACATCCGGGAGTTTCGCCCTCGCTCCGCCACCCCCACCCTCAATCCCTCCCCTCAAGGGGGAGGGAGGCGCAGGAACCGCCGATCCTGTCGGCGAAGCAAGCACCCATTGTAAACACTCCCCCTTGAGGGGAGGGAGCCGAAGGCCGAAACTGCGTTGGATTCGAAATGCAAAACACAATGACGATTCCATTGGCAGTAACCATGGGCGAGCCGGCGGGGATCGGGCCGGATCTGGTGCTGGGACTTTATGCCGAGCGGCGGGCGCGGGGTTTGCCGGCTTTTGCGGTGTTCGGGCATGCGGGATTTCTGCGGGCGCGGGCCGAGCGGCTGGGGCTGGATATCGCTATTGCCGAGGCGGGACTAGACGAGGCGGCGGAGCTGTTCGACTCGGCTTTGCCGGTGATTTCCATCGCGGGCCAGGTGGCGGACCGGCCCGGCGAGCCCGAAATGGCGGCGGCGCCGGTGGTGATCGAGGCCATCGCCCAGGCGGTGCTGGCGGTGCTGGCCGGGCAATGCCGGGCGGTGGTGACGGCGCCGATCCACAAGGGCGCCCTCTACCATGCCGGGTTCCGGCATCCGGGGCATACCGAATTTCTTGCCGAGCTTTGCGCCAGGGGCGACCCGCCGAAACTGCCGGTAATGATGCTGGCGCATGAGCAATTGCGCACCGTTCCACTGACCATTCACGTGCCGCTCAAAGACGTGCCGGGGCTGGTGACGCAGTCGCTGATCGTCGAGACGCTGCGGGTGATGGCGCACGATCTGCGGCAGCACTTCCATATCGAAGCGCCGCGCATCGCCGTGGCCGGCCTCAATCCCCATGCCGGCGAGGATGGCTCCATCGGCCGCGAGGAGGTGGAGATCATCGCGCCGGCCATCGCCGAAGCCCGGACGGCGGGAATCGACGCCATCGGCCCCCTGCCCGGCGATACGCTGTTCTATCCGCCGCATTGGCGGCAATATGATGCGGTGCTGGCCATGTATCACGATCAGGCGCTGATCCCGATCAAGACCGTCGCCTTCGATGCCGGCGTGAACGTGACGCTGGGCCTGCCCATCGTGCGGACCTCGCCCGACCACGGCACGGCGTTCACCCTGGCCGGCACGGGCAAAGCCTCCCCTGCCAGCTTCGCAGCCGCCATCGCCATGGCGCGTGACATGACGGCGCCCACAGCATGAGCCAGATCGACAATCTTCCGCCGCTGCGCGAGGTCATCGCCGCCCATGGACTGCGCGCCAAAAAGGAATTGGGGCAGAATTTCCTCTTCGACCTCAACCTGACTTCGCGCATCGCGCGGGTGGCCGGGGCGCTGGACGGGGTGCGGGTCATCGAGGTCGGCCCCGGCCCCGGCGGCTTGACGCGGGCGCTATTGGCGGAAGGCGCCCGGGAAGTCATCGCCATCGAGCGCGATGCGCGGGCACTGCCGGCACTGGCCGACATCGCCGCCGCCTATCCCGGGCGGCTGACGGTGATCGGCGGCGACGCCATGGAGATGGATTATCGCCTGCTGGCCGACGGGCCGACGCGGATCGTCGCCAACCTGCCCTATAATATCGGCACGCAATTGCTGACCGGCTGGCTGACCATGGAGCCCTGGCCGCCGTTTTTCGAAAGCCTGACGCTGATGTTCCAGCGGGAAGTGGCCGAGCGGATCGTGGCGCGACCGGGCGACGATGCCTATGGGCGGCTGGGCGTATTGGCCGGGTGGCGCAGCGAGGCGCGCATTGCCTTCAATGTCGGCCGCCAGGCCTTCGTGCCGCCGCCCAGCGTGACCTCGGCGGTGGTGCATATCGTGCCCAGGCCGGTGGAAGCGGGATTGCCGGTAAAGCTGGTGGAACAGGTGACCCGGGCGGCCTTCGGGCAGCGGCGCAAAATGGTGCGGCAATCGCTGAAATCGCTGGGCGTGCCGGTCGAGGACCTGCTGGCGGCGGCCGGGCTCAAAGGCGACGAGCGGGCGGAGGAATTGCCGATAGAGGCGTTCCTGGCCATGGCGCGGGCCTTGCCGGGGTTGCGGTAGCACCCCTTACCCACCGCCGGGGGTGGAATTGGCAGGCGCGCGAACGTCCTCTCAGTCCGAGCCAATCTGGTTCTGCAAATCCTTGACGAAGCTGTCGAGATTGAGCTGGCGGCGGCGGTCGAGGCGGGCGGAGGCGAGGATGGAGCGGACGCGGGCGACGGAGAGTTCGAGGTCCTCATTGACGATGACATAGTCATATTCGCCGTAATGGCCCATTTCGATCCGCGCATTCTTGAGGCGCTTTTCGATGGTGCCGACGCTGTCCTGGGCGCGGCGTTCGAGGCGGGCGCGGAGTTCCTTGATCGAGGGCGGCAGGATAAAGACCGTCACCATATCGGCGCGGGCTTTTTCGTAGAGCTGGAGCGTGCCCTGATAGTCGATGTCGAAGAGGATGTCGTTGCCGGCAGCGAGTTGCTCTTCGACCAGCGCGCGGGGCGTGCCGTAGAAATTGCCGTGGACCTCGGCGGATTCGAGCAGGCCGCCGTCGCGGCGCATCTGCTCGAAGGTCGGCACGTCGATGAAATGATAATGCTTGCCGTCGACTTCATCGGTGCGGCGGGCGCGGGTGGTGACGGAAACCGACAGGCGGATATTGGGATCGGCACCGAACAGCGAGCGCGATATGGAGGACTTTCCGGCACCCGATGGAGAGGCAATCACCAGCATGACGCCGCGGCGTTGAAAATCCATTTCGCAACTCTATTCGATGTTCTGAACCTGCTCGCGTAATTGATCGATAGCGGCCTTGAGGTCAAGGCCGATGGCGGTGAGCTCCACCGCGTTTGCCTTGGCGCAGAGCGTATTGGCCTCGCGGTTGAATTCCTGCGCCAGGAAATCGAGGCGCCGGCCCACCGGTCCGCCTGCGGCAATGAGCTGGCGCGCCGCCACGATATGGGCGCGCAACCGGTCCAGCTCTTCCTGGATATCGGCCTTGGTGGCCAGCAGCAGCGCTTCCTGGGCCAGCCGTTCCTGGGGCAAGGCGGCATCGTCGCGCAGGGCGGCGAGCTGGTCGCGCAGGCGCGCCTCGATATGGTCGCGCGAGCGGGCGGGATGGGTTTCGGCCCGGTCGGCAAGGGCGGAAATGGCGTCCAGCTGCGCCAGCAGGACCACGGCGATTTCGGCGCCTTCCTGGCGGCGGGAGACCTGGAGCTTGTCCACGGCCTCGCCGGCGCAGGCGAGCAGCAGGCCGGCGACGTCCTCCTCGTCCAGCTCCCCTGCCCCATCGTCGACTTCCAGGACGCCGGGCAGCGCCAGAATGCCGTCGAGGCGCGGCGGGGCGGCTTCGAGGCTCTGGCCAAGTTCTTCCAGCACGGCGAGCACCGATTGCAGCGCCTGCCGATTGACACGCACGGCGCCGCCCCTGGCCGTGCGGTCGAGCGTGGCGACGAGATTGACGGAGCCGCGGCTCAGCGATTTGGACAGCAATTGGCGCAGCGGGATTTCGAGGGCATCGAGACCCGAGGCGAGACGCAGGCGCATGTCGAGGCCCCGGCCATTGACCGACCTGATCTCGATGCGCAGGCGCATGGCCGGACTTTGCCGCTCGGCGCGGGCAAAGCCGGTCATGCTGGACAGGGCGGCGCTCACTCTGCGGCTTCGCCGGCTTCTTCGGCCTCCAGCGCCTGGCGGGCCGCTTCGGCCTCGGCCTCGGCCTGCGCCGCCGCTTCGGCCGCTATGGCGCGATAGGAGGCGACATTGCGCTGATGCTCAGGATAGGTCTCGGCGAAGACGTGGCCCTCGCTGGGCGTGGCCCCCTTGGCGACGAAATAGAGGTAATCGTGCGCATCCGGATTGGCGACAGCGCGCAGGGCATCGATGCCGGGATTGGCGATCGGCGTCGGCGGCAGGCCGTCGATCTGGTAGGTGTTATAGGCGGTCCTTTCCTCGATCTCGGAGCGGCGGATGCCGCGGTCGAGCGTCGATTGGCCCAGGGTGATGCCATAAATGATGGTCGGGTCCGATTGCAGGCGCATGCTGGTGCGCAGGCGATTGACGAATACGGCAGCGATCTGCGGCCGCTCGGAGGCTATGCCGGTTTCCTTTTCCACGATGGAGGCGAGGATCAGCAGTTCGGCGGGGGAGGCCAGCGGCAGATCGGGCTGGCGGCTTTCCCAGACCTCGGCCAGGGCCTGGGTCATGGCGAGCTGCATCTTTTCGAGAACGTCCTGCCTGGTATCGCCGGGGGTGATGTCATAGCTGCCCGGCAGGATGGAGCCTTCGGGCGGCAATTGCCCGATCACCCCGGTCAGCCGGTCATCGGCATTGATGCGCTGAATGGCCTGCCAGACGGTCCAGCCCTCGGGAATGATCACCGCATAGCGCAGCGGATTGCCCTGGGTCAGCTCGGTGAAAATGTCGGACATGCTGGCGCCGGCGGGAATGCGGAAATCGCCGGCCTTGATGAGGGTGTTCTGCTCGACGCGCGAGCCGAACTGGCTGAAGATCACCGAATTGCTGATCAGCCCCTGTTCTTCCAGGCGCGTCGCGGTGCTGGAGAGGGAGGCGCCCGATTCGACGCGGAAGACGCGCTCCTCGCTCAGCGGGCCATCGCCATAATATTGCGACGCCACGAAGATGAAGCCACCGGCCAGAACGACAAGACCGATAACCAGCAGGGTGAGAAGGCCGTTGAGGACGTCGATCAAGCCATTGCCGGAACGGCGGCGGCGCCGCTTTTTACGGTCATTCATCGGTTCAGCTTCACTCGCAAAGAGGCAGGCATCGGGCAGACGCTGCCGTTTTTCATGGTATTTGCGCCAAACTGTGGCGAAGCGCCGATAAAGACAAGGGGCACATCGCGGTTAACGCGATGTGCCCCCATCAAATTCATCGGTCGGCTCAGTCGACCTTGCGCATCACCAGCGTGGCATTGGTGCCGCCAAAGCCGAAGCTGTTGGACAGGGCCACATTGACATCCTTCTTGATCGCCTTGTGCGGCACCAGGTTCATCTCGGTATCGACGGAGGGATTGTCGAGGTTGAGCGTGGGCGGCACGATGCCGTCGCGCATGGCCAGCAGGCAGAAAATGGCCTCCACGGAACCGGCAGCACCCAGGAGGTGACCGACGGCGGACTTGGTGGAGCTCATCACGGTGCCGGGGGCGGCATCGCCGAGCACGCGCGTCACCGCGCCCAGCTCGATTTCGTCGCCAAGCGGCGTCGAGGTGCCGTGGGCATTGATATAGTCGATCTCGGAGGCCGAAATGCCGGCGCGCTTGATCGCCGCGCTCATGGCGCGGAAACCGCCATCGCCATCGGGCGAGGGAGCGGTGATGTGGTAGGCATCGCCCGAAAGGCCATAGCCGATCACTTCGCCATAAATCTTGGCGCCGCGGGCCTTGGCCCGCTCATAGTCTTCCAGCACGACGATGCCGGCGCCCTCGCCCATGACGAAACCATCGCGGTCCTTGTCATAGGGGCGGGAAGCGGCGACGGGATTGTCGTTGAAGCCGGTCGACAGCGCGCGGGCGGCGGAGAAGCCGGCCAGAGACAGGCGGTTGACGCAACTTTCCGTGCCACCGGCCACCATCACATCCGCATCGCCAAGGGCGATGAGGCGGGCGGCATCGCCAATGGCATGGGCGCCGGTCGAACATGCCGTAACCACGGAATGGTTCGGGCCCTTCAGACCGAAGCGAATCGAGACCTGGCCAGAGGCGAGGTTGATCAGTCGTCCCGGAATGAAGAAGGGGCTGATGCGGCGCGGGCCCTTTTCGTGCAGGGTGACGGAGGCATCGTAGATGCCGCCGACGCCGCCGATGCCCGAACCGATCAGAACGCCAGTGCGCTCCTGGTCTTCGGGCGTCTTGGGCTCGACACCGGCATCCTGAATGGCCTGTGTGGCTGCCGCCATGGCATAGACGATGAAGGGATCGACCTTGCGCTGCTCCTTCACCTCCATCCATTCGTCGGGATTGTACTTGCCATCGGCATAGTCCCCGAGCGGAATGCGGTGGGCGATCTGGCAGGCAATATCGTCGATCTCGAAATCGTCGATACGCTTGGCACCGCTCTTGCCCGCGAGAATGTTGGTCCAGGTCGGCTCAACACCACAGCCAAGAGGCGTGACAAGCCCCAGTCCGGTTACGACAACGCGGCGCAATTCCATGGTCAGCGGCCTAACTCAGCTATTAGCTGGTTGCCTTGGTCAGGAAAGCGACGGCATCGCCGAAAGTCTGGATCGACTCGGCGGCATCGTCGGGAATCTCGACCGAGAATTCTTCCTCGAAAGCCATAACCAGCTCGACCTGATCCAGGGAGTCAGCGCCCAGATCGTCGATGAAGCTGGCCTTTTCGGTGACCTTCTCGGCATCCACATTGAGGTGTTCCACAACGATCTTGCGGACCCGATCAGCGACATCGCTCATAATTTGACTTCCCTTTTAGAAATCGAAGTTTCGTTTCGCTTCTTATTGGCGACGAGCCAATTCTTCAAGCACTGTTGGCTTGCTGGGCGGCAGTGTAGGCGTCCTAAAGGACGCCTGCAAGCAGACCCGCAAGGGTAAACGCGGCGCGAGGTAACACATCTAATCGCAAATAGCCAACCGCGTTTTGCCCGGTTTCCAAGGGTTTTGACCGGAATGAATGGGGTTGGAGGCTCGCGGAAACGCGAAATTCGCGGCCTTGCGGGGTGATTTCGGGGCGAGGGCGGGGCTGTGGCGGAGAGCGAGGTGGCCGCGACCTCGTGGTTCGACAGGCTCACCATGAGGTCTAGGAGAGGCGGTGCGACGGGAGGGGCTTGGCCACGGGAAGACACCATCTCTTATAGACCTCATCCTGAGCCCGTCGAGGGACGAGGTCTATAACACCGGGCTGCGAATGGCCTTCTCGCCTCAAATCATCGCCATGCCGCCGTTGACGTTGAGGGTGTGGCCGGTGATGTAGGCGGCGCCGTCGCTGGCGAGGAAGACGGCGCAGGCGGCGACTTCGGGGGCGGTGCCCAGGCGGCCCGCCGGGACGGTGGACAGAATGGTTTCGCGCTGCTTGTCGTTGAGCTCGTCGGTCATGGCCGAGGCGATGAAGCCGGGGGCGATGGAATTGACGGTGATGTTGCGGCTGGCCACTTCATAGGCCAGCGCCTTGTTCATGCCGATCAGGCCGGCCTTGGAGGCGGCGTAATTGCCCTGCCCCGGATTGCCCATGACCCCGACCACCGAGGAAATGCCGATGATGCGGCCCCAGCGCTGCTTCATCATCCCGCGCAGCACGGCGCGATTGAGATGGAAGGCAGCGGTGAGATTGACGGCCAGCACCTCGTCCCATTCCTCGTCCTTCATGCGCATGAAGAGATTGTCGCGGGTCATGCCGGCATTGTTGACGAGAATATCGAGGCCGCCCAGAGCCGCTTCGGCGGCGGGCACGAGCTTGTCGACTTCATCGAGCCTGGAAAGGTTGGCCGGCAGAATCGGGCAATCCTTGCCGATTTCCTTGGCGGTATCTTCCAGCGCGCCGAGGCGGGTGCCGGAGAGGGCGACGCTGGCGCCGGCGGCGGCCAGGGCCTTGGCGATTTCGCGGCCAATACCGCCGCTGGCGCCGGTGACAAGAGCGCGTTTTCCAGTGAGATCAAACATTTAGGGCCTCTTGCGAGAGAAATTGAATCAGGCGCTTCAGGAAATGAATCAGGCGCCAAGCTCAGCGATGAAGGCGTCGACATCGGCGGGGCTGTTCACCGCCCGGGCCGAGGCATCCGCCGCAATGCGTTTTGCGAGTCCGGTCAGCACCTTGCCGGTGCCGAGTTCAACCAGATTGGCGACGCCGCCGGCCGTGGTGAGCCAGGTGACGCTTTCGGTCCAGCGCACGATTCCGGTGACCTGCTCGACGAGGCGCTGGCGGATTTCGGCCGGGTCGGAAATGGGCGCGGCGAGAACGTTGGCAACCAAGGGGACGACGGGCGCCTGCATGTCGACTTCGGCGAGCGCGGCGGCCATGGCGTCGGCGGCGGGTTGCATCAGCGAGCAATGGAACGGCGCGCTGACCGGCAGCAGCAGCGCGCGCCTGGCGCCCTTGCCCTTGGCGATTTCGACGGCGCGCTCGATGGCGGCGGTGGCGCCGGAAACGACGACCTGGCCGGGGGCGTTGTCATTGGCGATGTCGCAGACCTCGCCCTGCCCGGCTTCGGCGGCGACGGCCCTGGCGGTGTCGAGATCGAGGCCGAGCAAGGCGGCCATGGCGCCGTGACCGACCGGCACGGCCTTCTGCATGGCCTGGCCGCGAATGCGCAGCAGGCGGGCCGCATCGGCGAGCGAGAAGGTGCCGGCGGCGCAAAGCGCGGAATATTCGCCCAGCGAATGGCCGGCGACATAGGCGGCGCGATCCTGGAGATGGACGCCCCTGGCCTCCAGCACCCGCATGACCGCCATGCTCGCGGCCATCAGGGCCGGCTGGGCATTCTCGGTGAGGCGCAGGTCGTCCTCGGGGCCCTCGAACATGAGGGTGGAAAGCTTCTGCCCCAGCGCCTCGTCCACCTCGGCGAACACGACGCGCGCCTCGGGATAGGCATCGGCCAGGTCCTTGCCCATGCCGACGGCCTGGCTGCCCTGGCCCGGAAAAGTAAATGCGGTGCTGGACATATCGGCCCTCTCTTGCAAAGCAATGTGACAACCCGCGACGGGGCTGTCCAGTTGCGGCGCGCTTTGCCGGGAGTGTGCGGCAGAGTCAAGGCGCGGCGCCCCGGCCGCTTGCCTTCTCCCCCTTTTTCCCCTATAGCGCCGCCAGCAATTCGTTTGGCCGGGGGCTGAACGGAGGGTCTGTGCATTGCAGATAGGGCATTTTTTGTCCGGCCTCCCGTGTTCCCGCTCTTTGCAAGACTGCTTTGACGCCTTTCCGGGCTTCGAAGGGGCTCCGCGCCAGACATTGCGTATCGAAATCGAAAGGAAGGCGCAGCAATGGCCCTTTACGAACATATCTATCTCGCTCGCCAGGACGTGTCCCAGCAGCAGGTCGAGGAACTGACCACCCAGCTGACCGACGTGCTCGGCCAGGGCGGCGGCAAGGTGACCAAGAACGAATATTGGGGCCTCAAGGGTCTCTCCTACCGCATCCGCAAGAACCGCAAGGCGCATTACACCCTGCTCAACATCGAAGCGCCGGCAGCCGCCGTGGCCGAGATGGAGCGCCAGATGCGCATCAATGAAGACATCCTGCGCTTCATGACCGTGCGCGTGGACGAGCTGGAAGAAGGCCCCTCGGCCATGATGCAGAAGCGCGATCGCGACGACCGCGACGGCCGCCCGGGCGGCGACCGTGGCGGTTTCTCCGGCGACCGTCGCCCCCGCCGCTTCTAATTAAAGGAACGAAAAGCCATGGCTATCAAAGACCTTACCACTTCCCAGGCCCGTCGCCCGTTCCAGCGTCGCCGCAAGACCTGCCCGTTCTCGGGCGAGGGCGCGCCCAAGATCGACTACAAGGACGTGCGCCTGCTGAGCCGCTACGTCTCGGAGCGCGGCAAGATCGTGCCGAGCCGCATCACCGCCGTTTCGGCCAAGAAGCAGCGTGAACTGGCCCGCGCCATCAAGCGCGCCCGCTTCATCGGCCTGATGCCCTACGCCGTCCAGTAAGGCCCTGCCCTACCGGATTTGTTGGGGTCGCGGATGGTCCGCGGCTCCTAACCGTCGCAAGGACGGGACAGCCACAAGGATATCCCCATGAAAGTCATTCTGCTCGAGCGCATCGGCCGCACCGGCACGATCGGCGACGAAGTCAACGTCAAGGACGGTTACGCCCGTAACTTCCTCCTGCCCCAGGGCAAGGCGCTGCGCGCCACCGAAGCCAATCGCAAGCGGTTCGAATCCGAGCGCGCCCATATCGAACAGCGCAACGAAGAGCGCCGCAATGCCGCCGCCGGCATTGCCGAAGGTCTCAACGGCGCCTCGGTGATCATCATCCGCCAGGCTGGCGAAACCGGCCAGCTCTACGGTTCGGTCGCCGCCCGCGACATCGTCGAAGCCCTGGCCAATGACGGCTTCATCGTCCAGCGCAACCAGGTGGAACTGCCCGATCCGATCAAGTCGGTCGGCGTGCATAATATCGCCCTGGCCCTGCACCCGGAAGTGGAAGTCTCGATCACCGTCAACGTCGCCCGTTCGGACGACGAAGCCCAGCGCCAGGCTGAGGGCGAAGACGTGACCGTGCACACATTCGAGGTCGACGAAGAAGGCGATTTCGCCGCCGGCCAGGCCGAAGCGGCCGCCGAGGACCGCTTCGAGGAATAGTCGGCAATCATCCGCAAATGTTCTGGAAGGGGTCGGCAATGCCGGCCCCTTTTCCGTTGCGGGACCACGATGCCGATTCGCCATTTTTAGGCCCCGTTGTCGTGCAATGGGGGATTTCGGCTTTCCCCGTTCTCCACAATGTTCACAGGGGCGGTCAGGACAACGTTAACCCTGCCCTCCTTAGACCAAGACACACGCGCGAGTCGCGTGGTTAAGAAAGGTTAACGCCTCACCGAGACCATCATGGCCGAGATTGCACGCCTCCACCCCGCCGAAGACAAGACCTTTCGCGTCGCGCCGCATAATGTGGACGTGGAGCAGGCACTGCTGGGCGCCATCCTGATCAATAACGACGCCTTCTATCGCGTCGCCGATTTCCTGCTGCCCGAGCATTTCTACGAGCCGATCCACCGGGAAATCTACGAGCTGGCCGGCAAGATCATCCGCGCCGGCAAGGCGGCGGAACCGGCGACGCTCAAGACCCACCTGCCCGACCAGCTGCTGCCCGACATCACCATGATGCAATATCTGTCGCGGCTGGCGGCGGAAGCGACCACGGTGCTCAACGCCGCTGATTACGGGCAGGCGATCTATGACCTGGCCATTCGCCGCAACCTGATCCAGGTGGGCGAGGAAATGGTCGGCGTGGCTTACGATTCCGACGTCGAGATGACCCCGGTCAAGCAGATCGAGAAGGTCGAGGGCGAACTGTTCCAACTGGCCGAAAAGGGCCGCTATGACGGCGGCTTCCAGAATTTCGGCACCGCGCTCAGCGCCTCGATCCAGATGGCGGGCGAAGCCTTCCAGCGCGATGGCGGCCTTTCCGGCATCGCCACCGACCTGCACGATCTCGACCGGCAGATGGGCGGCCTGCAGCGCAGCGACCTGATCATCCTGGCTGGCCGCCCGGCCATGGGCAAGACCTCGCTGGTCACCAATATCGCCTTCAACGTCGCCAAGGCCTGGCGGGGCGAAGTGGAACCGGACGGCCATATCAAGACCGCCAATGGCGGCCAGGTCGGCTTTTTCAGCCTGGAAATGAGTTCCGAGCAGCTGGCCACCCGTGTCCTGGCCGAGCAGGCGGAAATCTCCTCCTCCGACATTCGGCGCGGCCGCATCCACGACAACCAGTTCGCCAAGCTGGTCGACGTGTCCAATATGATGAGCAAGGTGCCGCTCTATATCGACGATACCGGCGGCATTTCGGTGGCGCAGCTCGCCGCCCGCGCCCGGCGGCTGAAGCGGCAGAAGGGACTGGACCTCTTGATCGTCGACTATCTGCAATTGCTGTCCGGCTCGACCAAGGCATCGAGCCAGAACCGCGTGCAGGAACTGACCGAAATCACCACCACGCTCAAGGCCCTGGCCAAGGAGCTGGAAGTGCCGATCATCGCGCTCAGCCAGCTCTCGCGCCAGGTGGAAGCGCGCGACGACAAGCACCCGCAATTGGCGGACTTGCGCGAATCGGGCTCTATCGAGCAGGACGCCGACGTGGTGCTGTTCGTGTACCGCGAAGAATATTATCTCAAGAACAAGGAGCCCAAGGAGGGCACGCCCGAACATCTGGCCTGGCAGGGAGAAATGGAAAAGGTGCATGGCAAGGCGGAAGTCATCATCGCCAAGCAGCGCCACGGCCCCACCGGCACCGTGCAATTGAGCTTCGAGGCGCAATTTACCCGCTTTGGTAACCTTGCTCGGGCAGACTATCTGCCCGAACGCATGGAATAGGCATGACGCTGACATCCGGCCTTGGCGGCCAATTGAGCATCGATTTGGGGGCCCTGGCCCGTAACTGGCGCGCCCTGGACAAGGTGAGCGCCGGCGCGCTGACGGCCGCCGTGGTCAAGGCCGATGCCTATGGCACCGGCATCGACATGGCCAGCAAGGCGCTGCACGCCGCCGGCGCCCGGTTCTTCTTCGTGGCCACGCCGGACGAAGGCATGGCCGTGCGCGCCGCCGTGCCGGATGCGCATATCTTCATTCTTTACGGGCTCTATCCCGGCGCGGCCAATCTCTATATCCGGCAGAACCTGATGCCGGTGCTGTCCTCCATGGGCATGCTGGAGGAATGGCTCAATAAATGCGTCGAGCGCAACGAGGCCTATCCGGCCGCCTTCCATTTCGACACCGGCATCAACCGGCTGGGCTTCCGGCTGAACGAGGCCGCCCCGGTGCGCGAGCGGATCGAGAAGCTGGGTTTCGCGCCGCAGATGATCATGAGCCACCTGGCCTGCGCCGACACGCCGAACCACGAGAAGAACCGCACGCAATTGGCGCTGTTCGGCTCGGTCACGGCGCAATTTCCGGGCATTCCGGCATCGCTGGCCAATTCCGCCGGTTTGATGACGGGCCGCGACTATCATTTCCAGATGGTGCGTCCGGGCATCGCGCTGTATGGCGGACGGGCCGTCAATGGCCGCAGGAACCCGATGCAGCCGGTGGTGACGCTGCATGTACCCATCCTGCAGGTGACCGAGGGGCGGACCGGCGAAAGCGTGGGCTATGGCGCCACCTATACGCTCAATCGCAATTCGAAGCTGGCCGTGCTCGGCCATGGCTATGCCGATGGCTTTTTCCGCTCGCTGTCGGGCACCAATCAGCGCCCCGGCGGCAAGGTGTTCATTCGCGGCAAGCTCTGCCCGGTGATCGGCCGGATCTCGATGGACCTGACCATCGTCGACATCACCGAACTCGGCTCCGACCTGCCCAGCCCCGGCGAGGGCGCCGAAGTGCTGGGACCGAATGTCGACGTGGACGAGCAGGCCGAAGCGGCGGGCACGATCGGCTATGAATTGCTGACCAGCCTCAAGGGCCGCTATAGCCGCAATTATATCGGCGATGGGCATTTGCCGGATTAGCGGGGGCTTGTGAACAGCGGGTTCCGTTGTTGCCAAAACCTCACTCGTCACCCTCGCGCTCGACGCGAGGGGTCTGTGTTTATGGAGGGCCGCCGCAAGAGCCCTCGCGTCAGGCGCGAGGGTGACGATCCGGGGGGCTTGCTGGACGGGCCTTGTCCATTCTGCACGCTATTGCCGCATGGTTCCCGGTGTCACCCCCGCGAAGGCGGGGGCCTCCATTTAACAGGGTTTCCCGCGTTCGCGGGAATGACGCGGTGACGAACGAGGTGCCACAACCGCCGCTCGTCACCCTCGCGCTCGACGCGAGGGCTCTTCGTTAGGGTGACGATCCGGGGAGAGGGCAATAAAAGTTCCCTTTTTGTTCTTGTCAGCACCATCCCGGCCTGCTAGCGTTTCGGGCGAGCGCTACCGGGGGTAAAATTCATTATGGATATGTCGGTCTAGATGGCGAAGGCCCGATCCACCTTTGTCTGCCAGTCCTGCGGGGCGGTCACCAGCCGCTGGCAGGGGCGATGCGATGCCTGCGGCGAGTGGAACAGCATCGTCGAGGAAATCGTCGATTCCGGTGTCGGCGCCGGCCCGAAATCGGCCAAGGCGGGCGGACGGGTGACCAATCTGGTGCCGCTGTCGGGCGAAACCGAAAGCGCCGCGCGCGTCGTCACCGGCATTGCCGAACTCGACCGGGTGACCGGCGGCGGCTTCGTCAAGGGCTCGGCCCTGCTGGTCGGCGGCGATCCGGGGATCGGCAAATCGACGCTGCTGCTGCAATCGGCGGCGGCCCTGGCGGGGAAAGGCAAGCGCGTCGTCTATGTGTCCGGCGAGGAAGCGGTGGCGCAGGTGCGGCTGCGGGCGCAGCGGCTGGGACTGGGCGATGCCGATGTGCTGCTGGCCGCCGAAACCAATGTCGAAATCATCCTCGCCACGCTGGAAAACGGCGCGCCACCGGACCTGGTGATCATCGATTCCATCCAGACGCTGTGGACCGAAAGGGTGGATTCGGCGCCGGGCACCGTGACGCAGGTGCGTACCTCGGCGCAGGCGCTGACGCGGTTCGCCAAGAAAAGCGGCGCCGCGGTGGTGCTGGTGGGCCATGTCACCAAGGACGGGCAGATCGCCGGACCGCGCGTGGTCGAGCATATGGTCGATGCCGTACTGTATTTCGAAGGCGACAGCAGCCATACGTTCCGCATTCTGCGCGGGGTGAAGAACCGCTATGGCGCCACCGACGAGATCGGCGTCTTCGCCATGACCGAGCTCGGGCTGGAACAGGTGGCCAATCCATCGGCGCTGTTCCTCGACCAGCGCGACAAGGACGCGGCCGGATCGGCGGTGTTCGCCGGCATGGAAGGGACGCGGCCGCTGCTCATCGAAATCCAGGCCTTGGTCGCCCCTTCCCCGCTCGGCACGCCGCGCCGGGCAGTGGTGGGCTGGGACAGCTCCCGCCTTTCCATGGTGCTGGCGGTGCTGGAAACCCGCTGCGGGGTGCGCATCGGCGCCAATGACATCTATCTCAATGTCGCCGGCGGGCTCAAAATCAACGAGCCGGCGGCGGACCTGGCCGTGGCGGCGGCGCTGATCTCGTCGCTGACCGGCTCGCCGCTGCCGGCCGACGCGGTCTATTTCGGGGAAATCTCGCTGGCGGGCGGCGTCAGGCCGGTAGTGCATGGGGCCTTGCGGCTGCGCGAGGCGCGGAAGCTGGGTTTCGGCGCGGTGATGACCGGCAAGCTGGGCAAGGCCGATCGCGGCAGCGGCCTGGAGGTCACCGAATATGCACAATTGAGCGACATGGTCAGCCGGATCGCCGCGCAGGGAAAACGCCCGATGCCGGAGCCGGAAGGGTGGTGAGGGCACGGATTTGCCGACCTGGTCTTTCGACAGGCTGAGGATGGGGTCCAGGGGAGATTGGGCCGGCGGACGGATCGGGACATGGAGCATGGTAAACAAATAGTTTTCGGGGAGATTGCGACTGCGGATGCGCCCTGCCCTTGGCAGGTTGCCGCAAAGCCGCTAAAGGTCGCCGTTATAGCGCCAGCCGGGCCGGATAGATCGGGTCTAGCGCTCCATCTATTTGTCGTGCATCGGACTTGTCTGAAAAGGCCAGCTGCTTTTCAGCCCGATACTTGAACAAGCCATATGGCAGGAAAACAGGCGAAAGACATATGCTGACAGCGTTCGACGTTGGTGTGGGTGTGCTGGTGCTGATCTCGGCGATCCTGGCCACGGCGCGAGGCCTGACCCGTGAAGTGCTTTCGCTGGCGACCTGGGCCGGTTCCGCCGCCATCGCCGTCTATATGTGGCAATATCATCCCGATATCGCCCGGCAATATATCGCCGAGCCGGTGGTGGCCGATATCGCCACGGTGGTGGTGAGTTTCATCGTGGCGCTGATCGTGCTGCATCTATTGACCATGCGCATTGCCGATTTCGTGGTGGATAGCCGCATCGGGCCGATCGACCGGACGCTGGGCTTCGTCTTCGGCGTCTTGCGCGGTGTGCTCATCGCCATCGTCATCACCATTTTCGGGCTGTGGCTGCTGCCCAACAACCTGCCCGACTGGGCCGCCAATGCGCAGACGCTGCCGCATCTGCGCAATATGGGCGACACGCTGATTTCCATGCTGCCCGACGGGCTGGAGCAGCAGGTGACCGATATCCTGCATGGCGGCGGCGCCAATCTGACCGAGGACACGCCCGCCCCTCCGGCGCCGCTTGACGGCACGATGGACGGCACGGTCGACCCCACCGATCCCGTGATCGACCAGCCGATCGAGCCGCAGGCCTGACCATGGCCGCTGGCGGGCAGCGCACCGCCGCAAGCCTGCCGGCCGCACTTGTCATTGGTGACCGGCAGGAAAATGCGCTAATTGGCAAGCGAGCCCTGCCTGTTCGCATGGAGACCCTGGTGACCCATACCAGCGATGACGATTTCGATCTCGATGGCGACACGCTGCATGAAGAATGCGGCGTGTTCGGCATTTTGGGGCATGACGATGCCTCGACCCTCACCGCCCTCGGCTTGCACGCCTTGCAGCATCGCGGGCAGGAAGCGGCCGGCATTGTCAGCTTCGACGGGCGGCAATTCCGCCAGGAAAAGCATATGGGGCTGGTGGGCGACCATTATACCAATCCGGCCGTGCTGGCGAAGCTGCCGGGCAATATCTCCATCGGCCATACCCGTTATTCGACCACCGGCGAAGTGGCGCTGCGCAATGTGCAGCCATTGTTCGCGGAACTGGAAGTGGGCGGCATCGCCGTTGCTCACAATGGCAATTTCACCAATGGGCTGACGCTGCGCCGGCAGATCATCGCCACCGGCGCCATCTGCCAGTCGACCTCGGATACCGAAGTGGTGCTGCACCTGATCGCCCGGTCGCGCCATTCCTCCAGCACCGACCGCTTCATCGACGCCATCCGCCAGATGGAAGGCGGCTATGCCATGCTGGCCATGACTCGCACCAAGCTGATCGCGGCGCGCGATCCGGTGGGCATCCGGCCGCTGGTGATGGGAGAGCTGGACGGCAAGCCGATCTTCTGCTCGGAAACCTGCGCCCTCGACATTATCGGCGCGAAATATATCCGCGACGTCGAGAACGGCGAAGTCATCATCTGCGAAATCCAGCCGGACGGCTCGATCAGCGTGGAGGCGCGCAAGCCGGCCCGCAAGGTCGCCGAGCGGCCCTGCCTGTTCGAATATGTCTATTTCGCCCGCCCCGATTCGGTGGTTTCGGGCCGCAGCGTCTATAAGGCGCGCAAGAATATGGGCATCAATCTGGCCAAGGAAGCGCCGGTGGCCGCCGATGTGGTGGTGCCGGTGCCCGATGGCGGCACGCCGGCGGCCATCGGCTATGCGCAGCAGAGCGGCATTCCGTTCGAGCTGGGCATCATCCGCAACCATTATGTGGGCCGCACCTTCATCGAGCCGACCCAGCAGATTCGCGCCTTCGGCGTGCGCCTCAAACACTCGGCCAATCGCGCCGAAATCGCCGGCAAGCGCGTGGTGCTGATCGACGATTCCATCGTGCGCGGCACCACCTCGATCAAGATCGTGCAGATGATGCGCGATGCCGGGGCCACCGAAGTGCATATCCGCGTCGCCAGCCCGATGATCTTCCATTCCGATTATTACGGCATCGACACGCCGGACCCGGACAAGCTGCTGGCCAATCAATATGCCGACCTGGAGGCGATGTGCCGCTATATCGGGGCGGATTCGCTGCAATTCCTCTCCATTGACGGGGTCTATGAGGCCGTGGGCGGGGAGAGGCGCAATATGAAGGCGCCGCAATTCACCGACCATTACTTCACCGGCGACTACCCGACGCACTTGACCGATCTCAATGGCCGGACCATGAGCGACCCCAAGCAGATTTCACTGCTCAAGGAAGCGGGCTAATGACAGACAATGACGAACTGGCCGGCAAGGTCGTGCTGGTCACCGGAGCATCGCGCGGCATCGGCTATGCGGCGAGCCTGGAGGCGGCGCGCCGCGGTGCGCATGTGATCGCGGTGGCGCGCACCGTTGGCGGCCTTGAGGATATCGACGACGAAATTCAAAAGCTCGGCGGCTCGGCGACGCTGGTGCCGATGGACCTGCGCGACGGCGAGGCCATCGACCGGCTCGGCGCGGCGATCTTCGAGCGCTGGGGGCATCTGGACGGGCTGGTGGCCAATGCCGGCCAATTGGGCGTGCTGAGCCCGGTGGCTCATATCAAGCCGGACGATTTCGACAAGGTGCTGTCGGTCAATGTGACGGCCAATTACCGCTTGCTGCGCTCGCTGGACCTGCTGTTGCGCCAGGCCGAGGCGGGGCGCGCCGTTTTCGTGTCCTCCTCGTCGGCGCGGTCCGCCCGCCCGTTCTGGGGGCTATATGCGGCCAGCAAGGCGGCGCTGGATGCGCTGGTCAAATCCTATGCCGGAGAAGTGGCCCAGACCAAGGTGCGGGCCAATGTGTTCTATCCCGGCGCCGTCCGCACCGCGATGCGGGCCAAGGCCATGCCGGGAGAAAACCCCGACACCCTGCCACCGCCGACGGATATCGCGCCGAAGCTGATCGACATGCTCAGCCCCGGCCTCGCCGAAAGCGGACGCCTGTTCAATGTCCAAACCGGCATTTTCGAAGATATCTGACCATGGCGGCGCTGCGTTCCTACCGGCGGGACGATCTCGAGGCGCTCTATCGCATATGCCTGGAAACCGGCGATTCCGGCGCGGACGCGACGCCGCTGCATAACGATCCGCAATTGCTGGGGCATATCTATGCCGCGCCTTATGGGCTGCTGGAGCCGGAAAACGTGTTCGTGGCCGAGGATGCGGCGGGCGTCGCCGGCTATGTGGTCGGCACGTTCGACAGCACCCGCTTCGCCGAACGGCTGGAGGCCGATTGGTGGCCGGCCCTGCGCCAACGCTATGCCGATGCCAGGGAGATGACCGCAACCGACCGGGATCGCATCGCCACCATCATGCGCCCGCACCGCTCGCCGGCGGAGCTGGTGGCGGCCTATCCGGCGCATATCCATATGAACCTGCTGCCCCGCTTGCGCGGCCAGCGCATCGGCAGCCGCTTGCTGGAAATGTGGATCGAGCAGGCCAGAGCGGCGGGAATCAGGGGCATCCATCTGGGCGCCAGCGCCAGCAATGCCGGCGGCATCGCCTTCTGGACCCGCAGCGGCTTCACCCCCCTGCGCGCGGATAGCGGCGCAGTATGGTTCGGGATGAGGCTTTAGGCGGGTACGGGAGGCCTGTCGGGCGTTTGAGGGAGGCGAACGCCTTAGCGTGCAGATCGCGGGCGTTGCTGCCGCGTATTTCTCTCCGTGTCACCCCCGCGAAGGCGGGGGCCTCCGTTGTTTAACCGAGCTTCCCACCTTCGCGGGAATGACATCGTAGTTGGGGAATGACACCGTAGTTGGGCAACGCCATTGCGGGCGAACCGTGACCCCGCCCTCCGCTCATCACCCTCGCGCTTGACGCGAGGGTCCTTTATTTGTGGGTCCATCGCAAGAGCCCTCGCGTCAAGCGCGAGGGTGACGAGCCGGGAAAGACACGCCATTTACGTCATAGACGATAGCCCTGCGAGGGGAAGGACGCGAACGTGGCCACTTCGTCGGCTCTGCTGCCGTATTTCTCTCTGTGTCACCCCCGCGAAGGCGGGGGCCTCCGTTTTAACAGAGGTTCCCGCCTTCGCGGGAATGACATCGTAGTTGGAGAATGACCCCGTGGTTGAGCAACGACATTGCGGGCGAACCGTGATCCCGCCCTCCGCTCGTCACCCTCGCGCTTGACGCGAGGGCTCTTGCCCATCGGGCGTCGCCGGCGACCACGCCCTAACCCGGCGTCACCAGCGGGGCGATCAGCACTTTGTCGATGCGGTGGCCGTCGAGGTCGACCACTTCGAAACGCCAGCCGTCGCGCTCGAAGGTTTCGCCCACTGTCGGCAGGTGGTTGAGGCTGGCCAGGACATAGCCGGCCAGCGTCTCGAAACGGGCGTCGCGCGGCACCGGCACCTTGAAGCGCTCACGGAAATCGTCGACGGGCATCCAGCCGGCAACGAGCCAGGAACCGTCCGAACGCTGCACCATTGCCGGCTCGTCGCCGGGCTCCTCGTTGTAGACGCCGGTGATGACCTCGATCACGTCGCCAAAGGTGATGATGCCTTCGAAATGGCCGTATTCGTCGACCACCAGCGCCAATTGCGCGGTGGAACTGCGGATGGCGTCGATGACGTCGAGCGCGTCGGCATGTTCCATGACCACGGGCACCGGCCGCACCAGCTTGCGCAGGTCGGGCTGCTGGCCGGCGGCCAGGGCCGGCAGCAGGTCGGACAGCGACAGCGCGCCGAGGATGGAATCGGCATCGCCTTCCTGCACCAGAACCTTGGAATGGCTGCTGCCGAGAATGGTCTTGAGGTTTTCCTCATAGGTATCCTCGACGTCCACCACCACCACGTCGAGGCGCGGGGTCATGATGCCGCGGGCCGAGCGGTCGGCCAGGCGCATGACGCCGGAAATCATCGAGTGTTCCTCGGTTTCCAGGATGCCGGCAGTGGTCGCCTCGGCGATGATGGTGCGGACTTCCTCTTCGGTGACCGAATCCTCGGCCTGCCCGCCCTGCCCCAGCAGGCGCAGCACCAGCTTGCCGGAAACGTCGAGCAGCCAGACGATGGGCGTGCCGATGCGGGCCAGCATGAACATGGGGCCGGCAACGCGCGAGGCCACGGCCTCGGGATTGCGCAAGGCGATCTGCTTGGGCACCAATTCGCCCAGGATCAGCGAGCCGTAAGTGATGATTACGACCACCACGCCGACGCCGCCAACATCGGCGATATTGGCCGGAGCCCCGATGTCGCGCAGCCATTCGCTGAGGCGCAGGCCCAGGGTGGCGCCGGAAAAGGCGCCGGAAAGAATGCCGACAAGAGTAATGCCGATCTGCACGGAGGAAAGGAAGCGGCCCGGATCGTCCGCCAGCGCGATGGCGATGGCGGCGCCTTTATTGCCCTGATCGGCCAGGACCTTGAGGCGCGCGGGACGGGAAGAAACGACGGCCAGCTCCGACATGGCCAAGGCGCCGTTCACCAGAATGAGAACGACGACGATGAGGATTTCTGTAAGCAACAAAGTGCAATATTGGCACGCCGCGACCAATGGCGGGGTGCTACGACGCGCGCAATATAGGGCAAGGACCGGCGATGTGAATAGGCTATCGGATGAATTGCCGGGAGCAATCGCCGCAGCGGCGCGTCAGCGCTTGTTCACATAGGGGTTCTTGCCGCCGCGCAGCCACATCCGGATAGGCGTGCCGGGCATGTCGAAGGCCTCGCGCAGCCCATTGACCAGATAGCGCTGATAGGATGCCGGCACCGCATCGGGGCGCGAGGCGAAGACGATGAAGCTCGGCGGCCGGGTCTTGGCCTGGGTCATGTAGCGCAGCTTGAGGCGGCGGCCGGACACGGCTGGGGGCGGATGTCCTTCGATCATGCCGGCCAGCCAGCGATTGAGCCGGGCGGTGGAAACGTGAGAATTCCAGCTGCGCTCGATGGTGAAGATGGCGTCCATGAGCTTGTCGATATTGCGGCCGGTCAGGCCGGACAAGGTCACCAGCGGCACGCCGCGCACCTGCGGCAGCAGGCGCTCGCAGGCCTCGCGCAGATCGGCCAGCGCCCGGTTCTTGTCCTCGATCAGGTCCCATTTATTGAGCGCGATGACCATGGCCCGGCCTTCGCGCTCGACCAGGTCGGCCAAAGCCAGATCCTGCTTTTCGAAAGGCACGGTGGCGTCGAGCAGCAGCACCACCACTTCGGCATATTGAATGGAGCGCAGGCTGTCGCCGACGGCCAGCTTTTCCAGCTTCTGGGTGACGCGGGCGCGGCGGCGGATACCGGCCGTATCCACCAGATTGATGGTGCGGCCCTGCCATTCCCAGGGCACCAGAATGGAATCGCGGGTAATGCCGGCCTCGGGGCCGACCAGCAGGCGATCCTCGCCGACCATGCGATTGACCAGGGTGGACTTGCCGGCATTGGGGCGCCCGACAATGGCGACGTTGAGATAGCGGCGCGGATTCCAGCGCAGGGTGGCCTCGTCGCCCTCCCCTTCCAGCATATCGGGGGTGATGTCGACATCGACCTCGGGCATGATGTCCAGATCGCCCACGGCTTCCGCATCTTCGGCAGCGGCCTTTTCCTCGGCGGCCTTGTCGATGGCCGCCGAGACGATCGAATACAGCTCCGACAGGCCCAGGCCATGTTCGGCCGAAAGCGCGATGGGCTCGCCAAAGCCCAGCTTGAAGGCCTCCACCAGCCCGGCTTCGGCGGCGGAACTTTCGGCCTTGTTGCCGACCAGATGCACCTGTTTGCCGGCCTTGCGCAGCACCTGGGCGAAGCGCTGGTCGAGCGGCACGACGCCGGCGCGGGCATCGATCATGAACAGGATGATTTCGGCTTCGGCAATCGCCAGTTCGGTCTGCTGGCGCATGCGATCTTCGAGGCTGCCATCGCGGACATCCTCATAGCCGGCGGTGTCGAGCACCCGGAAGCTCAGATCGGCAATGCGGCCCTCGGCCTCGCGGCGGTCGCGGGTGACGCCCGGCGTGTCGTCGACCAGGGCGATCTTGCGGCCGACCAGCCGGTTGAACAGGGTGGACTTGCCCACATTGGGACGGCCGACAATTGCAAGTGTGACCGTCATGGCGGTTTTCCCTTCGGCGGAGCCGGCTTATTCCGCGAGCGGCTCGTCTGCGGCGGCGGCCTCGACCGGCTCCGGCAGACTGGCCGTGCCGGCGGAAAGCATCTGCGCCAGGTAATAGGCCATGCGGTTTCTAAGGCTCGCCGTGGCCAGGGGGTCGTCGAGCACGGCCTGGAAGCTGGCCTGGGCGGCGGCAAAGTCGCCGGCCTTGTACTGGGCGAGGCCAAGCAATTCGCGGGCGACGCGGCGCAATTGGCTGTCGTCGGTCGCCAGGGTGCCGATGCGCGTTTCCACATCGGCCAGCGAGCCGCTATCGACCAGAAGATTGCCGGCCAGCAGCAGCGCCAAGTCGCGCAGGCGCATATTGGATTGCGTATTGGCGAGGGCATCATAGGCGGCGATGGCGCCGGTCACATCGTCCTGTTCGGCGAGAAGCGCGGCCTTGCGGAATTCGGCCAATGCCGGATAACCGCCGGAGCCATCGGCGGCAAGCTGATCGAGCTGCGCCTGCGCCGCGCTCAGATCGCCCCGCTCGGCCGCGTCGAGCGCGGCGTAAAGCTCCTGCGAGGACTGCGAGGACTGGCTCTTGGTGTACCAGGCCCAGCCTTCATTGACCGCGACAAGGGCCACGATGGCGATGGCGCCGCCGATGACGAAGGGCGCATAACGGCGCCACAATGCCCGCATGCGGTCGGAGCGCAATTCTTCATCGATTTCGCGGAAGATATTCTCGTTGGACATGGCGGCCGCCGATAGGTTCGAAAGTGCGCGCAGCTTTATCACGCGCCCTCCGGATTGCAAACCGAACGGCGCCCAATCAATAATCTTCAACCGCGCTGCGCGACGAGGCGGTTCGGAAAAGAGCTGCCGAGATCAGCCGCGGCAGGCGATCATTCCCACTCGATGGTCCCCGGCGGCTTGGAGGTGACGTCGTAAACGACGCGATTGATGCCGCGGACTTCGTTGATGATGCGGGTGGCGGTCTTGCCGAGGAAGTTCATGTCGAACTGGTAGAAATCGGCGGTCATGCCATCGACCGAGGTGACGGCGCGCAGGGCGCAGACGAATTCGTAGGTGCGGCCGTCGCCCATGACCCCGACGGTCTGCACCGGCAGCAGCACCGCGAAAGCCTGCCAGATCTTGTCATATTGGCCGGATTTGCGGATTTCATCGAGATAGATGGCGTCGGCGCGGCGAAGCAGGTCGAGCTTTTCCGGGGTGACGCCGCCGGGGCAACGGATGGCGAGGCCCGGGCCCGGAAAGGGATGGCGGCCGATAAAGCTTTCGGGAATGCCCAATTCGCGGCCAAGGGCGCGGACCTCGTCCTTGAACAATTCGCGCAGCGGCTCGACGAGCTGCATGTTCATGCGCTCGGGCAGGCCGCCGACATTGTGATGCGACTTGATGGTGACCGAGGGCCCGCCGGTGAAGGAGACGGATTCGATGACGTCGGGATAGAGCGTGCCCTGCGCCAGGAATTCGGCGCCGCCGAGCTTTTTGGCCTCGTCCTCGAACACTTCGATGAACAGGCGGCCGATGATCTTGCGCTTGGTTTCGGGATCGGACTGGCCTTCGAGTTCCCCGAGGAATTTCCGGGACGCATCGACATGAACCAGCGGGATATTGAACTGGTCGCGGAACATGGTAACGACCTGTTCGCTCTCGTTCAGGCGCATCAGGCCGTGATCGACATAGATGCAGGTCAGCTGATCGCCGATGGCTTCGTGGATCAGCACGGCGGCGACCGAGGAATCGACGCCGCCGGACAGGCCGCAGATCACCCTGCCGGTACCGACCTGTTCGCGGATCTTCTCGATCATCTTCTGGCGATAGGCGGACATGGTCCAATTGGACTGGATGCCGCAGATTTCGTGCACGAAATTGGCGTAGAGCCTGGAGCCGTCGGGTGTGTGCACCACTTCGGGGTGGAATTGCACCGCCCAGATGCGCCGGGCCTCATTGGCGATTATCGCGAAGGGGGCGTTGGGCGAGGTGCCGACGACTTCAAAACCCTCGGGCAGCGCCACGACGCGATCGCCGTGGCTCATCCATACCTGATGATCGGTGCCCACATCCCAGACGCCGTCATAGAGCGCGGCGGGCTTGTGGATGGTGACTTCGGCGCGGCCGAATTCGCGGTGATGGCCGGCCTCGACCTTGCCGCCCAGGGCCACGCAAAGCGCCTGCTGACCATAGCAGATGCCCAGGATCGGCACATTGGCGGCCAGGATTGCCGGATCGATGGTCGGGGCGTTTTCGTGCAGCGTGGACGCCGGACCGCCCGACAATACCACGCCTTTCGGCCGCAGGGCGACCATGGCGGCGCCGGCGGACTGGAAGGGATGAATTTCACAATAGACACCAGTTTCGCGGATGCGGCGGGCGATCAACTGGGTGACCTGCGAGCCGAAATCGACGATGAGGATGGTGTCGTTGAGCGGGGCGGTGTCTGTGAGCTGCATGGCGAGGCTTTAGCCCCGCCATGCGGATTCCGCAAGCGCGGCGTTGCGACGAGGAGCCATGCAATCCATCGGTTTCAGCTAAGGATTGAGGATGGCGATCGAAAGATTGAGATAGGCGGCAAAGCTCACCCAGGCCAGATAGGGCGCGAACAACCACGCCGCCAGCAGGTCGCGTTTGCGCACGACCAGGATGAAGCCCAGGATGCTGAGCCACATGGCGGCGATGATGACGAAGGCCAGCCAAGGTTGCTGGGCGACGAAGAATGACGGCGACCAGGCCCAGTTGAGCAGCATTTGCGCGCCCCACAGCATCATGGCATTGGAGCGCGGCGCCTCGACCCAGACGCGCCACCCGGCCAAAGCGATCATCACGTAAAGCGTGAACCAGACCGGAGCGAAAACCGCGCTGGGGGGATTGAGCGGCGGCTTGACGAGATTGTCGTACCAATCGCCGGGCACCGATTGCGTGCCGATCAGCGCCCCGATTCCGATCACGAGCAGCAGAAAAACGGCAAGGGCAATCCAGCTTTGCGGCGTTCTATAGGCAGTTGCGGCGGACATGACGCTCCCTTTCAGCTCAATGCCTGACGAGAACGGGCGGGCGGGCCGAAGGTTCACGGATGTGGGAAAGTCCGTATTTGTGGAGGTTTCCCCCTCACCCGTTATTTGTGAAGGCTCCCCCCTCACCCGTCTCGGCCTGCGGCCGATCCACCCTCTCCCCGAGGGGGAGAGGAATAAGAGGGGGCGCCGGCCTGTTCTTCTCCCCCTCGGGGAGAAGGTGGCGCGCAGCGCCGGATGAGGGGGACTGCGATATCTCAGCCGGACTTGTGCAGCAGGTGGCAATAAAATCCGTCGGTGCCGGTCCGGCGCGGCGTGAGGCAGAGGCCGCCGGCTGGTGTTGCTAGGTCCCCTGGTAGGTCGGTGATCAATGTCTGGCGCCAGGCCTGGGCGATATCGAGGGATGCGAACCCTGAATGGGTGGCGAGAAACGCGGCCACCTGGTCGTCGTTCTCCTCCGGCAGGATGGAGCAGGTGATATAGACCAGAACGCCGCCGGGCTTGAGGTAAGGCGCGGCCTCCAGCAGCAGGGCGGCCTGTTCGGCCTGGCGCTGTGCCAGCAATTCCGGCGTCAGCTTCCACTTGGTGTCGGGCCGGCGGCGCCAGGTGCCGGTGCCCGTACAGGGTGCATCGACCACGACCCGGTCCATTTTCTCGACAAGATCGTCGAGCGCGCCGGGATTGGGCGGTCGCACCTGAACATTGCGGACGCCATTGCGCTTCAGCCGGTCATAGATGGGCGCCAGCCGGGCGCGGTCGCTGTCATAGGCGAAGATCTGGCCCTTATTGCCCATGGCCGCCGCAAGCGCCAGGGTCTTGCCCCCGGCCCCGGCGCAGAGGTCAAGCACCTGCTCGCTCTCGCGGGCCCCGGCAAGAGCCGCGACGATCTGGCTGCCCTGATCCTGCACATCGAACCAGCCTTTGAGATAGCCCTCGTCATTGGTGACATTGGGGGTCCGGGCGTCGCGCGGCCCGGCCGGCATGGTGAGGCCGAACGGCGCGATTTCAGCCAATCGGGGCGCGAAGCGGTGCAGCGACTTCATCACCTTTTCCGGCGAGGCCTTGAGCGCATTGGCGCGCAGATCGAGCGAGGGCCGCCCGGCCATGGCCTCGCCCTCCGCGACCCATCGGGCGCCGAAAGCGCGCTCTAGCGAGGGGGCCAGCCATTCGGGGACATCGGCGCGCGTGGCGTCCGGCGCTTGCGACAGATCGGCATTGGCGCCGGCATATTCTTCCGGCGTCACGGGCGCGGGCGCGTGGCTGTCGCCGGCAAAGGCGGCGTTGAGGCTGTCGCCGGTTTCGCCCCAATCGCGCAGGGCCACGGCCAATACCAGAGCGCGCGGCGTATCGCTGCCCATGGCGAAGGCATGGGAGGCGCGGCGGCGCAACGCGTCATAGACCAGATTGCCGATGGCGGCGCGGTCGCCAGCCCCGGCGAAGCGATTGTTGAGCCCCCAGGCCCGCAGCGCCTCGGAAACCGGGCGCTTGCGCTGGTCCATATCGGTCAGGACGTCAATGGCGGCGGCGAGACGGCCGGGGAAGCGCATGGTCAGCGCCCGCTGCGATAGTTCGGGGCTTCACGGGTAATCTTCACGTCATGCACATGGCTCTCGCCCAGCGCCGCGCTGGAAATCTTCACGAAGACCGAATTGTCGCGGAAATCCCGAAGATTATGCGCGCCGGTATAGCCCATGGAAGCGCGCAGCCCGCCGGCAAGCTGGTGCAGCACCGCGCCGACCGCGCCCTTATAGGGCACCTGGCCCTCGATGCCTTCGGGCACCAGCTTCATCTGGTCGCGCACATCCTGCTGGAAATAGCGGTCGGCGGAGCCGGCGCCCATGGCCCCGACCGAGCCCATGCCGCGATAGGATTTATAGGAGCGGCCCTGGTAGAGATAGACTTCGCCGGGGCTTTCGTCGGTGCCGGCCAGCAGCGAGCCGACCATGACGCAGGAGGCGCCGCCGGCCAGGGCCTTGGCCAGATCGCCGGAAAACTTGATGCCGCCATCGGCGATGACCGGCACGCCCGATTTCGCGGCTTCCTCGGCGCAGGCCATGACGGCGGCGAGCTGGGGTACGCCGACACCGGCGACGATGCGGGTGGTGCAGATGGAGCCCGGCCCGATACCGACCTTGACAGCGTCGGCGCCGGCATCGATCAGCGCCCTGGTGGCCTCGGCGGTAGCGACATTGCCGGCGACGATGCGGGTGGAATTGCTCTCGCGCTTGACGCGCTCGACCGCCTCGGCGACGCGGACGGAATGGCCATGGGCCGTATCGATGACCAGGAGGTCGACGCCGGCATCGATCAGCGCCAGCGAGCGCTCGAAACCATTGTCGCCGACAGTGGAGGCGGCGGCCACACGCAGACGCCCCTGCTCGTCCTTGACGGCATTGGGATTGAGCTGGGCCTTTTCGATATCCTTGACGGTGATGAGGCCGATGCAATGATAGTCCGCATCCACCACCAGCAGCTTTTCGATGCGGTGGCGATGCAGCAGAACCTTGGCTTCCTCCTTGGAGACCCCGTCGCGCACGGTGATGAGATTCTGGTGCGTCATCAGCTCGGAAACCGGCTGGTTGGGATTGGAGGCGAAGCGCACGTCGCGATTGGTGAGGATGCCGACGAGCCTGCCGGTCATGCGGCCGCCGCTGCCACCGTTTTCCACCACCGGGATGCCCGATATGCGGCTCGCCTGCATGAGGCCGAGCGCATCGGCCAAAGTGGCTTCGGGGCCGATGGTGATGGGGTTCACCACCATGCCGCTTTCGAAGGACTTGACCATGCGCACCTGCTCGGCCTGCTCGGCGGCGGTGAGATTCTTGTGGATCACGCCCATGCCGCCGGCCTGGGCCATGGCAATGGCCATATTGGCTTCGGTGACCGTGTCCATGGCCGAGGACAGAATGGGAAGATTGAGCGCTATATCCTTGGTGACATAGGTGGAAATATCGGTTTCCGTGGGCAGGATGTCGGAGCGCGCCGGCTGGAGCAGCACATCGTCGAACGTGAGCGCCGCATCGCCGGTGATGGTAGTAATAATCTTCGCCAAGGCCAGACCCTTCCTGCCTACTGAATACAATCAGAGATGTTGGAATGTGAACCGGCGACGAGGAGGCGCGGGTTCAGGTTGGCGAGGGTCAATAGCACCGGCAAGCGGCTTTGCCTAGTGCAGGCGCGCCCGATGCAAAAGGAGAATCTCGGTCTGGGGGCTGGCCGGCCCGGCAACATCGGCCCATACTGGCTAAACTGCTCTCGCAGCCCATTTCCGATTCATCGGTCCATCGCATCTTGATCCGCATTACCCCGCTCATATTGGCGGTGGCCCTGTTCATGGAACAGATGGATTCCACCGTCATCGCCACGTCGCTACCCGCCATCGCGGCCGATATCGGCACCGAGCCGACAGCGCTGAAACTGGCGCTGACCGCCTATTTCGTGGCTTTGGCCATCTTCATTCCCATCAGCGGCTGGCTGGCCGACCGGTTCGGCGCCAAGAACGTGTTCCGGCTGGCCATTTTCGTGTTCATGCTCGGCTCGCTGGCCTGCGCCTTTTCGTTTTCGCTCGAAACCTTCGTGCTGTCACGGTTCTTCCAGGGCATAGGGTCCTCGATGATGACCCCGGTGGGCCGGCTCTTGCTGGTGCGGTCGACGCCGCGGAACGAATTGGTAGCGGCCATGGCCTGGCTCACCGTTCCGGCACTGATCGCGCCGGTGACCGGCCCCTTGATCGGCGGCTTCCTCACCACCTATCTTTCCTGGCACTGGATTTTCTGGATCAACATTCCCATCGGCATTGCCGGGATCATCCTGGCGGGAATATTCCTGCAAGTGCCGGATGAGCGGACGCCCCGCCCCGTCGATCTCGTCGGTTTTCTCATCGCCGCCTTGGCGTTTTCGGGACTGGTATTCGGCCTGTCCGTGGTCAGCCTGCCGGCCCTGCCGATCATCTATGGCTATGTGACGCTGGCGGTCGGGGCCATTGCCGCCCTGCTCTACCTGCGGCATGCGCGCAAGACGAAATATCCCCTGCTCGATCCGAAACTGCTACGGCACAAGCTGTTCCGCTCCTCGATCACCGGCGGCTCGCTGTTCCGGATCGGGGTGGGCGCCGTGCCATTCCTGCTGCCATTGATGCTGCAGCTCGGTTTCGGGCTCAATCCGTTTGAATCGGGGGCCATCACCTTCGTTTCGGCCATCGGGGCGATCATGAGCAAGTTCATCGCCGAGCGCATCTTCTCCCGCTTCGGCTTCTCGCGCATACTCGGCTTCGCCGCGCTGTTCGGCGGGTTGCTGATCGCGGCGCAGGGATTGTTCACCGCCGAAACCGCAGTGCCGCTGATGATGCTGGTGCTCATCGCCGGAGGCGTGCTGCGCTCGATATTCTTCACCGGCACCAATGCCCTCGGCTATGCCGATATTTCCGACGAGGAAGCCAGCCAGGCCACGGCCATCGTCGCGGTGGCGCAGCAGCTTTCGGTGGCCTTCGGCGTGGCCGTGGCCGGCGCCATCATCGAGATTTCCAGCTCGCTCAATGGCGGCGAGCTGACGCTGGTGGATTTCCAGATCGCCTTCTTCGCCGTCGGCGGCCTCAGCGCCCTTGCCGGTTTGGTCTATATGCGCCTGCCGCCGGATGCGGGCAGCAATGTGTCCGGCCACCGGGCGCGGCGCGAGGATTAGAGACCCGCCCGGGCCTCGCGGCCGCTTATTCGCGGGCCTCGTCGCGGCGCGCGAATTCCTTGTTCACCCGGGCGATGGCGGCCTGGATCAACCCCGCTTTCTCCCGGTTCCCGGTTTCGGCATGGCCAGCATGGTCCTGGCCGCGGGCGGCGCGATTGCCGGTGCGCACGGCCCGCGCCGCCTTGTCCCGGCGCTCGCGCAGATGGCGCGCCAGCTTGCGCAGGTCATCGGCCTTCATTTCGCCAAGACCGGGATGACGGGCCTGGGCCACGAGCTTGCGCTCATCCGCATCGAGAAAACGCTCTTCATTGCGACGGGTGACGGCCATTGCATGCTCCTTGTTGGCAGGTTCATGACGATAACGGGCAGAGCCGCCGAGAGTTCGCCCTATTCCTCTTCGGCCTCGACACTATCGCGCCCCTTGAACCCCTTGGCGACCAGATAGGCCTCGGCCGAGCCCGAGCGGCTGGCGGGCGGCTTGGAGTGAACGGTCGATTTGAAATGCCGTTTGAGCATGTGCAGCAATTCATGCTCGGTGCCGCCCTGGAATACCTTGGCGACGAAGGAGCCGCCGGGCTTGAGCACCTGAATGGCGAAGTCGGCGGCGATTTCGATGAGGTGAATGATGCGCAGATGATCGGTGGGACGATGGCCCGTGGTCGGCCAGGCCATGTCGCTCATCACCACATCCGCCTGGTGGCCGCCCAGGGCCTCGATCAGCAGGGCGGGCGCGTCGTCCTCGGTGAAATCCTTCTTCAGCAGGATGACGCCGGGAATGGGGTCCATGTCGAGATAATCGATGCCCACGACCAGCGGGTTCTCGACGGTCGAGCCGACGGCCTTGGCCGCGATCTGCGACCAGCCGCCGGGCGCCGCGCCCAGATCGACGACATGCATGCCCTTTTTGAAGAGCTTATGCTTTTCGTCCATTTCCTTGATCTTGAAGGCGGCGCGGGAGCGATAGCCTTCCGAGCGGGCGCGGGCGACATAGGGGTCGTTGAGCTGCCGTTCCAGCCATTTGGTGGACGCCACCTTGCGGCCCTTGGCGGTCTTCACCCTAATCTTGAGGTCGCGGTCGGACTTGCGCCCACCGGTGCCCAATGCCTTGTTATTGGCCATTGCCCTGCCTCCTCGGATAGCGGTTCGGCCGCTTCTGCGCCCGGTCCGCGTCCATGAGCGAAATCAGAATACCCTCGCGCAGCCCCCGATCGGCCACGCGCACTTTTTCGGTCGGCCATTCGCGGCGGATGGCTTCGAAAATGGCGCAGCCGGGCAGCACGAGATCCGCCCGGTCCCTGCCGATGCAGGGATGGGCGACGCGCCGCTCGAAGGACATGCTCAACAGCGCGCGCATGGTCTCGTCGACCTGGTCGCGCCGCATCCACAAGCCATCCACCTTCTGCCGCTCATAGCGCTCCAGGCCCAGATGCAGGCCCGCCAGCGTGGTGACCGTACCCGAAGTGCCGATCAGATGCACCGGATGATTGCTGATCATCTGCCGCAGCTTTTCGCGGCCGCGAAACTGGCGCAGATGCGCGGCCACATGGCTCACCATGGCCTCGAACACTTCCCTGGTGACGTCGACGCCGCCGAATTTCTCGGCGATGGACACCACGCCCACCGGCAGCGATTGCCAGGATCGGATCGAGGCCGACATGCGCCCCTGCAAACGCGGGCGGCCGCCGCGGAAATCCAGCCAGGCCAGTTCCGAGGAGCCCCCGCCGATATCGAACATCAGCGCGCCCTGGGTCTGGCCATCGATCAGGTCGGCGCAGCCGGTAACGGCCAGTTCGGCCTCGGTGCGGCGATCGACGATCTCCAGGTTCAGGCCGAGCTCCGTCTTCACGCGCTCCAGAAATGCCAGCCCATTATCCGCCGTCCGGCAGGCTTCGGTGGCGATCAGGCGCATGCGGATGGGCTGGTGGTCGCGCAGCTTGTTGCGGCATTGGCGCAGCGCTTCCATGGTGCGCTCCATCGCCGCGTCGGAGAGCCGGCCGGTCACCGAAACACCCTCCCCCAGCCGCACGATGCGCGTGAAGCCGTCAAGCACGCGAAAGCCGCGTTCATGCGGCCGCGCGATCAGCAGGCGGCAATTATTGGTACCGAGATCGAGGGCGGCATAGAGCGGGCCGCGCGCGCGGCGTGGAGCATTGGCGGGTGGCGTCCGCTGGTCGGGCCAGGGCGGCGAAAGGCCGGCCCGATCCTTCCGGACTGCGCCGGAAGGTGCACCAGACCCCGCATCGGCCAAGAGAGCCGATGCGGCGGCGGACCGATTCGAATCGGTCACGTCTGTCTCCTTCGTGCGCGGTCGCAGGACCGGACCAGCCGGCCGCGCCCGAGCGCACATCATGTTGCATTGTCGCCGAAGAAGGTAGAGCAAGGGGGGGCGGAGCGCAATGCAAACGATGATTGCGGCCGGGCGCGCAGAGGCGCTTGCAATCCGACCCCGCTTTGTCTAATGAAACCCCGCGCCGTGCTTCGCAGCCCCGCTGCTCCACCCACGCCGCCCAGCCAGCAGGCTCCTGCTGGGGAATAGTTCAATGGTAGAACAGCGGACTCTGACTCCGTCGATCTTGGTTCGAATCCAGGTTCCCCAGCCAATCCTCCCGTAAGTTATTGATTTTGCAATAAATCCCGGTTTCGCTGGGGTTTCAAAGCGTCACACTGGCCCACTTTGGTGGCCCACCTACCGGCGAAATCTGCATCGCGTTTGGTGGTCCGCTATAATTCTGGGGGAAGGAGAAATGACGACGAAGAAGAAAAGAGCCTCAAGACCAAGGGATCATTCCGGGTCGTGCCTGTGCATTCCAAGCTGATCGAAATGGGCTTCATTGAGCATGTGGAGCGCCAGCGTGAGGCCGGAGAGCGCCGGGTGTTCCCGGAAGCCGAACGCAATGCGCGCGGCCATATCGCCAACAAGTTCGAGAAGAAGTTCGGCACCTATCTGATAAAGCTGGGCTTGAAGGAAGGGCGCGGCTTGACGCTCTACAGCTTCCGGCATGGCTTCTCAGACGCCATGCGCGCCGCTGGCTTCATGGATGAGGAACTTGGCTTCCCGATGGGGCATAGCAAGTTCAGCATGACCGCCCGGTATGGGCAGATGCCACAGGGCACGGTGCAAAAGCGTGTGGAGCTGATTGAGGCGCTGAGTTACCCTTAAAAGGCGCGCCACCATAGAGGCTATAACTTCATCAATGACTGGTTCACATTAGCGCGCCTGTTAGGGTGAATATAAAACCCAAACAGAATAGCTTAAAGGCTAATCCAGAGAAGTCGCGGGGCACGCCGGTCGCAGCCCTCTCTTGAAGAGCTGCATCCATTTCTGCCGTATTGATTTCCAGTTGTGGTATGTCTAGCAGTCCATGATAGTTGACAAGTGGCCTAGCAGTTAGTCCCCACTGCGCCCGGTGCTTCGCATTCTGCGTATCAACTTGCCATGCTAGCAACCGCATCCCACTCAAATGAGACTGTATTCGATACATTCTGAAAAATGTGGGCTTCTCTCTCATTGCATCTTGTAGGTCGCCCAGCTTCTTCAACTTCCGTTTTTGTTGATTGGCTAAATTACGCCCATTCCAAGCGAATGCCGCCCGAACGCCCATTGCGGCCCTATAAATCCAAGCTTTACCGCCTATTATTACGGCAACAAAGTCTATCAGGAGACCTGATACAGTTAGAATTTTTGCGACAACTTCCCACATTGCGAAATTATAGCGCGATTCTTTTTATATTTTCACTGTTTGTGACAGCTATCAAAAGCGCCGCCACACCACTAAGGTCTGACGGCGCTGGTATTAGGTCGTGCCGGGACTATGGGAGCCGATCAAGCTCTTCCATTGCGCCACGGGCTTCCCGGTAAAATTCTGCCTCGCGTTCGCGGTTGATCGCTCGGACGACAATGCGCCGAAGGTCGCTCTTGGCGGCCTTCGCTAAGCCCAGGTCAGCCAGATCATTCACCACGGATGCCAGCGCGCCCGGCGTGGCAGGCGAGTTATTTGCGCCCTTGGTTTCCGCAACCATTTTCAAAATGCGGTTGTCGAGTGCCATTATGAAGCCTTCAAGCCAATATCAGCCGGATCGATGGCCGCACGGAACACGGTGACCAAGTCAGCGGTGTCGCCATGATGAACAGCGATCAAAGGGCCTTCCGGTGACATCAGCACCTCAACGTGAGAGGCGTTTGTAATGAGCATGTCGGCATCCGCATCATTGCTCACACCGCTTTTGACATTCGTAGAGCTTGTAGAGGTAACCGTTAAAGTGGCGGCGGGTCATGGTCATCACCGCTGAGGGTGTAATAGGCTTGTCGTTGCCATCAACGTTGGTAAACTGCGTCATGTCATTTCCTTCCAAGGTTTGACGCTTCGAGATGGCGAGCGCGAAGTTTGGTCACGGAACGCTCGCCGCCTTTCCCTTCATCGACGCGCAGAACGCCCGCTAGAGTCTCAAAAAGCGGCCTTACCGAGTCGTTTCCGCTAGTCCACCAACGCGCCTCGGCTACCGCCAGACCAGTATGCTTCATCTTGTCCCCCATTATTCCGGAACTACGTATAGCATACCAAGATCAACTGTAAGTCACCGCTTCTACTACCTCAGCCCGGCGTTCAACGTGCCTTCCTGCTCAACACCATAGCGCCCATCCACGTCAGGGAATGATAAGCGAATGCCAAACTATAGAATTACATTACAACGGAATGGCGAGCATCCATCCGGGGATGTCATCACCAGAGACGGTGAGGTCATTGGAACGCGGCGCACCGACGAAAATGACCTTGATGACTTCTATCAGTTCATCCCGGACGGCGGAGAAGAGCCGATCATCCAAGGCTACATGCTCGGCTTGTTCTGCTCAAAGATAGCAGACTGGCATGACAGCAAAAGCGACCCAAAATAGTGGCCCACTTTGGCCCACTTTTTTGGACGACGATCTTGCTAAGTCATTGAAGGGACTATACTACCCTCGACATTGGGAGTGCCCAGGTTCCCTAGCCAATTTTTTCTTAATATAACCAATGACTTAATGATCCGCATTAGCAGGTTTCGTTAGCACCTTTCGGTAGCATTTCCGGTTGTAGAAATCCGTCGCCCACCCTACCCTTCTGTCGTCCTGCTTGGGGGTGAGACAATGATTGTGCGGACTGCGTTGCTTTTTGTGGCGCTGTTATTGCCGAATCCAGCATCCGCACAGGCGTTCGGCTTCACCATGGGAACGTCACTGGAAGAGCTGGAAGCCGTCCAGCAAGTGCCCGGCAAGGCGAATTATCGCTATGTTGTGGTGCCGCCCACGCCCAACCCACGCCTTGAGAATTACTCGGCCATTGTCACGCCCCAAGACGGCCTATGTCAGGTCATGGGCGCAACGCCCGGCGAAACACCCGAAAGGGCTGAGCAGTTGCGCAGCATTCTCCATACGGCGCTTCAAGCAGTCTATGGCGAAGGCACCAAGATCAGCGAGCGGGAGACCGTCTTCGGTAACACCACGCCGCCGGTAATGGCTGCGGCGCTGCGGATCGGGCGAAACAACACCACGGTCATGGTCGAATATGTGTTCAGCAACTATGCGTCCTGCTCTATCAATGCCATGAAGCTCGACCAGATCGGCCTCTAGATACAAAAGCGCCGCCAAACCGCTAAGGTCTGGCGGCGCTCCTATTGGCCGGGCCGGATTAGGCGGCGGCAGTTCACGCGGCGCTGGCGGCGAAGGCGCTATTCAGTTTTTCGATAGCGGCGCGGTGGCTCAGCCCGCCGGTCAGGCCTTCGCGGATGATTTCCGAGCCCTGCTTCTGGAACGGCATATAGCCGTCGTAACGCGGGCGCGTCCAGGACGCTTCCAGGGTGGCCCTGGTATCGCGGTAGAAGCCGTGCGCCAGGCGGTTGATCTCGTCGTCCACCCAGGCGGCATCGATGCCGGCCTGGCCGCCCGAATGGGCATAGAGGCTGCGCTGGGTCTCGGGACCGGCGACCCAGAAGGCATAGTCGAGCGCCGCATCTGGGTGCGCCGAATAGGCGGAGACGGCAATGCCGGTGCCGCCCAGGGCCGAACCGCTGGGCCCATTGGAGCCGATGACCGGAATATCGCAGAAGGCGAGCCGATGCGGGCGGAACTTGTCGGTGGCATAGCTGACATAGCCATAGGCGAACGGAATCACCACTTCCCGGTTCTCGCCCGAGGCCAGCGCTTCGAAGGCGGCGATCGGGTCCATCTCCCAGGCTTCCGGCCTGACATGAGCCATGAGCTCCGCCAGGGCCGCCAAAGCCGTGGCACCGGCCTCGATGTCGATCAGTTGCGGGCCATGCTCGGAAGCGCAGGGCGTGCCCAGATTGGCCGCCAGGGTATAGAAGCACATCAGCGAATGGGGCGAGCGCATGGGCAGCAGCACCAGCCCGTCGCGCGCCAGGTCCAGCAGGTCGGACCAGCGGGTGACGCCCTGTTCCAGGGCATCGGCGCGGAACGCCTGCACCTGAGTCGCCGCGTCGATCGGAAGGCCCCATTGCCGGCCCTGCCATTGATAGCTGGGAAAGGAATTGCCGATCGATCCTTTCGCCATTGCGGCCAAAGCCGCGGCGCGTTCGGGCCGGTCGAGGGGCACGAGGCAATTCTCACTGGTGATCTGTCCGACATGGGGATGATCGATGACGATGAGATCGAATTTCTGCGCCAATTCCTTGACCGGATAGCTCTCGAAATCCTGCAGGCTGCGCTGCTCCCATTGGATAGTCACCCCGGTCTGTTCCTGCCAGATACGGGACGTGGCGACCATGGGGTCGAAACCGCGGGGATGGCGCCAGGTCATGCCTTTGAGCGTCGTCAAGTCAGTCTCCATTCAGCGATAGGGATGCAGCCGCTCAGGCGTTCTGCATGATCACGGTGAGGTCCTCGGCCGCCGCCACCACCTTTTCCAGCACCGCCTCCGCCTCCATGCGCATGCGGCGCTGCGGCAGGAAGGGCACGGTAATGGCGGCAAGCGGCTGGCCGCCGGCGTCGAAAACCGGCTTGGACAGGTTGATGACGCCAGCCGTCACGTCGCTGCCCCGCCGTTCATGGCCCTCGGCATGGATCGCCGTGAAACGGGCTCGGAACTGCGCCTGTTCTTCGGCCGAGAATTCGGCCAGCAGCAGGTTCTGCCGGTTGGGCGCCGAAAAGGCGGCGATGACCACGCCGGAGCTGGTTTCCATGGCGGGAAAGCGGGAGCCGAGCTTGACGGTATAATGCATCGGCATCGGACTGTCGGCCTGGGCCAGGATCACCAGCGAATTGCCAGCGACCGTCGCCAGATGGCAGGATTGATCGGTATCCTGGCTCAATTGCTCCAGGATCGGCGTGGCGTGATAGATCAGCTTCTGCAGGGGCGGATAGCGGGTGCCCAGCTCGAACAGCTTCAGCGTCAGGGCGTAGCGGTCGGTCTGCTCGTCGCGGCGCAGCAGGCCGAGCCGATGCAGCGACACGACGATGCGATAGATCTGGCTGGTCGAGCGGTTCAGCCGCGTCGCCATTTCGGTGACGCTCAGCCCGGCAATCTCGCCGGCGACGAGATCGATGATCTCGAACGCCTTGTCCACTGCCGGCGCGGCGTAACTCTTCCCCAGATCGCCGTCGCTCTTACCCTTGCTCATGCCCTTTTCCCCCTAGAGATGCGCCAGACCAGTGCTGAACACCGGCACGAAGATCAAGACCAGCGCGAAAGCGAGATAGGTCAGGATCATGGGGAAAGCCGCCTTGGTAAAATCGATCAGCGGCGTCTTGGTGATGGTGCAGGTGGTGAACATGATGGTGCCCACCGGCGGGGTGACGCCGCCCAGATGCGCCATCAGCACGAAGACCACGCCATAATGCACCGGATCTATGCCTAGCGCATTGGTCACCGGCAGGAAAATGGGGCCGAGGATCAAGATCAGCGCCGTGCCTTCGATGAAGGCGCCGGCCACCAGGATCACCAGCGCGATCAGCGCCAGCATCAGGGTCGGATTGTCGGTGAAGGACAGCAAGCCGCCGGCAATGGTCTGCGGCACCTGCTCGAAGGTCAGCACCCAGCTAAAGGCGGTGGAGGCGGCGAGGATGAGCAGGATGGCCGCGGTGGTGGATACGGTCGAGCGCAAAGCCCGCCACATCTCGGCCCAACTGGCCTCGCGATAGGCGATGACGCAGACGATCGTATAGATCACCGCAATCCCGGCCGCCTCGGCGGGCGTGAATACGCCGCCGCGGATCCCGAGAATGATCAAGATCGGCAGCATGATCGCCGGCAGCGCGCCCAGAAAGGCCCGGCCCAGCGAGGGATCGCCCGGCTGAGCGCCGCGCGGCGGGTCCCATTTGTTCAGGCGGGTGGTGATATTGGCCTGCACCAGCATCATCAGCGCCAGCAGGAAGCCGGGCACGATGGCGGCGGCGAAGAGCTGGCCGATGGAAGTATTGGTGACGAAGCCGAACAGGATCAGGCCGATGCCTGGCGGGATCATCGGGGCGATCAGCGAGGACACGGCAGTCAGTGCCGTCGAATAGGGCAGCGGATAGCCGCGCTTGGTCATTTCCGGCACGATGATCTTCGCCTGCATGGCGGCATCGCCATTGGCCGAGCCGGACATGCCGGCGAGCAGGGTCGACAGCAGCACATTGGTCTGCGCCAGCCCGCCCCAGACGCGCCGCGTCAAAACGGCGGCGAAGTCCATCACCCGCCGGCTGATCCCGGAAATGTTCATGAGTTCGCCGACCAGAATGAACAGCGGCACGGCCAGGAGCGGAAAGCTCTGGGTGCCCTGAACGATGCGCTGGGCCAGCACCACGTCCATCAGCGCCGGCTCCATGATGACATAGGCCACCGAGAGCATCAGCAGGATGAGGCCGACCGGAACGCCCAGCGGCAGGAGAAGCAGGAAAAGAATCAGGATGATCCAGAGCATCAGCGCGCTCCACCGGCGGCGAGCCGGACGATACGGCCGATATAGGACAAGGCCAGCAGCCCGAACCCGATCGGCATGGAAAGATAAAGCCAGCGCGCGGAGATGCGCAGCGAAGAGATTTGCGCCCCGGTGCGCTGATAGAGCTGCCAGCCGATCCAGGCGAGATAGACCGAGAGCGCCAGGACCAGCACCAGCCGCACCAGGATCAGCGCCTGGCGGATGGTGTCATTGCCCACCTTGACCACCAGATCGAGACCCATATGCGCATCGTCGTGATCGGCGATGGCCAGCCCGACAAAGACCACCCAGGCAAAGAGCAAGGTCGACAGGTCGAAGGAAAAGATCAGCGGCGCATGGAACACATAGCGCATGACCACAGCGCCGAAGACCACGCCGACCAGCACGATGAGCGCGATCACAGTCAGCGCCACCAGTGCCCTGTCCAGCCCGCCCAATGCGGCGTCGAATTTTCTGGAGAATGCCTGCAAGCTCCCCTCCCTCAAAGATGCGACGGCCCGGACAACATGTCCGGGCCGATCAAGCCTTACTGGCCGTCCACGATGGCCTTGGCGCGTTCGTAGAGACCTTCGCTCCATTCCGGGAAGGCGGCGGCAATGCCGCCGGCGCGCTCGGCAAAGGCGGCGCGATCGACGTCGGAAATGATGGTCATGCCATTGGCAGCGAGCGTCTCGATGCCTTCTTCATAGCTGGCGATGGACGCCGCCGACATGCTCTCGCAGGCGATATCGGCTTCTTCCTGGAAAATAGCCTGGTTGGCTTCGCTGAGATTGTTGAACCAGGACTCGCTGACCGTGATCGGGACGATGTCGGTCATGTGGTTGGTCTGGATGAAGTATTTGGCATTCTCATAATGCTTCTGGTCGATCATCGCCGAGGGCGGGGCTTCGGCAGAATCGATAACGCCCTGCGCCAGGGCGCTATAGACGTCGGGCCAGGGCATAGGCGTTGCCGCGCCGCCGAAGACCAGCCGCACCATTTCGGTATAGATGGTCACCGGCTGCACCCGGATGCTCAAACCTTCGGAATCGGCAGGCGTGCGCACTTCGCGGTCGCGCGTGTAAAGGTCGCGGACGCCGAAATGAGCGTAGCAGAGAACCTTGATATTGTTCTAGGCGACCTTGGCCTCGAGCTCCTGGATCAGGTCGCTGGCCAAAAGGCGCTTGGCACCCTCGAAATCGGGATAGAGAAACGGATAGAGCACGATGGAATAGTCCGGTGCGTAATCGGCCAGCATGCCGATACCCACCTGCCCCATCAGGTCGGCGCCGAAGGACGTCTGTTCGACGACCGCGCCGTTTTCGCCCAATTGGCCGCTGGGGAAAAGCTCGATCTTCAGCTCGCCATTGCTGCGCTCTTCCACCGCCTTGGCCATGTCCACGGCAGCCAGATGAACGAAATGCTCCGGCGAATTCATATGGGCAAAGCGCACCACGGACTGGGCCTGGGCCGGAACGACAAAGCTGGCAGCGAGCAGGGCTGCCGCAGATGCGGCGATAGTGAATTTCATTGAATCTCTCCCACGAGCCGCAATCCTCGGACGGCACGTTTTTCATATATAACAATTGTTTTTCATATATCGATGAGATATCAGCGTCAACCCACTTCAAGGAAGGGACATAGATGGCCAACCTCACCGGAAAACTCGTTCTCATCACCGCCGCCGCGCAGGGTATTGGCCGCGCCTCGGTGGAGGCCTTTGCCCGCGCCGGCGCCAGGGTCGTCGCCACCGATATCAATGCGGACAGGCTCGCCGAACTGGACGGCATGGACAATGTCTCGACCCGGGTGCTCGACGTGCTGTCCGCGGCGGCGGTCAACCAGGCCGTGGCCGAAATCGGTCAGATCGACGTGCTGTTCAATTGCGCCGGCGTCGTCCATTCCGGCACGGTGCTGGAGATGAGCGAGGCCGATCTCGACTTTGCTCTCGACCTCAATGTCCGGGCGCAGATTCGCACCATCAAGGCGGTCTTGCCGCAAATGCTGGAGCGCCGCGATGGCGCCATCATCAATATGGCGACGGTCGCCTCCTCGGTGAAAGGCGTGCCCAATCGCGCCGCCTATACGATTTCCAAGGCGGCGGTCGTGGGGCTGACCAAATCCATCGCCGCCGATTACACCACAGCCAATATCCGGGTGAACGCCATCTGCCCGGGCACGGTGGAGAGCCCGAGCCTGCATGAGCGCTGGCATGCGACCGGCGATTTCGAGGGCGCCCGCAAGGCCTTCATCGCCCGCCAGCCCATCGGCCGCATCGCCCGGCCCGAGGAAGTGGCCGATCTCGCCGTCTATCTGGCCGGGGCGACCTATACGACCGGACAGGTCCATATCATCGACGGGGGCTGGACGGCCTGACCTTCCCGCAGCGCGCTGGCAGCGTTCAGCTAGCCGCTTCCCCGGCCATGATATTGTCCGCGACGGCGCGGCATTGCAGGCGGATGTCGGGGATGGCCTCGATCTCGAAATAGCGGCCGCGGGTCAGCGGCCCGACGACCCTTACGCGGGGTGAAACGCTGCCGTCGGCGGCGATCAGGGCGCAGTTTTCGTCGACGTCGAGGCCGATACGCATGGCGTCGGGGCGGGCGGCGCCGGATTGGATCAGCTGGCGGATCACCGGATTGGCGCTGGCGCGCACGTCCACGGTGACGCCGCCGCAATCATAGACCCGCGCCACTTCGACGATTTCGCGCCTCTTGGTGCCACGGGGCCGGATAATGGCGCGCACGGCCTTGCCGGCGCGCTCGATATCGACGAATTCGGCGGCGACCAATTGGACCTGTCCCGCCTCTATCGCCTTCACCAGGCCCGCATGCAGGTCGGGCGGCAGGCGGTGGCGGTGGATATTCCACCAGGGGCGGGCATGGCGCAGGAATTGGCGTTTTTCACGCACCGGCCAGCTTTGCCAGAGGCGTTGATTATACGGGCGGAGACCATCCACGACGCTGCGCCAATCTCCGCCCCGGCTTTCGGTTTTCGTCACCAGGGCGCGGAACCAGGCGGTAAGATCGTTGAGGCTGGCTCCGAAAGGCACGTCGTCCGCGGCGATGTCCAGCGGCGCGACATCGCGGTGGCCGCGCGGCACCAGGCCATTGCGGGACACGACCGTGATCGGGCCGGCATGGCCGGCATCGGAGAGCGACACCCAAGCGTCGACCATGCTGAGGCCGGAGCCGAGAATCATCACATGGGCTTCGGGGTCGAGCGCCGTATCGCTGTCGGAACCGGCGCGCACGGCAATGCCCTTGCCGCGCAAGGGCTGCGTTTCGTGCCCCACGGCGAGAATGGCCCAGCGGCTGGCGAGGCTGGTGCCGTTGCCCAAGGCGATTTCGACGCCCTTGGGGGTTTCGTGCAGGGCTTCGACTTCCTCGGACAGCACCACCAGCCGGCCGGGCAGGCGTTCGCCGGCCTCGCGCAGCACATCCTCCAGATAGGCGCCATAGAGCCGGCGCGGCACGAAGGTCCAGGGCGAGGCATGGCGCCCCGGCTCCTTGTGCTGCAACCAGCGCCAGAAATGCTCGGGATCGTCGGCAAAGGCGCTCATGCCCAGGGCCGGCACATTGACCCGGTGATTGCGATGACGGGCCGAATAGGCGAGGCCCTGGCCAAAGCGCCCCTGACGTTCGATCAGGGTGACGCGCAGGTTCGGATCGGGATGGCGCAGCAGATGGGCGGCCAGCAAGACGCCGCTGGCGCCGCCGCCGATAATGGTGATGGATTGGCGACCGCTATTGGTCATGGCATCTCTCCGGATTCCCTTTCCGGATAACACCGGACCGGGCAGAAGGTCGAGCCGTCTTGATATGGGGCCGGCTCATGGAGCCGGTCGCGGGCGGCGCCGCCGCCAAAAAAAGCGCGGCGACGCGCCGCACCGGCCGTTCGCGATAAAGAGATGTGAAACCACCTTCTCATCCCGCATCACTATCCCTATACGTTGACTGGAGATTCTATCGCGAGGACCGGTCCCCTGCCCCACTTGTCAACCGATCTTGCCCTGACGCTTCTCGCCGTGCTGCCGTTCATGGCCTGCGCGCTGGTCCTGGCGCTTCCCGGCCGGGGCAATAGAGGCGCGGTGTGGATAACGGCCATCGTGTCCGGCGTTCTCAGCCTATTGTCCATCAGCCTGTTTCCGCTGGTCAGCAATGGCGGCGTCGTCAGCACCAGGCTCGAATGGATTCCGCAGATCGGGCTCAATCTGGTGTTGCGGCTCGATGGCTTCGCCTGGCTGTTCTCGGTGCTGATCACCGTTATCGGTTTTCTGATCGTGCTTTATGCGCGCTATTACATGTCCCCCAAGGACCCGATCGCCCGCTTCTATTCGCTGCTGCTGGCCTTTATGGGCTCCATGCTGGGACTGGTCATCTCAGGCAATATCATCCAGCTCGCCATTTTCTGGGAAATGACCAGCCTCGTTTCCTTCCTGCTCATCGGCTATTGGTATCACCGCAGCGACGCGCGCGACGGGGCGCGCATGGCCTTGATCATCACCGGCACGGGCGGCCTCGCTTTGTTCGTCGCCATGATGCTGGTCGGCCATATCGTGGGCAGCTACGAGCTGGACGTGGTGCTCGCTTCCGGCAGGGTGCTGGTGGACAGCCCGCTCTATCCGGTGACATTGCTGCTGCTGCTGCTGGCGGCCTTCACCAAGAGCGCGCAATTCCCCTTCCAGTTCTGGCTGCCCAATGCCATGACCGCGCCGACGCCGGTTTCGGCCTATCTGCATTCGGCCACCATGGTGAAGGCGGGCGTCTTCCTGCTGGCGCGGTTCTGGCCGGTCATGTCCGACAGCCAGCTCTGGTTCTGGATCGTCACCTATACCGGGCTGGCCACGCTGCTTTTCGGGGCCTATGCCGCCCTGTTCCAGCGCGATCTCAAGGGCCTGTTGGCCTATTCGACCATTTCGCATCTCGGGCTCATCACCACGCTTCTGGGCATGGGTACGCCGCTGGCCGCCGTCGCCGCCATTTTCCACATCGCCAATCACGCCACGTTCAAGGCGTCGTTGTTCATGGCGGTGGGCATCATCGACCACGAGGCCGGCACGCGCGACGTGCGCAAGCTGAGCAATCTGCGCAAATACATGCCGTTCACCGCGACCCTGGCCATCATCGCCAGCGCCGCCATGGCCGGGGTGCCGCTGCTGAACGGCTTCCTGTCCAAGGAAATGTTCTTCACCGAAACCGCGGAATTCGATCCCAACATCTTCGTCAACCTGTCGCTGCCGATCATCGCGACCCTGGCGGGCATGCTCAGCGTTGCCTATTCGATCAAGTTCGTGCATGGCGTTTTCTTCGGCCCCGAGCCGACCGAGCTTGAAAAGATTCCGCATGAGCCGCCGGCGCTGATGCGGCGGCCCATCGAATTCCTGGTTCTGGTCTGCCTGGCGGTGGGCATCATTCCCGGCATCACCGTCGCCCCCTATCTGGCGGCGGCAGTGCAGTCGGTACTGGGCGTGGACACGCCCTATTACAGCCTGTCGGTCTGGCACGGCTTCAACCTGCCGCTGGTCATGAGCATCATCGCGCTGGTGGGCGGCGCCATCATCTACGTGCCCTATTACCGGCGCCTGATTAATATCGACGGTGTGCCGCTGACCCGCAACCTGGGCGGCCAGCGTATCTTCGAGCGTATCCTGGTGACCGCCACCAACCGCTGGGCGCGCCGCGTCATCGAGGTTTTCGGAACCCAGCGCCTGCAACCGCAAATCTTTACTGTGGTACTCCTGGCCTTCGCGGCGGGGATCGGCGCCGGCTGGGCGCGCCTGGGCAATTTGCCGTTGCCGGACAATTTCGATTCCGTCCTCGGCCTGGTCTGGCTTCTGGGTGGCTTCGGCGCCATCGCCGCGGCGCACCAGGCCAAGTTCCATCGGCTGGCTGCATTGATCCTGATGGGGGCGGCGGGCCTGGCCACCTGCGTCACCTTCGCCTGGTTCTCCGCCCCCGATCTGGCCCTGACTCAATTGCTGGCGGAAATCGCCACCACGGTGCTGATCCTGCTGGGCCTGCGCTGGCTGCCCAAGCGCCAGCCGGTGGCCGAAGATCGCAGCTGGCCGGTCAGGTTCCGCCGCTACCGCGATGCCGGCCTTGCCGTGCTGATTGGCCTGGGAACCGCCATCGCCAGCTATGCGATCATGACCCGCGAGGCGCCGGACGGCATTTCCGACTTCTTCCTCGCCAATTCCTATAGCCAGGGCGGCGGCACCAATGTGGTCAATGTCATGCTGGTGGATTTCCGCGGTTTCGACACGATGGGCGAGATCACCGTGCTCGGGGTCGTGGCGCTCGCCGTGTTCGGCCTGCTCCGCCGCTTCCGGCCCGCCGCCGACAGTGTCGAACGGCCGGAGCAGCAACGGGTTCTGGACGAATATGCGCAGGGCGATGGCCAGCACGTCGCCGTCGACTTCATGCGCATCCCCGCGCTCATCATCAACTGGATGTTCCCGGTCGTGATCATGGTGGCCATCTATATGTTCCTGCGCGGCCACGACCTGCCGGGCGGCGGCTTCATCGCCGGCATCATCATGTCGCTGGCCTTCATCCTGCAATATCTGGCGGGCGGTACGCGCTGGGTGGAAGAGCGGCTGCGCATCCTGCCGGTGCTGTGGATCGGCTGGGGTCTGCTTCTGGCCCTGCTCACCGGCGTCGGCGCCATGCTGCTGGGCGCGCCCTTCCTCACCTCGGCCTTCGCCTATGCGGATATCCCGCTGATCGGCAAGGTGCCGATGGCCACCGCCCTGTTCTTCGATCTCGGCGTATTCGCCCTGGTGGTCGGCGCGGTGGTGCTGATGTTGATCGCCCTCGCCCACCAATCCATACGGCGGCCCAAACCCGCCGGCTCGTCCAAGCCCAAAGTGCGGGAGGGCGCCGACAAATGGAATTGACCCTGGCCATCGCCATCGGCGTGCTCACCTCGTCGGGCATCTATCTGCTGCTGCGCCCGCGCACCTTCCAGGTCATTATCGGCCTGTCGCTGGTGTCCTATGCGGTCAACCTGTTCATCCTGGCCATGGGGCGGTTGCGCATGGATGCGGCGCCGGTCCTGTCGGGCGCCAATGCCGATCCCGCCAATTATACCGACCCGGTTCCCCAGGCCCTGGTGCTCACCGCCATCGTCATCAGCTTCGCCATGACCGCCTTGTTCCTGGTGGTGCTGCTGGCCGCCCGCGGCCTGACCGGCAATGACCACGTCGACGGCAAGGGGAATTGAGATGACCGGCCTGAACCATCTCGCCATCCTGCCGATCCTCATTCCGATGATCGCGGCCATCGCCAATCTGCTGCTGGGAGACCAGCGCAGCAGCCAGCGCATAGCCGGGCTCAATATCGGCTTCAGCGTGCTGTTGCTGCTGGTCTCCATCCTGCTCTTCGTGGTGCTGGCGCAATCGGACCTGACGGCCGCGGCGGTCTATCCCATCGGCAATTGGCCCGTTCCCTTCGGCATCGTGCTGGTCGCCGACCGGCTGGCCGCGATCATGGTGTTGACCACCGCCATCCTGTCGCTCGCCGCCCTGGTCTATGCCTCGGCGCGCTGGCATGATCGCGGTCCCAATTTTTTCCCGCTATTCCATGCGCTGACCATGGGGCTCAACGGCGCCTTCCTCACCGGCGACCTGTTCAACCTTTTCGTGTTCTTCGAATTGCTGCTGGCCGCCTCCTACGGGCTGGCGCTGTTCGGCAGCGGGCGCAATCGCGTGCGCGCCGCGATGCACTATATCGTCATCAATCTGGTCGCTTCCTCCCTGTTCCTGATCGGCGTGGCCTTGATTTATGGCACTACCGGCACGCTCAACATGGCCGATATCGCGCGGGCCGCCCCCCATATCGCCGCCGAGGACCGGGGCCTGTTCGAGGCGGGAGCGGCCGTGCTGGGCGTCGCCTTCCTCGTCAAGGCCGGGTCCTGGCCGCTGCATTTCTGGCTGCCCAATACCTATTCGTCGGCGGCGCCTCCGGTGGCGGCCCTGTTCGCGGTCATGACCAAGGTGGGGTTCTACGCCATATTGCGGCTCTGGATGCTGGTCTTTGCCGGCGCGTCTGGCGCCGAAGCCATCTTCGCCCAGAACGTCCTGCTGGTTCTGGGGGTGGCGACGGTGGCCTATGGCAGTATCGGGGTTCTGTCCAGCAAGTCGCTGGACCGGCTGGCGAGCTATCTCATCCTGGTTTCGGCCGGCACACTGCTGCTGGCCGTGGGCTATAATGTCCCCGGCGTCACCAGCGGCGCGCTCTTTTATCTCGTGGTCGCCACGCTGGCGGCGGGCGCCTTGTTCCTGCTCAAGGACATTATCGACCAGATATTGCCCGCCGAGGCCCAGGTGCTGGCGGTCTCGCTCGAACTCTATGGCGACGAGGAGGAAATCCTCGAGGAAGATCAGGAATTCAGCCCCGCCATTCCGGGAGCGGCCGCCCTTATCTCCTGGTGCTTCGCCATTGCGGCGCTGGTCATGGCCGGCCTGCCGCCGCTCTCGGGTTTCATAGCCAAATTCGCCATGCTCTCCGCGGCCCTCGGCTCCGAGGGCGCGCCCGACGCCGCCACCTGGTGGATCATCGGCACGCTGATCGTTTCGGGGCTGTTCGTGCTGATCTCGATGGTGCGCAACGGCATCAACATCTTCTGGACCTCGCTGCCCGAGGATGAGATCCTGCGCTTGCGGACGATGGAGATCGGCCCGATCGTGGCGCTGCTCGCCCTCTGCGTGATCATGACGCTGGCGGCCGGCCCGGCCATGGGCTTCTTCGCCGAGACGGCGGCCTTCATCCATGCGCCGCAGAGCTATATCGACACGGTCATGTCAGTGGGGGGCGGGCTATGAAGCGTTTGCTGCCCCATCCAATCCTCACCGGGGTGCTGCTGGCTTTCTGGCTGATCCTGCATCAATCGGCGGGGCTCGGCCATATTCTGCTCGGCACCTTCATCGCCGTGACCGCGTCGCTGGCCGCCGACCTCGTCATTCCCGAGCCGCTGGTGGTGCGGCGCCCGCTCAAGGTGCTGCAACTCATCGTGCTGGCCGGGCTGGACATCATCCGCTCCAATATCGCGGTGATGCTGATCCTGTTCAGCCCCAGGCCGAATCCCACCGCCGAGTTCGTCGAGATGAAGCTGGAACTGACCAATACGTTCGGCCTGGCTATCCTGGCCTGCATCATCACCGCGACGCCGGGCAGCGCCTGGCTCGAACATGACCGCGAGCGCAGCACCGTGCTGATCCACGTCTTCGACGTGATCGATGCCGACGAATGGGTGGAGACGATCAGGCAGCGCTACGAAACCCTGCTATTGGAGATTTTCCAATGAGTATCGAGATCCTGCACTGGAGCCTGCTGGCGGCGCAATTATTGCTCGGGATCGCCATGATGGCCACGCTTTACCGCATGGTCGTCGGGCCCCGCGCCCAGGACCGCATCCTGGCGCTGGACGCGCTTTACGTGGTGGCGCTGCTGCTGCTGGTGACACTGGGCATTCGCACCAATTCGCAGGTCTATTTCGAGCTGGCCATGCTGATGGGCCTGCTCGGCTTCGTCGGCACCCTGGCGCTGGCCAAGTTCCTCATGCGCGGCGAGGTGATCGAATGATCGACGACCTGCCGCTCTGGCTGTCCATCCTGGTCTCCGTCCTCGTCGTCTTCGGCGCCCTGCTGACCATGGCGGGGTGTTTCGGGCTGGTGCGCCTGCAAAATTTCTATGTGCGCATCCATGCGCCCACCATGGGCACCAGCATGGGCGGCGGGCTGATCCTGCTGGCGTCGGCGATCTATTTCTCCGTCACCCGCGAACGGCTGATCATGCATGAATTCATCATCTTCTTCTTCGTGACCATCACCACGCCGGTCACGCTGATGCTGCTGGCCCGCGCCACCCTGTTCCGCGACCGCATCGAGGGCAATGACGGAGTGCCCCAGCGCCGGGTGGACGATCCCCGATAAGCCGGGGCGGCATTCATCTGGACCGGAAAGCGCGGCTATGCCACGACTAGCGGGCGAGTCAGCCGCCACTCATTCCGGGACGATGCCATGACGAGTGATGTAAAGAGCCGGTCCTTCGTCAGCGCCCGCATGGTGGCGGAGCGGGCCGGCGTGTCGCGCTCGGCCGTATCGCGCACCTTCACCGATGGCGCCAGCGTCTCGGAGGAAACCCGCCGCAAGGTGCTCGATGCCGCCGGGGCGCTCGGCTATCACGTCAATCACCTCGCCCGCGGCCTGCGTGAGCGCAGCAATATCGTCTGCCTCGTCGTTGCCGACATGACCACGCCGATCCGCGCCGGCATGGTCGACGTGCTGACCCGCGAATTGCAGGCGGCGGGCAAGATCACCATGGTGATCAACACCAAGGCCGATACGGAAAGCGTCTCCAAGGCCCTGCGGCAGACCCTCAATTATCGCGCCGACGCCACCGTGGTGCTGTCCGGCACCCCGCCCGCCTCGCTGATCGAAACCTGCCTCGCCAATGGCCAGCAGGTGGTGCTGATCAACCGCGACGACCAATTGGTGGGCAGCCACAATATGAGCGTGGACAATGCCACGGCCGGCCGCGAGGCTTTTTTCCTGCTGCGCCGGGCCGGCTGCCAGCGGCTGGGCCTCGTCACCTCCACGGCCGGCACGGCGAGCCTGGTGGAACGCGAGCGGGTCTTCGTCGAAGCCGCCCGGGCCGATGGGCTGGATGTGGCGGTGTTCGAGACCGGCCCCACCGGCTATGGCTCGGGCTTCGAGGCCGGCCGCCGCGCCTTCGGCCGCTCCAACAGTCCCGATGGCGTGTTCTGCGTCACCGATCTTCTGGCACTGGGTTTCATGGATGCGGCCATCCACGAATTCGGCCTGCGCATCCCCGACGATCTGTGCGTCGTCGGCTTCGACGACATCGAACAGGCGAGCTGGAAATCCTATCGCCTGACCACATTTTCGCAGCCCCTCAACGCGATGGCGGATCAGGTGGTCGACTTGCTGCTGGACCCCGAATCGGCCGGTTCCGAACGCATCCTGTTCCAGCCGATTCCGCGCTGGCGCAAATCGGTCCGCCCCGGCCCGATCTGAACCGCAAGATCGTTGCACACGTGCGCAACGCCATGGCTGTCATAAAAGCGTTATCCGCCTCGGCTATCAGGCATCCTGAATTTCTTGAACATTGCACTTGTGTGCAAGCGAGATTTGAGGTTGTCTTATGGAAGCGATGACGGATCGCGGACAGGCAACCCGACAGAGATTGGGAACCCCTTCCGCGTATCGCTGCAACAAGGGAGGAGGCCCATGAGGCGGGCGGAACCGGTGCCGATCCGGTTTCGCCATTCGGCTGCCGGCCGAACGCTGCCTCCGCTATCGGCTTCTATAGCGCGGTGGCCCGTCGGGCCGCCTAGATGGGAGAATTTTTATGAAGCGCCGTACATTCATGCTAACCGCCGCCGGTGCCGCCGCCGGCATGGTCGTCCTGCCCCGCATGTCCTTTGCCGCCGAAGGCGTCATCGACTGGTACACCAGCTCGGACAGCAACATTCTCGACTTCTGGATCAATACGATCAAGCCGGCCTTCGAGGCGGCCCATCCGGGCGTCGGCCTCAACCTGGTCGATGCCGGCGACGGGGCCGGGGTTATCGCCATTGCCGAGCGCGCCATCGCCGCCAAGCAGACCAATACCGATCCGCAGGCCGATTTCTTTGAATCCGGCCATGCCCTGCTGCCGGCCGGCGCCATCGAGGCGGGGATTTACACCAATATCAAGGAAGCCGGCCTTTCTAACTATTCCAAGATCAATCCCCTGGCCATCAACAGCGATTACAGCATGCCCTATCGCGGCAGCCAGGTGCTGCTGGCCTATGACACGACCAAGCTCGATCCGGCCGATGCGCCCAAGACCTGGGACGAGCTCGTCGCCTGGATCAAGGCCAATCCGGGCGAGTTCGTCTATAACCGTCCCGACAAGGGCGGCTCGGGCGGCAATTTCGTGCGCCGCGCCATCCACCAGGCCAATGGGCTCGACCCGGCCATGTTCACCGTGGACAATTACACCGAGGAATTCGGCGAAGAAACGCTGGGCAAGGCCTGGGACCTGTTGGCCGACATCGCGCCCTCGCTTTACGACAGCGGCGCCTATTCCTCGGGCAATACCCAGTCGATCCAGTTGCTGGCCCAGGGCGTGGTGACCATGACCCCGGTATGGTCCGACCAGATCCTCCAGGCCATCGACCAGGGCGTGCTGCCCGAAGATACGGGCCTGGTCCAGCTTCAGGACCTGGCGCTGTGCGGCGACTTCACCCGCTCCATCGTCATCGAGAACGGCACCAATCGCGACGCCGCGCTCATGCTGGCCGATTTCATCCTTTCGGAAGAAATCCAGAGCGCCATCCTCACCGAGCTGGGTGGTTTTCCGGGCGTGAGCTGGGACTATCTCTCGGAGGATCTGCGCGAGCGCTTCGCCGACATCGTGCCCCAGACCATCCCCACCTTCCCGGCCGGGGCCTGGGAATCCGCCATCAATGATGGCTGGTATCGCAATGTCGCTCCTAACGTCGATCGCAATTCGTGACCGACGCGGCGGAAGGGGCGGCACGCCCCCTTATCGAAAATAATGACAGCAGGAGGCCCACCGGCCTCCTGCTCGTCGCCGTGCCTGTCCTGCTGATGGCCTGGCTGATCATCTGGCCGATCTTCAACGCCTTCTGGCGCACCGTCTGGCGGCCCGACGCCGACGGCAATTTCGGCTTTAACCTGTCCAGCTATGTCTTCTTCTTTTCCGATCAATACAGCATCAACAACCTGACCGTCACCCTGTGGACCACGGGCATGTGCGCCCTGCTCCTCCTGGCGATCTGCCTGCCCATCGCGCTTTACCTGCGCTTTTCGGCCGGCCGCCTGCCTGCCTATGTGCAGGCCATGGCGATCTTTCCCATGTTCGTGCCGTCCATCATCCTGGCCTATGCCTTCATTCGGGTGCTGGGGCCGAACGGCATGGTCGATATCCTGCTCAATTCGGTCGGCCTGCCCAAGATCCGCACGCCCTATCTCACGCCATGGGGGCCGGTGATCGGCCTGGTCTGGGACAATATCCCGCTGACCGTGCTGATCCTGCTTGCCGGGCTCGGCAGCGTCTCCAATCAGGCCATCGAAGCAGCGCGCGATGTCGGCGCCAGGCGCTTTCAGGTCTTCTGGTACATCATCATGCCGCGCATCTCCAATTCGGTGCTGGTCGCCATCTCCTTCGCCGTGCTGGGCATTTTCTCGTCCTTCACCCTGCCCTATCTGCTGGGCCCGGCCGCGCCCGAAATGATGGGCCCATTCATGAACCGCACCTTCCGCGAAGTGAACGACCCGCTCAACGCCATCACCCAGGCGGTCATCACCTTCGGCTTCTGCATCGCCTTCGGGCTGTTCTATGTGCGCTCGGTCGCCCGCAATCAGGGGAAGTGACATGACCATACTTGCCCCTACCCGCCCGCGTATCGACTGGACCGGCATCGTCTTCGCCGTCCTGCTGTCCTTCGCCATCGTGGTGCCGCTGCTGGTCGTCGGCACCTGGGCCTTCACCGAGGTCTGGCGCTATCCCAACGTCATCCCGCAGCAATTCGGGCTCCGCTTCTGGAACCAGACGCTGAGCCGCCCCGATGTGTGGGGGGCGCTGACGCTGAGCCTGCAATTGTCCACCGTGGTGACGCTGCTTTCGGCGGCGATCTGCCTGCCGGCGGCCTATGCCTTTGCGCGCATGAACTTTCCCGGCCGCACCGTGCTGTTCTTTTCGTTCCTGGCGGGCCATGCCTTTCCCAAATTCGGCCTGCTGATCGCCATCGCCGCCATTTTCCTCCAGCTCAATCTCATCGGCACCTTCTGGGGCGTGGTGCTGATCCAGCTGGTGGGCACGCTGCTGTTCATGATCTGGATTCCGGTCGCCGCCTTCCAGTCGGTGGACCGCCGCATGGAAGAAGCGGCCCGCGATGTCGGCGCCGGCCCCTTCCGCGTCTTCTGGTCGGTCACCCTGCCGCAGGCCGGCCCGACCATCGCCGCCGCCGTGCTGCTCAGCTTTGTCGGCACCTTCTACGAAACCGAAGGAGCCTGGCTCATCGGCGCGCCGGGCATCCGAACCATGCCGGTGCTGATGATCTCCTTCATCAACAACCAGATGGTCATCCAGTTCGGCGCCGTGCTGTCGGTCATGCTCTGGGTTCCCTCCTTCATCGCCCTGATATTCGCCCGCCGGGTGATTGGTGGCGGCGCCTTCGCGAGAGGGTTCGGTGCATGATGGCAGATAATGCTCAACATGCCGGCTCCTTCGCCCCCTCCCCCTTGAGGGGAGGACCGGGGTGGGGGTGCGGCGGCCAAGACCTAAACCCGAGGCGACGGATAGTCCGACACCCCCACCCTCGACCCCTCCCTTCATTGGGGAGGGAGGCAGAAGCGCCGTCCTCTGTGGCACCTCAAACAATCCAGAATTCCCAACCGATCCTGTTGGACCGGGAGTAAATAATGTCCGTTCTTCAAATCAAAGACGCCACCAAGGTCTTCGCTGCCGGCAATGTCGTGGCCGTCGACACGTTCTCGCTCGATGTCGCCGATGGCGAACTGGTTTGCCTGCTCGGCCCCTCCGGTTCCGGCAAGTCCACGCTGCTGCGCATGGTGGGCGGCTTCGAGCGGCCCAGCGGTGGTCTCATCACCATCGATGGCGAGGACATCACCCATTTGCCGCCCGAGAAACGGCCCACCGGCATGGTGTTCCAGAGCCATGCGCTGTGGACGCATATGAATGTGTTCAAGAATCTCGCCTTCGGTCTCAAGCTCCGCCGCCTGCCGCCGGACGTGATCAGGCAGAAGGTCGAAGCCGTTCTGGAACTGGTCGGGCTGGGCGGCTATGGCACGCGCCATGTCAGCCAGCTTTCCGGCGGCCAGCAGCAGCGGGTCGCCCTGGCGCGCTCACTGGTGCTCGAACCCAAGATCCTGCTGCTGGACGAACCCTTTGCCAGCCTCGACCAGCATCTGCGCGAACGCCTGCGCGAAGAGGTGCGCGATATTCAGCAGCGGCTCAAGATCACCACGCTGTTCGTCACCCATGGCCAGGACGAAGCGCTCTCCATGGCCGACCGCATCGTGGTGATGCGCGATGGCCGCACCGAGCAGATCGACCGCCCGGATATGGTCTATCGCAAGCCCCAGACCCCCTTCGTCGCCGGCTTTATCGGCACGATGAACCTGATCGAGGGTACGGTCAGCGATGGCCAGTTCAACCATGCCGGCTTCACCGTGCCCCTGCCGGTGGGCGACGGCGAGGCCATATTGGCGGTGCGCCCGGAAGCGCTCGACCTCGAAGCCAGCGAGCCGGGACAGGCCAGGGTTCATCGCGTCACCGATTACGGGACCCATGGTCTGGTCGATCTCGATCTGCCCGACGGGCTCCGCCTCAAGGCCATGGTTTCCCATCCCGACCTGTTCAAGCCCGGCCAGGGCGCCGTTCTCAAACCCAAAGCCATTGCCGCCTATCGCGACAATGTGCTGATCCATCAGGGGTGAGCATGCAGCCCCCCCTCTTCCTCGAACGGGACGGTCACCGGACCTGGCTGAAATGGCATCGCGGCCGGCGCAAGGCGTCCGATCCGGCATTCACCTCTTCGCGGATTCTCGAAGCCATGCAATTGGGCGCCAGCGTCGAGGTCGACCTGGTCATTCACGGCGATCATGGTTGCGCCGTGCTGCACAATTTATCGCTGGAGAAAGAAACCACCGGCACCGGTCTCGTCCGCGAAACCTCCGCCGACATGCTGCGGCAATTGCATCTGCGCGGCAATGACGGGCACCCCCTGCCGGAGCGGGTCATGCTGCTCGAAGATCTGTTCGCGCTTCTCGGCGAAAATCCGCCGCATCCCGACGCGTTGTTGCAGCTCGATTTCAAGGAAGACCTTGCGGCGCTCGATCCGCTGACTGTCGAAAACTTCGCTGTTAGCGTCATGCCCCTCGCTGCGCAGGTTATTCTCTCGGGTGGGGCCTTTGATGCTATCAGTCTGCTAGCCAGTTCGACCCCGATGCTAAAAATCGGCTACGACCCCTGCTACGGGGAATCCCTGAGCCGGTTGCGGGCCAGCGGCGACTTCAGAACCTTCATCGCCGACGCCCTCCGCGCCGCGCCGGACGCCCGGATGATCTACCTTCACCACGAGATCGTCCTCGCCGCCGACGAGGCCGGTTTCGACCTTATCGGCGCGGTGCATGCCGCCGGCCGCAAGGTCGATGCCTGGACCATAAGTGCCGTTAATTCCACGACAATTTCCCAGGTCGACCGGCTTCTTCAGCTCAAGGTCGACCAGATTACAACCGACGACCCGGAGGGGCTGGCAGCGGCCCTCAACTCATGACCGACCTCAACAAAATCCTCGATGACATGATTGCCGCCGCCCGCGATGCCGGCGCGCTAACCCTCGAACATTTCAAGCATTTCCGCGATCTGGAGATCGGCATAAAGGGCCCGGGCGACTTCGTGTCCGACGCCGACCGCGAGTCCGAACAGATGATCCGCAAGCATCTGTTGTCGCGCTATCCGGACTGGAGCCTGACCGGCGAGGAATTCCCCCCGGTGGACGGCGAGAACCTGGAATACCGCTTCCTGGTCGATCCCATCGACGGCACCACTAACTTCTTGAGCGGCCAGCATTATACGATCACCATCGCCCTCAGGCGCGGTCCCGAAACCCTGTGCGGGCTGGTCTATAATCCGGTGGTTGACGAAATGTTCACCGCCATCAAAGGCAGCGGCGCCTTCCTCAACGGCGAGCGGCTCACTGTGAGCCAGAGCCGGGATGTCGGCCTGATGAATGTGGGAACAGGCCTGCCGACGCCAAATCTGTCTTTATATCCAGGAGCTTATGATCGGCTCGACAAGATAAGGGCGCCGATCGGCGGCGTGCGCATCATCGGCAGCGCCGCCAATTCCTGTGCCTATGTCGCCTGCGGACGCCTGACCGGCTATTTCGAGGAAACCGGTTTCGTGGACACCGCGGCCGGCCTGCTGCTGGTCGAGGAAGCGGGGGGCATCGTCACCGATTGGTGGGGGCGCGGGCCGGAATATTACGAAAGCACCGGGGCGATGATCGTCGCCAATCCCGCCACCCACGCCTATCTATTGGAGCAGTTGCGCTCCGTACCGCCGAAGAATCCTTAGGTTCAGGGGCGACTAAGTCCTTGATGGAGCTGGAGAAAAACCCAGCTCAGCCGGCACGGGCAGTGACCTTGTCGAAAGGCCTGCTCCTGCCGCATGGCTGGGGTGAGAAAAGCACCCCTACCGCCCTTCCCCTTTCAGTCCCATCTGCATGGCATGGAAGCGACCGGGATGATCCCAGGTCCACTAAGGGAAGGTTTGAGCCATGAGCACCCAGCGCAAGAACAAGTTCTTTGCCACCCTCGACACTTTCGCCACCGTATTCGGCAGCGCCGCTGCCGTTTCGGCGGCTGTCGAAGCGGGTCGGGCGCCCCGGGCCAAGCACCTCGAAAACCTGGGCATCGACCCGGTCGCATTCCGAAACGTCGGCAAGTTCTAAAGAGCTTCGCTCGCGGTCCTCAGGGACTGCTCAGCGCGCGGACCACGGCCCCTCCCTCCAGCGGTTCGCGCGCATTGCCGATATGAGAAGCCCGGATGCCGGTTCCCTCCCCGGTATCCGGGCTTTTTTTTCTGCGCGACATGATCGTCGCTATTCATCCACCGACGCCGTAAGAGGGCAGAACCAGGCCTGGATCGGCAATCGTCTCCCGCGCCCCTACCCCCAGCCGCTGCCTCTCGTTCGGCGCCACGGCGATCTCGATCGCGTTTCCGGCCAGTTCCACAATTCCGGCAACAGGCCGGCTGGTGAGGCCCTCGACGGCAAGCGGGTTCCCCGCGCGGTCGGTAATGAGACGAAGCCCAGCTGGGAAACGGCAGAGGCATGCGCCATTGCGATAGAAAGCGCTTTCTTCCGCCGTGTTCAGCAATTCGAAATTGGCGCCGTCGACGATACGGGAATAGGCGGTTTCCCATAGCTCGTAGCGATGGCTTGCCGGCTTCGGCAGCAGCCCCGTCAGCCAGATCGTGCCATCGGGGCGGGGCAGGATGCCGGAGAGACGTTCGACATAGTCGAGCAGGCAGAGAATGGACGGCGAGTATTTCTCGGTGAACCCGGCCGCGCCATTGTGCGGATTGAGCGTCTGGGGAAAGCGGTCGGCAGCGAACAGCGCCGAAAGCACCGGCTGCATGAGCCAGGTCAATTCCACATCGTGCCCGTGATGTTCGAATGCATGGGGCGCCCGGATGAGGGTGAGGAAATTAGTCGGACCGTTCCAGCTATTCTGCCCAAAGGTCGGATCGAAGCGCGGATCGTCCAGCGCGATCGAGGTCAGCGGAAATTTGGCGAAGAATTTGCGGGTGTTGAGCAGGTAGCGCTCGAGCGCCCGGCGGAATTGATCGGCGTCGCCGATTTCGCAGGCGAGAACTCGCAGCAGCACATCGGACTGAATACGGACCAATCGGTCATGGCGGTCGCGATCATAGAAAAAGTCGTCATCGGCATCGTAGCAGTGCGTGAACAAGGCGGCGCGGCTGGCTGCGGCCTTGGCACGCCAGATATCGCCGTCGCCGCCGAGCCGGTCGGCGATGCGGCCGAGATAATCGCGTTGGCAGGCAATATTGGCCGTCAGATCGGGAGCGAGGAACGGCAGAAGCGGATTGTCCGGATCATAACGCGCGGGATCGCTGGCAAAAGGGCTGTCGGGAACGTGCCAGAAGCGCGAGGAAAGATCGTGGCCGGTGTCATAGGTCGAAAACGCCTCGACGGCGCCGGTGCCTCGCGTATCGCGGTGACGGGCGATCCAGCCGTCATAGCGGGACATGGCGCCGAACATGGCGCTGAGCCAGTCCGTATCGAGCTGGTTGAGGGCAAAATGGTTCCAGACCGAACGGGCCAGCGGCGAGACGAGCTGAATCTGGTTATAGGCGGGACCTTGCGGCGTAATCTTGTAAGGAAAGAGGCCATCGTCCCGCTGATAGCGGGCGAAAGCCGAAAAAGTGGCGCTGGTGACCGAGGGCAGGAAGCGGCCCAGTATTTCGGCGTTTATGGTGCCGGTGCTTTCCAGCCAGCAGCCATGATAGATGCCGCCTTCATGCAGGATAGGCGTTTCGTCGGCGGCCGGCGCAATGCACGCGAAGAGTTCACGAACGGCATCGTAATAGCGCTCGGTCAGGCGCGGGGCGCTGGAGACGAAGCGCACCCCGGAGGCCTGCCATTCCTCCAACAGCGCCGCATCGGCAGGCTTGGCGAGCGGACCGATCTCGGCGCCGACATCGATCCGGCGCAGGGCCTCCAGCAGTTTGTGTGTCACGCCGCGGCCTCGACGCGCAGGCCGTCGCCATTGAAAAAATGCGCGTCAGCAGTGCGGAAGGACAGATTCACCCTGTCGCCGCGATGATATTTCGCGTTGCCGGGCGCCTGGGCCAGCAGGTTCTGCCCATTGGGCAGGTCGACATAGACGAAGATTTCGCTGCCCAGATATTCGATCAGCGAAATGGTGCCATCGACGGCGACGTCGCCGGCCTGGCCGATTTGCAGGTGTTCGGGCCTTATGCCCACGGTAATGGCGCCGGCCTCTAATTTCGCCGAAAGGGTGCCGAAGCCCGGCAGATCGATATCCGTTCCGTTGGAACTGCCCTGGAGCAGATTCATCTTGGGCGAGCCGATGAAGCTGGCGACGAAGAGGTTCCTGGGCGAATTATAAAGTTCGAACGGCGTACCGACTTGTTCGAGATTGCCCTTGTTGAGTACGGCGATGCGGGTGGCCATGGTCATGGCTTCGGTCTGGTCGTGGGTGACGTAGATCATCGTCGTGCCGAGGCGGTTATAGAGGTTCGCCAATTCGACCCGCATCTGCACCCGCAGCTCGGCGTCGAGATTGGACAGCGGTTCGTCGAACAGGAAAAGCTGCGGCTCGCGCACGATGGCACGGCCGATGGCGACACGCTGCTTCTGGCCGCCGGAAAGCTGGCGCGGCTTGCGCTCCAGCAATTCCCCGATCTGCAGAATGCGGGCGGCTTCGGCAACGCGGCGGGCGATCTCGTCCTTGGGCATGCGCAGATTGGACAAGCCGAAGGCCAGGTTCTTGCGCACGCTCATATGCGGGTAGAGCGCATAGGACTGGAAGACCATGGAAAGGTTGCGCTGGCTGGCCGGCAGGTCGTTGACGATGCGGTCGCCGATGGCGATCGTGCCGTCGGTGATCTCCTCCAGGCCGGCAATCATGCGCAGCAAGGTGGACTTGCCGCAGCCGGAGGGACCGACCAGGACGAGGAATTCGCCGGACTGCACCTCCAGATCGATGCCGTGGATGACTTCGAAACCGGAATAGGCCTTGCGGACGTCGCTGAGGGTAACGGATGCCATTGGAGTTTGCCTCTTCTTACTTGAGCCCGCTCATCGCGATACCGCGAATAATCAGCCGCTGGAAAATGACGAAGAACAGAATGATCGGCAGGATGGACAGGATCGACATGGCAAACATCGGGCCATATTGGCTGGCGCCGTCGGAACTGATGAAGCTGCGCAGGGCCAGGGGGACGGTGTAGTCCTTCATGTCATTGAGATAGACCAGCGGCCCCAGGAAATCCTCCCAGGTCCAGATGAAGGAGAAAATGGCCGCCGTGGCCATGGCCGGCATGGAGAGCGGCATGATGATGGCCCAATAGATCTTGAAGGGCGAGCAGCCATCGATCATCGCCGCCTCATCCAGTTCACGCGGCAATTGACGGAAGAACTGGATCATCAGAAACACGAAGAAGGCCTCGCCGGCGAGGAATTTCGGCACGATCAAAGGCAGATAAGTGTTCACCCAGCCCAGGTTCAGGAACAGGATATATTGGGGAATGAGCACGACGTGATAAGGGATCATCAGCGTCATCATCATCAATGCGAACCAGATGTTCTTGCCGGTGAATTCCAGCCGCGCGAAGGCATAGGCGGCGAAGGAACAGGAGATGACGTTGCCGATCACCGAGAGCACGGTGACGACAGTGGAATTCCAGAAGAAGGTGGTGAAGCTGACCGGCAAGGCGTTCCAGCCGCGCCAATAATTCTGCCATTGGAATTCACTTGGCCACAGGCCCAGATTGCCGAAAATCTGGTTATCGGGCTTCAGTGACGACGCGAACATCCAGATCAGCGGATAGACCATGATGAAGGACGTGGCGATCAGGAAGATATGCCTGAGGATCGCCGCGCGCCTGGCGCGCTTCGCCTTGGCTTCGCGATAGGCCCGGGCGATTTCGGCGGTGGTCCCGGTCGGGGCGCTGATGGTGGCGGCGGTCATGGCTCAGCCCCTCTCGTTCTCGTAGTGAACCCAGTATTTCGAGGTCCAGAACGCAATGGCGGTGAACAGGGCGATAATGAGCAGCAGCACCCAGGCCAGCGCCGAAGCGTAGCCCATGCGCAGGAAGCTGAAGGCTTCGTTATAGAGATAGACGGTGAAGAACAGCAGGCTGTCGAGCGGCGCGCCGGAGCCGCCGGAAATGATGAAGGCGCCGGAAAAGCTCTTGAAGGCTTCGATCATCTGCAAGACCAGATTGAAAAAGATGACCGGGGCCAGCAGCGGCACGGTGATGGCGAAGAATTTCTTCACCGGACTGGCCGCGTCGATTTCGGCGGCCTCGTAGAGCTCCTGGGGAATGGCACGGAGCCCGGCGAGGAAGATCAGCATGGGCGAGCCGAATTGCCACATGGCCAGGACGATCAGCGTCCAGAGGGAATAATTGGGGTCGGCCAGCCAATAGGGCCCAGCGATGCCGAACAGGCCGAGGACGCTGTTGATGACGCCGTCATAATTGAACAGCTGGCGCCAGAGGATGGCGACGGCGATCGAGCCGCCCAGGATCGAGGGCAGATAGAACAAAGCACGATACCAGCCAATGGCGCGAATGCCCTTGTCGAGCGCCATGGCGACGCCGAGCGCGAAGATCAGTTTCAGGGGCACCGAGACCACCACGAAGTTGAAGGTGACCTGCAGGGCTTTCCAGAAACGCTGATCGTACTCGACCATGTAGACATAGTTGTCGATACCGATCCATTGCGGGGGGCGGACGACATTATATTTGGTGAAGCTGAGATAGAGCGAGGCCAGGATGGGCCCGATGGCCAGAAGGAAAAAACCGATCAGCCACGGCGACAGAAAAGCATAACCAGCCAGATTGCGGCGGAAAAATTTCAGCACTCGGCGCTCCAGATTTCGAACAGCCTGTCATGAAAACAGTACCCGGATGCAGCACCTGCCGCGTGTCTGGCAGATATTGCCTCGTTCCCGGTGCGACCCGCCGCTTCTCGGGAGAAGCGGCGGGCCGGATTGCCCAGACCTATGCGCGAGCCAGGATCGCGCGGGCCTGATTAAGGAAATCGGACGCGACTTCGGGGATCGAGCGTTCGCCCAGCAGCACGCCGACAGCAATGCGCTCGAAGGTCTGCTCGATCTCATTGGCGCCGCTGGGCGGCGGCGGCTCCAGGGCGGCAGTCTTGCCCTGAATGCCATCGAAGAAGGCAACCGAAACGGCCTCGGCAGGCGTGAGCTTGGCCTCAAGCGCATCGCGCACGTCGCTCTGGCTGGGAATACCGCGCTCCAGACCCAGAACCTCGGTCATGTCGAGATCGTTGACGAAGGCGCTCATATAGGTCGTGGCAGCGACCGGATCGACACTGTCGCGGGTGAGACAGATGAACTGGCTCGGCTGAACGATGGAGCCGGGGATCATGTCCGGCGTATTGGGATACATGGCCGCGCCAAGAGTATCCTCGACCAGCCCCTGCACGCCGACCAATTGGTTGGACCAGAGATAGGTCATGGCCGATTTGCCGGTGACGATGCCCTGCTGGCTGAGTTCTGCCACGCCGGCCAGGCCGGCGGTTTCCTGCGCCGGAGGAGTTCCCCCGGCATTGCGGATCTTCTCCCAGGTGCTCCAGTATTCCTCGACGATCTCCTGGGTGGCGCCATAGGAGCCGTCTTCATTGAAGAGCAAGGCGCCTTTCTGGCCAACGAAGTCCGAAAAGTTCTGGTAATCGGCGGTGTTATCGTCGGTGCCCGCGACACCGGTGGCCTGCTTGATGACGGCGGCGAATTCGGCCAGTTCGTCATAGGTGTAGCCATAAGGATCGAAGGTTTCGCCCGGCACGATGCCGGCTTCCTCGAACAGGCGCGTATTGTAGATCGCCATATGGCTGTTGGCGCCGATGGAGAGGGCGTAGAATTTTCCATCCACGGTGCCGGCGTCGATGGCGCTCTGGTCAATCTTTGAAATATCCAGGCTCTTGCCGATATATTCATCCAGCGGCACCACAGCACCATTGGCGATATATTCGAACAGAACGCCATAGCCCTGCTGGATCACGTCCGGCATGTTGCCACCCGCGATTTGGGTGGTCAGCTTGGTGAAATAGTCGTCAAAGCCGAGGGTTTCTCCGGAAACGGTGATGTCGGGATGCGTGCCGTTGAACATGTCGATGACGGCAAAGGTCCGCTTGTCGCGATCCGGATTGCCCCACCAGAAATGACGGATCTGAGCGCCCTGTGCAAAGGCCGGACGGCCCATGGCGGCGAGCGCAGCAACGGAGCTGGCGGCTCCAAGAAAAGTTCTTCTTGTCAGTCTGCTCATTCGTTCCTCCCTAGAGCATTCTTGTTCGGTCAGGCCCGGGCCGATCCGGCTCGCATTTCGGGCCTATACAGATTTTGGCTTACGTACCTCTTTTATAAGGTCGACCAGCATGTCGGCTCCTCCTCCACACACGCGGCTGCGCATTTTACGCGACACATATCCGGGAAACGAACTGCGGGTGGGCCCCGAGCAGCACTGACTTGACGTAGTGCATTCGTCCTCCCGCTGCTCCTTCCGGTTCGAAGCGTACGGCTGGTGGAGGAACAAGCTCCCGCCAACCGTGGCCGCACGGTCGAACTCTTTGCGGGCAACTCAGAAGGTCGATACGAGCATCCGTCCGGAACAGTCGGTCAGACGGAAGACATATCGCGTAGCTCACGCTTAACCACATACCCTGGCTGGGCCATGCCCATGACGTGTCTCCGGCCGTTCCTGAGAGGTTATTCCCACTCAGACAATGCAACCTTGCCGATGACTACCATACAAGTCAATAGCGCCCGCTGACGGGCGAATGTCTTTTCAGGCTTCTCAATAGAATGCCAAGCAGTCCGGCAGCGCGGGCGCTGGTTATTGCGGCCGTACCAGCACCCGGCCCCTGACCTCGCCGCGCAGAATCTGGCGCGCCTTGTCCGGCAGGGCATCGAAGCCGATTTCCTCGACATTGCCGGCATAAGCGGCGAGATCGAACAATCCGGTCAAGCGGGCCCAGGCGGACATGCGGGCTTTATAGGGCTGCATGACGCTGTCGATGCCAAGCAGATTGACGCTGCGGAGCAGGAACGGCAGCACATTGGTGTTCAGTGCAATGCCAGCGGCATTGCCGAGACTGGCCACAGAGCCTCCATAAGCGATCTGGCGCAGCAGCTTGCCGAGAATATCGCCACCGACGCAGTCGATGGCCGCAGCAAAGCGGGCATTTTCGAGCGGCTTGTCCGGCTCCGCCAGGAATTCGGCGCGATCCAGAATCGTGGTGGCGCCGAGATTTTGCAGCATGTCGGCATGCTGGGGACGCCCCGAAAGCGCCGTGATCGAACAGCCCAGCCGATGCAGCAGCGCGATGGCGATGGAGCCGACACCGCCGGCGGCACCGGTAACCAGGACCTCACCGCTGGCTGGCTGAATTCCCAGCATTTCCAGGCGATTGATGGCAAGCATCGCCGTGAGGCCTGCCGTGCCGACCACCATCGAATCGCGACTGGACAGACCCGCGGGAAGCGGCACCAGCCAATCGCCCTGCACCCGGGCCCGGGTCGCATAGCCTCCCCAATGGGTCTCGCCCACCCGCCAGCCTGTCAGAACCACCGCATCGCCGGGTCGATAGCGGCTATCGTCGCTCTCGCGAACGTTGCCGGCAAAGTCGATGCCGGCGACGTGCGGGTAATTGCGGACCAGACCGCCCTGACCGGTGAGGCAAAGGCCGTCCTTGTAGTTGAGGCCGGCCCATTCGACCTCCACCAGCACATTTCCTGGCGGCAGGCGATCATCGTCCAGCGTCTGGACGGATGAGGAAACCGTGCCATCGCCGGATCGTTCGGTCAGCAGGGCCTGGAAGGTCATGGGCTTTTCCTCGGTTACCGGAACGGGCGGAGCTGGGTTAGCCTGCGCTAGTGATAGCCTTACTCAACCGTGGGCCCCTGCCCGTCTCTCGCCTCGGTGCGAGGCATCATCCCGCCGCCTCGGTGGCGGCGATGGCGGACATATTGACGATGCCGCGGCTGGTGACGGTGGGCGCGAGGATGTGGGCGGGATGCCTGGTGCCCATGAGGATGGGGCCGATGTGCAGGCCGTTGTTCAGCTCCTTGAGCAGGGTCATGGACAGGTTGGCCGCCTCCAGATTGGGGAAAATCAGGAGATTGGCCTCGCCCTCGAGGACCGAGTCCGGAATGTAGCGGTCGCGCAATTGGGAATTGACCGCCAGGTCGCCCTGCATTTCGCCTTCGACCACGAGGTCGGGCGCGATGGCTTTGAGCTTTTCATAGATTGCGCGCATTTTGAAGGAGCTGTCGCCTTCGCGGGAGCCGAAATTGGAATAGCTGAGCAGCGCTGCCTTGGCCTCGATATTGAAGCGTTTCAGATGGTCGCGGGCCTGCAGGGCGATGGAGACCAGTTCGTCGGCGCTCGGGTCGATGTTCACATAGGTGTCGGCCAGGAAGAAGACGCCGCGATTGAGCAACAGCATGGAAAGCGCCGAAAGCTGGCTGGCATTATCGGCAAGCCCGATGATGGAATGGATATCGCGGGCATGCTTGATGTAGCGGCCCTGCAGGCCGCAGATCAGCGCGTCGGCCTCGTCACGCCGCACAGCCAGCGCGCCGATGACCGTGGTATTGGTTCGCACGATGGTCCGGGCGGTATCGGGGGTGACGCCCTTGCGGCCGACCAGGGCATGGAATTCGGCCACATAATCGCGGTAGCGCGGATCGTCGTCGGGATTGATGACCTCAAAATCCTTGCCGAGACGAATGGTCAGGCCGAAGCGCTCCAGGCGCGATTGGATCACCGAAGGCCGGCCAATAAGGATCGGCCGGCCCATGCCGTCCTCAAGGATCACCTGCGCGGCGCGCAATACGCGCTCGTCCTCGCCATCGGCGAAGGCGATGCGTTTGTCCGAGGCCTGGGCCCGCTCCATCATCGGCTTCATCACCATGCCGGAGCGGAAGACGAAGCGGCGAAGCTGGTCGCGATAGGCGTCGAAATCGGCAATGGGACGGGTGGCGACGCCGCTCTCCATCGCGGCCTTGGCCACGGCCGGGGCAATGCGCAGGATGAGGCGCTGGTCGAAGGGATTGGGGATGAGATAATCCGGCCCGAAAATGGCGGGAACGCCATGGGCGCTGGCTTCAAGCCCCGGCTCATGCGCCAGTTTGGCGATGGCATGGGCCGCCGCCGCCTTCATTTCCTCATTGATGATGGTGGCGCCACAATCGAGCGCGCCGCGGAACAGGAAGGGGAAGCAGAGAACGTTGTTGACCTGGTTGGGATAGTCCGAGCGCCCGGTGCAGATCAGCGCATCGGGGCGCGCCTGCTTGGCCAGTTCGGGCATGATTTCGGGCGTTGGATTGGAGAGCGCCAGGATCAGCGGATTGGGCGCCATATCCTTCATCATTTCGGGCTTGAGGGCGCCGGCCTTGGAGAGGCCGACATAGATGTCGGCGCCGGCCATAACCTCGCTGAGCTCGGTCTTGTCGGTCTCCTGGGCGAAAGCGCCGCGCCAGCGATCGATGGAATTGTCGCGGGATTTGGTAACGAGCCCCTTGCTGTCGGCAAGCCAGATATTTTCGCGTTTGGCGCCGACGGCGATCAGCATGTTCATGCAGGCAATGGCGGCGGCGCCGGCGCCGGAGGTGCAGATCTTGGCCTGGGAAATGTCCTTGCCGACCAGTTTCATGGCGTTGATGGCGGCAGCGGCGACGATGATGGCGGTGCCGTGCTGGTCGTCGTGAAAGACCGGGATATTCATGCGCTCCCGCAAGGCTTCCTCGATCTCGAAGCATTCGGGGGCCTTGATGTCTTCGAGATTGATGCCGCCAAAAGTGGGTTCGAGCGGCGCGACGATGTCGACGAAGCGCTTGGAATCCTGTTCGTTTACCTCGATGTCGATGGAATCGATGCCGGCGAATTTCTTGAACAGAACCGCCTTGCCTTCCATGACCGGCTTAGATGCCAGCGCGCCGATATTGCCCAGGCCGAGCACGGCGGTGCCGTTGGAAATGACGGCGACCAGGTTGCCCTTGGAGGTATAGCGGTAGACATCGGCGGGATTGGCGGCGATTTCCTCGCAGGGCGCGGCGACGCCGGGCGAATAGGCCAGGGAAAGATCGCGCGTATTGGCCAGCGGCTTGATCGGCGTGATTTCCAGCTTTCCGGGCCGCGGATATTCGTGGAAATGCAACGCGGCTTCGCGCAGACTTTGAGCCTTATCGTCGGACATTGAATCTCTCCTTGCTGCCGCCACCGCTAGGCGAAAGGTTCCAAGAGCAGGTCGCGAAGGTCAAGGGAAGTTAGGAATTAGTTGCAGAGGCGGCCATCAGCATCGAGCCGTTCCCGTTAGCAGACTGTTAGCATTTGGCCATGGCAATGGCGTCATAATGGGCGCATCTTGTTACGAGGCGTCGCCATTCACCCCCGGCGTCCAGACCGGTGACGATTCCCGCTTCAGCGGCTCCATCTGGGTGATGTCCTCGCCCCGGCGCATAGAGATGTTCATGCGGAAGGAATTGCCGATGCGTTCCGAGCGCTCGATGAAGAGCGCAGCGATGTCGGGCGGGCAGATCTGTTCGACCGTTTCGCGGAACAGACGCAGCCAGCGCATGAAATGGGCGTCGGACAGTTCGGGGAGGGCGATGTGCTTGGGCATGGGGCGGCCGTTGTAACGTCCGGTCCCGAGCAGCATGGAACTCCAGAAATCGGCGATCTTGTCGAGATGGCCCGGCCATTCCGCATCGGGAATGACGCGGTTGAAGACCGGGCCGATAATCTCGTCGCGGCGGGCCAGGGCATAGAAATGATCGACCACGGCGCGGATCATGGTTTCGTCGAGGCCTTCGGGGGTTTCCCAGCCGATGCGGGTGAGGCGCGTGCCGACAGGAGGGCGATCAGGCTGAGACATTATTGTTGGCCTTGATGGTGTAGGAGCAGCGGCGGCCGCCGGCAATGATGTGGTCCTGACGCTCGACCTCGACCCCGGAGCCGAGAACCGCGCGGAAAACTTCAAGCTCGGCACGACAAAAGCCCTGGCAGGCAATGGCGGCGGCGCAGATGGGGCAGTGGTTTTCGACCAGCAACAGGCTGCCATCGGCTTGCTCGGTCCAGGCCGCCATATAGCCCTCCTGACTCCGCAAATCGGCGAGGGCCGCGACGCGGGCGCGCAGATCGGGGGCTGAGGCGATGGCCGCCTCATAGGCGCGCCTGGTGTCGGCCTCGCGCGCGGCAATGATGATATCGAGCGCGGATTCGCCCAATTGGGTCCTGACGATATCGAGAAGCTGGACGGTCAGCGCCGCATGAGTATCGGGGAAACGCGCCTGGGCCGCCGGCGTCAGGCTCCAAATCTGTGTGGGACGGCCGACGCCGGCGGCAGCGCTATGTGCCTCCACCAGCCCTTCCTCGGCCAGACGCACCAATTGCTGGCGGGCGGCCTCGCCGGAGGTGCCGAGCTTCTCGCCCAGGGCGGCAGCCGAGAGCCCGCCCTGCATTTTGAGCGCCATAAGAATCCGCTCGGCGGGATTGCGCGGCGACCACGTCGGATTATCCAAGCCCGTGCTTGACATATCTGTGGAAAGGGTTTTCAAAGCCATTGCTTGGAAATTAAACGTTCCGGTCAAATCTGTCCACCCCCACCCGAAAGAAGCGACATTATGGCCTTCACCCTCCCCGATCTTCCCTATTCGGTTTCCGCACTGGCCGAGCGCGGCATGAGCCAGGAAACGCTGGAGCTGCACCACGGCAAGCACCATCAGGCCTATGTAACCGCACTCAACGGCTTCGTGGAGAAAAACCCGGACCTCGAGGGCAAGTCGCTCGAAGAAATCATCGCCCTGGCCAATGGCAAGGCGGACCTGGCCCCGGTGTTCAACAATGCCGGGCAGCACTGGAATCATATCCATTTCTGGCAGGCGCTCGCGCCCAATGGCGGCAATATTCCGGGCCGGCTCGAAGCCAAGATCATCGAGGATTTCGGCTCGGTGGACGGGTTCAAGGACAGCTTCAAGACCGCTGCCACCACACAGTTCGGCTCCGGCTGGGCCTGGCTCATCATCGGCGCCGACGGCAAGCTCAAGACCACCAAGACGCCCAATGGCTCCAATCCGCTGGCGACCGGCGAAGGCAAGGCGCTGCTAGGGCTGGACGTCTGGGAGCACTCCTATTACGTCGATTTCCGCAATCGCCGCCCCGATTATGTGAGCAATTTCCTCGACAAGCTGGCGAATTACGAATTCGCGGAAGCCAATCTGGGATGACGCCTTGGGGCAGAGCATAAGGCCCCTGCCCCCGGCATTTCACGCCGGCTTCTCTCGTCAAGAGAGAGGCGAACGCCCTTCGCCGCCCGGCGCGCGCCCCGTCCTTTCATCGGAAAGGCAGGCGCGGGCGAGCGGGGGCGGAAAGTTCGTTTGCACCTTTGGCGACTATACGCGATGACTATTCTCATGCCCGACTTCGACCTGCCCGACAGCATGGCCCTTCGACCGCTTCGGCGCCCCGCGGTAAGCGACGCGGAATTCCGTGCGGCGATGGCGGGGATGGCGTCGAGTGTGCATGTGGTGACAGCGCAACGCGGCCGCGAGCGCGTGGGGCGGACGGCAACCTCGGTATTGTCGCTTTCGGCGCAGCCGCCAGCGGTACTGGTATCGATCGACATCGTCAGCCGCCTTGCCGACTTCATCGCCAAGACCGGCGGCTTTTCGCTGGCCATGCTGGCCGAGGACCAGGTGGCGGTCGGCAATGCCTTTGCCGGGCAGGTGGAAGCGGAAAAGCGCTTCGAGGTGGGGCAATGGGGCGCCTGGCCATCGGGGCAGCCATTGCTGCGTGGCGCGGTGACGGTGCTCGATTGCGAGGTGATCGGCGCCATGGAGACCGGCACGCATGTGCTGTTCGCCGGGGCGCTGGTGGACGCCGAAACCGATATGTCGCGCCGCCCGCTCGTGTGGAACCGCCATAATTACCACGGCCTGCGCGGGCTCGACTAAGCGGCGGCGCAATGCCAGACTGAAATCGATTCAACCCCGCAACAGATTGTACGATCTGACGTTAACCCGGATAACGGGAATACTTCATGCCGCGCTATTACTTCCATTATCGCACTGACGAAGGGCTGGTCCGCGACGAGGCGGGCAGCGAGCATGTGAACCTGGAAGCCGCCGAGCACCGGGCCGCCGAACTGGGCCGCGCCATCATCGAGCGGATTGCCGGGCAAGGCGGGGAAATGGACGCGCCCCGCTCCATCGAAATCACCGATGCCGCCGGACGGGACCTGCTCTATGTGGTGTTCTGGGCCGGCCCGAAAATCGGCAATGGACCGGCAACGCCGGTGGAACCGGCGCGGATGCATTGAGGCGGGGCTGACCTTTTGCAAACCGAGGCCCCCGCTTTCGCGGGGGTGACACCGGGGGTGGCGCAAAAATGGCGAGTGGGTTCGGCCACCGTTCGTTACCCTCGCGCTTGACGCGAGGGGTCGGTGTTTGTGGGGTGCCTCAAGAGCCCTCGCGTCGGGCGCGAGGGTGACGATCTGGGAACGGGGGCGCCTGTGGGGCAGGACCGCCTTGCTTAACCCGGCGTCATTCCCGTGAAAGCGGGAAGCTCTGTCAACAAACGGAGGCCCCCGCTTTCGCGGGGTGACACCGTGGGTGGTGCGGCAGCAGCGCGAAATGGGGTGCGAGGTTGGCCGAAAAATCGTCGCTCGTGATTGTGCCAAACCACCGCTCGTCACCCTCGCGCTTGACGCGAGGGGTCGGTGTTTGTGGGGGCGCCGCAAAAGCCCTCGCGTCGGGCGCGAGGGTGACGATCTGGGAAAGGGGGCGCCTGTGGAGCAGGACCGTCTTGCTTAACCCGGCGTCATTCCCGCGAAAGCGGGAAGCTCTGTTAACAAACCGAGGCCCCCGCTTTCGCGGGGGTGACACCGGGAAGGTGGCGATCTGGGAGGGGCCAGATCCTGGCAGCTAATTCAGAAGAACATCCCGGCCTGGGTGGTGACCGCGAAACCGAGGATGAGCGCCGCGGCGAGGGCCGCATAGGACACGCATTGGAATAGCTTCGGCATGAACGCCCCTGCATTGAACCGGCGGAAAGACTACCACATTAATAGAGTTTAACAAGAGGTAAACGCCGGCTGGGGAAAACGCCCTGCCGGAGCCGGCGCCGATCTGGCATTTGGGAGTAGAGACAGCGTTCATCCTCCGGCCTAGACTGCTCCGGCGATTCAAGGGAGCATGGCATGGCGGAGGCAATTGCGGCGCGGTTTCTGGCGCGGATCGAAGCCGGGGGGCTCGATGCGAGCCTGCGGCGGTTTCTGATCGAGGCGATCGGCGCCATCGATCCCGACGATCTGTCCCGGCAGGAGCCCGAAACCCTGATCGCCATGCTGCGGCGCAGCCATGAGCGATTGATCGACGGGCCGCTGGAAGACATCCGGATTTTCGTCACGCCGCCGGAGACGCCGGACGGATCGCTGGTGCTCGACATCATCTGCCCGGACATGCCCTTCATCGTCGACAGCGCGCTCGCCGCCCTGCGCGCCATGGGCGGGGCCATCAGGCTGTTTTCTCACCCGGTCCTGCATGTGGCGCAAGGGCAGGTAAGCGCCGATGGCGGGCTGGCGATGAGCGTATTGCATATCCACAGCGACCCGGTGGCCGGCATCGAGGCGCTGGTGGCGGAACTGGATGCGACCTTGCAGGATGTCGCCTGGGCGATGCAGGACAATGCGGCGATGCTCGACCGGGTGCAGCGGGCCATGACGGGATTGGCGGCCGTTCCGGCGGCGCAGCGCGACGAGGCGCTGCGTTTTCTCGAATGGCTGATCGCCCATAATTTCAACTTTCTGGGCCTGCGGGAATATCGGCTGGAGGGCGCGGCACTGGCGCCGGTGGCCGGCACTGGATTGGGGATATTGCGCGACGAGAGCGTCAAAGTGGTGCGCAGCGGCCGGGAATATGTGGAGAGCAGCCCGGAACTGGTGGGTTTCGCCAAGGGCAGCGAGCCGCTGCTGGTGACCAAGGCCAATCGGCGGGCGCGGGTGCATCGGCGCGCGCATATGGATTATGTCGGCATCAAGCTGTTCGGGCCCGATGGGACGGCGAGCGGCGAATTGCGGCTGGTCGGCTTCTATACGGCGCAGGCGCGGGCGACGCCGCATACCGAAGTGCCGATCATCCGCCGGAAGATAGCCGAGGTCATGCAGCATGAAGGGGTTGATCCGCTGGGCCATGCCGGGCGGACGCTGTTGGGGGCGCTGGACACCTATCCGCGCGACGAATTGTTCCAGATCGACACCGGGCAATTGGCCGAGTTCGCCGAAGCCATTGCCGGGCTCTACGACCGGCCGCGGGTAAGGGTGCTGCCGCGCATCGACCGGTTCGACAATTTCGTCTCCATTCTCGTCTATATGCCGCGCGACCGCTATGACGGCGCGGTGCGGGCCCGGATCACCCGCTATCTGGCCGATATGTATGACGGGCGCGTCTCGGCCTTTTATCCGCATTTCCCCGAGGGCGAGCTGGTGCGGCTGCATGTGATCATCGGACGCGATGGCGGGGCGACGCCGGTGCCCGACCGGCGGGAGCTGGAAGCGGGCGTCGAGGCGCTGACGCGGGACTTTTCCGACATGCTGCTCGCGGCGGCGCCCGAACCCGGCCGGATCAGCGATTGGCGGCAGGCCTTTTCGCCGGCCTATCAAAGCCGCAACGCGGTGGACGAGGCGCTGGAAGACATCAGGATATTCGAAGGGCTGGAGGAGGATGGCGTCGGCCTGCGGCTCGGCGCGCGCGGCGGCGCCCATGGAGGACTGAGCCTCAAGGTCTATCACGAGGGCACCGCCATACCGCTCAGCGACCGCGTCCCGGTGCTGGAGCATTTCGGCTTCCGGGTAATCGACGAGCGCACCTATACGCTGGTGCCGCGCGACGGGGTCGAGCGCTACCTGCACGACATGGTGCTGGACAATGGCGACGAGGACGCCGGCGACCTATTGGCGCGCGCCGCCGCCATCGAGGCCGGGCTGGTGGCGGTGTGGCAGGGGGCGGCGGAAAGCGACCAGCTCAACAGCCTGGTGACGCTGGCGGGGCTCGACTGGCAGGAAGCGGCCCTGCTGCGGGCGCTGTCGCGCTATCTGCGCCAGGTGGGGATTTCCTATTCGCAGCGCTATGTGGCGCAGGTGCTGGTGAAGCAGCGGATCGCCGCCAAGGCGCTGATCGCGCTGTTCGAGGCGCTGCACAATCCGGGCTTCGACGATGGGCCGGCGCGGGCCGAGCGGGCCAGGGCGGCGATCGCGGCGGAACTGGAGCGGATTTCCTCGCTGGACGAGGACAAGATCATCCGCCGGTTCCAGAACCTGATCGAGGCGGCGCTGCGCACCAATGCCTGGCAGCCGCGCGCGGCAGCCCTGGCGATCAAGTTTGACAGTCACAAGATCGACGGGCTGGCCGCGCCCCGCCCCTATCGGGAAATCTCGGTCTATTCGCCACGCGTCGAAGGGGTGCATCTGCGCTTCGGCGCCATTGCCCGCGGCGGCTTGCGCTGGTCGGACCGGCCGGAAGATTATCGCACCGAAGTTCTGGGGCTGGTCAAGGCGCAGCAGGTCAAGAATGCGGTGATCGTGCCGGGGGGGGCCAAGGGCGGCTTCGTGCCCAAGAAGCTGACGGCGGGCATGCCGCGCGACGCCTTCATGGCCGAAGGCCAGGAGAGCTATCGGATTTTCATCGGCGCCCTGCTCGACGTCACCGACAATCTGGTCGGGGACGCGGTCGTGCCGCCGCCGGACCTGGTGCGGCGCGATGGCGACGATCCCTATCTGGTCGTGGCCGCCGACAAGGGCACGGCGAGCTTTTCCGACATTGCCAATGGCATCGCCACCGGCCGGGATTTCTGGCTGGGCGACGCCTTCGCCTCGGGCGGATCGGCGGGCTATGACCACAAGAAGATGGGCATTACCGCGCGCGGCGCCTGGGAGGCGGTGAAGCGGCATTTCCGCGAAATGGACCGCGATATCCAGAGCGAGCCGTTCACCGTCGCCGGGGTGGGCGATATGAGCGGCGACGTGTTCGGCAATGGCATGCTGCTGTCGCGGCAGATCCGGCTGGTGGCGGCGTTCGATCATCGGGACATTTTCATCGATCCCGCCCCCGATGCCGCGACGAGCTTCGCCGAACGGCAGCGGCTCTTCGCCCTGCCCCGCTCGAGCTGGCAGGATTATGACAAGGCGCTGATCTCCAAGGGCGGCGGCGTGTTTTCGCGTGCGCTGAAATCCATAAAGCTGTCGCCGGAAATCCGGGCCTTGCTGGGGCTGGAACAGGATGAGGCGACGCCGGCGGAGGTGATGCGAGCCATCCTGTCGGCGCCGGTGGACCTGTTGTGGTTCGGCGGCATCGGCACCTATATCAAGGGCAGCGAGGAAGACGACGCCTCGGTCGGCGACCGGGCCAATGACGCCATCCGCGTCAGCGCCGCAGAGGTGCGGGCCAAGGTGGTGGGCGAAGGCGCCAATCTGGGCGTCACCCAGCGCGGGCGCATCGGCTATGCGCTGAAAGGCGGGCGGATCGACACAGACGCCATCGACAATTCGGCGGGGGTCAATTCCTCGGACCTGGAGGTCAATATCAAGATCGCCCTGGCGCCCTTGGTGGCGTCGGGCGCCTTGGAGCTGGCGGCGCGCAATGAATTTCTCGCCAGCATGACCGACGAAGTGGCGAGCCTGTGCCTGCGGAACAATTACCTGCAAACGCTGGCGCTGTCGCTGGCGGAACGGGCGGGCATGGCCGAATTGCCGGACCATCGCGGCCTGATCGAAACGCTGGAGGGGCGCGGGCTGCTCGACCGGGCGGTGGAATTCCTGCCCGGCGACGCCGTGCTCGATGCGCGCGCGGAAGCCGGCGAGGCGCTGACCCGGCCCGAACTGGCGGTCATCCTGGCCTATGCCAAGCTGACGCTGTTCGACGACCTGTTGGCGGGAACGGCCATCGACGACCCCTATCTGGCCCGCGAATTGTTCCGCTATTTCCCCGAAACGCTGCACCGGGCCTATCCCGAGGCGGTGGAGCGGCACCGGTTGCGGCGGGAAATCATCGCCACGGTACTGACCAATGACATGATCAATCACGGCGGCCCGGCCTTCGTGTCGGAACTGACGGCGGCGACCAGCGCCAGCCCGGGCGAGGTGGCGCTGGCCTTCGCGGCAGTGCGCGATTCCTATGAGCTGGACAAGCTCAATGCCGGCATCGACGCCCTGGACGGCACGGTGCCCGGAGCGGTGCAATTGGCGCTTTATGCCGAGGTGGAAGCGCTGCTGCGGCGGGAAACCCTGTGGTTCCTGCGCAATCATTCCATCCGCGACGGGCTGGCCGGGCTGATCGAGCGGCATCGCAGCGGCGTCGTGAAATTGCGCCACCTTGCCGACCTGCTGCCCGCAGAACAGAAAACGGAACTCGACGCCCATATCGGGGAGCTCGAAAGCCAGGGCGTGCCCAAAACACTGGCGCAGCGGATCGGGACTTTGCCATTCCTCGGCCATGGCAGCGATATCGTGCTGGTCGCCGAGCGCGCCGGAACCGATCTCGACACCACCGCCAAAGCCTATTTCGGCGTGGCCGGCCAGTTCGACCTGTTCCGCATCATCGCCGGGGGCCGCGAAATCGTGCTGAGCGACCGCGTCGACCGCATGGCGCTGGACCGGGCCATGGCCAATGTGATGCGGGCCCTGCGCGACCTGACCGCCGACGCCCTGGCGGCGGGGTCGGTGGACGATCTGGTGGCGCAACGATCGATCGAGGTGACGCGAACCGTGGCGGCGGTGAAGGAGCTGACGGCAGGCGAAATCAACGTATCGCGGCTGAGCGTGGCGGCCGGCCTGCTGGCCGATCTGGCGCGGGAAGGATGAGCGTCGCGGGCACGGTGCTGGCGCCCTCGTCCTTCGGCACGCTCAGGATGAGGTCTTTGGTGTCTTCCCATCCGTGAGCCTCTCCCATTCCGCACCCACGTTCTCATTGGCCTCATGGTGAGCTTGTCGAACCACGAGGGCGCGGTCCGCAGGAGGTTACTAACCCGAAAGTCGGCCTTGTCCGGTTGCGACACTTGGAGACAGTGAAGGCCCCGCGAAAGGAGCCTTCATGACCAATCTCTCCCAATGGCTTGCCACCGAAACCAATGATGACAAGCTCGCCAGCGCGATCGAGTCCATGGCGGCGGCGGGCGTGGAAATCGCCACCGTGCTGCGGCAGGCGCCGATTGCGGGCCAGACCGGGCTGGCCGGGGCGACCAATGTGCAGGGGGAGGCCCAGAAGGCGCTGGACCTGATCTCGAACGATATTGTTTTGAAGCACTTACGGGAAAATCCGGCAATATCGATTCTGGTTTCCGAAGAGCTGGATGAAGCGGTTGAAATGTCGAGTCAGGGCGAGGTCATTGTGGCGACCGATCCGCTGGATGGCTCTTCGAATCTTGACGTAAATGTCACCGTCGGAACGATTTTTTCCATCCTGCCGGCCGCAGGCGGGCTGTTGCAGAAGGGGACGGCGCAATTGGCGGCCGGCTATGTCGCCTATGGGCCGGCGACGAGCCTGGTGCTGCGGATCAAGGGCGCGACCAGCGTGTTCACGCTGGCTTCGGACGGGCAATGGCTGCTGACCGTCGCGGCGGCACTGGTGCCGGAAGCGTCGGGGGAATTCGCCATCAATACGGCGCGGGAGCGGTTCTGGGACGCGGCCACCAAGAACTATGTGAAGGAGAGCGTTGCCGGGGAAGCCGGCGCGGCGGGCAAGCGCTACAATATGCGCTGGGTCGGCTCGATGGTGGCCGATATCCATCGCATCCTGATGCGGGGCGGGATTTTCCTTTATCCCCTGGATAGCGAAACGGCGAGCAAGGGCGGCAGGCTACGGCTGCTTTACGAAGCCAATCCCATGGCCTGGCTGGTGGAGGGCGCCGGCGGGCGTTCGTCCACGGGACAGCAGGGGATATTGGCGGTGGAGCCGACCGGGATTCATCAGCGGGTGCCGGTGATCCTGGGATCGGCGGAGGAAGTGGCGCGAATGGAGGACTGGTATCGGCGGTCGTAGCGGGTGTTGGCGACCTCCTCCTTCGACAGGCTCAGGATGAGGTCTTTGGTGGGCTCAGGATGAGGTCTTTGGTGGGCTCAGGATGAGGTCTTTGGTGGGCTCGGGATGAGGTTCTTGGCGGGGTGATGCCTTCGGGGGAGCGCCGGACACCTCCCGGCGCCTCATAGACCTCATGGTGAGCCTGTCGAACCACGAGGTCGCGGCCACCGAGTTACCCGAGCTCGTCCTTCGACAGGCTCAGGATGAGGTCTGCGGGAAATTGAGCGCCTCTATCTCCGGGGTGATTTGGGGAGCCATGCGGTCGCCCACAACCACCGCTCGTCACCCCATGAGGCCGCAGCTTTTATCGCCGCGTCATTCCCGCGACAGCGGGAACCCCCGTTACACACGGAGGCCCCCGCCTTCGCGGGGGTGACACCGAGAAAAACATGACAGCAGCGCGCGAAATGGGGCTTGTGAGCCATGCGATTGCCTAAACCATTGCCCGTCACCCTCGCGCTTGACGCGAGGGTGTTACCGGCACCGCAAGAGCCCTCGTGTCGAGCACGAGGGTGACGATCCGGGAGAGCAGACATCTCCTGTCGTCTCGAAAATTGCCACGGCCCCGTCCATTCGCTAGAAGGCTGAACGTGATGTGCGGGGGCGTCTCCCCGGATGGGAGCCAAGATGAGCGACGCGGATTTTACCTTGCCCAGGACCAATGCCGGACCGTGGCAAAGCCGGCCTTTTCACCGGCAATATCTGATGCGGCAGGCCAATGACCTGTTCGATTTCTTCGAAGCGGCGTCGATCAATCCCAAGGGCGGGTTCCACGAACTCAGCGACGAGGGCATGCCGGTGCAGCCCGATAATGCGCTGCGGCAAATTCACGTCACCACCCGCATGATCCATTGCGCGGTCATCGGCAGCCTGCTGGGGCGGCCGGGATCGGACGAGGTGGTCGATCATGGCATGCGCTATCTCTGGGAGCAGCACCGGGACCGCAAGCATGGCGGCTATGTCTGGTCGCTGGATGATGACGGCCCTGCCGATGACAGCAAGCAGGCCTATGGCCATGCTTTCGTCTTGCTGGCCGGAGCGAGCGCGAAACTGGTGGGGCATCCGCTGGCCGACCAGGTGATCGCCGACGTGACCGAGGTGATCGGGACGCGGTTCTGGGACAACAAGGCCGGGGCAGTACGCGAGGAATTCGCCAATGATTGGGGGCAGATCAGCACCTATCGCGGGCAGAATTCCAACATGCACCTGACCGAGGCGCTGATGGCCGCCTATGAGGCGACCGGCAAGGAAGACTATATCCAGAAGGCGACGCGGATCGCCGACCTGATCATTCGCCGCAATGCGGTCAAGCTGGATCATCGCGTGGCCGAGCATTTCCACGAGGACTGGAGCCTCGACAAGCAATTTCAGGGCTCGGAAATGTTCCGGCCATCCGGCACCACGCCGGGCCATGCGCTGGAATGGTCGCGGCTATTGTTCCAGCTCTTCGTGCTCGGCCGCAAGGAGCATGGCTGGATGACCGAGGCGGCGCGGGGTCTGTTCCGCAACGCCATCGAACTGGGCTGGGACAAGAAGCATGGCGGGTTTTTCTATACGCTGGACTGGGACAACCAGCCTATCATGCGGGAAAAGCTGTGGTGGCCGGTGGCCGAGGCCATCGGCGCGGCGGCCTTTATCGGCGCCTATGACAAGGATGCCTATTACCAGCATTGGTATCGCAAGCTCTGGGATTTCGCCGAGAACCATATCATCGACCATGAGCGCGGCGGCTGGATCAGCGAGCTCAAGGACGATCTGACGCCGACCGCGCGCCTATTCGTGGGCAAGCCGGATATCTATCACGCGCTGCAAGCCTGCCTCATCCCGCTCTACCCGCCCAGCGGCAGCCTGACGCGGGCGATCATCGAGGGAGACAGGCTGGGGCCGCAATATTAGGGCGTCTGCGATTTATCCCCCCGGTCTCTCATAGAGCTCGTGGTGAGCCTGTCGAAGGATGAGGTCTGCGACAGGATAGGGATCGACACCGCCGACAACCATTGCCCGGTCTTCGCGTTGCCTTTGCAGGACATGGAGGACTGCAATGGCTTTATTGGACGGCAAGGTGGCGCTGGTGACCGGGGCCGGGTCAGGAATCGGCAAGGCGACGGCCTTGGCCTTGGCCCGCGAAGGGGCCGCCGTGGTGGCGATGAGCCGGACCCGGGACGAGGTCGAGGCGACGGCGGCCGAAATCGAGCGGGGCGGTGGCCAGGCCATGGCGGCGATGGCCGACATTACCGACGATGACGGGATGAAGGCGCTGGTGGCCGCGACGCTCGAGCGTTTCGGGCAATTGGATATCGTGGTGGCCAATGCCGGGATCAACGGCGTCTGGGCGCCGATCGAGAGACTGGCGCCGGAGGAATGGGACCATACGATTTCGGTCAATCTGCGGGGCACCTATCTCACCATCCACCACACCGTGCCGGCGCTGGAACAGGCCGGCGGCGGGGCCATCGTGGTGGTATCCTCGATCAATGGCACCCGCACCTTCACCTCGCCGGGCGCCAGCGCCTATTCGGCGACCAAGGCGGGTCAATTGGCCATGGTCCAGCAATTGGCGCTGGAGCTGGGGCAGCGGAAAATCCGTATCAACGCGGTGTGCCCCGGCGCCATCGAGAGCGAGATCGACGACAATACCGAGCGGCGCGACAGCGAGGAGGCCGGCATTCCGGTGGAGTTTCGCGAGGGCGACATTCCCCTCACCGGCGGCAAGAGCGGCAAGGCCGAGGATGTGGCGGACGTCATCCTGTTTCTCTGTTCGGACGCGGCGCGCCATGTCACGGGAACGCCGGTATGGATCGATGGCGGGCAGAGTTTGTTGCGCTGAGCTCCATTGAAGGAAAAAGGTGCTCCGGCCGGCGGTTGCCAGCGCGGAACGCGGAGCGTAAAGCACCCTCATCCCGTTCCCGAGCCGGTGAGCCGATGAGCCGATGATGAATGCCTTGCCCGCCCCAGTGCCGCGCCTCGATATCGGCGGGGCGGCATGAGCGCCTTCGGCAAGCAGGCGCCCACGCCGTCGCCGACCGAATTGGCGGTCGAGGCCGCCATTGCCGCCGCCGAAGTGATCCGCGACGTCTATCACCGGCCCATTCAGGTGGTCACCAAAGCCGATGGCTCGCCGGTGACGGAGGCCGATGCCGCCGCCGAGGCGGTCATCATCGCGCATCTGCAAGCCAGCGGCCTGCCGATCCTGGGCGAAGAAAGCGTCGCGGCGGGGATCGTGCCGGTGCTGGGCGAGCGCTATTTCGTCGTCGATCCACTGGACGGCACCAAGGAATTCATCAAGCGCAACGGCGAGTTCACGGTCAATATCGGGCTGGTCGAGCATGGGCGTCCGGTCATGGGCGTGGTGCTGGCGCCGGCAAGCGGGGAAATCTTCGCCGGCGATGCGGACGGCGCCTGGAGCGGAACGGTGGTCGATGGCGCCGTGACCGGGCGGCGGGCGATCCAGGTCGGCTGGCTGGCGCGCCCGCGGATCGTGGCCAGCCGCTCGCATGGCCATGCGGCGCTGCAACGGCTGAGCCGGACGCTGGACGTGGAAAGCGACGTCTCGGTCGGCTCGTCACTGAAATTCTGCCTGCTGGCGCGCGGCGATGCCCAGCTTTACCCCCGCTTTACTCCAACCTGCGAATGGGATACCGCCGCCGGCCAGGCCGTGCTTGAAGCGGCCGGCGGCGCCGTGGTGACGCTGGATGGCGCGCCGATGCGCTACGGCAAGGGAGACCGGGATTTCCTCAATCCGTTTTTCGCCGCCGCCGCCAGCCTGGAACTGGCGCAAAAAGCGGCAGCGGAAATGCGGATCCTGCTGGCATAGACCGCGACGCGTTCCCGGTACGGGGCTGCAACCAGTGCTTAACCGGTCCGCGGTTTCCGGCCCCGAAGCTCTTGCGATAGGACCGGCCTGCATATATAGCCCCAGCATATATCGGGCGATCATATGTCCCAGGAATAGTCAATGAACGTGAAAACGCTGTGCCTGTCGATTCTCTATTATGGAGAAGCGAGCGGCTATGACATCCGCCGGCTGTGCACCGAAGAAGAATTCGCCTATTTCGTCGAGGCCAGTTTCGGGTCGATCTATCCGGCGCTGGCCAGGCTGGAAGAGGAAGGCTGCGTCACCAGCCGCACCGAGCAGCAGACCGGCAAGCCGGCGCGCAAGGTCTATTCCATCACCGAAACCGGCCGCCGCATCTTTGCCGAGGAACTGGCCGAACCGCTGGGCGAAGACATATTTCGCAGCCCGTTCCTGCTATTCGCCCGTTTCGCCCATATCCTGCCGCCCGATCTGGTGGAGCAGCGCTGCAATGAATTCCTCGCCCGCACCGTGAAGAGCCGCCAAAGGCTCGACGAGGCAGCGGCGCGGGAGGGGCGCAATCCCACCGACCGGTGGATCATCGATTATGGCCGGGCGGTCATGGAGGTTGCGGAGGCGCATATGCGCACCCATATGCACGAACTCGTCACAATGGCGCGAGCCGAGCCACGCAAAGACGCGGCCGAATAAGGATACGAATAGATGCGCGCAATGTTTTCCTACGGCCTGGCGCTGGTGATCCTGTTGCTGGCCGGCGCCTGGATGGCGACCGGCACCCTGGTGCATGGCGGCCATGGCCCCGGCAAGGGCGAAAAGCCGCTTATTTCCGTGATCGAAGGCGAAGAAGACGGGCCGATCGCCAGAGCGCTCGGCAATGCCGGTCTGTTGGCCGAGCATCATGCCCCCGCCATCGACCCGGCCCTGACCATTGCCCAGCGTAACGAGGCGACCACCGGCGCCGCCGCGCCGCTGCAAAGCGTGCGCATCCAGACCTATATCGCCCGGCCAATGCCTATCGAAGTGCCGCTGCGCGGCCGCACCGAGGCCAAGGCGACGATCACCGCCGTGGCCGAAACCGCCGGCACGGTCGATGTCGTCCATGTCAGCAAGGGAGAGCGGGTCGCCGTGGGCGATGCGCTCTGCACCCTGGACCAGGGCACGCGCGCCGCCGCCTTGGCCCAGGCCGAAGCCGGCATCGCCCAGGCCGAGGCCGCCCTAGCGCAGGCGCAACTGAATTTCGACACCAATGCCGATTTGCGCAATCGCGGCCTGGCCGCCGCCAATACCGCCAATGCCGCCGAGGTGGCGCTGGCCCAGGCCCGGGCGGGGGTCAGCCAGGCCCAGGCCGGGCTGGACAATGCCAAGGCGGAACTGGAGCGCACCGAGATCGTCGCCAAGGTGGCCGGCCTCGTGCAGGACCCGCTCGCCGTGGCTGGCGCCATGCTCAATCCCGGCTCGCCCTGCGCGACCATCGTGGAACTCAATCCGATGATCTTCACCGGCATGGTCCCGGAGGCCCATATCGGGCTGGCCCGGACCGGGCTCGAGGCCAGGATCAAGACGGTGACCGGCCAGGACGTGGTCGGCAAGGTGACCTATATTTCCTCGGTGGCCGACAATGCCACCCGCGCCTTCCGCGCCGAAATCGAGATTCCGAACGACGATTACGCCATCCGCGACGGCGTGACCGCCGAAGCCATCGTCAATGTCGGCACGGCGCCGGGGCACCTGCTGCCGCAATCGGTGCTGACGCTGGATGACGAGGGCACGCTGGGCGTGCGCACGGTGGAGGACGGCGTGGTCGCCTTCTATCCGATCACCATTGTCAGCGATACGCGCGATGGCGTCTGGGTGACCGGGCTGCCGCTCAGCGCCGACGTCATCATTGTCGGGCAGGAAAACGTCACCTCCGGCCAGCATGTCGAGGCCAGCCCGGCCGCCGCAGCCACCGAAACCACCGCCAGCTAGGGACTCCCGAGATGCTCGATTTCATCGAAAGAATTCTCAGGATGCCGCGGGTGGTCCTGACGATCATGGTGATCATCCTGGTGGCCGGTACGGGCGCCTATATGTCGATGCCGAAGGAGAGCTTCCCGGCCATCGACGTGCCCTATCTCTATGTCTCGATCAGCCAGACCGGCGTGTCGCCGCGCGACGCGGAAAACCTGCTGGCCAAACCGGCCGAGGAGGAACTGGCCAACCTGCCGGGCCTGCAGAATATCAGCTCGACCGCAACGACCGGCCATGCCTCGGTATTCCTCGAATTCGACATCAATACCGACAAGGACCAGGCGCTGCAGGATACGCGCGCGCGCATGGACGCGATCAAGGCCAAGCTGCCGGCCGACGCCAACGATCCGAGCGTGAATGAAATCGACCTGATCGGCATGCCGATCATTTCGGTGGCGGTCTATGGTTCCGCCCCGGAAAAGGAATTGGTGCGCCGCGCCGAGCAATTGCAGGACGCGCTGGAAGGCATCAACGAGGTGCGCGAAGCCAGTCTGTCGGGGGCCCGCAAAGAGCAGCTGGAAGTTCGAGTCGACCTGTTGCGCCTGGAAACCTATGGCCTGACCGCCAATCAGCTCTTCGACGCGCTGGCCCGCAACAATATGGTGGTGCCGGGGGGCACGCTCAATACCGGGCAAGGCGCGTTCAATATCGAAGTGCCGGGACTGATCACCACGGCCGAGGACGTCTATAGCCTGCCGCTCAAAACCGATGGCAATACCATCGTCACCTTCGGGGACGTGGCCACGATCACCCGCACCCTGGCCGACGCCACCGAATATACCCAGGTCAACGGCTCCCCTGCCCTGATCCTGGGCGTCTCCAAGAAGCTGGGCACCAATATCATCGACGTCTCCGACAAGGTGCGGGCGGTGACCGAACAGGTGGCCGCGGACTGGCCGGCGGGCGTGACCTATTCCTTCTTCCTGGACCAGGCCGAAACCACCACGGCCCTGTTCCGCTCGCTGGAAGCGGCAGTGCTGACCGCCGTAGCCCTGGTGCTGATCACCTGTATCGCCACCTTGGGCGTGAGGCCGGCATTGATGATCGGCCTCTCCATCCCGCTATCGTTCATGATGGCCTTCCTGGTCGCGGACATGCTGGGCATGACCATCAACATGATGGTGATGTTCGGGCTGGTCATCGCGGTGGGCGTGCTGGTGGACGACCCGGTAGTGGTGGTCGAATATGCCGAGCGAAAATTGCAGGAAGGCGTGCCGAAGAAGGAAGCCTTCATTCTGGCCGTGCGCAAGATGTTCGTGCCGGTGGTGGGGGCCACGGCCACCACACTGGGCGCTTTCGTGCCGCTGCTGTTCTGGCCGGGCATTATCGGCAAGTTCATGAGCTATCTGCCGATGATCGTGATCATCGTCATGGTGGCCTCGTTCATCTCCGCCCTGATCTTCATGCCGGTGATCGGCTCGATCATCGCCTCCAGCCATGTGGACAAGAAGGAGAAGGAAAAGGCCGATATCGTGATGTATCCGGACAAGTTCGACACCAGCAAGGTGAGCGGGCTGACCGGCATCTATGTCCGGATCATGGACAAGCTGCTGCACTGGCCGCTGCCGACCCTGGCGGTGGGCTTCGGCATCATCGCCACCATCTTCGTCGCCTATGCGATGAACCCCACCGGCACCGAAGCCTTCCCGGCCTCGGAGCCGGAATTCGCCACCGTCGCCGTGGTGGGCAGGGGAAATTACTCGCCGGAAGAAATCCGCGACATGATGGTGGAGATCGAGAGCGAGCTGTTGCAGGTCCATGGCATCCAGGACGTGATCATGCAGTTCGGCTCGACCGGCGCCTTCGGCTCGACGCCGCCCGACACGCTGGGCAATTTCCAGCTGCAATTGACCAATTGGAACCATCGCGTTCCGGCCTCGGAGATCTTCGCGGATATCCGCGAGCGGGTGGCGGGCTTTGCCGGCCTCGATATCCAATTGCTGGCGGCCGAGAATGGCCCGCCGGCGGGCAAGGACATCAATCTGCGGGTCGAAAGCAGCAATTACGACGATCTGGTGCCGGTGGTGACCGCGATCCGCGACCATTTGGCAAGCTGGCCGGAAGTGGTGGATCTGGAAGACGGCCGCCCCTCGCCCGGCATCGACTGGCAGATCACCATCGACCGCGCCGAAGCCGGCAAATACGGCATCGGGGTGCGCGAATTGGCGCCCTATGTGCAGCTCATCACCGCCGGGGTGAAACTGGGCACTTATCGCGACGCGGAAACCGGCGATGAAATGGATATCCGCGTACGCCTGCCCCAGGAGGAACGCACATTCGATGCGCTCGATTCCATGCGCATCGCCACGGCGCAGGGCCTGGTGCCGGTGTCCAATTTCATCGAGCGCAAGGCCGTGCCCAAGGTCGCCAATATCCAGCGGCGCAATCAGGTCTACACCATGCCGGTGGCCGCCGGCCTCACCAACCTGGCCGAGGGCATCTATCCCGCCGACAAGGTGCAGGAATTGCAGGGCTGGATCGCCGAGCAGGATTTCCCGCAGGGCGTGGCCGTGACCTTTGGCGGCGCCGAGGAGCAGATGGGCGATGCCAATGCCTTTATCGGGCAGGCCATGATGATGGCCATGGCGCTGATCTTCTTCATCCTGCTGCTGGAATATAACAGCTTCTACCAGGTGATGGTGACGCTATCGACGGTGATCATGTCGGTGGCGGGCGTGTTGCTGGGCATGCTGGTGACCGGCATGAGCTTTTCGGCGATCATGACCGGCCTCGGCATCGTGGCCCTGGCGGGCATCGTGGTGAAGAACGGCATCGTGTTGATCGATACCTATAACGATTATCACCGCCACCAGAATGTCGAGGCGGTGAAGGCGATGCTGCTGACGGTGAGCCAGCGCGTTCGCCCGGTGCTGCTGACCGCGTTCCTGACCGCTTTGGGCGTGATCCCGATGTGGGCGAATATCGAATTCGATTTCATGCGCCGCGAAATCGTCATGGGCGGGCTGGCCGGCTCGTGGTTCGTCCATCTGTCGGCCGCTCTGGTTTCGGGACTGTTCTTCTCCACTGCCCTGACGCTGGTCATGGTGCCGGTGATGATCACCGCTCCGACCGTGATGTGGAAGCAGATCAAATGGCTGGGCGCGCTGTTCGCCTCTCTGGGTCAGTGGATCGCCAGCCCGTTCCGCCGCGGCCAGCCCGTCGCGGCGCCGGCGGGCTTCGACGGGGTGGCCATGGAAGTGCCCGAGGATGGCGGTGCTGACGGCACCAAGCGCTATATCGTCTCCAAGGAGGCCGGGCTGACGGAGAAGGACGCCAGTGGCGTCGCGGTGGTCAACCGGCGAGACGCGGCGGAGTAAGCACCCTGCCCCAACGAAACGATCGAGGCCCGCAGCGATGCGGGCCTTGTGTTTTCTGGCTAAAATGGCTAAATATGCAATTAGCTAAATCAGCTAATGGAGCAGGAAATGGCTGACATGTCGGCAACAGACGCCAAGAACAAGTTCGGTCAGGTGCTGGAAATGGCCCAGGCCGCGCCGGTGCATATCCAGAAGAATGGACGCGACGTGGCGGTGGTGCTTTCGGCCGAGCAATATGCGGCGTTGCAGCAGGACAGCAATGCGCCGCGGGTAAATCCGCTGATTGTCAAGCTGCATGGCGAAAGCATGAAACGCTGGGGCAAGGTTTACCAGGCATTGGCCAAGTAGCCCATGACCGAGCGCATCTATCTCACACTCGACGACATTATCTGGATTCACGACGAGCAGATCCGGCATTATGGCGGGGCCAGCGGCATCCGAGACGAAGGACTCGTTCTGTCTGCCCTGCTCCGCCCCCAGACCGGATATTATGCCGACGTCATCGAGGAAGCCGCCGCCTTATGGGAGAGCCTGGCGATGAATCATGGTTTCATCGATGGCAATAAGCGCGTGGCTTTCGCAGCAACCATTATTTTCCTCCAGGCGAATGGCGTCGAACCGCTTGGCAGTGAGCAGGAATGGATAGAATTCATCTATTCCAATCTCGAAGCCGGCACGTTTCGCAAGGAAGTTCTGGAATCCTGGCTGCATGCCCATACCGGGCCGCTTGAACCCTAATCCGGGCTAGCCCAGCTTGGGCAGGAAGAAGCCGGTTCGCAGCTTATAGGCGGCATAATCGGCCGAGAGCGGCGAGGCTTCGAAATGGCTCTCTTCCATCCGCGCGGCCGCTATGTAGAGCCAGAGCAGGATGACAACGCTGGGTATGGCGAGAAGCGACCAGGACGCCATGGCCCAGCCGAACCAGAAGATCGAATACGAGACATAGAACGGGTGCCGGACGAGGCGATATGGCCCCTGATCGACCAGCGAATGGGGATGTTCGGGATCGAACACGAAGCGCAGCCGGGCCTGCCGCGACGCCATTATCGCGGCGCAGAAAATCCAGACGCTGAACAATTGGATCATCAACCCGACGACCTGCGCCAATATCGGCTGGGTGCTCAACCAGGTGAGGGCCAGCATGATGATGGTCGAGGCCGTGACTGCGGCGGCGATGATCCGCGCGCCCGGCGGCATCGCATCGGACTGGAAATGATTGCGCACGGACCAGATATAGGCGCCGACCACGGCCATGCCGGTCAAGGTCACCAGCCCGTCGAACAGGGTTTCCATAACGCCACTCCCCAACACGATCCGCGCGCCGCCTAGCCAAAGCTACAATATCTTAACCGAGTGCGGAAACCCCTCCTATAGAGATGGGCCCCATAATGCACTTCTCGCGAAGGAGTGCCCTCATGACTATTGCCTGTCCCACGATGCGCCTGGCCAGCGGCAGCATTGGTTATCGCGACAGCGGCGGCAAGGGCATGCCCATTCTGTTCATCCACGGGGTCTGCGGCAGCAAGGAAGTTTTCGAGCACCAATTCACCGCGCCGCTGACCGACATGTTCCGCCTGATCGCCTTCGACCTGCCGGGGCATGGCGCATCGGAGGATGCGGCACATCCAGCGGAGGGCTATTCCATCCGTGCGCTGACGAATATTTCCGTCGATGTGATGAACTATCTGCGCCTCAAGCAGGCGCTGGTGGTCGGCTGGTCGCTGGGCGGCCATATCGCGATGGAATTGATGGCGCGGTTTCCCGAGCGCCTGGCCGGGGCGGTGGCTATCGGCGCACCGCCGCTCGCCCCCGGCCGGCTGGCGCCAATGCGGGCCTTTCACGTCCACAAAGGCATGCTGCTGGGCCGCAAGGCCCGCTTCACCACGCGCGACGCCGAGCGCTGGCAGGAGCTGTGCTATGGCCCCGAGCCCGACGGCATGCATTTTGCCGCCATCCTGCGGGCCGATGGGCGGATGCGCCCGGAAACGACCAGGAGCCTGCTCAGGGGCGGCATTGCCGACCAGCGGCGGGTGGTCGCGACCTCGCCGGTGCCGCTGGCGCTGATCAATGGCGCCGACGACCCGATCATGCGGGTGAAATATCTCGAAAAACTCGCTTATGCCAATCTCTGGGAAGAGCGCTCGCATCTCATCGCCGGCGCCGGACATGCGCCCTTCCTGTCCCATCCCAACAGCTTCAACGTATTGCTGCACCGCTTTGCCAGCGATATGGCGCGCCGTTTCCCGGCGCCCTATCTGATCGAAAAGGGCCAGGCGCCGCTCAGCCCATCCGCTTTCGGGCATGCAGCCGCACCCAAATCCCCCCGACGGGCCGCAAGGTAATCGAGGGCAGGAAGCTGACCGGCCTGTCGGTCAGCCGCTCGACATCGAAACGCCGCGCGATGGTCGCCAGCAGCAACATGGCCTCCATCATGGCGAAGCGGTTGCCGATGCAGATTCTCGGCCCGCCGCCGAAGGGGAAATAGGCGAAGCGCGGCAGCTTGCGGCGGAAATCGCCGGCCCAGCGCTCCGGCCTGAAGGCCAGCGGATCCTCGAAATAGCGCGGGTCGCGCTGGGTGATCCAGGGGCTGAGGATCACGGTGGTGCCCTGCTTGATCTCATAATCGCCGATCCGCACATCGGCGCGCGCCTCGCGCCCGATGGCCCAGCCCGGCGGCAACAGGCGCAACATCTCGATGACGGCATGTTCGGTCAGCTTGAGGTTCGGCAGGTCATCGGGCGTGACCGGGCGACCCGGCGCAACCGACTCGACCTCCGCGGCAATGGCAGCCTGAATCTCCCGGTGCTGGCCCAAAAGATGAAAGCCATAGGCCATGCTCAGTGCCGAGGTCTCGTAGCCGGCGAGCAGCATGTTGCAGATCTGGTCGCGCAGGGCCTTGTCGGTCATCGGCCGGCCTTGCTCGTCGCGGGCCGACATCAGCAAGGAGAGAAATCCGGCCGAGGCGTTCTTGCCGGCGCGGTTCTCGGCAATCACCCGATAGACCATACGTTCGAGATGGGCGATGCCCTTGAGGTAACGCCGATGGCCGGGCAGCGGCACCCAATCGGGCACGACGACAGGCCGGGAAAAGCGCGCCGCGACTTCATCGATGACCCAATAGGCGGCCTGCTCCATGGCTTCCAGATCGTCGGTCACATCGGCGTCGAGCAGGGTCCTGGCGGCGATTTGCAGCCCCAGCGCCATCATCTCGCGATGCATGTCGATTTCCTGGCCATCCCGCCAGCTATCGAGCTTGCGTTCGGTCAATGCCACCATATGCGGGCCATAGGAGGCCAGAGGTATTGTGGCGAAGGCCGGCGCGGCCAGCTTGCGCTGGCGCTGCCATTCCTCATCCTCGGCGGTGAACAGCCCATTGCCCAGCAGGGCCTCAAGCTGGCGCCAGAACACCTTGTTCTTGGTGAAATGCTGGTTCTGCTTGACCAGAACCTGTTCGATCAGGTCGGGATTGTTGACGATCAAAGCCGGGAAGGTCCCGAGCCGCAGCGCGGTCATGTCGCCATATTGGCGGGCGCTGCGCTCGAAAAAGCCGAGCGTGTCGCGGCTCATGTCGAGCAGATGCCCGAGAATGGGCAGACCTTTGGGTCCATCGGCAAGCCGAACCGGGGGATTTTCGCTGCTTAATTGCGTGCTGGTCACATTGCACCGTGTCGACAAATCCCGCACCGGGGGACGGGCGGGATTTGAGCATAGCGGGGCAGGCAGCGCCAGAGGTTCCCGGGTTTATTCAGCCGCCGGGATGCCGCGCTTGACGAAACCATCGGGGTCGTCCTGCGTGCGGGCGAGGAGTTCTTCGGCCTCATTGGCTTCGCGCTGGCGGTTCCACATCTGCGCGTAGAGGCCATTATGGGCCAGCAGCGCTGCATGATTGCCGCGTTCGGCGACCTGGCCGTCGCGCAGGACGAGGATTTCGTCGGCATTGACCACGGTGGAGAGGCGGTGGGCGATGACCACGCTGGTGCGGTTGCGCGAAACCTCATCCAGCGCCGCCTGGATATTGCGCTCGGTCTTGGTGTCGAGCGCCGAGGTGGCTTCGTCGAGAATGAGAATGGACGGGGCCTTGAGAATGGTGCGGGCGATGGCGACCCGCTGCTTCTCGCCGCCGGACAGTTTCAGGCCACGCTCGCCCACCGGCGTATCGTAGCCACTGGGCAAGCTCTCGATAAAGGTCCCGACCTGAGCCATGCCGGCCGCTTCGCGGATTTCCGCCGCCGACGCATCGGGCCGGCCATATTCGATATTGTAGCCGATCGTGTCGTTGAACAGCACGGTGTCCTGCGGAACCATGCCGATGGCCGAGCGCAGGCTTTCCTGCGTCACCTGGCGCAGATCCTGCCCGTCAATGGTGATGCGCCCGCCGGTGACGTCGTAGAAGCGGAACAACAGGCGCGAAATCGTGGATTTGCCGGCGCCGGTGGGCCCGACAATGGCCACGGTCTTGCCCGCCGGCACCTCGAAGCTGACGCCCTTGAGGATCGGCCGTTCCGGGTCGTAATGGAAGCTGACATCCTCGAAGCGGATGACCGGGCCGGTGATGGCCAGCGGCCTGGCATCGGGCTTATCGACAATCTCCGGCTCCCGATCGAGCAGCTTGAACATTTCCTCGATATCGGTGAGGCCCTGGCGCAGCTCGCGGTAGACGAAGCCGATCATATTGAGCGGCCGGTATATCTGCAGAAGAAAGGTGTTGAGCAGCACGAAATCGCCCAGGGTCAGCCGTCCATCCATGACGCCGAGAATGGCCATGATGGAGGCGACAAGGAAACCGCCATAGAAAATGACGGCCTGGCCAAAATTGAGAAAGCCCAGCGAGGTCCAGATGCGGATGGCGGAGCGTTCATAACCGGCCATGGCCTGGTCGAAACGGCGCGCTTCCATCTGCTCGTTGGCGAAATATTTCACCGTCTCGAAATTGAGCAGGCTGTCGATGGCCTTGCCATTGGCGTCGGTGTCGGATTCGTTCATCTCGCGGCGAATGGCGATACGCCAATTGGACGCCTTGATGGTGAAATAGAGATAGGCCCAGATCGTCACCACCAGCACGCCGAGATATGAAATCCCGAACAGCCAGACGAAGACCACCGCCACCACGACGAATTCGACGATGGTGGGGGCGATGTTGAGCATGGCGAAACGAACGATGGTTTCGATGCCCTTGGTGCCGCGCTCGATGACGCGGGAAAGCCCGCCAGTGCGCCGTTGCAGATGGAAACGCAGCGACAGGCGGTGCAGGTGGTGGAAGGTCTGGAGCGCCAGCTTGCGCACGGCATGCTGGCCGACGCTGGCGAAAAACACGTCGCGCAATTGCTGGAAACCGGCATCGATGACATTGCCCAGCGCATAGGCGACGACCAGGGCGACCGGCACGGCAAGGCCAAGGATCAGCGCGCCGTTGGGGGCCGAGCTGTCGAGGCTGTCGATAATGCCCTTATAGGCGAAGGGGATGAGGGTGGTCGCGACCTTGCTCGCCAACAAGGCCGCAATGGCCAGCACCACGCGCCAGCGCAGGTCGGGCCGATTTTCGGGCCACATATAGGGCCAGAGATTGCGGATAGTAGAAAATATGGAGCCTTCGTCCGCGCTGACGGACGGCTTATTCTCAGTGGTGTCAGATGCCATCAGGCCGGTTCCGCTTCCTTGCTGGCGGCTGGGGTCAGGCCCTCGAGGAGGCCGAAGAAAGCGGCGTTCAATTCCGCCAGCTTGTCCTGGCGGATGCAATAGCGATTACGGGTGCCATGCGGCTTGCGCTCGATGAGGCCGGCATCGAGCAAGACCTTGATATGCTGCGACACGGTGGATTGCGCCAGGGTCAGGCTTTCGGTCACATCGGCGCAGCAGCACTGCCCCTGCTGCTGAGTGGCCAGAATGCGCAGGATTTCCAGGCGCACCGGATGGCCAAGGGCCCGCATAGTACTGGCAATGTCGTCGTCACGCATGGCATCGCTCGTTTGCGCATGAGGATTGCGGAACAAGAGCTCCGCAGACGCCGCTCATGTTTGATCGGTTATTGGCGATGAAGATGGGACGTCCGGCCGGAAAAATCAATAGAGCGCGGCGAAACGGCGCCTGAAGGCGCCGTTTGCACTGGGTTCATTCCCCGTTCGGCAGGTCAAAGACCTGACCGGGATAGATGCGGTCGGGATCCCGTATCTGGCCCTGATTGGCCTCGTAGATCGTGGTGTATTTGAGACCTTCGCCATAGACGCGCCGGGCAATGGTCCACAGATTGTCGCCCCGGCGGATAATGGCCTTGCCGGAGGCGAAACGCTGCGCATCGGGACCGCCCAGCGACACCGCGACCATGGTGGGCACTGCCGGCGACGCAACGGGCTCAGCCGCCGGGGCGGGCTCGGGAGCGGGCTCGACCGGCGCGGGTGCGGGTGCGGCAACGGCCTCCGGCTGCGGCGCTGGGGCCGGTGCAGTCGCGGGTTCGCCGGTTGCGGGCTCGCTGGCGGGCGCGGCGACCGGTTCTGGAGCTGGCGCAGATTCCGGCGCCGGTGCCAGGGGCTCGGCCACGGGCGCGGATTCAGTAGCCGGGGTTTCCGCCGCCGGTGCTGTGGCTGGAAGGGCCGGAGCGGCAGGCGTTTCGGTCTCGGCGACCACAACGGATTCTTCCGGCGCCGCTGGCAGATCGACCATGAAATCCACCTCGGCGCGGGCCACGACCCGGGCATCGCCTTCTTGCAACAGGTCGACGCGGACGCGCTGGCTGGGCTTGTCGAGCACGGGGCCCGCCTCGATCAGCCAGCGTCCGCCGGTGACCCTGGTATCGGCGATAAAGGTGTCATCCACATAGAGCCGCAGGATTTCGCCTTCCGGGCCGGCACCGGCGAAGAAGGTGCGCTCGCCATCGAGTTCGATGGCATCGATAGTGGGCGCAATGCCGGTGGTCTGGATTGGCGCCGGTTCCACGACAGTGTCGGGAATGGCGGCGAGCTGGGATTCATCCGGCTCGGTCACCGGCGCGACCGGAGCTTCGGCAGGTTCGGCAGGCGCGGTCTCGGTCATGGAGGGCTCAGACGCCGTCGGCTCCGCCGGGCTGGCCAGGGGCGCCTCCGCGGCGGGATTTTCGGCCGGAACCGTTTCGGGAACGCTGGCCGCCGGGGCTTCTTCGGCAGGCGGGGGCGTTGCGGGTGCCGGCAGGGCCGCGACTTCCAGTGCCGGCGCGGTGGCGGGCTCCTGCTGGCTTGGTGCCGCCGGTTCTTCAGCGGGAAGCGCCGTCTCGACGGACTCTGCTGGCTCTTCGACCGGAACAGCAGCGGCCGCGACCTCGATGGATTCGGGCTCGGCAGCAGGTTCCGCCGTGGCCACGCTGGCGGGCTCGGCGGCGGGCGCCGTCAGGCCCTGCAGGACTTCACTGGCCTGGCCGGGCGCGCTGGCGACGACCAGGGGCTGGGAGGTCCGGTCCTCGTTGACCACGACGATGAAGGATTGCTCCGCCGCGCCGGCCTTGCCCTCCTCGCCCAGGGTGATTTCGAGGCCGCCGGGCGGCAGCGGCGTTTCGGGCACGAAGACCCAGTCGCCGCTGGCTTCGACCTCGACCGTGCCGAGCAATTCGCCATTGGCATAGACCTGCACCAGGCTGCCGGGCGTACCGCTGCCGGCAATGACGACCGAGCCATCGGGCTCGGCGCGCAGCAGACCGAACGTGGCGGCGAGGACATTGTCGGCAGCCGCGGCATCGATAGGTTCGGCCGACGGGACGACGTCAAGCGCCGGCTCTTCGGAAACCGCCGTCTCGGCCGTTGCCAGATTGAGGTCGGCTTCAGGCGCGGCGTCCGGGATCTCGGTTTCGGCCGTGACCGGCGCGGGGAGCGGCGGCACCAGGCCGATTTCCGCCAATTTGCCGCGCAGGCACAGGCCCATGCCGTCTTCGCTGTTGAAACAGGACACGATGGAAGGACCGGCCAGAATGCCGAGAATGACGACAAGGGTAGCGGCCGCTGCTCCAATGGTCAGAGCAAGAGGACGTTTCGGAGCGGTTTCGGCCAGTTTGCCCTCCCGGGAATTTCATTCTGCCGGCGGCGTCAGGCCGCCTCGGTTTTCAACAGCTTGTAGGTGATCGATTCATACAGAGCTTCAAAGGACGCATCAATGATATTGGGCGAAACGCCGATGGTTACCCAGCGTTCTCCTGTGCCATCGCGGCTTTCGACCAGCACGCGGGTGACCGCGCCGGTGCCGCCATCGAGGATACGCACCTTGAAATCAACCAGTTCGAGGTCTTCGATTCGTGCGGAATAGATGCCCAGATCCTTGCGCAAAGCCAGGTCCAGCGCGTTGACCGGACCATTGCCCTCCGCCACCGACATCAGCAATTGGCCCTCGACGCGGATTTTCACCACCGCCTCGGTGACCGTGACTTCCTCGCCCATGGCATTGTGGCGGCGCTCCACCATGGCGCGATAATTCTCCACCTGGAAGAAGTCGGGCAGCGTGCCCAGCACCCGCCGCGCCAGAACGGCGAAGGAGGCGTCGGCGCCGTCATAGGAATAGCCGCCAGCCTCGCGCTCCTTGACGGTGGCGAGCAGCCTTTCGAGGCGCGGATCGTCCTTTTCCAGCACAATATCGTGGCGGGCCAAAGCCGTCAGCAGGTTGGATTTGCCGGCCTGCTGGCTGACCATGATGGCCCGTTCATTGCCCACGCTTTCGGGCGGCACATGCTCATAGGTCGAAAAATCCTTGAGCAGGGCCGAAGCGTGAATACCGGCCTTGGTGGCAAAGGCCGAGGCCCCGACATAGGGCGCCTGCCGCGTCGGGGCGCGATTGAGCCGGTCGTCGAAGGCGCGGGAAATATGGGTCAGGCGTTCGAGGCGCTCGGGGGTGATGCCGGTCTCGAAGCGCTCGGAATAGAACGGCTTGAGCACCAGGGTGGGGATCAGCGTCACCAGATTGGCATTGCCGCAGCGCTCGCCCAGACCGTTGAGCGTGCCCTGGACCTGGCGCACGCCGGCCTCGATGGCCGCCAGCGCATTGGCCACGGCCTGTCCGGTATCATCATGCGGATGGATGCCGAGCCGATCGCCGGGCGCCACTTTCACGACCTCGCCGACAATGTCGCGTATCTGCGAAGGCATGGTGCCGCCATTGGTGTCGCAGAGCACCACCCAGCGGGCGCCGGCCTCCAGGGCGGTGCTGATGCAGGCCAGCGCGTAATCGGGATTGGCCTTGTAGCCATCGAAGAAATGCTCGAGGTCGATCAGGGCTTCCTTGCCGGCGGCAATGGCGGTGCGGACCGTATCGGCAATGCCTTCGAGATGGTCTTCCGTGGTCGAGCCCAGCGCCAGCTCCACCTGATAATCCCAGGCCTTGGCGACGAAACAGGTGGCGGCGGCGGCCGAATTGGCGAGGCTCATGACGCCGGGATCGTTGGCGGCCGAGCGCCCTGCCCGCTTGGTCATGCCGAAAGCGGTGAAAATGGCGTTGCTGGTGCGCTTCTTCTCGAAAAAGCTGGTATCCACTGGATTGGCGCCGGGATAGCCGCCTTCAATATAATCCACACCTAATTGCTCGAGCAGGCCGGTAATGGCGATCTTGTCCTCAAGCGAGAACTCGATGCCGGCGGTCTGGGCACCGTCGCGCAAAGTGGTATCGAAAAGATAGAGGCGTTCACGGGACATGTTTGGGAGCCTAACTCGAAGTTTATCTGGGGGGCCAGACGGAGGTATCGCGGTCGGGATGCTGGCGGCTGGTGGCCTTGATGGCACTCCACCAGTCCTGGCGCTCGGGCCGTTCGGTGACCCCGCCATCCTCGATATCGGGGAGCGTCCCGAACCAGGCCACCCGGCTTTCGGCGCCGGACTGGCCGCGCGGCGGGAACATTTCGGGATGATCGAGCGAGCCGATGGTGAAATTGACGCGGTTGCCGGTCACGTCGTCGTAAAAGAGCGGCGTGCCGCAATCGCGGCAGAAACCGCGATCCACATGTTCGGACGAGCGGAACCGCGCCGGCTGCCCCCGCGTCCAGATAATGGCCTCGCGCGGCGCGGCGACCAGAGCGGCGAAAATATTGCCCACGGCCTTCTGGCACATGCGGCAATGGCAGATATGGGAATTGTCCATCATCTCGGTGGCGTGATAGCGCACGGCGCCACATTGGCAACCGCCGCTGACGTCCATGGGATAGCGTTTCATCGGGGGTTCTCCAATGCGGCCCAGATGCCCTCGGCGACGTTGCCGGGTCGGGCGAGGATGTCGTTGTTCCAGAGGCGCAGCAGGCCGAAGCGGCGGTCCCGCGGCAATTGCCAGAGCCGGCGCTCGGCTTCGGTCGGCTGCCGGCACATGGAGCGGGCGTAGGAGAGCAGGTGGCGTCCTATGGCTGCATCGCCCCCCTCATCCGCCCTTCGGGCACCCTCTCCCCTTGTGGGAGAGGGTGGATCGGCCGCAGGCCGAGACGGGTGCGGGGGTTTCTCCGCTGCCACCATCACCGCTTCACCTCCCATTTCGTCCGCCGCTGGCCTTCCTCGTCCTTGTAGTCCATCAGGGCGATGCCCTGTTCGGCCAGTTCGGCGCGGATGGCGTCGGCTTTGGCGAAGTCCTTGGCATTGAGGGCATCGAGACGGGTGGCGATCCGGGCGGCGACGTCCATGTCGACGCTCACCTGGCGCTGGATCTGGATGCCCATCAGCCCGGCGAGAGCCAAGCCGTCCGCTACGCGGCCTTCATCGACGATGAGCGCATGGATGCGTCCGATGGCGCCGGGGCTGTCGAGGTCGTCGGCGAGGCGCTCGACAAGGCCGGGGGCGAGGCTGGCAGCCGGCTCCGCATCGCCGGCGGCGCGCTCCCATCTTTCCAGCAGGGTCACCGCCTCCTCCAGCCGCTTGACGGTGAAATCGATCGGCTCGCGGTAATGGGTCATCAGCATGGCCAGGCGCAGGACTTCGCCGGGCCATTTGCGGCCGCCGAAATCCGTGGTTTCGAGAAGCTGGTGGATGGTGAAGAAATTGCCCAGGCTCTTGCTCATCTTCTGGCCTTCGACCTGAAGAAAGCCGTTATGCATCCAGACATTGGCCATGGCATGGGTGCCGTGGGCGCACCGGGACTGGGCGATCTCGTTTTCGTGGTGGGGGAAGATGAGGTCGAGCCCGCCGCCATGGATGTCGAAGGTCTGGCCCAGATAGCGCTCGGACATGGCCGAGCATTCGATATGCCAGCCGGGGCGCCCGCGGCCCCAGGGACTGTCCCATCCGGGCTCCTCGGCACTGGAGAGCTTCCACAGCACGAAATCGGCCGGATTGCGCTTATGGGCATCGACGGCGATGCGGGCACCGGCGAGATTGTCCGCAAGATTGCGGCCCGAGAGCTGGCCGTAATCGGGCATGGATTCGACGGCGAACAGCACTTCTCCATCCGCCTGATAGGCATGTCCACGCGCGATCAGGGCCGCGATCAGGCGCTGCATCTGCTCGATATTGTCGGTGGCGCGCGGCTGGACGCTGGGTTCGAGACAGAACAGGGCCGCGACGTCCTGCTGATATTGCGCGGCAGTGGTCTCGGTGACCTTGCGGATGGCCTCGTTGAGCGGCAATTGCGGATGATCGCGCAAAGCCCGCGCGTTGATCTTGTCGTCGACGTCGGTGATGTTGCGCACATAGGTGACGTGGCCGGCGCCATAGACATGGCGCAGGACGCGGAACAGCAGGTCGAAGACGATAGCGGCGCGGCCATTGCCGATATGGGCGAAGTCATAGACCGTGGGACCGCAGGCATAGAGGCGCACATTGCCCGCATCCATGGGCGTGAAGGGCGCCTTGGCACGGGTGAGCGTATTGTAAAGCGTAAGCTGCGGCTTTGCCGAGGACATATAGGCTTCCTGTGGCCAGACAAAATGATGCCCTGGCGGGGGAGCCTCTATCCGTTTCGAATTATCGGGATGAAGAAGACCGCTCCGCCAAGCTGGGGTTAGCAGGTAATAATGCAGGCGGTAATGGTGCAAAAGGTCTTCATGGCGCCGGAGATTGGCTGCGCCGCCGCAGGAAAGCAAGCAAAAACAAAAAAGGGCGGCCCGAAGGCCGCCCCAATCGCTTTGGAGGCGATAGAAAATCAGCGGCGGAACGGCCGGTGGCAGGTGTCCCGCAAGCGACACACTGACACGGGTTTATCTCGGCCCCAACGAACACACGGGAATGTTATCTTTCACCTGTCGAGCAGTTGCACGATCTGCTCCATGTCGCCGAAAAGCGACCGCCCCTCCGCATCGATGGCGCCGATCCGCACGCGGTCGCCGGGCTTGAGGAAGGGCGTGCGGGCGCGGCCATATTTGGCTTTTTCGGCGGTGCGGGCTTCGGCAATGCAGGCAAAGCCGATGCCGTCGCGCTTGATCGGCAGGGTCTCGTCGTGCGGATTGGAAATGGTGCCGCCGCCAATGATGGTGCCGGCGGCCAAAGCGCGGGTGCGCGCCGCCTCGACAATGAGATCGGCGAAATCGAAATGCATGCCGATACCGGCATTGGGCTGGCCATAGAGCGTGTCGTTGACCTCGACGCGCACCGGCAGGTGCAAGCGGTTGTCGCGCCAATGCAGGCCCAGACTTTGCGGGGTGATGGCGAGCGGCGCGAAAGCGGTGGACGGCTTGGCGTGGAAGAAGCCGAAACCGTTCTGGAGGTCGTCCACCACCAGCCGGCGCAGGGAAACATCATTGAGCACGGTGACGAGACGAATGGCGGCCTCGGCCTGTTCGCGGGTGGCGCCCATGGGCACCGGCCCGATGATCACCGCGGCTTCGGCCTCGAAATCCAGCGCCAGGTCGTCGGCGGGGACGATGATGGGATCGGTGGGGGCGGACAGCGAATCGGAGCCGCCCTGATAGATCAGCGGCCGCACCGATTGCAGTTCCTCGTCCTTGCTGCCCTTGAGCGAGCGGACCCGTTCCAGATGGCTCAGATAGCCCGAGCCGTCGATCCATTGATAAGCGCGCGGCAAGGGCGCATGGGCCAGAGCCGGATCGAAGGGCTGGCCGGCAATGGCGCCGGCATCGAGCTGGGCGGCAAGCTCGGCCAGGGCCGGCGCGGCGCGCTCCCATTCGTCCATGGCGGCTTGCAGATTGGCGGCGATCCGGCCGGCCGAGACATAGCGGGCGAGATCGGCGGAAACGACGACGAGCTGACCATCGGGGCGCGCATTGCGCAGGGTGGCGAGTTTCATGACGCCTGTTGTCTCCGCTCTCGGTGTGGCCCTGGCGCGCTACCACGAAGCAGCGCACGCCGCTATAATGTTGCCATGGGCCCTAGCGATGTCTTAAGGCGCTGGGGCGCGAGGCGGTTGCGGCCCCGATATAAGGATTTCTGGTGACGTTTCCATCGACCGGCCTGCGTGCCCTGGTTCTGCTGATTCTGACGATCGTTGTGCTGGCGCTGGATGTCGAGGCCGCTCACGCGCAGGCCAATCAATGCGCGCGGCTGCAAAATGCGTTGGGCCAGTTCGACCGCAATGGCGATTTCCGCCAGATCAACAACAATACCAATGCGGCCCGGCAATTGGCGCGGCAGGTGCAGAATGCGGAAAGCCAATATATTCGCCAGGGCTGCAATGACGATGCCCGCGCCGGCCGCACCCTGACCCGCGAATGCCAGCTCGTCGCCCGCGATGTCATCAGCTTGCGCAACCAATATGCGGAATTGGCCAAGTCGGTGGAAACCGGCAATGCAGTGGCGCAGCAACGCGAGGCGATCTTGCAGGAAATGGCGCGTTTCGGCTGCAATGCCGGCTCCAGCGCCACCTTCACCCAGGAGCGCCAGTCGATTTTCGACCGGGTCTTCGGGAGCGCCTCGGGCGGCGATTTCACCAATGGCGATTTCATCGATGGCGGGGATTATTGGGGCTATCAGGGCTATAATACCGTGCGCACGGTCTGCGTCCGGCTGTCCGATGGCTATTTCTGGCCCATCAGCTACGCCACGCTCACCGATTATGTCGGCAATGACGCGATAGCCTGCCAGCAGATGTGCCCCAATACGCCGGTCGAGCTGTATTATTACGACAATCCGGGCCAGGAACCGGAGCAGATGCGTAACATGTCCGGCTCGCCCTATACCGCGCTGCCCAATGCCTTCGCCTATCGCAATGCTTTCGACAGCGCGTCGAGCTGCCGGGTGGCGCCGCCGGCCGATGGCGCGGTGCGCGTCGCCAGCGCCGGAGATGGCAGCAGCCGGGCGATGCTGGATATCAACGGCCTGAGCTTCCCCCTGCCGCTGCGCGATCCGCGCGGCACCGTGCCGGTGCAGGCGGCCGAAGCGGTGGCGGTGGAGCCGGTGGCGGCGATCGCGCTGGTGGACGTGCCCCTGCCCCGCCCCCGTCCGTCAGGACCGGGGGAAATCGCCCGCCGCCCCGAAACCCCGGCCGAGCCGGACTTGCGCATCGTTCATTTCGGCGACAAGGCCGTCAGGATAGTCGGTCCAGACACACCTTACGCCCGAGCAGGACAAGCAGGGACCTGAGTTCCGGGCCGTCGTGGCGGCCGGTCAGCGCCAGGCGCAGCGGCAGGTATAGCGCCTTGCCCTTGCGCCCGGTGGCGGCCTTGAGAGCCTCGGTCCATTGGCTCCAGATCGTGTCGTCCCAGGGTTCGGGCGGCAGCAATGCCCTGGCCAGGGCGAGAAATTCCCGATCCTCGGCGGCAATGACCGGCTCGACCGGGCCGGTGACGAGCTTGGACCATTCCACGATATCGGGGAATTTTACCAGATTTTCGCGCAGCAACAGCCACGTGGCCTCGCCTTCAAGACCCAGCGCCGAAAGGCGCGGAGCGGCTTGCTCGTAGGACATATTGTGCAGAAGGCGGGCATTGAGGCCGTTCAGTTCGGCCGGATCGAAGCGCGCCGCGCCATGCGAAATCATCGACAGGTCGAGTTTTTCGGCGATAGCCTCGAGGCTCTCATAGGGCTCCACCGACAGGCTGGTGCCGGTCAGGGTAGCGACGATGGCAACGGCCAGCGGCTCATAGCCGTCATGGCGGAAATCGGCGATCGATTGCGATCCCAGCCGCTTGGAAAAGCCCTGGCCCTGCGCGTCGGCGAGCAGGTTATGGTGACCGAATATCGGCGCCGCGCTTCCTAGGGCCTCGAAAATCTCGACCTGGGTGCCGGTATTGGAGACATGGTCCTCGCCGCGGATCACATGGGTGATGCCGAGTTCGATATCGTCGACCACCGAGGGCAGCGTATAGAGATAGGAGCCATCGGCGCGGATCAGCACCGGGTCGGACATGGCATTGGTGTTGACGGTCTGCTTGCCCTTGATGAGGTCGTCGAACTGCACCGCGAGACCATCGAGCCTGAAGCGCCAATGCGGCCGGCGGCCTTCCGCTTCCAGCCGGGTCTTGTCCTCGGCGGTCAGATCGAGGGCGGCGCGGTCATAGATCGGCGGCTTGCCGAGCAGGCGGGCGCGGGCGCGCTTGCGGTCCAGTTCTTCTTCGGTCTCGTAGCAGGGATAGAGCCGGCCGGAGGCGATCAGCCGGTCGCGGGCGGCGTCATAAAGATCGGTGCGCTCGGACTGGCGGACCAGCAGGTCGGGCACCACGCCGAGCCAGGCGAGGTCCTCCTCGATGCCATCGGCGAAGGCGCGCGTCGACCGCGCCAGGTCGGTGTCGTCCATGCGCAGCACATAGCGTCCGCCATGACGGCGGGCGAAGAAATAATTCAGCAGCGCCGGCCGGGCATTGCCCAGATGGATGCGGCCGGTTGGCGAGGGAGCCCAGCGTACGGTTACATTCATCCGACCGTTGCGTCCTTATAACCGTTGGTAATGGGATATTTGCGGCCCATGCCGAAGCCGCGCCGGCTGATCTTGGGGCCGGGCGCGGCCTGGTGGCGCTTGTATTCGGCGATATTGACCAGCCGCTCGACGCGCTTGACCGTGGCCGGATCATGGCCACGCCTGACGATATCGCCCAGCGCCATCTCGTCCTCGACCATGCAGCGGAGAATGTCGTCCAGCACCGGATAGGGCGGCAGGCTGTCCTGATCGGTCTGGTCGGGCCGGAGTTCGGCGCTGGGCGCCTTGTCGATGATGGATTGCGGAATGACCCGGCCCAGGGGACCGAGGCAATCGCCGGGCAGGTTGCTGTTGCGCCAGTCTGCCAGCGCATAGACCTGCATCTTGAACATGTCCTTGAGCGGATTGAAGCCGCCATTCATGTCGCCATAGATGGTGGCGTAGCCGACGCCCAGTTCGCTCTTATTGCCGGTGCTGAGCAGCATGGAGCCGAGCTTGTTGCTGACCGCCATAAGAATGGTGCCACGCATGCGGGACTGGATGTTTTCCTCGGCAATATCGAGGGGGCGATTGCCGAAGACGGGCTGCAACTGGCTGAGCGCCTGATCGACCGGATCGCCGATGGCCACCACATCGTAGCGTACCCCGAGCCATTCGGCGCAATCCCTGGCGTCGCGCAGGCTCGCCTCGGTGGTGTAGCGATAGGGCAGCATGAGGCAATGGACCCGTTCGGGGCCGAAAGCATCGACGGCCATGGCGGCGACCACGGCGCTGTCGATGCCGCCCGACAGGCCCAGCACGACCTGGGAGAAGCCGTTTTTCTCCACATAGTCGCGGAGGCCCAGTACGCAGGCGCGCCAGGGAGCTTCCTCCGGCGAGGGCAGCGGCTCGACGCTGCCATTGGCGCAGGTCCAGCCGGTTTCGCCGCGGGTCCAGTCCGTGACGATAAAATCGGGCTCGAAGGATTTGCCCTGAAATACCAGAGCGCCGCCCGGCTCGACGGCGAAGGAGGCGCCATCGAAGACCAGTTCGTCCTGACCGCCAACCTGGTTGAGATAGAGCATCGGCAAGCCATGCTCGGCAATGCGGGCTCGCACCAGGCCATGGCGAACCTGCTGCTTGTCGGCCCAATAGGGCGAACCATTGGGGCAGAGCAGGATTTCGGCGCCGTGCGTGGCCAGGTGCTCGCAGATCAGCTTGTGCCAGATGTCCTCGCAGATGGGGATGCCAATGGACACGCCCTTGATCTCGACCGGCAGCGGCAGCTCGCCGGAGGTAAAATAGCGCTGCTCGTAGAAAACATCGGAATTGGGCAATTCGCGCTTATGGCGAATGGCAATGATCTCGCCGCGCTCGGCCACCAGCACCGCGTTGAACAGCGTCTCGCGCTCCTGCCAGATCGTCGGCAGGATCAGCACAAGCCCCGACCCGGCGGTGGCGGCCACCAGCAGGCGCGCCGTCTCCATGGCATCGGCGACGAATTGCGGCTTGAACAGCAGATCGTCGGGGAAATAGCCGGTGAGAAAGAGTTCCGGAAACATCACGATATCGGCGCCGGCAGCATCGGCATGCTCCAGCGCCTGGCGCGCCTGAGCCAGATTGCCGGCAAGGTCGCCCACTTTGGGGTTGAGCTGGGCAAGCGCAATACGGAGCTGGTCGGTCACGGTGATATAGGCCTCGATCGAGGGAGAGCCGCTCTGCCGGCTCGGCGGAACGCGCGGGCAGATTTAGCTTCTCGCCCCTGACAGAGCAAGCGGCGGCGGCAGATTAGCGGTTTCGTCCAAAACTACCGCTCTTCGTGCAAATTGTAACGTTATAGGGCTTTGGTAACACTCGGAACGCATCATGGTCGATCACATCAGCGCGTAGCGGCCAAGCCATGGCAACCGGATCGGCTTCCGCGAGTTTGCCCCCTACTCCCGATATAAAAGTGCCGTTCATGCCCAAGCCCTATCGCATCCTCATTGTCGAAGACGAATTCATCGTCGCCGCCGAAATCGAAAATGTCGTGTCCGAGATGGGACACGAGGCTGCGGGCATCGTGTCCGACCGAACGGCAGCACTGAACCTGGCCGGGCAATCGGACATAGCGCTGGTCGACCTCAATCTCCGCGACGGCCCCACCGGCATCGGCATCGGCCAGATTCTGGCGCAGGAATATGGCGTGAATGTCGTGTTCATGACCGCCAATCCAGCGCAATTGGGCAATGGGGTGCCGGGAACGATCGGGGTCCTGCCCAAGCCGGCGACGGAACGCGAATTGCGCGAAGTGGTGGAATTCGCCATAGCCTGCCGGGCGGCCGCCGAAGCCAAGCCGCCGCAAAGGCTGACATTGTTCGACTGGTCGGCGCGTGGCCTGGCCGAGAGCCTTGTCGGCTAAAGCCTGAAGCGATCCGGCTACACTAAACGCTTTCCTCGTCCGGGGCCGCGCGCAGGCGCATTGAGCGATTGAGAGCGTTGCGCGGCACGACGATCTTCACATGCAGCCCTTCCGGCCGCCAGTCGCGCTCCAGAGTGCCGCGCATCTGGCCTTCAACCGATAGGCCGATCAGCTTGGTGCCGAAGCCGCTCAGGGCGTCGGGCGGCCTGGTTTCGGGGCCGCCATTTTCCGTCCAGGTCAGGCAAAAATCCTCGCCGGCATCCTCGCCGGCGATATGGACGCGGCCCTGGGGCTGGCACAGCGCGCCATATTTGGCGGCATTGGTCGCCAATTCGTGGAATAGCAGCGCCAGCGGCGTGGCGGCGGCGTCATCGATGCTGACATCCTCGCCGGAAAACAGCACGCGCTCGACTTCGCCATCGCGATAGGGGCTCATCAGCCGGGCGATGAGCGCCGACAAGCGCCCCTGCCCCGCAGCGCCGGAGACGCTGAGATGGCTGTGCGGGCGCACGAAATCATGGGCCTCGCCCAAGGCATAGATGCGCTGGCGCAGATCGTCGGCGAAGGACCGCGCCTCCGGATAGCTGCGGGCGGACAGGCCGACTATGCCGTTCAGAACCGCGAAGATATTCTTGATGCGGTGACCGAGCTCCTGCGCGACCAGTTCGCGCTCTTCGGCGGCCAGCCTGGTCTCGTGAATGTCGGTCGCCGTGCCGATCCAGCGGACAAGCTGGCCATTGGCATCGTGGACCGGCAGGGCGCGGCTCAGCGACCAGCGATACTCGCCGCTCCGGTGGCGCATCCGTGTTTCCAATTGATAGGGCTCGCCCGCCGCCGTGGCCTGGCTGCGGCGTTCATCGGCCTGCAAGCGGTCATCGGGGTGGATCAGCGCCAGCCATTGTTGCCGATCCAGCAGATTCTCATGGCCGACAAATTCGTGCCAACGGGCATTGACGTAATCCACCGTGCCATCGGGCAAGGCGGTCCAGACGCGCTGGGGCATGGTATCGGCCAGGGTGCGAAAGCGCAGCTCGCTCTCGGCCAAGGCCTCGGCGGTGCGGTGCTGCTCGGTGATGTCGATGGCGATGCCGGGAAAGCGGTAGAGCTGGCCGGCGGCATTCTGGCGGGGGCGGCCGGCGGCCACAACCCAGCGGATCGAGCCGTCTTCGCCTATCAGGCGGAACTCGCAGCGAAACTCATCCAGCGTCTGGCTCGACCGGCGGATTTCGGCTTTGACATTGTCGAGATCGTCCGGATGCACACTGCGAAAAAAGCTCTTCAACGGTACGCCGAGGCCGGCCCGCAGCGGATCGATGCCGAACATTTCCGCGAATTGATCATCGGCGGTGACCAGATCGTCGGCCATGTTCCAGTCCCAGGTGCCCACCAGGGAGGAACTGGACAAAGCCAGCGTCAGCCGTTCCTCATTGCGCACCACGGCCTGCTCCGCCAGGACGCGATCGGTGGTCTCGTGCAGGATGCAGAGCAAGCCCATGGAGCGGCCATCCTCACCCACGACGGGGCTGCAATGGAGGTCCATCCATATGGTTTCCGCCTGGCCGTGGCGGGCCAGGGTCAATTCCTGATCGGACAGGGTCCAGGATTCGCCGCGCAGGCCGCGTTCGATATTGTCGCAATGGAAGGCGGCGATTTCTGGCCAGGCTTCGGCCGCGCTCAGGCCGAAGATTTCCGGATGGCGGCGGCCGGCGAATTGGGCATAAGCATTGTTGTAGAGCAGAATGCCTTGCGGCCCCACCAGCATATACATGGGGATCGAGGCGACGATCATGGCGCGAACGGCGCCTTTCAGCCCGTCGGGCCAGTCGGCGATTAGGCCCAATGGATTGGATGCCCAGTCGAAATCGTTGAACAGCTTGATCGTCGGATCGAGATCCAGACGGGCCCTTGTCTCAGGTGTGGCGGCGGGAAAAAGTGACCTCGGCATGTTCGACCCTTTGGCGCTACAGCTATTTTTGACAGCCATTGCCAAAGAAAAACAAGCCGCACGCTGATTTTCTCAACGCGCGGCCCTGACTTCGGTTCAGTACCGGGACTTACTCGCCGGCCGCCTGCTGCTGGTGCGGCGGCTTTTGCGCATGCACTTCTTCGGCCACCAGGAAGGCCAGTTCCAGGGCCTGGCTGGCATTGAGGCGCGGGTCGCAATAGGTGTTGTAGCGGTCCGACAGCGAGGCTTCGGTCACCGCGGAAACGCCGCCGACGCATTCGGTGACATCGTCGCCGGTCATCTCGATATGCAGCCCGCCGGCATAGGTGCCCATGTCGCGGTGCACCTCGAAGAAATCGCGCACTTCCGAGAGCACCCGGTCGAAGGGGCGGGTCTTGAAGCCGGTCGAGGCCTTGATGGTATTGCCATGCATGGGGTCGCAGCACCAGACGACGGTGCGGCCGGCTTTCTGCACGGTTTCGATCAGGCGCGGCAGGTGCTCATGCACCTTGCCGGCGCCGAAGCGGGAAATCAGGGTGATGCGGCCGGCCTCGTCGGTGGGGTTCAGGCGGTCGAGCAGGCGCAGAAGATCGTCGCTGGACAGGCTCGGGCCGCATTTGACGCCGATGGGATTGTTGATGCCGGCGAAATATTCGACATGCGCCTCATCCGGGTCGCGCGTCCGGTCGCCGATCCACAGCATATGGCCGGACGTGGCGTACCAATTATTGGTGATGGAATCGCGGCGGGTCAGCGCTTCCTCATAGCCGAGCAGCAGGGCCTCATGGCTGGTATAAAAGCTGGTCTGTTTAAGCGCCGGCGTATTGTCCGGATTGAGCCCGAGCGCCCCCATGAAGGTGATGGCGTCATCGATCTTGCGCGCCACTTCCTCGTAGCGGGTGTTCCAGTTGGACCCCTTCATGAAGCCCATGGTCCATTCGTGGATGCGGGTCAGTTCCGCATAGCCGCCCATGGAGAAGGCGCGCAGCAGGTTGAGCGTCGCCGCCGACTGGCGATAGGCCTGCAGCATGCGATGGGGATTGGGAATGCGCGCGGCTTCGGTGAAGCCGATATCGTTGATGATATCGCCGCGATAGGACGGCAGTTCGAGCCCGTCGATCATTTCGGTATCGGCAGAACGCGGCTTGGCGAATTGCCCGGCGACGCGGCCGACCTTGACCACCGGCTTGGAGGCGCCATGCGTCAGCACCAGCGACATCTGCAGGAAGACGCGGAAGAAGTCGCGGATATGGTCGGCACCATGCTCGGCGAAGCTCTCGGCGCAGTCGCCGCCCTGGAGCAGGAAGGCTTCGCCCCGGGACACCGCGGCCAGGCGGGACTTCAGCTCCCGGGCCTCGCCGGCAAAGACCAGCGGCGGAAAACTGCCGAGCTGCCGCTCCGCTTCGGCAAGCGCCGCCGGATCGGGATAGGCCGGAACTTGCCGTACCGGCTTGCCGCGCCAGGAACTGGGGGTCCAGGTGGTCATATTCTGTCTCGCTTATGCCGGGGCATTCTTGAGGGCTCCGGGCGATCTACCAAGCCCGGGCCGCCATGCCAAGGGCAGAAGGCCTCAGACCTTCTGGCAATCCCGATAGATATAGGTCGGGGCCTTGAAGGTCACCAATTCCTCGGCCGCCGAGGGGTGAAGCGCAATGGTGCGGTCGAAATCGGCCTTGGTCGCGCCCATGCCGACGGCAATGGACACCAGCTGGATCATCTCGGCGGCGCCCGGCCCCAGGATGTGAACGCCCAGAACCTTGCCGCCATCCTTCTCGGTAATGAGCTTGAGCACCATGCGCTCGATGCGGGTGGAGAGCGTGTTCTGCATCGGGCGGAAGCGGGCGACATAGACGTCGATATCGCCATGGGTCGCGGCCTCCTCCTCGGTGAGGCCGACCACGCCGATTTCCGGCTCGGAAAAGACCGCGGTGGGGATCAGCGAGTGATCGACCGCAAGCGGATTGTCGTTGAACACCGTCTCGGCGAAATACCAGCCTTCCCGGATGGCCACGGGGGTCAGCTGGGCCCGGCCGGTGACGTCGCCCACCGCATAGATGGAAGGCACCGAACTCCGCGAATATTCGTCGACGACGATGACGCCGAAATCGTTGACCGCCACGCCGGCCTTTTCGAGGCCGAGTCCCTCGATATTCGGCCGGCGTCCGGTGGCGAACATCACGGCGCCGAACGGCGCGGTGACGCCATCGCTGAAGGTTGCCAGCACCTCGGCGCCGGGCTTGGACAGTTCGACGACATTGGTCTGGTAGATCAGGCGGATGCCGCGTTCGGTGAGGCCTGCCTCCAGCCCGCGCCGCATATCCTCGTCGAAGCCGCGCAGGACGCAATCGCCACGATAGATGAGGGTGGTGTCCACGCCCAGGCCGGCGAAGATGGTGGCGAATTCCACCGCCACATAGCCGCCGCCCTCGATGAGGATGGAATGCGGCAGCGCCGGCAGGTCGAAAGCCTCGTTGGAGGTGATGCCGAATTCGGCGCCGGGAATATCGGGAATGAAGGGCCGCGCGCCGGTGGCGACCAGCAGATATTTCGCCGTCAGCTCGCGCGCCTGCCCCACCAGCCTGATGCTGTTGGCGCCGCTGACCACGGCACGGTCGCGAATGATCTCGACGCCGGGCTTTTCGAGATTGCTCGTATAGGCCTGTTCGAGCCGGGTGATTTCCTTTTCCTTGGCGGCCACCAGGCTCGGCCAGTCGAAACTGGCATCGACCTGCCAGCCAAAGCTTTCGGCAATGTCGAACTGATCCTTGAAGCGGCTGGCATAGACATAGAGCTTCTTGGGCACGCAGCCCCGGATGACGCAGGTGCCGCCGACCCGGAATTCCTCGACGATGCCGACCCTGGCCCCATAGGTCGCGGCCATGCGAGCGGCCCGAACGCCGCCCGAACCGGCGCCGATCACCAGAAGATCGTAGTCAAAGCTCATATCCGCCCCCGCAATTCATCGTAAAGCACCGATGGATATAATCATGCCGGCACATAAAAAAAGACCCTGCGACGAGCAGGGTCAATGTTTGGCGCTGCAGGCACGATCAGATTTCGACGCCCTTGGCGCGGAGGCCGGAGCGCACTTTGGCGAAGAACTCGGTACGCAGATTGTTGGTATAGACCTGGAGGACGCGGCGAATATCGGCGTTTACCTCGGAATTGGCGGCGGCCAGTTTCTGGCCGGTCGGCGATTCATAAAAGCCGACGATCTCGCGCAGCTCGTCCAGGGTAAAGCGCATCGCATAGACGCGAGCGAACTGATCGAGCAATTCGCCCTTGCGGCCATTATATTCCTTGATGACATCGCCGATGGTTTCGTTGGTCTGGTCGATGATCTCGGGATTCTGGGTGACGATCTGGCGCATAGTGTCGATGCCGACCTCGACCACGGTGGTCTCGAAGACGGCGCCCCGATCGGTGAGGTCGATATATTTGCGGGCCAGGGCCAATTGCTCGGGGGCGACTTCCTGCGCAAAGGCCGGCGCCGCCATGGCGATCAGACCAGCCGCCAGCACCGCACCCATAACGGCCTTGGCGCCGCGCATCATGTTCCCGTCCGTCCAGAATGCCATATCGTTCGATCCACGCTCAGTCTATTGCGGTTGCAGTTCTTCTACGCCATTCGGCGTCGCCACATAAGCCTTGCTGCACATTTTCAGGAACAGTCCATGCTGGACCACGCCTGGAATATTCAACAGGTCGCTCGATAGCGCTTCTGGCTGTGAAATGCGGCCAAAAAAAGCATCGAGAATAAGGTGCCCGCCATCGGTGACATAAGGCGCGCCGGCATCTTCGCCGCGCAATTTCAGCCAGGTATCGGCGCCATAGGAGCTCAGAATATCGGCAATGGAGCGGCGGGTGGCCCCAAGACCGAAACGGTTGACCTCGATGGGCAATGGAAAATTCCCGCCCAGCGCCGCCACGCACTTGCTGTCATCGGCGATGACGATCATCGCGTCGGAGGACGCGGCGACGATCTTTTCGCGCAGCAGCGCCCCGCCGGCGCCCTTGATCAGGTTGAGCGCCGGATCGATTTCGTCGGCCCCGTCCACCGTCAGGTCGAGCCGGTCCAGAATGTCGAGGTCGGACAGGGGGATATGCAGCTCCCGCGCCTGCCGGGCGGTCGCCTCGGAGGTCGGCACGCAGATGACCTCCAGCCCCTCGGCGACGCGCTGGCCCAGCAAGTCGACGAAATGGCGGGCCGTCGAGCCGGTGCCCAGTCCCAGCCGCATGCCGTGGCGCACTTCCGATAGCGCCATGGCCGCCGCCTGCCGCTTCAATGCCTCGCTCATCGCGCCAATGCCCTCCTGCCGGTCGCAGGCGGATGTGGCAGGGGCCGGCAGGGCTGTCAAGGCGAAGAAAGAGGCGCGATCACCGTTTGGTGAACGCCGATTGTAACCGGCTGGCAACACAATGTGGCGATGATGCGGCATTTGTGGCGGGATGAGGGCCGTCTCTCTTTCCGGCAAGGTGTAATCGAAGTAATGACGCTAATCGTCGCGGACGGCGAATCAAAGCCAGTCGCGCATCCAGAGGCCAGGTAGAAGATGAAGTTTATCAAACTCGTATTGGCGATAGGCATGTCCATCCTGCTATCGGCCAGTTTGGTGGCGCCGGCATCCGCGGCGGTTTGGTACAATCCCGACACCAACACGTTCGAAGATCGCGCCGCGACGGCCGGTCGCGGCGGCAGCCCGATCCGCAAGCAGACGGTGGACTACGAAACCAGGCACAAGCCGGGCACGATCGTGATCGAAACCGGCGAACGCCGGCTGTATCTGGTGCTCGAAAACGGCAAGGCGATAAAATACGGTATCGGCGTCGGACGCGATGGTTTCCGCTGGTCCGGCACCCACCGCATTACCCGCAAGGCCGAATGGCCCGGCTGGACCCCGCCCCCGGCCATGCGCAAGCGCGTTCCCGACCTTCCTGCCTTTATGCCCGGCGGCCCGGACAATCCGCTCGGCGCCCGCGCGCTCTATATCGGCTCGACCCTTTATCGGGTTCATGGCACGTCCGAGCCATGGTCGATCGGCCAGGCCCTGTCCTCCGGCTGCATCCGGCTCACCAATGACGACGTCATCGACCTTTACGATCGCGTCAAGGTCGGCGCGCTGATCGTGGTCAACCATTAAGGCGGCCAGTGAATTGGAAGGCCGCCGCGAGGCGGCCTTTTTTGTTTGCGCTTGTCGCTTGAGACTGTCCGCCGCTTCCGTCGCCGCGGAGAAATTGCGCCGAGCCTCGGGACGTCCTAGATTACAGAAATGGATATCGCCGCTGCCCCTGCCCCATTGCTGATCGACCGTTTCGGCCGGCGCGTCTCCTATCTGCGTATCTCGGTGACCGACCGCTGCGACTTCCGCTGCGTCTATTGCATGGCCGAGGACATGACGTTCCTGCCCAAGAAGGACGTATTGAGCTTTGAGGAAGTCGAAGCCATCGCCGGAGCCTTCATCGCCCGGGGCACGACGAAAATCCGGTTGACCGGCGGTGAACCGCTGGTCCGCCGCGACATCATGGACCTGGTGCGCAGCCTGGGCAGCCGGATTGGCGCGGGCCTGGACGAATTGACCATGACCACCAATGGCAGTCAGCTCGCCAAACATGCGGTGGACCTGTTCTCAGCCGGCATCCGCCGCATAAACGTCTCGCTGGATACGCTGGACCCGGAGCGCTTCCGCGCCATTACAAGGCGCGGCCGGATCGCGGACGTGCTCTCGGGCATCGAGGCGGCACGGGCGGCGGGCCTGGCCATCAAGATCAATATGGTGGCGATGCGCGGCGTCAATGACGACGAAATCGAGCCGATGATGGCCTGGGCGCATGGCAACGGCATGGGCCTGACATTGATCGAGGGCATGCCGCTGGGCGAGGTCGGCATAGACCGCGTCGATACCTACCTTCCCTTGCGTGAACTGCATGACGGGCTGGCGCGGCGCTATAGCCTGACCAGGCTCGACAAGAGCACAGGCGGCCCGGCGCGTTATGTGCACGTCGCCGAAACCGGTGGCACGCTGGGCTTCATCACGCCGATGAGCCATAATTTCTGCGAGAGCTGCAACCGGGTCCGGCTGACCGCGACCGGGCAATTGTTCCTGTGCCTGGGGCAGGACGACCAGGTCAATCTCCGCGATGCCTGGCGCGAAGGCGGTGCACAAGCGCTTGATGCCGCGCTGGACCACGCCATGCTCATCAAGCCGAAAGGGCATGATTTCGTGCTCGACAGGACAAGGCCGGAGCCGGCAATGGCGCGGCATATGAGCGTGACGGGGGGGTAGCATTGAAAAACCCAACTGCTTGGGTTATTTGATATGGTGACCCTCCTTCGTGAAGGTGGGATGCGCTTCGTGATCTATCTGGATGATCATGAACCCGCCCATGTTCACGTTTATGGGGACGGAGAGGCGCGGATAGATATCGTCAACCTGAACGTTCTTTCCGTCAGAGGAATGAGCAAGCGCGATACAGTTCGGGCGCTGTCGGTTGTGTCGCGTCATCGCAGCTATTTTCTGCATTGTTGGACCGATATTCATGGCTGAAGTCGAATTCGAAGATCGTGACTATGCCGAAGCGGTGGCGCGCGGCGCGGCCGAACGCGCCGGCCAACCCACTCCAAGATCGGTGCGCTACGAGCCCTTATCGGACCGTATCGTTGTCGAGTTCGAGAACGGCGCGGCCTTCATGGTGCCCGCTCGTCTGTTGCAGGGACTGGAAAGTGCCGATCCCGACGACATCGCCAAGGTCGAACTGGCGGGAGAGACCGGATTGCATTGGCCGCAACTCGACCTCGACTTCACCATATCGGGGCTGATGCAGGGCGTATTCGGTACGGAGAAGTTCATGGCTGCCAGCCGTCGCGGCGGTCAGTCCCGCTCGGTTGCCAAGGCGGAAGCAGCGCGGCGGAATGGGCGCCTTGGCGGCCGGCCGCGCAAATCGTCCTGACCGTCCCTATTTGTCGTCGTCCACCACGATGGCGAAGTCGAGCGGCAGGGCCGTGGTATATTTGATCTGGCCCATGGCGAAAGCCGAGCTGACATCGGTCAGATTGATCTTGCTGATCAGGCGCTTGTAGAAGACGTCATAGGCGCCGATATCGGGCACGACGACGCGCATGAGATAATCGACGTCGCCGCTCATGCGGTAGAATTCCACCACTTCGGGGAATTCATCGATCACCCCGGAAAACTTACGCATCCAGCCATCATTGTGTTCGTTGGTCTTGACCGAGACGAAAACGGTGACGCCGACATTGACCTTGGCGGGGTCGAGTACGGCGACGCGGCGCTGGATGACGCCATCTTCCTCCATTTTCTGAATCCGGCGCCAGCACGGCGTGGTGGACAACCCGACTTTTCGGCCGATTTCAGCCACCGGCATGGTGGCATCCCTTTGTAAAAGCGACAGAATTTTCCGGTCGATCTTATCCAGTGCCATGATGCCCTCGTGAAATCAGTTTTTATCAACACCCGCCAGACCAAGCGGCAACGCGGCGATGAGTGCCACAAACACCCCTTTTGCGCAATAAAATTGCGCAGAGCAAGTTATCAAAGCCGAAAAAGAAAAATTAACCATGCCCGCCGTTATCGAGCCGGATCCGCCGCCGGCTCCGCTTGCGGATTTCATATGCCGTTAACCAAGCGGCCCTAATCTGCGGTCTAAGTGTCGCGAGCGCGTTTTATGTTCGCACCATCGAGTAACGAGTACGAGTGCCATGCCGTCCCAGTCGGTCAGCGAAGCTGATATCCGCGCGCCCATCGGCGTCGACGGCAAGCGCAATGCCCAGAAAGCGGTGAGCGAAGCGCGCCAGCGCCTGACCTCCAGCTCGGGCACCCGCGCCGATTTCGACTTCGAGCTGATGCATGATTATGCCGCCGCCCGGATCGGCGCTGCCCTGCCCATGGCGGTCATCGTCGGCATTCTCGCCATCGTCGCCAGTTTCTGGGTGCCGGTGACCATCACCGCCCTCTGGGCCGGGCTGGTCATCGCCAGCCTGCTGATCGTCGTGCAGATGGCGCGGCGTTTCACGCTGGCCGACCCGGTCAAGTTCAATGCCGCGCGCTGGACGACGAGTTTCGTCGCCGCCGAGACGGTGAGCGGCGTGGCGCTGTCGCTATTGGCGCTTTTCACCCTGGTGGCCGAGCAGGCCGATTTGACGCCGGTGATGTTCGCCATGGCCCTGGTCGGCATCGCCAGCAACGCCATCGCCACCCATACCCTGCCCCCGGCCACGTTGATGAGCACCTTGCCGGTGACCATGACCGTGTCGGCGGCGCTGGTGGCGCTGGGGGGAACCCTCAATTACACGCTGGCCGCCGTCACCATTTGCGGCGAAATCTTCTTCCTGTTCCTGGCCCGCCAATTGCACGGCGCCGAGCTCGAAACGATCTCGCACCAATCCGAGAAGGACACGCTGATCTATGAGCTGGAAGAGGCGCGGACCATGTCCGACGAGGCCCGCCGCCATGCCGAGCAGGCCAATATCGCCAAGAGCCAGTTCCTCGCCACCATGAGCCACGAACTGCGCACCCCGCTCAACGCCATTATCGGTTTTTCCGAGGTGCTGAAATCGGAATTGCTGGGGCCGCACAAAGTATCGCAATATAAGGAATATGCCGGCGACATCCATGGCAGCGGCCAGCACCTGCTCAACCTCATCAACGAACTTCTCGACCTCAGCCGTATCGAGGCGGGCAAGTATGAATTGAACGAGGAAGCCGTGTCGCTGGTCGACATCGCCGAGGATTGCCGCCGCATGATGGAGCTGCGCGCCAAGGCCAAGAGCATCGAATTGGTGTTCAGCTATGGCGACAACCTGCCCAAGCTGTGGGGCGACGAGCGGGCGATCCGCCAGGTCATGCTGAACCTGCTCTCCAACGCCATCAAGTTCACCCCGCAACACGGCAAGGTGACGCTGGTGGTGCAGCGCAGCGGCGATGGCGGGCAGATGATTTCCGTCAAGGACAATGGGCCGGGCATTCCCCAGAACGAGATCGACACCGTGCTCTCCTCCTTCGGCCAGGGATCGCTGGCGCAGAAGACCGCCGAACAGGGCGCCGGCCTCGGTCTGCCCATCGTGCAGAAGATCATGGACCTGCATCAGGGCCGGTTCGACCTATATTCGAAGCTGCGCTTCGGCACCGAGGCTTTCGCCACCTTCCCCCGCGCCCGCGTCATGGATGCGCTGGCCCCGGTGGTGGAAAAGCGCAACCGGCTGGAAATCTATTCCGTGGCCGGCTGATCACCGCAAATTTGCCGTGATCGGCGGCAGGATGGCGCTCATGCATGCTTTGACAATCCGGCGCTCGCTCGCCGCCGCTTTCGCCCTGGTGGCCCTTACCCTGCCCCTGGCGGCGCAGGACGAACCGCAGATCAGGGTGGCGCCGGCGCCCGAAGCCAGCGCGGCGGCGGATTTCGACACCGGCTACCGACCCTCCGCCTATGTATCGACGCGGGTGCAGCGGGCCTTTCTGGAGGAGTTGCGCTGGTCGGCCGGCACCGAGATCCGCGACAGCCTGGCCGCCGCTTTCGCCGAGCGCAAGCCGGTCGATATCTGGCAGGACCTGGTGGCGGATCAGGGCCTGACCGTCAACAATGTCGCCGACGCGCTGACCGCCTATTGGGTGCTGAACTGGATCACCGCCAATGGCGCCTATACCGCCAAGATCGACAATGCGCCGATCCAGCGGCAATTGCGCGTGGCTTTTGCCAACGATGCCAATTTCGTCGCCATCAACGATCAGAAGCGCCAGCAGCTCGCCGAGGGCTATATCCTGAATTTCCTGCTCGAACACGCCGCGCTCAACCAGGCGGTCGCCAGCCGGGACCTCGACGCGCTCAACCGCATGGCAGCGGCCTCGGTGACGCGCTTCCAGCGCAGCATGGGCCTCAACCTGCTGGCATTGGTGCCGAGCGAAGAAGGTTTTCGGGCACGCCCGCGGGACTGATCCCGCCGCGGCTTGCTCAGCTCGATTTGCCGCTGATTGCGGCGCTGTCGAAGGTCGCCATATTTTCGTGCAGGTGCAGCGCCGTCTTGGCCATCACCGCCGCCAGGGCCGCGCCGGTGCCCTCGCCCAACCGCATGCCCAGATCGAGCAGCGCCGGTTGTCCCATCTGCGCCAGCACCCGCGCATGATCGCCTTCCGCCGAGACATGGGCGAACAGGCAATGATTGATCGCTGCCGGATTGACCGCATGGGCGATGGCGGCCGCGGCGGTGGCGACATAGCCATCGACGATCACCGGCACTTTCTGATGCCTTGCGGCCACCAAGGCGCCCAGCATGGCGGCGATTTCCCGGCCGCCCAGCCGCGCCAGGATGGCCAGCGGATGGTCCAGCGCGCCGTCATGACAGGCCAAGGCCCGGTTCACCGCATCGGCCTTGCGGGCCAGCCCCGCATTGTCCACGCCCGTGCCCCGGCCGACCCAGTCCTCGCCCGTGCCGCCGTAAAGCGCGGCATAGATGGCGGCGGCGATCGTGGTATTGCCGATGCCCATTTCCCCGATGCAGATCAGGTCCGGCTTGCCCGCCACCGCTTCCATGCCATAGGCGATAGTGGCGGCGCACATCTGATCGTCCAGGGCCGGCTCGCTGGTGATGTCGCCGGTGGGTAATTCCAGCGCCAGTTCGAACACCCGCAAATTGATCTCGTGCAGCGCGCAGATCTGTGAAATCGCCGCGCCGCCATTGGTGAAATTGGCCACCATCTGCGCCGTCACCTCGCGCGGAAATGCCGAGACGCCCTGATCGGTCACGCCGTGATTGCCGGCGAAAATGGTCACCATCGGATTGCCGAGGCGCGGCTGGCCGCGATGCTGCCAGCGGGCAAGAAATTCGACCAGTTCCTCCAACTTGCCCAGCGAGCCGGACGGCTTGGTCAATTGGGCGTCGCGCTGGCGAACGGCAGCGACGGCGGCCTCGTCTCCGTCCGGCACGGCCACCAGAAGGTCGACGATATCGGCGAAGGCGGCGTTGAGTGCGGGCATGGCAAATCCGGCATGCTATGATAGGGAGGGGCGCGACCTTGTTGCCCATTACGGAGCGAATTGCAATTGACGCGAGAGGCGCCCGAGACCGAGCAGCATCCCGCAGCCGACCCGGCCCGAGAGGACGACGACCGGCCCGGTCCGCGGCCCGGCGGCTTCGGGTTCAGGGGCGATCTAGTCATGGCGCTGCGCTTCTTTTCGCGCCTGCCGACCGGCCGGCATCGTCACGAAAAACCCGATCTCGGCCGCATCGCCCCGGCGCTGCCGCTGGCCTCCCTCATCATGGGCATTGTCCCCGTTCTCTTGCTGGCCGGCGGCATCTGGGCGGGCCTGCCGCCCTATTTCGCCGCCGCCCTTGCCGTTGCCGCCATGGTGCTGGTTGGCGGCGGCATGATGGAGGATGCACTGGCCGACGCGGCCGACGGGCTGTTTGGCGGCTTCACGCCGGAGCGGCGGCTCGATATCCTCAAGGATAGCCGGCACGGCACCTATGGCGTCGCCGCCCTCTGTCTGTTTCTGCTGCTCCGGGTCACGGCTTTGGGCAGCCTGGCCGCCCTCGACCCGCTTGCCGCCGGCGGGCTCTGGCTGGCGGCCAATATTGCCGGACGGTCCGGGGCGCTGTGGCTCGCCGTGGCGCTGCCGCCGGCGCGGGCGGATGGGGCCTCGGCCGCCGCCGGCGCCCTGCCCGCTTCCCGCTTCGCCATCGGCGCGGCGCTGGCCATGCTTCTCGTTCTCGCCATCGGCGCGCCGGCATCGAGTCTGTTGGGCGTCATGTCCGCCTTGCTGCTGGTGGCGCTGATCGTGCCCTTCTGGAGCGCCGTGTGCCGGCGGCTTGTCGGCGGGCAGACCGGCGACCTGATCGGGGCCGGCGGTGGACTGGGCGAAATAGCGGCGCTGGCCATGCTGCTAATCTTTGCCTGATGCCTTGAATTTGCCGCGTCCCATGCCTTTATCGAACAGGGCAATGACCGCGCGAAAGGACCGGACAGCATGATCTTCATCGGCCTGGCGCTGCTCATCGCCATCGGCATCGCCCTGATGATCAGCGCCGATGCCGGCAGCCTGGTCGGGCTGAGTCAGGTGCAGACGGCGCAATTGGTGCCGCTGGTCATCATCCTCATCATCTTTGCCGGCGGATTGTTCGCGCGGCGGCATCGCGCTGCCGAACTGGTGGGCGGCGTATTGCTCTGGGTCGGCATTTTCGCCATCGCCATGATCACCTATGCCTATCGCGACGAAATCATGAGCGTGGCGGGCCGCGTCGCCGGCGAAATGCAGCCTGGCGTCGCCATGGTGGATAGCGGCAATGGCACCGCCACCTTCCGGCGCGGCATGGGCGGGCATTTCGAAGTGCGTGCGAGCATCAACGGGCACACGACGCCGATGATTTTCGATACCGGCGCCAGCGCCGTGGTCCTGACCATTCCCGACGCCGAAGCGGCCGGCATCGACACGGCCGGATTGCGCTATGTCGTTCCCGTCTCCACCGCCAATGGACGCGGCCTGGCCGCGCGGACGCGGCTGAATTCCATCATTGTCGGCGGCATCGAGCGGCGCAATATCACCGCCTTCGTGACCGAAGCAGGTGCGCTCGAAACCAGCCTGCTCGGCATGACCTTCCTCGAAACGCTGAGCCGCTATTCGGTGACGCAGAACTCGCTGGAACTGGCGGATTGAGCGACCAGGCGGCGGCTCTTTCGCCTCCATCATCGCCCGTTGGCGGCCTCCCCATCGTCATTCCGGCCAGGCCGGAAAGGCGTTAGCTTGCTGCTGCCATGGGCTGGTCCTCGACCAGTTCCAGCGCCCGCATCAACACTTCCGGGCCGGCATTGGGACGGCAGGCATCCACGCTGAGAATTTGACGGAACTGGCGCGCGCCGCGCCGGCCATTGGCCAGGCCGAGCATGTGGCGGGCAATATTGTTGAGACGAACGCCGCTGGTGAGCTGCGTCTCGGCATATTCGGCCATGGCCCGCATGATCTCCGCCAGGTCCGGCACCTCCCGGTCATCGCCAAAAATGCGCGCATCGATTTCGGCCAGCAGCATCGGGTTGTGATAGGCGGCGCGGCCCAGCATCACGCCATCCATATGCTCCAGATGCGTCTCGGCCTGGTCCAGCGTCTCGATGCCGCCATTGATCATCATCGGCAAAGGCGCCAGGCGCTGGCGCAGGCGATAGACGCGCGGATAATCCAGCGGCGGAATGGTGCGGTTTTCCTTGGGGCTCAGTCCTTGCAGCCAGGCCTTGCGCGCATGAACATAAAGCGCCGCGACGCCCGCCTCCGCCATCTTGTCGGCGAAGCGGTCCAGGCTTTCCTCGATATCCTGGTCGTCGATGCCGATGCGGCATTTGACCGTGACCGGCTTGTCGGTGGCGCCGCGCATGGCCCGGACACATTCGGCCACGAGATCGGGCACCGCCATCAGGCAGGCGCCGAAGCGGCCCGATTGCACCCGGTCGGAGGGACAACCGACATTGAGGTTGATTTCGTCATAGCCGAACCCATCGGCAATGCGCGTCGCCGCCGCCAGTTCGGCCGGATCGGCGCCGCCGATCTGAAGCGCAATGGGATGCTCCACCGCCGCAAAGCGCAAATGCCGCTCGGCATCCCCATGCACGATAGCTCCGCTATTGACCATTTCGGTGAACAGCAAACCATGGCGCGTCAGCAGCCGATGCAGGACCCGGCAATGCCTGTCGGTCCAGTCCATCATCGGCGCCACGCTGAACCTACGCGATTGATTGATCATGGTTTTTCTATCGCTCAAGGCATCAATGGCGAAATCGGCCAAGGCAGACACCGGCTCCCAAAGAGTTGCGGGAATAAACAATCTTGCCGGCCTTATAGACCTTCATATCGACGATATGAAGTCCGTGGACCGGACCGACAATTTCTGCCGAGCCGGAACAGTGCCCGGCCACGGTGGTGACGTCTGTGCCCGCCACGGATCGCCAGCCGGTTGCTCAGACCTGCCGGGCGGCTGTCAGGGCGGGGTCCGATTCAGGAAAATCGAGGCTATGGCCATCGAGATTGGCGCCTATGGTTTGCTTGATAATAGGGTGCAAATCGAGTGCCCCGCCAATAAAGGCAAGCGGGAGAGGGCCAATTCGCAGGATCAGCGTTCTGGCGATCGCCGCCAGCTCCGCGCCGGCGCGGCTCAGGAGTTCAATTGCGGCGGGGTCCTGATCGTGTGCAGCGCGGCCCACGGCGATGGCCAGGGTTCCGATCCGCCCACGATTGCCGGAATAGACGAATTCGCGCACGTTTCCCCATTCCCTGCCCCCCACCATCTCGAAAATATGGTGGGCCATACGGGGCATGGCGTCGAAATTTCCGTCTCTGTCATAGGCACGATAAAGGCGCTCGATTGCCCGGAGCGCGATCCAGCTGCCGGACCCGGCATCATCGACCAGAATGCCACGGCCCCCGACGCGGATCTGGGCGCCATCAACCGCCATATGGACCCCAAAGGACCCGGTTCCGGCGGAAACAACATGGCCTTCCCCCGGCCGATACACGGCGAGATAGGCCGTCGTGATATCATCGACGATGCTTGCCGGAACCCCGAAGGCCGCCGCGAATAGAGTTTGCGCCTCGCTCTCCACACCGGCGCCATAGCCGGTGAGACCAGCCCGGACCCGCGTCGGCGAAAGACCATGCGAGCAAAGCTGGGCCGCGATATCGGCGAGCGCCGCCGTGAGGCGCAGACGTTCCGCTCCGTTGAAAATATGGGCTGTCGCGCCATCGGCGCGTCCGCGCGCCAATTCTCTTCCCTCCAGGTCGCAGGCGACCCAACGGCTCCCCGTGCCGCCAATGTCTATGCCGAGACGGGTCGGCCGGCCTGTTGAGGCGGTTGTCATCGCTGAAGCGCGCGTCCGTTGCGGTCAAAGAAATGCAGCATATCCGGGGCCATTTTGATCCAGACGGTTTCTCCGGGACGATAGCCGTGCCTTCCGGTCTGGACGACGACCAACTGCTCGCCGCCGGATCGAAGAATGAAGGTTGCTTCATTGCCGGTCGGTTCGATCACCGCGATGTCGACCGGAACCGCCCCCATGGTTTCGACGCCGTCGAGACGGATATGCTCGGGACGAATGCCGAGGCTGGCGGCATCGGCGGCATGCTGGCGATGTTCGGGGGCGATGGGGATCGACAGACCGGCCATTGTCGTAAACGACAGGACGCCCTCCCGCTCAATGATCCGGCCATCGAAGAAGTTCATCGACGGCGAGCCGATAAACCCGGCGACGAACTTGTTTGCCGGACGATCGTAAAGGTCGAGAGGAGCGCCGACCTGCTCCACATTGCCGGCGCGCATCACCACGATCTGGTCGGCCATTGTCATGGCTTCGACCTGATCGTGGGTGACATAGACCGTTGTTACCTTGAGCCGCTGATGCAGTTCCTTGATTTCGGCGCGCATCGAGACCCTGAGCTTGGCGTCGAGATTGGACAGGGGTTCGTCGAAAAGGAAAACCTGGGGATTGCGCACGATGGCGCGTCCCATGGCCACGCGCTGGCGCTGACCGCCGGAAAGTTGTTTCGGATAGCGTTTGGCCAGCGCCTCAAGATCGAGGGAGCTCATCACCTCCGCCACCTTGCGGTCGCGCTCCGCCTTGGGAACGCGCGCCATGTAAAGTGGGAAGGCGATATTGTCCGCGACCGTCTTGTTGGGATAGAGCGCGTAGTTCTGGAACACCATGGCGATGTCACGGTCCTTGGGAGGAACGTCATTCACCACTTTTTCGCCGATGGCGATTTCGCCGCCGCTGATCGTTTCCAGTCCCGCAATCATGCGCAACAAGGTCGACTTGCCGCATCCCGAAGGTCCGACCAAGGCGACGAATTCGCCGTCCACGATATCCAGCGAGATGTTGGAGATGATCTCGGTCGGACCATAGCTCTTTTTCAGGGCCTTGATGCTGAGTTCTGCCACCTGAGATTCCTTTCGTTTGTCGACGTTGTCAGCCTTTGACGGCACCGGCGGAAAGGCCGGCCACCAGGTAGCGCTGTACGAACAGGAAGAAGATGAGCGCGGGAACGGTGAAGATCACGGCAGCAGCCATCATCTGGCTCCAATCCAGCGTGTATTCCCCGCGGAACGAGGTCAGCCCCACGGACAGCACCCAATTGTCCTGCGAAGCGATCAGGGTGCGGGCGAGGAAGAATTCGTCCCAGCCGGAAATGAAGGACATCGCCACCACCACTACAAGCCCCGGAAGCGCCAAGGGCAGGACGACCCGATAAAATGCGCCAAGCTGGGTGCAGCCATCGATCATGGCCTGCTGCTCGATCTCCACCGGAATCTGATCAAAGAAGCCCTTGAGCAGCCAGATGGCGACCGGGAGGATGAAGGCGGTATCGGCGATCGCGAGCCCGAAAAGACTGTTATAAAGCCCGAGCTGCTGGAAGATGACAAACAGAGGCACGACGATCAGCGCGGCCGGCAGCAATTGGGAGAACAGGATCAGGATCGTGAAGACCGAAGTCGTCTTGGTCTTGAAACGCGATAGCGCATAGGCGGCGTTGATGGCGATGATGGTGGAGAAAAGCGAGGTGCTGCCTGCCACGATGACGGTGTTGATGAACCACCGGCCGATGGCGCGTTCCTCGAAGATCGTCCAATAGGATTCGAGCGTGAAGCCGCTGGGAACGAGATGTGGCGGCCAGGAGAACATGCTCTCCGTTTCCACCGAAGAGACAAACATCCAGTAATAGGGGAAGAACACGATCGCGGCGAAAACCAAGGTCAGGACGAACCAGAAACCGCTGACGATCTTTTGTCCGTAAGAGGGGTTCATCAGGCGTCCTTTCCTTGCCTGGTGGCCCAGAAATAGACCACGCTGAAGAATAGCAGGATCATGAGCAAAGCCGTGCCGACTGCGGCGGCATAGCCGATCCGTTGATATTCGAAGGCGGTATTGTAGGTGAGGATGGACAGCGTCTCGGTGGAGCGCGCCGGCCCGCCACGGGTCATGGCATAGATCATCGTGACGCGCCGGAACGAGTTCAGCGTCAGCAGCAGAATGAGGATGATGTTCACCGAGCGCAGGGCGGGCAGCGTGACATGGAAGAAGCGCGAGACGGCGCCGGCCCCGTCAATGGTGGCTGCCTCGTATTGCTCCTTGGGGATCATCTGCAACCCTGCCAGCAGGATCAGCATGGCAAGCGGAAACTGTTGCCAGGCCGTGAGCGCGACGAGGGCCGGCAACGCCAGATGGGACTGGGAAAGCCAGGGCAGCGGTCCGCTGATCAAACCCAGGCTCGTGAACACATAGTTCAGGACGCCGAATTGCGGATCGAGCATCCAGACAAAGATGAGAACGGCGACCACTTCGGGAATGGCCCATGGCAGGATGAAAATCGTCCGGATCAGGCCGCGACCGGCAAATTCCCGGTTCAGCAATAAGGCAAAGCCCAATCCGAGCGCATAAGTCGCGGATACCGACGCGACGCCATAGATGGCCGTGACCCTGAGGGAGTTCCAGAAATACTCGTCCTGGAACAGGGCATTGAAGTTCGCCAAACCGATGAAGCGACCTTCGGAATAGGTAAGAATTCTGGTGTTGTAGAAGCTGAGGGCGATCCCCTGCATGATCGGCCAGATCAGGATCACCAGGAGCAGCAATCCCACCGGGCCCAACAGCCATAGAGGCAGAAGATTCGATCGCTTTATGGATTGCAGCATGCCGGGAATGCTCCGCTTCATTGTCCCGGAGTGCATGTTCCGTGCACTCCGGGAAGCCAGATCAAGTGTTACAGAGTAGCCGACCAGTTTTCCAACTTGGCCTGAAGAGTGTTCAGCCCGTCTTCGACTGAAGCGCGGCCGGAATAGATCTCGGACAGGGCGTCGACAACCATCTGGCGGAATTCGCCCGCATCGATCAGATAGCCGGGAGGCGCATAGCCGATGCCGCCGGGATATTGGGCGGCGATCGTCGCCATATTGCCCACCCAGGCGTTCTCCTCGAGGAATTCGGCGCTGGGTTCTGCCGTGGTGCCGGGAATCTGTAGCAGGTCTTCCAGCCAACGGCGCTGGGCTTCCTCGTCCATATAGGCCGTCAACAATTCACAGGCCTGTTCGGGGTTCGACGCCTTTGCCGGAATGACGAAGAACGCGCCGCCGGTTACCGCCGCATGGGTCGGGGTCGGCACGACCTCAAAATCGATATCCGCCATCATTTCCGGCTTCTGGTCCTGGATCTGGGTCATCAGCCAGGGGCCTTCAAACATAATGGCGACCTTGCCGTCAACGAACAGGTCGCGCGCCTGGATGACGCCGAGACCGATCGGCGCCAGACCCTCATCGAGGAAACGCTTCACCCAGCCGATAGCCTCGATATTGCGGGGATCGTTGGCGGTGATGGTTCCGTCCGGCTGCGACCAGTCCGAGCCAAATCCGAGCACCCATTGCATCGAATTGATATAGACGTGCAGGGGCGCTGCCATGTCATTGCCGAAGGCATAGCCATAGGCGCCGGTTTTTTCCTTGACCGCGAGCGAGGCGGCATGAAGCTCCTCGACGGTACGCGGCATTTCTTCGATGCCGGCCTCGGCAAGAAGCTTCCTGTTCACCACCACGGACCAGGGGCTCATGGTGACCGGCACGCCATAAATGACGTCATCGACCTTGGCGAAATCGACCGATTTGAGCAGCCGGTCGCCGAAACCGCCATCGGCGATACATTGATCGAGCGGCGCCAGGGTGCCGGCATTGATCATCGGGGGCAGCATGCTGGTAAAGGCAGTCATCAGGTCGGGAACGGCGCCGCCGGCGATCTGAGTGATCACGACTTTTTCGAAGTCGGCCGATGGAATCTGGGTGGCGGAAACCGTGTTGCCGGAGGAGGCTTCGAATTCGGCGGTGTTCCGCTTGAACCATTCGCCAACCTGCCCTTCTTCCCACATCCAGCTCGGCACATTGAGGGTGACACCCTGAGCCTGCGCCGAGACCGAGCCGAGCAGCAATGCCGCCATTGCCGATAGAACCAAAGTTTTCATTGTAGTCTCCCTTGTTTATTTGCTGGCTGCTTGGGCACCGGATGCATCCAGTGCCGTTCGCAGAATTCCGTTCGCCTGCGCGAGCCGCTGCCGCGCCTCGGGCGCATCGAGGCCCGACAGGACCATGAAGATGGCGACCTTGACGTTGTTGTCGGCCCGGGCCAGCGCCGCTTCCGCCTCCTGAAGCGAGGCATCGGTCGCCTGGCCGATAATGCGCAAGGCGCGGGCCTTGAGCTTGTCATTGGTCGCGCGCATGTCGACCATGAGATTGCCAAAGGTCTTGCCGATGCGGACCATGCTGGCCGTCGTCAGCATGTTGAGCACCATTTTCTGGGCCGTGCCTGATTTGAGCCGGGTCGAGCCGGTCAACACTTCCGGCCCCACCACCGGCACGATGGCCAATTGCGCGGCTTCGGTGATGGGCGATCCCGGATTGCAGGTGATGCCGATGGTTACGGCCCCGAGCGACCTGGCATAGCGCAGGCCCGCCAGCACATAGGGCGTACGGCCGGACGCAGCCAAGCCGACGACCACATCCTGCGCCTTCAACTGGTGCCTTTTCAGGTCCTCGATAGCGGCCGCCTCATCGTCCTCGGCGCCTTCCATGGCGTGGCGCAGCGCCAGGTCGCCGCCGGCAATGATCCCCACGACCATTGCTTCGTCGACGCCGAATGTCGGCGGACATTCCGACGCATCGAGGACGCCGAGCCGCCCGCTGGTGCCGGCGCCGGTGTAGATCAGGCGGCCGCCGGCACGAAAAGCGGCGCTGACAAGCTCCACGGCCTGGGCGATTTCGGGAAGAACTTCTTCGACCGCCTCGGCGACTCGACGGTCCTCCTGGTTCATCAACCCCACCAGTTCGAGCGCGCTGGCACCATCGAGACCTTCGGCCGCCGGGTTTCTCGCCTCGGAGATCAACTGATCGAGTTCCGATAGCAGATGATGGGTCATGACGAGGTCCTTCGCGCCCGGATCATCGCGGCAATTGAACTGGCTGGCCGAGACGCGCGGCTTCGACCAGGGCGCTGATGATCCTGGTATTGGCCAGGCCCTCTTCGCCGGTGGCGAGCACCGGCTTGTCGAAGAGCACGGCTTCAACGAAATGCACCACGGCATCGAGCACGAAGCCGGTCAAATGCGGGCCGAATGGGGGGACCAGCATGTCCGGGAACGCCCCTTTCTGCTGCGTGTAGAGTTCCATGGTCCGGTTGTGCGAGCCGTCGATGTTGATGGCGCCCTTGCTGCCCAGCAATTCGATCTTGAGGTCTTTGACGGTGTTATAGGTGTCGGGCAGAATCCAGGCATGTTCGAACACACCGACGGTGCCGCTCTCATATTCGACGGTGGCAACGTGGAAATCGGGGGCATCGACGCCCATTTCCTTGAGGATGCCATCGCGGGAAACCACATAGGCCCGCACCGGTTTGTCATCGAGAATCCAGCCGACGATGTCGATCATATGGCTGCCCAGGAACCACAGGGCCGAAGACTGGCTGGACCATTTCAGCATGTCGCGCGGCACCGCCACCGTGTTGCTCAAACGGGCATAGACATAGGAGGGCTTACCGATATCGCCGCGGGCGACGGCATCCCGCGCCGCCACCATGGGCGGATTGGCGCGATTGTGGAAGTCCACCATGAGCTTGACGCCGGCCTTATCGGCCGCGGCAATCATGGCCTCGGCGTCCTCCACGCTCGTCGCCAGCGGCTTTTCCACCAGGATATGCTTGCCGGCCCCAGCGGCGGCCACAACAGCCGCGCGATGCGCAGGATCGGGCGTGGCCACCGAGACAGCGATGACATCGGGATCAGCCATGATTTCATTGAAATCCGTCGTGAAAGCCTGGGCGCCATAGGTTTCCGCAACGGCCTTGGCGCGCGCCTCGTCCAGGTCGCAAACATATTTGAAATCCACCAAGGGATGGCGCTGATAGGCCTGCGCATGCCGCTGACCGAACAATCCCGCGCCGATAAGGGCAAATCCCTTCTTCATAAACGTCCTCATTTGTGAGAGACGCTGCGGAATGAATGCCGCAGTGTCAGAAAATTTTTCGCTGGACCGGCGCCATGATACCGGTATTATATTCGGTACTGAATTCCTGAATCGATATGAGGCTGATTCAGGTTATTCTCTCTGCCAAAGACCCAACCGGACTGAAAAACTCGGATATTGCCGACACGTGCACACCAAGAAAAATGCTGGAATTCCTCAACGCTCAGAACCTAACGCCCTGAAACATCGAGGGAAAATCAGCAGAAACCAGTCGATATCCGCAAAATCAGGACCGGCATTGTCACTCCTCGCTCAACCCGTTAGTGGTATGATACATGTATCATGAATTGCGTCAATAGGCCATTATGGATAAGACCAGTACTTTAGTTGATCTTCTGATCGAGCGCATCGATACGGGGCTCTATCCGCTTGGAGAGGCGGTTCCCTCGGAGCGGCAGCTTGTCGAGGAGCTGGGCCTGTCCCGAACCACTGTCCGGCGGGCCATCGATGATCTGGTCCATAAGGGGCGGCTTCAACGACAACCGGGCCGCGGCACGTTCGTGTCGGGCCCCAGGCTTGCCGGTATCAGGGATATCCAGGTTCAGAACGTTGTCGCGGTCCTGGTTCCGACCTTCTCGAACCCCTATTACGGCGAGATGGTGAATGGCATTGAGAAGGAAGCGCGGCGGCTCGGTCTGCGCCTCATGGTGAGCCAGTCCGACTATTCGGTCGACACTGAAGCGCGGGTGCTGGAGCAGTCGGCGTCCGATCCGACCATATGCGGCGCGCTGGTCGTTCCCGATTCCACCGAGAGAGGCTCCAGCGGCATGCAAAAATTCCTGCATGGCGGCAAGCCGGCGGTTTATATCGGTCGCTGGCCGAAAGACGTGGCTTGCGATGGCGTGCGGATCGACTATCGCATGGCGGCGCAGCAGGCAGTCGAGCACCTCATCGAATTCGGGCACCAGCGCATAGCCTATATCGAGGGTTTGCCGATCTTGCCGGGCTTCTCCCCGGTGGATGGCTATCATGACGTGCTGCGCGCCCGCAGGCTGCCCATCAAGCCCGAACTTGTGCGCATTTATGATCAGCCTTCCGAGGCAACGGGGCGCCAAGCGGTTCTGGACCTTGTTGCGGAGGGCGTAGAGTTTTCGGCGGTTTTCGCGCGCAATGACATCACCGCGATGGGCGTGTTGCAGGGCTTGCGTGATGCCGGCCTGCGTACGCCACAGGATGTCTCGGTGATCTCCATCGCCAATAGTCTGTGGGCGCGATCCATGGATCCACCGCTGACCAGCGTCAACTCACACCCGTTCTCGGTTGGCCAGGTCGCCCTCCGCTTGTTGAAGGACCGGTTGGACAATGCCTATGAAGGCCCGCCGATCAAGGCGGTGCTCGATCCCGACCTGATCATCAGAGCCTCGACCGCACGGCGTTAGCCGGTCTTCTTACCGGCAAGCCGAGACGCAATTTCCGGCTTTCGCCGCGCGAGTCTATGCCGCTGCCAATGCGTTTTTTACGGCGGAAACGGCCTCGTGCTGGCTGAGATAGATTTCGCCGTTAAGCTGCTTGAAAAACTCGGTGCCCTTGAGCCGGTCCATGACCGGTCCCTTGACCTCGGAAAGGTGGAAGCCGATGCCGGCATCGGCGAGGCGGCGGTTGATCTCCACGAGGCTTTCCAGCGCCGAGGCGTCGATGGCATTGACGGCCGAGCACATCAGGATGACGTTTTCGAGTTCGGGACGATCGGCCACATTGGCGGCGATGGTGTCTTCGAGAAAGCGCGAATTGGCGAAATAGAGGCTTTCATCGATACGGATCGAGAGGATTTCCGGACGGGTGAGCACGGAATGCCGTTCGATATTGCGATAATGTTCGGTGCCGGGCACCTGGCCGACAATGGCGACATGCGGCTTGCTGGTCCGATAGAGATGCAACAGCAAGGACAGCAGCACCCCGGCGACAATGCCCAGTTCCACGCCCCAGCCGAGCGTCACCAGGATCGTGGCGGCCATGGCGGCGAAGTCGGATTTCGAATAGATAAAGACCCGCCTTACCGCGCCCAAATCCACCAGCGTCAGCACCGCGACGATGATGGTGGCGGCCAGCGTCGCCTGCGGGAGACCGGCGAGCAACGGGGTGAGGAACAAGGCGGCGAGCGCGATGCCGATCGCGGTGAACACGCCGGCGGCCGGCGTTTGCGCCCCGGCATCGAAATTGACCACCGAGCGCGCAAAACCGCCGGTGACCGGATAGCCCGATGACAATCCGGCCGCGATATTGGCGGCGCCGAGGCCAATCAGTTCCTGGTCGGGATCGATGCGCTGGCGACGCTTGGCGGCCAGGGTCTGGCCGACGGAAACCGATTCCACGAAACCCACCACCGAGATGAGGAAGGCCGGCGCCAGCAGTGCCGAGACCAGATCGAGCGACAAGGCCGGCACTCCGAAGGCCGGCAGGCCCTGGGGGATTTCACCGACCAATGCGACACCATGCGCGCCCAGATCGAAACTGCCTGCAAGGGCGATAGTGGCGGCGACCGCGAGGATCGGCGCGGCCTTCGCCATCATGTCGGCAAGGCGCGCCGGCATGCGGAGGGCGAGCAGCAGGGGCTTGAAATATTTGCGGGCAAAAAACAGAAAACCCAGCACGCCGATGCCGATGGCCAGCGTCGGCGGATTGATCGCCGCCAGATGGCCCGAAAGCGAGATGACAATTTCAGGCAGCGTGTTGCCGCCACCGGAGAGGCCAAGGATATGGCGCAATTGCCCGGCGGCGATCAGCAGGCCCGAGGCGGTGATGAATCCCGAGATCACCGGGTGCGAGAGGAAATTGGCGAGGAAGCCGAGCCGGAAAATGCCCATGACGACGAGCATGCCGCCCGATAGCAAGGCGAGGACGATGGCGGCGGTGAGATAATCGAGCGTGCCCTCGGCGGCGATCTGGCCGATTGCCGAAGCGGTCATCAGCGAGACCACCGCCACCGGCCCGACTGCGAGCGTGCGGCTGGTGCCGAATATGGCATAGGCGACCAGCGGCAGGATGGACGCGTAAAGCCCCACTTCCGCCGGCAGGCCGGCCAGCATGGCATAAGCGAGCGATTGCGGGATCAGCATGATGGTGACGATCAGTGCCGCCAGCAGGTCGCTGCTCAGCGTGCCGCCATCATAGGTCTTCGCCCATTGAAGAAAGGGGAGATATCGGAAGGCATTGGACATGGATGGGCCGCCGGCAACGAGATGGGGGGACCGGTGCTGCACGCTGGAAATTGTGGCAGCGCCTTGCTTGGCGGGGGCTTACTGCTCCATTGCCGAATAGAGCGATGCCGCCCTGCCCCCGGCGCGGCAATAGCCCAGAACCGGGCCCTCGATAGCCGCCATCGCTGCCTTGAATTGGCTCACCTGCTCGGGCGAGGGCGTGCCGCTGACCGGAATATGAACGGCTTTCAGGCCATGTTTTTCCGCTTCGCTTGCGATCTCGGCAAAGGCGGGCTGGCCGGCATCTTCATCGTCGGGCCTGGCGCAGATAATGGCGGCATAGCCATCCCTGGCCAATTGCTCGATGTCTTCCGGACGGATTTGCCCACTGGCCGCGAACCGGTCGTCGATCTTCTTGATGCTCATTGTTCCGATTTCCTTAAATGTTGAAGAATTTGCCGGCTCAACCCGCCCTGGCGGCCGCATGTGTGGCCAGCGAATGGCGGGCGAGCCGCGCCAGGGCGATGCCGGCAATCATCGCGCCAGCAAATATCCAGGCATCGGCCTGGCCAAGCCCCATTGCGGGAATAGCACCACCCGGGCAAAAACCGGCAATGCCCCAGCCGAGGCCGAATATGGCCGAGCCGGCAATGAGCGGGAGGTCGATATCGCGGCGCGCCGGGAGGTGGAACTGGGGCTCGAAGAGCGGCGTCTGGCGCTTGAGGACGAAGAAATAGCCGAGGGCGGTGACGATCAGCGCCCCGCCCATGACGAAGGCGAGCGAGGGGTCCCAGGTGCCGGCGAAGTCGAAGAAGTTCAGCACTTTGGCCGGATTGGCCATGCCGGAGAGCGCGATGCCGGTGCCGAAGAGCAGGCCGATCATCAGTGCGGACAGGATACGGATCATGACAGGCCTCCGAGGAGGTGACGAATGACGAAGACGGTCGCGACGGTCGAGGCCATGAAGGTGAGCGTGGCGATTATCGAGCGCGGCGACAGGCGCGCCATGCCGCAAACGCCATGGCCGGAGGTGCAGCCGGAGCCGAAATAAACCCCGATGCCGACGATCAGGCCCCCGACGACGAGCCACGGGGCCGGCGTGGCGCTGTCGAAGGGAATGGCAAATCCGGTCGCGGCCACGATCAAGGCCGGGGCCGCCACGGCGCCGAGCAGAAACGCCGCCCGCCAGCCCCAATCATGGGAGAAGGGCGGCACGAGGCCGGAAAGAATGCCGGTCATGCCGGCGATGCGGCCGTGAAACGCCATCAGCAGCACGGCGGCGAACCCGATCAGGCTGCCGCCGGCCAGCGATAGCAACGGAGTGAACTCGGTCATTTATCCATGATCCTTGCGGTCGAGAGCTTGAGCATGACAATCTTCTTCACTGGGCGAAACGGGCCGCCGCCTTCATTTGCAGAATAGGTCGTGCAGGGTGTGCACGAAAGTTTCGACGCGCGGGTCGGCAAGGCGGTAGAATACCTGCTTGCCTTCCTTGCGCCCGGTGATCAGCCCGGCCGCGCGCAGTTCGGCGAGTTGCTGGGACAGGCCCGGCTGGCGGATACCCAACCCATCCTCAAGCGCGCGCACCGAACGTTCGCCCTCGACCAGGGCGCAGGCGACCAGCAGGCGGTCGGGATTGGACAGCTTCTTGAGAAAAGCGGTGGCCTCGCCCACCTTGTCCTTGAGTTCCTGGGTTTCGTTAGAAATCGCCATCACATCCATCAATCGTCCCAGGCGGCGCCGTCGAGCAGATTCAGCGGGATCTTGAGATAGCGCCGTCCATTGTCTTCGGCTTGAGGCAGCCTCCCGGCATTAATGTTGACCTGGAGGGCGTGCAGGATCAGCTTGGGCATGGCGAGGGTCTTGTCGCGCGCCTCGCGGGCTGCGACGAACGCGGCCTCGGTCTTGTGGACCGACATGTGAATGTTCTTCGCCTTCTGCTCGGCGACGGTGGATTCCCACATCGGCTCGCGGCCACCGGGCTGATAATCATGGCCGGTGAAGATGCGCGTTTCCTCCGGCAGCGCCAGGATGGCCTGGATCGAGTTCCACAATTGGGTCGCGCTGCCGCCGGGAAAATCGGCGCGCGCCGTGCCGCCATCGGGCATGAACAGCGTGTCGTGAACGAAGGCGGCGTCACCGATGACATAGGTGATCGAGGCCAGCGTATGGCCGGGCGAGAACATCACCCTGGCATCGATATTGCCGAGCTTGAACGTCTCGCCATCGGCAAACAGCTTATCCCATTGCGATCCGTCGGCGGGAAAATCGGGCCAGTTGTAAAAGCCCTTCCAGAGTTTTTGCACGTCGACGACTTTTTCACCGATGGCGGTGGGCGCGCCCGTCTGGTCTTTCAGATAGGCGACGGCGGTGAAATGATCGGCATGCGGGTGGGTGTCGAGAATCCATTCGACCGCATAGCCCCTGTCGGCGATGAATTCGAGAATGGCATCAGCATGAATGGTCGCGGTCGCGGCCGACTTCTCGTCATAATCGAGCACCGGATCGATAATGGCGCATTGCTTCGTTTCCGGATCGGCCACCACATACTGGATCGACCAGGTGCGCGGATCGAAAAAGCCGGTGACTTCGGGCTTGGCGGACATGGAACATTCTTTCTCGCGAAAGTGGCTGGGCAAAGGCCATATAATTTTGATTTCATTTATTTGCAAGTATTTTAATGCAACGATTATGCATGCGGTGCCTGGCCGCATGTCTGATCTGGATCAAAGGGCAGGTGCGGGAGTTATGATAGCAAGGCGCTCAATCCAGCGGCGGAAAGGAAACCACGATGTATGACAATATCATCTGCGCCATCGACGGCTCGGAGCTCGGCACCAAGGCGCTGCGATATGCTCTGGGCCTCGCCGCCAAGACCGGCGGCAAGATCACGGCGATCACCGTCACCGACACCTCCGTCATCGGCTCGTCGGGTCCGGAATTGATGATGGTGGATACCGGCTCCATCCTCGCCGATCTCGACAAGGCCAAGGCGGAGGCGGCCAGGAACATCCTGGCCGAGGCCGATCAGGTGGCCAAGGCGGCGGGCGGCGCTATTGTCGGCATTCACATCACCAACAGCACCGCCGCCGAAGGCATCCTGCATGCCGCCAAGGAAAGCGGCGCCGACCTCATCGTCATGGGCTCGCATGGCCGGCGCGGTCTCGGCCGCCTGCTGCTGGGCAGCCAGGCCGCCGAAGTGCTGTCCCATGCGAGCATTCCGGTGCTGATCGTCAAATAGGCTAACATGTCAGTTCTGGCGCGGTGGGGCGAAATCGGCTACATGCCGGTGAACCTCACCGGGCCGGACCATGCACGCTGACATTCCCCGCCATATCGCCGTCATCGATATCGGCAAGACCAATGCCAAGGTCGTGCTGATCGACAGCGAAACGCGCCGGCAGATCGCCGCACGGAACATTCCCAATAATGTCCGCCGCGACGGTCCCTATCCGCATATGGATATCGAGATGCTCTGGGGCTTTGCGCTGGACAGCCTCAGGGCCCTGGGCGCGGAGCACGGTATCGACGGCATTTCCATCACCACCCATGGCGCCTGCGGGGCGCTGCTGGCCGGTGACGAGCTGGCGCTGCCGATCCTCGATTACGAATTCGACGGCCCTGACAAGACCGCCGAAGCCTATGCGTCGGTTCGCCCGGACTTTGCCGAAAGCCTCTCGCCAAAACTGCCCGGCGGCCTCAATCTGGGGGCGCAATTCTTCTGGCAGGCCATGACTTTTCCCGAGCAATTTTCGCGGGTCACGGCGCTGCTCACCTATGCGCAATATTGGGCCTGGCGGCTGACAGGCGCCCGCGCCAGCGAAGTCACGTCCCTGGGCTGCCACACCGATCTGTGGGCTCCGGCGAGGGGCGAATTTTCCTCGCTGGTGCAGCTTATGGGCTGGCAGGGCCTGTTCCCGCCGATCCAGCCGGCCGCTTCCGTCATCGGCACGCTGCGCCCGGAAATCGCCGCCGAAACCGGCCTGTCGCTGCGCCTTCCCGTCACCTGCGGCATCCACGATTCCAACGCCTCGCTGCTGCCGCATCTGGGCCGGCACCACACGCCCTTCACCGTGGTCTCGACCGGCACCTGGACCATCCTGATGAATGTGGGCGGCGATACCGGCGCCCTGGATCAGCGCCGCGACAGCCTCGCCAATGTCGATGCCAATGGCCGCGCCGTGCCCACTGCCCGCTTCATGGGAGGGCGGGAATTCGACGCTCTGGTGCCTGAAATCGCCGAGCCCGGGGCGGCGGATATCGCCCATGTCATCGCCAATGACATCCAGGCGCTGCCCAGCTTCGCGCCCGGCACCGGCCCCTATGGCGCCCGGCAGGGCCATTGGACCACCGATCCGGCCAGCCTCACTCCGGCGCAGCGTTATGCCGCCGCCTCGCTCTATCTGGCGCTGATGGCGCGGACCTGCCTCGATCTGTGCGGTCTCGGCCGCTCCATCATCGTCGAGGGGCCGCTGGCGCGCAACCGGCTGTTCGGCCAGGCCCTGGCGCGGCTTGCCGGCGTACCGGTCCATGCCTCGGGCGACAGCACCGGAACCAGCCTCGGCGCCAGCCTGTTGTTCGGGGGCACCCTGCCCGAAACAGGCGGCAGCCATGCGTTCGAACCCCTGCAAGCGGCGGGGCTGGATGCCTATATTGCCAAGTGGCGCGAGCGGGTGGACCAGGTCTAGACGACAGACCCGCCGCAAGGAGAGCATCATGGCAGACCGCAAGCACCGCGTCGTAATCGTCGGCGGCGGCTTTGGCGGTCTGGCAGCGGCGAAGGCGCTGGCCGGCGCCGATGTCGAAATAGTGCTGATCGACCGGCGCAATCACCACCTGTTCCAGCCCCTGCTCTATCAGGTTGCCACCGCCGCGCTCAGCCCCTCCGAGATCGCCTGGCCCATCCGCCACCTGTTGCGCCGCCAAAGCAATGCCCGGGTGCTGATGGCCACGGTCATCGGCGTCGACCAGGCCAGCCGCGCGGTGCTGCTGGAGGACGGCGGAAGCGTGGCCTATGACAGCCTCGTTCTCGCCACCGGGGCCCAGCATGCCTATTTCGGCCATGACGATTGGGAGACTTTCGCGCCAGGCCTCAAGACGGTGGAGGACGCCACCGCCATCCGCCGCAAGCTGCTGCTGGCGCTGGAGGCGGCGGAGCGCGAAACCGATCCGGCCCGCCGCCGCGCCCTGCTGACCTTCGCCATTATCGGCGCCGGCCCCACCGGCGTCGAAATGGCCGGCGCCATCGTCGAACTCGGCCATACCAGCATCAAGGGCCAGTTCAATACGCTGTCGCCCGCCGACCTGCGCGTGGTGCTGATCGAGGGAGCCGACAGGGTCCTGCTCAATTTCGAACCCGACCTGTCCGAATATACCCTCAATGCCCTGCGCCGCATGGGCGTCGAGGTCGAATTGGGCCAGCCGGTGGTCGGCATCGACCGCGATGGCGTCAGTTTCGGCGACCAGCGCCTCGACACCAAGACCATTATCTGGGCGGCGGGGGTTGCCGCCTCGCCGGTAGCCAAATGGCTCGGCATCGACAGCGACCGGGCCGGGCGCGTGCAGGTCGAGCCCGATCTGTCGGTGCCGGGCCTTCCCGACATCTTCGTGATCGGCGACGTTGCCGGCATTCTCCAGCCGAACGGCAAGCCGGTGCCCGGCGTGGCTCCGGCCGCCAAGCAGGCGGGCAAGCATGTCGCCCGCGTCATCCGCCGGCGCCTGTCCGGCGATATGTCAGCCCTGCCCTTCCGCTATAAGCACGCCGGCGACCTCGCCACGATCGGCAAGAGTTCGGCGGTCATCGATTTCGGCTGGCTCAAGCTCAAGGGCTGGTTCGCCTGGTGGGTCTGGGGCTTCGCCCATATCTATTTCCTGGTCGAGACCCGCACCCGCATCGTCATCACCATGAACTGGCTCTGGATCTATCTCACCGGCCAACGCAGCGCCCGGCTGATCACCCATGGCGAGGCGACGAGCCGCAAGCCGCTGGATGAAGTGGATGAGGACTAGATTGCCCGGACAACGGCCGGCCCCGGGCCTTACCGCTCCACTATGGCGCTGGTGCCCGGTCCCGGCAATTGGCGCTCGCGCAGCCAGATATAAAGACCGCTGCCGATGACGATGGGCGCCCCGACATAGAGCCAGATATCGGGGGGCTGGTTGAACACCAGCCAGCTCGCCGCCGCCAGGAAGATGATCTGGAAATAGGAAAACGGCGCCAATACCGAGGCCGGCGCCAGTCCCGATGCCACGGTGATGAGCTGGTGGCCGACAAAGCCGAAAATGCCGACGGCGAAAAAGGCGAACCAGCCATCGGGCGTGCTCGGCCACGACCAGTAGAACAGCACGAAAGGCAGCAGCACGATGGTGGAAAAGGCCCCGACATAGAACTGGCTGGTGGCGGCGCTGTCGAAACTGGAAACGCGGCGGGTGAACAGCATGTAGAATGCCGTGCTGAAGGCCGCCGCCAGGCTGAGAAGCGAGGCCGGGTGGAAGGCTTCGGTTCCCGGGCGCACGACAACCAGAATACCGGCAAAGCCCACGCCAATTGCGGTCCAGCGCCGCCATCCCACCGTTTCGCCCAGCATCGGCACCGACAGAGCGCAGATGAAGAGGGGGGCGGTGAAGGCAATGGCGCCAGTGACGGTCAGCGGCAGATATTGCACGGCCAGGAAACTGCACAGCGTCGCCCCCAACAGGGTCAGGGCCCGCAAGATTTGCAGCTTCAAGCTTCCGGTCCGGATCAGCTTGGTGCCGTGGCGCGGCAGGTGAATAGCGGCAACCAGAAACAGATGAATGGCATAGCGCAGAAAAACGATCTGCACGAAGGAAATGCCGACCAGGCCCAGCCACTTGGCCGAACTGTCGATGCCGGTAAACATGAAATAAGCGGCAAGCGCCAGGCCGATGCCGAGCAGCCGGCGCTCGCCGGGCGGAGCGAAAGAAGAAGACATTGCTGACCCAAAACCGCCGCGCAGAAAACGCCGCGTCCGCTACCGTCCGCAAACCCGTCGCATGTGTCAATCGCCGGGGGAAGAAATCTTGTATGGAAGCCGGCGGCGTGACATTGGGCGGCTGTCCTTGGGGGAGGACGCCCAAACTCCCATAGACCTCGTGGTGAGCCTGTCGATCATGAGGTCGCGGGCACTGAGTTACCCGACCTCGTCCTTCGACAAGCTCGGGATGAGGTCTGCGGGTTCAGGATGAACTCGAGGAGGGCTCGTGTTCCCGGAAACTTTGGCTCCTGCGCCTCCCTCCCCTCAACACGCAAGGGACGTGAAGGAGCGATCGTTCGCCACCGATCTCAAAACGTCTCCGCCAGGTGCCGCACCCGCAGCGAGCCCTTCAAATCCGCCGAGCCGACCTTCGCGCCATGCCGCGGATGGAATACCAGGTCCACCGGGCGGCCCGGCAGCAGCGTCAGCGCATTGTCGGAGAAATATCCGGGCACATCGACGCTCGCCGTGGCGAAGAAAGCCGGCCGGTCCGCCGCCAGCGTCAGCACCGCCCTGCCGTCCCGATCCGCCCAGCTTGCCGAAATTTCGGCCTCCACGAGTTCATAAGCCTTGTAGGGCTTGGGGAAATAATCGTTCTCACCCAATAGCCTGCCTTCGGCATCCGTCCAGGCGAAGAACAGGAATTCGTCGGCCGCCAGATCGGCGACGGCGATATGGGTGACGGCGATCGCGGCGTCGGCGCCCACCGCGCTATTGCCGGAAAAGACGATCCGGCTCTCCCCGCCGACCGTCACCGCCCTGACCTCCAGCGCGATGGAGACCGGCCTGCCTTTATCGTTGATCGCCTTGAGCGCGATTGCGCTATTGTCCGCATCCGGCACGGCGACGACATTGACCGGATTGTAGAAGCGCCGCGCCATGTAATGCATCAGCTTCCATTGCCCGCCATAATCGAGGCTCGACCAGCTCGCCACCGGCCAGATATCGTTGATCTGCCAATAGAGCGTGCCCATGCAGCGCGGCTTGGTGGAGCGCCAATATTCGATGGCGGTCTTGATGGCGAGGCCCTGCTGGATCTGGCTGAGGAAGACCATCTGCTCGAAATCGCGCGGGAAGCGGAAATAGCGGTTCATCGTCTCGATGATGCGGGCATTGCCGCCTTCATTGCGCTGGTGGTTTTCCATCACCGGCGAAGACGGGTTACGGTCCTTTTCCTCGGCAAAAGTCTCGATGACATTCATTGAAGTGAAAGATTGGAAGCCGAATTCCGAGGCGAAGCGCGGATTGATGCTGCGATAGGCGTCGAAACTCTTGGCCGAGTGCCAGACGTCCCAATAATGCAGGTCGCCGCGCGTGTCGGAATGCCAGCCATCCGAGAAATCGAGATAGCCCAAAGAGGGTGAAGATGGCCAGAATCGGCGCGCCTTGTCCTCGTCCTCGACGATCATGCCGAGCATGGAATTGAGCCGGTCGTAATTGGCAATATAGCGACCCGGATCGGCCTTGGTCTCGGGATACCAGCCCAGCGAGCCGATCACCTCGTTGTCGCCGCACCAGAGGGCAATTGAGGCGTGGTGGCTCAACCGCCGCACCTGCTGGGTGATTTCGGTGCGCACGCTATCGAGGAATTCACGGTTTGACGGATAGCTCATGCACGAGAACATGAAATCGTGCCAGATGAGGATGCCGAGCTCGTCGCACAGGTCATAGAACCAGTCCGGCTCATATTGCCCGCCGCCCCAGATGCGCAGCATGTTCATGTTCGCCGCCTTGGCGCTTTCCAGCAGGTCGCGGACAATGGCGGGCGTCGCGCGGCTGGGAATGGCGTCGGCCGGAATCCAGTTGGCGCCCATCATGGTGATGTCGCGGCCATTGATGCGGCACTTGAAGCTGTGGTCGATCTCGTCCTTCTCGATCACCCATTCGAGCTGGCGCAAGCCGATCTGGCGGCTGGTGATCTCGCCCTCCAGATTGGTGGTCAGCTCATAAAGCGGCTGCTCGCCCTGCCCGGAAGGCCACCAGATTTTCGGGTTGTGGATGGTGATATTGTGGGTGAAGACGTTCTCGCCCTTTTGCACCGTGACCTTGTCGGTGATCACCTGTCCGTCGATGCGGTGTTCAAGTTCCACCTCACCTTGAGCAAAGGCGAAAAGCCGAGTCTTTATCGATAGTTCGACCGCGTTCCGGCCATGCGCCTGGTCGACCTGCACGCTGTCCTGGCGGGCCAGCCGTGCCTTGCGCAGGCTCATCCGGCCATAGATGCCGATGGGCATGAGGCAGATGCCCCAGTCCCAGCCGGCATGACAGGCCGCCTTGCGGATGAAGTTCATGTGGATGCCCTTCAGCCCGTTGGTCTGGTAATTATAGGTGAAGGGGATGGGGAAGGGATGCGCCTCGGCGCGGGCTTTGGCCACGTCCGGGGCGATGCCGAATTCCACGCGCAGCCGGTTTTCGCCGGCACGCACCTTGCCGGTGACGTCGATATCGTGGCGCACGAAGCTGTTGTCGGTGCGCGCCACCGCCTCGCCATTGAGGAAGATGGTGGCGATGCAATCCACTTCGGCCAGGGTCAGGGTGAGATAGCCGTCGATATCGGCGGCTGTGGCGCTGAAGCTGCGCTCCATCGCCCATTCCGTTTCATTGACCCACATCACCTCTTTCTCGTTCTCGCCGAAATAGGGGTCGGGGATGAGACCGGCGGCCAGCAAGGCGCCATGCACGTCGCCCGGCAGGGTGATGTCGGTGGCGATGCCGCGCGAGGGCGCGGTCAGGGCGAAGCTGCCGCCCAGATCGAGGGCGCTGTTCTTGGCGGAAACGGCCATGTCTGTCCTCCACAACCGGCCAGGGCCGGTTAGACCGGCTCGCGACTGGAGCCAATGCAATCGATTTCGAAGATCGTTCTAGCCGGAAGTCGCGGGGCTTCCAATGGGGGGAGCGCGCTTTTCGCAGGTCGAGACCGGCAAGGTTTCAGAAGTCGGGCGGCGGGCCGGAAACGCCTTACCACTCTATTAGTGTATTTACCCGTAGGGTCGGGCGCATGGAGGCTAGCTGCATGTCTGTGTTCCGGCACATTCGCGACCTATTTACCGACCCATCGGACATCCCGGAGCTGACGCTGGCGCAATGGAAGGCCCTGACCCGGCAATTGCCGCTGCTTTATGCCATGCTGGTCTCCAACACGCTGATCCTGGCCTGGACCCATTTCGACGTCGCGCCGCTCGAACTCACCCTCTATGTTCCCGCCGCCCTGACCTTGTTCTGCTGCGTGCGGACGATATTCTGGCTGCGCAGCCAGCATGTTCCGGTGTCGATCCCCAGGGCGCGCTGGGGGCTGCGGGCCACGATCTGGATGGGCGCGGGACTGGCCATCGGCTTTACCGTCTGGAGCTTCAGCCTCTTCCCCTTCGGCGATGCCTATCTGCAATCGCAAGTGGCCTTCTTTATGAGCATCACCACGATCGGCTGCATGTTCTGCCTCATGCATGTGCGCGCCGCCGCGCTTGCCGTGGGCCTCTGCGTCCTCGTGCCGTTCACCTTGTTCTTCGCCGGTTCGGGCCAGGACAGCTTCATCGCCATCGCCATCAATATGGCCCTGGCCGTCATCGCCCTGCTGGTGATCCTGTTGAACAACAATCGGGATTTCGCGGCCTTGGTCAGCTCGCGCACCGCCATCGTGCACCGGCAGCTCGAAACCCAGCGCCTGCTGGATGAAAATCATCGCCTGGCCAATACCGATTGCCTGACCGGCCTGCCGAACCGGCGCAGCTTCGACCATCACCTGGCCGCCGCCTTGCGCGAGGCCGAGAGCAGCGGCCGCGAGATCGCCGTGGCGCGGCTCGATCTGGACGAATTCAAGTCGGTGAACCAGATTTTCGGACAGCTCATCGGCGACCGCGTGCTGATCGAGGTCGGGCGCCGCATCGACGACATGCGCCGCCCGGACACGTTCGTCGCCCGCCTCGACAGCAACAGCTTCGCGCTGATCATGCAGGGCCCGGCCGATCACCTGTCGCTGGTCCGCTGCGGCGCGCGGCTGTGCAATATCATGCGCCAATCCTTCGACACGCCGGGCGGCACCATCCGGGTTTCCGCCTCGGCCGGCTTTGCCGCCTCCCGCCCGGGCGATAGCGCCCATAGCCTGTTCGACCGCGCCGATTACGCCACCTCGGCCGCCAAGCGCGAGGCGCGCGGCCATGCCGTGGTGTTTTCCGACAGCCATGCCAGCGCCATCACCAAGGTGCGCCGCATGGAGCATTTGCTGCATACCGCCCGGCTGGAGGATGAAATCTACATCCTGGTGCAGCCGCAATTCGATGTCGCCTCGGGCGCCACGATCGGCTTCGAGGCCCTGGCGCGCTGGCGCAGCCCGGTATTGGGCGAAATCTCGCCGGCCGAGTTCATTCCGATGGCGGAGCGCACCGGCCAGATCAGCAAGATCACCCAGATCGTGCTGCGCCAGGCGCTGGCGCTCAGCGCCACTCTGCCCGGCAAGCTGCGGATGTCGGTCAATCTGTCGGCCAACGATATTGCCTCGCCCGCGGCAATCGAGCAGATCGTCGCCCTGGCCGGCGCAATGGGCAAACCCTGCCGGCTCGACTTCGAGATCACCGAAACCGCCGTCATGCGCGACCTCAACCAGGCCAATCAATCGCTGCTGGCGCTGCTCGGCCTGGGGGCGCGCATCGCGCTCGACGATTTCGGCACCGGCTATTCGAGCCTGACCCATGTGCAGAAATTGCCGCTGCACCGCATCAAGATCGACCGCTCCTTCGTCATGGGGGTGACCAGCGACCCGGCCAGCCGCGCCATCGTCAAGACCATGATCGACCTGTGCCGGAACCTGGGCATTTCCTGTGTCTTCGAAGGCATCGAGACCGAGGACCAGCTCGAAGCCCTGGTCACGCTCGGCGGCCGGATCATGCAGGGCTATCTCTTCGGCCGCCCCATGCATGCGGAGGACATGGGCGAATATCTCGCCCGCGAAGCCTCGCTGCGAAACCTCGAAAAGCGCGCGACAGGCTGATTTTCACCTCTCCCTTTGGGGGAGAGGTGAACATCATCACTGCGCCGCTTCTTCCGGCTCGTCGACATCGATGAAGCCGCCCGATTGCCGGCTCCACAATTGGCTGTAGATACCGCCGCTATCGACCAACTGGGCATGGCTGCCCTGCTCCACCACCCGGCCCCTGTCCAGCACCACCAGCCGGTCCATCATGGCGATGGTGGAAAGCCGGTGGGCGATGGCGATCACCGTCTTGCCGCGCATCAGCATCTGCAACTGGCTCTGGATGGCCGCTTCCACTTCCGAATCCAGCGCCGAAGTGGCCTCGTCCAGCACCAGGATCGGGGCGTTCTTGAGCAGCACCCGGGCAATGGCGATGCGCTGGCGCTGGCCGCCGGAAAGCTTGACGCCCCGCTCGCCCACATGGGCGTCATAGCCCTTGCGCCCCTGCAGATCGGAGAGCCCGCCGATAAACTCGCTGGCCTCGGCCAGTTCGGCGGCTTCCAGCATCATCGCCTCGGTCGCGTCGGGGCGGCCATAGATGAGATTGTCGCGCACCGAGCGATGCAGGAGCGAGGTATCCTGCGTCACCACCCCGATATTGGCGCGCAAACTGTCCTGCGTCACCCCGGCAATGTCGTGACCATCGATCAGAATGCGGCCATCGGCGCGGTCGTAGAAGCGCAGCAGCAGATTGACGAGGGTGGACTTGCCGGCGCCCGAGCGCCCGACCAGGCCGATCTTCTCGCCCGGCCGGATATGCAGGTCGAGATTGTCGATGACGCCGGAGGTCTTGCCATAATGGAACGAGACGTTCTCGAACTTGATGTCGCCCTTGACCTCGGGCAGCGGCTTGGCGCCGGGCTTGTCCGACACGACGCGCGACACCGAAAGCGAGGAAATACCGTCGCGCACCGTGCCGATATTCTCGAACAGCGAGGACATCTCCCACATCACCCATTGGCTCATGCCCTGAAAGCGCATGACCAGGCCCAGCGACACCGCCAGCGCCCCGGGCGACATCACGCCCTGGAACCACAGCCAGATGCCGGTCGCCGCCACCGCGAACAGCAGCAGCGCATTGGACCACAGCACCGAGACATTGAGCACGGTGAACAGGCGCATCTGCCGATAGGCGGTGTCGAGGAACTGGTCCATCGCCTCCTTGGCGTATTTCTCCTCGCGATTGGAATGGGAGAACAGCTTGACGGTGGCGATATTGGTATAGCTGTCGACGATGCGGCCGGTCATCAGCGAGCGGGCATCGGCCTGCGCCTCGGAAATCTTGCCCAGGCGCGGGATGAAATAGATCATCAGCGCCACATAGGCGACGAGCCAGACCAGGAACGGAATGGCCAGCCGCCAATCGGCCGAGGCGGCCAGGAACACCGCGCCGGTGAAATAGACGACGACATAGACCAGCATGTCGAGCAGCTTCATCACCACTTCGCGCACGGCCAGCGAGGTCTGCATCAGCTTGGCGCCGATGCGGCCGGCGAACTCGTCCTGGAAATAGCTCATCGACTGACGGATCAGGTAACGATGGCTCATCCAGCGGATGCGCTGCGGGAAATTGCCCAAGAGAGTCTGGTGCATGGTCAGCGTCGAGAGCAGCGCGAAGCCGGGCACGACGAACACGACCATCGCCCCCATCAATGCCAGCTTCCAGCCATCGGTCTGCATGAAGGTTTCGCGGTCGGCATCGGCCAGCCAGTTCACCACATCGCCGATAAAGCCGAACACGACGATTTCGCCCACGGCCACCGCCGCGGCGGCAAAGGCCATCAGGGCCAGCCATTTCTTGGCGCCATGCGAATAATGCAGGCAAAAGGCCACAAGGCCCTTGGGCGGCTCGACCGGCTCGTCCTTGGGGTAAGGGTCCAGTCGCGATTCAAACCAACGCAGCATTGCGTAAACCACTTCGTTGAACGGCGCGCTCATGGCGATGGACCACAGCCGGGCGACCTCCGGCGAACGGGGTCGAGGCCATTGGGGCCGGCGGCATGAAGCGCGCGGAAATTTCGGAACCGACGCTCATGTGCCCGGTCGGCGCAGAGGAGCATCGTGCAGACAGCTTTATAACGCCTCTCCCCAATCCCGTCTCAATTGACGGCAAAGAGTCATGCCATGCAGCTGCCAGCCGCACAGGATACACGAGAACGACGATTGAGCTGTAACCGGACAGACACAGGCCAGACGACTTCTTTCATTTCCGTTCCTTCACGGGGTCGTTCGCGCGCAAGCGGGAACCTCCCTTGCCGAATTGCCGGGATTCCCGCCTGCGCGGGCATGACATGGTGGGCCGGAAATGGCACACCAGCTAAGCAAACCTCATGACTGGACCGCTTCATGCGCACCGACAGCGAACAGACCATCTACCTTAAGGACTATGCTCCGACCCCGTACCGGATCGTGTCAGTAGATCTGGACTTCCTCATTCTCGAGGAAAACACCCGCGTCCGGGCGCAATTGACCATCGAGCCACGGCCGGAGACCGCGCCGGGCACGCCGCTGGTGCTGGATGGCGACGAATTGAAGCTCGACAGCATCGCCGTCGATGGCGCGCCGCTGGCGCTGTCCGCCTATCTTGCGGACGCCAATAATCTGACGCTGGTGGAGCCGCCGCATCGCCGCTTCGTGCTCGACACCCAGGTGACCCTCGATCCCGAGGCCAATACCAAATTGATGGGGCTCTATCGCTCCAGCGGCACCTGGTGCACCCAATGCGAGCCGGAAGGCTTCCGCCGCATCACCTATTATCTCGACCGCCCCGACATTCTCGCCCCCTTCACCGTGCGAATGACGGCGCCGATTGCCCTGGCGCCGGTCCTGCTGGCCAATGGCAACCCAATCGAGCGGGGCGAAGCGGGCGACGACATGCATTTTGCCGTCTGGGAAGACCCCTTCCCCAAGCCGGCCTATCTCTTTGCCCTGGTAGCCGGCGATCTCGGCTCGATCACCGACAGCTTCACCACGCAAAGCGGCCGCAAGGTGGATCTGGCGATCTATTGCACCCATGGCAAGGAAGGCGAGTGTCACTACGCCATGGACAGCCTCAAGCGCTCCATGGCCTGGGACGAACGCCGCTTCGGCCGCGAATACGATCTCGACATCTTCAACATCGTCGCCGTGTCCGACTTCAATTTCGGCGCCATGGAGAACAAGGGGCTCAATATCTTCAACGACCGGCTGGTCTTCGCCAAGCCGGAAACCGCCACCGACGCCAATTACCACGGCATCGAGCGGGTCATCGCCCATGAATATTTCCACAACTGGACCGGCAATCGCATTACCTGCCGCGACTGGTTCCAGCTCTGCCTCAAGGAAGGCCTGACCGTCTATCGCGATCAGGAATTCACCTCAGACGAGCGCAGCCGCCCGGTGCAGCGCATCCATGACGTGCAGAACCTGCGCGCCTCGCAATTCCCCGAGGATGGCGGTCCCCTCGCCCATCCGCCGCGCCCGGAGCAATATCGCGAGATCAACAACTTCTACACCACCACCGTCTACGAAAAGGGCGCCGAGATCGTCCGCATGCTGGCGACGCTTTTGGGCGAAGCCGGTTTCCGCCAGGGCATGGATCTCTATTTCGAGCGCCATGACGGGGAAGCGACCACGATCGAGGCCTTCATCAAGGTGTTCGAGGATGCGACCGGCGCCGATCTTAGCCAGTTCATCACCTGGTATTTGCAGGCCGGCACGCCGCAGGTCAGCGTGTCGGACAGCTACGATGCCGACAGCCAGACCTATAGCCTGACCCTCAGCCAGAAGGTCGATCCCACGCCAGGCCAGCCGGACAAGCAGCCGCTGCTGATCCCGGTGCGCTTTGGCCTGATCGGGCCCAATGGCAGTTCCATGGGCTGGAGCGGCGTATCCGGCGGCACGGTCCGGGACGATCTGATCCTGCTCGACCGGGACAGCGTCACCCTCACCTTCAGCGGCGTCGCCAACAAGCCGGTGCCGTCGCTGTTCCGCGGCTTCTCCGCCCCGGTCAAGCTGTCGTCCGGCCTCGATCAGGCCGACCTGCTGTTTCTGGCCCGCCACGACAGCGACCCGTTCAATCGCTGGGATGCCTTGCAAACGGTTTCCACCACGCTCATCGCCGCAGCCGCCAAGGGCCGCCGCTGGTCGGATGCCGATGCCGACGGGCTGCGCCAGGCGCTGGTCGATACGCTGGAAAATCCGCAGCTCGACCATGCTTTCAAGGCGCAGGCGATTGCCATTCCGAGCGAGAGCGTCGTCGGCCGCCATATCGGCAGCGATGTCGATCCCGATGCCGTCGCCGCGGCGCGGCACGATCTCATCGCCACGCTGGTCGGCCCGATCGCCGAAAAGCTGGAAAGCCAATACGACGCCTTGGTGGTGCCCGAGCCCTATAGCCCCGATGCCGGACAGGCCGGCCGCCGCTCGCTGCGCAATGGGCTGCTCAACCTGTTGACCGCCGGATCGGATCGCGGGAACGCCCTGGCATCGGCGCAATATCATGCCGCCGCCAATATGACCGACCGCTATGCCGCCATGGCCATATCGGCGCATTACTGGACCGGTGATGCTCCGGCATTGCTGGGCGATTTCCGCACCCGCTTCGCCGGCGACCCGCTGGTGTTCGACAAATGGCTCACCGCTTCGGCGCAGGCGCCGGACGATGGGGTCATCGAGCGCCTGCGCGCCATTCTTGCGGCGCCGGATTTCCCCCGCACCAATCCCAACCGGCTGCGCTCGCTGCTCGGCGCCTTCGTCATGAGCAATCCGACCCAGTTCGCCCGCGCCGACGGCGCCGGCTTCCGGTTCATCACCGAGGCGGTGGTCGAGATCGACAAGGTCAACCCGCAGGTCGCCTCCCGCATCCTCACCGGCTTCCGCATCCTGCCCATTCTGGAAGCCAGGCGGCGCGAGGCCGGCAGGGCGGCGCTCGAAGCGCTCAAGTCGCAGCATATTCTCAGCCGCAATGTCGGGGAAATCCTCGACCGCATTCTGGCCGGCTAAGCGTTTTGTTCGGGGGCTCGCCATGCGATCCCCCGATTCACCCTTTGGCGGCGCTCGGGGCTAACAATCCGCTAACCAATTCGGCTCTGGGGCGCATGGACGCGGCAGCCGCGAAATTGGAAGAATTTTTCTTCACTGCTAAGTGATTCAGCCGACTCCGCTTTTTCGATTGGCCGCCGCACGGCCCGGAAAGGGGCTCTGGACAACATGCCCCCACCTGATTCATACCTTGTTAAGGGCTGAAAAGTTTCGGGGCTAAACCCCTCCACAGAATGGAGAATTTTATGCGGACGTCGGAAATATCCGGCGCCGGTGCGCTTGGATTCCGCGCCGGCAAGGGGCTGGTCATTGCTCGCTTTTCCAATGTCAGCATCGCCGTCGCCGTCACCGCATTCCTCTCCGCCTGCCTGTTCCTGCTCTATGACGTCACCCGCATTGCCGAGAGCGCCGACGCCGAGCAACAGGTTCAAATAACACTTGAAAATCAGCATATTGCAGGGATCGCCGGACGCGGCCTGCTCGCCTTCGCCCTGGCCGGATTGATCACCCTCGCCTCCTGCCGCCGCCCTGCCGATACCGGCCGCAACGACGCCATCCTCGCCTCCATCCGCGCCGAGCAACGCCGGCTGGCCCGCCGCTACCACGAGGAAAAACTGAAGGCGGAAGCGGCGAACCGCGCCAAGACCAATTTCCTCGCCCATGTCAGCCACGACATCCGCACGCCGCTCAACCATATTATCGGCTTCGCCGAATTGATGGAGCAGGAAACCTATGGCGCGCTGGGCCATACGCGCTATCGCGATTATGTACAGTCGATCAAATGCTCCGGCCAGCACCTGCTCAATTCCTTCGCCACAATCCTTGACCTGGTCGAGCTTGAAGGCGGCCAGAAGCCGCTGCGGCAGGATCCGGTCCTGCTCGACGAGATCATGGACAGTGTCGTCAAACGCTTCCAGGGCCAGATCCAGCGCGCCGGCCTCGGCTTCAAGGTGGGTCCGGCGACCGGCGCGGTGCTGCGCGGCGACCGGCTGGGCCTGACGCGCATGATCGGCAATATCATGGACAATGCCGTCCGCTTCACCCAGGCGGGAGGCACGGTGACTTTGGCCGCCTTCGCGGCGGATGACGGCGTGGTGATCGAGATCAGCGATACCGGCATCGGCATGAGCGAGGAACGCCTGGCGACGCTGAGCCAGCCCTTCGCCATGGGCGACGCCACTTTCAGCCGCGAGGGTCAGGGGCCCGGGCTGGGCATTTCCATTGCCCGCGCCATAGCGGCGCTGAGCGGGGGCAATATCGCCATCGACTCCTCCCCCTCGCTGGGCACGACCGTGGCTATCTCGCTGCCGACCGAACCGGCAGCGGCGGAACTGGCGGCCTGATCAAAGCGTCAGCGCCTTGTCATACCAGGCCTGCGCCGCGCTCTCGACCTCGCCTCGCATCTGCTCGATTTCCAGCGCCAGCCGCCCGAAATCTGGATAATGCGCCAACTGCGCCAGCAATTCCTTGAAGGCCGGCGTCCAGGCCTCATCCTTGAATGGACTGATCAGCGCCGAACTCACGACCTGCAGCACCGTCGAATAGAGAAGGTGGATTTCAGCCAGGCGCTGCCCGGCGGGCACGAGGCCGGTGTCGCCGAGCCGGGCCAGCACCCGCGCGGTCGGGGCCTGCGGCAAGGCAATCTGCTTGCCGGCCACCAATTGCGCCGATTGGGCGATGAATTCGAGATCGACCAAGCCGCCGCTGGCCAGCTTGAGATCGAATTCATGGCGCGGCTGGCGTTCGCGCGCCATCAGGGCGCGCATCGACACCACGTCCTCGATGGTTTTGGCGGCATCGCGCTGCCGGATCATTATTTCGGCAATCTCCCCTTCGACTTTTTCGGCCATCGACCCGGTCGCCGCCACGATCCGGGCGCGGCTCAAGGCCAGATGCTCCCAGGTCCAGGCATTGTCCTTGTGATAGGCTCGAAAGCCGGTCAGGCTGGTCGCCAGCGGCCCGGCATTACCCGATGGGCGCAGCCGCATATCGGCCTCGTAAAGCACGCCCTCCGCTGTCGGCGCCGACAAAGCCGCGACCAGGCGCTGGGTCAAGCGGGCGAAATAATGCGAGGTCGAAAGCGAGCGCTCGCCATCGGATTCGGTTTCCGGCGCGTCATAGAGCAGAATGAAGTCGAGGTCGGAGGTGAAGGTCATCTCGCCGCCCGCCATCTTGCCGAAAGCGAGCAGCGCCACTTCAGCGCCTTCTATACGGCCATGGCGGATGGCGAATTCGTCCCGCACCCGGTCGAACAGACGATGGAGCAGCGTTTCGGCCAGCGCCGTGAATTGCTCGCCGGCGCCATTGGCGCTGACCGTGCCCGACAGCAGGCCGGCGGCGACGAGGAATTTCTGCTCCTGCCCGATAATCCGCGCCCGGTCGATCAGGTCCTCATAGGAGCGCGCATCGGCGAGGAACGCATCGACCTTGGCAACCAGGACGTCGCGATGGGTCACCTCATTGGCAAAGGCGGGATCGATCAGCCCATCCACGACATGGGCGCGGTGGATGACGGCTTCGGCCATGCGCGGCGCCGAGGCCATGAATTGCACCAGCAGGGTGCGCAGTTGCTCATGATTGCGCAGCAGGGCGAAGAGTTGAATTCCAGCCGGCAGGCGCGACAGGAAATTGTCCATGCGCGCCAGGGCCTCATCGGCATTGCCGGCGCGGCCCAGCGTTTTGAGCAGCGATGGCAGGAGCTCGGTCAGATGCGCGCGCGCCGCGGCGGACCGCGTGGCGGCATAGCTGCCATAATGCCATTTGCGTACGGTTTCGATAGCCTTGCGGGCGTCGGCGAAGCCCATAATGGTGAGCGTCTCCAGCGTCCCGGGATCGTCGTCGCTGCCGGTAAAAACCAGATTGCCCTCGCCCGAGCCGAGCGTCTCCCCCTCGGTGAACAATTCCGCATAATAGCGCGCCACCAGTTCGAGCGCCGATCGATAATCCCGCTCGAACTGCGCCGGATCCGCCTGGCCCATCAGGCGACCGATCAGGGCAACGCCCTCGACATTGTCCGGCATGATATGGGTCTGCTCGTCCTCCAGCATCTGCAAGCGGTTCTCCACCGCCCGCAGATACCAATAGGTGCGCGTCAATTCCCCGGCGGCTTTCGGGCTGATCCAGTTGGCGTCCGCCAAGGCCGTCAGCGCCTGCGATGTCGGCCGCACCCGCAATGTCTTGTCGCGGCCGCCGGCAATCAATTGCTGGGTCTGGGCGAAGAATTCGATCTCGCGGATGCCGCCCCGCCCCAGTTTGACATTGTGCCCTTCGACGCGGATATCGCCGACCTTCTTGGAGACGTTGATCTGGCGTTTCATCGCCTGGATATCGGCAATGGTGGCGAAGTCGAGATGCTTGCGCCAGACATAGGGCGCCAGCTCCTTGAGAAAGGCCTCCCCCACCTGCTTGTCGCCGGCGCAGGGCCGCGCCTTGATCCAGGCGGCGCGCTCCCAGTTCTGTCCGCGCATCTCGTAATAGGCCATGGCCGCATCGACCGAGAGCGCCACCGGCGTCGAGCCCGGATCGGGACGCAGGCGCAGATCGGTGCGGAACACGTAGCCGCCCAATTGCCGGTCTTCCATCAGGCCCACCAGCCGTTGCACCAGGCGCGAATAAATCCTGGTGGCTTCGCCCGGATCGGCCAGGACGGGCTTTTGCGGGTCGAAGAAGGCGACGATGTCGATGTCGGAGGAATAATTGAGCTCGCACCCGCCATGCTTGCCCAGCGCAAACAAAGCAAGGCCGGAATTGGCCGCGTTCGCCTGCTCGGGCGGAATGGCGAGCCGCCCCTTTTCGGAGGCTTGGCGCATCAGGAAATCCATTCCCGCCTCCAGCGCGATATCGGCGAGATCCGATAGGGCCTCGGTGGCGCGCGCGGTCGACCACCGGCCTCCGGTTTCGGCCACAGCCGCCAGCAGCGCCGTTTGCCCCTTGGCCACGCGCAAGGCGCGCCCGACTGCCGCCTCGTCGTCAAGACGACCGGCCCCGGCGGTCGCCGCAAGCAGGTCGGCAAAGACCGTGTCCACGTCGCCCGCCAGCACTTGCGTCAACCAGGAGGCGTGGTCGCGGGCGAGCCCCAATAGATAAGGCGCCGATTCCAACAGGGGTCCGAGCAAGGGTTCCGCACGCTGGAAGGCCGCGGCGACCTCATTCGGCAATTCGCCGAGCAGCGCGTCGAATCGCGGATGGTCCATGGGCGGCAAGGGCGACAGGATGATGCTCATTTTCGAGGCATAGCTTGCGCCGCGACAGGCAGCAAGACGGAGCGTAGGCCTCTCCTACCCTGCCGGCAATTCCAGCACCGCGCGAACTCCCGGTGCATTGTCCTCGATGCGGAAAATGCCGCCATGCAGTCGCGCCACCGCATTGACCAAAGCCAGCCCGAGCCCCGACCCGGCTTCGGAACGGCTCTCTTCCAGCCGCACGAAACGCTCCAAGACGCGCTTCCGGTCGTTTTCGGGAATGCCGGGACCGTTATCCGCGACCACGATGCGAACCAGGCCCGCCACCCGGCTCAGTTCCACCGCGATCCGGCCGGTGCCGCCCGCGCCCGGCCTGGCATATTTCACCGCGTTTTCCAGCAGGTTGACCATGGCCTGGCCGACCAGCTCGCGATTGGCCTTGAGGGTAACACCCGCTTCTACGGTGCTGACGACCTCGATATCGGCATCTTCGGCGACTGGGCCGTAAAGTTCGGCCACATCGGCGACGATATCGCTGACATTGATGTCGGAAAGCACGCCGGATGGCGCGCCCGCCTCGACGCGGGCAATCATCAGCAGCGCATTGAAGGTCTGGATCAGGCGGTCGCTCTCGGCGATGATGGTTTCGAGCGCTTCTTCCTTGGTCGCGGTGCTGGCCGTGTCGCGCAAAGCCGCCTCTGCCTTGTTGCGCAACCGGGTCAGGGGCGTCTTGAGATCGTGCGCGACATTGTCGGTCACCTCCTTGAGCCCCTGCAGCAATTGCTCGATGCGGTCCAGCATGGCGTTGAGATTGGTGGCGAGACCATCGAATTCGTCGTTCCGCCGCGTAACGGGCACCCGTTCGGACAAATTGCCCGACATGATCTTGGTGGAGGTGTCGCGGATCGTATCGATGCGCCGCAGGACCCGCCGGGCGGTGATGCCGCCGGCCATGACCGAGAACAGGATGATGCCCACCACGCCGACGAGGAAACTCTGGAGGATGATGGCGGAATAGCCGCGCCTCTCGACCACGTCGCGCCCGACCACCAGCCGCATGCCATTGTCGAGCACGATCGAGCGGACAACGGCCACCCCCAGCCGGCGCCGGTCGGTATTGACCCCGTCATCATCGCCCCAGGGATTGGGCCGCTCGTAATCGAAGCTATAGACGCCTGGCTCGATCAATACGTCCAGCGGTACGTCGCTGACATTGCCCAGAAGAAAGAGCCCCGATGCGTCCCCCAGGAAATAGAGGCCGGGCCCGGGCTGGTTCGAGAGGCGATTGACGGCGAAAGCCAGTGACCTGATGCCCTGATTGGCCTCGATGCGCTGGAACAGCCGCACCTCGCGATCAATGTCGTCGGTCTGCTGGCGCTGAATCTGGATGCTGGATTGCCAGCCGATAAAGGCCATCAGCAGGATGGCGAAAACGACGAAGATCGCGATGAAGGTCGCGGTCAGCCGAACCGTGGAGGTCCGCCAAACCTGGGCGAAGCGGCTCACCGGCTATTCTCGGATCATATAGCCGGCCCCGCGCACCGTATGCAGCAGGGGAACGGCGTGACCCTTGTCGATCTTGGACCGGAGACGGGACATATGCACGTCGATGACATTGGTTTGCGGATCGAAATGGTAGTCCCAGACATTTTCCAGCAACATGGTGCGGGTCACCACCTTGCCGGCATGTTTCATCAGATATTCGAGCAGCCGGAACTCGCGCGGCTGGAGCAGGATGGTTTCACCGTTCCGCTCCACCTTGCGGCTCAGCCGGTCGAGCGACAGGGCGCCCACCGAATAGCTGGTGGCGGCCTCGGCGGGGCTGGACCGGCGCGCCAGCACCTCGATGCGCGCCAGAAGCTCGGTGAAGGCATAGGGCTTGGTCAGATAATCGTCGCCACCGGCGCGCAGGCCGGTCACGCGATCGTCGACCTCGCCAAGCGCGGAGAGGATGAGCACCGGCGTCTTGTCGCCTTCGGCCCGCAGGCTTTCGACAATGGAAAGACCGTCGCGGCGGGGCAGCATGCGATCAACGACCAGCACGTCATAATCCATGCCCGAGGCCATCGCATAGCCGGTTTCGCCGTCGGCGGCATGGTGGGTCACATGGCCCGCTTCGTCCAATGCCTGGATCAGATAGCTCGCCGCTTCACGGTCATCCTCGATCAGCAGAATCTTCAACGCCGGACGCTCCAGTTGAAAAGGCCCCGGAACCAAGGCTCCGGGGCCGATACGCATTACTCGGTGATGGGCAGTCCTATGAAGCGGGCTTCGCCGTCACGCGCGACCCGGACCAGCGCCGTATTGAGGCCCTTGCTCTCGACGCCGGCAATGGCCTGCTCGAAATCGCCGGCCGTCTGCACCGGCTTGTTGTCGACTTCGAGCACCACGTCGCCGGTGGCGATACCGCGTTGCGCGGCAGCGCTGCCATCCTCGACATCCTGGACCAGCAGGCCGCCCGAACCATCGCCATTGGGCACCAGCGTCAGGCCGAGGCTGGTGGTGGCTTCAGGCAGAGTCTGCGGTGGCGTCGGGGATTGCGGCGTGGCCTGGGCGGTCTCGTCCAATTGCGTCAGCTGCACCGAAATGGTGGTTTCAGCTCCATCGCGCCACAAAGTCAGTTCGACCGTGGAATTGGGAGCCTTGCTGGCAATCGTACGGCTCAGGTCGAGCGCATCGTCGATCTGGTCGCCGTCCACTTTCAGGATGATGTCGCCGGACTTGACGCCCGCTTCACCGGCAGGACCGTCTTCCGTCGGCTCGCGGACGATGGCGCCGCGGGCATTGGGCAGGCCGACGCCGTCAGCGATGTCCTTGCTGACATCCTGGATCGAGACGCCGAGATAGCCGCGCGTCACCGAGCCATCCTCGATCAGCTGGCCGATGATCTGCTTGACCGTACGAGCCGGGATAGCGAAGGCGATGCCGACATTGCCGCCATTGGGAGAGTAGATGGCGGTATTGACACCGACCACTTCGCCATTGGTGTTGAAGGCCGGGCCGCCGGAATTGCCGGTATTCACCGCCGCATCGATCTGCAGGAAGTCGCCATAGCTGGAACCGCCGATATTGCGGCCCGAACCGGAGATCACGCCGACGGTGACGGTGCCGCCAAGCCCGAAGGGGTTACCCACGGCAACCACCCAATCGCCAACGCGGCTCGGTTCGCCCTCGAAGGTCACGAATGGCAGGTCGCTGCCCTCGATCTTGAGCACGGCCAGGTCGGTGCGTTCATCGGTGCCGACGATGTCGGCAACCTGCTCGCTGCCGTCCTCGAAAACTACCGTTACCTTGGTGGCGTCCTCGACCACGTGGTTATTGGTCACCACATAGCCGTCCTCGGAGATGATGAAGCCGGAGCCCGCAGCCATATATTGGCGGGGGCGCGGCTCGCCACCCTGTCCGCCACGATTGCCGGGCGAATTGTTGCCGAACTGATCGAAGAAGTCGCGGAAGGGATGATCTTCGGGAAGATCGGGGAAGTTGAACTCGAAATTGAAGTCGCGGCCGCCACGCTGCACGGTGCGGCCCGGGGCCTGGGCTTCCACCCGGATGGAAACCACGGCGGGTTTGACGGCATCGACCAGATCGGCAAAGCCTTGCTGGACCGAAGCTTGGGGCACCACGATCTGCGCGGCGTTCTGCATCTGTGCATTGGCGACCTGTCCGGTCAGGACGAATGCGGTGGACACACCGCCCACACCGACCAGCAGCGCGAGCGTCGAGGCACCGAGCCAGCGCCGGGTACGCGAGAGTAAAGACGAACGCATGGGAACCAGTCTCCTTCGTTTAAGCTCTCAACAGCTTGTGGCAATAGATATGGAACGGTCCGCCTTTCGGTGAAGTTGCGTTCACATTAAGATTTGGCAATGTTGCAGGCGAGATTGCAGCAGAACTATTTCCGCTCTTTGTTCTCGACCAGTTCAGCCAATGCTTTTTCTTCCTCAGGCGTCAGGCCCGGCGCTGCCGGAACCGCAATGCGGCGGCGCGCCAGCAGCAAGGCGCCGAGCCCGGTAAGCAATAATAAGGGCGCTGCCATCCAGAGCAACAAAGTATGGCCGCCGAGACGTGGATTGAGCAGCACATATTCCCCGTAGCGGTCGACGATATATTGCTCGACCTCCGCATTGTCGTCGCCCGCCACCAGCCGTTCCCGCACGAGCAGGCGCAGGTCGCGCGCCAGGTCGGCATCGCTGTCATCGATGGACTGGTTCTGGCAGACGAGGCAGCGCAGTCCCGCCGAAATCTGGCGCGCCCGCGCCTCCATTGCCGGATCGGGCAGGATTTCGTCCGGCCCTACCGCCGATAGGGGCGTGGACAGGATCATCAGCAAGCAGATCAGCAGCGCCCGCAAGGTCATTGGGCTGGCCTCGGGACGGGCTTGCGGGATCGCTGTGGCGCGCCGACCCGCAGGCGGCGGTCGGTCAGCGACAATATTCCCGCCCCCGCCATGACCAGGCAGCCGATCCAGATCAGCAGGATATAGGGCTTGTGCCAGATCCGGACGACATGGGTGTCGTCCAGCGGCTCGCCCAACTGGAGGTAAAGCTGGGAGAGGCCATAGGTCTGGATCGCCGCTTCGGTGGTCGGCGTGCCGCTGGCCACATAGGTGCGTCTTTCGGCATCGAGCCGCGCCGTGCCGCCACCGGGTGCGGTCACCGTGAAGATGCCGGTATCGGCCAGATAATTGGGGCCCGCGATCTGCTCGAAACTGTCGAAGGCGATGGCATAGCCGGCCAGTTCGGTCGTCTCTCCCGGATTGAGCGTGGTCACCCTTTCGCTCTCCCAGGCGGTCACCGAAACGATGCCCAGGACGGTGAGCCCGAGGCCCAGATGGCCGATGGCGGTCGACCAGATGGACCGGGGCAGGCCGACCAGCCGCCTCAGGCTTTCCCCGAGCGGGATGCGGCCGAGCTTGGCGCGTTCGATCAGTTCGGCGACCGAACCCAGGCTGACCCAGAAGCCCAGCAACAGGCCGAGCGGCGCCAGCGAGATCGAGACCCCGCCCAATGCGGAGATGAGTACGGCGAGAAAAATGGCCAGGGCGGCCATGCCGAGCAGGCGCTGCCCCGCCGCCACCAGGTCGCCGCGCTTCCAGGCCAGCAGCGGCCCGAAGGGTAGCACCAGCAGCAGCGGCGCCATCAGCGCGCCGAAGGTGAAGTCGAAGAATGGCGCGCCGACCGAAATGGTCGTGCCGGTCATCGCGTCGAGCAATAGCGGATAGAGCGTGCCCACCAGGACCGCCCCCACGGCCGTCGCCAGGAACAGGTTGTTGAGGATCAGCGCGCCTTCGCGGCTGATCGGCGCGAACAACCCGCCTTGCCGGAGCAGAGGCGCGCGCAGGGCAAAAAGCAGAAAGGCGCCGCCGATCAGCACCGCCAATATCGACAGGATCACCAGGCCGCGCGTCGGATCGCTGGCAAAGGTATGCACCGAGGTCAGAATGCCCGAACGCACGAGGAAGGTGCCGAGCAGCGACAGCGAAAAGGTGATGATGGCGAGAAAGACCGTCCATATCTTGAGCGCATTGCGCTTTTCCATCACCAGCGCCGAATGCAGCAGCGCCGTGCCGGCCAGCCAGGGCATGAAGCTGGCATTTTCCACCGGGTCCCAGAACCACCAGCCGCCCCAGCCGAGTTCGTAATAGGCCCAATAGGAGCCCATGGCGATGCCCAGGGTCAGGAAGGTCCAGCTCAGCATGGTCCAGGGCCGCACCCAGCGCGCCCAGGTCTGGTCGATGCGCCCCGAAACCAGGGCGGCGACGGCGAAGGAGAAGCAGATCGAAAACCCGACATAGCCGGCATAGAGCAGCGGCGGATGGATGGCGAGGCCGATATCCTGCAAAACCGGGTTGAGGTCGGCGCCTTCCAGCGGCGGCGCTGGCAGGCGCTCGAAGGGGTTCGAGGTCAGGAGCGTGAAGCCGGCAAAGGCGGCGGTCAGCAGGCTCTGCGTCCCCAGCACCAGATTGGCCAGATCGGAGGGCAAGCGGCGACCAAAGGCGGCCACCAGTGCCCCGAACAGCACCAGAATGAGAATCCACAGGAGCATGGAGCCCTCGTGGTTTCCCCAGACCCCCGAAATCTTGTAAATCAGCGGCTTGAGCGAATGGGAATGGTTGGCCGCCAGCGCCAGGCTGAAATCGGAGGCGACAAAAGCCTGTACCAGCGCCAGGAAGGCCAGCGCCACCAGAACGAATTGCAGCAGGGCCGCCTGCCTCAGGGCCAGCGCCAGCCTGTCGCCGCGCCGCCATAGCAGCAGGCCGCCAAGGGCCGAAACCAGGGCGATGGCAAAGGCCAGGACCAGCGAGAAATGGCCGAGTTCGATGCTCACGGCGCACCCGCCTCCGGCCGCCACTCGCCCTGCGCCTTCAGCGCCTCCACCACTTCGCGAGGCACATAATTCTCATCGTGCTTGGCCAGCACATTGGTGGCGGTGAAATCGCCGTCGCCGCCCAGGCTGCCTTCGGCCACCACGCCCTGACCCTCGCGGAATAGGTCGGGCAGGATGCCGGTATAATGGGCAACGATATCGGCACCGCCATCGGTGATGACGAAGGAATTGTTCTGGCCGTCGCGCGTCCAGCTATCGTCCTTGACCAGGCCCCCGAGGCGGATCGGATGACCGGGAGCCACCTCCCGCGCCATTACATCGCTGGGCGAATAGAAAAACACGATCTGGTCGCGCAGGGCCACCAGGACCAGCGCCGTGGCGATGGCGATGACGACGGCCAGCCCGGCAATGACGGCCAGGCGCTTCTGCTTGCGGGTCATGCTCTTGCGACGAATATTGGCCGGCATGGTCATGGCGTGGCTCCATTCAGCGTCAGGCCCGCGGCCAGGGCGAGCGTATCGAGTTCACCGCGGTCGAAAGCGGCCGGATAGGCCGCGACCGCCGCATCATAGGCGGTCTGGGCATTGTCCTGCTCGCCCAGCACCAGATAGGATTGCACCAATTGCGTCCATTCCTCCACATCGCCGCCATCGCTGGCGAGGCGCTCGGCCAGGCTGCCGACCATCGCGCGGATCATCTCCGCCTGCTGCTCGGCCGTATCGTCCACCCCATCGGCCTCGGCCACGGCCAGCCCCTGTTGCGCCGCCGGCAGCCAGGCCTCGTCGCCATTGGCCAGATCGATGGCCGCGCGCCAATAATCGGCGGCATTGCCGTAATCCTCGATCCGCATCGATTCCGCCGCCAGGTAGAGGCGCGAGCGGATATGGGAGGGATCGCTCGCCGCTGCCTGGCGCAACAGGTCAAGCGCCTCGCCCGAGCCGGCCTCACCCGCGTCCAGCAGCAGCGCCTCGGCGAGACTGGTCTGCAATTCCGCGCTCGGTTCGGACAGCGTGATGGCCTGCCGATAGGCATTGGCCGCATCGGCATAGCGGCCGAGTTCCACATAGGCCGGAGCGATGACCGTCCAGCCGCGCAAATCGTTCGGCACCGCGGCCAGCCGCTCCTCGATCTGGGCGATAGCGTCTTCCAGGCTGATGCTCTGGGCGGCGATCTCCGGCCGCTGGGCCAGCGGATGCGTCGGCAGTTCCGGGCTGCCGAGAACGGCATAGAGCCCGAGGCTGATCGCGGCGATGACCCCCAGACCGGCCAGCAGGGTGCCGTGCCCCAATTCGCCCGGCGGCGATTTGGGGGCGTCGCCTTTGGTGCGCAGCATTTCGCGCGCCAATTCGCCCTTGGCGACATTGGCCTGTTCCTCATCCAGCTTGCCGCTGGCCAGGTCGGCCTCGATGCCAGCAAGAAGCAGGCGGAAATGGTTGTTGGGATCGGCCAATTCCGGTCCGCTCGCGTTGACCACGCGCCCGGCCGCCGCGTAGAACAACGCAGCGCAAGCAATGACAGTAATGGCTATGGCAATCGCCCAGAAAATCATCGGCCCCAAACGCTTGTTTGCTTCGCGCGACAAGGCATGGTCCTCTATAAGCCGAATGCGGCAAAAAACCACCAAAACAGCGCGTCACTGCGTGGACGCATTGCCACAGGGACTGGTCGTCGCAGGCCAGTTGGCCGCATGAGCGACGTTCCGGCGGATTTCGCAATCGTCGGCTCAACGCCGCTTGCTCGCCTTTTGGCAGGGTTGCTCTGCGGCTCGCATGGCCGGACGGTGCTTTTTGTGGGGGAAAGCCAATCCTCCTATCGCCTGCCGCGCGGCATCGATCTGTCGGTGGCGCCGATGACACGGCCCGAAAGCTGGTCCCTGCTCGGCGGAGCCATGGCGGAGAGCACGAAGCTTATCGGCCGCATTGCCGGGCGCGGCGCCTGGCGTCATGTGGACCCGATCTTCTTCACCGACCGGCCGCGGGCCGCCGAGGCCGTGTCCCATATGCGACACATGGCGCTGGATTTCGGCATCGCCGTCGAGGCGGTTCCGCCCGCCCTGCTCGGCGAAACCCGTCATGGCGTCCGGTTCCGCGATGCCCTGCTGCTCAATCGCCCGCTGGCGGAACCGGCCATGGATGCCTGGCTCGAACGACAGGGCTGCCGGCGTCTCATCCCCGAGAGCCTCGTGATAGAGGCCGATGGCGGATCGACGCTGAGTGCCGCCGGCGAGGTTTTTCAGGCGCGCCAGACCGTTCTGGCCGATCATGACGCCATTCTCGCCTACCTGCCCCGCCAGCAATGGCCAGCCCTGCTGCAACGCCATCCAGCCGCATCCATTCTCACCATGCCGGCCCGGCCGCTGGCCGCACCGGTCATGATGGAAATACATTCCGGCATCACCCTGTTGCAGCAGCCCGAGGGAGGCATAGCCGCGATCGGGCTTGAGGACCTGGCGAGCTTTTCGGATCGGGTGCAGGGCCTGTTGGGCCAACAAGGGCAGGTGGAGCAGGCCGGCCAAACCGGCTTCACCACGCTCGCGACCGATGATGGCGCCCCGGCGGTGGGCCGCGTCGGCGGAAGCGGCGCCGACATCGTGGTCGGCATGGGCGCGACGGGAGTGTTTCTCGCACCCGCCCTGGCCCGCTGGTTCTGTGGCCAGGCTTCGACGGACGAAGCCGCCTGGTTCGGCGATCGTCTGATTTCGCGCGCCACGGACAGCCGGCAAATTGCCGATTTCACCCCCGGTATCGCGAGCGAAACGGCATGAGGCCACAGATCAATCGCCTGCCTGCCGACAAGGCCGGCAGCTTCGCCGGCACCGCCATCGACCGCAGCCGGCCATTGCGTTTTCGCCTCGATGGCCGGCTGATTTCCGGGTTTGCCGGCGATACCGTGCTCAGCGCCGCGCTGGCATCGGGCATAGACAGTCTCGGCCGATATGATGACTCGCCTTTGGGGCTGACGCCCAGCGCCAGTCCCGCCATCAGCCTCGCAGCCCGCGCCGGCAAGCCGCACCATGCCCTGCCCATGGCCCGCACGCCGGCCATGGACGGCGCGGATTTCGTCACTCTCGGCGGCTCGCGCGTCAACCCGCTGGCGCGCCTGTTCCTGCCGGGCCGCACATTGGGCCTTGCCCTGGACGGCGCCCAGGCGCTCGACCGGCCCTGGCGCGCCCTTGCGGGCACGCTCCAGCCGGGCGCCGATCTCGTCGTCATCGGGGGCGGCGTGGCGGGCATGGAGGCGGCGCTGGCCGCCGCCAGGGCCGGCCTGGCCACTATCCTGGTGGAAGCCGGCCCGCAATTGGGCGGACATTCCGGCCTGTTCGGCACTCAGGAAGGCGAAGCGGCGCCGGAAGCCGACATCGGGGCATTGCGCGCCGCAATCGCCGCCAGCGATGCCATCGAGGTGCTTACCCATGGCCATGCCTATGCGCTTCGGCCGGGCCTGGTCCGGATTCACCACATCGACACCTCCAACGGCACCCCAACGGCAAGCGTGCTCGATCTGGCCACCCGCTACATCATCCTGGCCACGGGTTCGCGCGAGCGCCTGCCGATCTTTTCCGGCAATCGTCTGCCCGGAATCAGCAGCACGCTCGATGCGTATCAACTGGCCTGCCGCTACGGCATCTGGCCGGGGCAATCGGCCCTCGTCGCCACGGCGAGCAATGTCGCCTATCGCCTCGCCATGCTGGCCAGCGATGCCGGTATCGCCATTGACCGCGTCCTCGACAGCAGGCCAAGCCCAAGTTCGCGCTTCATCGCCTTCAGCCGCGCCTATGGCATGGTGCAGGTGCCGAACAGCGCACCGGAGCGGGCCGGCATCGCCAAAGCCGGCGGCCGCTTGTCAATCCATCACGGCCAAGCCGGTTCCGAACCGATCACGACTGAACGCCTGCTGGTTTGTGGCGGCTGGCAGCCCGATCTGACGCTGTGGCACGTGGCGGGCGGCGCCAGCCGCTGGCATCGGGCCCACCATCGGCTCGAAGCCGTGGGCGAGATGGACAATATCGCCCTCGCCGGCAGCGCCGCCGGCTATTTCACCCGGCGCGGCTGCAAGGATAGCGGCAGGGATGCGGTGGCGGCGCTGTTGCATCACAAGCGCATCCCCGTCGACGATCCTCTGATCGACCCGCTCTATGAGAGCCCCGATGCGCCCCTGATCGTTGCCGAGCCGGCCGAGGATGCGCCGCCGGCCTTTCTGGATAGCGGCCGGGGCTTTCTCCAGCGCCCGGCTCCGCGCCGCCGCTCCTGGATGGCCAGGTTCAGGCGCGACGGACCGCCGAACGGCCTCACCGCGCTGTCGGAAGCCCCGCAGGCCCTGGCGATAGGCGATGTCGCTGCTGGCGTCGATCTGGGGCTCATCCCGGCCGACGCCGCCGGCATCGTCGCTCAGGAGCGGGTGGCGCTGGTGCCGTTGACCCTGCCGGCAGGGCCTGCCGGGCTGCCGCCTGCCGACGATATAGTGGCGCTGGAAGAGGTCCCGGCCTATCTGGAGGGCCGCTTTGGTGACGATGCATTATGGGTCAAACTGGTGCCCGCCCAGTCCCGGCGGCTCAGCAGTGGCGCCCTCATCTATCGCAATTCCGATTCCACGCAGCCCCTCTACGCTGTCGGCGTCGTTCTGCGGCCAAGCGGCGAGGCGGCCATGGCGCTGATCGCGGCGGAAACCGTGCGGGCCGGCTTGCCCGTCATCGTGCGCGATCAGGGCCGCGCCATTGCCGCGCAGATCGATTACGAAACGCCCTAGCCCCGCCGCTCCGCCGCCACTCGGGCGCGTTTCAGCGTTTCGGCATATTCGGCGTTGAACCGCACCTCGGCCATTTTGATGGCCGTATCGAGCCGCAGGCCGGTCATCGTATCGCCGGGCATCTGGCGCATCAGGTCGAGATTGCGCTGGATATGCAATTCCAGCGCCTGGCCCGTCTGGCTCCAGGCCTGGTCGAATACCGCATTGAGCGCCAGAGAATCGCGGCAATCGCGCACGGCCGACAGCAGGTAGATGCCGTTCATGGCCGCCAGCATGCGATCATTGTCGATGCGGTCTGTGCCCTCGCGCGGGCGGCGCATGGCCTGGTTGAGGTCGGTCACCACTTCCTTGAGGCGCGGCTCCACCCGGTCCGACACCACCTTGGTAATGGTGGAGAGCACCTGCGTGGCGCGGCTGCCCCGGGCGAATTCGATATAGCCGGTCAGCGCCCGCACCAGGCGATGAAACCGATCGAGACTGCGGCAGACCAGGTCGATATCGGCAAATGGCCCCATCAGTTGCAGATTGTGCAACTGGTTCTGCGCATGGGCGAGGAAGGCGTCGATCAGCGGCGAAAAGCCGTTGCGCGCAATACTGTCTTCCTTGGCATTGCCGGACAGCTTGATGATCGCGGTGATGAGCCGGGTCGGATTGGCCACCTGCCCGACCGCGGCATGGAACAGCAGCGCGGCCATTTGCGGATCGGATAACGGCATGGATTGCAGGGCCACGCCCAGCGCCCCGTCCTCGCCGATCGTGTTGACCGCCTTGCCAAAGCTCTGGGCCTTGCCGAGCAGGGCGCGGGCCCGCAGCCCGGCCAACACGACATTGAGCTCATCGCGGGCATTGTCGCGACCGAATTGCGCGCGGAAGCGGCGCATGGCCTCGTTATCCGTATCGACCTTGTCCAGCGCCTTTTTGGCGCGGGCCAGCATTTCGGCCATGACCGGTTCGAGATCTGTGGGTTTCAGCGCCCCGCTCTCGGCCGCTTCGGCGGAAATCAGATCGGGGCAGAGATCGCGGACCAGCCAGGTCCAGGCGGCCATGGCGCCCTCGCGCACCACCGAGCCGGCAAAGGCATGAAGCACCGGCTCGTCGACCAGAATCGGGTCGATAACGCCGCAGAACGGCCGGCGCACAGCCGCGCTTGCCCGCCCCGCACTCCTGGGGACGGGCGCATTACTGGCGGCAGTTCTCGGGGCGGACTGGCTCATCAGGGCTCATGGGGAGGGTCGTCGTCATCGCCACCCTATCCGGCCCGGGTAAACAATCCTTTTCAGCGAAGCTGCGAAAGAGCTAGGCCGCGCCCTGAACCACGTTCCAATTGCCGTTCTGTTCGCGGCAGGCCGTGCCCTTGCGGACATAGTCGGTGCCGTTGACCTTCACCGTATGGGTGAAATCGCGGCAATCGAGATTGTTCACGCGCACATAGGGACCGACGGCAACCGAGCCGGTGGTGCCCCCGTCGCCGGCCCATTGGCGCGGCGCACCAGGACGGCCGAATTGCAGCGCATAGAACTGGGCGCTATTGGCCTCGGTCGAATCCTTGGCGCTCATCAGCGACAGGGCGGCCGGGTCGACGAAGCCATTGGCGATGCTGGTGGTCAGCCGCGCCGTCTGCACGGTCTGCGCCGAAGTCGGCACCAGCGGCTGCACGGCCACCGGCTGGGCCTGCACCGGCGCCTGGACCGTCCGCGGCGTGCCGGTGCTGGAACAGCCGGCAAGGGCCAGTGCAAGAAGAGGAAGAGCAAAAAGCGTGGAACGGTTCATTTGTATTATTTAGCCTCTAACAGCAATCACTTGGTTTATTGTCGCTAATGCGGCGAAAGTGCGTCAGGTTCCACTTGTTCGAACCTGCCTGCCGCGCCGCGCCATGGGCAGACGCAGTTCCACCAGCAGCCCACCCAATGGCGATTGCTTGAATTCCAGGCTGCCGCCATAGACATCGACCAGTTCCTTGACAATATCCAGCCCCAGTCCGGTGCCCGGTGTTTTCTCGTCCAGCCTGACGCCGCGGCGCAACACTTTCTGCGCGTCGTCTTCGGACAGGCCCGTTCCATTGTCCTCGATACGGACCAGAAGTTGGCGGCCTTTGGATCCGTTCTCGGCAGAAAGAGCGATGCCGACCTGACCTCGGGACCATTTGCAGGCATTATCGAGCAGATTGCCGACCATCTCTTCCAGGTCCGCCTCATCGCCCCGGAACCAGGGCAGCGAAGACCCGGGCTCATCGAACGATACGGTGACGTCGGCATGGATTTTTCCCATCACCCGCGCCAGCCGCGATATGATCGCGGCGGCGTCGGCCTTTTTGCCCACCACCGAAGTGCGCGCCGCCAGCCGCGCCCGCTCCAGATAGGTCGAGACCATATTGCTCATCTTCTCGGTTTCGCTGGAAACCACGTCGGCCAGCGCCCCCTTGCCGGCCCCGGCCTCGTTGCGCAGGACGGCAATGGGGGTCTTGAGGGCATGGGCGAGGTTGCCGACCTGGTTGCGCGCCCGTTCGATGATCTGCGCATTGGAGCGCAGCAATTCGTTGACCTCCGCCGCCAGCGGCGCGATTTCCGTGGGATAGCTGCCCGAAACCTCGGCACTCTCGCCTTCGCGCACCGCCTCCACCGCCTCGCTCAACCGCGCTATGGGCCGCAGGGCGATACGGGCGACGATGCCGCTCATCACCGCCAGCATCACCCCCACGGCGCCCAGCACGATAAAGGCCTGGCCGCGGAAATCATCCACCAGCGCCAGGATTTCGGTGAGATTGCCAGCAACGGTGATGCGATAGCTCTCCTGGCCGAGCGAGACGCTGCGCTCCACCATGCGCAATCGGGTGCCGAACGGGTCGTCGATCACCTCGGTGCTGCGCCCCAGCGCATCGGCAGCCGCGCCCACGCCCTGCAAATCGATGCCGACGACCGAGGTGGAAAGATTGACCAGGTTGCCCTCGCCATCGCGGATGATCCAGTACCAGCCCGAGCGCGGCCGCTCGAAGCGCGGATCGATCAATGCGATATCGGGATTCTGCGGATCGCGGGTTTCCAGCAGCGCCCCCGCCAGGCTTTCGACGTTGAAATCCAGCGTCTGGGTCAGCGTGGTGTCGAGGGCGCGGGAATAAAGATCGCTGAGCAGAAAACCGGTGGCCACCAGCGCCAGCACCAGCCAGCCGGCTGAAAGCCAGATCAGCGAAGCGGCGATGGAGCCCTTACGCAGCATGGCGGCCGAATCTTGGTGTCGGCGCGCGCCCCCTCGGGGGGGAGGGGGCTAAGGACCTCGCGTCCCAAGTGCCGATGGCCACGTGCACCCGCTATTCCCCGACGATCTGATAGCCCAGCCCGCGCACGGTCTGGATACAGTCCTCGGGCAGCTTCTTGCGCAGGCGGCCGACGAAAACCTCGATCGTATTGCTGTCGCGGTCGAAATCCTGGTCGTAGAGATGCTCGGTCAGCTCGGTGCGCGAAATCACCTTGCCCTTGTGATGCATGAGATAGCTCAGCAGGCGCAATTCGTGGCTGGTGAGCTTGATCGCCTGGCCATCCACCGTCACCTTGCCCGAACGCGCATCGAGCCGCACCGGACCGGCGACGATCTCATTGCTGGCCAGGCCGGCGGCGCGGCGCACCAAGGCCCGCAGCCGCGCCAGCACCTCTTCCATATGGAAGGGCTTGGCCACGTAATCGTCGGCGCCGGCATCGATGCCCTGCACCTTGTCGGTCCAGCGGTCGCGCGCCGTCAGCAATAGCACCGGCGTCACCTTGCCGGCCCGGCGCCATTCTTCCAGCACCGAAAGCCCATCCATTTGCGGCAGGCCGATATCGAGGACGATGGCATCATAGGGTTCGGTATCGCCGAGAAAGTGCCCTTCCTCGCCATCGAACGCCACATCGACCGCATAGCCGGCCTCGACCAGCGCATCCTTGAGCTGCCGATTGAGATTGGCATCGTCTTCAACAACCAGAATACGCATCGCTGTGCCCCCGCCGCCTTGTCGCTATTGCGCGTTCAAAGTCAGGTTCTGCGCCTGGCCGTCCGGGGCCAGTACGCCGATGACATAGACCAGTGCGCCGCCCTGATCACAGACCTGCACGTTGAGAATTTCGGCGTTGCGATCGACCCCCGCCGTGGCGAGCACCGCATCGAGCGACAGAATCTGGCCGGAAGCCACCGCCTCCTGAATCTGGCGCTTGTCGAGACAGGCCTGCGCCTGCGCCGAGCCGGAGCCCGCAAGGGCAAGCGCCAAGGCCAGAGCCAAGGCGATGGAAGCGGAGGGTTTGGGGGCGTTCGTTTTCATGTCCAGACCAATAGCGCTTGCTTGCTGAATGGGACATGAATGAGGCAGGCATTCAAATTTTTAGCGCGCTCCCTGCATCCTTCATTATGGCATTCGCCGTGTGCCGGCTCATCAAATTTCGTGGCACGACGAGGACCCTGCCAGCCTCGTTGGCCCATTTCTCGTGCGAGCCCTTGGCATTTGACTGATACAAGAAGCCCAGCCGCCGCAATTCCTTGGTGACTGCGGCGTAGTAACCGGCGACCACTACGCGGCCCGGCCTTCGGGTCGGCGCCACAGGATGGCAGGGATCAATTCTTCCGGCTTGCCGGTTTCGAGAGCCTCCGGCGACATGTGGTTCGCCACGATCAGGCCTGGAGCGACCTCCATGAGTACGCTTTCGAATATATCGAGGTCCGGCGCTTCGATGTGAAGGCCGACAATGTCGCTCTCGGAATAATAGACCTGTGCCTCGCTATCCCAATGGGCGGATACATTGAACAGGCGCTGCGCCATGGCTGTCCCTTTCTGTGCCTCCTCAATATCGGACAGCTGGAGGCGCGGCACAAGGGCATCACGCCTTGCCGATATCTCCCTTCAGCCCGCGCCGCAGGAACAGGATAGCCATGGCTTCCAGCATCAGGCTGCCGGCGGAGCTGCCCTCCATCACCGGCACATCGAGCCCCAGCATCTGCGCCAGGCCGGCCAGCAGCATCATCGCCGCAACGATATAGGTTTTATAGCCGGACAGGATGTCCATGATCATATCTCCCGGTTTGGATGAAGTGGTGTTGGGCGCGACGGCCAAAGCCGCTGCCCGGATCGCGGCGACGCGGCTGGTCCAGCCGCGCCCAAAGGTTGCGAAACTGGCTAATCCCCGCAGGAAACCGAGCCGCCGGTCGCAAAGCGCATTGATCGCCTTGCCGGCATCGGCCCTGGCGGCCGCGCCGATGGTCAGCGGCCCGACCAGCCCGTCCACCACCACGCCGAGCACCGTCTGCAAGGCGCGGATGGCCCGGTCGGGGCCGGAATTGACCGCATAGTCGAAAACCGCCAGATCGATTCCCCGCGGCAGGTCCCCTGCCCGGCAGAGGTCCCAATAAAGGGCTCGATAGATGCTCGTCGCTTCCGTACGGGTTAGCGTCTGCACCTCGGATTTGTGCAGGTCCCACCAGGGCGAGACATGACGCCAGCGCGCCAGCGTCTTGCGGGTGACGCCCATATTGGTCGCACCGCCCGGATCGGACGGATGATCGACATAGCCGCCCTCGTGCCGCAGCACTTCGGCGAGGCAAATCTCGAACCGCGTATCAGTCATGAAAGGCTCCCCAAGCTGCATGGCCCGGCCCCAGGACCGGGCTCGACTGGGCAATGCTGAAGGTGAAGGCGCCAACCGGCCCGCCGAAATCGGCGAGCTGCTCGGCCGCGCCGTAGCTGGCGGCGACGCTGTCCGTTTCGATGGTCCGTACAGCTGTCGCGCCGTCGAAGATGCGCACCTGCCAAGCCTCCGGCACGTGTTCCAATATCGGCTCCGCCATGCCCCAGCCGTCGCCGTCGGCGCGGCTGCGGCGGATCCAGCGCAGGTCGATGGCGCCATCGCCGAGCCGCATGGCGCGCAGATGCACCGGCGCCAGCGGCAGTGCCGGCCCGGCTTCGGGCGACACCAATATCTCCTGGCCCGTGACATCTCCGGCGCCGGCATGGCAGCGCAGAATTCGGCTCTCGCCGATCCGGTGCGCCTCGACCGGCAAGAGCGCGGCGCGGCCGTCGAGCAGCATCACCCGCCGCCCCGCCGATATCGGTCCCATTCCCGCATCCGTGCCGTCCAATCCGCGCAGCAGCTGGGTGAGCCGGTAGCGCTTCGGCGCCAGCAATTCGGCTCCGGCAAAGCCGATCACCTCCCAGCTGCCGCCATCACTCTCCACGGCGATGCGGTTGTTGCCGGCCAGGGCGGCCAGTTCCTCCACATCGGCCAGATGCCCCGAAGCCAGCTCGATCTCCAGCGCATTGCCGCGATCCCACACCGCCCGCGGCCCGGCGGCGAGCGGCGACAAGGTCTCGCCCATCGCCAATGGCCGCGCCAGTTCGGCCAGCACGCCGCCGCTGCTCGCCTCCGCCACCTGCACCAGGCCCGGCCAGGGCCTCGCATAAGCGCCGATCAGCAGCCGCGTGCGCAGCGGATCGTCCGGCAAGGCCGGCAGATGCGCCGTCACCAGAACCGGCATTACCTGTGGCGGCGGAACGCCCAACCCGCCGCGCGGACGGTCCAGCCCCGTCGCCACGGCGTCCTGACGAGGCACCGCCATGGCGGTGATCCGCCTTACCGTGCCGTCGCGGATTTCGGTGATTTCGAACGGACCCTCCGCCACGTCCGGCAGGGCGATGCGGTCGCCGGGCTCCAATGCGACCTGGCCCGGCGGCAGCGCCAGCTCCAGCCGGTCCGCCGCCATGACCCGGCGATCCAGCAGCTTTTCCGCCGCCCGCCGCGCCGCCGCGCCATCCAGCACCATGGACAGCGTCTCGGAGATCAGTGGCCCATTGCCGGGCCGCAAGGCCGTCGCATTGGCCGCAAGATAATCCCGCTCCCGGTCGAGATGCCCCAGCGCCAGCCGCCCCGGCAATTCAGCCGCGCCGCTGCGCCGCCGCGACAGGATCGGCGCCTCATCCGCCGCCAGCGCCGCCGTTTCGAAGGTAACGGCCTCCCCGCGCCCCTGCACCAGCGCGACGATATCCCCATGGCGCGCCGTCAGCACCTGCCCGGTAATGTCCAGCACCGGCTCGATGGCCTGGCGCGCCGTGCCCGGTCCGCTGATCAGCATGCCGCCGATCAGCGGCGTGGCCGGCGCCGCCCGCACCACGCAATCATGATCAGCAGCGATGGCGCTCACCAATTCGTCGCTGGCCAGCGCCCCCAGCCGCCCGGTCAGCCAATGGCCATTGCTATGGTTCGGGCCATCCGCCCACACCTCTTCCAGCGCCGGAAAGCTGGGAAAGGGCCGCGCGTCCCAGGTCCAGCAATAGAGCCGTTCGGGATCGACCATGCCGGGGGGATTATTGGCGGGATCGGCCCAATAGCGGTGATGGGCGCGCAGGAATTGCCGCTGGATCAAGCCATCCGGCAAGCCGCTGGAAAAATAGGGCCGCCCGCCCTCGGCGCTCTTGTCGTCGCCGAAAATATTGGGCTGGTTCGCTCCCTTGTCGACGGCGCCGCAGCCGATTTCCGTCAGCCAGATCGGTTTCGAGCCCGGCAGCCAGGCCGTCGGCACCGAGCTACGCACCCCGCCCGGCCGGTCGTAATGCCGCTCGCTCCAGAAGGCGCGGAGATCCTTGTAGCGCCAGATCCAGGGCTCGCCATGGGCGCCGTCGCCGATCGGCGTCCGCAGCTGCGCCCGCCTGTCGGCGTCATCGGCATAGAACCAGTCGAACCCCTCGCCGCCCGCAATATTGCCGCCGAGATAATCCAGCTCATAGCCTGTCGCTGCCATCTCGGCATCGGCATGGTTCTCGCCATCGCGCCAATCGCCGAGCGGCATGTAATTGTCGATGCCGATGGCGTCGATATCGGGCGAGGCCCAGAGCGGATCGAGATGGAAGAATTTCTCGCCATCCGGCTGATAGCCCGAATATTCGCTCCAATCGGCCGCATAGGTCAGCTTAGTCGCCGGCCCGACAATGGCCCGCGCTTCCGCCGCCAGTGCCACCAGTGCCGCCACGAACGGAAAGCTGTTCCCCGCCCCCCGCACCTGCGTCAGCCCGCGCATTTCCGAGCCGATCAGCAAGGCATCCACGCCACCGGCGGCCACGCAGAGATTGGCATAATGGCGCACCATGGCCCGGTAACCCGGCACGAAAGCCGCCACCTGCGCCGCCGCCGCCGCACTGCCATCGGGCGAACCGGGCCGGCCCGGCGCCGGGTGGCAGGTGATGCGCCCGCGCCAGGGATAGGCGCCCTGCTCCGCCCCGCCATAGGGGTCCGCCAGCCCATTGCCCGCCGGCACATCCATCAGCATCAGCGGATAGAGCGTGATGCTGAGCCCCCGCGCCTTGAGATCGGCAATCGCCGCCAGCACCGAGGCGTCGGACGGCGTGCCGCCATAAGCCGCGCCGCCTCCATGGCTCGATGCCAGGGGCACGTCGCCGCGCCCGAGGCCCGCCACGCTCCACGTCGTCCCCTCGATGGTCCGTTCGGCCCCCTCGACGCGCGGCCGCACCGAACAGGTGCCGGCGCGCAGATCGTCGCCGAACCAGCTCACCACCAGAGCCACATGTTTGAGGTTGGGACAGAGCGCCACCAATTCGTCGATCGACCAGGTCCAGTTGCTCACCCCGGCCATCAGATGCGAATTCTCGCTCGCTCCCTCGCCGGCGCCGATCACGCGCACCCGCGGCACCGGATCATAGCCGAACTCGGTCGCTCCCGGGATTACCGTCACCGCCCTGATGGCCGGCTCCAGTTCCCCCACCACCCGGCACAGCTCCGCCGACAATTGCGGAATGCGATTGCCGAAGCGGCTGAGCGGCAGGTTCTCGACCACCAGATAGCAGAGCCCGCGATAGGCCGGCGCATTGCCCGGGCCCTGCACCGCCTCGATCAGGCTGTCGGGAAGCTGCTCCTCGTCGCCATGATAGAAGCGCAGATTGAGCCCGCGCGTATCGAGCAATTGCCCATCGGCCCAGATGCGCCCCAGCCGCGCCACCGGACCCTCGCAGAAGCCCAGCGCGAAGCTGGCCAGCACTTCCTCCTGCTGCTCGGGCGGCGGAGCGAAGCCTTTCGCGCCCGCCGTTTCGGTCACATGACGCAGCAATTCCCGCGCCCAGATGATGTTCCCCGACAGCCGCCCCCAGCCGTAAAGCCGGGGAATGGCCGCGCCTTCGCTCGAACCGCCCAGCCGCACATCGAATATCGGCGCCTCGGCCTGGCGCTGTTCGCCGAACAGCATGCCATCCATGGCGCTGCCCGCCAGCGCGCCCAATGCCCGGCCAATAGTCGCGCCGATCGGCCCGCCAACCATGCCGCCGACAAATTGCCCGGCCACCGAAAGTGCCAGAGTGGCCATGGATTTATCCCTGTTGTTGAAATCCCCTTGCCCCTCTCCCTGAGGGAGAAGGGAACGGAAAAAGCGTGATGCTATTCTTCTCCCCCTCGGGGAGAAGGTGCCCCGAAGGGGCGGATGAGGGGGTTACGGCAAGCCGGGAACCTCAGGAAACCGAAACCGTCCACTCACCCGTCGCGCCCAGCCCATGGTGACATTCCCTTCCACCACGCCCAGATGCTCCTGCGCGTGGATGAAGCGATCCGCCGAAACCATGATGCCGCAATGGCGCGCGTGTTCGAGCCCGGCCAGCCGAAACAGCACGACCTGCCCCGCCGCGGCCTCTCCCGCCTCCGCCAGCAGAAACCGCTCGGCCGCCGCTTGCAGCGCCCCGTCATTTCGGGGATCGCGCCAATCCGCCCGATAAGGCGGTATCGCCGCCGGCTCGTCGCCATAAAGCGTCCGCCACACCCCGCGCAGCAAGCCCAGGCAATCGCAGCCCGCGCCTCGCGTCGAGGCCCGATGCCGATAGGGCGTGCCCAGCCATTGCCGGGCCGCCGCAACCACGATTTCCCCGTTCACGGCACCAGGGCCCTTCCATCCAGCGCATCGCCCCGACGCGGATGGCGCAGCACGTAATCATTGCCCGGCACATGCGGAAAGCCGCGGAAATTACGCTGATTGCCGAACCGCGCCTTGCAGGTGGCGAAGCGCCGGTCGCAGCCCGCCGTCACCGTCAGGATGTCATCGGCCAATAGCCATTCGCCCACCCGCGCGGCAAAGCCCAGAACGTCGCCCTCCGGCACCCGCCTATGGGTCAGCACCGCATCCGCCAATCCGTCGCGCTTGCCGCTGCCCCAATGTCCCATGCCGAAGGCGAACCAGCCCTCCTCGAAGCCGGACAGCCCGCCCACCAGCACCTCGAATGGATCGCGTATTTCGAGCACCGTCGCCGCACCCTTATAGGCGGGCAGGTCGAGATCGACCCGGCAGCGTCCGTCCCCCAAACTGGCATCGCACAGCCCCTGATAAAGCCGCCCCCGGGTCACGTTCAGCGCCTGTTGCGGCGAGCGCAATTCGGCGCGAAATACCCCGTCTTCCCGGGTGATTTCACCGATATGGTCCACGCGCAGCAGCAGGCGCTGCTCCGGCGCCGCCCAGTTCACCAGCCAGCTCTCAACCAGCGCCCCGTCATAGCGCCCCAGCAGGATGTCCTCTTCGGCAATGGCGGCGCTGTCCAGCACGCCCAGCACTTCGCCGGTCTCCACCTGCGCCCCCAAACGCGCCGGCACTTCCCCGCCATCGAGCCCGAAGGTTGGCGCACATGCCGTTCCCTCCACTGTGAGCGTCCGGTCATGGTCGGTGAAGCCCAGCACCACGCCGTCGCTGCGGATCAGCCGCCAGCATCGGGCAATATTGGTTTCCCCCTGCGCCAGATGCGCCGCCAGATCGTCCGGCACCTGCCTCATGGCAAGATCTCCACCAGCGGAATGCTCGGCGCTTCGGCTCCGTCGAAATTGTTGAGCTCGATATCCAGCCGGTCGGTATCGAAGCGCACCGGCACATCGAACAGAAAGCCGGCTGTCACCTTGGTGCCAGGCCCCGGCGCGACGTCGAAGCCGACAATTCCCGTGCTTGCGTCCAGCACCCAGCCCGACGCCAGTTCGGCACCATCGATGGCGATGCGCACGCTGCCGGCGACCGGTTTGGCGACAGGGCGCAGATAGGGATCGAAACCCGCGCCATAGCGCTTGACCAGTTGAAACTGGGTCCGCAGGCCATCGCCGGTTCCCAATTCCTGGTCGTTCGGCGTCGGCACCGCGCCGCCCGAGGAATGATCCAGCCCGTCGCGCCACAGAAAACCATGCAGCCGCCCGCGCCGTTCCTCGAAGAACGCCAGTACCGCCTGCATGTCGGCCCGCGATTTGACGCCGTAGCCGGCATTGTAGCGCCGCCGCGAATGCGCCCAGCGCCCATTGCGCCGCTCACCCCCGCCCGCCAGCGTCACCACATCGGTCCGCCGCTCCGGCCCACCCCGCGCCCCCAGCGCGATATCGAGCGGGAAGCGGATATGATGAAAGGCCATCTTGTTCTCCTCTATTCCTCTCCCCCTCGGAAAGAGGTGGCTCTCTCCCCGGCGGGGAGAAGAATGGGGTGCCTCAACTCCCCGCATGCCCCTCTATTCCTCTCCCCCTCGGGGAGAGGTGGCTCGGCGAAGCCGAGTCGGAGAGGGGGGCACCTCCACGGCGCTGCGTTCGCTGAAGCATCCCTCATCCGCCCGGCGGGCACCTTCTCCCCGGCGGGAGAAGAATGGGGAGGTCAGCTCCCCCGCGTGCCCCTTCGCACCGCGCGCAGCAGCATGGCGCTGACCTCCGCCTCGCTCGCCGCGAAGCTGCGCGCATCGCTGGCCGTCACGTTGAACGTCACCTGCACCGCCCCGCCGCCGCCGGCGACGCCCAGCCGCCCATCCGATCCGCGCTGCAATGGCATGATCGCCTCCGGTCCCGCCTCGCCGGCCAGCCCCATGCTCCGTCCCAGCGGGAAATAGCTCGGGCTGGCGATCACCCCGCCCTTGGCGAAGGGCGTCACCCCGCCCAGGGCCGGATTGGTGGCGGCAAAGATATTTTCCACCAGCCCGCCCACCAGTGTACCCAGCGGCTTGAATGCGGCTTTCAAGGCAATATCGGCAAAGGCACAGGCAATATCGCTCAGCACCGAGCGGAAGGATTTCCCATCCAGCACCGCGCCACGAAACGCCCGGCTGACCGAACTGGCCACGCCATCGGCCAGGTCGCCGATGCGCCGCAATTCCACCGATACATCGCTCAGCTCATCGCGAAATTCCTCGCCGAACAGATCATTGGCCATCGGGAAAGCGCTCCATCAATGTTTGCAGCCCGTTCCGGTCCAGCGGCCCGGCCCGGTCCCCCAGCAGCGCGCCCCAGGCCGAGGCCAGTTCGCGCGGCGTCATCTTCCAGAAGGCCTCGGGCGGCAGGCGCAGCACGCCCAGCCCGAAGCGCATGGCCTCCTTCCAGGGAAAGGCGTTCATGCCGCATCTCCAAACGTCGCCGTAAGCAGCCGCACCGCGATTTCCGCCGCGCCGCGCAATCCGCCCTCGACGCTCATCCGCGCCAGGTCGTCATCGCCGATCGCATTGCCGCCGCCCCGCAGCCCCGCTCCCAGGATCGCCGTCAGGTCGCGCGCCGAAACCCGCCCTTCGGCAAAGCGCTCCGCCAGGCCGCCCAGATCCCCCGCCCCCAGCCGCGCTTCCAGCTCCGCCAGCGCCCCCAGCGTCAGGCACAATGTCCGTACCTCGCCCCCGATCTCGGCGGCGATTTCCCCACGATGGATATTGGTCATTCTGTTCCTCTTTATGAGCAAGGGGGCCTTCAAACTACACCGCCGTGAACGTCACTTCCCCGGCGCTTTCCAGCGCCAGGTCGAAGGTCACCTCCCCGGCATGGTCGGCCGAAAATTCCAGCGCCACGATCTGGAACGGTCCCTGCACCACGCCGAAATGCGGCAGGATCAATTGCCATTCCCGGATCGTTCCGGCGAAGAACAGCCCGCGGATCGCCGCGTCCGAAGCCTGGTCCTTGAACACGCCCGATCCGGCAACCGAAGCCCGCTTCACCCCGCCACCGGCCAGCAATTCCCGCCAGCGCCCGGCGCTTTCCTGATCCGTCGTATCGACGCTGGCCGCATTGAAATTGAGGCTGCGCGTGCGCAGCCCCGCCACCGTCACGAAGCTTCCCGATCCCGTCTGGTCGAGTTTAAGAAGCATGTCCTTGCCGCTCTGGGCTGCCATATGTGTCTCCCATATTCGCAATTGCCTCGACGACCCATCGTGGGCCCGTCACTCGCTCAAAAACCGCAGCAGAACCGCGGCCCGGGCCTGCCCGGTCGCCTTGTCGATCATCGTCTCGGTCCGCACATGCCCGGCATGGGTCACGGCCAAAGCGGATGGCGCCACCGCCAGCGCCAGAGCCACCACGCGCTCGGCAATCGCCAGCGCCGCCTTGCGGCTGGGCTGGTCGCTCCAGCAATGCAGCAGGAGCCGGTGTTCCTGTCCCGGCGTCTCGTCGCCGTCGCGCTGGCGCATATCGTGCCGGTCGATCACCACATAGGGCGCCTGGCGCTGGCGGGGCGGCGCGTCGAATATGCCCCCTGCCCCGATCAGCGCCGCCAGCGCCGCATCGCTCTCCAGCGCCGTCACCAGCGCCGCCTGCAAAGCCGCAATCGGGTGCATGGCCTACCCCGTGAAACTGGTTTCGCTGCAAGTGCAGCTGAGATAGGCCCGCCGCCCGTTGAGATCGGCCGTGCTCACCACATCCAGGTTTCGCCCGCGATAGACGATGCGGTCGCCCGGCGCGATGTCGTTGCGGAAGCGCAGCACCACGCTGTGCGAAATCGCCACCGCCCTTCCGTCGGCATTGACGCCCTGCCGCCCGGAAAGGCTGCGCACCCGCGCCCAGAGATTGCCGGCGGGCAGGTAGAGCCGCTCATGCCCGCCCCCGCCATCGCCGACGCTTTCGCGCCGCTTCAGCGCCACCCTGTCGGTCAGGGTGCCCAAGGCCGGCAGCCGCTCGCTCATAGCCGCACCCGCTTATAGGAAGCGACCATGCGCTCGAAGCCCGAGGGCACGATGGCCCCCGAGCCCGCCACGATCACCGCGTCGCGATGTTCGTGCCAATGCGCCACCAGACCCAGCAGCGCCTGGCGCAGATCGGCCGGCACATCTTCCGGTTCGCTGCCATAGCCGGCATCGTAATCGATCTCGATCCCCTGCCGGTGCTGCATTGTCGGCATGCCGGCCACCACGCGCGGCAGGATCAGCCGGTCCGGTTCCGATCGGAACTGGCCGAGATCGATATCATGGCTGCCACCATTGTCGTCGATGGCGGCAATATTGGTCACCGCGATCAGCGGCGACATCGGCAGTTTGACCACACCGCCCGGCGGCCAGTCGTCGAGCACCACGCGCCAGCTCTGCGCCAGCAGCGCCTTGCCGGTGACGCTTTCGACATGCAGCCGCGCCGCCCCGATCAGCGTCTCGATCAGCGCGTCTTCGTCATTGCCATCCACCTTGAGAAACGCCTTGGCCTCGGCGAGCGAAACCGGCTCCTCGGCGGGGCCCGCCAGGAGAAAAGAGGTCATGTTCTTGTTCCGATCTTGTGTTGGGCGCGGCGCCGAAAGGGAGGGCCGTCAGCCTGAGGCAGATGGAGCGAAAGCCCGAGCACCGGAGCGCAGGGCTTTCGCTTCAGATGGCCAGGATCACGGCCTTACGAGGTGCCGAATTTCAGCAGCTTGATCGCGTCGTAATCGGCCACCCCGCCGCCCACCCGCTTGGTGGTGTAGAACAGCACATAGGGCTTGGCGCTGAACGGGTCGCGCAGCACGCTCACCCCCTGGCGGTCGACGATCAGATAGCCGCGGCGGAAATCGCCGAAGGCGATGGAAAAGCTGTCCGCGGCGATATTGGGCATGTCCTCGGCCTCGACCAGCGGGAAGCCCATGAAGCTGGCGCGCCCATCCGCCGCCGCCGCCGGCTGCCAGAGATAATTGCCCTCGGCATCCTTGAGCTTGCGCAGCGCGCCTTGGGTCTTGCGGTTCATCACCCAGCTGGCATTCTGCCGATAGCCGGCCTTCAGCGCATAGACCAGATCGATGAGCACATCGGCGCCATGGCTGGCCGGCAAGGCGGCGGCATTGCCGGTGGCCAGATAGCCCAGCTTGCCCCATTCCCAGCCGCTCTCGGCCACCTTGCCGGCGTTGAGGAAGCCACTGGGCTTGTTGTTGCCGTCGCCGTTGACGAAAGCCGTGGTTTCCTGCGCCGCAAAGGCGGCATTGACCTCGTCGGCGATCCACTGGCCCACATCCACCGCCGCATCGTCGAGAAAGGCGGTGGTGGCCGCCGGCATGGCGTAGAGTTCGGTGGTGGGATAGCTCAGTTCCGTCAGCACCTGGCTGTCGGTGGTCGGGCGGCTCGCCGTCTCGCCCACCCAGCCGGTCTGCGGCCCGCTCAGCGTGATCGGGCGCTTATAGACCGCGCCGGAGACCTGCCGCGCCCCGGCAATGGCGCGGATCGGCGAAATATGGGTCATCAGCCGGGTGATTTCGCCCTCGACCTCGGCCGGCACCACATAGCCGCCATCGGCATTGACGCCGATCTGCAGCGCCTTTTCCTCGCCGCGCTTCACATAGGCCGAAAAGGCCTCCTTGTATTCGCCGTCGGCGATCTCGCCCTTGCCCTCGATGACCGGGCGCCGGCGTTCGGCACTGGCGCGGTCCATGGCCGCCTTGTGTCCGTCGAGCACGGCGTTCAGCCGGTCCAGCTTGCCTTCCAGCAGACCATCGGCGCTGCCGCGTTTCTCGATCTCGCCCAGGCGCCGGTCATTGGTGCGCTTGAATTCCTCGAAGGCGCCGGAAAATTCCGCGAAAAGCGCGGCAATATCGCTGCCCGCGCCGGCCTTGGTCTCGAGGCCGTCGTCAATCCGATCCATGTCGGTATCCTTCTATCGGTTGCGGATGGTCTTGGTGGCGGCCGCGATGGCGGCGCCGGCCGAGAGGGAGGCGGCGATGCGCGCCTCCTCCATCATCGGGAAAGTCACGATGGAAATTTCATAGAGGTCGATCTCGTGCAGGCGCCGATACCCCGTCCCCGCCTCGCGGCTGGCCTTCACCGTGCGAAAGCCGATGGAAAGACCGTCGAGCGCCCGGCTCTCGATCAGCCGCTTCAGCGCCTCGGCCCGCGGCACGCCGGGCACCAGTCTTCCGGTCACGAACAGGCCGTGGCGATCTTCCGCCAGGCTCTCCCAGAGGCCCACCGGCTCCTTGGGATCGTGCTGGAACAACAGCCGGATGCGCCCGCGCTTGCGCGCCAGCGATTTGGCGAACGCCCCCGGCAAGACGATATCGCCGCCGCTATCGAGCCGGTTGAACAGGCTGGCATAACCCGCGAACCGGCCCTCGGCGTCGATGGCGATGGCGGCCATCAGCGTTTGCCTCCGCCTGTCTTGGGCGGCGGCGCCCCGCGCTGCTTGTCGGCCAGCGTCCCCGCCAGGTTCCAGGCGAACTGGCGGAAGGTCTGCTGCGCACTTTCCCGTTTCTGCTTGTTTGCCATCGATTTAGTCCTCCCTGCGAAACAGTCGATTCAACGAGGCGATCTCCTGCACGAAATCGTTGAAGTGCCGATTCACCCGCGCCATCTCCCGCAGGCTCCACACCAGCAAGGCGCTGGAACCGCTGGCCCAGAGAAACAAAGCCAGATGCGCCAGGTCCCCGCGCTCGACGATGGTTTTGGTCAGGTCGTCCATTTTTCTCTCCTCGACCACCGGCCCGCACCGCCGGCGATGTTATGGTCATGCACCGACGCCCCCTAGACCTCATGGTGAGCCTGTCGAACCACGAGGTCGGCAGCTCGGTGGCCGCGACCTCGTCCTTCGACAAGCTCAGGATGAGGCCTACGAGAACATTGTAGGGCGCCCGACCAAGTGCGCGGCGCCCCTTTGTCCCCCAGACAAAGGGGCTAAAGCCCCACCATCGCCCGCTTCTCCGCGTCGCTCAGAAATTCGGCGGCGCCCACCCGCTCCCAGAGTGCCGCCCGGTCCTCGGCCAGGGCCTCGACCTTGTCGAAATCCGGCACGATCTCGGCGCCGGCAAAGGCCGGCTCCAGCCACAGGCTCAATTCCTGCGCCACCCGCACCACCAGCGGCACCAGGGTCTGGCGCCACAGCGTCCGGTTGGCTTCGGCCATATTGGCATAGGTATTGTCGCCGGGAATGCCGAGCAGCATGGGCGGCACGCCGAAGGCCAGCGCGATGTCGCGCGCCGCGGCGTTCCGCGCCTCGATGAAATCCATGTCGCGCGGGCTCATGGCCAGCGCCTTCCAGTCCAGCCCGCCATCGAGCACCATGGGCCTGCCGGCATTGCCGGCCCCGGAGAACTGCTCCTCCAGTTCATCCTTGAGCCGGTTGAACTGTTCCTCGGTCAGGCTGCCATTGCCGGCCGAATAGACCAGGGCCCCGCTGGGCCGCGCCGCATTGTCGAGCAGCGCCTTGTTCCATTGCGCGCTGGCATTGTGAATATCGAGGCTGGTCTGCGCCGCTTCCAGCGGCCCCATGCCGTAATGATCGTCCATGGGGTGAAACAGCGCCACATGCAGCACGCCGGGCACCGGCAGCGCCTCCTGCGACAGCCGCACCGCCTTGCCCCCGGCCTTGTAATCATAGGCGATCGGCCAGCCGTCGCGCCCGGCGACGACGCTCATCCGGTCGGGCCTGAGGCAATAGAGCGTACGCACCACACCGTCGACCATGCCCGCCTGCAGATAGGCATTGCCGGCCGTTTGCAGATAGGCATAGACCGCCTCCAGCAATTCGGGGCCCGATTGCCGCCCATTGGGCCGCTCCAGCAACAGGGCCAGCGGATGCTCGCTGGCCGGCTTGCCGTCCACCTGCACCACCAGCGGCACCCGGTTCGCCGTCTCGGCGATCAGCCGCACGCAGCGATAGACCACCGGATTGCGCATGAAGCCCTGGTTGACCAGGCTGGCATAACCCCGCCCGCTCCATTGCGCCGGCCCGAGCTGGCTCAGCGTCAGCATGGCCTGCCCGGCAAAGGCTTTGGTTTCGCCGGGCGCGTCGGTTCGCCCGCCGAACAGGCGGTTCATCCAATTGGGCATTTTCTTTGTTCCTGTATCGCAGCAACCACCGCCCTCCCCTCGCCCCTCGCGGGAAGCCATTCAGGGTGGGGCGCACACAATTTTCTCCTAGACCTCATCCTGAGCTTGTCGAAGGACGAGGTCGGCAAATCCGTGGCCGCGACCTCGTGGATCGAGCTCACCATGAAGTCTATCGGGCGTTTGAAAGAGGGGAACGCAATGCGAATTTGCCTGCGGCCGGCTATAAGCCCCTGATCCTTGGCCTCACCTCGTTCAGCACCAGTTCCGTCAATGCCCAGACCAGCGCGTCCACCCGGTCCGGCGAATGGCCCTCGGCCTTGCCGTCCGGACCGAAGGCGCAGAGTTCGTCTTCCAGCGCCGTCAGCCCCGGCACGTGCTGCACCAGGCCTCGCGCATAAAGCGCCGCCACCGGCTCGGCCCGCACCCATTTGCCGCGGCTGGCCCGCACCGCGCGCACCGGCACGTTCGAGCCCACCTGTTCCAGCAATTGCCGCACCAGATCGCCGCCCTGGTTCACTTCCACCACGATGCAATCGGCCTCATGCGCCCGATAGGCAGCCACCGCCCGCTCCGCCCAGATTCTGGGCATGATGCCCTTGAGCGTCGCATCCTCCAGCACCACGGCGCCCTCGCCCCGCTGGCCGGCGACGACGATGCCGCAGGCGTCCGAGCGCGCCGTGCCGGTTACCGGCGGGTCCACCGCCACGACGATCCGTCCCTCGGCGCCGCCCTCGGCCGGGCGAAACATGCTGCGCTGCCAGAGCGCGTCGATACGGTCCTCGATCAGCTCGCCATCCAGCTCCTGCCGCCCCAAAACCGTGCCGCGATAGCGCGCCACCACGGCGTCGAAAAAAGTCGGCGCCAGGAATTTCCAATTGTCCTGCGTCGCCATCCGCACCACGCTGGTATGCTCGTCGTCCAGCAGCCGCCGGATCAGCCTGGTCGCCCGGGGCGTGGTGGTCGCCAATTGCCGGGGGCGCTCGCCCAGCCGCAGGCCGAATTGCAGCATGTCCCAGGCCTCCTCCGCATGCGGCCATTTGCCGATCTCGTCGCACCAGGCGGCGGCAAATTGCGGCCCGCGAAACCGTTCGGGATCGGAGGCGGTCATGATGGTGGCCTCCACCCCATTGGGCCAGACCAGCCGGCTCCCGCCGCGCAGGATCGGACGCTCCTCATCGGGATGGATCGCCAATATGCCGCTCTCGCCCCGCACCATGATCTCGACCGCCTCGGTCATGGTCTCGCCCACCAGGGCGATCGGCGCTATGCCCCGGCGCGCCAGCCGGCGCACCCATTCGGCGCCGGCCCTGGTCTTGCCCGAGCCGCGTCCGCCCATCAGCAGCCAGGTGGTCCAGTCGCCCGGCGGCGGCCGCTGCTCGCGCCGCGCCCATCGGGGCCAGCAATAATATTCCCGCTCGACATCACGGCCTGCCATCGCCGCCACGCGCGCGGCATGGCTAGCGCGCGGATTGCTCAAGGCGCTTGACCAGCTTGGCCCGCAGGTCGGTCATGTCCTTGCGCGTCGGCGGCTCGACATTGCGTTGGGCCGCGCCCATTTCGATCAGCTTGTCGAGCGTCCTGACCTCTTCGGCCAGCACTTTTGCCTTCTTGTCGATCGGCATGTCCTTTGCCCTTTCCAGTTCTCTGATCTGTGCGTTCAACACCCGCAGCATGCGGGCCACCAGGTCGGCCTTGCGGGGTGGACTGGCTTTCATGCTGATCCAGTCTTCCTGCTCGCGGCGATAGCGCAATTGCGCCGTGGTGATGCCGTGACGCTCGCAGATCAGCGCGGGATGGAACAGCCGGCCCTCATATTCGGCGCGAATGGCGTCCCAATCCGGCGGCCGCCGGCGGCCGGATGCTCTCGTCTCTTCCATGTCGTTGACTCAATCGCGGGGCCACCGGCGGGGCGCCGGGTGACCCAATTTGTCGACCATGCCTGAACTATAGCCGAGCCGCGTGACGCGGGGATAACTTCGTTCCGGCCAAAGGCAAAATCGCTCCAGTGGAGCGATTTTAGAGGCGAAGGTCATAGAGCTGCGCTCGAATGGCACGAGCGTTTGGCGGCGGCGCGCCTAAGCTGCCTTGCTGCGCTTTTCCGGCTTGCCGCGCAGGTCGACCACTTCGAGCCGGGCGAGGCCGCGGCGCTGGGCGCGTTTCACCGCCTGATTGGCATTGTTCAGCACCGAACGGTCGAAGCCGCCATGCGGGTTGGTCACCGCCAGGCCCATGCTCAGCGTCACCTGCCCGGTATGGCTTTCCTTGTTGGGCAGGCCTTCCTGGCGGATGGCGGTGGCGATGCGGCTGGCCAGTTCGCGCGCCATCAGCACCGGCATGTCGGGCAGCACCAGGACGAAGCCGGCGCGGCCATTGCGCAGGCAATGGACGGTCTCGCGCGGCAGCAGCGGGGCGATGATCGCCTGGAGCCGGTCGAGGCTGGCTTCGGTCGCATCGCGGCCATAGGCCGAGAAATATTCGGCATAGCGGTCCATTTCCATGGCCAGCACGCAGAGCGAGACCTGGCGCTGCCCGGCCTCGGCCCAGCCACGGCGCAATTGCTCGTCGATGCGTTGGGCTGGCCGCGATTTCTTGTCCGCATTGCCGATGGCGGCCTGTCCATAGGCGGGCATGGCCGGATTGCGGCCGAGTACGGCGCGCACCCGGGCCCAGAAGCCATCATTGCCGCTCATGGTCACCCTGTTCATCAAGCCTGTCCTGGGCCGTATTCCACTGCCGGCGATCTGGCCACAGAATGGTTAACAGGAGGTAAGTAATACCACGCTCAGAGTTGTTCCGGGGGTTCCCATTCGGGCCAGTCCACGGCGTGTTTTTCCCAGTCTTCCGGGTCGATTTCGGTTTCCAGGAATGTGCGTCCCTTCACCGAAACGCCGACATCCACCACGGTCTGCGGATCGCCGGAAATCAGCGGATGCCACCAGGCCAGTCCCTTGCCCTCGGCCAGCCGCCGATAGGCGCAGGTTGTCGGAATCCAGGGGATTTCGCGTACTTTCTGCGGCGTCAGCTTGATGCAATCGGGCACTTTTTTCTGCCGGTTGGGATAATCCGTGCAGGCGCAGGTATCGCCATCGAGCAATTGGCAGCGCACATCCGAGGTGATCAGCGTGCCGGTATCCTCGTCTTCCAGCTTGATGAGACAGCAGCGCCCGCAGCCGTCGCAGAGCGCTTCCCACTCGGCGGCCGACATTTCCTCAAGCGTTTTGTCTTCCCAGAAGGCCATGTTTACCCTTGATGGTTCATGATAGTGCCGGTTTGCGCTTGCCGGGCGGCAAAGGCAATCATATTCCAGCGATTGTGTTGCATTGGCCAGACATTGGCGACAAAAGTGCGGCATTGGCTTCGGGGATCGGTGTGCAGGATCCGTTTTACACCAAGGAAAAGAAGCGCAAACCGGCCGGCTCCATGCTGGCGGCCGATGCCTGGCTGGATTCCTCGCTCTATGAATTCTGGCAGGCTTTAGGCCGGTTCTATACGCGCTACCAGGATTTCATGAGCCGCTTCCATGTCAGCGGCATCAAGCGCTTCTTCGTCGAAATTCTCTCCGACGCCTTCACTTTCGGCGCCATCGGCTGCGTGCTGATGACGGCGCTGGCGCTGCCGGCCTTCGACATCATCGATCGCGGCGCCTTCAACAAGGCCGAGGATTATTCGGTCATCTTCCTCGACCGTTTCGGCAACGAGATCGGCCGGCGCGGCATCCGCTCCGACGACAGCGTGGCGCTGGACCAGATGCCCGATTATCTCATCAAGGCGACGCTCGCCACCGAGGACCGGCGCTTCTACGAGCATTTCGGCATCGACGTCGTGGGCACGCTGCGCGCCCTGGCCAGCAATGCCCAGGGCGATGCCAGCACCCAGGGCGGTTCCTCGCTCACTCAGCAGCTCGCCAAGAACATGTTCCTCACCGCCGAGCGCACGCTGGAGCGCAAGATCGTCGAGGCGTTCCTGGCCGTCTGGCTGGAATGGCATTATTCCAAGGACCAGATCCTCAAGCTCTATTTCGACCGCGCCTATATGGGCGGCGGCAATTTCGGGGTCACCGCCGCCGCCGATTTCTATTTTGGCAAGCGCGTGCAGGACATCAACCTGGCCGAAGCGGTCATGCTGGCCGGCATGTTCAAGGCGCCGACGCGCTATGCCCCGCATGTCGACCTGGCCGCGGCGCGCGGCCGGGCCAATCTGGTGCTGACCAATCTGGTCGCCAGCGGCTTTCTCACCGAAGGCCAGGTCACCGCCGCCCGCCGCCATCCGGCGGCGCCGGTCGACCGCACCGCCGACCTCAATTCCCCCAATTACTTCCTCGATTACGCCTTCGAGGAAGCCAAGCGGCTGATCGACGAGACCGATGCGCCGGGCAATAATTTCATCGTCCGCACCACGATCGACACCACGTTGCAGGCCTATGCCGAGGAAGCGATCAATTCGGTCATCCGCGAGCAGGGCGTGCAATATCGCGTCGATCAGGGCGCCATGGTGGTCACCGATACCGAGGGCGCCATCCGCGCCATGGTCGGCGGCACCGATTACGCCAAGAGCCAGTTCAACCGCACCATCGTCTCCAGCCGCCAGCCCGGCTCGGCCTACAAGCCCTTCGTCTATGCCGAGGCCTTCGAGCAATTGGGGCTCAAGCCCAGCGACACCATTTCCGACCGCCCGGTCTGTATCGGCGATTGGTGCCCGCAGAATTATGGCCGCTCCTATCGCGGCCAGACCACGCTGCTCAGTGCCTTCGCTTCCTCGATCAACACCGTACCGGTGACTTTGTCGATCAAGACCGGTCGCGATTCCATTGCCGAGCTGAGCTATCGCATGGGCCTGCGCGCCGAATATCCGGTCACCCGGTCGCTGGCGCTGGGCGTCGCCTCGGTATCGGTGCTCGACATGACCTCGTCCTATGCGGTCTTTGCCAATCATGGCCTCAAGACCCCGGCCTATGGCCTGACCCGCATGACCACGCTCACCGATCAACTGATCTGGGAACACGATGCCGATGAGGTCAAGCCGCGCGTCCTTTCCGAGCAGACCGTGGCCTATATGAACCAGATGATGCGCGCCGTGGTCACCAGCGGCACCGGCACCCGCGCCCAGGTCGAGGGCGTGCCGACCCTGGGCAAGACCGGCACCACCACTTCCTATCGCGATGCCTGGTTCGCCGGCTTCACCGGCAATTACGTCGCCGCCGTCTGGCTCGGCAATGACGATTACCGCCCCACCAACACCCTGACCGGCGGCCTCTTGCCCACCGTCGCCTGGCAGAAATTCATGGCCTATGCCCATACCAATATCGAGGTGAAACCGGTTTTCGGCATCGACTTCGTCCCCCCTGCCCCCATCATCGCCGATGCCGATCTCGACGCGCTGGACGAACTGGCCGCCGAGCGCCCGCCCAGCCTCAAGCCCGCCGCCGCCCGCAAGCTGCTCGACCTCGCCACCCGCTTCGAAACCGTCCTCGCCAATAATAGCGGCCCCGGCGAAACCGCAAGCACGGCGCCGCCCGCCGGCGCGGCAACGGGGCTATAGTCCATGGCCCTGACGATGCAGCCGGTCCGGCCATCCCTATTTCCAAGGCAGAGAAGCTGATCCCGTGCGTTTTGTGCTGCGCCTGCTCATGTCGATCCTCGTCGCCCTCGCGGTCGGCTTCGGGCTCAGCTATTACGCGCTGACCGATGGACGGCTGTTCGGCGCCGTGCAATTGGGGCCATGGACCGCCTGGCCGGATATCGGCGCGCCCGCGCCCAATCCCTATACGCGCGGCCATATCGCCCGCGAGGCCGCCTTGCAGCTCGGCCGCAGCGAGGGCCTGCAATTCATCGCCAATAGCGACAGCAGCGGCGAAGCGCTGGATCTTTCCTGCTCCTATCGTCTCGATGGCCGAGTTCCCGTATCCAGCTTCTGGACACTGGCGGCGATCGATGCCGACTGGATCAATCTCGCCGCGCCCGGCGCCGATGCCGCCCTGCGCTCCAGTGAAATCGCCCGCGAAGCCAATGGCGCGCTGCGCATCCATGTCGGCACCCGCCTTCGGCCGGGCAATTGGCTGGAACTGGCCGGCACCGGACCTTTCAGCCTCGTGCTCACCCTTTTCGACACCACGGCCATGTCCGGCTTCAGCTCCGCCGATACCATCATGCCCGCCATCGTCAGGGAGGATTGCCGATGATCCGCACCCTGCTCTGGCTGATCGGCGGATTGTTGCTGGGCGGCGTCATCCATATCGTCACCATCCTCACCCTGCCGCTGCTGGCCGAGGAGACGACATGGACACGCATCATGGCGCTCGATGCGGAAAACCGCCTGCTGGTCCTGCCCCCGGTGCAGCCCGGCGCGCCCAATCCGCTGCATCTCGATCCCGAACTGAGCTATGGCCTCTGCCGTATCGATCTAGCGCAAGGCCCGGCCTATCTCAGCGGAATATTGCCCGATGCCTTCTGGTCGGTGGCCATCTACGACGATGCCGGTATCGTCACCTATTCCACCACCAATCGCGACGGCATCGGCCAGAATGTCGAATTGGGCATTTTCAATTCCGATCAGACCCGTCTGCTCGCCCAGCAGCAGATCGACATCAAGGAAGGTCTGCTCGTGGTCGAAGCGGCGAGCGACGACCTCTTCATCCTCGTCCGCCTGTCCCCGCCTCATGACGTCATGCGGCCCCGCTTCGAGCAGGAATTGTCCCGCATCACCTGCGGCCAGCGCTCATAATATCCCATGATTCATCGGCGATCTGATATGTCTCCCGAAGCCTTCGACATTGCCCTTGCCGATCTCGTCGCCCGCTACCGCGCTGAAATCGCCGCGCCTGCGGAACATCTCGCCCTGCTGCGCTGGCAGATGGCGCAGGGGCACCGGCTCGACCGGCGCAGCACTTTTCCCGGCCATGTCACCACCAGCGCCATCATCCTGTCGCCCGATCACCGCCGGACACTGCTGATCGATCACGTCACAATCGGCCGCTGGCTGCAGCCGGGCGGCCATTACGAGCCGGCCAGCCATTTCCACCGCTCCGCCATGCGCGAGGCCATCGAGGAAACCGGCATTTCCGGCCTCACCCTGCATCCCTGGCACCAGGGCGGCGACCTGCCCTTCGTCATCGACAGCCATGACGTGCCCGGCAAGCCCGCCCGCCACGAGCCGGCCCATATCCATCACGACCTGCAATATCTCTTCCTCGCCGATCCGGCCCCGGCGCTGGTCCCGCAACTGGAAGAAGTCCACGCCGCCGCCTGGCACGACGCCGCCATGCTGGCCGGCTTCGCCCCCAAGGCGGCGTCGAGGCTGCGGAACCTCGTCCCGTTTTAGGGCAACGGCCTTTCGGCGCTATTTCTGCACCACCACTTCATTGTCCGGCACCATGGTCTGGAAGCGCGATGGTATATTGATGCCCGAGCCGCCGCCGCTGCCGGCGCCGGAGGCGCAGAAATCGCCGCGATTGGCGCGGTCGACGAAAGGCCGCAGGCGGCGCAGCGTTTCGTCCACCGCCATGGATTGCTCATGCGGCGTTTCCACCAGCAGGTGGTCCAGCGCATAGGCATAGCTCTCGTAACGATAGGTCAGCGCCCGCACGAACCAGTCGACATGCCATCGGTTCTCCACCCGGCGCGCCTCTACATTAGCGGCCATTGGCGCCTCGATGCCCGGCAGTTCCGCCAGCGCGATCCGCCTTTGCCGGTCGACTGCCTCGACGGCGCAGATGGCGCGGAACGTGGTGGGCAAGGTGTCGATATCGGCCAGGATATGTCGTCCAACCGTGGCATAGCGCGTCGGCGAGGACTGGTATTGCGTGGTCCGCAGCCAGAGATAATAGCGCTCCGGCGTATAGCGGTAATCCTTGGCCGGGCCGATCCGTGTGCGCTGCAATTCGACGCTGCTGTCGAACATCCAGTCGCGGCTATGCGCGGCGACAAGGAAGCGCCAGGTGCGGTCATGCATCTCGCGCTCCTGGTCGGTCTGGTTGAAGCTGGAAACCGGCTCGCCGCGATTGGCGGCGATCTTGCCGCCGATATAGGGCATGATCTGGTCATGGGTGACGCTGGGCTGCGCCCGGCCGAAATCGCCTACCGGTCGCGCGACGCAGGCAGCGGCGAGGCCGGCCAGCAGGACAAGCATGAAAAAACGGGCCAGCGGCCCGGCGCGTTCACACACGCTTGCGCTTGCGCCTTTTGGCTTCGGCGTCGGTTTTGGTCGGCGGCGGCGTACCGCGCTCATAGCGCACCCCGGTGAACAGCAATATCTGGGCGTCGCCGCTTCTGGTCGTCCCATCGTCGGTGGATTTCTCCCGTGCGGCAAATCTAAGCAGTTTTCCCAAGCCGGCCTCCATTCAAGAGCCGCTCCCCCGTCCCTAGTGAAGGCAGCGAGTAGTGGTTTTCAGCCCGGCGCGACATCCTGCGCGCTGGTTTGCCATTAAGAGATCGTCAAGGTTAACAGTCTGCTAACGAATTGACGGCAAGAGTGGTCCGGCATCGCTTCCGGTGCAAAGAGCGAGTCGACGGTTCCTGCAACATGCTTGGTTTTCAGCCATACGAGACCTTTCAGCTTCTGATCGAGACGGGCGGCGTTGATCGCACGAACACGCTCCTGATCGCGGCCTGCGACGCCTATGCGCGGCGCGGCAAGCCGACCATTCCCGAAATGGAACAGTTTGAAACCCTTGCTGGCCGGCTCTTTCCCACCGCCGGTCCCCAGGCCCGCGCCAAGGGTGCGGCGATCCTCGGCCGCGCCGAACTGCTCTCCCCGCGGCTTGAAAACCTGGTGGTCGAGAATATCGGCGAAGACCTCATCGCTTTCCTCGAAAGCGCCGCCGAGCTATCCGACCAGACCATGCTCGACATCATCGCCCGCTATGACGTGCCGGCCTGCGCCACCCTGGCCGGCCGCAACGGCCTGAGCAATGTGGTGCTGGCCAAGCTGTTCCAGATGAATTCGCGCAAGGTTTACAGGGCCTTGGCCGCCAATGCCCATATCGCGCCGCGCGGCGCCTATCTCAGCGCCCTGGCCCGCTCGGCGCAGATGGATCACCTGGTGGCCGAAGCCCTGGGCCATCGCGACGATTTCGACGCCGCCCTGCTCGCCCCGGCTTTCTTCGACCTCTCGGACGACCACCGGATCAAGGTCATCCACGCCTTCGCCAGCCGCTCCACCCCGGTCGCGCCGATCGCCCGCACCATCGAGCAGATTTCCGTGGCCAGCGGCGAACTGACCAAGGCGCTGATGAAGCTGTTCTCGGAGAATCGCCGTCCCGAGGTGACCCGGCTGCTCGCCCAGATCACCGGGCTCGACGAGGTCCGTTGCGGCCAGATCGCCCATGACGTCACCGGCGCATCGCTCTTCGTCATCCTGCGGGCCTTCGGCTCCACCGCCTATGACGGGCTCAAGGTTCTCATCCACGCCACGAGCCACGACAAGGAACGCTCCAGAGCGCTGGCCGATTTCGCCACGCTGTTCGGCGCGGTATCGGCCGAATCCATGGCATACCTGATGAGCGCCTGGCGCGGTGAAGTGAACCTGCTCGAACTCAGCAAGCCGCAATATCAGCCCTTCACCGAGACCAGCCGCCGCACGCCCAGCCTGGCTCCGGCCCATAATCCGGTGGTGGAACAGGCGATCGAGGCCCTGGCCCGCATCGGCGCCCGCCGCGCCAGCTGATCGCCGCCGGAGTTCTATTGCTCCCGCATCAGGTCGATGCCGAGATCGTCGCCGCGCATATCGATGCTCAGCACCCAAAGGTCGAGATCGAACTCGGCTTCCCGCTCGATCCGCTCGCGGATTCTGGCTGGCTCGGCCCGGTCGAAGCGGCGCTGGAACACCAGTCCGGCGCCGTCATCGCGGCTGACCGCCGGCGCGGGAGTATAGAGCGAATGCGTGCCATCGAGGTGATCGACCTCGATGAATATCTGTCCGGCGATAGGATCGCCGCGCCGGGAAACGACGCACATATGGCCCAGATCGTTGTGACGCCGCACAAAGGCCATGCACCACAGATCGCTGCGCAGCCGCGCCACTAGATGGTCGCGCCGGCCTTGAGCAGGAGCTCCACCAGGTCCGGCTGCACCTGACCAGTCATCCGGTAGCGGTGGAAATTCTCGAACTCACGGATGGCTCTTGCGGTTTCAGGACCCGGCTTGCCGTCGACCGGGGCCTGGAAAAAGCCAAGGCTGGCGAGGCCACGCTGGATCTGCATGACCAGCTCGGTGTCGTTGGCGGGGGGCATCCGGACCGGTGAAGCGCTGCTCGCCAAAGCCGCCACCTGCTGCGCCGGCGGCGATATCACCTCGCGAACCGGCTGCGGCATAGGCTGGGCCGTGGCCGCAACGCTGGCAGAAGGAATGGGCGGATTGGCCATGGCCTGGGGCGGCGTGCGCGCGCCATCCACGGCGGCGATGATCGAATCGATGGTATTGGCGGCCGTCTGCGCCACTTCGTCAAAGACCTGTTCGGCCGGCGACAAGGTCGGAAGTCGCGCCACGACCTGATCCTGTGGAGGAGCGGTGACTGCCACCGTCACGGGCGCCGCCTGGGCAATTGGCGCCGCGGCCGCCGGCGCGGCGGCCTGAGGCTGAACGTCGACCGGCGCGGTCGTGCGCCCGCTGGCATCGGATTTGACGATGGCATCGAGCACGGCCGGGTCCATGCCGCCGGTCGGAATCATGCCGTTGCGCTGTTCGAAGGCGCGGATCGCCTCGGCGGTCTGGGGGCCGTAATAGCCGTCGATCGTGCCGCTGAACAGATTGAGCTCGAACAGCTTTTTCTGCACCGCGAACATTTGCGCATTGCCGACCGGCGCCTCCGGCACCGGGACGCTCGGAGCGACGCTGCCTGTGGTCTCGGGAATCGTCTGCGGGGTGGCCGCCGGCACGATGGCGGGCGACGATGCGGCAATCTCCGGCAGCGCATTGGCGGGGCGGTCGACAATAGAGGTCGGCAGCGCCGCGACATTGTCGCGGGCCGGCGCGAAGAAGGGCGAAGGGTGCTCGGCGGTCTGGAAATAGAGCGCATTGCTGCCGGCCAGCGCCGTCAGCGTCACCATGGCCAGCAGCCCGGTGGAGGCCATGGGGGCGCGCATATAGCGCGAAAAGGCCCATTGGCCGGCCCGACTCAGGGAGCCGAGCAGAACGCCGCCGGCCATGAGCAGCGGCTGAGAAAGGGTCGCAGCATTCATTGCGCTTTTCTTGTTTCGTTTTGCCATGAAGACGTGGTGGCCTGGGCCAAGGGCTCTCGATGCAGGTGAACGATGTCGGCAGTTTCGCCGGCTTTGGTTGCTGGACCGTTTATAGGAAGCAAAACAGTGATGGTTGTCCCCGCTCCGATCTCCGACATGGCCCGCAAAGTGCCGCCATGCAGCTCCACCAGGCCCTTGACGATGGAAAGCCCCAGCCCGGTGCCTTCATATTTGCGGGTTAGCCCGTCCTGAACCTGGAAAAAGGGCTCACCGATTCGGGCGAGCGCCGCCGGGGCCATGCCGATTCCCCGGTCGCGCACCGAAAAATTGATCGCCTGCCCCTGGCGCTTGACCGTGGCGGTCACCATGCCGCCCTCATGGCTGAACTTGATGGCATTGGAGAGCAGGTTGATCAGAATTTGCCGGCAGAGCCGTTCGTCGGCGTTGACCAGCGGCAGATCGGGTTCGATCTCGGGCAGCAATTGCACCTGACGCTCCGCCGCCATGGCCTCGACCATGGACAGACAGGCCGGCATGATGTCGCCGGGCGCCATGGGCTCGGCCCGAACCTCGAATTTGCCGGCCTCGATGCGCGACATGTCCAGCAGCATGGAAACCACTTCCAGCAGGTGCTTGCCGCTCTGGTGGATCAGGCCGGCATATTCCTTATGCGTCGCCGGCAATTCGCCGCCAATGCCGCTGGTCATCATTTCCGAAAAGCCGACGACGGCATTCAGCGGCGTGCGCAATTCGTGGCCGATAGTGGCGAGAAAGCGCGACTTGGCCTGCAAGGCTTCTTCAGCGCTGCGCCGCGCCTCCGCCATGGCGGCCTCGGCATCCTTGCGTCCGGTAATGTCGCGCAAGAGAGCGATCACCTCGTACCGCCCCGCATGGGCAGCCTCGTCCAGAATGGGCGAAAGCTGCATTTCAACCCAGACAAAGCGCGGAACGCCGGATACCGCGCGCGGATTGTCCTGCCGCAGGCGAAGCTCGATGGTGCGGCTGCGGCCGCCCTGATTGGCATCGGCAAATGCGGTCAGGAAGGCAGGCCGGTCGAGGACATGCAGGCGGCTGCTCAGGTTTTCGCCCGACAATTGGTAGCGCGGGCAGCCGAACAATGTTTCGGACGAGCGCGACGCCAGCAGGATCGCCCCATCGCCGCCAAAGCGCAGCACGGCGTCCTGCACATGTTCGATCAGATGGCGATAGGCGCTGATCTGCGCCTTGTCATGCACCTCATAGGCGGAATTGATGCGATGGGCGCTGTGCGCCACCACGGCGAAGGCGCAGAGAAAGCCGAAGGCCGAGGCCAGAAGCGTCTGCGAATCATCGAGCCGCATCGCCCCGATGCCGGAAATTGCGGCGATGGCGCCCAGCGCAATGATCAGTGCCAGAGCGTACCAGCTCGCCCGTCTTTGGCTGTTATGGGCGATCAGCGCGGCCAGGACCGACCCCATCAGCGCTATGGCCATGCCGGCGTCGCCGAGGCGCGGATCGGCAATGGTCAGGAACAGGCCGGTGGCCATCAGCGTTGCGACCTGGGCGACGCCGCTGGCGTCGAAATGACCGCGATGATGCATGGAGAGGCTGATCATGCCGCCGGCCAGCAAGAGGCAGGCGACGATGAACGGCACCGCGCCCCCCGACATGAGCAGATACATAGCCGGCAGCAGGCCAAAAGCCGCCATGCCGATCAGCAGCCGCGCATTATTGGCGATGGTCTTCCGGCGCAGCATTTCGGGACGGTTTCCGGCTCCGATCGGGGCCGGGTCGTTCCCTTTGCTGGTTCCGAACACCTGGAGGCTACGCATCAACTGAACTCACTATACCGACGCCATTGCGGAGCTTTCCGCTCCTGATGCGGCCCTTTCCGCGAGCCGCCTGCCCGATTTTTCTGCGGGTCATCTGCTGCAGCCTCGCGCGCCAACATCTAAGACAGGCTTAAGCGGCGGCCTGGTAGCGGCGGCGACAGGGGCCTTTCGAAAGTTAGCGTAAACAAGGGGTTGCACGCAGCACTGCGAAAGCGTCGCATTTGTCTAAAATTTTATCGATTGGACGCAGCCCCATTTAAGGCGGGGCATTCAGGATCGTTCTCAACAGGCGGGAATGGACCTGCCGCGGTGGATAAATGATGTTTCTGGTTCGCTCCGCATTCTGGCTCACCCTCGCCTTCCTGGTCATCCGTCCGGGCGTGGATGTGGGCGACGCCGCCTCGACCTTGTCGTCCGAGGCCATGGCGCGAGGCAGCCAGATCATCGCGCAGCAGATCGAAGCCATCGAATGCGACAGCATCACCTGCATTGGCGGCAAGGCCATGGCCAGCGCCGCGCTGCGGACCAGCCCCGCTGCCGCCGATCCCATGCTCAAGTCGCCGGCCGGCAGCCCGGTGCCGCTGCCCCGCGCCCGGCCGGACCGGCTGGGCTGACAGCGTTTTTCACCTTTACGCATACTGGAAAAGCCGCCCGCCATGGCCTAGATAGGACGCATGAACCAGCCGCAGCCGTTCCAGGACATTGCCGACAATCTCTCCTTTCTCGACGATTGGGAGGATCGCTACCGCTATCTCATCGAGCTCGGCCAGGCCCTGCCGAAGCTCGACGAGGCCGAGCGTTCGGCCGCGAACAAGGTCAATGGCTGCGTGTCCCAGGTCTGGCTGGTCGCCGAGCCGGAAACGGTCGACGGCGCGCCGGGCCTGAAATTCCGCGGCGAGAGCGATGCGATGATCGTGCAGGGCCTGGTCGCGCTGTTGCTGGCGCTCTATTCCGACCGCTCCGCCCGCGAGATCGCCGATACGGACGCCATCGCCCTGTTCGACGAACTGGGCCTGCGCGAACACCTGACCACCCAGCGCTCCAACGGGCTGGCCGCCATGGTCGGCCGCATTCGCGGCGCCGGCCGCGCAGCTCTGGGCTAAGCCAGCCGCTTGAGGCCGCGCATCAGCGGCTCCTCCACCAGACGGTAGAGCAGGCAGCCCGAGGCCAGGCCGAAGCCGATCGCCGCCACCAGGATCGGGCCGACGATCCAGGGATCGTCGGTGCCCAATAGGCGCAGCGCCAGACCGGCTACCGCGCCCACGGCGAAGATGTGCACCAGATAGATCGAATAGGATGCATCGCCCAGCCTCTCGAGCAGGCCGATCCTGGGCAGGAGCCGGCCAAATCCCACCGCCAGCGCCACGACAATGGTGGCGAAAACCAGCAGGCCGAGAAAGGCCATCTCGTCCTCGACCACGCCGCGGTCAAAGGCAAAGCCCTCGATCAGACCGGCCAGCGCCAGCACGGCCAGCGGTGCGGCAAGGCGCGGCACGAGGGTTTCCAGCTTGCCCTCCAGCTGGGCCAGGCCGAGCCAGGCCCCGGTCACGAAAGCCAGGGGCATGTAACTGGTATAGAAGGCGGGAATGGCGCTTTCGGGCCGGAACAGGCCACCAATGATGGCCAAAGCCAGATAGGCCAGCGTCAGCACCCAGACACGCCGCCTTGCGTCCACGACCGCCAGCAAGGCAAAGCTGAGATAGAAGAACATCTCGTAATTGAGCGTCCATCCCAGCTTGTAGAGCGGATGCAGGCCGTGGCTGGCCGGATTGTAGAAGGGCACGAAGAACATCGACTGCGCCAATTGCAGTCCGTCGAACACCGTGGTCTTGAACAGGCTCGGCATGCCCAGCGCCAAAAATGCCGCCACCAGGGTGAATACCCAATAAAGCGGCACCACCCGCAACACGCGCCGGCGCAGAAATTTGCGCGGCTCGAAACGCGCCTGCCCGGTCACCACCACCATGATGAAGCCGGAAACGACGAAAAACACGATGACGCCCAGCCAGCCCAGCCGCCCATAGGCAAGCACCTGCTCGCTTGTCGGGTAGAGCAAGGCGTGGGAAATCAAGACCAGCGTCGCGGCAATGGCCCGGAGATATTGGATTGTATGCAGCTTGGCGTTCATCGAACCGTGGATCTCGAATGCTCCAGCGGCATATCACAACCGCACGGCCGGCAATCATTACCAACGCTTACATCGTTAATTTGCCGGTTCGGGGAACATGGGCGGACGTTCGGGCAGCCAGGCCCGCATGGAGCCATTGCCCCGCCCCGCCGCCAGTTCCGTCAGGCCCATGATCACCGCCAATTGCTCCAGCCCGATTCTGAGCACCAGCTTGGCGCTGCGGCGCGGCCAGCCGCGATCCAGTTCGATCTGCTGCAAGCCTTTGTCGAAGCCGCATATATCGGTCAGCATGTCCCAGCAATCGCGCGGCATGCGTCGGGCCAGCGCGTTGAGCAACCGCCGCGCCTCGATGGCGCTGTCCGCCAACTCCCCTTGCCGGGGACGCTCGCTCCGACCCCCGATCCGCGCCGCATCATAGGACATGGTCACCCGTTGCATCATTCGCGCCCGGTTGAAAAGCCGCGCCAGCCGCCGCGCCGCCTCCAGGTGATGCGGGGCCAGGAAGGGTTCTCCGCCGCCATTCGATGCCAGCCGCAAGACGGCTTCGGGCGCGGGATCGCCGCGGCGCGCCGCCGACTCAGCCACGGGTCCGGTCCTCATGGTTTTCCAGCAAGGCTTCAAGCCGGCTGACATCCGCCTCGAAATCGGGATCTTCCCGCAGGTCTTCGATGAGCGCGCAGGCATGCGAGACTGTTGTCCTATCCCGTCCAAAGGCCAGACCGATCGCCGTAAAGTTTTGTCTCAAAATCACATGGGTCAGATACATGGCCAATTGCCGGGCCAGAGCGGCTTCCGCCCGGCAGCGAGAACTGTTAAACAACAATGATTTGGGAATGCCCTTTTCGCGAGCGACAAGCTCGGCGACGCGCTCCGCCGGGGGAATGGCGAAAATGGCGTCCCGAGCGCCAGAAACGAAACCGATATTCATGAATAGCTCCGATCAGAATAGGACATTATTCCTAAATCTTGCGCGAAGGCTACCCACCCGGGGATAAGTCCGTTTTCCGATTTTTATGACGGTTCATTTCAGCGGGAGCGCTCGCCTCCCGAGGGGCTGAAAAAGTAAAGGCCGCCCCGAAGGACGGCCTTTACGACAGAGTGCAGCGCTTATGGTTCGCTATCGCCTCTTTCTTGGATCGTTACTCTCGTGCTCGATGCGAGGACCCTTGCGGCCACCCCATAAACAAAAAACCCTCGCGTCAGGCGCGAGGGTGATGAGCAGGGTTTAGGCCGATCTCTTGGCCGCTCGGTCCATATGCGATAGCCCCGCCCATTGAGGCTGCGGGAGCGAACGTCACCGCCGCCGTGAACAGGCGAGACGCTTTAACTGGCCTTGCGGCCCAGCCCGTTGGCCTTGGCCAGCTTGGAACGCGTAGCCGAATAGCTGGGCGCCACCATGGGGTAATCGGCAGGCAGGCCCCATTTCTCGCGATATTCTTCGGGCGAGAGATTGTAGTGGGTGCGCAGATGGCGCTTGAGCGACTTGAACTTCTTCCCGTCTTCCAGGCAGATGATGAAATCTGGCGAGATCGACTTGCGAATAGGCACAGCCGGCTTCAATTCCTCGACGGGCGCGGGCGTTTCATTGTTCTTGAGGCCACGCAAAGCCCCATGCACTTCGGCGATCAGCCGGGTCAGGTCGCCCGGGCTGACAGCATTGTGGCTGACATAGGCGGAGACAATTTCGGTGCTGAGCTCGATCAAGTCGGCTTCAGCATTTGCGAGCGCGCCGATATCGTCGTTCATTTTTTCAACCTTCCAATTTTTCTTATTTGGCGGGAAGCAAGGAGCGGGCTTCCACCTTCATCGTTTACTATGGCGATTTTTGGCCACAGGCAAGCCTATACTAACCAAGATCAAAACCAAGTAACACTATTTCTGGGCAGAATTTTGTTCTGCATTTTTATTAATGTCATCGATAACAGTACGTTTATCCGGCCTATATCCGGCAAGATGACTGGCGCGCGCCAATAGATGGGCGGACAATGGTGTAGTCAGCAACAGGAAGATGATGCCAATCAAGGCTCTGACGGAAACCGACGAATCCTGTTCCACCAAGGCCACGGCCACCAGAATCAATCCGCCGCCGACAGCCCCGGCCTTGGACGCCGCATGCATGCGCGTATAGAGGTCCGGCAGGCGAACCACGCCGATGGTCGCGATCAGGGTGAATATCGCGCCCAGCAGCAGCATTATTCCCCCGGCATAGACGGCTAGATTGGCCAGCATCACATGTCTCCGCCGCTCTGCGCCCGCAACAGGATGTAACGCGCCAGCGCTATGGTGGCGAGGAAACCCAGCAAGGCCAGGGCAATGGCGATATCGAGATAGAGCGCCAGGCCCGTGCGCACCGCAATGGCGCCGATAAAACCCATGGCCACCAAGGTCAGCAGGTCCAATGCCAGCACGCGATCCGATAAAGTGGGGCCGATGATTATGCGCGCCAGCGTCAGCAGCAGGGCCAGGGTCAGCAAGGCCAGCGAGATGAGACTGACCCAATCGATGAACTGGTCGGGACTCATTGGAACACCTCCAGCACCTTCTTCTCGAAGCCGTTCTTGATTTCGGCAATCATGGCGTCGCGATCGCCCAGGCTTAGCGTATGCACATAGAGCAGCGACCTGTCCGGCGAGAGATCGACGCTGAGTGTGCCCGGCGTCAGCGTAATCAGATTGGCGAGCAAGGTGATCTGCGCATCCGATTGCACCGTCAGCGGCACGGCGACGATCGCCGGCTCTATGACCTTGTCCATGTCGGGGCGCAGCACGATCAGCGCCACGCGGATGGCGCTGGCCAGCAATTCGTAGAGGAACAGCAGGGTGAGCGAGAGCGCGCGCCGCAGCTTGCGCCAGCCGCCGCGGCCGGTCAGCGAATGCCGCAACAACAACGCCGCCACAAGGCCGATAACGCCTCCGAACAAGAGGTTGAGGCCGGAGAAAGAGCCGGTTATCGCCGCCCAGATCAGCGCCAATATGACCACGAGGGAGGCTGTGGTCATGGCGCGCTCCCCGCAAGCCCGGTAGCGGCGATGTAGCGCGCCGGCTCGACAATGTCCTGCGCGCCGCTCCGGGCGCTGTCCAGCAGCGGCGCCGGCCACAATCCGGCCAACACGATCCCGGCCGTCAGCACTGAAGCCGCCCCCAGACCCAAGCGAGCGCGTCCGTCCAGCGGCAGCAATTGTTGCTGCAAGTGCTCGGAGACTTCGCCTTCCGGGCCGGAGCGCCAGAATATGTGGGACCAGAGCCGCGTTCCGGCGATGAGCGTCAGCACGGCGTTGACCAGCAAGGCGATGACGAGGCCGGAGCCTATCCAATCGCCGGCCAGGCCCGCCGCCATGCCGGCTTCGAGCAGCAGCAATTTGGGCCAGAAGCCCAGAAAGGGCGGCACGCCGGCGCTGGCCAGCACCAGGACGAAAAACAGCACTGAAAGCGGCGCGCTGGCGGCATAGAACCCGCCCATCTGCCGCGTATCGGTGGTGCCGCTGCGCTTCTCGACCAGGCCGGCCACCATGTAGAGCGCCGACATGACCAGGATGGCGTGCAGGATATATAGCCCGGAGCCGGCAATACCGGTGGGGGTCGGAAGCGTCAGCCCCACCATCACCGCGCCGATGCCGCCGATGACGATGAAGCCGATGGCGCGGCGCAGATTGGTCTCGGCGATGGCCCCGAGCGGCGCCAGCAGCAGCGTCGCGATGGCCAGAAACGCCAATACCGGCTCCAGCAGGTCGCGGCTTGCCGGCAATATCGCCACCAAAGCGCGCAGCATGGCATAGGCGCCGACCTTGGTGAGCAAGCCGGCAAACAGCGCCGATATGGCGGCGGGCGGGGTGTGATAGGAGGCCGGCAGCCAGGCATTGAGCGGAAACGCCGCCGCCTTGATGCCGAAGGCCAGCAGCAGCAGCGCCGCCACGCCGGCCATGGCCCCCGGATGGGCCATCGGCGCCACCCGCATGATATCGGCCATGTTGAGGGTGCCCAGCAGGCCATAGAGCAGGCCGAGGGAGAGGAGGAACAGCGTCGTGGCGAGGAAGTTGAGGAAGCCGTATTTCACCGCGCCATCGAGCTGCATGGGCCGGCCGCCCTGCACGATCAGCCCGAACGAGGCGATCAGCATGACCTCGAACCACACATAAAGGTTGAACAGGTCGCCAGTGAGGAAAGCCCCGGTCACCCCGGCGAGCAGCAACAGCACCAGGGAATGGAAGCCGTCCCCGGCATCGGCCTCGCCGCGGTCCAGTTCCGCATAGAGCAGGATGAACAGCGTCACCACCGCAGCGGCCAGGGCGAAAGTGGCGCCGAAAATGTCGGCGGTAAGGCTGATGCCGAAAGGCGGCAGCCATCTGCCCATGGTCATGCTGACCGGCCCATGGGCAAGGATGTCCAGCAGCAGCGTGATTTCGCAGGCGATGATGGCGACGACCACGATGAGCGCGCCGATCAGCGGCGGGGTCTGGCTGCGCCGCAACATGAGCAGGGCCGCCGCCCCCATCAGGGCGAGAACGATGGGCAGCACGATGACCCAGTCGGCCACGGGGATGGACGTGTCGATCATGGCGAGCGGCAGGTCTATTGCTTCCATGTCAATAACTCAGCGGCGGCTGCGGAGCGCGTTCGGGCTCGGCCAGGCGCATATTATCGGTATTGTCGGCATCCAGGCTTTGATAGGCGCGGAAGGCCAGGACCAGCAGGAAGCTGAACATGGAAAAGCCGATGACGATGGCGGTGAGGATCAGCGCCTGCGGCAGCGGATTGGCGATCGGGCCTGCCGGCGCATCGAGACCGGGCGGCACGATGGGGGCGATGCCGCGCGTCACCCGTCCGGCGGTGAAAATCAACAGGTTCACGCCATTGCCGAAAATGGTCATGCCGATCAGCATGCGGATGACCGAGCGCGACAGCAGCAGGTAGATTCCTATGGCCATGAACAGGCCGACCAGGGCGGCAAGCACATATTCCATCTAGAGATCCTCCTCGCTGTCGCCGTCCAGCGACAGCGCGACCGACGAAAGGGTGCCGAAAACCACGAAATAGACGCCCAGATCGAAAAACAGCGGCGTCGAGAGCGGCACGACGCTCTCGCCGATATCGAGATAGAGCCAGATACTGGTCATGAACGGCGCCCGGATGAACAGGCTGAGCAGGCCCGAGGCGGCGGCCAGGAATACCCCGAAGCCGGCAATGGCAAGCGGCTCGACCTTCAGCGCCTCGCGCACATGCTGCACGCCCGAGGCCATGCCGAAGACGGCGATGGCCGAGGCGGCGATCAGCCCGCCGATAAAGCCGCCGCCCGGCTCGTTGTGGCCACGCAGGCAGACATAGAAGGAAAAGACCAGCATGACGGCCACGATCAGCGGCGCGATGGTGCGGAAGATCACCGTATTCATGGCGCCGCCTTTCTCGTCCGCGGCGCCGGTTCCGGCGTGCCGGCGCCCCGTTTCCGCCGCCGCAACAATGCCAGGATGGCGATGCCGGCGCCCATGACCACGGAAATCTCGCCCAGCGTGTCGAAGCCGCGATAGTCGACCAGGATGACATTGACGATATTGTGCCCATGGGCGATGGGCGCGCTGGTCGCGGCAAACAGGTCCGACAGGCGCGTATCGAGCGTCCCGTTCAGCACCAGCATCAGCAAAAGACTGATTCCCGCGCCGCAGACCACTGCGATGGTGCCGTCCCGCGCCCAGTCCTCGAACGGCCTCGGATCGCGGGCATCGAGCCGCAAGCGCGTCATGACGAAGGTGAGGATGACCACCGACAGCACTTCCACCATGAGTTGGGTGAAGGCCAGGTCGGGCGCGCCGAACAACAGGAAGACCAGCGCCAGCGCCGCCCCCTGGACGCCCATGGACAGGATGGCGATCAGCCGGGTCGGCGCCGCCAGCACCGCCAGGAGGCCGGCAATCGCCAGCACGATGACGCCCCATTCATGCGGCTGCATGGCCGGCAGGACCAGGCGTTTGGACCAGTCGCCCAGATCGGTCGCCGGCACGATCCAGTCGAGCCCGCCCCAGGCCAGCATCGGCCCGAACAGCGCCAATGCCAAAGCCAAAAAGAGCAGGACCAGATAGAGTTCCAGCCGGCCGTGATGCAGGAACCGCGTGACCGCGCCGGAAAAGCGGATCAGGCCGAACATGCAAATGTCGAAGACCGTGTCGGCGGTCCAGCCCAGCCCGTTGTCGAAGCGGCGCAGCAGGGTGCGAATGGTATCCGCCTGGCGATAGACCGCAATGCCCAGGGCCCAGGTCAGCGCCGAGAGCCACAGCACCGGGGCGGAAAAGTCCAGCGCCAGCGTCAGATGGCTGTCCACCTCCCGTTGCAGGATCGCGCCAGCGCCGGGCGCCAGCACGTCCTGGCCGAGCCAGTCCGGCAGGATGCCGGCCACGATGCCCGCCGCGCCCAGCAGCATCGGCCCGGCCAGCATGGCGATCGGCGCCTCGTGCGGCGCTTTCGGCGTGGGAAGGGCTTCCCCGAGAAACGGCCGGATCATCACCAGCAGCGCCACGCCGGCCAGCATGGCATTGCCGGCCACGAGCACGATCAGCACGACCAGGCTCAGCCAGTCGGCGCTGATCAGGCCGAGATACATCTCTTCCTTGGCGAAATAGCCGGCGGTCAGCGGCAGGCCGATCATCGAAAGCGCCGCCAGGGCCGCGCCGATAAAGGTCACCGGCATCTTGTCGGCCAATCCGCTCAACCCGGTGATGTCGCGGGTTCCGGTGCCGTGATCGACGGCGCCCACCACCATGAACAATCCGGCCTTGTAGCAGGCATGCGCCACGAAATAGATCACCATGGCGCCAATCGCGGCGTCGCTGCCCAACCCGATCAGCAGCACGAGCAGGCCCAGCGATGCGATGGTCGTTTGCGCCAGCATCTGCTTGAGGTCGGTCTGCTTGAGCGCCCCCAGCGCGCCCCAGATCAGCGTCACGCCGCCAAAGGCCACCAAGAGGCCCATCCAGGCCGAGGTGCCGCCCAGCACCGGGTTCAGGCGCGCCAGCAGATAGATTCCGGCCTGTACCATGGTGGCCGAGTGCAGGAAGGCCGATACCGGCGTCGCCGCTTCCATGGCATTGGGCAGCCAGAAATGCAGCGGAAATTGCGCCGATTTGGTGAAAGCCGCGCCGAGGAAACAGGTCAGAACCAGCCCATAAAGCGCATGGTCCCGCAGCAGATCGCCCATGGCGCGCAGGGCGCTCATCTCCCAGCTTCCGGCCAATTGCTGCACCGCGATGGCGCCCGCCAGCAGGAACATGCCGCCGATATTGGTGATGACCAGCGCCTGGATGGCGCCGCGCCGCGCTGCCTGCCGCATATGATCGAAACCGATCAGCAGGAACGAGGTCACCGAGGTCAGTTCCCAGAAGAGGAACAGCACCAGCAGGCTATCGGCCAGCACCAGTCCCAGCATGGCGCCCATGAAGGCGAGCATGAAGCCCAGGAAGCGGCCCTGATGCGGATGCCCGGCGAGATAAGCGCCCGAATAGAGCACGATCAGCGTGCCGATGCCGGAAATGGTCAATGCGAAGACCATGCTCAGCCCATCGATGAAAAAGCTGAGATTCAGATCGTAGGCCGGCACCCATTCGATCTGCGCCGCCACCTGGCCGCCGCCGATGACGATATCGGCAAAGCTCAGCAGATAGACGAAGATCGCGGCGGGTATCGCCGCCAGCAGCCAGCCGGAAAAACGCCCGGCATAGCGGTGGATGAGCGGCGCCAGCATCGCCGCCAGGAATGGCGCGACGGCGACAAGCGCAATACCGGTCTGCGTGGATGGCCCCAAACCCGCCAATCCTCTCCCGCCTAGGTGATTCAGTGAATTTCGTCGCGGCGAACCTTACCGGATGAAGGGGTGGCGACAAGCCAAATCGGCCCCTATGCGACCATTTGAGTAGGCGTTTTCAACTGTTTCCGGGGCTGGCAAAGCGGCGCGGCGCAGCCTATGTGCTTCAGAGCCTTCCCCTGCGGTTCCGCCGCGCCCCCCTGCGGAGACATCATGACCACGGCCAAGCCCCCCGTCGCCAAGCGCGTTGCCCATACGCATATTCACCACGCTGTCGAGCGCAGCGACCCCTATGCCTGGCTGCGGGCCGACAATTGGCAGGAAGTGATGCAGAAGCCGGAAACGCTCGATCCGGAGATTCGCGCCTATCTCGACGCCGAGAACGATTATTACGAAGCCCGGTTCGGCCAGCCGACGGCAGAGTTGCAGGACGCGATCTATAGGGAAATCCGCGGGCGCATCAAGGAAGACGATAGCGGCGTCCCCGCCCCCGATGGGCCATGGGCCTATAATACCCGCATGCTGGAGGGAAAGCAGTATCCGCAGATCGTCCGCACGCCAAGGAATGGCGGCGACGAGACCGTCCTGCTCGACTGCAATGTGGAGGCGGGCGACGAGTATTTCGGCTTTGCCGGCGCCAGCCATGACCCGTCCCACCGCATTCTCGCCTGGGCCGCCGATCGGGCCGGCTCGGAATATTACGACATCGTGCTGCGCGATCTCGCCACCGGCAAGGACAGCGACGAGGTGATCCGGGAAACCGCCGGCTCCTATGTCTGGTCCAATGACAGCCGCTCGATCTACTATACCGAATATGATGACAATCACCGCCCCTACCGCATCCGTCGCCACGAGATCGGCACCGAGCAAGCGGCGGACCCGGTCATCTATGAGGAACAGGATTCCGGTTTCTTCGTCGGCATCGGCAAGACCCTGTCGGATAAATTCCTGGTCATCGACGCCCATGATCACCAGACCAGCGAAATCTGGCTGATCGATGCCGACAAGGGCGGCGAGCCGCGCCTCGTCGCGCCCCGCCTCACCGACCGCGAATATGAAATCGATGAGCGCGACGGCGTCCTCTATATCCGCACCAATGCCGATGGCGCCGAAGACTACAAGATCGTTACCGCGCCGACCGACAATCCCGGCGCCGAAAACTGGACCGATCTGCTGCCCCATCGCGAAGGCGTGCTGGTTCTCGACATTGCGCTGCTCAAGAACCACATGCTGCGCCTCGAACGCGAAGACGGGCTGCCGCGCATCGTCGCCCGCGATCTGCGCAGCGGCAAGGAGGAAATCGTTCGCTTCGCGGAAGAAGCCTATTCGCTGGGCATGGCGACCGGCTACGAATTCGATACCAGCGTTTTCCGCCTGACCTATTCCTCGCCGACAACGCCGAGCCAGGTGTTCGACATCGATCTCGAAACCGGCGCGCGTACCCTGCTCAAGACCCAGGAAGTGCCCTCGGGACACGATCCGGCCGCTTACGAGACGCGACGTCTGTTCGCCGAGGCGGATGACGGCGAGCAGGTCCCCGTCACCCTGCTCTATCGCAAGGGCATCGAGCTGAATGGCGCCAATCCCGCTTTGCTCTATGGTTATGGCGCCTATGGCATGTCGATGCCGGCGGCGTTCTCGGTCTCGGTCCTGTCGCTGGTCGATCGCGGCTTCGTCTATGCCGTGGCCCATATCCGGGGCGGCATGGAAAAGGGCTATCGCTGGTACAGGCAGGGCCGGCGCGAGCACAAATCCAACACCTTCACCGATTTCATCGCCGCCGCCGAAATGCTGATTGCCGAGGGCTATACCGCCAAGGGCAGGATCGTCGCCCAGGGCGGCTCCGCCGGCGGCATGCTGATGGGGGCCATCGCCAATATGCGGCCCGATCTATGGGGCGGCATCATCGCCCAGGTGCCTTTTGTCGACGTGCTCAATACCATGCTCGACGACACATTGCCCCTCACCCCGCCGGAATGGCCTGAATGGGGCAATCCGATCACCTCGCCGGACGATTACCGCCGCATCGCCGCCTATGCGCCCTATGAAGCGGTCAGCGCCCAGGCCTATCCGCCGATCCTGGCGCTGGCCGGTCTCACCGATCCGCGGGTCACCTATTGGGAACCGGCCAAATGGGTGGCCAAGCTCCGGGCAACCAAGTCGGGCGACGCGCCATTATACCTCAAGACCAATATGGGCGCCGGCCATGCCGGTGCTTCCGGTCGCTTCGACCGTCTCAAGGAGACCGCACAGTGCTACGCCTTTGCGATAAAGTCGGCGGGATTGGACACTTAGTTCTCCCGGCGACATTGTTGCGTCAGGGCCATGCGCCTATAAACGTCCACCAATAGCCGGTTCACACCAGCGTCAAACTTTTCCAAGAACGGAGGCTACTTATGACCACTTTCGAACTGCCGCCCCTGCCCTATGCCTATGATGCGCTGGGCGAATACATGTCGGCGGAAACCCTCGAATATCACCACGACAAGCACCATCAGGCCTACGTGACCAATGGCAATAACCTGCTCAAGGATTCCGGTCTGGAAGGCAAGTCGCTGGAAGAGATCGTCAAGCAGAGCTTCGGCACCAATGCCGGCCTCTTCAACAATGCCGGCCAGCACTACAACCACCTGCATTTCTGGAACTGGATGAAGCCCAATGGCGGCGGCAAGTCGCTGCCGGGCAAGCTCCAGGCGGCCATCGACGCCGATCTGGGCGGCTATGACAAGTTCCGCGCCGATTTCCTCCAGGCTGGCACCACCCAGTTCGGGTCCGGCTGGGCCTGGCTCTCGGTCGGCAAGGACGGCAAGCTCGAAGTCACCAAGACCCCGAACGGCGAATCCCCGCTGGTTCATGGCGGCAAGCCGATTCTGGGCGTCGATGTGTGGGAGCATTCCTATTATATCGACTACCGCAATGCCCGCCCGAAATATCTCGAAGCCTTCGTCGACAATCTCGTCAACTGGGACTATGTCGAAAAGCTCTATGGCGAGGCGACCGCCTGATCTCGGCGCATTTGCAGATTATCCGGCGGCGGGAGCGATCCCGCCGTTTTTTTATTCCGCCCGAACCCTGCGCGCGGTCCCGGCATTGGGGCGCGACAGCACGAAGGCGGCGCTGCCGCCCATGAAGGCGGAGCCGGCCAGCCAGAGCCAATAGCCGGGCTTGGCCCCGATCCAGAAAAAGACGATGCCCAGGGCGATGCCGCTACAGGCCAGGACCTTGGACCGGGGTGAGATGGCGCCGCTATCGCGCCAGTCGCGAATGACCGGGCCGAACCGGCGATGGTTCAGCAGCCAGTTTTCGAGGCGTGGCGACGAGCGGGCAAAGAACCAGGTCGCCATGATGAGGAAGATCGTCGTCGGCATCAGCGGCAGGAAGGCGCCGATAATGCCAAGGGCCAGCATGACAAGGCCGGCCATCAGGTAAATGGGTCTCAACATTCCCGCCACCGCGCCGAAAGCAAAGATTGCCCCAATCAATCAGCTGCCGGCGCCTGGTGCAATCGGCACTCTGCCGCATGTCTGGCGCCCTGCGGAAATCCCCGTCGCCATTTACTGTTTTAGCGATCTCTCTTGAGAACCGGAACTCCCCGCTTCAATCCGCCGTTGGGCCATGTTAACGAAACCTTTACCAAAAGAGGGATCGTCAGTGACCGCAACCGGCAAGAGAATTGCCATTCTGGCCGCAAATCCGGCCCTTACCGCCGTGTTGACCATGGTGGTTGCCGGCGACTCACGCCTGCGGGTTCGCCCCTTCGAGAGCGAGGCGGAGCTGTTCGCCTATATGCGCATCGCCCCGCTGGACATGCTGGTGGTGGATTTCGACCGCGAGGGCCGTCCGGCCTATGAGATGGTCGAGGCCATCCGGCTGGACCCGTCCTGCGTCTCGCGTGAACTGCCGGTCATCGCCTTGACCCGCGCCATCACCCCGCCCATGCGCCAGCAGGCGATCAGCGCCGGCATCGATGAAGTGGTGGTCAAGCCGATGTCGCCGCGCCATCTGCTGCAACGGGTGCAGGCGCGGCTGATCAATCGCAGCGTCGTCGGCGCCCTCGGCTTCGGCTATCGCGGCCCCGAACGGCGGGACCGCGTCCCCATGCCGCCCATGCGCCACAAGCCGGCCCGCCGCTTCACCGACAATGTCGTGCCGCTCTTCCCCGACCGCCGGGCCAAACGGCCGGAACTGGGACCGCTGGCTTAAACCGACACCCGGACCGCGCTACCGCCGCTGCTCGCCGACCCAGACCACCTTGTTCCACAAATCCTCGACATTGTCGGCGAACTGGATATGGCGGTCATATCCCGGCAGGGCCGGCGCCATCACGTCGACGGCAAAGCCGCGCACCGCCTCGAAGGCGCGGTTCCGGTTCAGCATCACCACCGGCAAGCGCGCGGCTCCGGCCCAGGACCGGAACATCGCTGTCGCCGAAGCCAGCGAACCGGGCAGGCCCACCAATACCGAGGCATTGGCCGCCAGATAGGCCTGCCGATTTTCGGCACCGGCCAGCATTCTGACCGGTATGCCGGCCAGGGCGGACGGCAGGGCGATGCCGTCATCGACCAGCACTTCCACCACGCCCCCGGCGGTCCGCGCCGCGGTGATCAGCGGCACCGGGATGGCGCCATCGTCCGCGAGGCACAGAATCCGGGCGCCCTTGCGGGCGAAGACCCGTCCCACTTCGCTCATCAGGTTGGCGCGTTCCGGGTCGCCCGGCCCCCTGTCCGAAGCGAAGATCGCGATAACGGGCCCGTCATGCGCCAATGCCGTCATATCAGCGCCGCCCCTTGATGCCGCCGAGAATGCCGCGCACCAATTCGCGGCCCAGCGTATTGGCGACGGTGCGGACGAAGGAGGTCGTCGCGGCTTCCACCGGGGTCTGCCGGGTGCTGCGACGGGGTGCGGCGGCCTTTGCGGCCCGTTCGCGCTCCTTGGCCTGCCGCTCGGCTTCGGCGCGCTGCTCGGCCTCATAGCGGCTGCGCTCGTCTTCGAGCTGCTTGTCGCGCGCCCGCTTTTGCAGGATTTCGTAAGCCGATTCCCGGTCGATAATCGTGTCGTAAAGGCCGCCGACCGGCGAAGCGGCCATGATCGCCTCGCGTTCCGCCGGGCTGATCGGCCCGACCTGCGCCGAGGGCGGGCGGATGAAGGTGCGGCCGACCATGGAGGGCACCCCTTTGTCTTCCAGCACCGAAACCAGCGCCTCGCCGATCCCCAGCTGGGTGATCGCCTCGGCGGTCGAAAAGGCAGGATTGGGCCGGAACGTATCGGCCGCCACCCTCACCGCCTTCTGCTCGCGCGGCGTATAGGCGCGCAGCGCATGCTGAACGCGATTGGCCAGCTGCGCCAGCACGCTTTCGGGAATGTCGACGGGGTTCTGGGTGACGAAATAGACGCCCACGCCCTTGGAGCGGATGAGCTTGACCACCTGCTCGACCTTGTCGATCAGCGCCTTGGGCGCCCCGTCGAACAGCAGATGCGCCTCGTCGAAGAAGAAGACCAGCTTCGGCTTGTCCGGATCGCCCACTTCCGGCAATTCCTCGAACAATTCCGACAGCAGCCACAGGAGGAAGGTCGCATAGAGCCGGGGCGATTGCATCAATTGGTCCGCCGCCAGGATGGAGACGAAGCCGCGCCCGTCGACGTCCTTCCGCATCAGGTCGGCGATCTCCAGCGCCCGCTCGCCGAAGAAATTATCCGCCCCCTGCTGGTCCAGCACTAGCAGCGCCCGCTGGATAGCGCCGATGGAGGCGGTGGTCACATTGCCGTAACGCCCGGAAATCTCCTTGGCCCGCTCCTGCAGATCGGCCAGCAAGGCGCGCAGGTCCTTGAGATCGAGCAGCAGCAATCCTTCCTCGTCGGCCACACGGAAGGCAATGTTCAAGACGCCTTCCTGAATATCGTTGAGGTCGAGGATGCGGCTCAAAAGCACCGGGCCCATTTCCGAAATGGTGGCGCGCACCGGGTGTCCCTGCTTGCCGAACAGGTCCCAGAACATCGTCGGATAGACATCGTCCCGGAAATCGTCGAAGCCGATCTCGCCGGCGCGCTGGCTCTGCCAGTCCTGAGCCTTGCCCATCTTGCCGATACCCGAAAGGTCGCCCTTGATGTCGGCGGCAAAGACCGGCACGCCGGCCGCCGAAAACCCTTCGGCCAGCACTTGCAGGCTCACCGTCTTGCCGGTGCCGGTGGCCCCGGTGATCAGGCCATGGCGGTTGGCATATTTGAGGTTGAGATATTCCGGCCGCTCGCTGGTTCCGAGAAAAATCTTGCCGTCAACGAGCATACCGACCACCTGTCCTGAACCGACTCGTCCCGTTATAGCCGCCGGCCCCGGTGCCGAACAAGCAAAGCCGTCCACCAGCCGGGCGATTGCCGGTAACGCGCCTTACACCTTGCCATTTGGCAGTTTATGTTCTATTTTACGCCAAAAGGATACTTCACCATGCTGCTGGAACTGCCGCGCACCCATGCCAATCCGGAAATTCCCCGCATCACCGATGCGGAGGCGGCGGCCATGGTGCGCGCGGTCATCCGCCTGTTCGAGCGCTGGCAGATATCCGACGCCCAGGCCCGGGACATTCTCGGCGGCCTGGCCGCCCGCACCTATGCCCGCTGGAAGGCCGGCGAGACCGGCCGCATCGACCGCGACCTGGCCACCCGCCTCTCCCTGCTCATGGGTATCCACAAGGGGCTGCGCTATCTGTTCTCCGATCCCGAGCGCGGCTATGCCTGGGTGAAAAAGCCCAATCCGCTTTTCGATGGCAGCAGTCCCGTCGACGTCATGGCGGCGGGCGATATCTTCTCGCTGGCCCGCGTCCGCTCCTGGCTGGATGCCGAGCGCGGCGGCTGATGGTCCCGATGCCGGAACTCGCTTCGGTCCGCTGGCCCAAGGCCTATCGGCTGATCCGCTCGATCTATCCGCCCATCGACCTGTTCGAGGACATTGCCGATCCCAGCGACTGGGAGGCGCTGGCCTCCGCCGAGGCCAAGACCAATCCGCGCTTGTGGCAACATCTCGGCCGGCTCGATCTGGTGCCCGTGGAGCGCCGGGTCAGCGGGCCAGGCGCCAGCTATCTCATGGCCCCCTTCGTCCATGTCAGCCACGACAGGCCGGGCCGGTTCACCGATGGCAGTTATGGCGTGTTCAGCGTCGGCGACCGGGAGGAGGTCTCGATCCGCGAAGTGGCCCACCACCACGCAAAAGTCATGCGCAGCACCGATGAGCCGCCGGGCTGGACCTCGCAATTCCGCATGCTGGTCACCAGCCTCGATCTCCAGTTGCATGATGCAAGGCCGTTCGGGGCATGTCATGACCCCGACGATTATTCCCCATCGCAAGCGCTAGCCCGCCAGTTGCGCAATGCAGGCAGTAATGGCGTCCTCTATCGCAGCATACGCTCGCCCGGCGGCGAATGCGCCGCCCTGTTCTGGCCAGACCTCATGCCGGCCCCGGTCCAGGCCGATCACTACGATTTTCACTGGGACGGCAGCCGTGTCGACCGCATCCGCAATTGCGGTTCCCAAGCGATTTTCGCGCTTTAGATTGCTTGGCGCGCACCTTCTCCCCCCATCCCCGCGGTGACGGGCGGTGGTTCGCTGAAGCCATAGCGTTTCATGCCTGCTCTGAATCAGCAGATCCCACAGGTCATTCCCGCATTCGCGGGGATGACACGGTGGAAGGCGACGCGCATGGACCCGTAACGTTTCAGCTTAAACGCGAACCGCCCTAAATCGCTTCCCGCACCGCCCGCAATTCGCCGACCGCATTGCCGCGCACATTCTTGATCGGTTGCCGCACGAATTGCTCCAGCACGGCGCGTTGTGCCGCGTCCGGGTCGGCATATTTCAGCAGCAGCGCCGCCACCATCACATGGCTGGCCGCCATATTGCCGTCGTCGCATTTGAGCGCATAACCCCAGCCCTTGTGCCGGATCGCGCCGCATTGCACGCCTTCGGCCCCGCCCTTCTGCATGACGCGGCCCTTGAACGCCGCCATGACCAGCGTATCGAGATGTCCGGTGCCGGCCACCAGATGCGGGTGGCTGGTCGCGGCATCGAACAAGGCCTGCGCTCCCGCCGCCTGCCGCTCATCGAGATGCCGGCCCGTGGCCATGCGCGCAAAGCCGAGGGCCCAGGCCCGCAGCGGTGCGGCCCAGGTCGGAATCGAGCAGCCATCAATGCCGCAGCGATCCTCGCTCAATTTTTCGCCGACCACCCGTTCCACCGCGTCGCGCACCGCCTGCTGCACCGCGTGCTCGCGCTCCACATAGCCAGGTGTCGGCACGCCCATGGCCAGGGCGACGCTCAGCATGCCCGAATGCTTGCCCGAGCAATTATTATGCAGCGGGCTCGGCGGCTGCCCTTCTGCCCGCAGCGCCTCGCGCGCCTTGCTATTGGTGGGCATATGCGCGCCGCATTCGAGATCGGCGGCCGACAATCCCATGCGGCCAAGGAAATGGGCGACGCCGGAGACATGCTCGTCCTCGCCATGATGCGAGGCACAGGCAAGCGCCAGTTCTTCTTGGCTGTGGTGGAACTTTTCTTCCGCATGCCGGTCGAAAATCGCCAGCGCCTGCATGGACTTGATCGCCGAACGCGGAAAGACCGGTCGCTCGGTATCGCCGCCGGAGGCGATCACCGCCCCCTCGGCGTCAACCAGTATGAAGGCGCCGCGATGGCGGTTTTCCACCCAATTGCCGCGCAGGGCTTCGGCGAGAACAGGATTGGCATGCATGAAAAAAACTCCGGCCCGTACTGTCCCTGTGGAACAGCGCGGCACCGGAAAAGTCAACATGCATGGAAGGATGGTCGAGCTTTACTCAAGACGTCCGCATAGGCGGATCAGATATCCCAGTCATGAGCGGGAGTCAGATAGCGGGCATTGACCCAGCCCTTGGTGTGGCTGCGCGCGACGAGGCACCAATCCGAGCTGTTCTGCACTTCGATACAGCGCTCCACCCAGACATGCGCGCCCGGCGCCAGCGCCCCGACCTGCTGCGAATAGCTGGCCGGCCATTTACGGACATTGAGCTTGTCCCAATGGGCCACGCCGGTCACCTGTGCCAGATTATCGACCTGATAGCCGGCAGCCATGGCCGGTTGCACCGCGAAAGCCGCCGCCGCGGTCACGATCAGACCGCACAAAGTGGCAACCAGAACTTTTCCCTGCGACTTGTTCATTTCAATTATCCCCCTGGAGCGTCATCGTGGGGACAATCTAGCCGGCCGGCTTTGAACTCACCCTGAGAGCGCCGTTCAGATTGGGTTCATGAAGAACCCATTGCGGAATTCACTTCATCCAGAAAACCGGGGTCAGGTCGGTCGAGACCGGCTCGTTCTTGTCGTTGGTGGCCATGATATCGGCCATATGCGCCCACCAGCGTTGCATCACCTCGGTATCGGGCAGGCTGTCCATATGATGATCCAGGCGCCGCCAGAGCACGCCGAACAGCGTATTGGTCTCCTCGTCGAGATGGATCGAATAATCCTTCACCCCCGCCTCGTGCAGCAAGTCGACCAGTTCGGGGAAAATCTCGTCGTGGCGCTTCTTGTATTCCGCCGCCATGCCGGGATTGAGATGCATCTTGAAGGCGTGTTTTTCGTAATCATTGTCCACGATCATGCGCGGCGTTCCTTCCACATGCGCCACAGGATGGGCAGCGCGATCACCACGATCAGCAGCGAGCCGGTAAAGATCGACATGACGATGCCCGGCACGTTGAGCAGGCCCAGCCCGAAGGTCACGAGGCCGATGATCAGCGCCGCCAGCACCACGCCGATGATCGAGCCGGCGCCGCCCAGAATGGACACGCCGCCCAGCACCACCATGGTGATGACTTCCAATTCGAACCCCTGGGCTATGGAGGGCCGGGTCGAGCCCAGCCGCGCCGTCAGCAAGACGGCGGCGATGCCGCTCATCAGCCCGGTCAGGCAGAACAGCACGAACTTGATGCGATCCACCCGCACGCCGGAAAATTGCGCCGCCACCGCATTATTGCCGATGGCGAAGATGCGACGGCCGAAAACGGTATGGTGCAGCAGCACGTAGAAGATGATCGCCGCCACGACGAACAGTACCAGCTCGAACGAGATCACCCAAAACACATAACCCTGCCCGAACCAGGCGAAATCCTTGGGATAGCCTTTGAAGCTCTGGTCCCCCAGGACGATATAGGCGATGCCGCGAAACAGGCTCATCGTGCCGATGGTCACCACGATCGATGGCAGTTTCAGCCCGGTCACCAGGAAACCGTTAAACGCCCCGCAAAGTATGCCGACGCCGATTCCCACCGCCACCAGCATGGGCGTATCGGCGCCATATTGCAGCGCCAGGCCCATCAGGGTGGAGGCCAGCGCGATGATCGAGGCCACCGACAGGTCGATCTCGCCGGTAATGATCACCAGCGCCATGGCCAGGGCGATCAGCGCCTTTTCGGTGAAATTGAAGGTGAGGTCGGACAGGCTCCAGGCATTGAGGAAATAGGGCGAGGCGAAGCTGTTGGCGATGAAAATGCCCAAAGCCACCAGAACCAGCAGGCTCTCCCAACTCATCAAGGCCGATTTCAGCGGCTGGTCGAGCCGGTCCGGCAGGCGGCGGCCATTTGCGGGAATGTCGGTCATGGCCTGGCTCCAGTCGGGGGCGGATTTATCGGTGTCAGCGCCTCGCTCTCCCTCCCTCCTCTCAAGGGGGAGGGGGTGATAGAATCGAATGCCTCACGCATCATCACGCCGCGCCCTCCGCCTTCTTCAAGATCACCCTGCCCTTGCTGCGCTCGCCCCGCGCATTGAGCACCACGGCGAGCAGGATCGCGGCGCCGGAAATGGCCATCTGCCAGAACGGGGAAACGCCGATCACCGGCAGGGCGTTGTTGACGACGCCGAGGAACAACGCGCCCAGCAAGGCGCCGGCCACGCTACCGATGCCGCCGGCAATCGAGACCCCGCCGATGACGCAGGCGGCGATGATAGTCAGCTCATAGCCGCTGGCCACTTCCACCGAGGCGATCACATAGCGCGAAATCCACAGATAGCCGCACAGCCCGGAGACCGCCCCCGAAATCGCGAAGGCCAGGAATTTGGTGCGGCCGACATTGATGCCGGTATAAACCGAGGCGGTCGGGTTGACGCCGATGGCGTAGAAGCTGCGGCCCAGCGGCGTGCGGGTCATCAACAGATAGAACAGGATTGCCAAAGCCACCGCGAACCAGGTCAGGTTCGGCACCCCCAGCAGGGACCCGCGCTGCAATTGGATGAAATCCGGGCTCATCTGCGCCGCATTCACCCAGGCGCCGCCGGAAATGACGAAGACCAGGCCGCGGAAAATGGTCAGCGTGCCCAAAGTCACCACGATGGGCGGGATGTCCAGCCGCCATACCAGCACGCCGTTGAAGGCGCCCAGCGCCCCGCCGACCACGATACAGCCCGCGATCAGCAGCGGGATCGGGATCATCGGGAACGCCGCATTGACCATGGCGACGATCATCCCGGTCAGCGCCAGGTTGGAGGCCATGGACAGGTCGATGGAGCGCGTCAGGATCACCACCATCTGCCCCAAAGCCAGCATCATCAGGATGGAGGTGTCGTTGAGAATGGTGAGCAGGTTATGGGGCTGGGAAAAGCGCGGGAAGCGCAGCGTCACCAGCACGATGACGGCGAGGATGGCCAGAGCCAGCCAGATTTCGCGGGATTTCATCAGCCTGTTCATGCCGCCTCGGCCTCCACAATGCCGGCGGCCAGACGCACCAGCGTCTCCGGCTGCAAATTCTCGTTCTCCAGCACCGCCACCATCAGCCCTTCGCGCATGACCACCACCCGGTCGCTCATGCCCAGCACTTCGGGCAATTCGGAGGAAACCATGATGACGCTGAGCCCCTGGGCCACCAGTTCGCCCATGAATTCGTGCACCGCCGCCTTAGAGCCGATATCGATGCCCTTGGTCGGCTCATCGAGAATGATCACCTTGGGCAGCGTCGCCAGCCATTTGGCGATCACCACTTTCTGCTGGTTGCCGCCCGACAGCGTCGACACGTTCTGGCTCAGCGAGGCGGCGCGCAGGTCGAGCCGCTCGGTATAGGTTCGTGCCAGCTTGAATTCCTCGGCCAGGCGCAGGAAGCCGGCGCGGCTGGTCTTGTCGATACTGGGCAGCGAGACATTCTTGAAGATGGGCTCGCCGGTAATGACGCCCTGCTTGCCGCGTTCCTCCGGCACATAGACGATGCCGGCCTCGACCGCATCGGCGGGCGAGCGCGGCGCGATGACCTTGCCGTCCAGCGCCATGGTGCCGGCACTGGGCCGGGTCATGCCGAACACCGCCTGCATCACTTCGGAACGCCCGGCTCCGACCAGTCCATAAAAACCCAGAATCTCGCCCTGTTTCACCGAGAAGGAGACATTGTCGAATTCGGTCGGATGGCTGAGCCCGGACACCTCCAGCACCGTTTCGCCGATCGTCGCCTGGCGTGGCGGGAAAATCTGGTCGACCGCCCGGCCGACCATCAGTTTGACGATCTCGTTCTGCGGCGTGTCCCTGATGAAGCCCTGGCCCACCATTTCGCCATCGCGGAACACCGAATAGCGGTCGGCGATGCGGTAGATTTCGTCGAATTTGTGCGAGATGAAGAGGATGGCCTTGCCGTCCTGCTTGAGCAGGTCGACCAGCACATAGAGTTCCTCGATCTCCTTCTGGGAGAGAGCGGCGGTCGGCTCGTCCATGATCACCACCGAGGCGTCAACCGACAGCGCCCGCGCCACCGCGACCAGATGCTTCTTGGCGATGCCCAATTCCTTGAGCTGCGCCGAGGCATCGATCCCCGCCCCCATGGAATCCAGCGTCTCCTGCGCCTCGCGGCGCATCTTCGTCCAGTCGATCAGCCGGAAACGGTTCTTTGGCGCATGCCCGAGATAGATGTTCTCGGCGACGCTCAATTCGTCGAACAGCACGGTTTCCTGATGGATGGCGGTAATGCCGGCATCGGAGGCCGAAATCGCCGTCGGCAGGCTCACTGGCTGGCCCTTGACGCGGATTTCGCCCGCATCCGGCTGGTAGATGCCGGTCATAACCTTCACCAGCGTCGATTTGCCCGCGCCATTCTCACCGATCAGCGCCGTCACCTGGCCCGGATAAAGCTCCAGCGACACATCGTTGAGCGCCCGCACGCCGGGAAAGCTCTTGGATATGCCCGATAGGGTGAGGATGGGTTCGGTCATGGTCTTTGCTCTACGGGACGGCGTCCCTTGTTCCTCTCCCCCTCGGGGAGAGGGTGGATCGGCCGAAGGCCGAGACGGGTGAGGGGGAATCCATCCGCTGGTTCAGGCGGAGAGACCCCCCTCATCCGGCGCTTCGCGCCACCTTCTCCCCGAGGGGGAGAAGAATGAAGGCGCTCGCTTAGTAAATCTGCGAGAACTCTTCGATATTGCTCGCGTCGAACTGGAACGGCGCAGCCATGGCGGCGGCATTTTCATCGTCCAGGGTCACTTCGCCCACCTTGCCGATGGAGAAGGTCGCGCCCGGAGCGGCTTCCTCGCCATCGACCAGCGCCTTGGCCAGGTAAACAGCCGAATAGCCCAGATCGATGGGGTTCCACAGGGCCACGGCCTGCGAAGCGCCATTGTCGATGAACTGCTTGAACTCGCTTGGCAGCGCCAGGCCGGTGACGTTGATCTGGCCGATCAAGTCCTGGTCGGTCACCACCTGGGCCGCGGCGACGACGCCAACCGTGGTCGGGGCGATGATGGCCTTGAGGTCGGGATAGGCAGCGATCAGGCCGCGGGCCTCCTCGGTCGATTTCACCGAATCGTCATCGCCATAGACGGTGGCGACGAGGTTGATGTTGGGGAATTTCTCCGGGATGGCAGCCTTGGCGGCTTCGATCCAGGCATTCTGGTTGGTCGCGGTCGAAGCGGCCGACAGGATCGCCACATCGCCACCTTCCGGCAGATAATCGGCGGCCAGCTTGATGATGGTTTCGCCGATCAGGTCGATATCGGACGGGTTGAGGTGGATCTGGCGGCCTTCGGGGGCCACGCCCGAGTCGAAGGACACGACCTTGATGCCGCGTTCCATGGCGCGTTGCAGGGCCGGCACCAGGGCGTCGGGATCGTTGGCGGAGATGGCGATGGCGTCGACCTGCTGGGCGATCAGCGAATTGACGACTTCGATCTGGGCTTCGGCCGTCGCGGCGGTCGGGCCGGTATAGATCACTTCCACGTCGCCCAGTTCGGCAGCGGCTTCCTGCGCGCCCTTATTGGCGGCATCGAAGAAGCCATTGCCCAGCGACTTCACCACCAGCGCGATGCGGGTCTGGGCCATGGCGGGGGTGGCGAGAAGCACGGCGGCGGTGGCCGTCGCAGCGAGCAGTTTCCAGAGTTTCATTGGGTCCTCCCGGGATGTCTGGTCTTGGTTCTTGTAAAAAATCTCAGGCCATCTTCGCTTGCGGTTCGGCCTGAGCACTCGCATCCGCGACAATGAGCCGCACACCTGCCGTCTCCAGCATCTGGCGGTCCTCGTCGCGGATACCGCTATCGGTGATGACAGCGGCAATTCGGTCGAGCCCGCACAGGATGAGGCTCGAGCGTCCCGAAAATTTCGATGAATCGGCCAGGAGGATCAATTCATCCGCCTGCCCGATCAGCGCCAGCTCCGACTGCACCACCATGGGGTCGGCCTCCATCAGGCCATGGGCGCCGATGCCCTGGCAGCCGATGAACATGCGCTTGGCGTAGAAATGGCTCGCCACCACCCCGCCAAAGGGCGAGAGGATGACGTTCTGTTCGCGGTAGATCGTGCCGCCGGGAATGACGACCGAATTGCGCGAATTGTGAATGAGGAATTCGGCGATGGCGAAGCTGTTGGTGAAGACGCTCAGCCTCTTGCCGGTCAGGTGATGCACCATTTGATAGGTGGTGGTGCCGCCATTGATGATGATCGGCTCGCCGTCATTGCACATTTCCACGGCGACGCGGGCAATCGCCCGCTTCTGCGCCATGTTGATGGTTTCGTTGACGGAAAAGGGCCGCCCCATCAGCCCGCCCTGGGCCGGCGGGTTGATCGCCTCGGCGCCGCCGCGCACCCGCCGCAGCTTGCCCTGCACATGCAGGGCCGCGATGTCCCGGCGGATCGTCGCTTCCGACGAGCCCGTCACTTCGCACAGCTCGCCGACCGTCGCCACTGGACGGCTCTGGGCGGCGGCGATGATCACGCGATGGCGCTCCGTTTCATGCAAGGCAGATACTCCCTGAACGCATTCGTTCACACCATTCCCAGGCAGAGTCAATCATTAATCTACATATTCCAGTCATGTCCGCGCAAGAATGACGGTACATGATCGTTTATGATTGACATCATGGATAATTCTATGGCCATGTCCGGCCAGCAGGGCGTTCTGCATCGGCAAACTGGTTGATTGCCGGTGAAGGGGAATTGCCCGCCAGTTCCGCGTCCTCGCTTCGGGCGACGCATCCGTATTTTGAGAGGAACTCCGATGTCCACCGCGCCCAAGCGCCTCCAGAACCTGTGGGATGATGCCAAGGCCGCGTCGCTGACCGAGCCTGAGCGCCTTGTCTATCGCTCCAATCTGCTCGGCTCGGACAAGCGGGTCACCAATTACGGCGGCGGCAATACCTCCTCCAAGATCTGGCAGCAGGACCCGCTGACCGGCGAGGACGTCGAAGTCCTCTGGGTCAAGGGCTCGGGCGGCGACAATGCCTCGATCAAGCTCGATGGCTTCGCCACCCTCTATATGGACAAGCTGCGGGCCCTGAAGGGCCTTTATCGCGGCGTCGAATTCGAAGACGAGATGGTGGGCTATCTGCCCCACGCCACCTTCAATCTCAATCCGCGCGCCGCCTCCATCGACACCCCGCTTCACGCCTATGTGCCGCGTCCCTATGTCGATCACATGCATCCCGACGCCATCATCGCCATCGCCGCGTCGCAGAATTCCAAGGAACTGACCCAGCGGATTTTCGGCGATACCATCGGCTGGCTGCCCTGGAAGAAGCCCGGCTTCGAGCTGGGCCTGTGGCTAGAAAAATTCTGCCTCGAAAACCCCGAAGCCGAGGGCGTCGTCCTTGAATCGCACGGCCTGTTCACCTGGGGCGATACGCCCAAAGAGTGCTACGAGACCACGCTTCGCATCATCAATCAGGCCATCGAGTGGTTCGAGAAGGAGACGGCAGGCAAGACTATTTTCGGCGGCAAGGCCGTCGATAGCCTGCCCGCCGAACAGCGCCGCGCCATCGCCGCGCGGCTGATGCCGAAAATCCGCGGCTTCATCTCCGAGGACAGCCACAAGCTGGGGCATTTCGACGACAGCGAGGCCGTCCTCGAATTCGTCAATTCCAACGATTTGCGGCCCTTGGCGGCTTTGGGCACCTCGTGCCCCGACCATTTCCTGCGCACCAAGATCCGCCCATTGGTCGTGGATTTCGACCCGGCCAATCCCGATATCGACGCCGTCATCGCCGGTCTGGCCGATCAGATCGCCGCCTATCGCGCCGACTACGCCGCCTATTATGAGCGCTGCCGCCACGACAATTCGCCGGCCATCCGCGATCCCAATGCCGTGGTCTATCTGATCCCCGGCGTCGGCATGATCACCTTCGCCAAGGACAAGGCCACCGCCCGCATTTCCGGCGAATTCTATGTCAACGCCATCAATGTGATGCGCGGCGCCTCCACCGTCTCGAAATATCGGGGCTTGCCCGAGCAAGAAGCCTTCGACATCGAATATTGGCTGCTTGAGGAAGCCAAGCTGGCCCGCATGCCCAAGCCGAAATTGCTGGCCGGCAAGATTGCCCTGGTCACCGGCGGCGCCGGCGGCATCGGCAAGGCCACCGCCGCCCGGCTGCTGCGCGAAGGCGCCTGCGTGGTCCTCGCCGATATCGACCAGTCCGCCCTCGACAATGCCACGTCCGAGCTGTCGGATGTCTTCGGCAAGGATTTCGTTCGCCCGGTCAATATCAACGTCACCAGCGAAGACCAGGTCATTGCCGGTTTCGCCCATGCCGTGGTCGAATTCGGCGGCCTCGATATTCTCGTCTCCAATGCCGGCCTCGCCTCCTCCGCACCCATCGAGGACACGACGCTCGAGCTCTGGAACAAGAATATGGACATCTTGTCCACTGGCTATTTCCTGGTGTCGCGCGAGGCGTTCCGCCTGTTCCGGCAGCAGCAGATCGGCGGCAATGTCGTCTTCGTCGCCAGCAAGAACGGCCTCGCCGCCTCGCCCAATGCCGCCGCCTATTGCACCGCCAAGGCCGCCGAAATCCATCTGGCCCGCTGCCTGGCCCTCGAAGGTGCCGCCGAGCAGATCCGCGTCAATACGGTCAATCCCGACGCCGTTCTGCGCGGCTCGAAAATCTGGGCCGGCGAATGGCTCGAGCAGCGCGCCTCGACCTATAAGACCGACAAGGACGGCCTCGAGGAAATGTATCGCGAGCGCTCCATGCTCAAGCGCTCGGTTTTCCCCGAGGACATCGCCGAAGCCATCTATTTCTTCGCCAGCGAGGCCTCGGCCAAGTCCACCGGCAATATCCTCAACGTCGACGCCGGCAACGCCCAGTCGTTTCCGCGGTAATAAAGGGAGTCACCCTCAGAGGCGGAAGACGCCGGCCCATTCTTCTCCCCTCGGGGAGAAGGTGGCGCGAAGCGCCGGATGAGGGGGATATCAAGGGAGAAAAAAATGACCGAACACATCATCGATCCATCCACTATCGCCGCCGAAAACGCCTCTCGCGAGGCCGATCTGCGCCGCGATTATGAAACGCTTGGCGAGCGTCTCGACCGGCGCGGCATCGCCATCGGTGCGATCAAGGACAAAGTCGCCCAATTCTCGGTCGCCGTGCCTTCCTGGGGCGTCGGCACCGGCGGCACCCGCTTTGCCCGTTTCCCCGGCAAGGGCGAGCCGCGCGACATTTTCGACAAGATCGAGGATTGCGCCGTCATCTCCCAGCTGACCCAGGCGACGCGCACCGTGTCCCTGCACATTCCGTGGGACAAGGCCGATCCGAACCGGCTGAAGCAGGCGGCCAGCCGCTTCAATCTCGGCTTCGACGCGATGAATTCCAACACCTTCGCCGATGCCGCCGGCCAGCTCCAGAGCTATAAGTTCGGCTCGCTTTCCGCCGCCGACGCCGCCACCCGCGCCCAGGCCATCGAGCATAACCTCGAATGTATCGAGATCGGCCAGACCATCGGCTCCAAGGCGCTGACCGTGTGGATCGGCGATGGCTCCAACTTCCCCGGCCAGACCAATTTCACCACCCAGTTCGAGCATTATCTCGACTCGATGAAATCGATCTACGCCGCCCTGCCCGACGATTGGCGCCTCTATACCGAACACAAGATGTATGAGCCGGCCTTCTATTCGAGCGTCGTGCAGGATTGGGGCACCAATTACCTGATCGCCAGGGAGCTGGGCGACAAGGCCTATTGCCTGGTCGATCTCGGCCACCACGCCCCCAACGTCAATATCGAGATGATCGTCGCCCGCCTCGCCCAGTTCGGCAAGCTCGGCGGCTTCCATTTCAATGACAGCAAATATGGCGATGACGACCTCGATGCCGGCGCCATCGACCCGTTCCGCCTGTTCCTGGTCTTCAACGAACTGGTCGATGCCGAAGCCCGCTACAGCGATTTCCACCCGGCGCATATGCTCGACCAGAGCCACAATGTCACCGACCCCATCGAGTCGCTGATGCTGTCGGCCGCCGATGTGCAGCGCGCCTATGCCCAGGCGCTGCTGGTCGACCGCCAGAGCCTCAAGGCGGCGCAGGAGGCCAATGACGCCCTCGCCGCGACGCTCGAATTGCGCACCGCCTTCCGCACCGATGTGGAGCCGATCCTGGCTTTGGCCCGGCTCGAGGCGGGCGGCGCCATCGACCCGCTCGCCACCTATCGCGCCGCCGGCTATCGCGCCAAGGTCGCCGAAATCCGCCCCGAAATCGCCGCCAGTTCGAGCGGCATCGTCTGATTTTCCGCAGCCCCTCCCCGCTGGGGAAAACAAGGCCCGGAGCATAGCTTCGGGCCTTCGCTCTTGGCGGATCATCCGCTAAAACGACACCATGTCCAAGACCACGCCCGCCACCCAGGCGCTCGCCAAGGCCGGAATTGCCTTCAGCCTGGCCAGCTATGATTACGATCCCAATGCCGAGCGCGTCGGGCTGCAGGCGGCGGAGGCCATGGGCGTTGCTCCCGCCGAAATATTCAAGACGCTGATGGCCGAGCTCGATGGCAAGCCGGTCTGCGCCATCGTCCCCTCGGACGAGGAAGTGAACATGAAAAAGCTGGCTGCGGCTCTGGGCGGCAAATCGGCCCAGATGATGAAGCCGGCGGATGCCGAGCGCCTCACCGGCTACAAGATCGGCGGCATCAGCCCTTTGGGCCAGCGCCGGCCGGTGCCGGTGGCGCTGGATGAACTGGCGACGCTTTATGACGAGATCTATCTCAATGGCGGCCAGCGCGGATTGCAAATCCGCATCCGGCCGGACGACCTGGTCAAAGCGCTGAACTGCGTCACCGCCGATCTGGTGCGTTAGCGAGGTGTGGCCAAATCTGCGGCCCCTCCCCCCTTCCCAACTCGTCACCCTCGCGCTCGACGCGAGGGTTCTTGCAATGCCGGTAACGCCCTCGCGTCAAGCGCGAGGGTGACGGGGGTGGTTGCGGGCAATCGCATGGCCCCAAATCCGCCACGCGGGCAGAGGCCACATATCTCTCGTAGACCTCATCCTGAGCTTGTCGAAGGACGAGGTCGCTAGCGCCGTGGCCGCGACCTCGTGGTTCGACAGGCTCACCATGAGGTCTAAGAGGCGCCGATTTCTGTGTCACCTACCCCCAGAAACGACAAAAGGCGCCCTGGTGGACGCCTTCATCGGATGACCTGGAAGGTCGGTGTCGCTTAGGCGACGTAGGTGCCGCGAGCGATCGACTTGATGTCGCCGCGGGTAATGCCCAGATCGTTCAGCTGACGGCTATCGAGGCTGTTCAGCTCGCGCAGGGTGCGCTGGTAACGGGCATAGTTGGCAATCTTCTTGGCAATGTTCATTTTCAGTTCCCCTTCGTTGATGACCCTTATCTAGACCAAGTTCGTAGTGATTAGTAGATGGCCTTCCTGCACACCGGTTATGCGCCGGGCGCATCCCGAACGGATCTAAGGTTAATAATGGGTTTATTGGGATCGCCATACCCAGCATCGGCGGCTCCTTCGCCGCCCTCCGAGGGGCCACAGCAGCCTGTGCCCCAGCCCAGCCCTATTCCAGCCGCCCGTTCCTGATGGTCAGCACCCGGTCGACCGTGCCCTCGGGAATGGCGGCATGGGTGACCATGATGACGGTGCGGTCCGTGGCCGCTTCAGCGAGGGTGCGGAAAAAGGCGAGTTCGGTGTCCCGGTCCAGCGCGTCGGTCGGCTCGTCGAGCAGCAGCACCGGGGCCCGGCTCAGCAGCGCCCGCGCCAGGCATAGCCGCCGCGCCTGCCCCACCGACAGCGTGCGCCCCGCCTCGCCCACCACCGTGTCGAGCCCCTTTGGCAGCGAGCCCACATGAATATCGAGCTGCGCCTTGGCCAGCACGGTCCAGAGCTCTTGGTCCCCGGAATCGGCACGGCCGATCAGCAGATTGTTGCGGATCGTATCGATGAATACCGGGCTGTCCTGGCTCAGCAGCGCCATATGGGCATGCACATCGGCGGTGCGGAATTTCTCAAGCGGGATTCCGCCAATGTCGATGCGGCCCGCCTGCGGCTCGGCCAGCCGCAGCAACAGGCGCAGCAGGGTGGATTTGCCGCTGCCGCTCGGACCGGCAATGGCGATTCGTTCGCCCGGAGCAATATCGAGCGACAGACCGGCCAGAATGGGCGGCAGGCCGGGATAGCAGAAGCTGATATCCTCGAGGGCAATGGTTCCCGCCGTCGGAATCGAGAGCGGCATGGCCGGTTCGGCAATGGGCGGGGTCAGCGAGGCCAGGGCATTGAGCCGTTCGGCCGCCGCCATGGCGGCGCTGGCCTTGCCGACGCTGCGCACGATCATCGCGGTGACCTCGAAACTGCCCAGCACCGCCAGCAGCAATCCCGCCATGACCGGGCCATCGACATCGCCGGATTCGACGGCGACCAGGCCGGACCACAGCGTGCCGACCAGCGCCAGCGCCGCCAGCACCTGCACCATGGCGCCGCTGCCGGCAGTATAGGCGCCCAGCCGCCGGCGCAGCCTGGCGGCGATGGCGCTGGCCTCATCGAAGCGGGCAGCAGCCGTGCCCAGCGCCCCCAGGACGGTCAGATCGGCATGCCCCGTGGCGCCATCTAGCACCGCCATGCGCATATCGGCATTGGCCTCGACGCTGGCCCGGCCGGCGGCGCGGCTCAGCCATACCAGGCCAACGGGAACAACCAGCACCGCGCCCGCCATGGCCATTCCATAGGCCAGCGCCGCGCCGGGCAACAGCACGCCCAGCAAGATCGTCATGCCGCCGCCAATCAGCAGAGCGGCGATCCACGGGCCGATGGCCACCAGAAAGGCATTGTCGAGCGCGTCCACATCGGCGGTCAGCCGGCTGACGAGATCGCCATGCCGGAGCGAACGGTTGGACAGGGGCAGCAGCGGAAACAGCCGGGCGAAGAGCCAGCCGCGCAGGTCGGAGAGCAGTTTCAGCGTCGCATTGTGCCCCACCAGCCGCTCGCCATAGCGGGCGAGGATGCGGATGAAGGAGAAGCCGCGCACCATGGCCGAGGGCACGAAGAGGTTGAAGCCCAGGCCCAGCGTGGTCAGCGCGGTGGCGGTGATGAACCAGCCGGAGGTGCCGAGCAGGGCGACGCCGGATAACAGGGTGATGAGCGACAAGAACAGCGCCAGCGCGAAGGCGCCGCCCCGCTGACGGAACAATGGCAAGAAGGCGAACAGGGCTTTCATGCGACACCCCGCCTGCGGCGTTGGACAGGCGCCTCCAGCAAGGTCGTGCCGGCAATGCGCCAGGCCTTGTCCATGCCATTGGCCACGCCGGGGGAATGGGTGGCGACGATCAGGGTCCGGCCGGCGGCATAGTCCAGCACCTTGCCGATGATCTCGTCTTCCAGTTCGGCCTCGAGATGGGCCGTCGGCTCATCGAGCAGGATCAGTCCGGCATCGCGCAGGAACAGCCGCGCCAGCGCTACCCGTTGCGCCTGGCCGCCCGACAGGCCGACGCCGTCCTCGCCGATCAGCGTATCGAGCCCGTCCGGCAGCGCCTGGGCAAAGCCGCTCACTGCGGCGCGCTCGGCGGCCGCTTCGACATCGCGGCGTGACGCATCGGGGCGGGCCAGCGCGATATTGTCGGCAATGCTGGCATGGATAAGCCGGGGCTTCTGGGTCAGCAGGAATACGCGGCTGCGCAGGTCCGTCTCGCTCCATTCCGCCAGCGGGCGACCATCGAGACTTATCCCGGCTTCCGGCAGCCGCAATCCGGCAATGGCTTCGAGCAGCGTCGACTTGCCCGAGCCGCTGGCGCCCAAAATAGCCACGTGCTGGCCCGGGGCGACGGTGAGACTGGCCTGTTCCAATATGGCGCGCATCCGGTCCGGGGTGCGCAGGGTCAGGGCATCGAGCGTCACCCCGATGGCCGGACCGGGACGCGGCGCAATGTCGGCCAGCGCTGCCGGCTCGGCGGGCATGGCCCCCAATTGCCGCTCGATTTCCAGCAGCCCGGCCTTGGCGGTGGCGTGATCATGATAATGCGAGGCCAGCAGCCGCAGCGGATTATAGATTTCCGGCGCCATCAGCAACAGGAACAGGCCCACTTGCAGCGTCAGCGGACTGGTTCGCAATTGCAGATAGTCGATGAAGGTGAGGCCCACATAAAGCGCGATGCCGGCCACCCCGAGCGCCGCGAAGAATTCGAGCACCGCCGAAGACAGGAAGGCGATGCGCAATACCTTGAGAGTACGCTGCCGCAATGCCTCGCTGGCGGCGACTATCCCGGCGGTTTCCGCCTGTTCGCGGCCGAAAAGCTTGAGGGTGAGAATGCCGCGCAGCCGATCGCTGAAGCGCCCCGACAAATGGCTTAGGGCCCGCGCCTGCCTGTCGGTCGCCAATTGCGCCCCCAGCCCGACCAGCGCCATGAAGATCGGGATCAGCGGCGCGGTGACGAGAAACAGCACGCCCGCCACCCAGTCGAGCGGCAGGATGATGGCGCCAAACGCCAGCGGCAGCAGTGCGGCCTGCAATGCCGCGGGCAGGTAGCGGGCGAAATAGCCGTCCAGCGCTTCGACCTGGTCGACTATGGCGGCGGCGGCGATGCCGGAGGGCGCCGCCGCCGCAGCGCGCGGCGAGCGCGCCAGCAGATGCGTGAACAGCGCCTGCCGCACCTGCAGCTTGATGGCCTCGGCCCCGGCAATGCCCGCCTGCTCGCCCAATGCGCCAAGTCCGGCGCGGATCACCAGCAGGGCGAGAATCAGCGCCACGCCCGGCAGCAGCAATTCCGGCGCCTCGCCGCCCTCGATGGCGCGGCCGACGATTTCGGCCAGCGTCCAGGCCTGCCATACCAGCAAAGCGCCGCCAATGAGCGGCGCGGCCAGCGCCACCCACAGCGCGCCGCCGCCATGATTTCGCAGCCGGCCGAGCATTCTGGCGGCCTGCCGGTCCTTGTCGGTCACGGAAGAGCTCCTGTTCATAACTCGACACCCTAGCGGCCTGTGGGCCAAGCTGCCTTGATCTGTATCAAGGCAGCTAGCACCATTTGGCGCTAGGAAGGGAAAATGACGGCTCGCGTCCGGTCGTCTGAACATCGAGGCCTCTATGTCATGATTGATATGCTTGTCGTCGACCTCTCGCGATGGCAGTTCGCTGCCACCGCGATGTACCATTTCATCTTCGTGCCCCTGACGCTTGGACTCTCCTTCATGATGGCCATCATGGAGAGCGTCTATGTGATGACCGGGCGCCAGATCTGGCGCAAGGCGACACTGTTCTGGGGCACGCTGTTCGGCATCAACTTCGCCATGGGGGTCGCCACCGGCATCGTCATGGAATTCCAGTTCGGCATGAACTGGAGCTATTACAGCCATTATGTCGGCGACATTTTCGGCGCGCCGCTGGCCATTGAGGGCCTGATGGCCTTCTTCCTCGAAGCCACCTTTATCGGCCTGTTCTTCTTCGGCTGGGACCGGCTGAGCAAGGTGGGCCACCTGGTCGTCACCTGGCTCGTCGCTCTGGGCGCCAATTTTTCTGCCCTGTGGATTCTGGTGGCCAATGGCTGGATGCAGAACCCGGTCGGCTCCCGGTTCAATCCCGACACGATGCGCATGGAAATCACCGATTTCATGGCGGTGATCTTCAATCCCGTGGCCCAGGCCAAGTTCGTCCACACGGTCAGCGCCGGCTATCTCTGCGGCGCGGTCTTCGTGCTGGCGATTTCGGCGCTGTTCCTGGTCAAGGGCAAGCATGTCGAGCTCGCCAAGCGCTCGGCCGTGGTGGCCGCCAGCTTCGGCCTTGCCTCGGCCCTGTCGGTCGTCGTGCTGGGCGATGAAAGCGGCTATATCGCCACCGAGCACCAGATGATGAAGATCGCGGCGCTCGAAGCCATGTATCACACCGAGGAGGCCCCGGCCCCCTGGACGCTGATCGCCTGGCCGGATGAAAACGGCGAACCGGGCTTCCACATCTCCATCCCCTGGGTGGGCGGGCTGATCACCACCCGCACGCTCGACAAGCCGCTGCCCGGCATCAACGAACTGGTCGAGCGCGCCGAAGACCGCATCCGCACGGGCATAATCGCCTATAATGCCCTCCAGGACATCCGTGCCGATGGCAGCAATGCGGAAGCCCGCGCGGTGTTCGACGAATATTGGGCCGATCTGGGCTATGCCCTGCTGCTCAAGAAATATCGTGTCGATGTGGAGAACGCCACCGACGAGGAAATCGTCCTCGCCGCCGCCGATACCGTGCCCGGCGTCTGGCCGCTGTTCTGGACCTTCCGCATCATGATGGGCGTGGGCTTTTTCTACATCGCCTTCTTCGCGCTGTGGTTCTATCGGGCCTCGCGCGGCTGGATCGACACCAATCGACCGCTGCTCTGGTTCAGTGTCTTCACCCTGCCCCTGCCCTGGATCGCCATCGAAAGCGGCTGGTTCATCGCCGAGTTCGGCCGCCAGCCCTGGGTGGTGGAGGGGGTCTTGCCCACCTTCTATGCCGCTTCGGGCCTTTCGGTTCTCGACCTGGTGCTGTCGCTGAGCTTCTTCGTGCTGCTCTATACGGCCCTGCTCGTCGTCATGGTCATCCTGATGGTGCGCGTCATCAAGGCCGGCCCCCAGGACAAGCTGTTCGGCTCCGATGACGATGAAGACGATTACGTGATGGCCGCCCTTCCCGCCACTTCCGCAACCAAGGAGCTCGGATCGTGAGCACCATTCCACTCGATTACGAAACGCTGCGGCTGATCTGGTGGCTGCTGCTCGGCGTGCTGCTCATCGGCTTCGCCGTCATGGGCGGGCGTGACCTCGGCGTCGGCGCGCTGCTGCCCTTCGCCGCCCGCACCGACGAGGAGCGCCGCATCCTGCTCAACCTGGTCGGGCCGACCTGGGAAGGCAATCAGGTCTGGCTGGTCGTGGGCGGCGGCGTCATCTTCGCCGCCTTTCCCCCGCTCTATGCGGTGAGCTTTTCCGGCTTCTACCTGGCCATGATGGTCATCCTTCTGGCGCTGATCCTGCGCCCGGTCGGGTTCAAGTTTCGCGGCAAGGTCAATGACGACCGCTGGCGCGCCGTCTGGGATTGGGGCCTGTTCATCGGCGGCTTCGTGCCGTCGCTGATCCTGGGCGTGGCCATGGGCAATGTGCTGCTGGGCGCGCCTTTCCATCTCGATGAGACGATGCGCACCTTCTATACCGGCAATTTCTTCCAATTGCTGACGCCCTTCGCGCTGCTGGCCGGCCTGGTCAGCCTGGGCATGATCGTGACCCATGGCGCGACGCTGATCGTCGGCCGCACCGAAGGCGCCATGTCCGAGCGGACGCGGCGCTATGGCATCGGGGCCGGTCTCGCCACTATCGGGCTTTTCGCCCTGGCCGGCATCTGGCTGTCATTCATGAATGGCCACGTGATCACCAGCGTCATCGACCCCAATGGCCCGATCAATCCATTGAGCAAGAGCGTCGAACTGGTTCCGGGCGGCTGGCTCGGCAATTACCGCACCTATCCATGGATGATCGCGGCTCCCGCCATCGGCTTTGCCGGCCTCGCCCTCTCGGTGTTCGGCCTGTTCGCCGGCCGCAAATGGCTGGCCTATCTGGCCAGCAGCACCGCCATTTTCGGCATCGTCTCGACGGCGGGGGTCTCGATCTTCCCCTTCTTCCTGCCGTCCTCGACCGTGCCCAATAGCGGCTTGACGCTATGGGATTCGTCCTCCAGTCACCTGACGCTGTTCATCATGCTGCTGGTGACCGCGGTTCTGCTGCCCATCATAATCATGTACACCGCCTGGGTCTTCCGGGTGATGCGCGGCACGGTGACCGGCGACAGCCTGAACAAGAACCCCAACGCCTATTAGGAGAAACGCGATGTGGTATTTCTCATGGATTCTCGGGGTCAGCCTCGCCTGCAGCTTCGGCATTCTCAACGCCATGTGGTTCGAAATGCGCGAGGACCGGCGCCTTGCCGACGAAACAGGCCAGGAAGCCCTGCCCGCCGCCGATTAGCATCGGGTCGGGCTAGATGGATTGTCGGGCCCGTCCCGGCAATCCAAGGATGGCGCCTGCCCCGACCCCATGGTTCGACAGGCTCACCATGAGGTCTCCGATGCCCTCATCCGATCTCCCATAGACCTCATCCTGAGCCTGTCGAAGGACGAGGTCGCTTCTCCTGCGCCTCCCTCCCGCTTGAGGGGCGGGATTGAGGGTGCGGTGACGGAGCAAGAGCGAAACTACCATGCCTGACCCGGCGTCATTCCCGCGAAAGCAGGAGCCTCCGTTACCAAACCGAGGCCCCCGCTTTCGCGGGGGTGACACGGAGAAAAAGACGACAGCCGTGCCCGATTGGACCACCCAAAACCACCGCTCGCCCCAAAACCACCCCTCGCCTCAACACCACCACTCGTCACCCTCAATGGGAGCGAACGAGGGGGGAGTGGCGCAGCGAGAGCGAAATTACCATGTCTGACCCGGCGTCATTCCCGCGAAAGCGGGAACCTCCGTTACCAAACCGAGGCCCCCGCTTTCGCGGGGGTGACACCGAGGAAAAGACAAGAGCCGTGCCCGATTGGACCACCCAAAACCACCACTCCCGCCAAAACCACCACTCGTCACCCTCGCGCTCGACGCGAGGGTTCTTGCGGTAGCACCCAGCACAAAGAACCCCCGCGTCGAGCGCGAGGGTGACGATCCGGGAGGAAAGCGCAACCGCGATAGAGGTTATGGCCCCAGCGTCCCCCTCCCCCTCAATGGGAGCGAGCGAGGGTGCGGTGACGGAGCGAGGGCGAAACTACCATGCCCGACCCGGCGTCATTCCCGCGAAAGCGGGAACCTCCGTTACCAAACCGAGGTCCCCGTTTTCGCGGGGGTGACACCGAGAAAAAGAATAGCCATCGCAAAACCACCACGATCCGGGAGGAAGGCGGCATCAACTGAGCCCCCGACCATGGTTCGACAAGCTCACCATGAGGCCTCTCATAGAGCCCCTACCCGCACAACAACCGCAGGCGGGTCAAATCTGGCACGGTCACATGCCGGTAATTGGCGATTTCGATCACGCCATCGGCCTTGAGCCTGCTGATCTGACGGCTGACGGTTTCGATGGTCAGGCCGAGAAAATCGGCGATGTCGGACCGGCTCAGCGGCAGGTCGAACCGGGTGATGGTCTGCTCGTCGATGGGGTCGATATGGCTGGCGATCATGAACAGGAAGCTCGCCACCTTCTCGGCGGCGGTCTTGCGCCCCAGCGTCACCATCCAGTCGCGCGCCTCGTCCAGCTCGCGCAGCGCCTGCAACATCACCCGATGCTCCAGCGGCGCGCTGTCCTTGATCAGCGCTTCCAGGGCGCGCTTGGGAATGACGCAGAGATCGACCTGCGAGGCGGCTTCGGCGCTGACCCGGCTTTCGCTGGCAAAGGGTCGGCCGAGCAGGTCGGGCGCGAATTGCAGGCCGACCACCTGCTGGCGTCCATCCTCCAGCACCTTGGACAGCTTCACCACGCCGCGCAGCACATTGGAATAATTGGCGATCGGCATGGCATCGGCCATCAATTCCTCGCCCGCCTCCCGGCGCACACGCCGCGATGACTTGGCTAGGGCCATCAATTGTTCTGAATTGAGCGCCCCGCAAATTCCCTGATGCCGCGCTTCGCAGCTCTGGCAGAGCACGGGAACTTCGGAATTATGGATATCCTGACGAACCGTCTGCATGGTCAAGCTCCTGACAACGCCAGAAATAGGCTGCCCCGCCCCCTTGTTTAAGCCGAAGGATTGTCGCTGTGCCAAGAGGTCGCATCGAATATTCGGAAGATGCCGATGGTTATTCAAAACAGGCAATGCCCGGCCCATTTTCATATACCTCTTGACCTTGCCATGATGGGAAGGTTTATATGAAGGCGGACGAGGTAAGAAAAATGCATCAGAACGTCCACAATCATCCCGCCCCCACCACGCTCGACATTACCGGCATGACCTGCGCCTCCTGCGTATCGCGGGTAGAAAAGGCCCTGCTCAAGGTGCCGGGCGTCGAAACGGTATCGGTCAATCTGGCCACCGAGCGCGCCACGATCAGCGGCGGCGAGCCCGATGCGCTGCTCAAGGCGGTCGAAAAGGTCGGCTATAAGGGCAGCCTGCGGGCGCCGGACGCGCCGGCCCATGACCATGGCCATCACCACGACGAAGACGCGGCCATCCTCAGGCGCGACGTGATCGTCGCCACGATCCTCACCCTGCCGCTCTTCGTGCTGGAAATGGGCGGGCACATCTATGAGCCGTTCCATCATTGGCTGATGGGCATCGTGCCCCTGCAATGGCTTTACATTTCCTATTTCCTGTTGACGACCGCCGTGCTTTTCGTCCCCGGCTGGCGCTTCTTCCGCATCGGCTTTCCGGCCCTGTTCCGCGGCGCGCCGGAGATGAATTCGCTGGTGGCGCTCGGCGCCGGCGCGGCCTGGCTCTATTCCACCATCGTCACCTTCGCGCCCCAGCTGGTGCCGGCAGAAACGCGCCATGTCTATTTCGAGGCCGCTGCCGTCATCGTCACGCTGATCCTGGTCGGCCGCTGGCTCGAGGCCCTGGCCAAGGGTCGCACCGGCGAGGCCATCCGCCAATTGATGCGCCAGCAGGCCAAGACCGCCCGCGTCGAGCGCGATGGCGAGGCCAGCGAAATCCCGGTCGAGCAGGTTCGTGTCGGCGATATCGTTCTGGTCCGTCCGGGCGAGAAGATCGCCGTCGACGGCGATATCGTCGAGGGGGCCAGCCATATCGATGAATCGATGATTTCCGGCGAGCCCCTGCCGGTCTCCAAGGGGGTGGGCGCGCATGTCGTCGGCGGCACGCTCAACACCTCCGGCGCCTTCCGCTTCCGCGCCACCAAGGTGGGCGCCGATACGATGCTGGCCCAGATCATCCGCATGGTCGAGGACGCGCAGGCCGGCAAACTGCCGATCCAGGCCGTGGTCGACAGGATCACCGCCGTCTTCGTGCCCATCGTCATCGCCGTCGCCGTGCTGACCGCCATTGTCTGGTTCGTCCTCGGACCGGATCCGAAGCTCACCTATGCCCTGGTCAATGCGGTGGCCGTGCTCATCATCGCCTGCCCCTGCGCCATGGGCCTGGCGACGCCCATGTCGATCATGGTCGGCACCGGTCGCGCCGCCCAGCTCGGCGTGCTGTTCCGCAAGAGCGAGGCTCTCCAGCAATTGCGCGATGCCAAAGTGGTCGCCTTCGACAAGACCGGCACGCTCACCGCCGGCAAGCCGGTGCTCACCGATCTCGTCCCCGGCGAGGGGTTCGAACATGATGAGGTCCTGGCTTTGGTCGCCGCCGCCGAGTCGCGCTCCGAGCATCCGACCGCCAATGCCATCGTCGCGGCGGCGGAACAGGCCGGGCTCGCCCTGCTCCCGGTCGAGCATTTCCATGCCGAACCCGGCCATGGCGTCACCGCCATGATTGGCGGGCGCCAGGTTCAGGTCGGCTCGGCCCGGCTGCTCGCAGGTCTGGACCTGTCCCATTTCGATGCGGCAGTCACCCGTCTCGCCGCCGAAGGCAAGAGTCCGGTTTTCGCCGCCATCGACGGCAAGGTCGCCGCCGCCCTGGTCGTCGCCGACACGATCAAGCCCACCAGCAAGTCGGTCGTCGACGCGCTGCACACCATGGGTCTGAAGACGGCGATGATCTCCGGCGACAATCGTCGCACCGCTCAGGCCATCGCCGCCCAGCTCGGCATCGATGAAGTGCAGGCCGAAGTGCTGCCCGCCGACAAGGTCGAGGCCATCAAGGCGCTGCGTCAGGGCAATCGCATCGTCGCCTATGTCGGCGACGGCATCAACGACGCGCCGGCTCTGGCCGAGGCCGATATCGGCATTGCCGTGGGCGACGGCACCGATGCCGCGATCGAGAGCGCCGACGTGGTTTTGCTGGGTGGCGACCTCGCAAACGTTATCAATGCGCTAACGATTAGCCGGGCGACGCTAAAGAATATCTGGGAAAATCTGTTCTGGGCCTTCGGCTACAATGCCCTGCTGATCCCGGTCGCCGCCGGCGTGCTCTACCCGGCATTTGGCATCCTGCTTTCCCCGATGATCGGCGCCGGCGCCATGGCTCTGTCCTCGGTCTTCGTGGTCGTCAATGCCCAGCGTTTGCGGGCAGTTAAGGGGGTTTCCGCATGAATATCGGCCAGGCCGCCAGGCAATCGGGGGTTTCAGCCAAGATGATCCGCTATTACGAGCAGATCGGCCTCATCACCCCGCCCGACCGCACCGACAGCAATTACCGCGTTTACGGCGCCGACGACGTCCATATATTGCGCTTCGTCAAACGGGCCCGCACGCTCGGTTTCTCGGTCGAGGAGACCGCGGCCCTGCTCGCCCTCTGGCAGGACAAGGCCCGCGCCAGCGGCGAAGTGAAGGACATTGCCAGCGGCCATATCAGCGCGCTCGAAACCAAGATCGCCGAGCTGGAAGGCATGGTGAAAACGCTGAAGCATCTCGTCCATTGCTGCCAGGGCGACAACCGCCCCGATTGCCCGATTCTTGATGACCTTGCCGGAGAAAGACATTGACCATGAGCGAGAAAACCACCTTCACTGTCAATGACATGACCTGCAATCACTGCGTCGGCACCGTGCGCGGCGCGCTGGAGCGGGCGCTGCCCGGCAGCACGGTCGAGATCGATCTCGCGAGCCATGAAGTCCGCTTCACCGGCGACAGGGCCAAGGGCGCGGATGCCATCCGCGAGGCCGGCTACACGCCGGAAACGGCATAGAAAAAGCGAGTCCTAGGATACAAAAAGGGGCGCCTTGCGGCGCCCCTTTCGCGTCCGTTCCAGGAAGGATCAGAACGGGCTGTCGGGGAAGTAGAACTGCGCGGCGTTCTCCTGAGTCACCAGCGGGGCGCCCAGGATATATTCGCCCTGCACCGGGCCGTTGGAGACGAAATTGGCAACGGTCACGTCCATGGCGGTGGCGATCATGGCCGGCGGATAGAGCACGTCCACCGGGATCAATTCGTCGCCATCCATGATGCCCTTGATCACGTCCTTCATGCCGGCGCCGCCGACGATGAACATTTCACCGTCGCGACCGGCCTGGCGCACGGCTTCCACCACGCCCATGGCGATGTCGTCGTCCTGCGCCCAGACGCCGTCGATATCGGGGAAGCGCGACAGGAAGTCCTGCATCACTTCAAAGCCGTCGTCGCGGTTCCAGTTGGCGAACTGGTTGTCCAGCACATTGATGCCCGAGCCTTCAATGCCGGCCATAAAGGCGTCGAAACGCTCGGTATCGATCACGGTCGGGATGCCGCGCAGGATGACGATATTGTCGCCCTCGCCCAGGCGGGAGACGAAGTATTCCGCCGAGGTCGAGCCCAATTCGGTATTGTTGCCAGCCACATAGACGTCCTGAATGGACGTGTCGGGCAGGCCGCGATCGACCACGGTGATGAAGGCGCCGGCGGCCTTGGCCTGGCGGACCGGCTCGACCAGCGGATCGGATTCGAAGGGCAGCACCACAAGGGCGTCGATCTGCTGCACCGAGATCAGGTCTTCGATATCGCCGGCCTGATCGGCCGGGCTATCGGCGGTGACCAGGATGATGTCGATATTGGAATGCGCCGCTTCGAGGCGCTTTTCGGCTTCCTGGGCGTGCCAGTTGAGGCCGCCGGCCCAGCCATGCGTCGCCGCAGGAATGGAAACGCCGATCTTGATCGTTTCCTGGGCCAGAACCGGAAGCGCCAGAGCGGTGGTTGCCGCCAGGGCCAGGGTCAATGCCTTGATAGACATGGGTAGTCCTCCCGTGAATATGGCGCTTTCGGCGCCGGTTTTGCCTGCCCTGATGAAGGGCAGGAATTCTTGCTATTCGGCCTTCTTGACGCGCGGGCTATGCTTGAAACTGCCGCGCTGCAGATAGACTGCCGCCACGATGATCACGCCCTGGACCGCCCCATTGAGGTAGTTCGAGATGATATCGGTGAGATTGAGGATATTGCCGATGGCGGTGAGGATCAGCGCGCCGATCACGGTGCCGCCGATCCGGCCATAACCGCCCTTGAGCATGGTGCCGCCGATGATGACCGCCGCGATGGCTTCCAGTTCCCACAATACGCCGGTGGCCGACGACGCCGAACCCAGGCGCGGCACATAGATGATGGTGGCCAGCGACACGCAGAGACCCTGCAAAATATAGGTCCAGGTCCGCACCCGGTCGACCTTGATGGCCGAATAGCGCGCCACCTGTTCGTTGGAGCCGATAGCCATGCAATAACGGCCAAAGGCGGTGCGGTTCATCAGCACCCAGCCGATGACGGCAACGAGGATGAACACCCAGACCGGATAGGGAATGCGCAGGAAGCTGTCGTAATAGACCGGACGGTATATTTCGCGGGCGGCACTATTGAGCGACAGCGTGCCGCCATCGGCGAAATAGGTGATCAGCGAACGATAAATCCCCATCGTTCCCAGGGTCACGATGAACGCTTCGATCTTGCCTTTGGTGGTCAGGAAGCCGTTGATGAAGCCGGCGCCGACGCCCAGGATCAGCGAACAACCGATGCCCAGCAGCACGGTCCAGACCGATGCCCCCATGCTGCCCACGGCCGAATTCATGACGATGATCATGATGCCGGCGATGAAGGCGGCCATGGAGCCCACCGAAAGGTCCAGCCCGCCGGCGGTGATGACGAATGTGCCGCCCACCGCGATGATGCCGATAAAGGCCGAGCGGGTCAGCAGATTGGTGACATTGCCTTCATTGAGAAAGGCCGGGTTCAGCGAATAACCCAGAATGACCAGGAGGATCAGCGCCAGCAGCGGTCCGGCGGTCTTGAGGTCGAGCCTGAAGCCCTTAGCCGGCTTGCTGGCACTTTCAGGCACTGAGGCGCTCATTTTCTCTATCCTGCTTGATGCCGGCCGCGTAACGCATGATCTCGGCTTCTGTTATTTCCGCGCCTTCCAGCACCCCGGCCATGCGCCCATTGCGCATGACGACGACGCGGTGCGAAAGGCCAATGACTTCCTGCATTTCCGAAGAGATGACGATGATCGCCTTACCCTCGGCGGCCAGGGCGGCTATGATGTGGTAGATTTGCTGTTTGGTGCCCACATCGATGCCGCGGGTCGGCTCGTCCATGATGACGATATCAGGCTCGCTCTCCATGGTCTTGCCCAGCATCAGCTTCTGCTGGTTGCCGCCCGACAGCTTGCCCACCTGCACCGAGGGATCGAGCGCCCTGACGTCGAAGCGGCGCACCGCGCGCTCCAATGCCTGCTCCTCGCTGCGCCCATCGAGAAAACCGAAGCGCAGATGCTTCTTGAGCGTTAGCAGGGTGAGATTGGCTTGCAGGCCTGCATTGAGCAACAGGCCTCGTCCTTTGCGGTCCTTGGTCATATAGGCTAGGCCCGCCGCAACGGATTTTGAAACGTCGGCGAAATCGGCCGGCTCGCCATGCACTTCTATGGCGCCAGCGCTCTTCTTCGTCAGCCCGACAATGGCTTCGGCCACCGCCGTGCGGCCCGAGCCGATCAGGCCGGCAAAGCCGAGGATTTCGCCGCGCTTCAAATCGAAAGAAATCGCCGAAATACCAGGCGCCGCCAAGTCTCGCACCGACAGCATCACTTCGGCGTCCACGTCCGGCTCATGCTTGGGCGGATAGAGGTTGGAGAGCTCGCGCCCCACCATCATCTGGGCGATCGAATCCGGCGTCAGATTATCCGTGCCGACCGTGGCAATGAGTTGGCCATCCCGCAGGACGGTGACGCGATTGGCGACGGTCATGATCTCATCCAGCTTGTGCGAGATGAAGATCACCGCCACGCCCTTGGCCGTCACTCGCCGGATTTGTTCGAACAGGGTCTGCGATTCGGCTATCGACAAGACGGCCGTGGGCTCGTCCATGATGATGACCCGCGCGTCGCGGCTGATGGCCTTGGCGATTTCCACCATCTGCTTGTCGGCGACCGACAGCGTATTGATGCGCGCATCGGGGTCGATATCGACATTGAGGACATCGAGAATGGCGCGGGTCTGACGCCGCATTTCCGCGAGATTCAGGAAGGGACCCGAGCGCAGTTCGCGGCCCAGGAAAATCGAATCCGCCACGCTCAGATGTTCCGCCAGCAGCAGTTCCTGATGGATGACGACAATGCCCATGGAGGCGGCTTCGCCATTGGGCGGCAGCACCACCGTCTCGCCGTTATAGGAAATCGAACCGGAGGTCGGTTGCTCGATGCCGGACAGGATCTTGATCAGCGTGGACTTGCCGGCGCCGTTCTCGCCGATAATGGCATGAACCTCGCCCGGCAGAATATCGTAATCCACGCTGAACAGCACTGGAATATCGCCGAAAGACTTGGAGATGCGATGGGCCGACAGAATCGGCTGCACGCTTGCATCCTGCGCATCCGCCATGTTCTCGATTCCTCCCCCGAGCATGGCGCACTTGCTGTGCTGGCCTCTGCTCTTGCAAACGATGTAAAGGTTTTCATAAACGATGTAAAGGTTTACACAACTGAAAAAACCTATATGCCTGTGACAAATGCCGTGGGCGGAGCCGGCACCCGCCAGGATAGAGCGCTTCGAGCTTTTCGAGCCGTGCGCCAAGGGCGGAGCGACCCAAGTGCAGCAGCATAAGCTGGCCACTATCGAAGATGTTGCTGCCATGGCCGGGGTTTCCATCGCCACGGTGAGCCGCGCCATCAACGAGCCGAAAAAGGTCGCCGACGCCACTCGCCGCCGGGTTGTCGAGGCCATTGCCCGCACCGGCTACACTACCAATGCCATGGCCCGTTCGCTGCGCATGCGCCGCAGCAACATGATCCTCATTCTGGCCCCCGATGTCGGCGACCCGAACTTCTCGAATATCCTGGTGGGGCTCGAAACCGAGGCCAGCCAGCGGGGCTATGGCCTGTTGATCGGCAATACGCAGAACGATCCGAGCCGCGAGACCGATTACCTGCGCTTCATCAGCTCCAACCAGGCGGATGGACTGATCCTGTTCACCGGCCATCTGCCGTTCGGCTTCGGCCAGGATCGCGGCGAAACCCGGCTTCCGCCCATGGTCGCGGTCAATGAGCCGGTATTGGGGCAGGACATTCCCTTTGTCGGCGTCGATAATTTCGAAGGCGCCCGCGTCGCGGCCGAACACCTGATTTCGCAGGGCCATCGCCGCATTGCCTTTATCGGCCATTCCACCAGTCGCGAGATCAATCGGCTGCGCGAGACCGGCTATCGCGCCGCGCTGGAAGGTGCCGGTATCGCCATCGATCCGCGCCTGATTCTGGACGGCGACGGCACCACCGAAAGCGGTCGCGCCGCCGCCGAGCTGATGTTCGTGCGCGATGCGCTGCCCAGCGCCTTTCTCTGCGTCAACGACGCCACTGCGCTTGGGGTCATCATCGCGCTCAACGCCCGCCGCTACGAATTGCCCCGCCAGTTTTCGGTCATGGGATTCGACGACATTTCCTTCGCCAGCTTCGTCAGCCCCTCGCTCACCACCATGAAACAGCCCCGCCACCGTATCGGCGAAGCGGCTATGGAATTGCTGCTGGCCATGCTGGCCGGCGAAACGCCCAAATCGCGCGAAGTGCTGCTACGGGCCGAGCTGATCGTGCGCAATTCAGTATCCCGTCCCGGGAGCTAGGAAAAAGCGCCGTTTGAGCCTGGTCTTGGCGGAATGCTTGTCACGGTCCGCGCAAGGTGTCATCTCCTTACGCCCATGATTGCGCCTGTGAAAACCATTCTCGTCGTCGGCATCGGCACCGGCTCGCCCGAGCACGTGACCGTGGCCGCCATTGAAGCGCTTAACCGCGCCGATGTGCTGTTCGTGCCGGATAAGGGCGCCGGCAAGGCCGATCTCGCCGAGATTCGCCGCACCATCATTGCCCGCTTTGTCAAAGGCGCGGTCCGGCAGGTCGGCTATGCGGTGCCCCGCCGCGATGCCGCCCATGCCGATTACGGTCAGGGCGTCGAGGACTGGCATGCGGCGCTGGCGGAAATTTTCGCCGGCCTCATCGCCGAAATACCGGAAAACGGCAGTGGCGCCTTCCTGGTCTGGGGCGATCCGGGCCTTTACGATTCCACCCTGCGTATTCTTGACCGGGTCAAAATGCCGATCAAAGTGGAAGTCTTTCCCGGCATTACCGCTATCCAGGCCCTTACCGCCGCCCATGGCATTGCGCTCAACCGCATCGGCGAGCCGGTGATCATCACTACGGGCCGCCAACTCGGCAGCGTGGAAACGGATAGCGTGGTCATGCTGGATGGCCGGCTGGCTTTTCGTGACGCCGATCCCGATCTGGAAATCTTCTGGGGCGCTTATCTCGGCACCCCCGAGCAAATCCTGGTTTCCGGGCGTCTCGGCGACGTGGCCGAAAAAATCGTGGCCGTACGCGCCGCCGCCCGCGAACGCCATGGCTGGATCATGGACATCTATCTGCTGCGCCAGGCGGAGTAGTGCTGGCGGCGCGCGGCTGATAGAATTGCGGTGAAAAGGATCGCGAGCCCGTTGTGAATATGGAACTGACCATTTTCAGTCGACCAGACGGTGCGCGGCGCGGCGACTGCCCGACGCTGGATGCGCCGATGCAGACTGGCGATGGTCTGCTTGCCCGCATGCGCGTTGCCGGCAATCGCCTTACCCCGCAGCAACTGGCCGCCATTGCCCGCCTCGCTCGTCAACACGGTAACGGCCTGGTCGAAGTCACGGCGCGCGGCAATCTGCAGATACGCGGCTTGACTCCGGCCAGTGTTCCCCGCTTCGCCGAAGCTGCGTCATCGCTGGTCACAATCGAAACCGGCCTTGTGGTCGACATCTCCCCGATCGCTGGCGAAGATCCAGAAGAAAAAGCCGATCCCCGCCCCCTTGCCGCCGGCATCCGCACCGCCGCCGCATCCGTGACGGGAAAGCTCGGCCCCAAGGTCAGCGTGGTCATCGACGGCAATGGCCAGCTTTCCCTCGCCGCCGTGAAGGCCGATATCCGCCTTGTGGCGCTCGACGCTGCCCGCTGGTCCGTCATGCTCGGCCAAGGCAAGCCGCAGATCATGGACACAGAGAGCGCCGTGGCGGCGGCTATTGCCGTGCTCAATGCGCTCGCCGCTCTGGGTGCGGAGGCCCGCGCCGCCGACCTTTTCCCGCCAGCCAGCACAACAGCTTCCGCTCCCGCGCCCCGGGGCTGGAACGGCGGCAACCTCGTCCTTAGCGACGGCCACGCCAATCCGATCGCCCTGCCCTTCGGCCAGATGCATGCCAATGCGCTTATCGAGCTCGCCATCCATGCCGAAGCTTGCCGCGTCAGGACAATCCGGCTCGCGCCCGGTCATGCGATCCTGCTGGACAATGCTCCCGACGTCCTGATCGACCGTGCCGCGACCCTCGGTTTCATCACCAGTCCAACCGATCCGCGCCGGCATATCAGCGCCTGTATCGGCAGCGACGGTTGCGCCTCGGGCCATATCGCGGCGCGACGGCTCGCCGCACAATTGGCGCCGCATCTTCCCTCCGGCAGGCGCCTCCACGTCTCCGGCTGCGCCAAGGGCTGCGCCCATCCGCGCCCGGCAGACCTCACCCTGGTAGGCCGCGCCGATGGGATTGGTCTTGTCATCGATGGCCGGGCGGGCGATACGCCTCGGCAGGTTGTCGATGAGGCCGGACTTCTTCCGGCGCTGGCCGCCCGGCAGGAAATCCGATGATTGAATACGACTATATCAAGGATGGCGACGCGATTTATCGCCAGTCCTTCGCCATTATCCGCGCCGAAGCCGACCTGTCGGCCTTTTCCGAGGATGAGGCCGAGCTTGCCGTGCGCATGATCCATGCCGCCGGGCAGGTGGACGCGGCACAGCATTTCGTCTTCGGCCCCGGCTTCGTCTCCGCCGCGCGCGAGGCGCTCAAGGGCGGCGCGCCGATTCTCTGCGACGCCGAAATGGTGGCGCGCGGCATCACGGCGGCGCGCCTTCCCGCCAGCAATCCGGTGATCTGCACATTGCGTGACGAACGCACACCAAGGCTGGCGCAGAGCATCGGCAATACGCGCTCGGCAGCGGCGCTGCATCTTTGGGAAGATCATCTGGACGGCGCCGTGGTCGCCATCGGCAATGCGCCCACCGCTCTGTTCCACCTGCTCGAAATGCTGCGTGACGGCGCCCCCAAGCCTGCCGCCATTCTCGGCATGCCGGTCGGCTTCGTCGGCGCTGCCGAATCGAAGCAGGCGCTGGCCGAAAATTCCTATGGCGTACCCTATGCCATCGTGCGCGGCCGGCTAGGGGGCAGCGCCATGACCTCGGCCTGCCTCAACGCGCTGGCGAGGGCGGGGCTGTGACAGGCAAGCTGATCGGCGTCGGCACCGGCCCGGGCGACCCGGACCTGCTCACCATCAAGGCCGTGCGCGCCATCGAAAACGCCGATGTGGTCGCCTGGTTCGCCAAGAGCGGCAATGCCAGCAATGCACGCGCCATCGCCGCCGGCCATTTCCGCCCCGGCCAGGCCGAGGAAGCGCTGAACTATCCTGTCACCACCGAAATCCATCGCCACGACGCGGGCTATAAAAGCCGAATCGAAGCGTTTTACGCCGAAGCTGCCGCCCGCCTTGCCGCCCATCTCGATGCGGGTCGCAATGTGGTGGTGCTGAGCGAGGGCGATCCGCTGCTCTATGGCAGCTATATGCACCTGCATGTCCGGTTGGCGCAGCATTATGCCTGCGAGGTCATTCCGGGCATTACGGCCATGTCGGGCAGCTGGTCCGAGGCTGGCCTGCCTCTGGTGCAGGGCGATGATATTCTCACCATTCTCCCCGGCACGCTAGACCGGTCGGAACTGGTGCGGCGTTTTACCAATACCGAAGGCGCAGTCGTGATGAAATTAGGCCGTAATCTCGCCAAGGTCCGCGCCGCCCTGGCCGATTCCGGGCGTCTCGCCGGCGCGATCTATGTCGAGCGCGGCACCATGGCCAATGGCTATTCCATGCCGCTCACCGACAAGGCCGACGATATCGCCCCCTATTTTTCGCTGATCCTGGTGCCGGGCTGGAGCGCCCGCCCATGACCGGGCGGCTGACAATCATCGGCACCGGGCCCGGCAATCCGAACCAAACCACGCCGCAGGCATTGCAGGCGATCGCCGCGGGTGAGGTGTTTTTCGGTTATGGTCCCTATCTCGACCGGCTCAATCTGCGTCCCGAGCAGCAGCGCATCGCCTCCGACAATCGCCAGGAAATCGACCGCGCCCGCGCCGCGCTCGATGCCGCCGCGCGCGGCGGCAATGTCTGCGTGGTATCGGGCGGCGATCCGGGCGTCTTTGCCATGGCCGCGGCGATTTGCGAAGCCATCGAGGCCGGCCCCGAAACCTGGCGTCGGCTCGACCTCGTCGTGCTGCCGGGCGTCACCGCCATGCTGGCCGTCGCCGCGCGCGCCGGCGCGCCGCTGGGCCACGATTTCTGCGCCATTTCCCTCTCGGACAATCTCAAACCCTGGGAATTGATCGAGCGCCGGCTGCGCGCCGTTGCCGAAGCTGGCCTGGTGATCGCCCTCTACAATCCCATTTCCAGGTCGCGGCCCTGGCAATTGGCCACCGCCTTCAAGCTGCTGCGCGAAATCCTGCCGGTCACCACGCCGGTCATTTTCGGTCGCGCCATTGGTCGCCCCGATGAGCACTTCACCGTTGTTCCGCTGGGCGAAGCCGACCAGCAGGCGGCCGACATGGCCACCTGCGTCATCATCGGCTCGGCGGAAACACGGGTGATCGAGCGGGACGGCATGGATCCGCTGGTCTATTCACCGCGCGCGGCGGGACCATGAACCATGTCTGATCCCTGGCTTATTGTGGTCGGCATCGGTGAAGACGGGCTGGATGGCTTGTCCCCTATTGCCCGCGCCGCCATCGGGGAGGCCGAGCTCGTGTTCGGTGGCACGCGGCATCTCGAGCTCGCCGCCGGAGCCATCAAAGGCGAGGCCCGGTCCTGGCTCTCGCCGTTTTCTGCCGCCATCGCAGCCGTCCTCGCTGCGAAGGGCAGGAAAGTCTGCGTCCTGGCCTCGGGCGACCCCTTCCATTTTGGCGTCGGGGCCAGTCTTGCCCGCCATATCGATCCAGCGCAGATGCGCGTGATTTCGCATCCATCCGCCTTCAGCCTCGCTGCCGCACGCCTGGGCTGGCCCTTGCAGGACGTGGTCAGCCTGTCGCTCCATGGCCGTCCCCTCGACCTCATTCGACCACATCTGCATGCGGCATCGCGCATCCTGGCCCTGACATCCGATGAACACGGCCCCGCCGCCCTGGCCGCGCTCCTCACCCAGGCCGGTTTCGGGCGCTCCATCCTCACGGTGATGGAGGCGCTGGACGGTCCGCGCGAACAGCTACGCTCGCAAATGGCCGAATCCTTTTCGCTCTCCGATATCGACCCGCTCAATATTTGCGCCATCACTGTCGTCCCCCTGCCTGGCGCCCGCATCCTGCCGCTGACGCCGGGGCTCGACGATGCGCTGTTCGAGCATGACGGCCAGATCACCAAGCGCGACATTCGGGCGCTTACCCTCGCCGCTCTCGCGCCGCGCCGCCACGAATTGCTCTGGGATATCGGCGCTGGATCAGGCTCTATCGGCATTGAATGGATGCTGGCCGATCCCAGCCTTCGGGCCATCGCCATCGAGCCCGAGCCAGACCGTGCCGCCCGCATCGCCCGCAATGCCCAAAGCTTCGGCGTCCCTGATCTGCGTATAGTCGAAGGTTCTGCGCCCGATATTTTACATGGCCTTGAAGCGCCTCACGCCATTTTCGTGGGTGGCGGCGGCTCCGAGCCTGGGGTCATGGATGCCGCCATCGATGCCCTCCGGCCTGGCGGTCGCATCGTCGCCAATGCGGTGACGCTGGAAATGGAACAGGTGCTGCTTGCTCTGCACGCGACGAGAGGGGGCGAACTGGTCCGGCTTTCAGTCGCCCATGCCGAGCCCCTCGGCACCATGCAAGGCTGGCGTCCCGCCATGCCGATCACCCAATGGCGCTGGGTAAAACCATGAATGTTCACTTTATCGGCGCCGGCCCGGGCGCTGCCGATCTCATCACCGTGCGCGGCCGTGACCTGCTGGCCGGCTGCCCCGTCTGCCTCTATGCCGGCTCCATCGTTCCCAAGGAAATGCTGGATTGGTGCCCGCCTGGCGCCCGTCTGGTCAACACCGCGCCGATGTCGCTGGACGAGATCGAGGCCGAGTTCGTCCGGGCGCACCAAGCCGGTGAGGACGTGGCTCGCCTCCATTCCGGCGACCTTTCGGTGTGGAGCGCCGTAGCCGAGCAGATGCGACGCCTCGACCGGCTCGGCATCCCCTATACGCTCACGCCCGGCGTACCCGCCTTTGCCGCCGCCGCCGCCGCTTTGGGGCGGGAATTGACTATTCCGGGCCTGGCACAGAGCCTGGTGCTGACCCGGATCGGCGGCCGGGCCTCGCCCATGCCCGAGGGCGAAACCCTTTCCGCCTTCGCATCCACCGGGGCGACGCTGGCCATCCACCTCGCCATTCATGCGCTCGATGATATCGTGGCCGAATTGACCCCGCTTTATGGCGCCGATTGCCCCGTCGCCATCGTCGCCCATGCAAGTTGGCCAAACCAGACCATGCTTGTCGGCACGCTCGCCGACATAGCGACAAAATTCGCCGCCCATCCGATCGAACGCACGGCCATCATCTTCGTCGGCAAAGGTCTGGCGGCTGCGGACTTCCGCGAAAGCTCGCTTTACGATCCCGACTATCAGCGCCGCTTCCGCAGCCGCGACTGATCCTGGAGCCCGCTGGCCCCACGCCCTTATCTGCGTGTTCACATGAACGCAGCACCCCCGGCAATGAAGATATTCACAGGCTCTGGCCGACTGTCACAAAACTGCTAAGCGCCTGATTTAGAAGCTTCAGCAGGTCACTGAAGAGTCGACCGCTTCTTCAAAAATGTTCAAATGAACATTTCCTGTTTGCAAAGGAAGATTCGATGCTGTCATATGCCACCAAGATCGGGACGTGGGGGTCCCGGCGCAATAATAAGGGAGTGAGTATGTTCAAGAACGTATTGTGCCTGTCCGTCGGGCTGGCCGCCGTGCTGTCGGCGAATCCGGCTTTCGCGCAGACTGAAATCAGCTGGTGGCACGCGCTGGATGCCGAATTGGGCAAGAAGCTGGAATCAATCGCCCAGGGCTTCAATGACAGCCAGTCGGACTACAAGGTCGTGACCACCTACAAGGGCACCTATCCCGAAACGCTGACTGCTGCGATCGCGGCGTTCCGCGCCAACGAGCAGCCGGCAATCGTGCAGGTGTTCGAAGTGGGCACCGGCACCATGATGGCCGCCAAGGGCGCCGTGAAGCCGGTTTACGAGCTGATGACCGAAAACGGCCAGCCCTGGGACCCGAGCGCCTTTCTCGCGCCGGTCGTAGGCTATTACTCGGACACCGACGGCAACATCCTGTCGCTGCCGTTCAACTCGTCCACCCCGATCATGTACTACAACAAGACCGCCTTCGCCGAAGCCGGCCTTGATCCCGAAGTCGCGCCCAAGACCTGGGCCGAGGTCGAGGACTACATGAACAAGATCGTCGATTCCGGCGCCGCCAATTGCGGCCTGAGCACGGCATGGGTGTCCTGGATCCAGCTGGAAAACCTCTCGGCCATCCACGACCAGCCCTATGGCACGCTTGAAAATGGCTTCGGCGGCCTCGGCACCGAATTCACCTTCAACGGTCCGCTCCAGGCCAAGCATTGGGAAAACCTCAAAAAATGGTCGGATGAAGGTCTCTACCAATATGGTGGTCCGGTCGGCGGTCCTGATGCCGCGCCGAAATTTTATTCCGGCGAATGCGCCATCTACATGAACTCCTCGGGCTCCCGCGCTGGCGTGATCGCCAATTCGAGGGATTTCGAAGTCGGCTTTGCACCCCTGCCCTATTATGACGACGAGATCGAAGAGCCCAAGAACTCGATCATCGGCGGCGCGACGCTGTGGGTGCTCAATGGCAAGGACGACGACGTCTATAAGGGTGTCGCCGAGTTCTTCACCTATCTCAGCCAGTCCGACGTGCAGGCCGATTGGCATCAGTTCACTGGCTATCTGCCGATCACCAATGCGGCGTTCGAATTGGGCCAGGAACAGGGCTATTACGAAGAAAACCCGGGCGCTGACGTGGCGATCGAGCAGATCACCCGCGGCACGCCGAACGCCAATTCCAAGGGCATCCGTTTCGGCAATCTGAGCCAGGCTCGCACCGTGGTCGACGAGGAATTCGAAGCCCTGCTCGCCGGCCAGAAGACCGCCCAGGAAGCCCTCGATTCCGCTGTCGCTCGCGGCAACGAAATCCTGCGCGAATTCGAAACGACCAATCAGTAATGATCGCTATCGGGGCCGGAGCAATTCCGGCCCCGTTTTCCATGCGCTGAGCGGATGGATGGCCCGTGCCGGCTATCCATCGGCGGGCCGTGCGAGGACCCATGCAGACCAAACGCACCATTTTTCCCAACAAGCTGCTGCCCTACGCGTTGTTGGCGCCGCAATTGGCGATCACGCTGATCTTCTTCATCTGGCCGGCCCTGCAGGCGGTGAAGTCCTCGTTCGAACGCGAAGACCCGTTCGGTTTCCGGACCACCTTCATCTGGTTCGACAATTACCGGCGCATCTTCTCCGATCCCAATTACCTTGGCTCTTTGGGCCGCACCGCGATCTTCGCCATTTCGGTGACGCTGCTTTCCATGGCGATTTCCCTGCTCCTGGCCGTCGCCGTTAATCGGCTGCTGCGCTCGGGCAAGGTCTACACGACCCTGCTGGTCTGGCCCTATGCAGTGGCCCCGGTGGTGGTGGGCATTCTGTGGTGGTTTATCTTCAATCCGTCCATCGGCCTGGCGCCCTATATCCTGCGCGGCCTGGGCATCAGCTGGAACCACCGGATCGACGGCAATCAGGCGATGATCCTGATCATCATCGCCGCGGCCTGGAAGCAGATTTCCTACAATTTCCTGTTCTTCGTCGCCGGTCTGCAATCAGTGCCGCAATCGCTCAACGAGGCTGCCGCCATCGACGGAGCCGGGCCGTTCAAGCGCTTCTGGACCATCATTTTCCCGCTGATCTCGCCGACGACCTTCTTCCTGCTGATCATCAATATCAACTACGCCATGTTCGACACATTCGGCATTGTCGATGCGACCACGATGGGCGGCCCCGCCCAGGCGACCAATATCCTGGTCTACAAGGTCTATACCGACGGCGTATTGAACCTGAATATCGGCTCTTCAACCGCCCAATCGGTCATCCTCATGCTGATTGTCATCGCTCTCACCGTCGTGCAGTTCCGCTTCGTGGAACGCCGCGTACAGTATTAGGGGTTGAGCCGAAATGGTTGAAAACCGACCCATTCTCACCTTCCTGACCCATCTGGTGCTGATCGCCGGCGTCGTCATCGTGGTGTTTCCGGTCTATCTGGCCTTCATCGCCTCCACGCATGGGCCGGGCCAGTTCGTCAGTGGCCTCGTGCCGCTGCTGCCGGGCCCGCATATGATCGAGAACTACAGCATCATCTGGAACGAGGGCCTGTCCAGCTCCGGCGCGCCGCCGATCTGGGTGATGATGATGAACTCGCTGGTGATGGCCGTGGCCATCGCGGTGGGCAAGATCGCGATCTCGCTGCTCTCGGCCTATGCGATCGTCTATTTCAAGTTTCCGTTCCGCCTGCTCGCGTTCTGGATCATCTTCATCACCCTGATGCTGCCGGTCGAGGTGCGCATCATCCCCACTTTCGCGGTGGTGGCCAATCTGGGCATGCTCAATTCCTATCAGGGCCTGATCCTGCCGCTGATCGCCTCGGCCACGGCCACGTTCCTGTTTCGCCAGTTCTTCCTCACCATTCCGGATGAATTGATGGAAGCGGCGCGGGTCGACGGCGCGGGACCGATGAAATTCTTCCGCGATATCCTCTTGCCGCTGAGCCGGACCAATATTGCAGCGCTCTTCGTCATCCTCTTCATCTTCGGCTGGGTGCAATATATGTGGCCGCTGCTCGTCACCTCCGACAGCCGCTATTACACCATCGTCATGGGCATCAAGCGGCTCGCCGCCAGCGCCGATTCCGAGCCGCTCTGGCATCTGGTGATGGCCGCCGTCATCCTGGCCATGCTGCCCCCCGTCCTCGTCGTCATCTTCATGCAGCGCCTGTTCGTCAAAGGCCTCGTGGAAACGGAGAAATAAGCCATGTCCACGATCAATCTCATCGATCTCCAGAAGAGTTACGGCAACGTTCCGGCCGTCAAAGGCGTCAATCTCAACGTGGCGGATGGCGAGCTCATCGTGCTGGTCGGGCCGTCCGGCTGCGGCAAGTCCACGCTGCTGCGCATGGTCGCCGGCCTCGAGACGGTGACCTCCGGTCACATCGAGATTGGCGGCCGCGATGTCGTCAAGGCCGAACCGGCCGAGCGTGACATCGCCATGGTGTTCCAGAACTACGCGCTCTATCCGCATATGACGGTGCGCGGAAATCTCGAATATGGCCTCAAGAACCGGGGAACGCCGCGCGAAGAGATCAATCGTCGCGTACAGGAGGCCGCCGACATTCTCGAAATCGGCGCCTTTCTCGATCGCAAGCCGCGCCAGCTATCGGGCGGTCAGCGCCAGCGGGTCGCCATGGGCCGCGCCATCGTGCGCGAACCGGCGGCTTTCCTGTTCGACGAGCCTCTGTCCAATCTGGACGCCAAGCTGCGCGTACAGATGCGCGTCGAGATCCGCAAGCTGCAGCGCCGGCTCAAGACCACCAGCCTCTATGTCACCCACGATCAGCTCGAAGCCATGACCCTGGCCGACCGGCTGGTGGTGATGAATGGCGGTCTGGTGGAGCAGATCGGTACGCCCACCGAGGTCTATGACCGTCCGGCCACCCTGTTCGTTGCCAGTTTCATCGGCTCACCGCCGATGAACCTCATCTCCGTATCGTCGCTGGCCGGCGATCAGACCGCGCTTGGTCTGCCGGCGGGAACCGACATTGTGGGCATCCGCCCCGACGCCTGTACCTTGGAGCGGTCGGCGGAAACGTCCCTGTCGCTCGAGGCGGTCGCCGAATTGCTCGAACCCATCGGCGGCGAGAGCCATCTGCATGTCCGGCTTCAGTCGACCGGCCAGTCCATCGTGGTCAGCGTCCCCGGAAGACCGGAAATCACCGAGGGATCGAACGTCACAGTCCATGCCCGCGCCACCGACCTGCACCCGTTCAACGCGCAGACCGGCATGCGGACGGACATCCTCTAGGGCGAACTGCACCGATCATGACAATTTCTTCTCTACCCGGTCCCAAGCGCGACGAAGTCCAGGCCCATCGCGGAGCTTCCGCAGTGGCGCCGGAAAACACCGTCGCGGCCTTCCGCGCCGCCGCCGAACAGGGCGCGCAATGGGTCGAGCTCGACGTGGCTCTCAGCGCCGATGGCCAGCTTGTTGTCATCCATGACGGCAGCGTGGACCGCACGTCTTCCGGCACGGGATCGCTGGGCGCCTTGACCCGGGAGCAGATCGGCGCCCTTGACGCCGGAACCTGGTTCGATCCGCGTTTCGCCGGCGAATGCATTCCCAGCCTGGCCGAAACCATCGTGGCGCTGGGCGAATTAGGTCTCAACGCCAATGTCGAGATCAAGCAGCATGCGCATCATCAATCGCTCGACCAATTGGTGCGCGCCGTGCAGGCCGACATCGCCAAGCGTTCATCGTCGACCCGGATAATGATTTCGAGCTTCGACGCCGCAGCGCTGAAGGCCATGCATGCCCTGGAGCCGGAACTGGAAATGGCCATGCTCTGGGGACAGGTGCCCGAGGATTGGGAGCAGCAATTGGCCGCTATTCCAGCGACGACCATACATATGCACTACAAGGCCGTCAGTATCGGTTTGCTGGAGCAAATGCGGGAACGTGGCATCAAGGTGCGGGCATGGACCTGCAATGACCCGGTGCAATTGGTTTCGTTCTGGGATGCCGGCCTTACCGGCGTCATCACCGACAACCCCAAGGTTTTCCTCGAATAAAGAGAGGATGGACGGCAAATGCTGTCTGGCCGGCAACGCGACATTCTGGCTCTGGTCGAAACGGAGGGTGCCCAATATATCGAGGCGCTCGCCACTCGCTACGGCCTGACGACGCAGACCATTCGCCGCGATATCAACGCGTTGTGCGATCTGGGTTACGCTCGCCGGTTTCATGGCGGCGTCGATGCGCCGGTCGAGGCCAACAACATCTCCATCAATGCGCGCGCCGCCCTCAACAGCGCGGCCAAGCAGCGCATCGCCCGACGGGTGGCCGCCGCCATCGAGCCGGGCTCGACCGTTTTCATGGGGATCGGCAGCACGGTGCAATTCGTGGCGCAGGCGTTGCGCGAACACAATGGCCTGCGTGTCGTCACCAACAATATCGATGTGGCATTGATGCTCTGCGAGGCGCCGCAGATCGAGGTGCTGATGACCGGCGGGCAATTGCGCCACAATGACCGGGATGTCGTGGGCACCGATACATTGCACTTTTTCGAAAAATTCTATGCTTCCTACGCCATTGTCGGCGCCGGCGCATTGCACGCGGAAAAGGGCGTGCTCGACTTCAGTTACAGCGAGGCACAGACCACTACGACCCTGATCGCCAATTCGCGGACACGGTTCCTCGTCGCCGACCTCAGCAAGTGGACACGCAATGCCGCGGTGCGCGTGGTGCCCTTCGGCAGGTTCAATTGCCTGTTCACGGACCGCCTCCCCGACGATGCCACGGCCACGGCCCTGACTGAAGCAGGAACGCAGGTCGTGCTATGCGACGAGCAGCAGGCATGACGTTTCACGGCCCCTCGCCCCTGCCCGAACAATTGCGGGAGGTGCGATATCTGTTCACCGACATCGACGATACGTTGACCACTCAGGGCCGCCTGCTGCCCGAGACCTATCAGGCCTTGTGGGACCTGCACGACGCCGGCATCGCCTTGGTGCCGGTGACTGGCGGATCGGCCGGCTGGTGCGAGCATATCGTGCGCGCCTGGCCGGTCGCGGCGGCCATCGGGGAAAGCGGCGCCTTCGTGATGAAGTTGCGCGACGGCAGGGTGCAAACCGAATTCTGGGAGGACCAGGCGCTCCAGGCGCGGCGCCAGGCCGAGCTCATGGACAGGCTCGGACCGCTGCTTGGCCCCTTTTCGCTGGCCCATGACCAGCCATTCCGGCTCGCCGATATCGCCATCGACATCGGGGGGCATGGGCGGCGGGAGGTCGATGCGCTGGCGGACAATATCCGCATGACCGGGGCCAGCGTCGCCATCAGTTCGATCCATCTGAACACCTGGATCGGCAGCTATGACAAGCGCACCATGAGCGAACGGCTGCTCGGCGAACTCGACATTGCCCCGGGCGAGATTGCGGCGAGCACCGCCTTTGTGGGCGATTCGCGCAATGACGCGCCGATGTTCGGCTTCTTCCGCAACGCCTTCGGCGTCGCCAATATCATGCCGGTTCTGGACCAATTGGCCGCCAAGCCGCGATGGATATCCGCCCGTCCGGCCGGCCTGGGCTTTGTTGATATTGCCCGAACGGTGCTGGCGGCGCAGCCGGGTTCCTGACTTTACTGCATCGCATGGCGGGGCCAGCCGCGACTTTCTTTGCAGAACCCCGCCATTCCTGTAATGAACCCCCGGAAGAGGTGTTCGTGAGCCGAAAGTCCGCCACGCTGATCGAAGTTGCCAAGCTGGCCGGGGTTTCCACGGCCACGGTCAACCGCGTCCTCAAGCGGCAGGGCTATATTTCCAACGAAGCGCGCGAGAAGGTGCTGGCGGCGGTCACGGCCACAAATTACCGGCCCAATGTCGTGGCGCGGGGGCTGAGGACGCAACGCACCTTCACCATCGGCCTGATGATCACCGCCATCACCGTCAATCCGCTATTCGTCAGCGTCGCCCATGCGGTCGAGGCGGCGGCCATCGCCGCGGGCTATCGCGTGGTGATCTTCAATCATGGCGGCAGCGAGAGCTATGAACGCCACGGCATCGAAACCTTTATCGCCCAGCGGGTCGATGCCGTGCTGTTCTGTACGGCCGCCAGCGCCCAGAATGTGGAAATCCTGGCCGGCGCCGGCATTCCCGCCATCGAGATCGAACGGTCCTCGACCCAATCGGCAAGTTTCGTCCGGGTCGACAATTACGTGGGTGCCCGCGCGGCCATAGACCACCTTGTCGGCCTCGGCCATGAACGCATCGCCTTTGTCGGCGGCGATCCGGTTCTCTATAGCCGCGACGCGGCGCGCCAGCGCTCGGTGGAAGAAGACCGGCTGGCGGCCTATGGCGACGGCATGGCCGATCATGGGCTCGACGTGCAGTCCAATTATGTGCGGCTGGGCCAGTATTACGATCTGGCGAACGATCAATGCGGCGCCGATGGTCGGCGGCATACCGAGGCATTGATGCAATTGCCCAAGCCGCCCACCGCGATTTTTGCCACCTGCGATATTCTGGCCGTGGGGGTTTTGCAGGCGCTCTATCAAGCCGGCAAGCGCGTACCGCAAGACATATCGGTTGTGGGCTTCGACGACACGCTGGCGGCCTATCTGGCGCCGCAATTGACCACAGTGGCCCAGCCGCTGGCGGCTCTGGGACGGGCTGGATTCGACATGGCGCTTGCCGCCATCGAGAAGCGCGAAATGCCCAGTGAGATCGTCCTCGACACCACGCTCGTCGTCCGCCAGTCCACGGGCAAATTCATCTGACCCGTGGCAGTTTGACACACCGCATATCGCGTGCTAGCAATTTCATATGTCAACGATGACACATGCGCTTTTAGGGAAATAGCGCGTCGGTGACGCACGAGTTTTTCAGGGAGGACTTTCATGCGGCATACTTTGCTTGCGGCGACCGCGCTCGCCACGACTTTGCTCACTGCGCCGGCTTTCGCCGAAACGGTGACCTTCTGGCAATTTTCCACCAATCCGAACGACATCGCCGCCTGGGAGGCGATCATCGAGGCTTTCGAAGCCAGCCATGAGGGCATCGATGTCGTCATGGAAATCGTGCCTTGGTCGGAACAGCAGCAGCGGCTGGTGACGGCCTTGACCACCGGCGGCCTGCCGGACGTGTCCATGCTGGGCAACAATGTCGTGGCCCAGTTTCAGGCCATCGGCGCGCTGGCGCCACTCGACGACGCCTTCGCCGCTTATGATGCCGAGCACGGCACCGATGTCGCCTCCGACATCTGGCCGGGCGACAAGGGCTATTACAATCTCGGCGGCCAATGGTGGGCCTCGCCCATCGCCGTCGAAACCCGCGCGCTCTATTACCGCAAGGACCTGTTCGAGCAGGCCGGGCTCGATCCCAACGCTCCGCCGGAAACCTGGGACGAATTGCGCGCCACCGCCAAGACGCTCACCGAAGGCACGCCCGACGGGGTCTACGGCATCGCGCTGGCGACCAGCCTCGATTATTTCACCGTGCACAATTTCATGAGCGCCTATCTGGGCTATGGCGCCCGCATGCTCAACGATGACGGCACCTGCGGCTTCGACAGCCCGGAATTTCAGGCGGCGCTCGAGGTCTATGCCGGTATCGCGCTCGATGGCTCGACCCATCCGGACGCCGCCAGCATGAATGGCGACGCCTTCCAGCGCGGTTTTCTCGATGGCCGCTATGGCATGATCCTCATGCATCCCAGCCTCTATCGCGATCTGCAGACCGAACAGCCCGAATGGCTTGATCAGGTCGACATCGCCAAAGTTCCGGCAGGTCCGGTCAACCGCTCCGGCTTCCTTGGCGGCTGGCCACTGGTCATGTGGAATGCCTCCGACGCGAAGGATGCGGCGGGCCAGTTCATCATGTTCGCCACTCATGGCGAGGCCTTCAAGGAACTGGCTATCGCCGGCGGCTTCATCCCGGGCAGCATTTCGCTGGCGCAAGGCGAGCCCTGGACCGAGTTCCCCTATCCTCTCTTCGTCGAGCAATTGCAGGACGCTCGCGCCTATCAATATCCAAGCGAAGCCATCCCGCAGATGGGCCAACTGGAGGTCGACACGATCCAGAAGGCGGTGCAGGCTGTGGCTCTTGGCCAGAAGGACATTGCCGGCGCCACCGCCGATCTCTGCTCCGACATCAACACCGTTCTCGCCCGCTAAGGGCGAGACACCCCGGGCGGCACCGGCCTCCCGCCGCCCGGGAATTCCTTTTCTCTTGGAAGCAGGCTTAGTCCGGTGTCTCCTCAGCCATTCATCCGATCATCGCCAGGCCTGTCCGGGCAAGCCACGGCCTGCCGAAAGTTCGCGTGGGCCGGGGCGGCGGTGGCCGGGGATGAATTGTCATTTGGGCCCGAAAGCATGGCGCTCTGGAAAACCAATCCGTGACCTCCCCCGCCGTTTCAGAAAACGAGCCAAGACCGTTCGTCGAAGTGGCGTTGCCCTATGCGCTGGTCGCTCCGGCCGTGCTCGTCGCCCTGGCCATTGCCGTCGTGCCCCTGCTCTATGCGCTGTGGCTGTCCTTTCAGGACTGGTATCTGCTGCGCAATCCGCAGCCGGTCTGGGGCGGGCTGATCAATTACGAGGCGCTTTTTGCCGATGCGGGCCTGTGGCGGGCCTTCTGGCGCACCTGGATCTGGACCATCGGCACCGTGGCCGTCGAGATTGCACTGGCCCTGCCTCTCGCGCTCCTGCTCAATCGTGACACGGCCATTGCCCGCATGGCTTCAGCGCTGATCCTGCTCCCTTGGGTCATGCCCTTCATCGTGCTGGGCTATGGCTGGCGCTTCCTGCTCGACAGCGAGGTGGGCGCGCTGCACTCGGTCTTCCAGTTCTTCGGCTTTGCCGGCAACAGCTCCATTCTCAACGACCCGAATATGGCTCTGGCCATTATCATCTTCATCTCGGGCTGGAAGGGCATGCCCTTCATGGTGCTGGCGCTGCTGGCGGCGCTCAAATCCATTCCCGGCGAGCTTTACGAAGCCGCCGCCATCGATGGCGCCAGCCCGTGGCAGCGCTTTACCAGCATCACCCTGCCCTCGATCCAGAACACCATGCTGATCATCGGCCTCGTGCTGGGCATTCTCGCTTTTTACAGCTTCGACCTGCCCTGGATCATGACGCGCGGCGGCCCGCAGGACGCCACCACGATCCTGGGCATCAGCATGTATAAGGCCGTCTTCACCGATCTGCGCCCGGCCTATGCGGCGGCAATCAGCGTGGTCATGCTGGTGATCCTGGCCATCGCCTCCTTCCTGTCCCTGCAATTGCGGAGACGATGATGCACGACAGTGACAATCGCCTGCGCAATGCGGCTCTGGACGCGCTGACCATCGCGCTGCTGATCCTGGTGCTGTCGCCGATCATCTGGGTGTTCATCGCCTCGATCCGGCCCGACGCCGACATCATGACCCGTGGCCTGATCCCAGCGCGCGTCACCTTCGATCATTTCGCCAATATCTTTTCGCGCGGCGATTTCCTGGTCGCGCTGCGCAACAGCCTCGTCGTGGGCGGTATCGTGGCCATCTGCACCGTGGTGATCGCGGTGCCGGCCGCCTATTCGCTCAGCCGCTTCACATATATGGGCCGCGATTTCATCGGCTTTCTGATCCTGGCCACCCAGATGCTGCCCGCCGTGGCCGTTCTGGTGCCCATCGTGGTCATTATCCGCTCGCTCGGCCTGGCCAATACGCTGACCGCGCTGACCTTCACGCATCTGGCGCTTGGCCTGCCCATCGCCGTCTGGATGCTCAAGGGCTATATCGATGCGGTGCCGCGCGAGCTCGAAGAGGCGTCGATCATCGATGGCAGCTCGCAGATCGGCGCCATGTTCCGCATCACCCTGCCGCTTATTCGTCCGGCGGTCGTGGCGGTGGGTACCTTTGCCTTCGTTTTGTCCTGGGGCGAATTCATCCTGGCGCTGGCGCTGATCACCAGCGCCGAGGTCAAGACGCTGCCGCTCGCGCTGCAAACGCTGTTCGATCCCTATTCCTTCTCCTGGGGTGTGGTCATGGCCGGTGGCGTCGTCATTGCATTGCCCACCATCGTGCTCTTTCTCCTCTTCCGCAATCAACTAGTCGGCGGCCTGACCGCTGGCGGAATTAAAGGGTGATGACCTTGTCGCTTACTACCCAATCGCTCTATTTCACCGGCCCGCGTGCCGTCGAAATCCGCACGGAAGCCCTTGCCGCCCCCGGCGCCGGGCAAGTGCTGCTCGACCTCGCCGTTTCCGGGATCAGCGCCGGCACCGAGCTTAACGTGTTCCGTGGCCTTGCGCCGCAATGGCGGCAATCGATGGACCCCAGGACACGCCTGTTTTCCGACGCCAATGGCGCGGACTGGACCTGGCCGGCCCGCTATGGCTACGCCGCTGTCGGGCGGGTCGCGGAGCTGGGCGCGAATGTGCAGGACCTTGCCAGAGGCGAGCTGGTCTTTGCCTATGTCCCCCATGGCCAGCATGCCGTGGTCGATGCCAAGGCCGTCGTCCCCCTAGGCGATATCGATGATGCTGAAATCGGCGTCTTCTATGCCAATCTCAACACGGCCTATAATGGCGTGCTCGACGCCAATATCCCCCTTGGCGCCGATGTGGTGGTGAGCGGCCTTGGCGTCATCGGCCAGATGGTTACCCGCCTGCTGCGCCGCAATGGCGCGCGCCAGATCATCGCCGTGGACACTATCGGGCAGCGCCGCGAACTGGCGCTGGCCGGCGGCGCCGACATCGCGCTCGATCCCAGCAACCAACCGATTGCCGAAACGGTCCGCGAGCTCACCGAAGGGCGCGGCGCCGACACGGTCATCGAAGTCTCGGGCGCAGCCCCCGCCCTCAACGAGGCGATCCGCACGGCCGGCTTCAATGGCACGGTGATCGCGATGTCCTGGTATGGCGGCAGTTTCGAGAGCCTGAGCCTGTCCGGTGAGTTCCACCACAATCGCCCGCGCATCATCTCCTCGCAGGTCGGCACGGTGAACCCTTTCCTTGGCCCGCTCTGGTCGGTGGACCGGCGCGCCCGGATCGTTCGCGAATATCTGTCGGCGCTCGCCCCGGAACTCAAGGGCTTCATCACCCATCGCGTGCCGCTTGCCGAAGCAGGGCGCGGCTATAGCCTGCTCGACCAGGGTTCGCCCGATGTCATGCAGGTTCTGATCGATTATCGCTAACTCGAGCCACCTGGTCCAAGATGAAACTTTCCGCCTGCATTGAATGGTTGTTTTCCGACGTTAGCGACGACTTCGCCGAGCGCATCCGCCTCGCCAAGGAAGCGGGTCTGGACGCGGTCGAATTCTGGTTCTGGTCCAACAAGGACCTCGATGCCATTGAGGCCGCGCTCAAGGAAACGGGCCTGTCGCTGAGCGGCTTTGTCGCCGAGCCGATGATCGCCCTCACCGATCCGGACAACCATGCCGCTTTCCTTGCCGGTCTGGCGACCTCGATGCGCGTGGCGCAGCGCCTTGGCGCCAAGGTGCTTATCGCCCAGGCCGGCGACGACCTGCCCGGCAAAACCCGGGAAGAGCAGCACGACGCATTGGTCGCTTGCCTGCGCGCCGCCGCCGATGTGCTGGATGGCAGCGGCATCAGCCTCGGCGTCGAACCGCTCAACACCTTCATCGACCACAAGGGCTATTACCTGTCCTCGACGCGCGAAGCGCTCAACATCGTGGACGAGGTGGGACGCCCTGAAATCGGCATCGTTTACGATCTCTATCATTCCTATGTCATGGGCGAGAAAATCGAGGACGTATTGGCCGATCGCGTCTCACGGGTGCTTCATGCCCATGTGGCCGATCATCCGGGCCGCAACGATCCGGGACAGGGCGAAATCGACCTCGGCAAGCGTCTGGCATGGCTCTATGGCAATGGTTATTCGGGCCTTGCCGGTCTCGAATACAAGCCGGCCGGATCGACCAGACAGGCGCTGGCCAAGGTCCGCGCCACTCTCAATACATCTGGCTGATCCGGAGAAAATCCATGGCCGACATCAAGATCACCAATCTGCGCAAGAACTTCGGCCCGGTGGAGGTTCTCAGGGACATCAATCTCGACATCAAGTCGGGTGAGTTCGTGATCTTTGTCGGTCCTTCCGGTTGCGGCAAGTCCACGCTTCTGCGCTGCATTTCGGGCCTTGAAAGCATCACCTCCGGTACGCTGGAAATCGGCGGACGCGTGGTAAACCGGGTTCCCGCCAGCAAACGGGGCATCGCCATGGTGTTCCAATCCTATGCGCTCTATCCGCATATGAGCGTGCGGGAGAACATGGCCTATTCGATGAAGCTGCGCCGGGCCCCGCGCGCCGAAATCGAGGCCCGCGTCGCCGATGCGGCGCGCAAGCTTCAACTCGAACCCTATCTCGACCGCTATCCGCGCGAACTGTCCGGCGGCCAGCGTCAGCGCGTCGCCATCGGGCGGGCCATCGTGCGCGACCCGCAGGTCTTCCTGTTCGATGAGCCGCTGTCCAATCTCGATGCGGCGCTCCGCGTCGCCACCCGTCTCGAAATCGCCAAGCTCAAGGAAGGTTTGCCGCAAACCACCATGGTCTATGTGACCCATGACCAGGTCGAGGCCATGACCCTGGCCGACCGGATCGTGGTGCTCAATGCCGGCCGGGTCGAACAGATCGGTACGCCCGAAGAACTTTACGAGCACCCGCAATCGCTGTTCGTCGCCGGCTTTATCGGCTCGCCGAAAATGAACCTGCTCAACGGTCCCCAGGCCGAGGCCGCAGGCGCTCATACGGTCGGCATCCGCCCCGAGGACATAACGCTGGGCTTGGGGCCGCATCAGGGCAAGGTCGGTTATGTCGAATATCTCGGAGCGGATACTTATGTGTTCCTCGACATCGGACAGGGCGAATTGCTGACGGTGCGCCAGACCAGCCGGGACATACCCGCCATCGGCGAAATGGTCAGCTACGATTATCCCGCCGCTCGCCTGCATCGCTTCGACGCCAGCGGCGTCCGGCTGGCTTGAGGGCGGGTACGGAGCCGCCATCACCCCGTCTGCCGGCCTTATCCCGCCGGCTCTAAAGATTGTGGCAGCGAACATAATGTGCCGATCCCAATGGCGTGGGCTCCGGCATCGTCTCCTTGCAGATCGAGATGGCCCTGGGGCAGCGCGAGACGAAGGGGCAGCCACGGCTCTGGCGGGTCCAGAGCGGAATATCCGTGGCGCGTCTTGTGCGGGTGGCGGCGATCTTGCGTTTGGGGTCGGGCACGGCCTCGATCAGCAACTGCGTATAGGGATGCCTTGGATTGTCGGTGATTTCCCGGCTGGGGCCCTGCTCCACCAGGTGGCCGGCATACATCACCGCGGTTTCCTCGGCGAAATAACGCGCGGTAGCGATGTCATGGGTGATGTAGAGCGCGGCGAGATTGCGCTGTTGCTTCAAGTCTTCGAGCAGGTTGAGAATGCCCAGGCGCACCGAAACGTCGAGCATGGAGGTCGGCTCATCGGCCAGCAGCACTTGCGGCTGCACCGACAGCGCGCGGGCAATGGCGACACGCTGGCGCTGGCCGCCGGAAAGTTCATGCGGACGACGCTTGAGATAGTCGCCGGCCGGCCGGAGACCGACGCTTTCCAGCAAGGTCAGCATTTCCGCCTCCACCGCCTTGCCCGTGATATCGGGCCGATGCAGGCGCAGCGGCCGTTCGAGATGATAGCCGATGGACTGGGTGGGATTCAGTGAGCCGAAAGGGTCCTGAAACACCATCTGTACTTCCGAACGATAAAGCTGCAGGCGCGGGCCGCGAAAATGGCTGATATCCTCGCCATGGAAGCGGATGGCGCCGCCACTGGGCTCATAGGCGCGAGCGACCATGCGGGCGCAGGTGGATTTGCCCGATCCGGATTCTCCCACCAATGCCAGGGCCTTGCCCCGCGTCAGCTTGAGGGAGATGCCCGACAGGGCCCTGAGGAAAGTCTGGTTCAGAAAGGCGCCGCCAAGGACGAATTCCTTGTCGACCTGGTCCATTTCGATCACCGGCGCCTCGGCCATCACCGTCTTGCCGGGGGCGTCTAGTTCAGCAAGTGGCATGCGGCCTCGCTCCGGTGTTCGGAATAATAACGCAGTTCGGGGGCTTGGACGCGGCAGATATCCATGGCGCGTGGGCAGCGGGGCGCGAAGCGGCAGCCTTCCGGCAGCGCGCGCAGGTCCGGCGGGGTGCCGGCAATGCCCTCGAGCCGCACGCGCGGCCCGGTCAGTGGCGGGAAGCTGTTGCCCAAGGCTCGCGTATAGGGGTGAAGGGGATGGGTCAGGATGGACGCGGCAGGAGCCACTTCCACCAATTCCCCCGAATACATGACGCCGATGCGGTCGCAGAATTCGATCATCAGGCCCAGATCGTGCGTGATGAACAGCACCGAGAAGCCCAGCCGGCTCTTGAGCTCGACGATCTGCTCGATGATATCGCGCTGCACCACCACATCGAGCGCCGTCGTCGGCTCATCCATGATGATGAGCTTGGGACTGAGCGCCAAAGCGATGGCGATACAGATGCGCTGGCGCATGCCGCCCGAAAATTGATGCGGGAAATCGTCGAGGCGGGCGGGCGGAATACCCACCAGCTCGAACAGGCTGACGGCGCGCTCGCGGGCGCCATCCTGGCCCAGGCCCGGCTCATGGGTTTCGATGACATCCATGATCTGCTCGGAAACCGGGATCACCGGATTGAGCGCGTTCATGGCCGATTGGAAGACGAAGCTGACCTCGTTCCAGCGATAGGCCTTGAGCCTTGCCTTGTCGAATTTCAGCACATCGTCGCCATTGAGCCGAACCTGGCCGCCCGAAACCAGGCCCGGCAGCCGGGTCAGGCGAGCCAGCGCGAACGCCACGGTGGACTTGCCGCAGCCGCTTTCGCCGGCCAGACCGAAGGCCTCGCCTTCCTTGATATCGAAGTCGATGCCGTTGACGGCGCGGGCGACGGAGCTTTCGCCGATATAATCGACGGTGAGGCTGCGCACCTCGATCATGGCGCGATCAGAAGACATCGGCGCTTCTCCCCCGGCGCTTCAGGAATTTGCGGATCAGGCCGATCTTGCGACCCACTTTGAGCTGCGGATTGGTGATTTCGTCCACTGCAAAATTGACGAGAACCAGCGCCGCGCCGGTCAGCATGATAGCGATGCAGGGCGGCCATATCTCCCACCAGGCGCCGCTTTGCAGGGCCAGATTGCTCTGCGCCCAGAACAGCATGGTGCCCCAGGTGACAGCATTGGGATCACCCAGGCCGATGAATTCCAGCGCCGCTTCGGCAAGGATGGCGGCGATGGTGCCGAGCACGAAGCCGCCCATGAAGAAGCTCAGCATATTGGGGAAGATTTCCACCAGCACGATGCGCCACTTCTTCTCCCCCATCAACTCGGCCGAAAGCACGAATTCGCGGGTACGCAGGGACAGGGTCTGCGTTCTTATCGTTCGCGCCGACCAGCCCCAACCGGTCGCCGCCAGCACGAGCCCGATCACGGTGGGACTGGCCTGCTCCACCATGGTGGCGATGACGATGATCAATGGCAATCCGGGCAAGACCAGGATGACGTTGACGAAAAAGGTGAGGACATCGTCGACGCGACCGCCGAAATAGCCGGCGGAGATGCCGACCGCCAGACCGATGGCGGCCGCGGCAATGCCGGCGCCGAAACCCACCGCAAGGCTCACCCGGCCGCCATAGGCGAGCTGGGTGAAGACGTCCTTGCCCATGCGCGTCGTGCCCAGAACGTGCTCATAGCCGGGCTGTACATGCGGTTTGCCGGCGCGGCGGTTCGGATTGTAGTCGCTGAGCATGGGGGCGAGGATCGAAAACAGCACCAGCGTCAGCAGGATTACCAGGCCTGCCATGCCCTTCTTGTTGTTCACGAAGGCGGCAACTGCCGGCGGCAGCTTGCCGGTCCAGCCCGGTTGAGGTTTGACGCGCAATTCACGCATCAGTTCGGTCTGTGTCGGGGCGGCGCTGGCCAATGCCTCCTCATCGAGGCGGTCGATCAGGCTGAAAGGCCGTGATTGGGTAATATCGCTCATGGATCAGCCCTTTCTCAGCCGCGGGTCGAGGATGACATTGGCGATGTCCGACAGGAGATTGGCGACCAGAACCGACATGGTCAGCAGCAGCAACTGGCCCTGGATGAAGGAATAATCGCGGGCCTGGATGGCGGTGAAGGTGAACTTGCCGAGGCCGGGATAGTTGAACACCTGCTCGGTCACCAGCGCGCCACCCAGCAGGAACCCGACCGATAGCGCCAATGACGTGATCTGCGGCAGGATGGCGTTGCGGGCAACGTAGCGATAACGGACGCGGCGATCGCTCAATCCCTTGGCCCGGGCGAGGATGACGAAGTCCTCGTTGAGCAGGTTGATCATCACATTGCGCATGCCCAGGTGCCAGCCGCCGAAACTGACGAGGAAAATGGAGAGCACCGGCAGAGTGGCGTGATAAAGGACGCTGCCGATGAATCTGAGATCCCAACTCGGCATCAGGCTCGGGTCATGAGCGCGCCCCAGGGGAAACCATTTCAGTTGCAGCGAGAAGGCATAGAACAGCAGCAAAGCCACGATAGCCGGGGTGAAGGCATTCAGCATCACGTTGATCGGCGTGAAGAAGCTGTCGAAAAAGCCGCCGCGATGCCAGGCGGCATGGACGCCCATCAGCGAGCCGATGATGAAGGCGAAGAAAATGGCCAGCCCGACCAGAACCAGCGTCCAGGTGGCGCCATAGAACAGGAGCGAAGCGGTCGGCTCGGGGAATTGCACCGTGGAAATGCCGAAATCGAGCCGCAACACGCTGGCGAAATAGCTCAGATATTGCTCCCATAGCGAGCCGGTCACGCCGTAAGCCTTGCGGATGGCATCCACCTGCGCCTCGTTCAGCCGTCCCTGATAGGACGCGATGATGCGCGCCGAGGGGTCGCCCGGCATGAGCCGTGGAATAAAGAAATTGAGCGTGACCGCCAGAAAGAACGCCGCCAGATAAAAGGCGAGGCGCCGCAGCAGAAAGATCATCCGTCCTGTTCCTTTTGTCGTGCCGGGCGGGATTCGAAAACGAACCCCGCCACGGCGCTCCGGCTTGCTTTCCTCCCCTCAAGGGGGCGGGAAGCAAAAGGGCGGCAACGTGCCGAAGAAACCGACCGCCTCAGTTCTCGATCGGCTTCAGGGACAGGGCGTGGATGACGCGCTCGCGTGTGCCATCATGAACCTGCGGACGAACATAGGGGTTCTCTTCGGTCACCCAGCCGGTAAACCGGCGGGTGGAATATTCGTACCAGGTTGGGTTGGCGAAGAGCGAAATCACCGGCACGTTCTCGGCGACCAGCTTGTGCACTTCGAGCAGCGTTGCGAGCTGTTCGTCGCGGTCCCCTGTGCTGCGGAAGCGGTTGAGCGCGTCCTCGGCCTCGGGAATGCGCATCTGGTGCATGGCCTGGAAGTCGATCTGGCCGGGCACCATCAGCCGCGGATTGAACATGGGATGGTATTGGCTGTGTGGCGTCGGCCCGCCATTGGTCCACATCACATAGACGTCGAAATCTCCGCGCGGCGCGCCGTCGAACCAGGCGCCCTGGTCCACGGTCCTCAGGCTGGCATTGATGCCGATATCCTGCAGGTTTTCGGCCACGGTCTGCCCGGTATTGACCCAGTCGGTCCAGCCCGAGGGCATGGAGATACCGAAGGCGATGGGGGTGCCATCGGGGTTGTCGCGCCAGCCGTCGCCATCGGCATCGACGAACCCGGCCTCGTCGAGCATTTCCATGGCCCGGTCGGGATCATACTGCATCAGCCAGGCATAGGGCTCGAGTTCGGTTTCGTTATACCAGGTGTTGAACATTTCCCCGGTGCCGATGGGAAAACGAGTATGGGTGGTGAGGCCGAAGGTCGAGATATCCACCAGCGTGTCGCGGTCGATGGCCACCGACATGGCCTTGCGGAATTCGACATTGTCGAACGGGGCCTTGGTGGTGTTGAGTTGCAGGTTCACGTCCGCACCGGCGGGTAGCCAGTAATTGTTGAACTCGGACTGCGGCAGGAAGGTGATGTCCGGATCGGTGAGGCCGTCGCCGAGCCAGTCGAGATCCCCGGCCGACAGCGCAGCCACGGTCTGCTCGTTGCCGTTCATCTGCGGGAAGTTCAGGCAGTCGATGGCATTGTCCGCATTATAGCGGCTGAGCTCGTTGCGGCAGATCTCGTAGCCATTGCGCGAGAAGTTGCGCACTTCCGTCCAGGGACCGGTCGCCACCGGATCGAGGTTGGCGAAGTTCTTGGGATCTTCCACCTCGCTCCAGATATGTTCGGGCAGCGGGTAGAGGCCGCCAAGGCCATAGCGTACCAGCGCGTCGGGTTCGTTCAGGTTGAACCTGACGGTGTGGTCGTCGAGCTTTTCGGCGCTGACGACATTGCCGGTGCCGGCTTCCGCGCTATAGACGTCAATGCCCATCGGGTAATCGGGATGGGCCTTGGCATATTCGAAGCTGAACACGACGTCATCGGCGGTGAAATCCTCGCCATCGCTCCACTTGACGCCTTCGCGCAGGTGATAGGTGATGCTCAGCAGGTCATCGGCCAGTTCGAACGAGGTGGCCAGCGCCTGGTGATCCTGGTCCGGGTGCCAGAGATTGTCGATCCAGAGCGGCTCATAGGCAAAGTCGCGCATGCGCTGCTGCGGGCCGGTAGGATTGTTGGGGTTATAGTTTTCCACCATCGCATCGGTGTGATGCGGCAACAGGCGCAGAATGACTTCTTCCTGGGCGGCCGCCGGCGCGGAAACAGCCAGAGCCACCATGCCGACACTTGCCAGGGCCAGGGTCTTGATCGTCTTCATATTCTTTCCCTCCACTTTCATCTCCTCCATTGAGTGACGGGTTGTGAGAACGATCCCATACTCCTCGTGGCATCGCTCCCTCCCTTATCCATTCCGGCGCGGCGTCAGCGCTGGCCGGTGCAGCGTTCCCTCACGCATCCTCCCTGTGCTGGACCGGGGCGGCGACGCTCGACCGCACCACCAGATCCGTATCGACAATCGTATGCAGCGGAGCCGAAGCCGATCCCGCCAGCAATTCGACCAACATCGAGGCCGCTGTCTCCCCCAGCGTGTCGATGGGCTGGCGCACCGTGGTCAGCGGCGGCCACATATGTTTGGCATGGAAAGCGTCGTCGAAGCCCATGACCGACACGTCATCGGGTACGCTGAGGCGGGCTTCGCGCAACGCCAGCAGCACGCCGGCGGCCATGTCGTCGTCACCGGCGAAGATGGCGGTGAAATCCCGCCCTTCCTCGATCAGGGAACGGGTGGCCGCATAGCCGAAGTCCTGATGGAAAATGCCGTTGACGATATCGATGTCGTCAAGGCCCATGCCGAATTCTGCCAGCGCCGCGGCAATTCCCTCCAGGCGCGCGATTGTGTCGCCGAAATCGGACTGGCCGGAAAGATGCACGATCTTGCGATGGCCGCTTGCCAGAAGGTGCCGCATTGCGGAGCGGGCGCCATCGTAATTATTGAGCACCACCCTTCCCCGCGACATCGGGCAATGATCCCGGCCAATGGACACGACCGGAATATGCGAGCGCCGCAGGATTTCGACCGCGTCCTGGCGCATCGGCCGTTCCAGATAAAGCAGAATGCCGTCGCAGGAACGGTCGATCAGTTCGATGACCGCCTCGGCTTCCTCGTCCTGGTCGGCATAGCCCGACGACACGATCAGCGCCTTGCCGGCCATCCGCGTCGCCCGTTGCACACCGTAAATCATATTGGCGAAATAGGGCGTGCCCACGTCCACGACCACGGCGCCGATCAGGTTGGAGCGGTTGGAGCGCAAGGCCTGGGCAAGCGTATTGGGGCGATAGCCGAGCTCGGCAATCGCCTTTTCAATCGCCTTGCGCTTGCTCTCGGACACATAGCCATTGCCCGCCACCACCCTGGAAACGGTGGAACGAGACACGCCCGCGCGCTTGGATACGTCGGTAATGGTGACCATACCGCGCCGCCTTCCTCCCATCGGCCTGCTTGTGGGACCGATCCCATAGATGATGAAATCGATTGCAGGATAGAGTCAAGCTCGAAATGCGTGGCGCCGGAAAGGCGTGGTTTCGCTTGCATCTAGCCTGTGGAAGGCAGTCGCCGGGCATCGCGACGATGAAAATTATGTGAGACGCCCCGGAGCTCGTGAAGGAACTGAGTGCGCCCGGTCTTCGTTCGAAACGATCACGCGGATAAAGGAAGTTTCTCATGCAAGCCGCTTCTTCCTCGCCCTTTTAGGCTCAAGCGCAACCCTATGAACATTGCCAAACCAGCCTCGGGTTGGGCAAAAGGAGAATTCCAATGAGCGCATCGGGACCTGCCATGTGGATGTTCGCCATAGCCGGCGGCGCCGTTATTCTGTTCTGCGCCCTGGTCTATGGCATCATGCGCAATCGAGACCGCACTCTGGCCGAACGCAGGACCACCGAGGCGGCCTCCCGCGCGGAATATAGTGCCGAAGACAAGGACAAAAGCTAATGCTTCGGCCCGCATCATGATCGCGCCCGATCATTCGGCGCTGTCGAGATGCCTGAGGTCCTGCTTCAGCAATTCGGTATTGATCGCGAAGGCGGCAGCGGCGCCCTCGCCAGCGGCGATGATTGCCAATTGCGCATGGCGGGAGGCGTCTCCTGCGACGAAAACCCCGGGCGCCCCGGTTTTGCCATAGCCGCCGGTGCGCACCGAGCCGTTTCGCCGAATGGTGACGCCCAGGCTGCGCAGGAGTTCGACATCCGCCCAGCCTTCTGAGGGAAAGAACAAGGCGTCGGCGGCGACAGAATCCCCCGAGGCGAAAACCAGACTTTCGAGCTGTCCTTCCGCACCCTCCAGGCGCGCGACCGGCTCCTCGTAAAGGGCAATTTTGTGCCTGTCCAACAGCCGGCGCTGCGCGGCGCTCAAACCGGAGGGACCGTCGCTGGCCAGCATCAGGCGTGAGGTCCAGCCGGTCAGTTCAAGCGCCAGCGCCGAGGCCTTTCCGCCCCGGCCATAAACCACGATCCGCTGATCGCGATGCTCGTAACCGTCGCAATATGGACAATGCCAGACAGTGCGGCCGTAAAAGCCTTCGATCCCCGCAATGGGAGGCAGCGCATCAGCCACCCCCGTGGCCACCAGCAGTTTTCGGCCGCTGAACATTTCTCCGGAAGCTGTTTCGAGCTCGAAGCCGGATTCAAAGCGCCGGGCGGCGGTGATCACGGTGTTCTCACGGAGCTCGGCCGTGTCGTAGTCAGCTAGCTCGTCCCGGGCGATCCGCCGGAACTCGGCCGGATCGGTGCCGTCGCGGGTCAGAAAACCGCCCAATCGGTTCGAATGCCGGTTGCGAGGCTGGCCAGCATCGCAAATCAGCACCCGGCGCCGCGCCCGCGCCAGCAACAGCGCCGCGGACAGGCCGGCTGCGCCGCCGCCCACGATCAAAACATCCCAAGCGGGACCAGGATCGTGGCTATGATTGCCTGGCATCACCGCTCGAAGGTACCGACAAGCGCGCTTCGGCGATCAGGTGCTTTTCGGCCTGTCGCCACAGGTCTTTGATGTCCGTATCGGCGGCAATATCGAGCTTGGGCACGGACAGGGCGCCCAGGCGGAAGTGATAATGATGCACGCCATGGCCTTTGGGCGGTTCGGGTCCGTCATAGTGGGCATTACCGAAATCGTTGCGGCCATAGCGCATTGCCCCGTCGCTTCCCGTCTCGACATTTTCAGGCAGTCCGTCCCAGTCGTCGGGAATGTTGTAAATCGCCCAATGGCGGAAGGTGCCGTTCGGCGCGTCGGGGTCCTCGACGATCAGAATGAAGCTTTCGACTGTCTCGGGCGCCCCGGTCCATTGCAGCGGCGGCGCGAGGTTTTCGCCATCGCGGGTATATTTGAGCGGAATGGGCTGTCCATCGGCGAAGGCCGGACTGGTAAGGGTGAGCGGCATGACATTTCCTTTCTGGGCTGGGGAGCAGGCCGAACTGCCAGCTGCATCCTGTCCTGGATTGATAAAGCCACCCACGCCTTGATCGGTTGCGCTCGAACTTTCACAAGCTCCACGCGTTATTTCCCCGGTACGAAGATCGGAGATGCATCATGCCCGCCAAATCCGCCGCCCAACAAAAAGCTGCCGGTGCCGCATTGTCGGCCAAGCGGGGCGATACACCCAAAAGCGAACTCAAGGGGGCCTCCAAGTCGATGCTCTCCATGAGCGAGGACGAGCTGAAAAAAATGGCCTCGACCAAGCGCAAGGGCAAGCCCGAGCATAAAGCGAAGTCTTGATCGACCTGGACCAGCGTCAAATATTCCATGCCAGCTTCTGATTTCCTTGGCGCCACGCCTCACGGTGCCGGTACGCGTTTCGCGCTTTGGGCCTCGGGTCGACGTTCCGCCTCGGTGGAGATCGAGGACTTTGGCAGTTTCGAGATGGCAGCGGCCGGAGACGGTTTTTTCCGGCTCGATATTGCCGATGTAGGCCCGGGGGCCCGCTATTGGTTTCGGATCGATGGCGGGCCGCGTCTGCCCGACCTTGCCTCGCGATGGCAGCCCGAGGGCAATGATGGCCCGTCCGTGGTCATGACCAATGATTTTACCTGGACCGATGGCGATTGGCGCGGCATCGGCCGGTTCGATCAGGTTCTCTACGAACTCCATATCGGCACATTCACACAGGCAGGCACCTGGACGGCAGCGGCAGAAAGACTGGACGCGCTCCGGGAGGTCGGCGTCACCGTCCTACAACTTATGCCCGTTGGCACTTTCAAGGGCCGCTTCGGCTGGGGTTATGACACCACCCTGCCCTATGCGCCATTCGCGCCCTATGGCTCGCCCGACGAGATGCGGGCCTTTGTGGATCGGGCGCACGCGCTGGGCATCGGCGTGATCCTCGACGTGGTTTACAATCACGCCGGCCCGGGCGATCACTATCGTGCCTATAGCGAGCATTATTTTTCCGACCGCTATGAAAATGAATGGGGCCCCAGTTTCAATTTCGATGGCGAGAAGGGACAGGCAGTCCGCGATTTCACCATTGGAAATGCCGTCTACTGGATCGAGGACTTTCATCTGGACGGGCTGCGCATCGACGCGGCGCAGGCATTGTTCGACGCCAGCGATAGCCATGTCATTTCCGAGATCGCTCGTGCCGTTCGTGCTGCTGCGGGCGCTCGGGACGCCTATGTCATCGTGGAAAACCAGCCACAGGAACATGTGATGATCGCCCCGCCCGATCAGGGCGGATATGGACTGGACGCCATGGTCAATGACGACTTCCAGCATGCCGCGCGCGTAGCGATAACCGGCCATAACGATTTCTATTATCGCGATTATCTCGGCACACCGCAGGAACTGGTGTCAGCGCTGAAATACGGCTTTCTCTACCAGGGCCAGCGCTCGAACATGCGCGACAAGCCCTATGGCACCTACAATCTCGCGACGCCGCCGGAACATTTCGTGCATTTTCTTGAAAACCACGACCAGATCGCCAATTCGGCCCGCGGCTTCCGGCTTTCGGCACTTGCGTCCCCCGCCCGGCTGCGGGCCATTACCAGCCTTTTGCTGCTGGGACCGCAGACTCCGAGCCTGTTCCAGGGCCAGGAATTCGCGGCCAGCAATCCATTCCTCTATTTTATGGGCCTTGAAGGCGATGAAGCCCGGGCCGTTGCCGATGGCCGCCGGCAATCGCTGACCAATTTCCCCAGCGTCACCGATCCTGAAATGCAGGCCAGACTGCCCGATCCCTCGGATGTGGCAAGTTTCGAGACCAGCAAACTTGACTGGGGCGAGGCCGAGCGGCATGCGGGCATGCTCGCGCTGCACCGTGACCTGCTGGCGCTGCGTCGTCGGGACGCCACTTTCTCGCAGGCCACCGAGCGCCGGATCGATGGCGCCGTCATTGGCGATGCAGCTCTGCTGCTGCGCTATATCACGCCCGATCCTGCGGGCCATCGGCTGCTGCTGCTCAATCTCGGGAAAGACCTGCAGATCGGCGTCGTGGCCGAACCCTTGCTGGCGCCGGCGGATGGGCACCAATGGGCGCTGGCCTGGTCGAGCGAACACCCCGATTATGATGGCGCTGGCCGCCGCCCGCTCGATCCCGAACACTTCTGGATTTTACCGGGCGATTGCGCCGTGCTGCTGCGCAGCAAGCCCCGCTCATGATTGCACCCCGCGCCACCTATCGCCTTCAACTCAACAAGGACTTCACCTTTGCCCGGGCCACTGCGCTGGTGCCTTATCTGGATGATTTGGGGATCAGCCACGTCTACCTCTCCCCCATCCTCATGGCCCATCCGGGCAGCACGCATGGCTATGACATTGTCGATCACACCAGGATCAATCCGGAATTAGGCTCGCTCGACGATTTCCGCGCCTTTGCCGCCGCGCTGCACCGGCGCGAAATGGGCATCCTGCTTGATTTCGTGCCCAACCATATGGGCGTCGGCGGCGCCGACAATGCCTTGTGGCTGGACGTGTTGAAATATGGGGCGGCCAGTCGCTATGCCGACTGGTTTGACATTGACTGGCAATTCGGCCGGCCCGGCATGGAGGGCAAGCTGCTCATGCCCTTTCTCGGCGCAAGTTACCGGGACAGCCTCCTCGCCGGCGATCTGCGGCTCAAGGCGGATGGCGACGGATTGGCCGTCTGGGCCTATGATGCCCACAAATTGCCGATCCGGGCCGACGACACCACCTTGCTGCTCGAACGCCACGGCAGCGCCGAGACCGTAGCCGCCGCTCATGCGGGACAGGCCGGACATGCCGATAGCTGGCTGCCGCTCCATAGGCTGATGGCGCGCCAGCATTGGCGGCTGGCGCATTTTTCCGTGGCCGCAGACGAGATCAATTATCGCCGCTTCTTCGTCAACAGCGAACTGGCTGGCATCCGGATCGACCGGGGGCAGGTCTTCGATCACGTCCATAAACTGGTCTTTTCGCTGGTCGCCGAGGGCCTGATCGATGGCCTGCGGATCGACCATATCGACGGACTTCTCGATCCGAAGGGCTATCTGGACGCCCTTCGCGCCCGCTTGCCGCGTCCCGTTTATCTGGTGGTCGAGAAAATCCTTGCGCCGCATGAAGCCATTCGTGCGGATTGGCCGGTGGAGGGCACGACCGGCTATGAGGTCGGCGCGCAATTAACCAGGGTGCTCATGCATGAGCCGGGCGAAGCCGAGGTCACCGCGTCCTATATTGCCTTTACGGGCGACCTGACGCCCGTTCCCGAGCAGGCCTATCAGTGCAAATTGCGGGTCATGGATAATGAATTGGCGGCCGAACTGACAGCTCTGGCACGGCGTCTTGCAGCTATTGCCTGGTCCGTCAGCGCCACAAGCGACCTGACCCAAGCTGGCTTGCGCCGCGCCCTGCGCGAGACGATAGCGCAACTTTCGGTCTATAGAACCTATGCGAAAGCCGACGGCCTATCCTCCCGTGACGGCCGGGAACTGAACATTGCCATCGCTCGGGCCCGCCGCAGCCAATCGCAGATTCAGCCGGCTCTGTTCGACTTTATCGCTGCCTTGCTTTCGGGCCGGCTGCCGGCCGCCTATGACCGGCAGGCAGTGGCCGACGCCATTGGCCGGTTCCAGCAATATACCGGACCGGTCATGGCCAAGGGCGTGGAGGACACGGCGCTCTATCGCTACAACCGATTGGCGGCTCTCAACGAGGTCGGTGCGCATCCAGAGCGCTTTTCTCTGTCAATTGCGGCTTTTCACGACGCCAACCGCCGGCGGCTGGCAACACATCCGGGCTGCCTGCTGTCCACCTCGACGCACGATTCCAAGCGTGGCGAGGACATCCGGTCCATTATCGCCGCCATAGCCGATGAGCCGGGTCTTTGGTCGGCGGCCGTTCGCGATTGGCATGCTATCCTGGCCCCCGACGCGGCCGGTCTTCATGCCAACGACCTTTACCTGTTCTTCCAGCTCCTGCTGGGTGGCTGGCCGATAGAGGGCGATGCGGCAGACCTGGCCCAGCGTCTTCGGGACACGATGACGAAATCGTTGCGCGAAGCGCGCTGGCGCAGCGATTGGGGCGTGAAGAATGTCGATTATGAAACTGCATTCGCGGCATTTATCGACCGCGCGCTGGCCAATGAAAGCTTTCTTGCTAGTTTTCACCCCACGCGCCGCCGGCTACAGGCGATCGGGCGCCGCAAGGCCCTGATTCAGACCGCGCTCAAGCTGACCGTTCCGGGTGTGCCCGATATTTACCGGGGCGCCGAGGATTGGGAGCAAAGTTTCGTCGACCCGGACAACCGCCGGCCGCTCGATTTTGCTGCGCTGGCCCGACGATTGGCCAGGCCGCTTCCGGTTCGGGACGAAAAACTGCTCCTGACCCGGGCCCTGCTGCATTTCCGCCGGCGCGCTCCACAATTGTTCGCCGCCGGCAGCTATGAGCCGCTGCCCGCCGGCGACAATGTGCTTGCATTCCGGCGGCGGCATGGCGACGTGCAGATAACGGTGTTCGCCGACCTGTCGTCAGGGCACCAAGCCGGTCTTGCAGAGGTCGCGCCGGCATTGCCGACGATATTCGGCTCCGCTTCCGGGCCAATTTGGATAATGGCGGGCTGATCGAATCGCTATTCGACACGGTCGCCCCTGTGCTCGGCCGCATCTATGGCCGCGCCCGGGAACGGCGACGCCCTTCCGGGAACGAACCGCCTGCCCACTCCGTTGCTGTCGCAAATATTGCGCGGGAGAGCGGCCTTGGCGCCAAGAGCAAATTGGAAGGGCTTTTTGAAAGTCGCCGAGGTCAATTGCCCGGTGGCTCTTTATACGGCTGCCTCGACCTCCGAGCGCATCGCCTTCCATACCCTCAATCGCGCCACGGGCCACCGAGTCCGGCGCCAGTTCGTCGATAGCGATACCGGCAAGCCCGTCGATCGCGAGGAGCAGGTCAAGGGCTACGAGGTCGGCTCGGGGGAATATATTATGCTCGATCCGGACGAGGTTGCCGCGGCGGTGCCCGATAGCGACAAGACGCTTGCGGTCTCGGCCTTTATCGGCTGCGGCGACATCGATGACGTCTATTTCGACAAGCCCTATTATCTGGCGCCGAGCGACCGCCATGCCGAAGAGGCCTATGCGCTGATCCGCGAGGGCATGCGTAAAAAGCAGGTCGCCGCCCTCGCCCAGACGGTGCTGTTCCGCCGCGTCCGCACGGTTCTCATTCGTGCGCATGGGCCCGGCCTGATCGCCACGACCCTCAATTTCGATTACGAGGTCCGCTCGGCCAAAGAGGCGTTCGACAGCGTTCCCGAGATCAAGATCAAAGGCGAAATGCTGGAACTGGCCGAACACATCATCAAGACCAAGAGCGGCAAGTTCGATCCAAAGGCGTTCGAGGATCGCTATGAGGCGGCCCTGGCCGAATTGGTCAAGGCGAAGAGCGAAGGCCGCAAGATCGAGGTCCGCAAGGAGCCCAGGCAGGACAAGGTGGTCGACCTGATGGCCGCTTTGCGCGAGAGCGCCGGCCTTTCGGGCAAGAAGCGGGCTGCTGCGGGTACTGCGAAGTCCAAGGCGAAAGCCGCGCCCGCCCGTCGCAAGGCAAGCTGATCATGGCGACGCTCGAAACCTATCGGCAGAAGCGCAATTTCAAGTCGACTTCCGAACCCAAGGGCCGGAAAGCCCGGAAAACCGGCAATGCCTTCGTCATCCAGAAACATGCCGCGACGCGTCTGCACTACGATCTTCGGCTGGAGATGGATGGCGTGATGAAGAGCTGGGCGGTGACGAAGGGGCCTAGCCTGGTCCCCGGCGAAAAACGGCTGGCCGTCCATGTCGAGGACCATCCGCTTGAATACAATGATTTCGAGGGCACGATCCCCAAGGGCGAATATGGGGGCGGCACCGTCATCATCTGGGATCGGGGCACCTGGAATCCCATATTTGATGCCCATAAGGGCTATGCCAAAGGCCATCTCGAATTCGAGCTGGCGGGCGAAAAGCTCGCGGGGCGCTGGCATCTCGTCAAGATGCGGGGCAAGCCCTCCGAGAAGCGCGAAAACTGGCTGCTGATCAAGGGCGAGGACGATGTCGCCCGAACGGCCGGCGACCCCGATATTCTCGAGGAGCGCCCGGAATCGGTCAAGACCGGCCGCGAGATCGGGGACGTCGCTGGCGAGGCCCCCGGCTGGTCGTCGAAAACCGGAAAGATCGTCAAACCGGCAGCGCAAAAGCCCTCGAAATCCAAAAAAGCGCCGGAGCCTGAGGCCGATATCGAGCTTCCCGATCCCGCATCGGTGAAAGGCGCGAAGAAGGCATCCTTGCCCGCTTTCGTCGAGCCGACGCTGGCCACGCTCATGGCGGCGCCGCCGGCGGGCGAGCGCTGGATTCACGAGATCAAGTTCGACGGTTACCGGCTCCAGGCGCGGATAGAGGCTGGCCGGGTCAAGCTCCTGACCCGCAGCGGTCTCGACTGGACCAAGAAATTCGGCAAGGACGTTGCCGCGGCATTGCAGGCGCTACCGCTGGGAACGGCGCTTATCGATGGCGAACTGGTCGTCGAGTCCGGGTCTGGCGCCTCCGATTTTTCCGCCCTGCAAGCCGATCTCAGCGCCGGCCGCTCCGACCGCTTCGCCTTCTATGTCTTCGATCTGCTTTATCTCGACGGCTATGATTTGCGCGCTCTGCCTCTCATCGCGCGCAAAGCCATGCTGGAAAAACTGGTGGGGGCCGAGCCAGGTCTTATCCGCTATAGCAGCCATTTCGACGAGAATGGCGGCCTGGTCCTGCGTCATGCCTGCCGGCTCAGTCTCGAAGGCGTGGTCTCCAAGCTCAGGGATGCGCCCTATCGGTCGGGCCGCGGCAAGGCCTGGATCAAATCCAAATGCTCGGCGCGGCAGGAATTCGTGGTCGCCGGCTATGTGCCGTCCTCGACATCGCGCCAGGCGATCGGCTCTCTCGTTCTCGGCGTTTATGAGGATGGCAAATTGGTGCATGTCGGCCGTGTCGGAACAGGCTTCAGCGGTATGGTTGCCGAGAACCTGTTCAAGCGGCTCGAACGCATGCGCGTCCCCGAGAGCCCTTTCGCCGGGAAGCTCACCGCCGAGGAAGCCCGTCTCGCCCGCTATGTCCGACCCGAGCTGGTGGCCGAGGTGGAATTCAGGGCCTGGACGGCCGATGGCCACCTCCGCCACGCCTCGTTCCGGGGCCTGCGCGAAGACAAGGCGGCCAGCGAAATCGTCCGGGAAATTCCCAGGAGCAAGACCGCAATGCCAAAGCCGCAGCGCCGCACCGTCACGCTCACCCATCCAGATCGGATCTATTGGCCGGACGAAGGGGTCACCAAGGAAGGGCTTGCCGATTATTACACCGAGGTCTGGCGCTATATCGCACCCCATATCGTCGGTCGGCCGCTGGCATTGCTGCGCTGCCCGAGCGGCATTACCGGACAGACATTCTTCCAGAAACATGCCTGGAAAGGGCTGAACAAGCACATCGTGCTAGTGGACGATCCCAAGGACAAGGACGACGAGCCGCTCATTTCGATCAATGATCTCGACGGGCTGATCGGCCTCGTTCAGTCGGCGGTGCTGGAAATCCACCCCTGGGGGTCGACGGTGGCGGACTGGGAGCGGCCCGATATTATCGTCATGGATCTCGATCCTGGCGAGGGTGTCGTCTGGGAGGCGATCATCGCCGCCGCCGAGGAAACCAAAGCGCGGCTCGAAGATGCCGGCTTCAATCCTTTCGTCAAGACATCGGGCGGCAAAGGCCTGCATGTCGTCGTGCCGCTCAAGCCCAAGGCCGACTGGCCGGCGGTGAAGGCCTTCACCAAGGCATTGGCTGACAATATGGCCGCCGACAGTCCGGACAAATATGTCTCGACCATCACCAAGTCAAAGCGGCGCGGCAAGATTCTGATCGATTATCTGCGCAATCAGCGTGGCATGACCGCCGTGGCGCCATATTCGACGCGCGCCCGGCCCGGCGCCGCCGTCTCGATGCCGCTGGCCTGGGAGGAATTGAGCCCGGGAATCGGGCCGGATTATTTCACCGTGGACAATACGCCGACGCGGCTCGCCGCGCTCGCATCCGATCCTTGGGAGGATTTCCGGGCGGCGGCCGAACCCCTGGCCGTTCCCGCAAGGCGCAAACGCAAAGCGGATTAGAGCCGCTCCGCCCCGTCCCGGCTCGTCACCCTCGCTATTTCCGCTTCTGCCGGCCTTCCGAGCCGATGCTCTGGCGCAGCGCGTCCATGATATTGATGACGTTGCTGGCGGGCTCCGCGGCCGCAGGCTTGGGCTGCGCCACGCGTTTCCTGCCCTTTTTCTTGGCCGCGATGATATCGAGCAGCTTATCCTGAACCGGATCGTCGATCATTTTCGCCGTCCAGGGCGCGGTGCGCTCGTCGATCAGTTTCGTCACCAGCGTCATCAGCTTGGGATCGGGTTTGCTATCCTTGATATCGCCGAAATAATCGCTCTCGTCCCGCACCTCGTCGCCATAGCGCAGGGTCCAGAGGATGATGCCCCTGTCGCGGGGCTCCAGCATCACTGCCCGTTCCCGGCGATACATGACGAGGCGTGAGATGCCGACCGTATTAGTGGATGCCATCGCATCACGGATAACCGAGAAGGCTTCCTCGCCGACAGGATCGTTCGGCGTCAGATAATGCGGCTTGTCGTACCAGATCCATTCGATGCTGTCGCGGGGAACGAAGCTGTCGATATCGATCGTGCGCGTGCTCTCCAGGGCGACCGCCGCGATCTCGTCATCCTCCAGCATCACGTAATCGTCTTCGCCGCGCTGATAGCCCTTGACCTCGTCATCTTCGTCGACGGGCTTTCCGGAAACCGCGTCGACATATTGGCTGACCACGCGATTGCCGGTTTTGGCGTTGAGCGTATGGAAACGCACTTTCTCGTTCTCGGAAGTCGCTGGCGTCATCGCCACCGGACAGGTGACGAGGGAGAGCTTGAGATAGCCTTTCCAGAACGAGCGCGGCGCCATGTGATCATTCTCCGGGCAACCTGGAAATAACGGCCTCGGCGCGGGTTTTGTTCCTGATCTCGCGGGCCATGGCTCAAAGCTGGGGGCGCATCGCCCTTGCCGGCGACATGGCGCTTTGCCGCCGTGCCGTGGTCATGCAGAATGGCCGGATCGTCGAATAGGGGCCGATCAACACGATCCTCATCAATTCCCTGCCGAAGAAACGGCCCGGCTGGTCCGCGCCGCATTCGAAATTGCCGCCTGACTGCTGGAGTTATTTCAAAAAATGGCCAATCCGAAGATCACCTTTATCGGTGCCGGCTCGTCGGTGTTCATGAAGAACATTGTCGGCGATATCCTGCGGCGTCCGGCGTTGGCCGGCGCGGAAATCCGGTTGATGGACATCGATCCCATCCGGTTGGAAGAGAGCGCCATCATCGCGGGAAAGCTGGTGAATACGCTGGGCGTGCCGGCAAGTGTGACAGCCTATGACAATCAGCGAGCGGCGCTGGACGGGACCAATTTCGTCGTCGTCTGCTTCCAGATCGGCGGCTATGAGCCTTCCACGATCGTCGATTTCGAGGTGCCCAAAAAATACAATCTGCGCCAGACCATTGCCGATACTTTGGGCGTTGGCGGCATCATGCGCGGCCTGCGCACCGTGCCGCATCTGTGGCGCATCTGCGAGGACATGCTGGCGGTCGCGCCCGAGGCGATCATGCTGCAATACGTCAATCCCATGGCCATCAACACCTGGGCCATTGCCGAAAAATACCCGCATATCAAGCAGGTGGGCCTCTGCCATTCGGTGCAGGGCACGGCGATGGAATTGGCGCACGACCTCGACATTCCCTACAAGGACATCCGCTACCGTTCGGCCGGCATCAACCACATGGCCTTCTATCTCAATTTCGAGCATCGCCAGCCCGACGGCTCCTATCGGGACCTTTACCCCGAACTGCACCGCGCCTATCGCGAGGGCCGCGCTCCCAAGCCCGGCTGGAACCCGCGCTGCCCCAATAAGGTACGCTATGAGATGATGACGCGGCTGGGCTATTTCGTCACCGAAAGCAGCGAGCATTTCGCCGAATACACGCCCTATTTCATCAAGGAGGGCCGCGAGGACCTGATCGAGAAATTCGGCATTCCGCTCGACGAATATCCCAAGCGCTGCGTCGAGCAGATCGAGGACTGGAAGAAGACCTCCGAGGAATATCGCAAGGCGGAGACGATCAGCGTCGAGCCGTCAAAGGAATATGCCTCATCCATCGTCCATTCGGTTTGGACCGGCGAGCCTTCGGTGATCTACGGCAATCTGCGCAATAATGGCGTCATCACTTCCCTGCCGGACGCCGCCGCGGTGGAAGTGCCCTGCCTTGTCGACGATAACGGTCTTCAGCCCACCTATATCGGCGCCCTGCCCCCGCAACTGACGGCGCTGATGCGCACCAATATCAACGTGCAGGAACTGACGGTGCGGGCGCTGGTCGAGGAGAACCGCCAGCACATCTATCATGCCGCCATGATGGATCCGCACACGGCAGCGGAACTGGACCTCGATCAGATCTGGTCGCTGGTGGACGACCTCATCGCCGCCCATGGAGACTGGCTGCCAGACTGGGCACGGAGCCGCTAAAACCTTCGGCCTGCCGCCCCTCTTCCCAGTTCGTCACCCTCGCGCTTGACGCGAGGGTGAGGAGCGGTGGTTTTAGGGCGGCCGCACGGCGCCGCAACCCGGCCCGCCGGTCAGCCGACTTTCACACGCAGCATCTGGTAGGAATACGGCGGCAGCGTCACAGACAGTTTGCCATCGGCAATCCTGCTTCCCTCGCCCCGGCGCGGCGCCACCTGCTGCTGGTCGCCGGCAGTGTTGACCGCCTTCAGGTCGGGATGGGTCATCACCTGGTGGTCGATCACCGTGCCACCGCCATAGCCCTGCAACTCAACCTCGGTCTCGATGCTGTCGCTGGCATGGCGATTGACCAGGAAGAATGTCAGCGTGCCATCTTCATTGGCGACGCCCGACACGTCTACAAAAGGCGACGCGGCGGCATGGGGAGTGTCGTAGCCGGGGGAATTGACCTGCAATTGCAGCGCGGTGCCGCGACCGAAGACCGATGCGAAATAATATGGATAATAGATGGTCTGGGCCCAGGCCGGGCCGCCCTTCTCGGTCATGATCGGGGCGATGACGTTCACCAATTGAGCGATACAGGCGATCTTCACCACGTCGGAGCGGCGGATGAAGGTGTTGAGGATCAGGCCGACCATCAGCACGTCTTCGAAATTGTAGATGTCTTCGAGCAGGCCCGGCGCATGCGGCCAGCCGCTATTGCCGTCCAGGATCTCCCGATCCTTCTTGTTGGAATGATACCAGACGTTCCATTCGTCGAAGCAGATATAGATGTCGCGCTTGGATTTGCGCTTGGCCTTGACCTGCTTGATGGTGGAGGCGACCGTCTCGATATAGGCGTCGAGCTTTTCCGCCAGCCCCAGGAAATTGGGCGTATTGTCGTCGCGATTGGCGAAATACATGTGCAGCGAAATATAGTCGACATGGTCATAGGTGTGCTCGAGCACGATGCGTTCCCAATCGGGATAGCTGGGCATGTCGGCATTGGATGAGCCGCAGACGATCAGCTCCAGCGACTTGTCGAACATGCGCATGGCGCGCGCCGTATTGGCGGCCAGCTTGCCATATTCGGTGGCGTCCTTGTGCCCGACCTGCCAGGGCCCGTCCATTTCGTTGCCCAGGCACCAGAGCTTGACGTCCCATGGCTCTTTGCGCCCGTTCTTGATGCGCAGGTCGCTCCAGTATGAGCCGCCGGGATGGTTCACATATTCGAGGAAATTGCGCGCCGCATCGACGCCGCGCGAGCCCAGATTGACCGCCAGCATCATCTCGGTGCCGACCGTGGCGCACCAATCGGCAAATTCATGGATGCCGACCGCGTTGCTTTCGGAGGTATGCCAGGCCAGGTCCAGGCGAACCGGACGCTCCTCGCGCGGACCGATGCCGTCTTCCCAATTATAGGCCGAAACGAAATTGCCGCCGGGATAGCGCACTACCGGCACATTGAGCTTCTTGACCAGGTCGATCACGTCGCCACGCATGCCGTCCTGGTCGGCGGTGGGATGATCGGGTTCGTAGATGCCTTCGTAAACCGCCCGGCCCAGATGCTCGAGGAATGCGCCATAGACACGATCGTCAATCTTGGAGATCGTATAATCCTTGTTTGCGATAATTGACGCCTTCACGGTGCCCCCCTCCTACCGGTTCCGATTTTCGGATTTATATCAATGAATTCGTTCTAGCTGTGGCGCGCATGCCGTGCAAGGGGATTGTAAGGCCGAGCATGGCTTGCTGCCGGCCTGCCGCCCATCCCGATCTATTCGACCGCGCCCTGCATTCAGCGGGCGGTTTTCAGCCTCAGGATGATGTCCTGATCGTAATTGCCGAAACCACGGCCGAAGATGTTGATGCCGCCCGGATATCTGGCATCGTCCTTGACCTCGATGCGCAGCCGGATCGAATGGTGATTGGCGAGATCGAGGTCGGCCAGGGAAACCGGCGAAATCTTGACCCCGTCCACATAGGTGCCGTTCTCGGTGACGCGCCAGCTCTTGAGCTTGCCATATTGGCTGCCTTTGAGCTTCCACCAGTCCGGTGTGTAAACGCCGCGCTTGTCGCCATAATCGCCGGTCGACATCCAGGTGCCGATTTCGGTGCCGTTGACCGAGAAGGTGATGTCGCTGGGCCAATCGGCCGACGTGCCCGGCACTTCCGAACTCAGTTCGATCGAGAATTCCATGACCTCGATAACGTTCTGGGCGAGCTTCGCATTATTGGGAAACTGATATTCCACATAGCCGCGCGTGAACCATATGAGCCCGGCCTTCATCCGACCGGGATCGAGAAAGGTGTTGGGAACGTCGAGCAGGCCGATAATGCCGTCCACGGAGCACAGCCCGCAGGGCGCGGACACCTCGCAACTGGTGTAAAGCCCCAGCGGCATTGAGACCTCGATCTCGTTGGAGTGCAGCGGGGTGATGTCGTCCTTGAACATCACCAGCACTTCTTCGAAGGTCGAGTGGCAGATCTTCTGATTGCCCTTGCGGGCCTTCTGGGTCTCGGTTCGGATCAGCCCGGCACCGTCCAGGATTTGCAGGTTCGTCGACACCGTGGATTGCGGCAGACCAAGCTTGGCCGCGATGTCGTTGCCGTTCATCGGCCCTTCGACATGGAGCAGTTTCAGCATTTTGATGCGAACGGACGAGGCCAGGCCCTTGAGGACGTCGAGGTCCTCTTCGGGGTCGATAACCAGAAAATTGCGGCTCATGGCAGTCCAGACATCAAGAGGGAGCAATGTCTGTATCAAATATTCTGATGTAATCAAGCGGACAGGCCGGGTGCCGTACTCGCCCGGGGGATAAGCTTGCCGGTTATGGACAATGTCCTGTCGGCCAGCCTGCCAGTGCCGGCAATCTCGCTCATGGCGCGCTCGGCCATTTCGGCAAAGGGCAGCGTGATGCTGGTAATGCCCAAATCCTTGGCGAATTCCCGGTCGTCATAACCGATGATCGCCAGATCATCCCCGATAGTCAGCCCGGCCTCGCGCGCCGCCGCGATGGCGCCACGGGCGACGATGTCGTTGTGGCAGAAAATGGCGTCCGGCGGGGCGGGCAGGTCCAGCAAGCGGCGTGCGGCGGCATAGCCGCTGGCATGCCCCCAATCGCTGGTTTCTTCATAAGCCTCGCCCAGGTTCAGGCCGGCCTTGTTGAGCGCCCGGTGATAGCCGGCCAGGCGCTCGCGGCTGGCGAATTGCCAGGGATCGCCGGTAATGGTGGCGATGCGCCGCCGGCCGCTATCGATCAGATGCTGGGCGGCAAGCGCTCCGCCATGCCGTTCGGCCGGTAGCACGGCTGTGCCGGAACGGTCCTCGCGGCGGCAGTTCAGCAAGATATGACGGAAATGGCTCAGGGCCTGGGGCGGGCTGGCAATGGTGGAAAAGGTGCTGGCGTAAATGACGCCGCTCACGCCGAAACGGTCGAAATTGTCGAGCGCGGCCATTTCGTGGTCGCTGGCGCCGTCCGAGACCTGGATGAGGATTTGCACGCCCTGCGCGTCGGCCCAGCTTTGCAGGCCATAAAGCAGATCGATCGGATAGGCCGAGGAAATCTCGTTGATCAGCACGCCAAACAGACGCGGCTCATCGGGCCCCAGATCGCGCAGCGACGGCCCCGGCTTATAGCCGAGCTCGCGGGCCACGGTAAGCACGCGCTGCCGCGTGGCCTCGGCGATCCGCACGCCGGCGACCCCGTTGAGTATCAGCGACACCGCGGTACGCGACACATTTGCCGCCTTGGCGATATCGACCATTTTCACCCGTTTTTTCACAACGCCTTTCCCATCCTTGACAAGCTCATGCCCCTGCATCAGCCTGCTAAACAAATTTAGCAAGCCCCGCCACCAGGGTGGGGCCATAAGCCGGCGCGGCTCCAGGTCGACGCCGGAATCGAGGGAAACATGACCGCCACCCAAACCGCCACCACCCTTGCGCCCAATCCCCAGTTTCAGCGCGAAAACTGGGTCGATCTATGCGGCCAATGGGGCTTTGCCCATGACGACGCCGATGCCGGCATCGGCGAGAACTGGTGGAACCGGGCCGATGTCTTCAACCGGCAGATCGTGGTGCCGTTTCCACCCGAAAGCGAGCTTTCGGGCCTGCGGGAGACCGGCTTCCATCCGGTAATCTGGTATCGCCGCAGCTTTGCCGCGCCACAATTGGCGGCGGATGAGAAGCTGCTGCTCAATTTCGGCGCCGTCGATTACGCGGCCAAAGTCTGGGTCAACGGCCAATGCGTCGGCGCCCATGAAGGCGGGCATGTGCCATTTTCGCTCGACATCACCCATGCGCTGGGCGAGGGCGAGCAGGTCGTGGTGGTTCGCGCCGAGGACCGGCCGCAGGATGTGCATTTCCCACGCGGCAAGCAGGACTGGCTCGAAGACCCGCATTCCATCTGGTATCATCGCACCAGCGGCATCTGGCAGCCGGTATGGCTCAGCACGGTTCCGGCGCTCCACCTGACGGATCTGCACTTCGTGCCCGATCTCGCCAATTATCGCGTCCGCTGCGAGGTTCGGCTCAATAACGTGCCTTCGGCGCCGGTGGCATTGACCATCAAGCTCACCGCCCAGGGTCAGTCGATCGCCCAGCAAACCGTGACCATGTCCGAGGCGGAGCTGCGCTTCGACATCGCCATTCCGCAACTCGAAAACGGCGTGCACCGCGATTATCTGCTGTGGACGCCGGAACGTCCCAATCTCATCGACGCGGAAGTCACGCTCGAAGGCAAGCGCCCGGACATCGTGCAATCCTATCTCGGCCTGCGCAGCGTCGGCGTCGGCGGCAAGCGCTTCCTGCTCAATGGCCTGCCCTATTACCTGCGCATGGTTCTGGGCCAGAATTACTGGCCGCAATCGCACCTCGCCGCCCCAAGTCCGGAAGCCCTGCGCCGTGAGGTCGAGCTGATCAAGGAAATGGGTTTCAATGGCGTCCGCATCCACCAGAAGATCGAGGATCCGCGTTTCCTTTACTGGTGCGACGTTCTCGGCCTCATCGTCTGGGAAGAAATGCCGAGCGCCTATGGCTTCTCGAACTCGGCCACCGAGCGCCTGACCAGGGAATGGATGGAAGCGATCCGCCGCGACAAGAGCCATCCCTGCATTGTTGCCTGGGTGCCGCTCAATGAAAGCTGGGGCGTGTCGCAGATCGCCGAGCGCCCCGATCAGGCGCATTACGCCAGCGCGCTTTATCACCTGACCAAGGCGCTCGACCCAAGCCGGCCGGCCATTTCCAACGATGGCTGGGAACTGGTCGAAAGCGACATCTGGTCGGTGCATGACTACGCGCCGGACGGCGAGGGCCTGTCGAGCCGCTTCCACGAGCCAGCCGATATCGAGGCGATGCTGCGCGGCATGGGCCCGGCGCGGCGCCGGATCGTGCTGGATGGCCGCGAGCTTGGCGACAAGCCGGTAATGCTGACCGAGTTCGGCGGGCTGAGCTACCTGCCCAAGCAGGGTGAGAAGTGGCACGGCTATTCCACCGTCGATGATCCGCAGGAATTCGAGGACCGGCTGCGCGATATCTTCTCGGCCATTGCCGCCATGCCGCATATCGCGGGCTATTGCTACACCCAGGTCACCGATACCGAGCAGGAGGTCAACGGCCTTCTGACCGCGAGCCGGGAACCCAAGCTCCCCTTCGAAACCCTGCGCGACATCACCACCATGCCGGCCGCTTCGGTGCCGCACGAGCAGATCGATAATGCGCGCCGCAAGGCCCGCAAGGCAGCGGAGGACGCCGAGCCGATCGACTGATCGGCCAAGGAATGTAAGTCAAATTTTTGATACTTATCCAAAATAGCGATCTATTTGGGATTGACTGCCCGCACGTTCCGTTTGAAAAATAATACAAATGACTGCGAGACGGGGTGGCCCCGAGCCCGCGGCGAGCGACGCGATCAGCGTCCCGGGAGAGAGTTGAATGTCTGAGATCGTCCTCAAAGAGGTCAGCAAATCGTTCGGTCCGGTGAGCGTCCTGGACAAGGTGTCCATGCACATCGAATCGGGCGAGTTCATCGTCTTCCTGGGACCGTCGGGCTGCGGGAAATCCACGCTTCTGCGCATGATTGCCGGCCTTGAGGAAGTCACCGCCGGCGAGATCCATCTGGGCGGCCAGCGCGTCGATCAATTGCCGCCCAATGAGCGCGGCGTCGCCATGGTCTTTCAGAACTACGCGCTCTATCCCCACATGACCGTGCGCGACAACATGTCGTTCGGCCTCCAGAACGTGGGCACGCCAAAGGCCGAGATCGTCCGCCGCGTCGACGAGGCAGCCCGCATGCTGGAAATCTCGCAGCTTCTGGATCGCAAGCCGGCCCAGCTCTCCGGCGGCCAGCGTCAGCGCGTCGCCATCGGCCGCGCCATCGTCCGCGATCCCAAGGCTTTCCTGCTCGACGAGCCGCTATCCAACCTCGATGCCGGCCTGCGCGTCCGCACCCGCCTCGAACTGGCGCAGCTCCACCACCGCATCAAGGCGACGATGATCTTTGTCACCCACGACCAGACCGAGGCCATGACGCTGGCGACCCGCATCGTGGTGATGAACAATCGCCGGATCGAGCAGATCGGCACGCCTATGGAAGTCTATTCACGGCCTGCCACCCGTTTCGTTGCCAGCTTCGTCGGATCGCCGGCGATGAATTTCATTCCGGTGGCATCGGCCAGCGATGTCGGCGGCAAGGCCGCCATCACCCTGCCCGGGCAGGCAATGGTGCAGACCGCCGTAGGCTTTGCCGGCCTGCCCAAGGACAAGCTGACTTTTGGCATCAGACCTGAAGCGGCCCGCATCAGCCAGGACGGCGCCGGCATGGAAGGCATTGTCGAGGTGGTGGAGCGGCTCGGCGAGCGTACGCTGGTTTACACCAGCCTGAGTGACGGCACGACGCTGATTGCGGAGGACAATGGCGTCAGCACCATCCAGGCCGGCGATGCGGTGCGCATCGCTCTCGATGGCAATGCCGCCATGGTGTTCGACGAAAACGGCAAGGCTTATCACGGCGCCGCATAGGTGCCGGCAAGAAAGTATTCAGAGCCGCTGCGCGGTTTTCTGAACATCGGCGCGAACCGCTTCGCCAGCGCTCGCAATGCCTGAGGAATGGCGATGGGGCCAGCCCCCAAGGGAGGTTAAGACATGAAGAAACTTTTCACGATTGCCATGCTGTCCGGCGTGGCGGCACTGTCGCTAAGCGCCGCCCAGGCGCAGGAAAACGTGGTCTGGTGGGACTTCCTCAGCGGCGGCGACGGCGTGCGCATGAAGGCGCTGATCGAGCAGTTCAACAGCGAGCATGAAGGCGAAATCGTCATCCAGCCGACGACGCTGGAATGGGGCACGCCCTTCTATACCAAGGTTCAGACCTCGGCTGCCATCGGCGAGGGCCCGGATGTCATGACCTATCACCTCTCGCGCGTGCCGCTTGGGGTGCAGTCAGGCGCCTTGGCGGCATTCGACACCGAGGACCTCGCCAGCGTCGGCCTCGGCGCCGACACCTTTGCCCCCGCCAACTGGGAAGCCGGTCAGAGCGATGGCGCCCAATATGCGGTGCCCTTCGATATCCACTCCATCGTTCTCTATTACAACAAGGACAAGCTGGCCGAAGCCGGCCTGCTCGGCGATGACGGCCTGCCCACCGGCCTCGACGGCGCGGACAATTTCCTCGCCGCGCTCGAAACGCTGCAGCCCAATTCCGAATATGCGCTGTCGCTGCAAACCTCGGGCGACGGGACGCCGTGGCGGGTCTTCTATTCGCTGTTCGGCCAGCAGGACGGCGTCTTCCTCGACGAGGACGGCACCTTCTTCCCCGATGAGAGCATTCCCAAGGCCGTCGCCGCCCTGGAAACCATGGCCAGCTGGGTCGAAGGCGGCTACGCGCCGGCCCTGACCGAATATGATGGTTCGGTGGCGCTGTTCACCTCGGGCGCTGCGGCGCTGCATATGAACGGCGTCTGGGAAGTTCCGACGATGACCGACCTTGCCGCCAGCGGCGAGCTCGGCTTCGAATGGGGCGCCATCGCCATCCCCGCCTTCTTCGATCACCCGGCCACCTGGGCCGATTCGCATGGCTTCGCCATTCCGAACAATGCCGGCCAGGAAATGAGCCCGGAAAAGAAAGCCGCCGTGCTCGAAGTCATCTCCTGGATGAACGAGAACTCGCTGGCCTGGGCCGATGCCGGCCACATCCCGGCCTATACGCCGACCCGCGAAAGCGAAGAGTTCAAAACCATGGAGCCGAACGCCACCTATTCGGTGCTGGCCGATACGGCCGTGTTCGACCCCAAATCGGTGCTCGCCGGTGTGGCTTCGCCCGTTTATGACGCCGTCGCCAATTATATCAGCCCGGCCATGAACGGTGAAATCGACCCGCAGGAAGCCATCGAAGAGATGAAGGCCGATCTGCAGGATCAGGCCGACTAAGTCCTTGAAATCGGGTTCGGCGGTTTCGTGCCGCCGGACCTCTTCTTGAGACCGGAGCACCCATGATCAGGAACCAACGTCGCGAAATCGCGGTCGCCTTTCTTCTTATTCTGCCGTTTCTGCTGACCTATGGCGTGCTGTTCCTGTGGCCGACCTTGCAGATGGTCTATCTCAGCTTCACCGATGCGCCGCTGATCGGGCCCGGCAAGTGGATCGGCCTCGAAAACTACATCGAAATGTTCGACGACCGGCGGTTCTGGACCGCCGTGCGAAACACCGCCTATTTCGTGGCGCTGACCGTCATTCCCAATACGTTGATCGGCCTGGCCATCGCCATGATGGTGTCGCGGCTCAAGGGCTGGCAGCAAAGCCTCATCCTGGCGATGTTCTTTCTGCCCTATATCCTGCCGGTTTCGGTGGTCTATCGCATCTGGAACTGGATGTTCAATCTCCAGTTCGGCATCATGCAGCATCCGCTGACCTGGATTTTCGGCCAGCCGACGCCGGTATTCCGCACCCAATGGATGTTCATGCCGGCCGTGGCCTTCGTCACCATCTGGTGGACCTGCGGCTTCAATATCCTGCTGTTCCTGGCCGGCCTGCGTTCGATCTCGACCGACATCTACGAAGCCGCCGCCCTCGACAATGCCAATCGCTGGACGATCTTCCGCCGCATCACCTGGCCGCTGATCTGGCCGGTGACGGCGCTGGTGCTGACCATCCAGCTCATTCTGCAACTCAAGATCTTCGATCAGGTCTATCTATTCGTGCAGGGCGGACGACCCGATCCCTCCATGGTGCTGGTGCAATATATCTATAGCCAGGCGTTCCAGCGGAACCATGGCGGCTATGCGGCCACCATCGCCGTCGCCCTCTTCGTCATCGTCATCGTCTTCTCCGTCCTGCAATTCCAGCTGCTGCGCGCCCGAGGTGAGAAATGAGCATCGCTGAGAGCCAGACCCCGGCCACGGGCGCCGTCGCCACCGCCTCGCGGGCGCGGACGATGAAATTCTTCGATATCGGCGGGCTGATCCTGACGCTGATCACGGTGATCTTCGCGCTCCTCTGGGCCTTCCCCCTCTATTGGGGGATCATCACCTCGCTCAAGCCCGAATCCCAGGTGATCGCCAAGACGGTTGAATTCCTGCCGCGCACCTGGACCATCGACGCCTATTGGCACGTCCTGGTCAACACCATGATCGGGCGCTGGTATCTCAATTCCCTGGTGACCTCGCTGGCGGTGACGGGGCTGACGCTGATCATCAGCGCCACGACCGCCTATGCCCTGTCGCAGCTGCGCTTTCCGGGGCGCACAATCATCTGGTACATGATCCTTGCCAGTTTCATGGTCCCGATCGCCGCACTGATCGTCAACCACTTCATCCTGATGGCGCAGTTCCGGCTCATCAACAACTGGATGGGCGTCATCCTGCCTCAATTGATCCACCCGGTGGTGATCATCGTCTACAAGAACTTCTTCGATTCCGTGCCCAAGGAATATCGCGAGGCGGCGAAGATGGATTCGGCCAGTGAATGGCGCATCTTCACGCGCATCTACCTGCCGATGAACTGGGGCATCACCACGGCGCTGGCCATCGTCACCTTTATCGGTGCCTGGAACAATTTCCTCTGGCCGTTCCTCGCCGTATCGCGGCCCGAAATGATGAACGTCGCCGTCGGCATCACCCAGGTCAACGACGCTTTCGGGGTCCAATACGCCCGCGAACTGGCCGCCGCCATCCTCGCCGCCCTCCTCGTCGCCGTGCTCTACCTCATCTTCCAGCGCCGCGTGACCCAGGCCATCATGCTCTCAGCGGGGGTCAAGGGGTGATCCAGGCCGGCTTTGGCCGCAACGATCATACGGAATGGCTGGGGCGCCAGGATTCGAACCTGGGAATTGACTCCTCGCTAAGTCGGGCAAGCGGTGCGTGGATGACCGGCGGGTGATCTCCGGCATCGTGCATCGGCTGCACGAGGGGTGCCGCTTGCGGGCTCTGCGGGAATCTATGGCCCTTACACGACGGTAACCAGTACAATCGCTGGAGCAAGCGAGGCCTGAGGCAGCGGGAGTGTTGGCAACTGCGTGTGTTGGGCAATTGCATACTCCGCAGCCGTGGCTCTGAGAGGCCTCCGCGAGATCGGCCCAGATACGGCTCGTCCAACCTTTCGCGCCCCCCGGCCTTCTGGTGAGTGCGCACGATCTTCCCTCGATCATCATCCATTCCAGGTCGGCTTGGCGAGCCAGCGCTTCCAGTACGCCCATCCGTTCCAGCGGTAATACGCCGCCCCGAAAGTCGGCCGTCCGCAGTAGCGATGCGTTCCAGCCGGCGCCAAGGCGCGCCGACTTGCCAGCCCCGAGCGGAAACCCGGGCTACTAAGTCGATATTGGTTAGCCTTGCACTAGGCCGGCACGCTCCTTGGAGGGAGCGCGTGGCGCTGAGACTTTCATTGACCAGTCTAAAATCCCCTGATATAAAGTCTGAAATTTCAGACGAACGGCTGACACATGGCACAGATCGAAATTGAGAACGTATCGAAGATGTTCTCGAGACCCGGAAGTGGCGATTTCCATGCCCTTTCTGATGTAAGCCTGACAGTTGAACGTGGCGAGGTCGTTGCGATTATCGGGTCGTCCGGATGTGGGAAGACGACATTGCTTAATGTCGTTGCCGGGCTCCTTTCACCTTCTGGCGGGTCGATCAGCGTAGAGGGTGAGCGGGTACGGGGCCCAGGCCGCGACCGGGGCGTCGTTTTTCAACAGGACGCCCTGTTCATGTGGCGCAGTGTCGTCCGGAACGTCGAATACGGGCTTGAACTCCAAGGCATGTCCTCGGATGAGCGGCGGCGCACCGCGATGGAATGGCTGGAGGTTGTTGGTCTCAGCCGGTTTGCGGATTTCTGGCCGAAAGAGCTGTCGGGGGGTATGAAGAAGCGCTGTCAGATCGCAGTGGTTCTGGCAAACGATCCTGACGTCCTGCTGATGGACGAGCCCTATGGGGCGCTGGATTACACTACGAAATGCGAGCTGCAGTCTGAACTGCTTCGCATTCTCGATGAACGGCCAAAAACGGTGTTTTTCGTTACTCACGACATCGAGGAGGCAGCTTTCCTCGCCGACCGAGTAATCGTGATGGACAAAGGGCGGATCACTGCCTCTATTCCAATAGCTTTCCAACGCCCGAGAACAGAAGCGCTGCGCCTTGACGAGGAATTCGCAAGAGTTCGTCGCCAGCTCGCCGATGCAATCGATCAGCCGAATGCAAAGTCGGTGCGGTGAGGAATTCGGCGATGACTGCCTGGCAAGTAAGAACCGCTACTCTTCATCCCAGCGAGAGGATGTTGATCAGGGCGCTTTCAGTACTGGGGGTCGCTCTTTCCTGGGTCGTTGCGAGCTATTTAGTGGAGCGCGCCTTCGCGCGCTCGGCGGTTATCCTGCCCTATCCCTGGGACGTGCTCGCGGCCGTTCCGCGCTTGAGCGTATTTTTTGGGCCTGGAACCGAAGAAACTTGGGCCAACGCGGCGATTGTCCTGGCCAAGAATACGTATGACAGCCTCGTACGCTTAAGTTTCGGGCTTCTCATTGGTGGTATTCTGGGTATCGGCGTCGGTTTGACGCTGGGAATGAGCCGGCATGCCCGATTAATACTCCAACCTTCCCTGCTTCTTCTGCGCACGATTCCGCTTTTTGCTCTTATTCCGCTGTTCCTCGCTTGGTTTGGTGGCACCGATGTGGGCATCGTCTCTTACGTCGCCTTTGGCGTGTTCTGCATGCTCCTCATCAATACGTTGGCGGCCATTCAGAACGTATCTCCGGTGATCACGAATTTCGCTAGGACGCTAGGCGCTTCCAAGGTCCACGTGTACCGCACAGTGGTGGTGCCCGCCATAGTGCCGGAAGTGGCAGGCGGAATACGGGTAGTCGTAGGAATGGCCTGGGCGCTGCTCATTGGCGGCGAACTGCTCGGTGCACAATCCGGTGTCGGCCGTATCTTGAGCCTTGCTCAGCAGTTTTCCGATACCAGCCGTATGTTCATTATCGTCGCAATGATCATCATCTACACAGTATTTCTTGATCAACTTGTTAGATTTGCTGTCGCTCATATTACCCGATGGGCTCCCAGATTGAATTAGATTCAACACAAGGAGAAAACTCTAAACTCTACCAAGTAAATTAAGACACATGAGGAGGATGTTCTTGTTTAATCAAAAATTCACAGAAACGAAGAAGCGAGAAAGCAGGCGGTCATTACTGATTGCCGCTGCTCTCTGCGCCGCCGTCTTTCCAACCGTTGCGGTGGGACAGGAGGCGCCAGAAGTGCCACAGGTGGAAATCCGGGCATCAATGATGCCTTACTTCGATCACAGCCAAGCCAGCATCGGCCTGGAGAAAGGCTGGTTCGATGAGGTTGGCATTACCTTCCTTCCAGACGGAAAGGGAACGATGCTCACCAGCGCCGATCAGGCGATGGGCATTGCAGCAGCGGGTACTCAGGACGTCATGGCCGGCCTGCCGCAGCTGTTCATGCCAGGTTTCAATAACCTGCCAAAGATGCAGCTCTTTTCTCTTGGTGCTTACTTCAAGGGCTTTGCAATCATGGCCCAGCCGGACGCGGGGTACAGGAGCTATGCCGAGTTCATAGCCGATGGATTGGCTCCAGAAGAAGCGCTCCAGCAATCGATTGCTCAGATGCGCGGCAAGTCATTTGCTTATCCAGCAGAAGCCGCCATCAAGGGGTTTATCGATCTGGCACTGGAGCGGGGCGGTGTCTCACTTGACGAGATGTCAACCGTGGTGGCGCCCGACGCAGAAACGACCCGCCTGATGGAAAGCGATCGAGCCGACTTCCAGGTCGGCGGTGTCCCGTCACGGCTGACCCTTCAGGTGAACGGGTACAAGCCAATCGTTACATCTGGTGACTTGGCATCTGCCGCCAGCCCATCGGCCGATTCTGATGACCTGCGGGCGGTGCTCTATGCCGGGTGGATGGCTACCGATGAGTGGATCGAGAATAATCGCGATACGGCGCTGCGGATGGTCTCGGTCAGCATGAGGATCAACCAGCTTATTAAAGACGATCCGAGTGAGGCCTTGGCTATACATGTACCCTATCTTAACAGCGCCGCAGGAACTGATTTCGACACTGCCACGGGTGAGGTCGTCTACCGTGATCTGAATCCGTATCTGACTTTCGAAGAACAGAAGGCTGTGTTTGATGATCCGGATAACGCGCTCAACATCGAGTATGTGACCGGCTCCGCGATCAAGCTTTACGAAGAACAGGGGATATTTGAGGTCGGGCAGTACAGCTGGAAAGACTTTGTAGTGGCTGACGATCTCTACCACGAGCTCGAGCGTCTGAAAGCCGAAGCGGACGACTTGCTTGAGAGGATTGAGGTCGCTTCGGCAAACGCAGATGAAGCCGCGAAGCAGCAGGCAGCCGAGCTTACGAGTAAGGCGAACGCATTTTACGACGCCTTCGATTTCCTCGATGCTGTTGCCTATGCGAAGGCTGCTCTCGATGGCCTCGGTGGTTGATTTCAACGCAGTTGGGAAGGGTAGCGACGCCGTTAAGGCGCCGCTACCAACTCCCGAGGCGTCTCGGAGCTTTCAAGCCAGGTTCGTCAACTTCCTTTGGATGTTAGGCGGGATTGCGCTGATGCTGGCCGTGTGGACCGCGATCTCTGCGCTCATTGGGCCAAGAAGGCTTCCATCTCCGCTGTCGCTATGGCCTTCCGTTTTTACGGACCTTTACACGAACAAGATTCTTGAATTCCAAGGTGGCGGAAGTCGGGGGCTGATGCCTCACCTTCTCTATACCATTCGCCAGACGCTCCTGGGTTGCGCAATTGGGGCCGCTGTCGGAGGTATTTTGGGCCTCTCAATGGCGAGGTGGATGCGGTTGGCGCTCTTCATGGAGCTGCCACTTAGCGCCCTGCGCTCGGTACCCCCGCTCGCGGCTATACCCTTCATGATCCTCTGGTTCGGACCCTATCCCGAGGCGCAGCTCGGAGTGGTTATCCTCTATGTCGCACTCATGGTCACCGTGAGCATGTCTACGGCAATTGAGAATCTCGACCCTTTGCCGCGGCAACTGGCGATGACGCTGGGTGCGAGCGAGGGACATATCTTCCGAACAGTAGTTCTTCCCGCCACCATACCGGAAGTGGTCGGCGGCGTCCGTGTTGCGGTTGGTATCGCTTGGGGCATCGAAGTGGTTGCCGAACTCGCCGGTGCCCCGATCGGAATGGGGCAGGTGTTCAGCAGGATGATCGCTTTTCAAGAGCTCAGCGTGATCATTGTGGGCATCTTCTGGATCACCGTGGTGGCCGCGATAACGGACGCGCTTATCGTCTCTGTCGCGCGATATCTGACGCGGTGGGCACCACACGAAAATTCATTCCGTTAATTTTGGACAAGGATTCGATATGACCAGCCAGGCTGAACTGGAAATAATTAAGACGGAGCAGGCGCCGGAACCCAACGTGCCGCTTTCACAGGCCGTTCGGATTGGAGGGTTGGTTTTCACCTCTGGGCAGGTTGCGTCAGACCCCGTCAGTGGAGAGTTCGTGGGTGGAGACATTGCAGTGCAAACGGCGCGAGTGCTGGATAACATTACCGCCATACTCCAGGCGGCGGGAAGTTCCCTTGATCGTGTAATCAAGACGACGGTGTTTCTCACGGATACGGCCGATTTTGGCGCTTTTAACGAGGTCTATGGAGGATATTTCAAATCACATCTGCCGGCCCGCTCAACCTTTGTAGTGAAGTTGGCGGGGCCGTATGCAGTCGAAATCGAGGCTGTCGCGGCCACCTCAAAGTAGGAGTCAGAGAATTGGCATCAATGGATGAATTGAGAGCAAGCGTCAGGCGCAGTCTGCCCGAAGTGGAGATGATCTCCGATAAGGATCTTGCTAACAAAGTTGTGGAGGCGTGGGCCCTTTGTCTTTCGCAAAGCGAGTTCACTTCGATTGATGATATTTTGGGCTCAGGGGGCCCGGACACATCACCCATGCGAGATGGCACCCAGACCCACCATATCAGGGGCGTGGCCCGCATGGCTTTGGGACTTGCCGAGCAGCTGGAAAGTGTCACTGGCTCCTGTGGCATTGACCGGGATCTGCTGCTTGCCTGCGCGCTCTGTCATGACGTGGGCAAGCCATATGAGTACAGCCCCGCGAACCAGAAGCGCTGGAGCGAAAGCCCAGGCGCATCCGGATTCCCCGCTATCAGGCATTCTGTCTACGGCGTCCATATCTGCCTGACTGTCGGCCTTCCCGAAGCCGTAGCGCATACTGCCGGGGCGCATTCCCGTGAGGGCAATTTCATCATGCGAAGCCTGGAAAATACTATCGTCTATTTTGCCGACCATGCTTTCTGGGCCATCCTGGAGCGTGCAGAGAGACTCGAGCCGCTTGCTGATGGTCGCATCGTCACATGAGCGTTCAGGAGCCTGGTGCAGAAAATATACGTGTGCCTCAACTGAATCGACGATCCGACGAGCCGTTCGGTGTTACGATAGCCGAGGCGCTGGCGCAGCGACTTCAAAGCATGATCACTCAGCTCGAGCCAGGGTTTGAGCCTGGCCGCCGCTTGGATGTGGAGGCGATTGCCGGACAATTTGGGGTGAGTGCAACGCCCGTCAAGCAGGCACTCAAGAGCCTCGAAGCGAAGTCCCTGGTGGAGATAAAGCCCCGCCGAGGGCATTTTGTGACCCTGCTTTCTGGTGATGACGTGCGAGAGATCATGAACGCACGTGGGGCGCTGGAGCAGGCGGCCATTCGCGCCTGTGCATCTAGAGGATTACCTGAAGCAATATTGGACGCTCTCAAGCAGGCTTTTGATCGTTGTCAGCGTGCGATCTCAAACCAGGACTATGAGGATTACCGTCGTGCCGACCTCCAGTTCCATCGCCTCTGGATGGTAGCCGGTGGTAACCGCCGATTGGTTGAACTTTACGACATTCTGATGGCGCAGGCGCAGATCGTCTACGTTTATGCTCCTCACAGCCCTGAAGACATCAAGGCATCAACTGTGGAGCACGAGAACTTGCTTCGTATAGCCGAAAGCGGCGATCTGAGCCGGCTGGAGGAAGCTATTGGACAGCACTGGAATAAGAGCGCCGACAGAGCTTTAGGCCGCTATCAAGCTTATCTGCGCAAAGGTGAAGATGTCCAAGTGGCGGATGGAGGCTCCTAGGTGCCCCAAGCCAAGAGATCAATCAAAATAGAGCTCACAGAAAGACTGCGTGGCCGCAAAATTCTAGTGAGCGGTGGTGCGTCGGGGATCGGTCGTGCAAGTGCGCTACGCATGGCGGCCGAGGGTGCCTCCATCGCGATCGCTGACCTTAATCATGCGGGTGCTGAATTGACAGCCCAGGAGTGCCGTCGGCTCGGCGTGTCAGCCCGCGCATTTGAAATGAACTGTGCCGAGGACACGAGCGTCTCTCGCGGAATCAGCAAAGCGGTCGAGTGGCTCGGCGGCCTAGACGTGCTTGCCAACATCGCCGGCGTTATGAGCGCGGCTCCGGTAGATGAGATCGCAGCCGGGGAATGGACAAGGGTCTTCGACATCAACGTACGATCGCAATTCCTCACCGTCCGACATGCACTTGATGCGCTAAAAAATAGCGACCGGGCGTCAATTATCAATATGGCCTCCGGCGCGGCCATTAAGGGCGGCGCGGGGCTCACCCTATATGCGGCCTCGAAGGGCGCGTGTGTTGCGTTCTCGCGGACTTTAGCAGTGGAATTGGCTCCTTTTGGAATTCGCGTTAATGCCGTTTGCCCGGGCTTTGTAGATACGCCGTTTAATGATCCCGCAACAGAGATCATGGGCGGGCGAGAGGCGGTCGCGTTTCATGTTGCCAAAGCCATTCCCCTCGGCCGCCAGGCGTCGGCCGGGGAGATCGCACCCTACATCGCTTTCCTGGCTTCTGATGAGGCCTCGTTCGTGACGGGGCAAGCGGTCCTGATAGATGGCGGAATGCTTTAGGTAGGTTGGAAATGAAAAAAATCTCTCCTTTAGACCACATTACACAATCGCAGGAGTTTGATTTCATTGTAGTCGGCGCAGGATCGGCGGGGGGCGTTATTGCTGCCAGGCTAAGTGAGAATCCTGCTTGGTCTGTTCTGCTGATCGAGGCCGGACCGCAGAGCCGCAATCCTTGGTTGGTCCTCCCCATTGGGTTCGCACGGACCTTCCAAAATCCGCGCTTCAACTGGATGTATACGGGTGAGCCAGAGCCCACCCTCGGCGGGCGCCAAATATTCATGCCTCGTGGAAAAGGACTCGGTGGAAGTAGTGCGATCAACGGCATGGTCTTCGTGCGCGGCCACCGCAACGATTTCGATCATTGGCGGCAACTGGGTAACGCTGGTTGGTCCTATTCCGATGTCTTGCCTTACTTCAAGAAGCTGGAATCTCATGAAGGCGGCGAGGACGAGTACCACGGCAGATCTGGACCGGTTCGTACGATCCAGTCGGATTGGCGCAATCCCGTTACGGAGGCGATCATCGCGGCGGCCCAGGAACTCGGGATTCCCAGAAATTCGGATCTTAATGGCGAAAATCAGGAAGGCGCCGGCTATTTTCAGCTATCGCAAAGCCGGGGACTACGCTCTTCAATTGCAAGGGCGCACCTCAAAGAGGCCCGTGGCCGGCCGAACCTGCAAATTGTAACGGACGCGCTGGCGGAGCGAATTCTTGTAGAGGATGGAACAGCTACTGGCGTTATTTATTCGCGCGGGCAACAGAGGATATTGGCCCGCGCACGCCGTGAGATCGTCGTATCTGGCGGTGCCATCAACTCTCCGCAGTTGCTGCAACTGTCGGGCATCGGACCGGGAAATCTGCTGTCCGACCACGGCATTCCGGTCTTGGCCGATCTACCCGGCGTGGGTGAAAACCTGCAAGATCACTATTCTGCACCGGTGCAGTACCGGATAAATGGCCCCTGGACCCTCAATCACCAGCTTGGAACACTCCCGCGTCAAGCGGCCGCGGCGTTGCGCTATGCGGCGCGGCGCGACGGCCCTCTCACGGTCGCGGCGGGCGTCGTAGGGATATTTGCGCGCACGCTGCCGACGCTTGATCACCCAGATGTGCAGATACACTACTTCCCCTTCTCACGGGAGGATGCCGAGTGGGGCGTACGGCTACACCGGTTCTCGGGTGTCTCGGCGATCGTAGACCAGCATTTGCCGCAGAGCAGAGGCTATGTACGCTTGCGCTCCGACAACCCTCGTGTTCCACCGGCAATCAGAGGGAACTACCTTGATGCGGAGGAGGATCGGGAGACGATTATTCGCGGCCTCAGATTGTTACGGCGGCTATTTGCCACGAAATCGATGAAGCCATTGGTGATGGAGGAGGTGTCACCCGGGACAGGAGTTCAGTCCGACGAGGAACTCCTAGCCTACGCCAAGGCAAAGGGGGAATCCAGTTATCACCTGAGCGGCACCTGCTCTATGGGTCCCGCCAGTTCGGCAATGTCGGTCGTGGACGAGCGGCTCCGGGTACACGGTGTGGCGAGGCTCCGGGTGGCCGATGCGTCGATTATGCCAACAATTGTCTCCGGGAACACTAATGCGACCAGCATCATGATCGGCGAAAAAGCAGCTGCCATGATTGCCGAGGATGCGGTGTGATATGCTAGGCTAGGCCTGTATCCCAATTGTGTTGTCGTGTGGTCTGTGGGTTCCAGAATCTGAGAAGGCTCGGATGATGGCGGATCATTCTGGCTGTCGGATGCGCAGTAGCGGCGATTGAGCCGCACATTCCCAAAATGTATAAGGGCGCGCGAGGCGGCGAAGATGGATTCGGCCAGTGAATGGCGCATCTTCACGCGCATCTACCTGCCGATGAACTGGGGCATCACCACGGCGCTGGCCATCGTCACCTTTATCGGCGCCTGGAACAATTTCCTCTGGCCGTTCCTCGCCGTATCGCGGCCCGAAATGATGAACGTCGCCGTCGGCATCACCCAGGTCAACGACGCCTTCGGGGTCCAATACGCCCGCGAACTGGCCGCCGCCATCCTCGCCGCGCTCCTCGTCGCCGTGCTCTACCTCATTTTCCAGCGCCGCGTGACCCAGGCCATCATGCTCTCAGCGGGGGTCAAGGGGTGATCCAGGCCGGCTTTGGCCGCAACGATCATACCGAATGGCTGGGGCGCCAGGATTCGAACCTGGGAATGTCGGTACCAAAAACCGATGCCTTACCACTTGGCGACGCCCCAACTGGCGCGGTTCCTACACGGTTTGTCTTTGCTTCGCAACACGAGTCGGACCGTGAAGAAAAGGTTGTGCGAGGCGCTTGAACACTGGCGGACACGCGGCTATAACGCCGCCACATCGTGGCCGCGACCGGAATTGCCGGACGCGAATATATCCCGGCGTCACGAGCCTGACGGAGTATAGCGCAGCCTGGTAGCGCACCTGCTTCGGGAGCAGGGGGTCGGGTGTTCGAATCACCCTACTCCGACCAATCGACCCCGGCCTTTGCGAAGGCCGGGGTTTTTCGTTCCGACACGAATGCGCGTGTCGAGGCGGGGGAAAGCCATCCCTCATACCGGCCTGTGATTTCCCGCACGAGCCGCCTGCGCGAAACGCAGCGCCGCCGCCTTTATTTCCATGCTGCTCCGCCAGCCCGGAGCGACAGGCGACCGCGCTTCAATTTCGGCGTCTTGGCAGAGCCATCCGATGTCGCGGCACATGCTCGCCGTCAGGATTGCGCCACCGTGCCCGCGCGCTTCGCCGGCATGATTGAACCTTCACCAATGTCCTTCGTTTGCACTTAAGCCGGCCTGCGGCGGGCCTTGTTGTTCGAGGAGATGAACCAGTGACTGACACGAAAGACGAAACGCCATCCGCTCCAGTCATCAGCCGCCGCAGCCTGCTTGCCGGCACCGCCGGTCTGACGCTTGCCGGCACGATCGGCGGCCAGGCCATGGCGCAACAGAGCGAGAGCGCCGCTCACCAGCATGCGACGCACATGTCTCATGGCAGCAGCAGCCTCAGCGGCCGGCTCTACCAGGTCAATCCGGAAATGCCGGAGCATAACGACATCGCCCATGATCCGGCCGACGTGCCGCCGCCGATCACGCGACGCGAGCCGCAGACCATTCGCGTCGAGCTGGAAACGATAGAATTGGAGGCCCATCTCGACACCAATAGCACGTTTCGCTTCTGGACCTTCAATGCGCGCGTCCCCGGGCCGTTCATCCGCGTCCGGGTCGGCGACACGGTGGAATGCTACTTCAAAAATGCCGAAGACAGCTGGATGGCGCATAATGTGGATTTCCACGCCACCACCGGCCCCGGCGGCGGCGCCGTTCTGACCACGGCGCTTCCCGGCGAAGAATTCGCCTTCCGTTTCAAGGCCCTCAATCCGGGGCTCTATGTCTATCACTGCGCCGTGGCGCCGGTGGCGCTGCACATCGCCAATGGCATGTACGGTATGATTCTGGTCGAGCCGGAAGAGGGCCTGCCGCCCGTCGACCGCGAATTCTACGTGATGCAGGGCGAGCTCTATACCGAAGAGGAATTCGGCAGTGCGGGCCTGCTGACCGAGAGCTATGACAAGCTCGTCAACGAGCGCCCGGAATATTTCGTCTTCAACGGCCATGTCGGGGCGCTCACCGAGCATTTCCCGCTCAAGGCCAATGTGGGCGAGACGGTGCGCATTTTCTTCGGCGTCGGCGGACCGAACTTCACCTCGTCCTTCCATGTGATCGGCGAGATATTCGATCGCGTATATATGAACGCCTCGCTCACCAGCCCGCCGCTGACCAATGTCCAAACCGTGTCCGTCCCGCCAGGGGGCGCCGCGATGGTCGAGTTCAAATGCGAAGTCCCCGGCCGCTATGTGCTGGTGGACCACGCCCTGTCGCGCGCCGAACGCGGCCTTGCAGGCTATCTGATTGTCGACGGCGACGAGCAGCCCGACATCTTCTCGCCGATCGGCGAGCCGCCGGACCCGGCAATGTCCGGCCATTGATCGGATAAAGCCCGCCGCGTTCCCGTTCACCATGGCGCGGGACGGGAACGCTTATCGCCTTGTTTCATTTCGCCTAGGAAGTGGAGCGCTGGGCGATGCAATTGGCGAAAGTGGTTCTGGACCGGATGCGGGCCGACGAGATCGGGCCGGCGCCGCAATTGGTGTTTTCTTCCGATGAAGACCCCGGCTGGCAGCGGCAGCGGCGCGGCAGGGGCTTTTCTTATGGCGATGGCGGAAGCCGCCGCCCCGATGCAGCCGATCGTGCCCGCATCCGCGCCCTGGCCATCCCGCCGGCCTGGACCGATGTATGGATCTGCAAGGATGCCCGCGGCCATATCCAGGCCACCGGCCGCGACGAAAAGGGCCGCAAGCAATATCGCTACCATGCCGATTGGACGCAGCATCGCAGCGCCACCAAATTCGATACCCTGTCCGATTTCGCCAGGGCCCTGCCCGGCCTGCGCGAGCAGGTGCAAAGCGATCTGCGCCGCCGCAGCCTCGGCTATGAGCGCGTCCTGGCCTCCATCGTCTGGCTGCTCGACAACAGCCTGATCCGCGTCGGCAATCCCGCCTATGCCCGCGACAACAAGAGCTTCGGCCTCACCACCTTGCGTAACCGCCATGTGGAGATCACCGGCTCGACCCTGCATTTCCACTTCAAGGGCAAATCCGGCAAGCAATGGCGGCTGCAACTGGCCGACCGGCGCATTGCCCGCCTCGTCAGGACCCTGCAGGACATGCCCGGCCAGCATCTGTTCCAATATGAAGGCGAGACCGGCCGCTGCGCCGTTTCCTCGCGCGACGTCAACGATTATATCGCCGCCTTTGCCGGGCCGGATTTCACCTCCAAGCACTTCCGCACCTGGGCCGCCAGCGTGCGCGCCTTCGGCCTGTTCTGCGATATCCCATTGCCCGACAGCAAGGCCGGCCAGGCCCGCACTATCAACGCGGTCATCGACCAGGTGGCGGCGAAACTGGGCAATACCCGCGCCGTCTGCCGCCAATGCTATGTGCATCCGGCCATCGTCGCGGCCTGGCAACAGCGCGAACTGCGCCGCTCCGGCCGGCTGAAACCGGTGGAAGGGTTGGACGAGGACGAGGTGGAAACGGCGGCCTTCCTGAAAAGATCGGTGCTCTCATAGACCTCATCCAGAGCCTCCCGCGCTTGTCGAAGCCCGAGGTCGCCGCCGCCGGCACAGGCCAGCAAAAAAGGCCGGCGTCTCCGCCGGCCTTTTCAAAATCTGTGAGTCGGAAAACTCAGCGCTTCGAGGCGATCAGGCTCCACAGCCCGGTCACGGTCAGCGCGGCAAAGGCCATTTTGAGGATATCCCAGACGATGAAGGGCTGCACGGCGCCAGCCCAGGCCGAGGCGAGCAGATTGGTCTGGTCGATCCACTGGGCCTGGCCGGACATGGCCAGCAACCAGGCGAAGCCGAAGAAATAGAGCACGGCGGTCGCCACCAGCATGGCGCCGAACAGCGCGAAGGGGCGGCCCGAAGCGCCGCGATCGGCGGCATAGCCGATAATGCCGGCCTGGGCGAGAAAGCCGATCAGGAAGCCGCCGGTGGGGCCGAGCAGGTAGATTGCACCGCCGCCCGTGGCGAAGACCGGCAGGCCCATGGCGCCTTCAAGCAGGTAGAGCGCCACCGTGGCAATGCCGATTCGCATGCCGAAGCCGGCGGCCAGCGCGGCGATGGCGAAGCTTTGCAGCGTCACCGGAACCGGCCATACCGGCACGTTGATCTTGGCCGCTGCGGCGATGAGCAGGCTGCCCAGAACGACGATTGCGGCATTGATCGCCAGCTTGGCGACCTGGCCCTTGGGCTGAAATACGCCGAGCAGCGTATTGGGCGTGGTCAAAGTCACGGCCATTTCGTACCTTCCATGCTTGCAGTGAACGCCTGCCTCCGATTGGGATCAGGATCGTTCAGTCCCTGGCTTCTTACTTTCTCGTGACCATTCGTGCAATGGCAAGCTCCGCTCCGCCCCTCGTCTTCGACACCGAATTTCGCCCCGAACATGGCCGGCCCGTCGCCGAAGCGCCGGGAATCGTGCGGGTCACCGCGCCCAATGCCTCGGCCTATACGTTTACCGGCACCAATAGTTTTCTTCTGGGCCACGAGCGGCTGGCGCTGGTCGATCCCGGCCCCGAGGACTCGAGCCACGAAGCGGCGCTGATTGCGGCCATTGCCGGGCGTCCGCTCACGGCCATCCTCCTCACCCACACCCATAAAGACCACAGCGCCGCGGCGGCGAAATGGCGCCGCGAGCACGGGGTGCCGCTTTGGTTCGGGGGCAGGCACCGCCTGTCGCGGCCGCGGCGGCGCTTCGAGATCAACCCGGTCGGCCCGTCCTGCGATTGGGACCTGGTGCCCGACCGGCTGTTGACGGATGACCAGACCATCCCGGCCGGCGACCTCGAGCTGACCGTCCACGCCACGCCAGGCCATTGCGCCAATCATCTCGCCTTCGGCCTCGGCGGAACCGATATCCTGCTATCCGGCGACCATGTCATGGGCTGGAATTCCACCCTCGTCTCAGTGCCGGACGGCTCGATGGCCGATTATCTCGCCTCGCTCGACAAGGTCATCGCCCTGCCCTATGCCCGCTACCTGCCCGCCCATGGCGGCCCCATCGCCAACGGCCCCGCCCACGCCGCCGCGCTGAAGGCCCATCGGCAGAACCGCAACGACCAGCTCATCGCCGCCATCGGCAATGGCGCCCGCACGCTTCACTCCGTGGTCGCGGCGATCTATCCCACCCAACCCACCAAACTGCGGCGCGCCGCCCGCATGACCATGGCGGCGCATGTCGAATATCTGGAGGCGCGGGGCGAATTGCGGGTGCAGCGCGGATTGTTGGGAACATCGCTGTCGCTGCCATAGGCCCCCAAGATCCCATAGCCGCCTAGCCCCATAGACCTCATCCTGAGCTCGTCGAAGGACGAGGTCGCGGCCACCGAGCTACCGACCTCGTGGTTCGACAGGTTCACCATGAGGTCGAGGATAGAGCGGTGTGGGAAAAGCCGACGCCATCGGAGCCTTTCCTCAAAACCACCACTCGTCACCCTCGCGCTTGACGCGAGGGTTCTTTGTTCGTGGGCATTGTCGCCAGAGCCCTCGCGTCCAGCGCGAGGGTGACGATCCGAGAAGAAAGCGCCATCCACGCCATAGCGGATGGCCTTTCGAGGGGAGCGAACCTCACCAGCAACTCCCCGCAAACATTTCCCCCATAGACCTCATCCTGAGCCTGTCGAAGGGCGAGGTCGCGGCCATTGAGTTCCCGACCCTGCTCGACAATCTCAATCTGAGGTCGACATGGGAACGCCCCTCAGTCCCGCTGGAACCCCACGGCGCCTTCGCGCCCGGTCTGGCCGCGATGGCGCAGCATGTGGTCGGCCAGCACCAGCGCCATCATCGCCTCGCCCACCGGCACGGCGCGGATGCCCACGCAGGGGTCGTGACGGCCCTTGGTGACGATATCGGTGTCCTCATTGGCGATGGTCACCGTCTGGCGCGGGGTGATGATCGAGGAGGTCGGCTTGACCGCGAAGCGGCAGACGATCGGATCGCCATTGCTCACGCCGCCCAGAATTCCCCCGGCCTTATTGGAGAGGAAATAGGGCCGCTCCGCGCCGGCGCGCATCTGGTCGGCATTGTCCACGCCGGTCAGGCTCGCCGCCTCGAAACCGGCGCCGATTTCCACCGCCTTGACCGCATTGATGCTCATCATCGCCGAAGCCAGGTCGGCGCTAAGCTTGCCATAGATCGGCGCGCCCCAGCCCGCCGGCACGCCCTCGGCCACCACTTCGATGACGGCGCCGACCGAATTGCCCTGCTTGCGGATGGTGTCGAGATAATCGGCCCAGAGCGCCGCCGCCTGGGCGTCGGCGCAGAAGAACGGGTTCTGGCCCACCTGGTCCCAGTCGAAATTGGCATAATCGATCTTGTGCGGCCCCACCTGCACCAGGCTCGCCCTGATGGTCACGCCCGTGAGCACCTGCCGCGCCACCGCGCCGGCGGCCACCCGCGCCGCGGTCTCGCGCGCCGAGGTGCGTCCGCCGCCGCGATAGTCGCGAATGCCGTATTTCTGGTCATAGGTATAATCGGCGTGGCCCGGGCGATATTTGTCGCGGATATCCGAATAATCCTTGGAGCGCTGGTCGGTATTTTCGATCAGCAGCGAAATCGGCGTGCCGGTGGTGCGCGGCCCGTCGCTGCGCTCGTCCTCGAACACGCCGGAGAGGATTTTCACCTGGTCGGCCTCGCGGCGCTGGGTGGTATATTTCGATTGCCCGGGCTTGCGCCGATCGAGGTCGCGCTGGATCATGTCCGGCGTCAGCGCGATATTGGGCGGGCAGCCATCCACCACCACGCCCAAAGCCGGCCCATGGCTCTCGCCCCAGGTGGTGAAACGGAAAAGATGCCCGAACGTATTGAAAGACATGGCGCAGCCCCTTGGGTTGAGGGCTTTCTAGGGAGCGCGGGGCGTCAGGTCAATCGAGCCAGTTTTCGACCCGGAGATCGGGAACGCGCGTGAATTCGCGGACATTGGCCGTGACGAGGACGACATCGAGCGCCAGTGCATGGGCAGCGATGAGCATATCCATCGGGCCGATTGGGCGGCCCTGCCCTTCCAAAGCGCTGCGGATTTCGGCATAGGCCCGGTCTGCGGGAATATCGAAGGGCATGATCTGCATGAATTCAAGGGCCCAGGACATCTGCCTGGCCAGCCGGCCCGATCCGCTGCGCACAATTCCGTACCGCAACTCCGCGAGGACGATGGCCGAAATACACACGCGGCCGATACCATAGGCCCGCAGACGCTGACCAACCACGCCTTCGGGATAGCGCATGAAGTCGGACACGATGTTCGTGTCCAACATGATTTGAAGCTCGCTCAAAGGTTGACGTCGTCGGTCGGCAGCAGGCCCTCGTCAACGTCGGGCCAATCCACGTCGATGGTTTCCATCTGATCGAGAATCTCCGCCCAGGTCTTCGGCTTCGCCTTCGAGGGTGTGACAGGCTCAACGATCAGGGCGCCGCCGTCCTGGCGAATGGTTACCTCGGTATCAGCAGTCGCAAATTCCTTCGGAATCTCGATGACGCGCCGGTCACCGTCCCGAATTATCCGCGTAACGATCTCATTCACTTACGCCTCCTCTGGAAGCCAGCCTCTTCAAAATAGGCCCGAAACGCCCCCGCAACAAGTTCAGACGTCGCCCACTCCGATCAGTTCCATCCGGCCTGGCGTGAAATGCATGATCACATCTTGCGGCGGCGCCCAGTTGATCACGTCGACCACCGGCGCCCGCTCGATCAGGACGCGCAGGGTGCGGGCGATGCCGCCATGGGCCACCACCACCGACGGCCCGTTGAGCACGGCGGCGAATTCGTTCAGCCGCGCCTCGACATCGCGGTAATTCTCGCCGTTTTCCGGCCGGAAATCCCAATAGGTCTCGTCGCGCTCGCCTGGCGCCAAAGCCATATTGGCGGGCAATTCCTCGTGCAGGCTGCCTTCGAGCACGCCGAAGCTGATTTCCATCAGCCGCACGTCGAACTGCACTTCGGGCAGGTGCTGGGCAAAGCCCATGCGCACCCGTTCCATGGTTTCGCGCGTGCGTCCCAGCGGCGAGGCATGCCATTCGAACACCGCCGGATCGAGCCCGCGCGCCGCAAACAAGGCCGCCAGAATCTTGCCGTTCTGGCTGGCCTGGCCCTTGCCCTTGTCGTTGAGCGGGATGTCCTTGCGGCCCTGATAGCGGCGTTCGGCGTTCCAGGGCGTTTCACCATGCCGGATGAAATAGATTTCCGGCCAGTTTAGGGAGGTCATGTCGTCTCGCGCGGCTTGGCGCGTCCTATGCTGGAGTCGTCTGCCTGCTTGTGGCACATGGAGTCCGGGGCGGACAAGCTCGCCCTCTCGAACGTCGCCCAAATCCGGATCTGCCATGCCCCTTTCCGCCGCCGAGATCGTCTCCGCCCTTTCCGCCCTGGTCGGCGGCGACAATGTCGTCGGCGAGGTCGGCAGGATGGGGGCCTGGCTCAACGAGCCGCGCAAGCGCTTCCACGCCGCCGCCGCCGCCGTGGTTACCCCGCCCGATGTCGCGGCGGTACAGGCGATCATGCGCTGGGCCCACGAAAACCGCGTCTTCATCGTTCCGCAGGGCGGCAATACCGGACTGGTCGGCGCCCAAGTGCCGCTGCGGGGCGACGAAGTCATCCTCAGCCTTGCCCGGCTCGACCACATCCGCTCGCTCGACGGTGCCGCCGGCTATATGGTGGCCGAGGCGGGCGTGATCCTCGAAAACGCCCATCGGGCCGCCGAGGAGGCCGGCGCCATGTTCCCGCTCTGGCTGGCCTCGCAGGGCTCGGCGCGCATTGGCGGCGTCTTGTCCTCCAATGCCGGCGGCGTCAATGTGCTGGCCTATGGCAATGCGCGCGAACTGACCATGGGGGTCGAGGCGGTGCTGGCCGATGGCCGGCTCTATAACGGGCTCAATGCGCTCAAGAAGGACAATACCGGCTACGATCTCAAGGACCTGCTGGTCGGCGCCGAAGGCACTCTCGGCATCATCACCGCCGCCAGTTTGAAACTCTATCCCCTCCCCGAGGATTACGAGACCGCCCTGGTCAATGTCGCCTCGCCCGATGCGGCGCTGGCGCTGTTCCAGCTGATGCGCGAGCGGGTCGGCTCGCGGCTCAACGCCTTCGAGCTCGTGCCCTGGATCGGCCTCGACATCCAGCTCCGCCACACCATGCTGGACGCCGATCCTTCCGCCAGCGCCTCGCCGTGGTATGCGCTGATCGAATTGACCCGCATGGCCGGAACCGAGCCCGGCTCGCTGCAATCCGCGCTTGAAACCGCCTTCGAAAAAGCCCTGATTTCCGACGCGGTGATCGCCGAATCTCTCGCCGACCGCACCCGCATGTGGGCCTTTCGCGAGCAGATGAGCGAGTGCCAGTCGCGCGAGGGCGCCTCGATCAAGCATGACGTCTCGGTGCCCGTCGCCGCCATTCCGCGCCTCATCGCCGAAGGCTCCGCCGCCGCCGAAAAGCTGGTGCCCGGCATCCGTCCGGTGCCTTTCGGCCATATGGGCGACGGCAATATCCACTTCAATTTCTCCATGCCCGTCGGCGCCGATCCCCAGGCCTTCATGGCCGAATTCGACGACGCCGTGCACGACATCATCTATGATATCGTGCTGAAGCTCGGCGGCTCGGTTTCCGCTGAACACGGCATCGGCCAGCTCAAGACCGGGCTGCTGAAACAGGTCAAGGACCCGGTGGCGCTGGAGATGATGCGGGCCATCAAGACCGCGCTCGACCCGCGCGGCATCCTCAATCCGGGCAAGCTGCTGGGCTGAGCCTCATGTGCCTTGGTTCTCTCGATGTGGGTTCTTGCATCGGGCCGGTGCCTGCTCCATCTAAGGGCAATGCTTGACGATATCGAATTTCTCGACGACGCCACCCGCCCCGCGGCCCCCAAGCTCGAGGGGCTGACCCCGGGACAGCGGGCGGCGGGCGAACATCTCAAACAGATTCACGATCACCTGCGCGCCAATATGGTGACGCTGGGCAAGCTGATCGAGCGCGCCCATGCCGGCACGGTCACCCCGGCGCAGGTCGCCGCCGAGACCGGCAATATGGAAATGGTGTCCAATTTCCGCCGTTTCGGCAATCTGTGCGGCCAATATTGCCAATTCGTCCACACCCACCACTCCATCGAGGATGCGCATTTGTTCCCGGCTTTGGCGCAGCAGGGTCCGGTGTTCAAGGCCATTGCCGACCGCTTGCAGGCCGAGCATGTGGTGGTGCATGAATTGCTGCTGCGCCTCATCGACGCCCTCAACGCCCTGGCCGGCGAACCGACGCCAGAGCGGTTCGAGGACACCAAGACGGTCTATCACGCACTCGAAAAAGTGCTGCTTTCGCATCTGGGTTATGAAGAAGACGCCATGGGCGACGCCCTGGGCTATTTCGGCATCATGTAGGGGCCGTGCCGCGCCGGTTTTGCGTGCCGATATAGGGGCGCGACTCGCACAGGCAATCCATGCCGGCTGGCCGTCAGAACAAGCTCATCTGCCCGCCTGTGCCGGCCGGCGTCTTCTCCGCCGCCGCCAGTGCCGCGATCAGCCCGGGATCGTCGTCGCGCGCCGCATTCACCCGCGTCGACACCGGATGGAATTTCAGCACCCCATCCGCCAGCGGCAGCGCCATCTGCACCGCTTCGCGGGCCCGCACGTCGCGGACATTCAGCCAGGCATCCTGCTCGGCCTCGGAGAGCAGGATGGCCGGCATGCGGTGGTGAATGGCCGCCAGCTGGGCATTGGCGGCCACGGTAATGGTGGCGACGCTGTCGACTTCCTCGCCATTGGGGCCGGACCAGGTCGCATAAAGCCCCGCCAGCGCCAGCGGTGCGCCATCCTGGCGGGTGATGTAATAGGGCCGCTTCTGCTTGTCCGGCCCGGTATGCCATTCATAATAGCCGCTGGCCGGCACGAGGCAGCGCCCATGCTTGAGCGGATCGCGAAAAGCCGGCTTGTCCGCCATGCTTTCGGCGCGGGCATTGACCAGCAGCGGAAAGTCGCGCGGGTCCTTCACCCAGCCGGGCACCAGCCCCCAGCGGGCGAAATGCGCCTCGCGCCGCCCCGCTGCCTCCCAGATGGCGACAATGGGCTGGGTCGGTGCGATATTGTAGCGCGGCACAATTTCGACGTTGTTCAGCAGCTTATACAGCTCCCGCATCGTTTCCGGCGGCAATGTCGAGGCATAGCGTCCGCACATGACGTGTCTCCTTTACCGATCCAGAGGTAGACTCTCCCAAAGCGAATCGCAAACCAGCTCAAGGGCCATGATTGACCAACCCAATGCCGCCAGCGTCGGCATCATACGCGACGGCACCATCCTCATCATCAAGCGCGCCAAGGCGCCCTACCAGAACCTATGGACCTTTCCCGGCGGCCGCATGGACCCGGGCGAAACGCCGGAGCAATGCGCCATCCGCGAGATCGAGGAGGAATTGGGCCTGGTGATCCGCAATCCGCGCCACGCGCTCACCCAGGAACTGGGCCGCGACGGCACCTATCGCCTCGCCGTCTTCGCCACCACCGATTTTTCCGGCACCATCCGCCCGTCCGACGAAGTCGCCGACTACAAATGGGCCGATCCCGGCATGCTGCCGGCCCTGCGCACCACATCACGGCTCGATGACGTGATCGGAGAATGCTTCAAGCTGCTGGGGGAAAACTGGTAGATAGGTCCGAACTTTTCACGCATTCGCCGGGCGACGACGAAGGACATTCCGTGATTTTGCGCCGCTTCATCGCTTCCATCTGCCTGGGCCTGTTCCTCGCCGGCCCCGCCCTGGCCATCGATCCGCCCTATCAGCGGCAGATGGAGCGCCTCGCCGAGATCATGGGCAGCCTCTATTTCCTGCAACCGCTCTGCAAGGCGGGCAGCGAGGACTGGCGGGCGGAAATGGCCGAGCTGATCGCGCTCGACGAGCCGGACGAGGATCGCCGCCAGCGGCTGGCCGGCGCCTTCAATGGCGGCTATACCGCGTTCGCCCGCTCCCACAAGCAATGCACCCCCGCCTCGCGCACCGCCCTGACCCGGCTCCTGACCGAAGCGCAGCAGCTCTCGCGGGAAATCCATACGCGGTTTGCCGAATAGAGGGTTAACGCCGCCAGGCAATTGCCTACCGGGCGTTAACCTTTGGATTACTTCGCCCGCGCACCGGGCCATGCTGCGTGTTATGCCGCCATGATGAGCACGAGCAAATCCATCTTTTCGCCAGCGTCGGGGACCGGTCCGTTCGACCGCAATCAGGCCGAACGCCAATTGGCGCTGGAATATCTGGCCGAAGCCTGGAACGGCGCCGAGGAAGACGGCCTCGAAAGCGCCTCGCTCGCCCATGCCTCGCTGTTTGCGGCGCTCGCCACTTTTGTGCGCCTGCATGGCGAAGAGGCCACTGCCGACCTCATCTCGCAATTGCCCGACCGCATCCGCAACGGCGAATATAATCTCGAGCGCGTGCTGCAATAATCCGGGCCGCCATATCCATGGCACACTCTGCTCCCAACCTGCCGCAAACGGGAGTTTCGACCATGCGCCTCGCCATAGCCCTCGCCGCCGGTTTCGCCCTGTCCATGCCCGCCCTCGCCCGGGAGGAGGAATGGGTCTGGCCCATTCCCCAGATCAGCTCCGACATTTCCGCCCTGCCCGCGCCCGTCCGGGCCAAGCGCCAGGCGCTGATCGACGCCGCCCGCACCGGCGATATCGCGGCGCTGAAACCCATCATCGACGCCCAGCAATTCCCGCCCAATGTCAGCTTCGGCGACCCCGTGGATGCGCTGGCCCATCTCAAGGACGTGTCCGAGGACGACGATGGCCGGCAGGTTCTGGGCCTGCTGCTCGACCTTTTCGACCAGCCCTATGCCTTCCACCCCGATGGGGAGGGCGAAACCTATTACATCTGGCCCTATCTCGCCGAACTCGACCCCAATGCCCTCACCCCCGAACAAATCGTCGACGCCTATCGCCTGCTCGACAGCGAGCAGATCGACGGATTGAAGGATTTCGGCGGCTGGTTCTACTGGCGCACCTTCATCAGCGAAAGCGGCGAATGGTCGGCGTTCGTGGCCGGGGATTGAGGACAGCATCGGCGCCCCTTCAGACCTCAAGATAAGGTCTGGCAGAGCTCAGGCGCTCCCGGAAGTTTAGGCCCTTTGCGCCCTTGAATTGTCTCGGAACGTGAGCCCCTTAGCCCCCTCCCCCTTGAGGGGAGGGCCGGGGTGGGGGTGCTGCGGTTCCTGCACATCCGGGAGCCTCGACCCCGCTCCGACACCCACCCTCAATCCGTGCCCTCAAGAACACCCCCCAAAGCCTCGACAAACCGCATCGGCTGCCCGACGCCCGGGGTCACCAATTCGCCCTGCCACATCACCCGGCGCCCGCGCACCACACTGCCCACCGGCCAACCGGTCACGCTCACTCCGTCATAGGGGGTCCAGCCGGCGCGGCTTTTGATCCAGTCATTAGTGATGGTCTCGCGCCGCTTCAGGTCGACGATGGTGAGGTCGGCATCGTAGCCCACGGCGATCCGCCCCTTATTGGCGATGCCGAACAGCCGGTTCGGCCCATGGCTGGTCATGTCGACGAAACGTTGCAGGCTCAGCCTGCCGGCATTGACATGATCCAGCATGGTCGGCACCAGCGTCTGTACCCCGGTCATGCCCGAATGGCTGGCCGGATAGGCATGGTCCTTTTCCTCGCGCGTATGCGGCGCGTGGTCGGAGCCGAGAATATCGGCGACGCCATTGGCGACGCCCTTCCATATCCCCGTCCGATGCGCGGCATCGCGCACTGGCGGGTTCATCTGGGCATAGGTGCCCAGCTTTTCATAGGCGGTCTCGTCCAGCGTCAGGTGATGCGGCGTTACCTCGACGCTGGCCACATCCTTGTGATCGGCGAGATAGTCGATCTCTTCCCGGGTCGAGATATGCAGCACATGGATGCGCTTGCCGGTCTTGCGCGCCAGGCCCACCAGCCTTTTCGTGCAATTGAGCGCCACTTCCGGCGAGCGCCAGACCGGGTGGCTCGACGGGTCGCCCTCGACGCGCAAATGCTTGCGCGCCTCCAGCATATATTCGTCCTCGGAATGGAAGGCGGCGCGGCGCGAAATCGCCCGCAATATCGCTTCCACCCCGTCATCGTCCTGCACCAGCAGCGAACCGGTGGACGAGCCCATGAACACCTTGATGCCGGCGCAGCCCGGCAGCTTTTCCAGCTCGGCCAGCTCACCGACATTTTCATGGGTGCCGCCGATATAGAAGGCGAAATCGCAATGCATGCGGCCGGTGCCGGCGGCGATCTTGGCCTCGAAGGTCTCGCGGCTGATGGTCAGCGGATGGGTATTGGGCATTTCGAACACGCCCGTCACCCCGCCCATCACCGCGCCGAGCGAACCGGTTTCGAGGTCTTCCTTATGCGTCAGGCCCGGCTCGCGGAAATGCACCTGCGTATCGATGACGCCCGGCAGGATATGCAGGCCCTTGCAGTCGACGATTTCGGCGGCGCTGCCGTCGATGCGGCCCAGCGCGGCGATGCGGCCATGCCTGACCGCAATATCGGCCAGCCCCTCGCCGTCATGATTGACCAAGGTGGCGTTCTTGAAAATCGTGTCATACTGCGCCATGTCTCGGTTCCCTACTCTCGTTCGCCTTGTCCGATTTGTCGGCCGGTCCGGCAGACAAAAGTGACATATCGGACCCGCGTCTGCCGAGGCAAGTTACCATGACTATCCATCTGCGTGCCGACCGCGCATTGTTCCGCTTTTCCGGCCCCGACGCCCATAAACTGCTCAACGACGTGGTCACCGGCCATATCCCGCCCGCCGATGACGGCGTCGCCGCCTGGTGGGCGCTCTTGTCGCCGCAGGGCAAGATTCTCGCCGAAGGGCTGGCCGGCTGGCTGGACGAGGCGCTGTGGATCGATGTGCATGAGAGCGTCGCCGACGATTTCTTCAAGCGCATGCGCCTCTATCGGCTGCGCGCCAAGGCCGAGATCGAGGATTTGCGCGAGACCCATCGCGTCGGCTTTTCCGCCGAAACCGTGCCCGGCGGCCAGCGCGACCGGCTCGGGCCGGTGCAATTGGGCTGGCGCGTCATTGCCCCTATCGCCGACACCGCTGCATGGGTCGAGGACGACAGCGCCTATCACGCCGCCCGCATCGCCGCGGGCATCCTGCATCAGGGCAATGACTTTCCCGCCAACGACGCCTTCGCCCATGATCTGGGCATGGACCTGCTCGAGGGCATCGACTTCGTCAAGGGCTGCTATGTTGGCCAGGAAGTCGTCTCCCGCATGAAGCATCGCGGCACCGCCCGCCGCCGCCCGGTCATCGTCTCGGGCCTCGACGCTCCTGCGGGCAGCGCAATTGTCGCCGGCAATCGCGAAGCCGGCACGATCGGCCAGGTCGTCGACGACAAGGCCGTCGCCATTCTCCGCCTCGACCGCCTCACCGATCCAGACGCGGTGCGTGCGGCCGACAAAATCGTCACGCTCGAATTGCCGGCCTGGGCCAATTATCAATTCGGCGGACCTGAAACCGATCCCTCCCAGACCTCATCCTGAGCCAGCCTTCCATAGACCTCAACCTGAACCAGTTCTCCATAGACCTCATCCTGAGCTTGTCGAAGGACGAGGTCGGTAACTCCGTGGCCGCGACCTCGTGGTTCGACAGGCTCACATGAGGTCTATGAGGCGCGACCCTCTCCGATCGTCACCCTCGCGCTCGACGCGAGGGCTCTTGCGCCGAGCGCGAGGGGCATCGAAGGGCAATGCCGGAATCGCGTGACGTCACACCGCCATTCTCGAATCGTCGCCATCTGCTAGTCTCGGCGCTCACAGTCCGCTAACCAATTCGAGCCTGATGTCACGCCAAAGCTCCCGCGCCTGGCAGCGTATGCTGTCCGGTCGCCGCCTCGATATCCTGGACCCCTCCCCGGTCGATGTGGAATTGTCCGACATCGCCCATGGGCTGGCGCGCGTCGCCCGCTGGAACGGGCAAACCCTTGGCGATTATCCATTTTCCGTGGCCCAGCACTCGGTTCTGGTGCTCGAACTGTTCCGCGCCGCCAATCGGCAAGCCGAGCCGGCGACCCAATTGCAGGCTTTGCTGCACGATGCGCCCGAATATGTCATGGGCGACATCATCTCGCCCTTCAAGGCGGCGATGGGCGGCAATTACAAGAACGTAGAAAATCGTTTGCTGTCAGCTATTTACCTGCGGTTTTCGCTGCCAGCCACCATGGCGCCGGCGCTTGGCAAGCTGATAAAGAAAGCCGACCGGGAAGCCGCTTTCTTCGAGGCGACCCACCTGGCCGGCTTCGATCCCGGCGAGGCGCGCAAGCTCTTCGGCGCCCCGAGCCAGCCGGCATTCGACGTCGACGCCTTCGACCGGCTGATCCGGCCCTGGCCCACCCAGCGGGCCCATGACCGGTTCATCGAGACCTTCGAGGCCATTAGCGCACTTATCCCCGACGCCTGAACCATCTGTTAGCATTAACCATAAGTTACTTTTTTCATCGCTGCCCGGCGGCGTCATGGTTACTGATCCGTTAAGGCAAGTGTGCCGAATTGAAACAGATCGGGTGGCCATGATGAACCTGCCGACACGCCATATGCTTTTGGGCATGACCTTGGGCGCCGCCTGCGCCACGACGCTGGCCGCCATGGGGCCGGGCTATGTTTTAGAGGCTTTTGCCGACGAAATGCCGGCGGGCTTCGATACCGGCAAGCTGGTGAAATTCGGCGGCCGCGACTACGAGGTCAGCTATGCCGACTGGGTTTCCACCGATCCGCTTTCGACCGCTATGGTCAAGAAAATCGAGGCCGGGCGAGTGAGCTATGTCAGCATCACCACCACCGCCACCGGCACTTATTCCACCGATGGCCTCACCTCGCGGCACGTGCTTTATCCGGGCATCGAGGTCAAGCAAGCTGCCTCGGAAGGGGCAAACTGGTTCGCCTATTGGACCAATGGGGGATGGCAGGGCTTTGCCACCCGGACCGGTAATTCATTCATTTCACTGCAAGAACCGGCGAGCCGGTAACGGGCTCCGATGGCCCAGGCTGGGCCGCGGCGGAATTACTCCGCCGCCACCGGAGCCTCGACTTCCAGCACGGTCAGCATGTGGCGCTTGTCGGCGCGGTCGCGCCAGGTGATGGACTGGCTCTTGCGCAGGCCGATCAGGGCGGCGCCGATGGGCGTCATCACCGAAATCTTGCCTTCGTCGATATTGGCATCGGCGGGATAGACCAGCGTGACGGTCTGCTCCTGGCCGCTATTGGTGCGGTAGGTGACGCGCGAGCCCATGCGGGCCACGTCTTCGGGCACCTTCTTGTCCTCGACCACCCGGGCGCGATCGAGCTCGCCGAGCAGGCGGTCCGCCACTTCCGGCATGCGGTCGAGACCGGCACTGGCCAGTTCGTTGAGCTTGGCATGATCGGCCTTGCCGACCACGATGGCGGGCGAGAGGTCGCGACGGATGTCGTTCATATCGAATTCTCCTCGGGCCCCGGCGCGAAACGGCGCGGCAGGCGGGGCATCTTTCTGTATAAGGGGGACTGGCGCCGGGTGCATACAATCTACCTGAAGCCCTAAACAGGCTCCGGCGTGAGCGTGCCTAGGGCATCTATCCTGCGAGCAGGATCATGCAGCAATGGTTCGAGCGCGTAGTCATGTCATGAAAGCTAGGGATTGCACGCAGGAAGTCAAGCCTTATGCGCGGCGGGACCGTTGCAATGGCGGGCTTGACCTGACAATCTTTGCCGCAATTACCGGTTCTCGTTTGTCGTGTTCCCGAGCCGCAAAACCGGATAATACTTTTGCCCGGAACGCTTTAGGAGTTACGCAATGGAATGGGTCATCCTCGCCCTGGTGGTCGGCGTCGGCCTCTATGCCATCGTCATTTACAACGGCCTGGTTTCCAACCGGCAGATGGTCAGGGAGGGCTGGTCGGGCATCGACGTGCAGTTGAAGCGCCGCACCGACCTCATCCCCAATCTCATGGAAACGGTGAAGGGCTATATGGCCCATGAGCGCGAGACGCTCGACGCCGTGGTCAGCGCCCGCGCCCGGGCCACCAGCGCCGCGTCGTCGGGCCCCGAAGCCCGGGCGCAGGCGGAAGGCGAGCTGTCCGCCGCCCTAGGCCGCCTGCTGGCGGTGGCCGAGGCCTATCCCGATCTCAAGGCGAACACCACATTCCTCGAATTCCAGACGGCGCTGCAAGGCGTGGAAGACGAAATCCAGATGGCACGGCGCTATTACAACGGCGCGGTGCGCAACCTGAATATCCAGGTGGAGAGCTTCCCCTCCAATATCGTCGCCAATGCCTTCAAGTTCAGCCAGGCCGAATATTTCGAGCTGGAGAACGAGGCCGACAGGGCAGTGCCGCAGGTCAAGTTCTGACCATTCCATGATTTTCCAGGCGCGGGACCATCGCTTCCTGCGCACCCTCGATCCCTCCCCTCAAGGGGATGGAGGCGAAGGAGCCGATATGCCGAGGCCTTTTCTTATCCGCTTTTTTGCCGCCATCGCGCTGCTGCTTGCCCTCGCCATGCCATCCTTGGCCCGCGAGGAAATCCGTGCTTTTGCCGCCGATGTGAGCTTGCATACCGACGGCTCGGTGACGGTGCTGGAAACCATCGACGTCAATGCCGAGGGCCGCAATATCAGGCGCGGCATCTACCGGGATATTCCGGTGACCATGCAGGGCGCGAGCGGCAACAAGATCCGCATTGCGCTCGCTGTCGAGGCGGTGACCCGGGCCGGGCAGCCGGAAATATTCCGGGTGGAGCGCATGGGCGATTTCCAGCGCATCTGGATCGGCAATCCGGACAGCCTGCTCCGGCCGGGCGAGCATCGCTACACGATCAGTTATCGCATGGAGCGCATGGTGCGGCCCAGCGCCGATGGCGGCGACGAGCTCTATTGGAACGCCACCGGCAATTACTGGGACTTTCCGATATTGACCTCGGTGGCGCGGGTACGCCTGCCGGACGGCGCCGTCATCGGCAATCTCAGCGCCTATACCGGGGTCGCCGGCGCCACCGAGCGCGCCGTCACCATTACCCGCGAGAGCGATGCCAGCGCCGTTTTCCGCACCCAACGCGAACTGGGCCCGGGCGAGGGCATGAGCTTCGCCATTTCCTTCCAGAAAGGCATAATCGCCTATCCCGAGGGCGCCGATGCGCTGGTGCAGGCCATTTCCGACCAGCGCGAAACCTGGCTCTCGATCGGCTCGGTGCTGCTGCTCCTGCTCTACAATTTCACCGCCTGGCTGCGCGTCGGGCGCGATCCGCCCAAGGGCACGATCATTCCGCTGTTCCATCCGCCCAAGGGTTTTTCGCCGGCGCTGACCCATTATGTGCACAAATGGGGTTTCGCCAATTCCGGCTGGACCGCCATGACCGCGGCGATTTTCGACCTCGGCGTCAAAGGCCTGGTCCGGATCGACAATCCCGACAAGACGCTGTCGGTAACGGTGACCGGCAAGGAGCCGGCGGACAGGCTGCCTTCGGGCGAGCGGGTGCTGTTCGACTATTTCTCCAGCCGCCGCTCGGTCACTTTCGACAAGGCCAATGGGACCGATCTGGGCGCCAAGCGCAGCGAATTCACTGCCGCTATCGAGCAGGAGAACCGCAGGATCTGGTTCAACAACAATACCGGATTCGCAATTCTGAGCTTCGTTTTGGCGGCTGCCATGGTCGGGGCCATGGTGTTCTTCGACGTGCTTGAACCGGTCTGGCTGCTCGCAGCGGTGGTGGTGGGCATCCTTGCCGGCATTCTGGGCGGGGTGATCGTCGGCTCCATCAAGTCCGGCAGCTGGTTCCAGCGCCTGTTCATCCTTGTCTGGGTCGTCATCTTCGGCTCCAACATGGCCGGCGGCCTGCTGGAATCCTTCACCGGCCTTGCCATCAACAATGCCGCCATCGCCGCCGGCTCCCTGGTGCTGATCAGCGTGGTGTTCAGCGTGCTGATGCGGGCGCCCACGGTGCAGGGGCGCAAGGTCATGGACCAGATCGACGGCTTCAAGCTCTATCTGGAAACGGCGGAAAAGAACCGGCTCAACATCGAGGACGAGCCGCCGATGAGCGTCGAGCGCTTCGAACGCATCCTGCCCTATGCCATTGCGCTGGGCGTGGAAAAGCCCTGGTCCGAGCATTTCGAAGCGGAATTGCAGCGCAATGCGGTAAGCGATGCGCGGGATGGCTATAGTCCGGCCTTCTATTCCGGCGGCCGGTCTTTTTCTTCGGGCAATCTGTCCAGCGCCATCAGCACCGCCTCCGCCGGCATGGCGGCGGCAATGGTCGCGGCGCAGCCGGTACAGGCGAGTTCGTCCGGCTCCAGCGGCGGCGGCTTCTCGGGCGGCGGCGGCGGTGGCGGTGGCGGCGGCGGCTGGTAAGGGGCTCCGCGCCCGGCATTGCCAGGATGGACCGGCTTTGACGGAATCGGCGTCTCACCCTCGCTCGTCACCCCGGCGCGGGAAAGCGGCGGGAAGCGATAGGCGATAGCCTTGCGAGGGCGAGGCCGCGAACCGCACCGCTTTCATGCAAAGCTGAACACCCTAGCTGGCGCGGCGGACGCTGTGTTCGACGACCTCGGCGAGGATCGTCTTCATGTCGCTGTCGGGCAAGGGAGAGAGGGCGGCGATGGCCGCCTTGGCGTGGTGCTCGGCCTTGTCCAGGGTGCGCTTGAGGGTATCGTAGCGGTTGAAGATCGCCACGACCTGGTGCACTTCGAGATCGGAGGCCTCGGCATTGCCCAGCGCCGAGGCGATGATGGCGCGCTCGCTCTCGGTGGCGGCTTCGAGCGCCAGGATCACCGGCAGGGTCATCTTGCCCTCGCGCAGGTCGTCGCCGATATTCTTGCCCAGCGCCCCCGCCTGCCCGCCATAATCGAGCGCGTCGTCGACCAGCTGGAAGGCATTGCCCAATTCCAGGCCGTAAAGCGCCAGGGCTTCGCAGCCCGCCGCATCGGCGCCGCCGGACATGGCGCCCACCTTGCAGGCGGCTTCGAACAGAACTGCGGTCTTGGCGCGGATGACTTCGGCATAATCGGCGGCACTGGTTTCGAGATCGCCGGTCTTGGCGAGCTGGAACACTTCGCCCTCGGCCATGACGGCCGAAGCGGCGGAGAGCACGCCCAGCGCCTCGATATCGCCGGTTTCCACCATCATCATGAAGGCTTGGCCGAGCAGGAAGTCGCCCACCAGGATAGAGGCCTTGTTGCCCCAGACCATGCGGGCGGCCGGCTTGCCCCGGCGCATGTCGCTCTCGTCCACCACATCGTCGTGCAGCAGGGTGGCATTGTGCATGAATTCGACGGCGGCGGCGAAATTGATGGCATGGCCCTCGCCGCGCCCGAACAGAATCGCCGCGGCGACGGTCAGCATCGGCCGCAGGCGCTTGCCGCCGCTATCGATGAGATAGCGGGCCAGTTCGGGCGCCATGTCGACATGCGAGCGGGCGCGATCCAGGATAAGCGTGTTGACCTGCGCCATGTCGTCCGCCGTGGCGGCCATCAGCCGCTCCACGGGATTCGTCTCCGGCATCTGTTTCATCTGGGGCAGAGGTGACACCGCCATAACGTCCTTGTTGCCAGAAACGGGCAAATCGGGTTGAGACCGTCGCGGCGAGCCATGTAGGATCGCGCCAAACCAGCCATCCGGATGCGATGTCCCTAGACCAGCCAGCCGATCTTGTAAAACACCAAACTCCAACGCGCGATGCCTTTTTGGGCGGCAGGCTGACTCTGTCGCAGCCCCGCAACGGTTTTCGCGCCGGGCTGGACAGCGTCTTGCTGGGCGCCTCGGTGCCTGCGGGCACCGGCGGCCTGCTCGACCTGGGCGCCGGAATCGGCGCAGCCGGGCTGGTGGCGCTGGCGCTGGGACGGGCCGAGCGGGCGGTGCTGGCCGAGCGCGACGCCGGGGCATTGGCGCTGGCGCGGGACAATATTGCCGGCAATGGCCTCGCCGGGCGGGCCGAGGCGCTGAGCGTCGATATAACGGCCAAGGCCGAAGAGCGCCGAGCAGCCGGGCTGCTCGACAATGGCTATGACGCCGTGATCGCCAATCCGCCCTTTTTCGCGGCGGCGCGGGGGACGCGGGCGGCGCGGGCCGACAGGGCCGATGCCCGGCATATGGCGGCGGGGACGCTCGATCTCTGGATGCGCTGCGCTGCGGCCAGCGCCGTGGCCGGCGGCACGGCGATTTTCATTTATCCGGCGGAGGGGCTGGCCGAACTGCTCGCGGCTTTCGACCAGCGCTTCGGCGCGCTCAACGTGCTGCCGCTGGCGCCGCGCCCCGGCGCCGTGGCCAGCCGGGTGCTGGTGCGCGGCCACAAGGGGTCGCGCGCCGGGCTGACCCTGCTGGCCACGCGCTGCCTGCACGGGGCGACGGGTCATGGCTTTGCGCCGGACTTCGAAGCCATCTTCCGGGGCCAGGCGGCGCTCGACTGGTAATCGCCGCCGAGGCTTCCTAAATTCGCGGTGAAAATCAAAGGAGTGCACATGAACGACCAGACCGCGCCCAAGCGCAATTGGCTGAGCCGGCTGGTGCGCCGGCCGCCGATCATTCCGGTGGTGCGGTTGCAGGGCGTCATCGCCGCCGAACAGCGGCCGGGACGGCTGAATATCGCCGTGGTCGAACCGCTCCTGAACAAGGCCTTCGCGATGAAATCGGCGCCGGCCGTAGCTGTCGTCATCAATTCGCCCGGCGGCTCGCCGGTGCAAAGCCGGCTCATCTCCAAGCGCATCCGCGATCTGGCCGATCAGAACGACAAAAAGGTGCTGGTCTTCGTCGAGGACGCGGCGGCATCGGGCGGTTATTTCATCGCCGTTGCCGGGGATGAAATCCTCGTCGACCCCTCCTCCATCGTCGGCTCCATCGGCGTCATCATGGCGACGTTCGGCTTCGTGGGCGCCATCGACAAGCTGGGCATCGAGCGGCGCGTGCATACGGCGGGCCGCAACAAGTCGACGCTCGATCCCTTCCTGCCGGAAAAGCAGGAAGACGTGGAGCGCATCAAGCAGTTCGAGCTCGATATCCATGAAGTGTTCATCGACCATGTGAAGGCGGGGCGTAAAGGCCGGCTCCGGGCCGAGGACGACATGCTGTTCACCGGCGAATGGTGGACCGGGCTGCGCGGCATCGAACTGGGCCTGGTGGACGGGATCGGCGACCTGCATGGCACACTGCGCGAGCGGTTCGGGCCGGATGTGGTACTGAAGACCATTGCGCCGAAACGCCCGTTCTTCGCGCTGCCCCGGCTGGGAATCTCGGCCCGATCGGTGATAGAAGACGTCACCCATTCCATCGAGGACCGCGCCTGGTGGGCGCGTCTGGGACTCTAGGCCATGACCGCCATCCTGCTGCGTCTTGTCATTATCGGGGCTATCGGCCTGCTGATCTATTTCGGCCTCCGCCGCATCTGGCTGGACTGGTCCAACAAGTTCAAGAATGACGAGGAACAGGCCCGCCTCGCCCGCCGCGAACGCGATCTGGCCGAACGCCAGCGCCCGGACGTCATCGACCTCAAGCAGGACCAGGACGGGACCTATCGCCCCAAGGACGATCGCACGGACCGGGGCTGACCGGGGGCGCTGGATCGCTTCCCTCTCGTTCCGGTTCCATCAATTTCACACCGGGTCATGAAAGCAGGATGCGCCGGCACCAGGCCATCAGCGCGGCGTCGTCGGTGGCGAAGGACCAATAGGCGGCCAGCCAGCGCTTGGCCGGCGCGTAGCTGGCGACGAGATCGCGCGCCGCCAGCCAATCCATCGCCTGCGCCCGGTCGGCCTCTGTCGCCGCGGGTGACAGTTCCGGGTCGAGATAGGCGACGGCGCTCCATGCCTCCATGCGCGCATCGCCGATTAGCGCCGAGGGGCCGAAATCGAGCACCGCACTGATCCGCGAGCCTTCCGCCAGCACATTGGCGGGGAAATAATCGAGATGGACCAGCGCGGCGCTTTCGGGTTCGGGCAATGCCGTCCCGGCGGCGGCCTCGACGGCGGTACGCAAGTCGTTTGGACAGGCGGAAAGATTTTCCAGCAAGCGCGCCCGCAGGAAGCCGTTCCAGGACGAGGCCTGCAATTTCTCGCCGCCCAGCAGCGGTCCAAAGGCCGGGCGTTCGACCCCAATTGTCGAAATGGCACTGGCCGTTTCGAGATAATCGGCCATCAGGGCCCGCCGTTCCCCTTCGGCCGCCCGCAGCAATAATTGCGCCACGGGAGCGCCGGGCAGCAGCGCCTCGATGGCGAGGACACGGCCGTCGATTTCGAGGACCTCCGCGATCCTGGGCGTCAGGAAGGGCAGGTGCCGCGCCCCGGCGGCGATTTCGCGCGACAGGTCCTGGCGGGCCGTGGCCGTCGCCAGATCGGCGCCCGGCCGCATGATGCGCGCCACGCGCCCGGGATCGAGCGCATAGACCTGCGCCTCGCCGCCGGAACCGAGCAGCGGCGCGTCGGGATGGCCCAGGCGGGCGAGGATTTCTCGGTCGGAGGGGAGCGGCAGCATGCAGGCATCTGCGGTGCGGATCGCATTTCTGTCAATGCAAGCCGCGCATTATGCGGCATTGACCGCCCCGACCCGTCAAACTAGAGGTTTGTCCGCCCTGGAGCGTTCCCGGCGAAAGTGGCAGCCGGTTTCGCGGTTCGGGAACGCGACCATGCAACCTGCCGCAGGATTTTTGCCATGACCTCTCGCCCCGCCCATATGGATCCCAGCAATTCGTTTCAGGGTCTCATCCTGACGCTGCAGAATTTCTGGGCCGAGCAGGGCTGCGTCGTGCTGCAACCCTATGACATGCAGATGGGCGCCGGGACCTTCCATACGGCGACGACGCTGCGGGCGCTCGGCCCCAAGCCGTGGAAAGCCGCCTATGTGCAGCCGTCGCGCCGCCCCACGGACGGCCGCTATGGCCAGAACCCCAACCGGCTCCAGCATTATTACCAGTTCCAGGTGATCCTGAAGCCCTCGCCCGACAATATCCAGCAGCTTTATCTCGACTCGCTGGCCGCGATCGGGCTCGACGCGTCCCTGCACGATATCCGCTTCGTGGAAGACGATTGGGAAAGCCCGACGCTGGGCGCCTGGGGCCTGGGCTGGGAATGTTGGTGCGACGGCATGGAGGTGAGCCAGTTCACCTATTTCCAGCAGGTGGCCGGCTTTGAATGCGCGCCGGTTCCGGGCGAAATCACTTACGGCCTCGAACGCCTTGCCATGTATGTGCAGGGCGTCGAGAACGTCTATGACCTCAATTTCAACGGCCGCGAAGGCGACGACAAGGTCACCTATGGCGATGTGTTCCTGCAAAACGAGCAGGAAGCCTCGAAATACAATTTCGAGGCCGCCGATACCGAAATGCTGTTCCGGCATTTCGATGACGCGGAAAAGGAATGCCGCGCCATTCTCGCCAAGGGCGCGGAAGCCAACCGCCAGACCATGGCCATCCCGGCCTATGAGCAGGTCGTGAAAGCCTCGCACAATTTCAACATGCTCGACGCGCGCGGGGTGATTTCGGTCACCGAGCGGCAGAGCTATATCCTGCGCATCCGCGAACTGGCCAAGGCTTGCGGGGAAGCCTGGCTGCAAACGGCGGGCGGCGGGACGGAATAGCGAAACCGCCTAGCCGAACAGCCAGCCGCGCTTGAACTTGTAGAAGACGTGCAGGCCGATCTGAGTGACCTTGTCCATGCGCGGTGCCCAGGCCGGGCGCACATAGGTGGCGTGGTAATGGGTCGCGTCGCCCACCTCGGTCAGGTAAAGCTCGCCCTTGGTCACCTTGGCGGCAATGTCTTCCGCCTGTTCCCACGGCTTGCGCTCATTGACCACTTCGGGAATCCCGTCGCAGGCGAAGGAGAATTGGCAGGCATTGCGCCGATGCTGGTTCTGGAACACCACGCCGCAGATCGTATCGGGATAGCGATGATCCTTGACGCGGTTCATCACCACCTGCGCCACGGCGGTCTGGCCGCGATAGCTCTCGCCGCGCGCCTCGAAATAAATCGCGGTGGCCAGGCACCAGCGCTCGCGATCCGATACCTGCAGGGCCTCTTCCGTCTCCGTGCCGCCGGTGGCCGGCGTATTGGCGCGGGCATAGGCCAATTGTTCCGGCAGGGTCTCGGGCAAGGCCAGGTCGGTCACGGCATTTTCCGAGCGGGGGGCGATGCCGGCAATGGCGTCGAGCGCGGCGGCGGCATTGGGGTGCAGCGCGGCGACCGACATGCGCGGCCCCGCCTCGTCATTGCCGCCGGCATCGGCGATAGCGGATTGGCCGAGAGCCGCCGGATCGCCGGGCGCACGGATCGCGGCCAGCCGCGTGCGCACTTCCTCGAAGCTGCGGGAAATCGCCAGCGCATCGACAGCGGGGCGCACCCGGTCGGTCTTGTCGGCCCGGTTGGGGCCGGTGAAGCTGGCGGAGGCAAACAAATGCTCGACCGAGCCGGTGATGATTGGATCGACACCCGAATAGGTGAGGCTGGCGAGGGACAGTTCGGGCGCCTCCCGTCCGGGGACGCCGAAATCGCCGAGGGGGCCGGAAGCTGGGCCGAACGCGCCATTGGCGAGGCCCAGATAGGCAAGGGAAGCGACGACGCCCATAGCCATCGTCCTGGCAAGGGCAGATCCCCGGCTAACCGCTCTGACCCGGTGCGGACGCACCTGGGGCCGGTGGGAAAGGGCCATAAACGCTACTCAACACTACGCAACACAAACTCAGCCGGCAAAGGTGACGCTCAAATGCCGACGAGGCTGATCATCTCTCATTAGGGTTAGCGGCGAGTAAATGCGTTTCCCGGCGTTGAAAAGGCGTCGGTGTGGCAGGGATGAGGCGGGGGCGGCAAGAGCCTGCGGCATTGCGTCGCCCGGCGGCGCGCTTGCCGCTTTCACCCCTCCTTCGAGGGCGTGTTTTACAATGGATGCTTGCTTCGGCGACGGGATCGGCGGCGCTTTCGTCTTCCTCCCCCTTGAGGGGAGGGACTGAGGGTGGGGGTGTCGGAGCCAGGGCAAGGCTACCGGATGTGTAGGAACCGCAGCACCCCCTCCCCGACCCTCCCCTCAAGGGGGAGGGGGCTAAGGGCCCTACGTCCCGAGACAACTCGCCCCGAAGTGTCCGATGTAAACACTCCCCCAAGGGGGATGGCAGCGGTGTGCGCCCGGCAGCGCCCCTACGAGCAGGCCGCCACGACCGGGGCCGCGATCTGGGCGAATTCATCGACGCGGAACCGTACCGACAAGGTCCGCGTGCTGGCCGGCGTCACCCGCACGGTCAGATTGGTCACCCCGGCCAGATTGTCGATAAAGGCCAGCGCGTCGCGGGTATTGTCGATCAGCACGGCAGTGTTTTCGGCATTGACCGGCAGGGTGCTGCTGCGCCGCGTCAGGTCATATTGCAGCGTCATGCCGACATCGTTGCCGAGCGAGGACAGCGTGTTACCGGCAAAGCCGAAAGCCACTTGCAGGCCATTGGCCTGGCAGGACACCGAAATGGTCGCCGGGGCCCGGCCGCTGGGGCGGGCGGGGATCAATTGCTCGGATTCGAAGACCACCGCCGGCACGTCGCCGGCATCGCTCACATTGCGGAAGAGATCGTCATAGCAGATCAGGCGCGCTGCATCGTCATCGATGGCGGCGCATTGCGCGCCAGTTTGCGCCAGGGCCGGACCGGCAAGGGCCAGCATTGCCGGCAGAACCAAAACAGCTAAAACTCTCTTCACGAAGGCATTGCCCTTCCCTGTTCGGCCGCCATATCGGCCAGTGCTTTTCACCCATATGGGCATTTTACGCGCCAGTTTAAGCCGAAGCCTGGGCCAAGGTCAGCCGGGCCACCGGAACACGATAAGGTGCGCAGGAAACATAGTCGATGCCGAGCCCGGCGAAAAACCTCAACGAGGCCGGATCGCCGGCATGCTCGCCGCAAATGCCGATCTTGAGCCCGGGATTGGCCGCCCTGCCCCGTGCCACGGCGATCTCGATCATTTCGCCCACCCCCTTCTCGTCGATGGAAACGAAGGGGTCGCGCTCATAGATGCCCTTGCGCTGATAGGCCGCAAGAAAAGTGGGCGCGTCATCGCGGGAAATGCCGAACGTGGTCTGGGTCAGGTCATTGGTGCCGAAGGAAATGAAATCCACCATCGAGGCGATATCCCCGGCCCGGAGGCAGGCGCGCGGCAATTCGAGCATGGCGCCGATGGAAAAGCGTACGCGGTCGGAGCGTAGCAGCCCGGAATTGTCGAGGATGGACATGGCCCGCTCGCGCACCCAGGCGACTTCCGTGGCCGTGGAGACGAAGGGCACCATGACCTCCACCGCAACCGGCTCGGCCTGGTTTTCGCTGGCGGCGCGGGCGCCGGCCAATACGGCCTGCAATTGCATCTGCAATATTTCGGGATAGGTGATGGCCAGCCGTACCCCGCGATGGCCGAGCATGGGATTGACCTCGGCAATGCGCTCCAGCCGCAGCCGCAAGGCGCGAACGGCCACGCCGAGCGAGGCGGCGGTATCCTCGATTTCCTCGTCATTGCGCGGCAGGAATTCATGCAGCGGCGGATCGAACAGCCGGACATTGACCGGCCGGCCCTGCATCACCGCGAACAGAGTGGAATAATCCCCCGTCTGGTAGTCGACCAGCCCGGCAATGGCCTTGGAACGGGCCTCCTCGTTTTCGGAGAGGATCATGCGCCGCAGCGCCGCCAGGCGCTCGGGCGAGAAGAACATGTGCTCGGAGCGGGCCAGGCCGATTCCCTGCGCGCCGAAGCTCAATGCCGTCTGCACCGCGTCGATGGTCTCGGCATTGGTGCGCACCGCGATGGTGCGGCTGGCATCGGACCAGCCGAGCAGCTTGCCGATGGCCCCGCCGATCTGCGGCTGGGCCAGCGGCAGGGCGCCGACATAGACCGCGCCATCGGTGCCATCGATGGTCAGGCGATCGCCGGCGCGGAATTCGCGATCGCCGATCCGGCAGACCATGTCCGCCGCATTGACCGAGAGCGTCCGGGCTCCGGCCACGCAAGGCTTGCCGGTAATGCGGGCGATCACCCCGGCATGGCTGGTCATGCCGCCGCGCGCCGTGAGGATGCCGGTCGCCGCCTTCATGCCCTCGATATCGGAAGGGCCGGTCTCGTTGACGACCAGAATGCAATGATTGCCCCGGGCGCGCATCCGCGCCGCGTCCTCGGCATTGAAGACGATGACGCCGCTGGCGGCGCCCGGCGACACGCCCAGCCCCATGGCGATGGGCGAGATGCCTTCGGGCGATTTCAAGCGCGGATGCAGCATTTGCACCAGGCGGCTGGCATCGACGCGGGTAACGGCGTTTTGCGGAATCCAGACCTTGCGCTCCACCCGGTCCACCGCCGCCTCCACCTCGGCGCCGGCATTGACCTGGACCGGACGGGCGGAGAGGAACTGCACCCGCCCGCGATTGACGGCGACGAGGCAGGCCATATGGCGGCCGGCCTTGGCGTCGAGCAGGGCGATCAGCGCATTGACGCTTTCGGGCAGAAGCGGCAATTGATACCCATCGACAGCGGCCGGGCCGAGCGCGCCGGTCGTGGCATTGCGGGTGAGGAACAATTCGGTTTCCCCCTCGGCAACCGCTTGCACCAGGACAATCTGCCGCGCCCGGTCTTCTTCCTGCCGCGCACCCCCCCAGCCGCCGCCGGAAAAACCATAGCTCTCGAAAGCCTCCTTGATGGCCCGGGCCAAGGGCCGCGCGGGGTCGACGGCATCTTCCGGCGCCGCCGGCGCGGCGATGCCGGTGCGCGCCGGCATCAGGCCGCCATTATGGCTGGCGGCGGAGGTGCGCACCGCCAGCAGGGGCGGCTTGCCGTCGGCCTGCACCAGCCTGAACAGGCAGGCAACCCAATGGGTTCGCAGGCGAATGTCGCGGCGCGACCGCTCGGCCTGCAATTCATCCCAGGCGGCGCGGGTGATGACGATGGTGGGAATGGTGGGGAAGCCTGCCTCGCCGACGCGGAAAATCCAGCGCGCCTTGCCGGCGAGCAGCTTGAGCTGGCTGGCGCTCAGGTTCGCTTTCCCCGTCGCCGGGGCAATCGCAAACATTTCCTGCGCCAAACTCACCTGACATTTCCCTTCCAAGCTCCAGACACATATTGCCCATGCCCCGCGCGGCTGCAACAGCACTTGACTTGCCGGGGCAGTGAAAGCATCTGATCTGACATGGAAAAAAGGCCGCAACTCGATATTCTGCTCTGCGCCCCGCGCGGATTCTGCGCCGGCGTGGACCGCGCCATCCAGATCGTGGAACTGGCGCTGCAAAAATATGGCGCGCCGGTCTATGTGCGCCATGCCATCGTGCATAACAAATATGTGGTGGAAGGCCTCGAGGCCAAGGGCGCCATCTTCGTCGAGGAACTGGAGGAAATCCCCGATACCGAGGCGCCGGTGGTGTTCTCCGCCCATGGCGTGCCCAAAAGCGTGCCCGCCGAGGCGCGCACTCGCAATATGTTCTTCCTCGATGCCACCTGTCCGCTGGTCTCCAAAGTGCATGTGGAGGCCTCGCGCCATTTCGAGGAAGGTCACGAAATCGTGCTGATCGGTCATCAGGGTCACCCCGAAGTGATCGGCACGATGGGCCAATTGCCGCCCGGTGCGGTGACGCTGATCGAGACATTGGAGGACGCCAACCGTTTCGAGCCGAAAAATCCCGAAACCCTGGCCTTCGTGACCCAGACCACGCTGTCGGTCGACGACACCCGCGAAATCGTCGCGGCGCTCAGGGCCCGCTTCCCCGCCATCAATGGCCCGCATAAGGAAGACATCTGCTACGCCACCACTAATCGGCAGGAATCGATCAAGGCCGTCGCGCCCAGGGTGGATGCGATGATCGTGGTCGGCTCGCCCCATTCGTCCAATTCGCAGCGCCTGGTGGAAGTGGCTTTGCGCAGCGGCTGCAAGATTGCGACGCTGGTTGACCGCGCCAGCGATATCGACTGGTCGCGCTATGGCGATCTCAAGTCATTGGGCGTCAGCGCCGGCGCCTCGGCGCCCGAGAGCCTGGTGGAAGAAGTCATCGACGCCTTCGCCGAACGCTATGCGGTCAAGGTCGAGACGGTCACCACCGCCGAAGAGCGCATCGCCTTCAACATCCCCAAAATCCTGCGCAATCTCGAAACGGCTTCCGGCCGTGGCTGACAAGGTCATCATCCATACCGACGGCGCCTGTTCGGGCAATCCCGGTCCGGGCGGCTGGGGCGCCATCCTGCAATTCGGCCGGCACCGCAAGGAGCTCAAGGGCGGCGAGCCGCTGACCACCAATAACAAGATGGAGCTGACCGCTGCCATTGAGGCGCTCAACGCGCTGAACCGCCCCTGCACTGTCGAGCTGCATACCGACAGCCAATATGTGAAGAACGGGGTGCAGAGCTGGATTCACGGCTGGAAGCGCAATGGCTGGAAGACCGCCGACAAGAAGCCGGTGAAGAATGTCGAACTCTGGCAGGCGCTGGACGAGGCCACCAGACGCCACGAGATCTCCTGGCACTGGGTCAAGGGCCATAATGGCGACGAATTGAACGAGCGCGCCGACGAACTGGCCCGCGAAGGCATGGCCCCGTTCAAGCCGCAAAAGCTCGAGAGCTTCACGCCGCCATTCTGACCCGGCCCTATCCTTGAGACGTCATGGTGCCGGCCGGTCTATCCGGCGACCTTGCCGAAATCCGCCACCAGATGCATGGTATCGCGCAGCCCGGCCAGCAGATGCAGCCGGTTTTCGCGCACCGCCGGATCGGCATCGTTGACCAGCACGGCCTCGAAGAAGGCATCGACCGGCGCGCGCAGCGTCGCCAGTTCGCTCATGGCGCCCTTGTAATCATCGCCGGCGACAGCGGCCGCGACGGCGGCATGTACCGCGTCCACCGCGAAGGCCAGCGCCGTTTCCTCCGGCAGTTTCAGGGCCCCCGTATCGACCGCGCCGGCATAGGCCTTGCCGTCCTTCTTCTCCTCTGCGGCCAGGATATTGGCGGCGCGGCGATAGCCGGCCAGCAGGTTGGCGCCATCTTCGGACGCCAGCAGGCTCGACAGCGCCTCGGCGCGCTGAACGATCTGCAAGATGTCGTTGCTGTCGGCGGCAATGACCGCATCGACCAGATCGTGCCGCGCCCCGGCATCGCGCAGCGACACTTTCAGGCGGTCATGGAAGAAAGCGAGCAGGTCCGGCTCGACCTGGAGCGGGAATTTCAGCCCGTTCTCGCTGATGATGCGAATGACGCCCAAAGCCGCGCGGCGCAGCGCGAAGGGGTCGCGCGAGCCGGTGGGCTTTTCGTCGATGGACCAGAAGCCGGAGAGCACGTTGAGCTTGTCGGCCAGCGCCACGGCGATGGAAACCGGCTCATTCGGCACCCGGTCGGAGGGGCCGAGCGGCTTGTAGTGCATTTCCAGCGCCTGGGCGATTTCTGCCGGCTCGCCCTGGGCGCTGGCATAATAGCGCCCCATCAGCCCTTGCAATTCGGGGAATTCGCCGACCATGCCGGTGACGAGATCGGCCTTGGCCAGCATGGCGGCGCGCTTGGTCTTTTCGACATCGGCGCCGACAAGCGGGGCGATTTCGGCGGCAAGGTTCACCAGCCGCTGCACCATGGCGAACTGGCTGCCCAGCTTGGCGTGGAACACCATGTCTTCGAGCTTGGGCAGGCCATGCTCCAGCGGAATGGCAAGGTCGCCCTGATAGAAAAAAGCCGCGTCGCTGAGGCGGGCATGGATGACGCGCTCATTGCCCGCCACCACCAAGGCGCCGCCATCGGCGGGAATGGTATTGGCGATGATGATGAAATTGGGCGCCAGCTTGCCCGCTCCATCGCGCAGGCAGAAGCATTTCTGGTTGGCGCGGATGGTGGCGATGATCACTTCCTCGGGCAGTTTGAGGAATTCGGCATCGAACGAGCCCATCATCACATTGGGCCATTCGACCAGCCCGGCCACTTCCTCCAGCAGGCCCTCGTCCTCGATGATGCTCAACCCCTGGGCGAAGGCGAGATGGTCGGCATCGGTGCGGATGATGTCCTTGCGCCGGTCGCTATCGAGCACCACCTTGGCGCGCTCCAGCGCCACGAGATAATCGTCGAACCGCTTCACGCGGATGGCCACGGGCGCCAGGAAGCGATGGCCGAACGTGGTCTGCCCGGCTTCGATGCCGGCCAGGGCAAAGGGCACGATGACGGGTTCGTCATTGTCGGTGCCGAAGGTCGCGGTAATGGCGCGCAGCGGCCGCACCCAGTTGAAGCTCCCCGCGCCCCAGCGCATGGATTTGGCCCAGGGGAAATCCGCCATGACTTTCGGCAGAATGGCCGAGAGCAATGCCACCGCGTCGGCGCCGGGCTTTTCGATCAGCGCCACATAGAAATCGCCCTTCTTGGCGTCGCTTGCCACCTTGGCCTGTTCGATCGAGGTCAGGCCGGCCGACCGCAGGAAGCCGTCAATGGCCGGCTGCGGCGCCCCGACCTTGGGCCCCTTCTTTTCCTCGCGCGTGTCCGGCGAGCGGGCCGGCAGGCCTGAAACGGTCAGTGCCAGCCGGCGCGGCGTCGCGAAGGCCTTGGCGCCCTCGTAGACCAGACCCGCCTCGACCAGCGCATTGGTGACGGCCTTCTTCAGGTCCTCGGCGGCGCGCCGCTGCAAGCGGGCGGGAATTTCCTCGGAGAAGAGTTCGAGCAGAAGTTCGGGCATGGCGGATAACCGGTTTTGGTGGGCACGGCGTGATTAGCGCGGCGATGGCGGGTTGTCCATGCGGTAGGGGAAATGCCGGCGATTCAACGAGCGCCGCACCCGACCTCTCGCGCGCATCATGACCCCTATGCCGCCGCCAATAATGGCGCCGTGCCCACCCAGTAATCGGGATGCAGCCGCCTTATCTCGCTGGCCGCTTCATGCGCCGGCCCCGCCGATCCGAACAGGCCGAACACCGTCGCCCCGGATCCGGACATGCGCGCCAGCATGCAGCCGGGGCTGTCGGCCAGTTCGTCGATCAGCCGGCCGATTTCCGGCACCAGCTTGATGGCCGGAGGTTCGAGGTCGTTGCGGGTTTCGGCCAGCCACAGGCCCAGTTGCGCCGGGCGGGTCAGCGGCGTGGGCAGGGCCGGCAGCGGATAATTGTCGTGGCTGCGCAGGCGCCGGAAGATGTCGGCTGTAGCCACGGCGATGCCCGGATTGACCAGCACCAGGTAAAGCGGGGGAAATTCCGGCAGGGGCGAGAGGATTTCGCCTATGCCCCGCGCCACCAGCGGGCGCGAGAGGAGACAGGCCGGCACATCGGCGCCGATCCCGGCCGCCAGGTCGACCAGCCCGGCCACCGGCACCGGCTCCGGGGCCAGGGCGGCCATGAGGCGCAGGGCCGCCGCCGCATCGGCCGAGCCGCCGCCAATGCCCGCCGCCACCGGCAGGTTCTTGGCGAGGTGAAGCGCCAGGCCCGGCGGCGATAGTTGCGGCCAGCGCGCCCGGAAGGCCGCCACTGCCCGCAAGACCAGATTATCCGGCCCGGCGCCGAGCGCGTCGCCGAACGGTCCGGACAGCACCAGGCTGTCCCGGTCGGCGGCATGCGCCTCCAGCTCGTCGGAGAGGTCGGCGAAGACGATCAGGCTTTCCAGCTCGTGATAGCCGTCATCGCGCCGCCGCGTGACATGCAGGGCCAGATTGATCTTGGCCGGCGCCGGCTGGATAAGCTTCTGCCCCATGAGCGAGCGCTATTCGGTCTCGTTTTCCGGCGTCAATCCGTCCGCCAGCTTGGGCGCGACGCGCTCGGCGACAGTGCCGATCGCGTCGACCGAGCGGGCAATGTTCCACTGGAAACGCGCTTCCAGCTTGCGGCCCACTTTCCAATAGGCATCGCCCAGATGGTCGTTGATCTCCGGGTCGCTGGGCAGCAGCATGACGGCGCGTTCGAGCGTTTCCACCGCCTCGTCCAGCCGGCCGAGCTTGTAGAAGGCCCAGCCGAGGGAGTCGATAATATAGCCGTCGCGCGGCTGCGCCTCGACCGCCTTCTCGATCATTTCCAGCGCCTCGTCGAGATGCATGTCCATGTCGATCCAGCTATAGCCCAGATAATTGAGCACCTGCGGCTGGTCGGGATTGAGCTCCAGCGCCCGCTGGAAATCGGCCTCGGCCTCGGGCCATTCCTTGGCCCGCTCATAGGCGATGCCGCGCACATAATAGAAGCGCCAATCGGCGACGGAATCGCCGCCGGTAAGGTCGATGGCGGCGCTATAGGCTTTGGCGGCGTCCAGATATTGCTCGTCATAGCGCAACAGATCGCCCAGCACCGAAACGGCATCGAGATCGTCCGGCCGGGTGGCGACGATATTGCGCAGACGGCGGATGGCTTCCTCGCGGTCGCCCAGGGCGTCGAGATTCTGGGCCACCCGCACTACGGCGGTGGGCTTCAGCGCCGATTTGGCGGCAATGGAATCATAGATCTTGTTGGCCGCTTCGTGCTGGCCGGCACTGTCGAGCAATTGGCCGAGCGCCAGCGCCAGCACGTCCGAGGACGGGTCGAGATAGGTGCCCAGCCGCAAAAAGACCAGCGCCAGGTCGTAGCTGCGGTCGCGCGACAAGGCCACGCCGATGCTGTGGAACATTTCGGCGGCGCCGACCTGGACGCTGGTGGCGAAAATGCCGGGGCGCCGGCGGGCATCCACCGCTTCGCGCACATTGCGGATGACCGCATGGCTCAGGCCCTGCGCCTCGAAGGCATCGAGCACGTCATTGGCCGCTTCGAAATCGCCGCTATTGGCGAGCATGCGCGCATAGATTTCGTTGACCCGGGCTACATAGGGTTCGAGGTCATAGGCGCGCTCCGCCAGGTCCAGCGCCAATTGGGTATTGCCCCCCGCCTCAGCCATCATCGCCCGATGGAACAGCAGGAAATCCTCAAGGCCGCGCTCGCCGATGCGATCCATCAGCGCATCCGCCTCGCTGGTCTTGCCCTCGCCGGTCAGCGCCCAGGCCCGCAATATGCTGGCGGTAATGCCGCTGAACGTATCCTCGCCCACATTGCGCAGGCGGCGCTCGGCCGCCGCATAGCGGCGCTCCTTGAACGCCTCGACGGCCACGACCAGTTCGGCCAATTGGTTTTCGGAATCGAGTTCGAGCGCGCGGCGGGCGGTGCTGGCCGCCTTGCTGATCTGCCCGTCGGCGGCCAGGGCCACGAAGGCCCTCTCCACCAGGATGGCATTGTCCCAATCGGCCTGGGCGGCATCGTTGAAATAGCGCGCCGCCTCATCGGTGCGCAGGTCCTTGATGGCCTGCTGGCCGGCCATATAGGAGCCCGAAATGCTGGGGCGGAACAGCTTGAGCAAATCGCGCGCCGCCTCCTGCACCCTCATGCCGGCGTCGAATTGCGCCATGGAGGGCAGCGCCATCAGCGCCAGCAGGGCCGCCGCAAGCAAGGGCAGAGCCCGACGAGTGGAAAACAAAGTCACGAGGCTGGATTCTCCCTAGAGCGTTTCCGGGCACAGACGACAAACCCGGTCCATGCCGTGCCCGGCTGCAAATCGGCGCAAAGATTGTCCGTTTTGGGACCGCGCCGCAAGGCCGGCATGGTTTGCCCGTGGTCACATTCCGCTGTAATTCGGCCCGCTGCCGCCTTCGGGCGGCACCCAGGTGATGTTGCCGGCCGGGTCCTTGATGTCACAGGTCTTGCAATGCACGCAATTGGCGGCATGGATGCGAAAGACCGGTGCCCCGCCCTCCTCGGCCAGTTCATAGACCCCGGCCGGGCAATAAAGCGGCGCGGGCTCGCCATAACGCGGCAGGTTTTCCCGCACCGGAATGCCGGGATCGGCCAGTTTGAGATGGACCGGCTGGTCTTCGTCATGCGCCAGATTGGCCAGATAGACCGATGCGGCGCGGTCGAAAGTGATCCTGCCGTCGGGCCGTTCATAGCGGCGCGGCGTCACCGCGGCTATCGGCTGCAATTTCGCGGCATCTTGCGTCGACCAGCGCAGCGTCCCGAAGGGCGCGAAACGCAATATCGTCTGGCACCACATGTCGACGCCGCCCAGAAAAGCCCCGGCCAAGGTGCCGAATTTGGCCCAGAGCGGTTTCAAATTGCGCACGCCGCGCAATTCCTTGTCGATGCCGGTCGCCATGACGCGGCGGCCGAAATCGGCGATCAGGTCGTGCTGCCTTCCTGCGGCGATAGCGGCGCCCACCGCGTCGGCGGCGCCGATGCCCGAAAGGATGGCATTGTGGATGGCCTTGAGCCGGGGCGCGTTCATGAAACCGGCGGCGCAGCCGATCAGACCGCCGCCGGCAAAGGCGAGATCGGGAATGGCCTGCCAGCCGCCCGCCGTCAGCGCCCGCGCGCCATAGCTGATCCGGGTCGCCCCCTCCAGCAGCGGCGCAATGGCAGAATGGGTCTTGAAGCGCTGGAATTCGTCGAAGGGCGACAGCGTCGGGTCGGCATAGTCGAGATGCACCACATAGCCGAGATAAAGTTTCCGATCCTGCGCATGATAGGCGAAGCCGCCACCGCCGGTGCCATTGTCGAGCGGAAAGCCGAGATAATGGTCGACCTTGCCCGGCTGGTGCCGCGCGGCCGGGATTTCCCAGACTTCCTTGATGCCCAATCCGTATTTTTGCGGGCTGGCATCCCGGTCCAGCGCGAAGGCGCCGATGATGTGCTTGGCCAGCGAGCCGCGCGCGCCTTCGGCGATCAGCGTATATTTCGCCTCCAGCGCAATCCCTTCGGCATGACCCGGCTTGGGATTGCCCTCGCGGTCCAGTCCGAGATCGCCGGTGATGATCCCCCGCACCGGTCCGTCGCCGTCGCGCAGCACATCGACCGCCGCCGTCATCGGGAAAATATCGACGCCCAGTTCGCTCGCCTGCTCGCCCAGCCAGCGGACCAGATCGCCCAGGCTGACGATGATCCCGCCCCGCGTCCGCATCTGCATTGGCATCAAGGCCTGAGGGATGACGAAATCGCGTTTTGGCGTAAGGTAATGATAACAGTCTGTTAACGCATCCGGCCCGACGGGGGCATTTTTGAGACGCCAATCGGGGATCAGCGCATCGAGCCCCACCGGGTCCATCACCGCGCCGGAAAGGATGTGCCCACCCAGTTCCGCCGCCTTTTCCACCACGGTGACGGCGAGCTCGGGATGGCGCTGTTTCAACCGGATCGCCGCCGCCAGGCCCGATGGACCGGCGCCGACGATCAGCACATCGGTGGACAGCACTTCACGATTGCCGGCATCTGCCATGCGAATTTACCTTCAGGGCCCGGGCGCGGCTGGTCGCGCCTTCCGGGGTGTGACATAACGGGCCCAATGTCTCAAGATCGACCGCTCAATAACGCCGAAATGCTCTCGGTGCTCGACTGGTATCGGGCCGCCGGGGTCGATACGGCCATGGGCGAAGATCCGGTCGACCGCTTCGCCCAGAAGCCCCCTGCCCCGGCCATTATGCCGCCGCGCGCCGCCGCGCCGCAGACGCCGCCACCGGTGGCTGCCGGGCCGGTGGGCGGCGATCCCAGCGAGGCCCGCCAGCTGGCCGCCGCCGCCGGCTCGCTCGATGAATTGCGCAATATTCTCAATGACTACAATGGTTGCGGCCTCAAGTTCCGCGCCACGCAACTGGTCTTTGCCGATGGCAATCCGCAAGCGAAAATCATGCTGATCGGCGAGGCGCCCGGCGCCGAGGAAGACCGGCAGGGCAAGCCGTTTGTCGGCCGCTCCGGTCAATTGCTCGACCGCATGCTGGCCGCTATCGGCCTCGACCGCAGCTCGGTTTACATCGTCAATACCGTGCCCTGGCGCCCGCCCGGCAATCGCACGCCGACGCCGGAAGAGCTGGAATTGTGCCTGCCCTTCCTGCACCGGCAGGTGGAACTGGTGGCGCCGAAACTGGTGATGACCCTGGGCGGCCCGGCCATGCAGACCATATTCAAGACCACCAATGGCATCATCAAGATGCGCGGCAAATGGCAGAATGTCGCCATCGGCGCCCATGAGGTCGATGCGCTGCCGACGCTGCATCCGGCCTATCTGCTGCGCAATCCGCCGGCCAAGCAGCAGGCCTGGAAGGATCTGCTGAGCCTGCGCATGAAGATGAACAGCCTGGGGCTTGTAGAGAAGGCGTAATTTCGGGGTCCATTTCACCAATCGCCACGCTATGGTCGTGTTCGAGTGATTTGCAGCGTTGAACACACCAGCGAAGGCCCTTTCGCGTCATGGCTTCCGTCATCAAGATTTATGCCCTGTTTCTCGGCTCGGCCCTGCTCATGTTCGGCGGCGGGTTGCAGGGCCTGCTGCTCTCGGTGCGCGGCAGGGAAGAGGATTTCTCGCTCCTGGCGCTGGGCCTGGTCGGCACCGGCTGGTCGGTGGGGTTCGTGGCCGGCTCGCTCTTTGTGCCGCTGGTGGTGCGCAAGGTCGGCCATATCCGCGCCTTTTCGGTAATGGCGGCCATCGGCACCATCACCATCCTGCTGAACCTGTTGTGGATCAACGATGTAAGCTGGATCCTGCTGCGCGCGCTGTCCGGTTTCTGTTTCGCCGGCGCGGCGATGATCGTGGAAAGCTGGCTCAACGAAGTCGCGGACAACAAGAGCCGCGGCACCATCTTTTCCATCTATGTGACCATCAACATGGCCGCTTCCACCATGGGGCAGATCGCCATGTCGGTCACCGGCACTGCCGGCTATATCCCCTTCGTCATCGGCGCCATCCGCTTCATCTGCGCCGTGCTGCCCACGGCGCTGACCTCCAGCCCCCAGCCCAAGCCGCTGCAATCGGCCAAGCTCGATATCGGCCTGCTCTATCGCACCTCGCCGGTCGCCGCGATTGCCGCCTTTTCCTGCGGCATGGCCAATGGCGCCTTCGGCACGCTGGCGCCGGTCTATGGCTATGAACAGGGGCTGGATGCCAGCGGCATTGCCCTGCTCTTCGCCCTCGCCGCCATTCTGGGGGCGGTGGCGCAGGTGCCGTTCGGGCGCTTGTCCGACCGGATCGACCGCCGCAAGGTGCTGATCGGGCTGGCCGGCTTCGCGGCTTTGGTGGGCGCGACAACCGCGATCGTCAATCCCGAGGCGGGCTGGGGCATGTATGTGCTGTTCGCCGCCTATGGCTTCGCCGCCAATCCGATCTATGCGGTCGCGGTTGCCCATGCCAATGACTTCGCCAAGGAGGGGGAATTCGCCAAGATCGCCGGCGGCATGCTGCTGATCCTGGGCCTGGGCCTGGCCATCGGCCCGGCCGTGGCCTCGCTGATCATGGGCGCCTGGAGCCCGGTGGGCCTGTTCGTCGTCACCGCGACCTTCCACGGCGCCCTGGCCGGCGCGGCCTATCTGCGCATGCGCGTCCGCCAGCGCCCCGATGCGGCGGCGCGAGCGCCGTTCCAGCCGATGAGCGACAAGCAGGTGACCCCGGAAACCTTTGTCCTCGACCCGCGCGGTGATAATGATGACGAATTGGGCTCATCCGGCGGCGAAGCGCCTGTGCCGGAGGAATTGATCGAAACCCTGGATAGTGATGACGATGTTCAAGACGGAAAGATTCGAAGACCGGGAATTCAAGCCGCTCGCCATCGCCGTCATCGCCGTATCCGACAGCCGGACCCTTGAAACCGATACCGGCGGCGCGCTGCTCAAAGCGCTGCTGGAGGCCGATGGCCATCGCTGTTTCGAGCGGCAGGTGATCCGCGACGACATCCAGCTCATCCGCGCCGCCGTGCAGGCGCTGGTCGCCAATCCGGATGTCGACGTGATCCTGACCACCGGCGGTACCGGCTTTTCCGGCCGCGACGTCACCCCGGAAGCCGTCGAGCCATTATTCGACAAGCGGATGGAGGGCTTTTCGGTGCTGTTCCACCAATATTCGGGCACGACAGTGGGCACCTCGTCGCTGCAATCGCGCGCCACAGCCGGCTTGATCGGCACCACTTTCGTGTTCTGCCTGCCCGGCTCGCGCGGCGCCTGCCGCGATGCCTGGCAAGGCATTCTCAGCCACCAGCTCGACTACCGGCACAAGCCCTGCAATTTCGTGGAATTGATGCCGCGCCTGGCGGAGAAATAGTCCGGACCTTTCCCGTATCGGATCGTCACCCTCGCGTCGAGCGCGAGGGTGACGAGCGGTGGGGTTGAAGAAGGTCGGGGAGCCTCAATGCCCGCCCATGCCGGGCGCGCCGCCTTCCGGCCGCCGCACGAAGAATGCGGCAATGACCATGGCCACCGAGATGATGGCGCCGCACAGGAAACCGGCGCGGATACCGGCGGCCAGGGCGTCGACGGCTTCCAGGCCCTCCGCCGCCGCCGAGGCGGTGCGCAGGCTCATCACCGCGACGAACAGGGCAATGCCCGCGGCGCCCGCCACCTGCTGCACCGAACCGAGAATGGCGCTGGCATGGGAATAGAGCGGCGCCGGCACCGAGCCCATCGAGGCGGTGAAGAGCGGGGTAAAGGCCAGGGCCAGGCTGAAGCTCAGGGTGACATGGCCGGCGACCACCGCCCAGACCGGGGTATATTGGCTGACAAAGGTCAAGGCCCACATCACCGCCGACACCATGATCACACCGGGAACCAGCAATGGGCGGGGTCCGACGCGGTCATAGAGGCGGCCGACAATGGGCCCCATCACGCCCATGAGCAGCCCGCCCGGCAGCAGGATCATGCCGGTCTGCAAAGTGTCGAGGCCGAGCACGTTCTGGGTGTAGATGGGCAAAAGGATCGAACTGCCCAGCAGGGCGACCATGGCGATGGCCATGGTGATCAGCGCCAGCGTATAATTGCGGTGCTGCAAGGTGCGCAGGTCGAGCAGGGCCTTGTCCTCGCTCTGCAATTGCAATTGCCGCCAGATGAAGATGGCCATGGAAACGACGCCGACGACAAGCGGCAGCCAGCTCGGAATGGCCGAGCCAGGCTCGGCGCTCTCGCCCAGGCTGGACAGGCCATAGACGAGGCCGCCAAAGGCCAGCGCCGAGACGATCACCGATAAAACGTCGAGCGGCGCATAGCGCGGATTGGAGACGTTGCGGATGCGCGTCGCTCCCAGAAGCAGCGCCCCGGCGGCAATCGGCAGGGTGAAGTAGAACATGAAGCGCCAGTCGAAATGGGCCAGTATGAAACCGCCGATGGTCGGGCCGATGGCCGGGGCCACCGCCATGACGATCGAGATATTGCCCATGGTCTTGCCGCGCCCTTCCGGCGGCACCAGCGTCATCACCGTGGTCATGAGCAGCGGCATCATGATGGCCGTGCCGGTGGCCTGGATCACCCGGCCGAAGATCAGCATTTCCAGGCCCGGTGCCAGGGCGCAGACCAGCGTGCCCAGGGTGAAGATCGACATGGCCAGCATGTAGATCGGCCTTGTATTAATGCGCTGCAGCAGGAAACCGGTGATCGGGATCACGATGGCCATGGTCAGCAGGAATGCCGTGGTCAGCCATTGCGCGGCGCCCGCCGTGACCCCCAGATCGTTCATCAGGTGCGGGATAGCCACGCTCATGATGGTCTCATTGAGGAAGACCACGAAGGTCGACACCAGCAGGATGGCGATCACCAGCCGGTTCCGCGCCGCATTGTCGGAGGAGTGCGGCGCACTCTCGGGGGAAGCGTCCATTGTGGTTTCCATTGTCATTCCGTATCCCTTGGGAAGCGTTGGTGTCGGGCATGCGACGGAGAGACCCGTCCGGTTTCGACAGCTCTCTCCAAAAATCCTGCGACATGCCGTGTCAGTAGCGACGCCCGCTCTTCGCGCAGACCGGCCAGGGTCATGCGAGCGAAAGCGAACCAGTCATGCGGAACGGAACGGCGGGCCGAGGGGCGGCTTCTCTACGCAGATAATCGCGTCCCGTCCAGTCTTGTAATGCATAAGAGCCCTGCCGATATCAGCACTGAGGCGCCGGCGTCCGCAGTCAATGTTCTTGTTATGTTCTCATTGTGCTGCTAGGTTCGGAACAGGCCGGTACAGACGATTCTGCCCCGGCATTGCAGCCGGAGACATGAGAATGGCGCTTTACCAGGCCCCCTCCTTCGAAGCCCTGGAACGCTTGAGCCGCAGCCGCGACGCCGATCTGGCGCGGCGCGAACTGGTGCAGCCGGAGCGCATTCGCGGGCGCGGCGCCCAGTCCAACCGCTCCGGGCGCTTCGAGGTGCATCAGCGCGACAGCTTCGATGACGGCTGGGGCAGCGTCGAGCCGCTGCCCGTGTTCGAGACCGTCGAACATATCGAGCGTGCCAAGAGCATCATCACCTCCAACGACAGTCCCGATATCGGCTTCGAGCGCTCGATCAACGCCTATCGCGGCTGCGAGCATGGCTGCTCCTATTGCTTTGCCCGGCCATCCCACGCCTATCTCGGTCACTCGCCCGGCGTGGATTTCGAGCGCGACATCTATATCAAGACCAATGCGGTGGAGACGCTGCGGGCCGAGCTGGCGGCGAAGAATTACCGGCCCAAGCCCATCGCCATGGGCACCAATACCGATCCCTATCAACCGGCCGAGCGCCAGCACAAGCTGACAAGGGGCATTCTCGAAGTGATGCTGGAGACCAGGCATCCGGTGATGATCACCACCAAATCGGCGCTGATCGTGCGCGATCTCGACCTGCTGAGCGAACTGGCCAATCTGGGCCTGGTCAAGGTGGCGCTCTCGGTCACCTCGATGGACCATAAGCTCAGCCGCAAGATGGAGCCGCGCGCTTCCTCCCCCGCCCGCCGCCTGGAGGCCATAAGGCTATTGTCGGAAGCCGGGGTGCCGACTTCCATCTTCGCCTCGCCGATGATCCCCGCCATCAACGACATGGAGCTGGAACGCATTCTCGACGCCGGCAAGGCGCAGGGCGCGCTCAGCGCCCAGATGATCCTGCTGCGCCTGCCCGGCGAAGTGCGCGACGTGTTCCGCGAATGGCTGCTCCGGCATTTTCCCGACCGGGTGCGCCATGTGCTGTCGCTGGTGCGGGATACGCGCGGCGGCAAGGATTACGATTCGCGCTGGGGCGTACGCATGACCGGCGAAGGCCCCTATGCCGTCCTGCTGCGCCAGCGCTTCGAAAAGGCCCGCGACCGCTATGGGCTGAACGCCAAGCTGCCCGGGCTGCGCACCAACCTCTTCGAGGCCCCGAAGCTGGAAACCAGGCAGATGAGCCTGTTCTAGCGCTGTCTTACCCCACCCGCTGATCGCCCTATTATCGCTCGTCAGCGGACCAACGCACCGCTCGTCACCCTCGGGCTTGACCCGAGGGTTCTTCTCTCTCCCATGGATTGCCGAGACAGCCCGGCAATGACGGCCGAATCCCCCGCTTCCCGGCCGTGATTTCCCTGAAAACCTGAAATGCCCTAAAAAGGCGCCGACATTGCGGAGGCACAATGCCGGCATCGCCGTTCGAACTTTCGGCCCTCAGGGACATCATCATCGTCCGTTTTCCTGCGCTGGAAAACGCATCCTTCCGCCTGCTGTCCGAAGGCTGGGACAGCGTCGCCGTGGATGTCGATGACCGGATCATCTTCAAGTTTCCGCGGCACGAACGGGGCGAAGCCGCGCTGCGCCGCGAGGTGAGCATTCTCGGGCTGGTGGGCGCCAAGGTCGACATGCGCGTACCTTCGCTGGCGCTGTTCGAAACCCCGCTTGTCTTTTCCAGCCACGACAAGATAGCGGGCGAGCATCTAGTCACCCCGCAATATGAGGCGCTGGACGATGCCGCCCGCCTGGTACTCGGTGAGGCGATGGGGCATTTTTACGCCCAATTGCACGATATCGATCCCGCCGAGGCCGTGGCGGCCGGCGCCCTTCCGGTCGAAGCCTGGCTCGACGCCGACGAAATCCTGCGTCGCATCCGGCCGGTCCTGCCAGAAACGCTGTGGCCCTTCGCCGAGGCGATCATGGCGCGCTGGCGCGATCTCGGCCCCGATCCCTATGGCACCATCTACGGCTTTTTCGACGGCCATGGCTGGAACATGGCCTTCGACCATGCCGCCGGGCGGCTCAACGGCGTTTACGACTTCGCCGATTCCGGCCTCGGGCCCCTGCATCAGGATTTTCTCTATTCCAATCTGGTCTCGGACGATCTGACCGCGCGGATCATCACGGCCTATGAACGCGGGACCGGCCGCCATATCGATCGGGACAGGGTGGACCTTCTCACCGGCACCCATCGCCTGTGGGAACTGGCCATGGAGGCGCATCTGCCGGCCCATATCGATGCGCTGGTCGAAGCCATCGCGCTCTGGGCCGGGCGAAGCCGCTAGCTAATATTGCGCCACCTTGCGCGCATAGGTGGACATGAAATCGAGCGAGGCCAGCACTCCGCGCAGCGACATCCGGCTTTCGACCGGCTGGTCCACGCCCGTCAGCGGCACGGCAAGCGTGACGGCGTTGCGTTCCTTCATCTTGTCCAGCACGTCGTCGCGAACCGGGCCGATCAGAAAAAATTGATTGATGGTGTTGTGCCGGGTTTCCAGATCCGTTCCCATGGCAAGCGTGACCGGTCTTTCGCCGCCAAAGGCCAGCACCATGGGCCGCTCGGCATCATAATCGCCGCTTTCGGGCGAGACGGTAATGGCCAGGTCGATCTCGCCATCGAGCCGGTTGCGGATCAATGTCAGCTTGTAGGCCGGCAGGTTGGCGCCGTTGCGTTCCTGGCTGCCGGTGCTGGCAAAGCAGGAATAGCCGTAAAAATCGGTGGCGTCCTCGTCGATGGCGTCGGGACAGGCGGCCAGCCAGTCGCGGTGATATTCCCGCCATTCGCCGAAGGGATGATGGAAGGGTTCGGCCATGGCCGGACCGGCGGGCAGGGCCAGGGCCAGGGCCAATAGCCAGATTGCTTTGCGCATCGTGTCTCTCTCACCTTTGCCCCCCGGCCAGATTCCTATATCAGCATGGCCAAGGTTTGGAAAAGGAGTCGGCTTTGGCCAGCGAGCGCCTCGGCAATCTCACCCTGTTCTTCGTCGCCGCCGATGGCCCGGCCATCGGCAGCGAACAGGATGCGCTCGACCTGCTCGGTGAAACCTATGGCACCGAGACCGACATGCTCGTCGTCCCCTCCAGCCGCTTCGCCCCGGAATTTTTTGATCTCAGCACCAGGCTGGCCGGGCACTTCTTCCAGAAGCTGCAAAATTACCAGATGCGCCTGGCCATTCTCGGCGACATTTCCGAACATGTCGCGCGCAGCAAGGCGCTCGGCGATTTCGTCGGCGAGACCAATCGGCGGGGCCACCATCTGTTCGCTGCCGACCGCGCGGCGCTGGAGGCCGGCCTCAGCCGGAGGTCCTGATGGCGGGCCGGCGCCTCAAGGTGGAAATGGTCAGCGCAGAACTGTTCGCGCCCGAAGCCGGCTATCCCGATTACAGCCATGAACAGATGCTGCTGGCGCGGGGCGCGCGCCTGGTCGCCGGTGTCGACGAGGCGGGGCGCGGGCCATTGGCGGGGCCGGTCGTCGTCGCCGCCGTGCGGCTGGATCCGGCGCGCATCCCCACCGGCCTTAACGATTCCAAGAAGCTGACACCCGAGCGCCGCGACGAGCTCTATGAAGAGATCGTCGCCAGCGCCGAAATCGCCGTGGTCACCGCCCCGCCGGGCGATATCCTGGCGCTCAACATTCGCGGCGCCACCCTCGCCGCCATGGCCCGCGCCGTGCGCGCCTTGCCGCGCCCCGCCGACCGGGTGCTGGTCGACGGGCGCGACGTGCCGCCCGGCCTGCCCTGCCCCGGCATCGCCCTGATCGGGGGCGACGGCCGCAGCGTCTCCATCGCGGCGGCTTCGATAATCGCCAAGGTGACGCGCGACCGCATGTGCGCGATCATGGATTGCGACGCTCCCCATTTCGGCTTTGCCGGCCACAAGGGCTATGGAACGGCGGCGCATCTGGCGGCTCTGGATCGCCATGGCCCCTGCCGCCATCACCGCAACGGCTTCGCCCCGGTGGCGGCGCTGCTGGTGCGAAAAACCGCGCTGGCCGCCTCCGGTTAACTCCCTGCTAACCCCTTGCGAACGCTCCATTAACCCCAGGCCGCTATAACGGTCCTGTTAGTAATGCGTTAGGGTTAAGTGTATGTTGCGTACCGCGCGTACGGCCCGTCAGGCCGATGCGGAAAGGGTGGCCACGCGCCTCCCGATCGATACTATCCTGATGGGCGATTGCATCGACCATATGAATAGTCTGCCGGCCGGCTCCATCGATCTCATTTTCGCCGACCCCCCCTATAATCTGCAGCTCGAGCAGAGTCTCACCCGCCCCGATCAGTCCAAGGTCGATGCGGTGGATGACGATTGGGACAAATTCGACTCTTTCGCCCATTACGACGCCTTTACCCGCGCCTGGCTCGGCGCGGCGCGGCGGCTGCTCAAGCCCGATGGGGCGCTCTGGGTCATCGGCTCCTATCACAATATTTTTCGGGTCGGCGCGGCGCTGCAGGACCTCGATTTCTGGATGCTCAACGACATCGTCTGGCGCAAGGCCAATCCGATGCCCAATTTCCGCGGCACCCGCTTCACCAATGCCCATGAAACCCTGATCTGGGCCGCCAAGAGCCAGAAGAGCCGCGTCACCTTCAATTATGAAGCCATGAAGCTGGCCAATGACGACACCCAGATGCGGAGCGACTGGCTCTTTCCCATCTGCACCGGCGCGGAACGCCTCAAGGGTGAGGACGACAGCAAGCTGCATCCGACCCAGAAGCCCGAAGCCCTCCTGTTCCGCATCCTCAATGCCACGACCAGGCCGGGCGATATCGTGCTCGATCCGTTTTTCGGCACCGGCACGACCGGAGCGGTGGCCCGCAAGCTGGGCCGCCATTTCATCGGCATTGAACGCGAACAAACCTATATTGCCGGCGCCCGCCAGCGCATTGCCAGCATCCGTCCCGGAATGTTCGAGGCGCTGCAATCGGTGACGCCCAAGCGCAAGGAAACCCGCATCCCCTTCGGCTCGCTGGTCGAGCAGGGGGTGATCGAAATCGGTGCGCAACTATTCGATGCGGGGCGGCGTTATTCGGCCATGGTTCGCGCAGACGGCTCGCTCGTCTCGGGTTCGCACCAGGGCTCGATCCACAAGGTCGGGGCGCTGGTTCAGGGCTCCGAGTCATGCAACGGCTGGACCTTCTGGCACCATGAACAATCCGGGCGCGTGGAGCCCCTCGATAGCCTGAGGGCCGACATTCGCCAAAAACTTGATTTGCTTTCTGCCTGATCCTGACCTCCAATCTCCCCATCAGGCTCTATCAACTGGCCGCCGGTTTGCCCCGGCGGCCTTTTTCGTGACCTATGGCGCAATCAATTGTCCAAGCCCGCCTGCGCCAGCACCTTGCGGAACAGGGTCGGCAGCGCCTCGCCCTTGAGCGCCTGTGGTTCGGCCCACCAGCCCTGTTGCAGCCCGTCCGGCGCGACGATTGCCGACCACACTTCCAGTTCCAGCCGGAAATGGGTGAATATATGCACCACCTGGCCGCGATGCCGCCATTGGGCGGGAACTGGATAGACGGGATCGGTCAATGCGCCGGCCCAGTCCGAATTCGGCACCTCGGTCATGCCGGCCAGCAGGCCCTGATGCGGCCGGCTCTGCAAATAGACATCGCCAGCGGCATCGGTCATGACATAGGCATGGCCGCGACGCACCGGTCTTTCGGCCTTTTGCGGCTTGACCGGATAATGCGTCGGCTCGCCCTGTTTCGAGGCCACGCAAGAAGGCTGGAGCGGACAAATCAGGCAAGAGGCCACGCGCGGCGCGCAGATGGTCGCGCCCAGATCCATCATCGCCTGGGCGAAATCCCCGGCCCGTTCGGGCACCGATGCCTGCAAGGCGGCGCGCAATTCTTCCTTGGCCGCGCGCACCGGAACCGGCAGGGCGTGATAGCGCGCCAGCACCCGGTCGAGATTGCCGTCCAGCACCGCGACGGGCTCGTCGAAACAGATCGCCGCAATGGCGGCGCTGGTATAGGCGCCGATGCCGGGCAGCGTCTGCAAAGCCAGCGCGCTTTGCGGAAAAACCCCGTCATGATCCCGCAATACGGCCTGGGCGCAGGCATGCAGGTTGCGTGCCCTGGCGTAATAACCCAGCCCGGCCCATTCGCGCAGCACCGCATCCAGCGGCGCTTCGGCCAGCGCCCGGACATTCGGCCACAGCCCGGTGAAGCGGAGGAAGTAATTCTTCACCGCCGCCACCGTGGTCTGTTGCAGCATGACCTCGCTCAGCCAGACCCGGTAAGGATCGGGCCTGACGCCCCGCTGCCGGTCGGCAGGCGACACCCGCCAGGGCAGGTCGCGCGCATGCACATCGTACCAGGCAAGCACGGCTTCGGCATCGATTGGGTGGGGTTCGGCGAGGGATAATCTGGGCAAGGTGGCTCTCAACTACGCCGGTTCTAGCGCGGAGCGGGCGCAGCGGCAAAGGCTTCTTGTCTGCCCTCGGATGTGATCGCCCCGAAACCACCGCGCGTCACCCTCGCGCTTGACGCGGGGGTGACGGGTCGAGAAGGGGGCGCTATCGGCTCCTTCCCTTCCTCCCCCTTGCCGGCATAGCCGACTGGGGATATTGCAAGACATGTCCAAGGACGAGCAGCCCGCATATAAACGCCGCAACAGGGTAGTTTCCGTCGCCGATGCGCTGGCGGGCGCCATCGACCCCGTGCTGCGCAAGCGCGGCTTTGCCGGCCGGGACATCATCACCCATTGGCCGGCCATCGCGCCGCCCCCCTTCGACCGGACCACGCTGCCGGACCGGCTGAGCTGGCCGCGCGCCGCGCATAATGCGGAAGGCGCGACGCTGCATCTGCGCTGTGCGCCGGGACAGGCGCTCTTCGTCCAGCACGAGGCGCCCGCCATCGCGGCGGCGGTCAACCGCTATTTCGGCTATGTGCTGGTCAAGGATGTACGGTTATGCGCCGAGCCATTCACCCCCGGTTCAGGCCGTAAAGTGCAAAAGCCCTATCAACCGAGCCAGAGCATGCTTGCAAAGGTCGGCGCCCAGACCGAAAAGGTCGAAGACGACAATCTGAGGGAGGCGCTGAGGACGCTGGGTCTGGCGCTCTCCAGCAGATCGAAACGAAACAGCGGATAGGCTGTTCACCGGCAAGTGATGCCATTGCCCACTTGCCGACACCTTCCCCGCGTGTAGTCTCGCGCAGAGAATAATCAGGAGCCGCAAACGTGAAGTTCAATCGCCGTGAAACCATCATTCTCGCCGCCGCCGCTTCGGCGCTGAGCCTGTCCGGCCTGAGCATCGCCCAGGCGGCCGAAGGCGACGTGATCGATGTGTCCAAGCTGATGGAGCCGGCCGGCGGCCTTATCGATCATATCGAGGGCCATGCCGAGGCCCCGGTCACCGTGATCGAATATGCCTCCCCCACCTGCCCGCATTGCGCCAGCTTCCACAATAGCGTCTACGAGCCGTTCAAGGCCGATTACATCGATACCGGCAAGGTGAGGTTCATCGTCCGGCCCTTCGCCCGCAACGCGCTGGACGCCGCCATCTTCATGCTGGCCGAAGCCGCCGGCCCCGAGCATTATCACGAGGTGATCTCCACCTATTTCCGCACCCAGAATGATTGGGGCATGTCCGACAAGCCGCGCGACGCTATCTTCGCGGTGGCCCAGCAACTCGGCTTTACAGAGGAAACCTTCAACGCCGCCTTGACGAATCAGGACACGCTGAACGGGATTGAAGCGCTGAAGAACCAGGCGCTGGAAGAATTCAAGCTGACGGGGACGCCGACATTCTATGTCAACGGCAAGACACTTTCAGGCGGCAAGACCCTCGAGCAGCTCGCTGCCGAGATCGACCCCCTCGTGCCCGCCGGCTTCGTCGCGCCGGCTGCCGAGTAGTAGCGAAGGCGGCCTGCACGTTCACCTGATCAAGTCCGCACCCTGCGGCCGGTTCTTTCGCCCCCTCCCCCTTGAGGAGAGGGCCGGGACGGGGGTGCTGCGGCTTTGTCAAAATGCTGCGTCCCTGGTGGGCGTCAGCACCCCCACCCTTGATCCCTCCCCTCAAGGGGGAGGGAGGCGCAGGCTGCGAAGCATCGAAACGCGCCGTAATACCCCACCTGGTTTGGGGAGCTATCCATGAAATTCTCCCGTCTCCGCCTGCACGGCTTCAAATCCTTCAGCGATGAGACCGTGCTGATCATGGAGCCCGGCCTCACCGGCATTGTCGGGCCCAATGGCTGCGGCAAGTCCAATCTCGTCGAAGCCATGCGCTGGGTCATGGGCGAAAGCTCCTACAAGGCGATGCGCGCCTCGGGCATGGATGACGTCATCTTCTCGGGTTCCGGCAATCGTCCGGGGCGCAACAGCGCCGAAGTCACCCTTGTCCTCGACAATGCCGACCGCACCGCCCCGGCCACGCTCAACAATGCCGATGTGCTGGAAGTCACCCGCCGCATCGAGCGCGAGGCCGGTTCGGTCTATCGCGTCAATGGCAAGGAAACCCGCGCCCGCGATATTCAATTGCTGTTCGCCGATGCCTCGACCGGTTCGCGCTCGCCCGCCATGGTGCGGCAGGGCCAGATCGGCGAATTGATCGCCGCCAAGCCCACGGCGCGCCGCGCCCTGCTCGAAGAAGCCGCCGGCATTTCGGGGCTGCATTCCCGCCGCCACGAGGCGGAGCTGCGCCTGCGCGCCGCCGAAGGCAATCTGGAGCGGGTCGACGACATTATCGGGCAGGTCGAGAGCCAGCTCGAAACTCTCAAGCGCCAGGCGCGGCTGGCCAATCGTTATCGCAGCCTGTCGGGCGACATCCGCCGCGCCGAGGCGACGCTGTTCCATATCCGCTGGGTCGGCACCCGCGTGGCGGAAAAGGAGAACGAGGCGGCGCAGGCGGTGCTGATCCGCCAGCTCGCCGACGCCAATCATGCCGAACATGCCGCGCAAAAAGCCGCCGAAGCGGCGGAGGCGGCGCTGACGCCCTTGCGCGAGCGCGAGGCCGTCACCGGCGCCGTGCTGCAACGCTACACCATACTCGCCGAGCAATTGGCCGACGAAGCCCGCCGCCTGGGCCAGCGCCGGGCCGAACTGGAAGACCGGTTGCGCCAGATCGCTGCCGACGGGTCGCGCGAGCGCGAGCTGGTGGCCGAAAGCGAAACCACATTGGCGGCCTATGGCGAGGAGGCGGCGCGGCTGCAATCCGAGCAGGACGCTGCGGAGGCCGATTTCAGCAATGCCCGCCTCGCCGCCGAGAAGGCCGGCGCCGCCGTCGCCGAGGCGGAGGAGGCGACCCGCGAGGCGGCCGATGCCCTGGCGCAATTGCGCGCCCGGCGGATGCAGGCCGAGCGCAACCTTCAGGATGCGCGCAGCCGGCATGCCCGCCTCGCCCAGCAATTGGCCGAGGTGGAAACCGACATGGCCCGGGTGATCGCCGCGCTGGACGCCGACGAAACCCTGTCCGCGCGCCGCTCGGCGCTGGACACCGCCCAGGCCCAGGCCACCTCCGCCGAAAGCGCCGCACTTTTTGCCGAGGAACGGGCCGGCGCCGCCCAGGCCAGCCTCGATCAGGCCCGGCCGCGCCTCGCCGAGCTCGAAGCGCTGGTGGCGCGGCTCGAAGCCGAAGCCGCCACGCTGGCCAGAATGCTCGATAATGGTTCCGGCCTCTGGCCCGCTATCATGGACGAACTGACCGTCGCACCCGGCTACGAAACCGCGCTCGGCGCCGCGCTCGGCGATGATCTCGAAGCCTCGTCCGATGCCGGCGCGCCGATGCATTGGTCCGTCGCCCTGGACGGCTATGACGATCCCGCTTTGCCACAGGGCGCCGAACCGCTCTCCCGCCACGTCACCGGCAATCCGCTGCTCAAGCGCCGCCTCGACCAGATCGGCCTGGTCGATGCCGTCGACGGCCCGGGGCTGATGCGCGCGCTGAAGCCCGGCCAACGGCTGGTCACCATGCACGGGGCGCTGTGGCGCTGGGACGGGTTCGTCGCCGCCGCCGATGCGCCGAGCGCTGCCGCCCAGCGCCTGGCCCAGCGCAATCGTCTCAACGAACTGGACGAGGAAATCGCCCGCGCCAAGGGCGAGCGCAATGCCTGGAAGCGCGATGTCGAGGCGCTGGCTATCGCACTCGAGGCGGCCCGCCAGGGCGAGCGGACGACGCGCGAGGACTGGCGCCAGGCCCAGCATGCCATTGCCGCCGCGCAATCCGAACTCGACAAGGCCCAGCGGGCTATCGGCGATCTGGCCACCCGCCGCTCCACGCTCGACGATGCCCGCACCCGCCTCGCCGCCAGCCTCAATGAGGCCGAAGCCATGCGCAGCGAGGCCGAGACGGCGCTGGCCGAGGCCGGCGACGAAACCGAAATCGCCGCCCGGGCCGCAGCCGGCCAGCAGCGGCTCGCCGCCCTGCGCGACCAGGCCGATCAGGCCCGGCTGGCGCTGGGCAATGTCGAATCGGCCGCCCGCATGCGCCGCGCCCGGCTCGACCAGCTCGCCCGCGACAGCGCCGCCTGGCAGCGCCGCAGCGATGGGGCGCGGACCCAGCTCGCGACGCTCGACCAGCGCAGCGCCGAGGTGGCGGCGCAGCTATCCGGCCTCGCCGCAGCGCCGGAAGGCTTCGCCGGCCGCAAGGCCCAGCTCGAAGACCAGATCGAAACCGCCCGCATCGACCACCGCAATGCCGGCGACCGGCTCAGCCAGGCCCAGACCGGCTGGCGCGAGGCCGACAAGGCGCTCAAGGCCGCCGGCGACGATCTCAACAAGGTCCGCATCGAGCTGACCCGCATCGAGGAGCGGCTGAAAGGCAATATCGCCCAGCGCCAGCAGATCGAGCGGCAGATCGAGGAATCGCTGGGCATTCCCGCCAGCCGCACCCTGGAAGCCTCCGGCATCCGCCCCGAGGAGGCGCTGCCGCAAGAACAGGCCACCGAGCACAAGCTCGACCGCCTCAAGGCCGAGCGCGAGCGGCTGGGCGGGGTCAACCTCTCGGCCGAAAAGGAAGCTGCAGAGGTCCAGGACAAGCTGGACAATATGGTGCGGGACCGCGACGACATCATCGAGGCCATCGCCAAGCTGCGCAGCGCCATCGCCTCGCTCAACCGCGAAGGCCGCGCCCGGCTCAACGCAGCCTTCGGCCAGGTCAATGCGCATTTCCAGGAACTGTTCACCACGCTGTTCGGCGGCGGCACGGCGGAACTCAGCTTCGTCGAAAGCGACGATCCGCTGGAAGCCGGGCTCGAAATCATCGCCCGCCCGCCCGGCAAGAAGCCGCAGACCATGACCCTGTTGTCCGGCGGCGAACAGGCGCTGACCGCCATAAGTCTGATCTTTGCGGTGTTTCTCACCAATCCGGCGCCGATCTGCGTGCTGGACGAGGTGGACGCGCCGCTCGACGACGCCAATGTCGAGCGCTTCTGCAACCTGCTCGATTCCATGCGCCAGCGCACCAATACCCGTTTCATGGTCATCACCCATAATCCGATCACCATGAGCCGCATGGACCGGCTGTTCGGTGTCACCATGGCCGAACGCGGCGTCAGCCAGCTGGTCTCGGTGGATCTGCAAACCGCCGAAACCTTCCTCGAAGCGGTGTAGTGCCGCTGTCGGACGGCCCAGAATCCCCCCGCCCGGCCATGACTTCGCCATCATCGCGGTGTGGACAGCATGACGCACCCCCTCGATGATGCAAATAAGCATTTCAAAACAATAGCTTAAACCGCGCTTAGTCGCCTTGACACCTTTTGGGGCCACCACTATGTTGCGCGCGACTTAGAAGGACGCCCGTAAAGCACGGGAAATGGCCGGCCAAGGGAGTTGCGGATGACGATACCGCCGGACAACCATGGCCGACCGGAAAACGTCCGCGGGGTGACGCACGATCTGGCATCGCGCATCGCCTCCGCCAAGCGGGAGCGGGACCGGGAGGACGACAGAGCCTCGCGCGATGCTTCCCCGGAGATGAGCGGTCTGGCGCGCGGTCTGCGCATCGGCACCGAATTCATCGCCGCGGTTCTGGTGGGTGCCGGCATCGGCTATCTCATCGACCTTGGCCTGGGAACCAGCCCCTGGGGCTTGCTCATCCTCTTGCTGATGGGCTTCGCCGCTGGAATCCTGAACGTCATCCGTGTGGTGGCGGAAATGAATGCCGCATCGCCTGCCCCGCCGGGCTCCGATCTCGGACCTGGCGCGGAAGACGAAGAGCGGAACGATAATGATGACGCTTAGAGGGCTCCATGGCCGGTACTGACCCGATCCACCAGTTTGTCATCTATGACATCGCCAAGCTCTTCACCTTGGGCGGCGACGGCGCCGAGGGCTCCGGCACCACTTTCGCCTTCACCAATTCGGCCCTGTTCATGGTGCTGACGGTCGGGGTGATCGTCGCCTTCATGCTGCTGGCCACGTCCGGCAAGCGCCTGGTGCCCAACCGGCTGCAATTGACGGCGGAACTGCTCTATGAATTCGTCGCCGGCATGGTGCGCAGCTCGGCCGGCAAGGAAGGGATGAAGTTCTTCCCGCTGGTATTCAGCCTCTTCACCTTCATCTTCATCGCCAACATGTTCGGCATGGTGCCGTATTTCTTCACCGTCACCAGCCACATCATCGTCACCTTCGCGCTGTCGATGCTGGTGTTCCTCACCGTCATTCTCTATGGCTTCATCAAGAACGGCCCGAAATTCCTCAAGCTGTTCGTGCCGGCCGGCGTGCCGGGCTATATCCTCCCCATCGTGACGCCGATCGAGGTCATTTCCTTCCTCTCGCGCCCCATCAGCCTGTCGGTTCGTCTTTTCGGCAACGTGCTTGCCGGCCACATCACCCTCAAGGTGTTCACCGGCTTCGCCGTGATGATGATTGCCGGCCTGGGTGCCATTGGCTGGGCCGCCGCCATCCTGCCGATGATCATGGCGGTTGCCATCACCGGCCTCGAGTTTCTCGTCGGTTCAGTTCAGGCCTATGTCTTCGCGGTCCTGACCTGCATGTATCTCAACGACGCGATCCATCCGTCCCACTAACCAACCAATTTCGGCGGATGGCCCGCCGGACCCCAACGTCGCTTGAAAGGACTAAAAAATGGAAGCTGAAGCCGCAAAGTACATCGGTGCCGGTATTGCCACCTTCGGTATGGCTGGTGCCGCCCTGGGCGTGGCCAACATCTTCGGTAACTTCCTGTCGGGTGCCCTGCGCAACCCGTCGGCTGCTCCGAGCCAGTTCGGTAACCTGATCTTCGGTTTCGCCGTGACCGAAGCTCTGGGCATCTTCTCGTTCCTGGTCGCCCTGATCCTGCTGTTCGTCGCCTGATCGCGGCAGCAAGAGATTACCGCAGCCGGGCCTTTGGTTCGGCTGCGCTCCCTTCTCCGGCATCTGGCCGGATGACCGGACTAAGCAATTCCAACAAAAGTGCATAGCGGTTTTGTGTCCGGAATTGCCTCAACAAGCAGAGAGAGCTGCCTTGTTTTTCGACACGGAAAACAATGAGCTCTAACGGGACTTCGACCTGATGGTAACGCAAGCCTACGCTCAAGAAGCGGAAATCCCGGCGGAAGACCTCGCTGGCGAAGCCGTGCCTGTGGAAGGCGGCGAGCACGCCGATCCGACCGCAGATACGCATGCCACGACCGAAGCGCATGCTGGCGAAAGCCATTCGGACGTCTTCCCGCCCTTCGATCCTGCGACCTTTCCCAGCCAGCTTTTGTGGCTCGCCATTACCTTTGGCGCGCTCTATCTGCTGATGAGCAGGCTCGCCCTGCCCCGCCTCGGCGGCATTCTGGAAAACCGCAAGGCCCTGATCGATGCCGATCTGGCGGCCGCCGATGCGGACCGCCAGAAGACCGACGCTGCCATCGCCGCCTATGAACAGGCGCTGGCGGAAGCCAGGGGCAAGGCCCAGGGCATCGCCGCCGAGACCCGGGAGGCCATTCAGGCCGATCTGGCTCAGAAGCGAAGCGCGGTGGAAGCCGACCTGTCCGCCAAGGTCGGCGCCGCCGAAACGCGCATCGCCCAGACCAAGGCCGAAGCCCTCACCCATGTCGACGAGATCGCCACCGAAACGGCCCAGGCCGTAATCGGCCAGATCATCGGCGATGTCCCTGCGGACAGCGTTCGCGCTGCCGTGGCCAAGGTTAAGGGGTAAACGCCATGCCCGAATGGTTGGATAACAGCTTCTTTGCGATGCTGAGCCTCGTCATCTTCGTGGTTCTGGCTATCGTGATCGGCGTCCCCGGCATCATCGCCAAGATGCTGGACGGCAAGATCAAGCAGATCGAAGACGACATCGCCGAGGCCAAGCGCCTGCGCGAGGAGGCTGCCGCCCTGCTGGTCGAATACGAACAGAAGCGCGTCGCTGCCGAGCAGGAAGCCGAGGGCATCATCGCCGCGGCCAAGGAAGAGGCCGAACGCCTGGCCATTGAAGCCCAGGCTTCGCTGGCCGATCTGGTCACCCGCCGCACCAAGTCGGTGGAAGACAAGATCGCCCAGGCCGAGGCCCAGGCCGTCGCCGAAGTGCGCGCCCGCTCCGCGGACGTCGCCATCGAGGCCGCCCGCACCGTGCTGTCGGACGAGATGGGCAAGCAAGGCGGCAAGGTCATCGACGCCGCCATCGCCGATGTCGGCGGCCGGCTGAACTAAGGCCGATCCGGTCCGATCGAATTCAAGGCGGGCAGCAATGCCCGCCTTTTTCGTTGATGACCACGTCCTCCCGTTGACGCTCCCCGGATTCTCCACCATGGTAAAGATGATTGCGGGAGAGATCGGCCTTGTGCCGGCGCCGAAGGAGCAACCGCCCCGGAAACTCTCAGGCAAACGGACCGCAATCGGGTCGTAACTCTGGAAAGCAGGCCGCTAGCGGCTTCTCCGAAGGAGCAACCGGCGCTCAGCCGGGAAATCTCTCAGGGCAAGGACAGAGGGGGCACGCATATCCGCCGCGAGGCGGAGCCTTGCCGTGTCGCCGTCCAGCCAGAGAGTGTCCATGGCCGAAGCCAGTTCCGCAGACCTCAAACAAACCCCGCTCTATGAACGCCATGTCACCGCCGGCGGCCGCATGGTGCCGTTTGCCGGCTATGCCCTGCCGGTGCAATATCCCAGCGGCATCATGGCCGAGCACAAATGGACGCGGGAACAGGCCAGCCTGTTCGATGTCAGCCATATGGGCCCGAGCGTCCTCACCCTGGCCCGGCCCAGCGGCGACGCCGAAGCCGATCACGCCGCCATCGCCGCCATCATCGAACCGCTGATCTGCGGCGACATTGCCGGCCTCAAGCCCGGCCAGATCCGCTACACGCTGCTGCTCAACGATAAGGGCGGCATCATCGACGACCTGATGGTCGGCCGGCCGGCCGAGCGGCCCGGCACGCTCTATATCGTCGTCAATGCCGGCACCAAGGAGGGCGACTTCGCCCTGATCGCCCAAGCGGCGGGTGACCGGGCCCGGCTGGACCGCGCCGACAATGGCGGCCTGCTGGCCCTGCAAGGTCCTGAAGCCGCCGCCGTCATGGCCGCGCTCCTGCCCGACGCCACCCGCTTGGGCTTCATGCAATTCGGCACCTTCGACTGGAATGGCGTGCCGGTCACCATTTCCCGCGCCGGCTATACCGGCGAGGACGGTTTTGAAATCCTGGTTCCCGGCCACATGGCCGTGGCGCTATGGGATGAATTGCTGGTCGATCCGCGCGTCAGGCCGGCGGGCCTCGGCGCCCGCGACAGCCTCCGCCTCGAAGCCGCCCTGCCGCTTTATGGCCACGATCTGGACGACAGCGTCTCGCCCATCGAGGCCAATCTCGGCTTCGCCGTTTCCAGACGCCGCCGCGAGGCAGCCGATTTCCCCGGCGCCCGGCGCATCCTCGCCGAGCGCGACGGCCAGCTCACCCGCAAGCGCGTTGCCCTCATCGTCGAAGGCGCGCCGGCCCGCGAAGGCGCCGAAATTCTCGATGCCGAGGGCTCGGTCATCGGCGTGGTCACCAGCGGCGGCTTCGCCCCCTCGCTCGGCAAGGCCATCGCCCTCGGCTTCGTGCCGCCCGCTGCCACCGCCATCGGCACGAGGCTCCAGGTTTCGGTCCGCGGCCGCGCCCAGCAGGCCGAAATCACCGCCACCCCCTTCGTTCCCCACCGCTATTTCCGCAAGCCAGCCTGAGGCCCCGCCATGACGACCAAATATACCCCCGACCACGAATATATCCGTGTCGATGGTTCCACCGGCATTGTCGGCATCACCGCACATGCCCAGGAGCAATTGGGCGACATCGTCTTCGTCGAACTGCCCGAGATGGGCAAGGTGCTCAAAAAGGGCGACGAGGCCGCAGTGGTGGAATCGGTAAAAGCTGCGTCGGAAATCTATTCACCAATGGCCGGTGAGGTCGTTGCGGTTAACTGTCTGCTAACCGAAGAGCCCGGTTTGCTAAACGCCGAGCCCGAGAATGGCGGCTGGATTTTCAAGATCAAGATCACCGATGCCGGTGAGCTCGATACCCTGCTCGACGACGCGGCCTATGCGGATCTGACCAGGTAATGCGCTATCTTCCTCATTCCGCCCATGAGCGCGCCGAAATGCTCGGCACCATCGGGGCATCCGATATCGACGCGCTGTTCAGCGCCGTCCCCAAAGCCGCGCTCAAGAATTTTTCTCTTGATTTACCGGCACATAGCCCGGAATTCCTGGTGGAAGCGCATATGCGCTCCCTGGCCGGCCGCAACCACGCGGCGGGCGATGGCCCGTTCTTTGTCGGCGCCGGCGCCTATCGGCATCACATCCCGGCGACGGTCGACCATTTAATCCAGCGTTCTGAATGGCTTACCGCCTATACGCCCTATCAGCCGGAAATCTCGCAGGGCACGTTGCAGATGCTGTTCGAGTTCCAGACCCAGGTCGCCAAGATCACCGGCATGGATGTCGCCAATGCCAGCCTCTATGATGGCTCGACCGGTACGGCTGAAGCCGTTCTGATGGCTAGACGTTTGACTCGTAAGAGTAAAATCGTCCTGTCCGGCGGACTGCACCCGCATTACCGCGACGTGGTGAAGGCCTATCTCAAGGACGATCCGGACCTCGTCTGCCTCTCCCCCTCGCCGGAGGGACAGGGCGATATTCTTGAGCAGATCGACGGCGACACCGCCGCCATCGTCATCCAGACCCCTGATTTCTATGGCCATCTCCGCGACCTGCAAGGCGCCGCCGACGCCGCCCACGCCCAGGGCGCGCTACTGATCGTCGTCGTCACCGAGATCGTCTCGCTTGGCCTGCTCGAAGCGCCGGGCGCGCTGGGTGCCGACATTGTCGTCGCCGAGGGCCAATCCATTGGCAATGCTCTGAATTTCGGTGGCCCCTATCTCGGCCTCATGGCTACCCGCAAGCAATTTATCCGCCAGATGCCGGGCCGCCTTTGCGGCGAGACCGTCGATGCCGACGGCAATCGCGGCTTCGTCTTGACGCTGTCCACCCGCGAACAGCATATCCGCCGCGAGAAGGCGACCAGCAATATCTGCACGAATTCAGGGCTTTGCGCCCTGGCCTTCTCCATCCACATGGCGCTGCTCGGCGAAGCCGGCTTCATCCGCCTCGCCCGCCTCAATCACGCCAATGCCGTCAGATTGGCCGATGCCCTGGCCGGCGTTCCGGGCGTCGAAGTGCTCAACAAGACCTTCTTCAACGAAATGACCATCAGGGTCGCCCAGCTCGCCGCCGCCCTGGTGGAACGGCTGGCCAGGCGCGGCATTCTCGCCGGCGTTCCCGCCAGCCGGCTGCTGCCCGACGATCCGGAAGTCGAAAACCTCATCATTCTCGCCGCCACCGAACTCACCAGTGATAGCGACATCGCCGCCCTCGCCGCCGCCCTGACGGAGGAACTGGCATGAGCATGAACAATCAAGGCCGCCCCACCGGCGTCGGCTCCATCGGCACCGCCGCGTCCGGCTCGGCGCTGCTGCCCGACGAACCACTACTGTTCGAGATCGGCGACAACGAACATTCCGGCGTCGACCTGCCCGAGGTCGAGCTTGCCCAGGACCGTCTCGGCGGCTTCGCCCGCAAGAGCAAGCTCGACCTGGCCGGCCTCACCGAGCCCGAGGCCATGCGCCATTATGTGCGCCTCTCGCGCCTCAATCATTCCATCGATAGCGGCATGTATCCGCTGGGCTCGTGCACGATGAAGCACAATCCGCGCCTCAACGAGAAAATGGCCCGCCTGCCCGGCTTTGCCGACATCCATCCCTTGCAGCCGGTTTCGACCGTGCAGGGCGCGCTGGAGCTGATGAACCAATTGTCGCATTGGCTGATGACGCTGACCAATACCGCCGCCGTGGCGCTGTCGCCCAAGGCGGGCGCGCATGGCGAATTGCTCGGCATGATGGCGATCAAGGCGGCACAGGCGGCCCGGGGCCAGGCGCACCGTTCCGTGGTCCTGGTTCCCGAAAGCGCCCATGGCACCAATCCAGCGACCGCCGCCTTTCTCGGCTATAGTGTCAAGCCCGTGCCGGCCAAGGCCGATGGCACCGTGGATGTCGAAGCGGTGAAAACGGCGCTTTCGCCGGAGGTCGCGGCGATCATGCTCACCAATCCCAATACCTGCGGCCTGTTCGAGCCGCAGGTTATCGAGATCGCCAAGGCGGTGCATGAGGCGGGGGCGTTCTTCTATTGCGACGGCGCCAATTTCAACGCCATCATGGGCATCGTCCGGCCGGGCGATCTGGGCATCGACGCCATGCATATCAACCTGCACAAGACCTTCTCGACGCCCCATGGCGGCGGCGGCCCGGGCGCCGGCCCCGTGGTGCTGTCCGAGGCGCTGGCACCCTTCGCGCCGGTGCCGTTCGTGCGCAGGAATGGCGATGCGTTGGAAATGGTCGAGCATGCCGAGGGCCAAGCCCTGGGCCGCGTCACCGCCTTCCATGGCCAGATGGGCATGTATGTGCGCGCGCTGACCTATATGTTGAGCCATGGCGCCGATGGCCTGGCCCAGGCAGCTGAAGATGCGGTGCTTAACGCCAATTATGTCAAGGCGCGGCTGCAACACCTGTTCTCCGTGCCGTTCCCCGAATATCCGGCCATGCACGAAGCCCTGTTCGACGACAGCTTCCTCAAGGATAGCGGCGTGACCACGCTCGATTTCGCCAAGGCGCTGATCGATGAAGGCTTCCACCCCATGACCATGTATTTCCCGCTGGTGGTGCATGGCGCCATGCTGATCGAGCCGACCGAAAGCGAGAGCAAGCAAACGCTGGATCGCTTTTGCGAGGTCATGGCGGAACTGGCAAGCGATGCCAAAGCCGGCAATAGGGAGCGCTTCACCGCCGCCCCGATGAAGGCCCCGCGCCGGCGTCTGGACGAGACGCGCGCCGCCCGCCAGCCCATCCTCAAATGGGAACGCCCGGCGAACCTGCCGCAAGCGGCCGAATAAGCAAAGGCCCGGAACGTTCCGGGCCTTTCTCATATCTCTAGCGCAGGCCGATCAGCCCCTGGTGTCGAAACCGACCCAGATGGTGATGGTTTCTCCGCCAAGATAGGGGATGGTCACATTCTCCACCACCTTGACGAATTCCGACATCTGCGCCGGCGGCGTAATGGCAACAGGAAGCGTGTATTTTTCCGAGAATATGGCCTGGCCGTCGCGCTCGACGGCGAAGCGGATGGGCGCATTGACCGACGTCTGCCGGCCGGCGGGGCCGAGCAGAACGCGGCCCGATACACCCATATTGACGGTGATCTGGCCATTCGAAACCACGCAATTGCGCGTCGCCTCGTCGATCACCCCCTGATATTGCAGCGCCTGGGAATCGCCGGTGCGGCCGCCGCCATAATAATACATGGCCTCGCCCCCCAGCCGCACTTTGATGGGCGGGCATTCGGTGGCGATTACCGGCAGCGCATTGGTCTGCGCCTGGGCTACCGATTGCGGCGTTGCCGTGGCGTTCTGCAAGTTGGCATTAGCCGCGTTGGAGCCGCCGCCCATCAGACCGCCCATGGAGCAACCGGCCAATAATGCGGCCAGGGCGAGGGAGGCGGAAATCCGATACAGGGACGTCAGATTGGGGTTCATCTTGGCGCGGGCTCCTGGCGATTAGGCGGCTTCGAGAGCCATGAGAATGGCGGGCGCGCCACTGGCATTGACGCCGGGCGCATCTTCCACGAACACGGCATCAATTATGCCATCGCGAATAATCATTGCGGCGCGGGCATAGCGCGTACCCATGCCGGTGCCGGTGAAATCCTTGTCCAGGCCCAGCGCCCTGGCGAAATCCGCATTGCCGTCGGCAAGAAAATCCACGTCACCAAGCGCCTCGGAGGCGTTTGCCCAGGCCTTCATGACATGATGGTCATTGGCCGAGGCGCAAACGATCCTGTCGACGCCGGCTGCGCGAAACTTGGCGGCATTGGCGATAAAGCCCGGCAGGTGGTTGTCGTGGCAGGTCGGGGTGAAAGCGCCGGGAACGGTGAAGAGAACGACAGTGCCGCGCCCCAGTACCGCGTCGCTCGTCGTGTCCTCGACACCGGCCGCAGTCACCAGCTTGATCCCGACCGAGGGGAGCGGATTGCCGCGTTCAATCATTGGTGGAATTTGCCCCATGCTTGGCGGCCATGCCGCCTACTCCAAACTCAGGCCCTGCGATATGCGGCTTTTCGCTCGTGTACAAGACCGGCCGGCTTATTGGCCCAATGCAGTCTCGTTCGCTGCGTCGCCGGCCTCTACGGTCCGGCTCACCACATATGCCCCCATTTCGGTCATGAAGGTAATCTCGACCTCCAAGCCGTCCAGAGCACTATTGTCGCTTTTGCCCAGGATGGGAAGCACGACTAGGTCGCCATGCGGGCTTTTTTGCGGCGCGCCGAAGAGTGGCTCGCCGCTAGAGGTGGCGGCAATCAGGCTCGCAGCATCGACGCCGTCCTGCTCGAGGCGTATGCCGATGGCGGTCGCGCCCGCCATCAGCGATACCCTACCGATAGGGTGGGGTTCATCGGTCCAGGAGATCGGCACCGCCGCCATGGCCTGTCTTATCCTGAGGCCATTCGGCGCATCGGGCGGGCCCGCCGTCAATGGCAGACGCAGCCGAGTCCGGGCCGGCACGCAAATCTCCGAGCAGATACCGAGCGTTGCCAGGATGTCGACGGTGCCGTCCGGATCGGACATGGTCAATTCGATGGGCAGCACCGTATGGCCGTAATAGACATAATCTGTCTTTTCGGCCTTTTCCTCTCGGAGGGGATAGGGCCAGAATTGCCGGTGAGCCACGACGCCGACAGAATCCGAGAAATCGAGATCGACGGGCAGCCCGGTTTCCCCCGGCACGCGCCAATAGGTCTTGGTGCTGTCCGGCATGTCGATTTCCAGCGCCACCAGCGTCTTGCCATCGTCGGCCACCTGCCCGGTGCCGATCAGGCGGATCGACACCCCCGGCGCCAGGCTCTGCCATGGCGTTTCCGCCGCCAGGGCGGCCGGGCAAAGGAAGGAGATCGCGAGGCAAAGAACCGATATCAGACGCATGGGAATGGCATTAGCGCAGGCAAAGATGAAGGAACAGTCGTTCAGGCCTTCGTGAAGGCATTCGCATCGCACCGAAAGCCGGGGAGCTTGGCACGATGGGCTGTGAGGCCTACATTGCCCTCATGAACTCGCTCGAAGGCCAATTTCTTGTTGCCATGCCCGACATGGCGGATGAACGTTTCGCGGAAAGCGTCATCCTTGTGGTTGGGCATGGCGAGGAAGGCGCGATGGGGCTGGTGGTCAATCACGAACTGGCCAATCTGCGTTTTGCCGACATTCTGGATGAACTGGACCTCGGCGATGCCGATGCGGTGATCAGGCTGCCCGATTCAATTCGACAGCGCGCGGTGATGCGGGGCGGTCCCGTGGAAAAAGGCCGAGGCTTCGTTCTGCATAGCGGCGATTATCATAGCGGCAATACCTACAAGGTCAGCGAGGATGTCGGGCTGACGGCAACGCTCGACATTCTCAAGGCGATGGCTTTCGGCCCGGCGCCGCGCGCCGCCCTTTTCGCGTTGGGCTGCTGTGGCTGGAGCGCTGGGCAATTGGAAAGCGAAATCGGCGCCAATGGCTGGCTGACCGTGCCATTCAGCCGGGAATTGCTGTTCGATGTGCCTGTGGAACAACGCTACGACAAGGCCCTGGCGAGCCTCAATATCACCAGGGCGACGCTCAGCACTGAAATGGGGCATGCGTAAAGATATCTGGTCCAGCGGACCCTATTTTCCCATCTGCGCAGCCAGTTTCTTGCCCAGTTCGCTCCCCGTCATGGCGGCGCCGAACGCGAAGCCCTGAGCGTAGCGGCATTCGAGCTGGCGCAGCCGTTCGATCTCATCGAGGCTCTCGACGCCTTCGGCAATGACCATCAGGTCCAGATCACCGGCAAGGGCCACCACGGCCTTGATGATCGGCCCCTGCGTATGGGCGATGCCATTGTCGCTGCCCATGCGCACGAACGCGGCGGGTATCTTGATGGTGTCGAAGGGGAAGCGGTGCAGATAGCTCAGTGAGGAATGACCAGTGCCGAAATCGTCAAGCGCCAGTCCCAGCCCCATATTGCGCAGGGCTTCGAGCATATAGGCGGATTGCTCGGGATTGTTCATGACCTGGCTCTCGGTGATCTCGAGCTTCAGATGCGCCGCCAGGGCCCGATCCTGGGAAACCAGGTTCCGCATGTCATTGAGCAAGGTCTCGGTGGCCAATTGGCTGGGCGAGAGATTGACCGAGATGAAAAATCCATCGGGCAAGCCCGTCGTGGTCAGCCAGTCCTTGGCCTGCGCCGCCGATTGCTCGAATGCCAGGCGCCCCAGTCTCTCGATCTGGCCGGAGCGTTCCGCCAGGGGCACGAATTCATCCGGGGTCACCGCGCCGCGCGTCGGATGGTTCCAGCGCATCAGGGCTTCGGCCCCGGCGAGCTGGCCCGTTTGAATATCGACAATCGGCTGGAACTGCACATGCAGCTCGCCCTGCTTCATGCCGCGCTCCAGGTCCTCCTCGCTCGCCCTGTTATAGGAGGCGATGGAGCGGGCCGAAGCGCGATAGGCTTCGATGCGATCGCCGCCCAACCGCTTGGCGTAATACATCGCCAATTCCGCATCGCGCAGCACATCGGCGGCGGTGGAGGGATTGCTGTCGTAGATGGTTACGCCGATGGACGCCGTCAGCACCAGGTCCCGGTCGCCGAAATTGAACGGCGCTTTCAGTGCCTTGCGGATCTGTTCGGCGGTCTCGGCGATCTTGCTCGCCGCCTGCTCGGAGGCGAGAATCACCGCGAACTGGTCGCCGGCAATGCGGGCGACGGTGTCGAGCGGGCGCATGATGCGGGCGATGCGCCGGGAAATGGCCAATAGTACCGAATCTGCCGCCGAGTGGCCGATGCGCTCCTCGAGTTCCATGAAGCGATCGGCGTCGATGAGGAATACGGCCGGCTTGGCGCCGCCCGGAAGGCGGGCCCGGACCAGGGCGCGCTCGAGCCGATCGAGGAAAAGCTGGCGATTGGGCAGGCCGGTCAGGCTGTCATGCACGGCATCGTGCAGCAGCCGCTCGCGGGCAGCGCGGTCTTCCGTCACGTCCTGCAACGTGCCCACGATGCGATTGACCTGCCCGTCGCCGCCCAGAACCGGCTTCACCCGCATGCGGAAGGTGCGGTAATTGCCATCATGACCCGCCACCCGCATATCGGCGGAAACCTTGCCGCGGCGTAATTCCACCAATGTGTCGAAGGCGGTGCGGAAGCGGTCGCGGTCGTCGGGATGCACCCGGTCGAGCCAGCGCTTGATCGCGCCGCGCAGCGCGCCGCGTTTTTCGCCCAGCCGCGTCGCCAATTCATCGCTCACCATCACGCGGTCGCGATCGATATTCCAGTCGAAGACGAAATCGCCCGAGCCGGTCAAGGCAAGGGCCCTTCGTTCCACCTCGCTCAGGGTGCCGACCGAAACCTGCCCTTCGGAAAAGGCATGCTGTACTGCCGTAAAGCCGAGCAGCATGACGATCAGCACCAGGCCGCCGGCCACGGCCGGCTGAGCGACGTCATTGGTCACGCGACCCGACACGACAAGCCAGGCGTAGAACAGCCAGGCAATGTAGATGATCCATGTCGGCACCAGCAGCACGGCACGATCATAGCCGCGCAAGGCCAGCAGCAGGATAAGAAAGAAGCCCGACACACCCAGCAGCGCCAGCACCAGCCGCGAAATGGTGGCGGCGATATCGGGCTGGAGGAAGGCGAAGGCGAACAGCGCCAGGAACAAGGCCGCCAGTCCCAGGGCCAGATGGATGAAGCGCAAATGCCAGCGGTGCAGGTTGAGATAGATGAAAAGGAAGCCCGCCAGCGTCGTGGCAATGCCCGCCTCCGCCGCCGCCCGCAGGGGCTGAACGCCGCCGGCAGACAGGCCCAGCAAGCGCCCCATGAGACCGAAATCGATCAGCAGATAGGCCAGCACCGCCCAGGCAAAGGCTGCCGTGGCCGGGAATACGCCACGCCCCTTGACCACAAACATGATGGTGAGGAACACCGCCGCCAGCGACGCCACGCCCAACACCACGCCCCGGAACAGGGTAAAGGCGTTGATGTAGTCGCGATAGGCGCTTGGCTCCCAGAGATAGAGTTCCGGCAGCCGCTCGGCGGACAGTTCCGCCACCACCGTCATGGTGGCGCCGGGATCGAGGGTGACTTCGAACACATCCGCTTCCGGATCGGCCAGCCGCACGGGTCGAATGCCGGCGCTCGGGGTAACCGCGGCAATGCGGGAACTGCCGAGATCGGGCTGGAACACGCCTGAGCCGGGCAGGCGATAGAACGGAGCGACGAGCAGGCGCTCGATCTGCTGGTCGCTGTCATTGCGCAGCGCGATCAGCGCGAAGAAGGGATCGGAACTCTGGTCGCTGGCCAGAACCTCGATCCGGCGAATGATGCCATCGGCATCCGGCGCCGTGGAAAGCTGCACACGCCCGCCCTGCCCCGGCACGACCTCGATCACCTCCGAGAGATTGACCGCATTGACATCTTCGGGGACGGTGATGACCTCGAATGCCCCTGCCGGGACATGAGCGAGCAACGCGAACGCGAGACAGATCGCGAGTGTAAACAGATGACGCATCAGGGGCAGCTATATCCTGCGCTAGGCTTCATTATGGCGGCGGTCGCGAGCGCTTGCGCAAAGCCCGGACAAGCCATGGTCTTTTTTACCCTCCAGCGGAGTGGGTAACTTGGTAAGGGAGATTGCCGCTTGCGACAAGCGCCGGTCCATGTTGCCATAGCGCAACACACAGATTGCCGGGTCAGGCGACCCAATGCTGGAAACGCATGCCCAGGCGCCAGGTTTCCCAGTGTTCCCGGGTCAAACCCATCAGCACATGGTCTTCCCAGCGGCCGTTGATCTGGAGGTAATGCTTGGCATAACCCTCCTCGACAAAGCCGTTTTTTTCCAGAACCCGGCGCGACGCCAGGTTGTGGGGCAGGAATGCGGCATGGACGCGGTGCAGGTCCAGGGTCTGGAAGATGAATGGCAAGGTGACGCTCACCGCTTCGCTCATCAGCCCTTGGCCGGCATATTCCTGGCCCATCCAATAGCCCAGATTGACAAATTGAGCGGCGCGGCGACGGATATTGGAGAGCGTTATGCCGCCGACCAGCACTTCCTTGCGCCTGTCAGGAAGGAAGATGAAAAAGGTATAGTCCGTCCCCGCCTCCGCTTCCTGCCGGGCATGGCGTACCCGCATTGAATAGACGCGGCGGGCGAGGTCGAGCTCGCTCCAGCGCGGCTCGAAGGGGCGGAGGAAATCCTGGCTGGTCCGGCGCAATCGGTACCAATCGTCATAGTCCCGGCGCTGCGGCAGGCGCAGCATGATTCTTTGCCCCTGAAGGGCAATCAACGGCGCTGGCGAGGACCAGGGCCAGAACATGGCCGCCTCAGCGCTGCAGGGTCTCGCCGATGCTTTCGACATCGGCAAGGCCGTCAATGGGGCCGATTCCCGCCAAGGTCGGCGAGCCGGCGGTGAATATCTGCTCAGCCACTTCACGTACGCGCTGGGCGGTGATGCGATTGATGCGCTCCACCGTTTCCTGCATCGGGATCGGCCGGCCCCAGAGAATCTGCTGGCGCGCCAATTGGCCGGCACGGGCCGAGGGGCTCTCCAGGGACATTAGCAGTCCGGCGCGAATCTGATTGCGCACACGCACCACTTCCTCGTCGGTGATGGTTTCGGTCGCCCGGCGCAACTCGTCCAGCACCACGGGCACCAGTTCGTTCACCTCGTCCTCGCCAGTCGCGGCGGCGACGCCGAAAACACCGCTATCGGCGAAGGCCCAGTGAAAGGAATAAACCGAATAGCAGAGGCCGCGCTTCTCGCGGATTTCCTGGAACAGGCGCGAGCTCATGCCGCCGCCCAGCACCGAGGCGAGCACCTGCGCGGCATAGAAGCCGTCCGAATTATAAGCGCGCCCCTCGAAACCCAGCACGATATGGGCTTGCTCGTGGTCCGATATCAGCCGCTCTTGCCCGCCCTGATATTCCGCGCGCTGGGGAGCCGGTGCGCCATTGGGCGCGAGATCGGCGAAGCGCTGCCGGGCGACATCGACAAGGCCGTCATGATCGACATTGCCGGCCGCGGCGATGACCATATGGTCGCCCACATAATTGCGGCGCATATATTTGCGCACCATGTCGGGGTTGAAGCCGCGCACCGAATCGACGGTCCCCAGAATAGTGCGGCCGATGGGCTGGGTCGGATAGGCCGCCTGTTGGAACAGGTCGAAGACATGATCGTCCGGATTGTCGCGCGCCGCGCCAATCTCCTGCACGATCACCTGTTGTTCCCGCGCCAGTTCCCCCTCGTCGAAGGTAGAGTTTTGCAGGATATCGGCAAGGATATCGGCCGCCAGAACCACATCGTCCTTGAGCACGCGGGCGAAATAGCCGGTATGCTCGATGGATGTCGCCGCGTTGAGATCGCCGCCGACATTCTCGATAGCCTCGGCGATCTGCAATGCGGTGCGGCTGCCTGTGCCCTTGAAGGCCATGTGTTCGAGCAGATGCGATATGCCGTGTTCGGCCTTGCGCTCGGAGCGGGCGCCAGCTTTCACCCACACGCCCAAGGAGGCGCTTTCCAGATGCGGCATGTCATCGGTGAGCACTACCATGCCATTTTCCAGAATCGTCGATTGTAGGCTCACACTGGTCCTCCTGAACCGGGCGGCCTCAACGACCGCGGCTCTGCATATCGTTCAGGCGCGGCTGCGGGCCGCGATGAAATCTTCAATCTGGCGCTGGTCATTGTCCAGCACCGTGACCCGTTCGGGCCGCTCATAAAGGTCGCCCAGCCATGCCGGCAGAGCGGGTTCGATCCCCGAGGCCTCCGCCACGGCGGCGGGGAACTTTGCCGGATGCGCCGTTGCCAAGGTAATCATCGGCGTCCCGTCATGCGGCAGGCGGCGCGCAACGCCAACGCCGACGGCGGTATGAGGATCGAGCAGGTAGCCGCTGGTTTTTTGCGTTTCGGCGATCACCTGGCGCGTAGTCGCTTCGTCCGTCGTGCCGGCGGCGAAGTCGCGGCGGATGGCGGCGAGGGACTTTTCCGGCAAGTCGAAGCCGCGCGACTGCTTCAGAGCCGCCATCATGAGGCCCACCTTCTCCGCATCGCGTCCGGCGCTTTCAAACAGCAATCGTTCGAAATTGGACGAAATCTGAATGTCCATGGATGGGCTGATCGTCGGCGCGACGCCGGCCATTTCGTAGCGACCGGTATCGAGCGTACGCCGCAGGATGTCGTTGGCATTGGTGGCGATCACCAGCTTTTCGATCGGCAGACCCATCTGCTTGGCGCAATAGCCGGCAAAAATATCGCCGAAATTGCCGGTGGGAACGGTGAAACTCACCGCCCGGTGTGGCGCGCCCAAGGAAACGGCCGCCGTGAAATAATAGACGATCTGCGCGACGATGCGGCCCCAATTGATGGAATTGACGCCGGACAGACGCACGCGATCCCGGAAGGCATGATTGTTGAACATGGCCTTCACAGCGTCCTGGCAATCGTCGAACGTGCCTTCCAGCGCGATATTGTGGACGTTCTCATCCAGCACCGTGGTCATCTGCCGACGCTGGACCTCGGAGGTACGGCCCTTGGGATGGAGGATGAAAATATCGGTGGTATCGCGGCCGCGAAACGCTTCAATGGCCGCCGAGCCCGTGTCTCCGGATGTTGCGCCGACAATGGTGGCCCGCAATCCGCGCTCGGCCAGGACATGATCCATGATCCGGCTCAGGAACTGCATGGCCACGTCCTTGAAGGCCAGGGTCGGGCCGTGGAACAGTTCCAGCAGGAAATGGCCGGGCTCCAGTTCCACCAATGGCGCCACCGAGGGATGACGGAAGGTGAGATAGGCGGCGTCGATGATGGATTTGAGCCTGGCTGGCGGAATGTCGTCTTCGACAAAACGCGAGATGATCGCATAGGCGACATCAGCATAGGGCTTGCCGGCAAAGGAGGCGATTTCTTCGGCGCTGACCTGCGGCCAATGGGCGGGAACGTAGAGGCCGCCGTCAGTGGCCAGGCCTGCCAGAACTGCATCAGAGAAGCCGAGCGCTGGCGCCTGGCCGCGCGTGGAAACAAAAAGCATCGAGGGAATGGGCCCTTCTAGAATTGTTGCAACCTAGTCAAAGCCGAGGGCAGCCGCAAGGTTTGAGGCCATCTAGGCGGCGGGCGGGTCCGGTCGCCGCTGACGCCACAACCAGAAACCCAGCATGATCACCGCGACGATGGCAAACCCGTACCAGGTCAATGCGTAGCCGAAATGGTTATTGGGGAACTGCATCACGGTTTCGCCGCTCTGCGGCAGGTCGCCCTCGGCGCCGGCGAGGAGATCGACATAAAAGGGTGCGATGGGAGCCAGGGCGGGATCGACCATGGCCGCCAGGCGCTGCGGGTCGCGTACCCATTCGATGCGGTTGGACATATCGGGGTCGGGCACCATGAAACCGGCGGCTTCTCCGGGGCGGAAAAGCCCGACGACGCTCACCGTATCGGCATCGTCGCCATGCAGATCACCCAGGGCCGCCGCTTCCTGATATTGCTCCGGCACGAAGCCGCGATTGACGAAGACGGTGCCGCCTGCGGCAAGCTCGAACGGGGTCACCACCCAATAGCCGGGCCCGGAAAAACGGCCGCGCGCCTCCGACAGCGACGTGAAAACCGTTACCGTCTGGGTATAGCGAAAGCTGCCGGTCAGCGTTACCGGCTGAAAATTCCATGCCTGGAGATCGAGGGCGGCCCAGTCTTGGCTCGGTGGAGCAGGAATAGGCTCAGCGTCCAGCCGGGCATCCACGGCGGCGATCAAGGCTTCCTTCTCCCCCAGACGCTCCATCTGCCAATTGCCCAGGAACACACAGGTTCCGGCCAATGCGAGCATCAACGCACTGAAAAGCCAGTCACTCCAGCGCAAGCGCCGTCTTGTTGCGTTCTCGGGCATGGGGTCGGGCTGGCTCAACTTTGCTCTCCAAAGCAAAAGGGCGCAGCCATGCCGCGCCCCTTGTCCACTTGATTTGCCAATCAGTGGCTCAACGTCACGCCCCAGCTGCCCCAGACATAGATCGAGGCGAACAGGAACAGCCAGACCACGTCCACGAAATGCCAATACCAGGCGGCGAGTTCGAAGCCCAGATGGCGTTCCCTGGTGAAGTGACCTGCTTCCGCGCGGAGCAGGCAAACCAGCAGGAAGACCGTTCCGATCAGAACGTGGAAACCGTGGAAGCCGGTCGCCATGACGAAGGCCGAACCATAAAGATTGCCGGTAAACGAGAAGCCGGCATGCGAATATTCCAGGAACTGCACGCAGGTGAACAATGCGCCCAGAGCGACGGTGAGCACGAGCCCCCAGCGCAGGCCCTTGCGGTCGCCTTCCAGCAAGGCGTGGTGCGCCCAGGTAACCGTCGTGCCCGAGGTCAGCAGGATCAGCGTATTGAACAGCGGCAGATGGAAGGGATCGAACATCTCGACGCCATTGAGCGGCCACTGCCCGCCGGTCACGGCGAAGCGGGTATATTGCTCGACATCGTCCCAGCGGAAAAAGACGTCAAAATACGCCCAGAACCATGCGACGAAGAACATGATCTCGGAGCCGATGAACAGCATCATGCCGTAACGGTGATGGAGCTGCACCACCGGGGTGTGATCGACGCCGTTATTGGCTTCCTTCACCACATCGGACCACCAGGCATAAAACCCGTAGAACAAGGCCGCCAGACCGATGAAGAACAGCCAGGGCGTCCAGTTCTGCATCCAGGCAATGCCGCCAAACGCCAGCAGGAACAAGGAAACAGACATGACGAACGGCCAGGGACTGGGTTCGACCATGTGATAATCATGGTTCTTTTGGATGGCGGCCATGTTCAGCTTCCCTCACTGTCTGAAGCGTAGAAGGTATAAGAGAGCGTCAGCTCTTTGATGGTGTTGAGTTCGAAATTATCATCGAGTTCGGGATCGACAAAGAAGACGATGGGCATTTCCACCGTCTCGCCCGGCTGGAGCGTCTGTTCGGTGAAACAGAAGCACTCGATCTTGTTGAAATAGGCGCCGGCCCTTTCCGGCACCACGTTGAAGATCGCCTGGCCGGTGACGGGCTTGTCGGAATGATTGGTGGCAATGTAATTGACCGTATCCACCTTGCCGATCTTATCGGTAACCGGTGCAGCCGCCTTGACGGTCCAGGGCAGCGCCTTTTCCACATTGACGTCGAAGCGCACCTTCATCTCACGGTCGATGATGCCCTTGGGATTCTCGGCGGCGATCTGCGGGGTGCCGCCGAAGCCGGTCACCTGGCAGAAAAGCCGGTAGAGCGGCACCGAGGCGAACGCGAGCCCCACCATGCCAATAACAATTGCAGCAAGCGTCAGCCCAACACGATTGTTGCGGCTTCCGCCATTGCCATGGAGGGGAGCGGAAACATCAGCCATTAAAGCGTCCGATCGAACAGGGCCGGTCCCATCTTGATGAGGGTCAGCACATAGAAGGTGATTGCGAACAGGATCAAAGCACCCGCCAGCGCCAGCGCGCGGCGGCGGCGTTGCTTGCGGAAGCTCGCCTCCTGCTCCGGTGTCATCTCGTTGGGCGCAAGCCGCGCGCCATGTTCGCCAGTCATTTTAGATCACTCCTAGCCGTAGGGCGATTGTGTCGGTGAGCAGCGCCAGAAACAGCACGAAAAGATAGCTCAGCGAATAGGTGAAGAGCGAACGGGCGGTGCGCCGCATCCCCGCCCCTTCCGGCGCACGCAGCAGGCGCACCGAGAGCCAGACGAAGCTCAGGCCAGTGACCAGCGCGACCGCGCCGTAGATCCAGCCGGAAAAACCGAGCCAGAGCGGCAGCAGGCTCGCGGCCGCCAGCAGTAGCGAATAGACGAAAATCTGCCACTTGGTGGACTTTTCACCAGCCACATTGGGCATCATGGGCACGCCAGCCGCGCCGTAATCGCCCTGCTTGTAGAGCGCCAGCGCCCAGAAATGCGGCGGGGTCCAGAGAAAGATGATGAGGAAGAGCGCAAAGCTCTCCCAGGAGAGCGTGCCGGTCACGGCGGCCCAACCCACCATGGGCGGAAAGGCCCCGGCCGCACCGCCGATGACGATGTTCTGCGGCGTCGAGCGCTTGAGCCAGATCGTATAGACGACGGCATAGAAAAAGATGGTGAAGGCGAGAAAGCCGCCAGCAACCCAGTTCGTCGCCAAGCCCAGCAAAATTATCGAGAAGGCCGAGAGGACGAGGCCGAAGGCCAGTGCCTCCCCCGGGCTCATCCGGCCGGCGGGAATGGGCCGGTTCTGCGTGCGGCTCATGACCGCGTCGATATCGGCATCGTACCACATATTGAGCGCGCCCGAGGCGCCCGCGCCAATGGCGATGCAGGCAATGGCGATGAAACCGATCACCGGATTGATGCTGGCCGGAGCGACGAGCATGCCGACCAGGGCCGTGAACACGACCAACGACATGACGCGCGGCTTGAGCGATGCGAGGTAATCCTCGACCCGCGCGCCCCCGTTCATTGCGGCAATGTCTGCCTTGTCGTCGAAATAGGTCACTGGTCTTTCCTTCAAAAGGCGTATCGCACCTGTGGCGCGATACGCTGAACTTTTTTCTGCCCGCGTCTAGTGCGCGTCCCTCGACTCGATCTTGGGCAGGGTGGTGAACTGGTGGAACGGCGGCGGAGAGGAAAGGGTCCACTCCAGCGTGGTCGCACCATCACCCCACGGATTGTCACCGGCCACGCGCTTCTTCCGGATGGCTTCCCAGGTTGCGTAGAAGAACACGATCATCGCAACGAAGGTGATGTAGTAGCCGATGGAGGAGACACGGTTCCACAGGGCGAAGGCATCCGGGTAGTCGATGTAACGACGCGGCATGCCGGCCAGTCCCAGGAAGTGCTGCGGGAAGAAGATCAGGTTCACACCGATGAACATGATCCAGAAATGCAGCTTGGCCAGGAACTCGGAATACATGTAGCCGAACATTTTCGGGAACCAGTAATACCAGCCCGCAAACATCGAGAACACGGCGCCCAGCGACAGCACGTAGTGGAAATGCGCCACCACGTAATAGGTGTCGTGCAGCAGACGGTCTGCGCCCGCATTGGCAAGCACCACGCCGGTCACACCGCCAACGGTGAACAGGAAGATGAAGCCGATGGCCCAGAGCATGGGACTGCGGAAGGTGATGGACCCACCCCACATCGTGGCGATCCAGGAGAAGATTTTCACCCCTGTCGGCACCGCGATAACCATGGTGGCGGCCACGAAGTAGCGCTGGACATCGAGGCTGAGGCCGGTCGTGTACATGTGGTGGGCCCACACGACGAAACCGACAAAGCCGATCGCCACCATGGCATAGGCCATGGCCATATAGCCGAAGACCGGCTTGCGGCTGAAGGTAGCCACGATATGGGAGACCATGCCAAAGCCCGGAAGGATCATGATGTACACTTCGGGATGCCCGAAGAACCAGAACAGGTGTTGGTACAGAACCGGGTCACCGCCGCCCTCCGGCGAGAAGAAGGTCGTGCCGAAATTGCGGTCGGTCAGCATCATCGTGATGGCGCCGGCCAGCACCGGCAGGGCCATGAGCAACAGGAACGCGGTCACCAGAACGGACCAGGCAAAAAGCGGCATCTTGTGCAGCGTCATGCCGGGAGCACGCATATTGAGAATGGTGGTGATCAGGTTGATGGCGCCCAGGATAGAGCTGATGCCGGCAATATGGATCGAGAAGATCACGAAGTCGGTTGCCGGACCGGGATGGCCGGACGTTGCCAGCGGCGGATAGGCCGTCCAGCCGCCGCCAAAACCGAGAGCGCCGGCCGGTCCCTCGAAGAACATGGACAGCACGAGCAGCAGCAAAGCCGGCGGCAGCAGCCAGAAGGCGATGTTATTGATCCGCGGGAAAGCGGTATCGGGCGCACCGACCATCAACGGAGCGAAGTAATTGGCGAAACCACCCATGGTCGCCGGCATCACGGTGAAGAACACCATGATCAGCGCGTGGGCCGAGACGAACACGTTGAACATATGCTTGCCGGCATCGAGCGCGGCATCGCCGTCAACGCCATAGGCCATGGCGGCAAGGCCGTGGAATATCTGGATGCCCGGCTCCTGCAGTTCCAGGCGCATCGCGCCCGAAAGCAGGCCGCCGATCACGCCGGCGACGATGGAGAACACCAGGTACATGATACCGATGTCCTTGTGGTTGGTCGAATAGACCCAGCGGCGCCAGCCCGAGGGGTTGCGATGGTCGTGGCTGGCGTGGTCGTGCCCGGTCGCCTGGGCTTCGAGGTGCGCGGTATTTGCCATTTTCTGTTCCTCTGACCCTAGATCTTACAACGCCGGCAGCACGGCGGCTGCAGTCGCATAGTCGCGGCTTTCAGTGAAGGCCGTGATGAAGGCTTCATATTCTTCCGCGCTGACAACGCGCACCGCGATCGGCATATAGGCGTGGTCCTTGCCGCAAAGCTCGGAGCACTGACCATAATAGATGCCGGTCTCGCGGGCATTGAACCAGGTCTCGTTGAGACGGCCGGGAACCGCGTCGATCTTGATGCCGAAGGAAGGAACGGCGAAAGCGTGGATCACACCTGAGGGGCTGGCGGTAATCAGCATGCGGACGGTGGTATGAACCGGAACGACCAGTTCATTGTTCACCGCCAGCAGACGCGGTTGACCGGGCTTGAGCTCGGCAATCTCGTCGTCCGACAAAATGTTGGAGTCGAAGGCCACGCCTTCATCGACATATTCATAATTCCAGTACCATTGCTCGCCCGAAGCCTTGACGGTGAGGCTGGCGGCCGGGACTTCAACCTCGCCCATCGAAAAGACGTTGGTGCCCAGATATTTGCGCTCGCCATCCGGCAGGGTCAGCTGGTCGGACAATACGCCGAAGGAGGGAATGGCGATCACGACCAGGATCAGGATGGGCACCACGGTCCAGATCACTTCGACCAGCGTATTGTGGGTGAAGCGCGCCGGCACCGGATTGGCCTTGGCGTTGAAGCGCACCATGACGATGACCAGCAGCACCAGCACCAGGACCACGATGAAGGAGATCGACCACATCAGGATGCCATCGTGGAACGCCACGACCGAATCCATGATCGGCGTCACCGATTCCTGTAGATGGAACTGGCCCGGCTCTGGATGGCCTTTGCCGACGGCCTGGGCCGCCGCCACGGATGGCATCAGCGCCAGCGCGACCGCCGACACGGCCCCCAATTTCCTAAAGAACTGCCCGGTCACCATATACCCCCTATCGACATGTTCTGGCGGCTCGCACCGAGGGAGAATGAGGGGATTTTCTGCGGCATAGCTAACGCCGCCCCGACTCAACTTCGGAGCGCAATACTCATCCCGACCTAAATCACATTGCATTGTCCGAGTCTATTGCGGCCTTGGACACATTCGCTGCGGCAAATTGCAGCCGCCCATTTGCCGCCTCGCCTCACCAGCGCCGCACTTTCCCCCGAGAACAGGCCGGATTTCGGGGGTTTGGTTGACAGTTTCAGGCCTCTGCGGAAACTATTCAACCCATCAGGACGCGGCCGATTCGGCGGGAGAAGTGATAGAGTGACAGTCTGGGCAAAGCGGCTTGGCGCACTTGGCGCGATTGTTTTGGGCCTCGCGGCAGTTCCCGCAGCGGCGCAAGGCACGATCCGGGGCGAATATGGCGACTGGCAGATGAGCTGCGACACCCCTCCGGGCGCCAGCTCCGAGCAATGCGCCATCATTCAGAACGTAATGGCCGAGGACCAGCCCAATGTGGGCCTGTCGGTCATCATGCTGCGCACCGCGGACCGCCAGGCGCGGCTGCTGCGTATCCTGGCGCCGCTGGGCGTGCTCCTGGTGCGCGATGGGCCGGATGGCAGCCTGATCCCCGGCCTCAGCCTAACCGTGGACGAAACCAATCTCGGTTGGGTACCCTTCGTGCGCTGCCTGCCCAATGGCTGCGTGGCGGAAGTGGTCATGGACGATGCGCTCGTCGAGACGTTGTCCGATGGCGAGATCGCCTATTTCATTGTTTTCAAAACGCCTGAGGAAGGCATCGGCATCCCCGTTTCGCTTGACGGCTTCGCCGAAGGTTTCGCCGCCCTTCCCTGACCCGATCCGGCAGGACCAGATGACCGAAGACAATAGAGGCTCACGACGGCAGCGCACCCTCAAGGGCGGCAAGATCGTTTTCAACGACGGCTTCTCGACCTTCGACTGCACCATCCGCAACATATCCGATGGCGGCGCCAAGCTGCTGGTGGCCAGCCTGGTCGGCATCCCGCAGCGCTTCCAGCTCGCCCTCGATGACGGGCGCCGGTTTGAGTGCGAAATGACCTGGCACCATGACGGCGAAATCGGCGTGAAATTTCTGTAGGATATTTCCGGTGTCCAAAGCCGAAAGGGCCAGCCGCACCACCGGCTGACCCTTTTGGCTTGCTTTTGAGGCAATGGATTAATTGGTTTCAGCCTGGCCCGGCTTGCGGCGATTGAGAAAACGCGGACGGCGCGCGGCCTCGGCGGCGAGTTTGCGGCGTGGGGTCGGACTGCCCAGCATGACGCCATCGACCTGCTGTCCATAGGGCAGATAGGACCCGTCGCCAGCCTTGATGAACAGCGGCAGCCGGAGCTTCTTGCCCCAGTTCTGCCATTCGGCCACGACGTTGTGGTTGCCTTCTTCCTCGAACACTTTGTAGTTCAATTCGGCATCGGAATGGACCAGTTCGATGGCGCTGGTGAGCAAACCGTCTTCCGAAATGCTGGTGGCGACGGCGACGCCGATGAATTCGGTGACCGGGATCTTGATCTTGACCGCCACGCCGCTCTGTTCGAGCTGCTTGCGGACGGTGACGGTCTTCACCGGATCCTTGGGGCCATTGTCGTTGGCAGCCACAAACCGCCGCTCGGCAAGAGCGGGGCGGCCGAAGGCCAGAACCACCGATGAGCCTTCCATCGCAACGCCATGAACCATTTTAGATGCCTTCCTGTAACTTCGAGAGCAGCTTTTTCGCTCTTCGTTTGTGAGGCCAATCTAACGCGTCCCCTTACCTGCCCCCTTAATCGGTTCGGTTAAGTTTATGTTGTTTTTGGAGAGGGTTAGCAGGGTATTGCACCTAGTCAGAACCGGTTAACCCCATCGCTTGGCAGCCTGTTTACCTTCACAATTGCCGGCAGGGATGGCCCGAGGCGGCGTGGCACTTGTCCAAATGCCGCGCCAAGCCTAAAAGCCCCACCATGCCGGCATTCGCCCCACCTTTTTCCGATGACCTGGAATTGCTTCGCTCCACCGCGGTGGCAGCGGGCATCATCGCCTCGAGCTATTTCCGCAAGGATGTGAAGTCCTGGACCAAGGAGAATTCCTCTCCGGTCAGCGAAGCCGACATTGTCGTGGACCGCTTCCTCGCCGCCAGCCTGTTGCAGGCCCGGCCCAGCTATGGCTGGCTCAGCGAGGAAACGGTGGACAATCCGAGCCGGCTCGATTGCGAGCGGGTTTTCGTGGTGGACCCCATAGACGGCACCCGGGCCTTTCTGCGCGGCGAGGACTATTGGACCATCTCGCTGGCAGTGGTCGAAAACGGCGTACCGGTGGCCGGAGTGGTCTATGCTCCGGCCCGGGACGAAATGTATGATGCCTATCGAGGCGGCGGCGCGCGCCTCAACGGCCAGCCTCTGGTGCGGACCAGGCGCGCCGGCGCACCGCCGCTCATTCCGGCGCCGGGCGCCGTGCATCAGGAAATGCAGGCGGCGGGACTTCATTATACGCGCGGTCCCGCCTATCCTTCATTGGCCTATCGGCTGGTGCAGGTGGCCACGGGCAAGCTCGACGCGGCAGTGGCGCGCCGGGGTTCACAAGACTGGGACATTGCCGGCGCCGCAACCATCCTCGCCGAATCCGGGCTGGATTTTGCCGATGTCTGTGTGGGTTTTCCGCAATTCAACAGACGGGACGTGCGACATGGGGCGCTTGCCGCCTTGAGCGACATGAGCCTAAAACCACTCGTCCACGCGGCTCTGCTCAAGGTTTACGGCTGCCCGCCGGAAACCGGCGCCACGACGACGAACGAAATGCCTGATCCGTGAATGGGAAATGACCAATGGCTGAAGCGACCGAAAAGCAACTTTTGCATCTGGTGATTGGCGGCGAATTGTCGAGCCTGGATGGCGTCACCTTTGCCGATCTCGACAAGGTCGATATCGTCGGCGTCTATCCCAATTACGCCGCGGCTTACAATGCCTGGAAGCAGAAGGCGCAGATGACCGTCGACAGCGCGCAAACCCGCTATTTCATCGTCCACCTGCACCGTCTGCTCGATCCCGAGGCAGTGGCCGACTGATCAGGCGGTGAGCGCCGCCAGAACCTGATCGAGCGCGCCGGCACCGCCGATACGCTGACGGCCAATGGCGCCGAGGCGCTCGCGCTCCTCGGGCGAGGCCAGCAGGCGCGACAAAATTTTGGCCAGGGCCTCGGGCTGGCCGGGCACGGCGATGCGGGCCTCGCCGAACAATTTCTGTTCATCGAGGAAGCGCGATTGCCGATCCTTAGGGCTGGTCATGTGGATAACCGGCTTGCCGAGCCCCAGCGCCTGCACGCTTGCCGTACCCGCCTGGGAGAGGACGATATCCGACACATCCAGCGCATTGCCCATGGCCCGGCCGCGCAGCAGGTGCACGACGAGCGTGCCGTCGCCCAGGCTTCCAAGGTCGTCGCCCTCGGTGCTGAGGATGTTGCCGCGCTTCAAGCCGGCGGCCTCGGCCAGGTCCTCGGTGCGCACGTCACCGGCCACCGCCAGGAAAATATCGGGCCTGGTCTCGACAGGCAATTGCCGAAGCGCCGCGATCTGGCGGGCAAAATTGCCGACCGTTTCGCCGCGGCTGCCCGGCAACAGCGTTATCGCCTGCCGTTCCGTCCGGCGGCTGGCCGCGTCATAATCGCCGTGCGGGATCGTATCCATCATCAGATTACCCGGCGCCGAGGCATCGATACCGGACTGACGCAACATTTCCGCCAGATTATCCGCCCGGCAAAATACCTTGGCGCAGGTCTTGCCGAGCACGAAGCGCTCGGCGGCAGAATAGAGCCGTCCGGCGCCGGTCTTGTAACAATCGATATAGAACAGGCCCTTATGCCCGGTAAGCCAGGCGAGAAGCGGCACCATCACATCCCCGACCACGACGATGCGGTCATAGCGATCACGAACGGAGCGCATGAATTTCAGGGCCGGCGGCACCATGGCCAGCCCGCCCTTGGCGAGGTCGCGGCGGAGAGACCCCTTCGCTGTCCGCGCCCCGCCGGAATCGAGGCTCGCCCGGGGGCCGACCACGGGACAGATGCCACCATAGGCATTGCCGCTGCCGACCACCGGATAGGCGTCCACGGAATAGAGGGGCGTCAGGCGGGTCGCGAGGGCGGCGGCGATCCAATCTTCGCCATGACCATTGGAGATGATGAGGAAGCGCTGATGCGTCGCCGCCTCGCTCATGATCAATTACCCCGGCCGAAACGCTCGAAAGCGGTATGGGCGGCGACGGCGTCGGCATAGGGTTCCTGCCGGTCAACGCTCCAGTAGAACAATTCATCGAGCGGGACGGGCTTGCCGGTGATGGCGCAGCGCACGAAGCTGCCGGGCTTGAGCACGACATAATCGCCGTCGAGATAACGCAATGTAGCTTCGGCGGGTACAAATCCCTTGTCGAAGATGTTCATGCCGCAGCTCCTTCCGCATCCGACCGGATATAGCGAAGAGGAAAGCCTGTCAAAAGAGGCTTTCCTGCGATCCGCCATCCGATGGCGGCCTCGCAGCCTTGCGGCGGAGAGGCGCGCCGCCCACCGCCGCGTCGACTTCGCCTTCCGCCAGGACGATGTGCAGGGCGTCGCCCGGTGCCAGCGACGCGGCCCGCGTCACCACCTGCCCCTGATTGTCCTGCACGATAGCATAGCCCCGCGCCAACACATTCCGGTAACTCAAGGTGTCCAGAAGCTTGCCCAATTGCTCCAATTGCTGGCGACGGCTAGTGGTCATCTGGACACCTGCCCCGGCGAGCCGGCTGGCGATCGGGGCCAGTTGATTGCGGGCGTGACGGAGTTCGGCGTGCAACGGCTGCGGGCGCAGCCGCGGCGCCAGCCTGCCCAATGCCGTGTGCTTGCGCTCGATTGAGGTCGCGGCGGCGATGGGTAATTGCCTGGAGCAGGGATCGAACTTGAGCCGGGCCCGATCCACATTTTTGACCAGGCCGCTCGCCCCGTTCCGCCCCAGATTGTCCAGCCGCTCCTTGAGTTCAGCGTAACGCTGGCGCACCAGCCGTGGCTGCAAGGCAGCGGCCAGGCCGGAATAGTCCACACGGCGGCCCTGCACGAAATGGCGCAGCGCACCGGTCAGCATGCTCGCGGCCAGGTCCAGACTTTGGCGCTGCGTCGCCGCCAGGTCGGACGGGCGCGGCAGGCCGGCGCTGGCCGCGCGCAGCCGATCGCGCAAACTCGCCAGACTGCGCCTTGCCGCCTGGCGCTGACGCAATCCCTGGTCCTCGACATAAGCGATGAGCTCCGATCGCACAGGCACGGCCGCCTCGGCGGCCGCCGTCGGCGTCGGCGCGCGCATATCGGCAGCGTAATCCACGAGCGTCGTATCGGTCTCGTGGCCAACCGCCGAAATAACCGGAATATCCGAAGCGGCCACGGCACGGACCACGGCTTCCTCGTTGAACCCCCACAGGTCTTCGATAGAGCCGCCGCCTCGCGCCACGATCAGCAGATCGGGGCGCGGGATCGCTCCCCCTGCCGCGAAGGCGTTGAAGCCCTCGATGGCATTGACCACGTCGGGAGCGCAGGTCTCGCCCTGCACCCGCACCGGCCATACCAGCACATGGCTGGGGAAGCGGTCTTCCAGGCGATGCAGAATGTCGCGGATCACAGCGCCGGTCGGCGAGGTGATGACGCCGATCACCCGCGGCAGATAAGGCAGCGCCTTTTTGCGCTCGCGGGCGAAAAGTCCTTCCTCCAGCAGCTTCTTTCGCCGCTCTTCCAACAGCGCCATCAGCGCGCCGGCGCCGGCCGGCTCGATATTGTCGATGACGATCTGATATTTGGAGGAGCGCGGAAAGGTGGTCAGCCGCCCGGTGGCGATCACTTCGAGCCCTTCTTCCGGCTTGAAGGACAGGCGGGCATAATTGCCTTTCCAGACCACGGCATCGATGCTCGCGGCTTGGTCCTTTAGGGTAAAATAGGCGTGACCGGACGAGTGCTGCCCACGAAAGCCGGAAATCTCCCCGCGCACCCGCACATGCCCGAACTCGTCCTCCACCGTCCGCTTCACAGCCTGGGCGATTTCGGAAACGGTGAATTCAGTGGCGTTGGTCAATGGCTGGGACATTCGCTTCTGCTGCTTCAAAGGAGGGCTTCGGGTCAAGCGCCTACCAGACCCAATCGGCCAAAAATGCCAGGGTCAGCACGATGCCGACATAGTGATTGTTCTTGAAACGGATCAGCGCATTATCCGCCATGTCGGGATCGAGCGTCCAGAGCTGCCAAGCCAGCAAACCCGCGGCAATCAAGGAAAGTGCCGAAAACAGCCAACCGCTTCCAGCACTGATAGCGGCTATGTTCCAAAGCAGGAACGCACCGGCATAGAGCACAGCTACAGCGGGCCGGACATTCTTGCCGAAAAGGCGCGCCGTAGACTTGACGCCCACCAGCGCATCGTCCTCCACGTCTTGCAAGGCATAAATGGTGTCGTATCCGATGACCCAGAGGATAGTGCCGGCATAAAGCATGACCGGCGCCCAGGCCAGGCCCCCGGTCTGGCTGGTCCAGCCGACAAGCGCCCCGTAGGAAAAGGCCAGGCCGAGAAAGAATTGTGGCCACCAGGTGACCCGCTTCATGAACGGATAGATGGCCACGAGCACCAGGGAGGCGACGCCGGCCCAGACGGTGAAGCGATTGAACTGGAACAGGATCGCCGACGCCAACAGGGCCTGGGCAAGAAGGAAATACAGCGCCTCACGCGCCGTCACCTGGCCCGAGGGAATGGGTCTGGAGCGTGTGCGGGCCACCTGCATGTCAATGTCGCGGTCAACGATGTCATTGAATGTACAACCGGCACCGCGCATCAGCACCGCGCCGAAAAACATGAGGATCGCGGCCCACCAGTGAAAGCCGCTTTCAGGTTGCGCCAAAGCCGCCAGACCGATGCCCCAGGCGCAGGGCCAGTATAGCAGCCAGAAGCCGATGGGCCGGTCCCACCGCGCCAGGCGGCCATAGGGCTTGATGGCTTCCGGAGCGTAGCGGTCCAGCCAGTTCGCGCGCTGTGCGTCGGAAACAATGCCGTTGGATTGGCTCATGACATGGCCTCGCGTCTGGACAGGCGACCGCAGCCCGGCGAGCGCGGGATGAAGTCTTCCACAGGATCACTGGAGGTCTACTGCGTTTCGCTCAATTAGAGTAGACCTTGCCGCGAGCTAATCGAACCAGCGGCCGGAACGCCATGCCCCGCAGTCACGCCAGTCTCCAGCGCCTCTATGTCGAACCGGACCTCGCAATGGGAACGGCCCTGACGCTCAACAAGGACCAATCGCTTTACCTTGCCGCCGTGCTGCGCAAGAGCGTCGGCGACGAAGTGGTCTTGTTCAATGGCCGCGACGGCGCCTGGCTATGCAGTCTTACCGGCGATTCGAAAAAATCGGTGACGCTGGACATTGTCGAGAGGATCGCGGCCCAGACCACGCCATCCGATCTCTGGTACGGCTTTGCTCCGCTCAAGAACGAGCGGCTGGACTATGTGATCCAGAAAGCGGTGGAGATGGGGGCGGGCACGATCCAGCCGGTCAGCACGCAGTTCACGCAGGTGCACCGTCTCAAGCCGGAGCGGCTCGCCGCCAATGCCGTCGAAGCCGCCGAGCAATGCGAAGTGCTGACGGTGCCGACAATCGCGCCGGAAACCAGCCTCGACCGGCTGCTCGATGGCTGGACCGAGTCTCATGGGACGCGCAAGCTGATCTTTGCCGACGAAAACGAAAGCTCCGGCTCGCCGCTCTCGGTGTTGCAGGAGCTCAAAGGTCAGCGGATCGGCCTGCTCATCGGACCGGAAGGCGGATTTTCGGAGGCGGAGCGTACGAAACTGCGCGCTTTGCCCTTCGTCGTTCCTATCAGTCTCGGCCCGCGAATCCTGCGTGCCGACACCGCAGCGGTGGCCGCCATGGCAATTATTCAGGCCACCATCGGCGATTGGCGATAAAAGGCGATTGCTTTCCGCCTTGCGCTCGCTATTTTCGCGCCGCACCTTATTCGCCTCAACCAAGAGGACTACATGGCCGGCGCCGACACATCATCGCCCCTCATCGCATCGCGGGCAGACCTGATCGAGGCCATGGAACGCGGCTCCAAGCCCGCTGACCAGTGGCGCATCGGCACCGAGCACGAAAAGCACGTCTTTCACACCAATCCGTTGCGCCCCGTCGCCTATGAGGGCGAGAACGGCATCCGGGCATTGCTGGACGGCATCGAGAAGGAAACCGGCTGGCACCCCTTCTATGACGGCGAGAACCCGATCGGCCTGCGCAATGACGAAATCGCCGGGGGCATTTCGCTGGAGCCGGGGGGGCAATTCGAGCTTTCCGGCTCGCCAATGTCCGACATTCACGGCACCGCCGCCGAACTGGCCGAACATATGCGCGTGTCCAAGAAGGTGGCGGCGCCGCTCGATATCCATTTCCTCGGGCTCGGCGTCACCCCGATCTGGTCGGTGGATGAAATCGAAACCATGCCCAAGTCGCGTTATGCGATCATGACCGATTATATGGGCAAGGTCGGCAGTCTCGGCACCTCGATGATGTATCGTTCGGCCACGGTGCAGACCAATCTCGACTTTGCCAGCGAGGCCGACATGGTCAAGAAGCTGCGGGTGTCGCTGGCCCTGCAGCCCGTGGTCACGGCGCTCTTTGCCAATTCGCCCTTCGCCGATGGCCGCGACACCGGCTATCTCAGTTTCCGCAGCCATATCTGGCTCAATACCGACAATGGGCGCACCGGCATGCTGCCCTTCGTCTTCGAGGATGGTTTCGGCTTCGAGCGCTACGCCGACTATGCGCTGGACGTGCCGATGTATTTCATCATTCGCGACAAGCAATATATCAATGTCGCCGGCGAGAGCTTCCGTGATTTCCTCGCCGGGCAATTGCCGCAATTGCCCGGCGAGAAGCCGACGATCAAGGATTGGGAAGACCATCTCTCCACCATCTTCCCGGAAGTGCGGCTCAAGCAATTCCTTGAAATGCGCGGCGCCGATATGGGCGACGAGGCCCATGTCGTGGCGCTGTCGGCGTTCTGGACCGGCCTGCTCTATGATGAGATTTCATTGGAGGCCGCCTGGGAACTGGTGAAGAACTGGACCGAGGAAGATCGCGATTATCTCCGCCGCGAAGTGCCGCGCCTGGGCCTTGCGACGCCATTTGACCGCTCCAGCATTTTCGATGTCGCCGCGCAGACGGTCGGCATTGCCGAAGCCGGGCTCGTCCGCCGCAACCGTCGCGACGCCAGGGGCCGTGACGAAACGGTCTATCTGTCTCCGCTGGAAGAAACCATCCGCACCGGCAAGTCTCCCGCCGAGCGTTGGCTGGATAAATTCCGTGGCGAATGGAATGGCGATATCCTGCCGATCTTCAGCGAGGCGGAGCTTTAGGTTTTCCCGCTTGCCTCGTGGCGCGCTCTCGTGCATCAGGCCCCGAGCAGCGACGGAGGCAGTTTATGCGCATAATGGTCATCGGTTCGGGCGGACGCGAGCATGCATTGGCCTGGAAGATCGCGCAATCGCCGCTGGTGACGGGCCTGTTCGTCGCGCCGGGGAATGGCGGCACCGAGACCATCGCCACCAATCTGCCCGTGGACATCACCGACCATGCTGCGGTTATTTCCGCAGCCAGGGACAACCAGATCGATTTCGTCGTCGTCGGGCCTGATTCACAGGTGGTCGCCGGCCTGGGCGATGACATTCGCGATGCGGGAATCACCTGCTTTTGTCCGAGCAAGCCGGCAGGTCAGCTGGAGGGGTCCAAAAGTTTTACAAAGGCGCTGTGCGATGAATTCGACATCCCCACCGCCGCCTATGGGCGCTTCGAGGACGAGGCTTCGGCCCTGGCCTATCTCTATGTCCAGGGGGCGCCGATCGTGATCAAGGCCGATGGCCTGGCCGCCGGCAAGGGCGTCACCGTCGCCATGAGCGTCGAGGAGGCCGAGGAAGCCATCGTCGATTGTTTCTCTGGCCTGTTCGGGGAATCCGGCGCTGCCGTGGTCATCGAGGAATTCATGGAAGGCGAAGAAGTCAGCCTCTTCGTCCTCAGCGACGGCAAGGACATTCTGCCGCTGACTACCGCACAGGACCACAAGCGCGCCTTTGACGGCGATCAGGGGCCGAATACCGGCGGCATGGGGGCGTATTCCCCGGCTCCGGTGATGAGCAAGGACATCTATGACGTGGCCATGGCGCGAATCATCGAGCCGACCGTGCGCGGCATGGCGCAGCGAGGGACGCCTTATGCCGGCGTGCTCTATGCCGGGCTGATGCTGACCGAGGACGGTCCCAAGCTGGTCGAATACAATGCCCGCTTCGGAGACCCGGAGTGTCAGGTGATGATGATGCGGATGGAAAGCGACATCGTCCCCGTGCTCCACGCCGTTGCGACCGGTACGCTGGCCGGCCAGCAAGTCCAGTGGAAGGACGCCTATGCCTTGACCGTCATCCTGGCGACGGAAGGCTATCCAGGCAGCTATGGCAAAGGCAGCGAAATTCGCGGCGTCGAGGGGCTCGATGACGCTGATCTCACCGTCTTTCACGCCGGAACGAAGCGGGACGGAGAACGTTTATTGGCCAATGGTGGGCGCGTTCTCAACATCACCGCGCTCGGGGCATCGGTAAAAGAGGCACAGGAACGTGCTTACAGAGGCGTGGACGCGATTGACTGGCCGGAAGGCTTTTGCCGGCGAGACATCGGGTGGCGCGAGGTTTCCCGAGAACAAAACTGAACCATTCCTCAATCTTGGCGCGCTAAGCTCCCCTTTCAGAACCGTCTTCGATGCGGCTCCACCGCTACGCCAGCCCACGCCTTTGCAGAGGCGCGGCATGGCGCTGGCGGAAAAGCTGCGCATGAGAGGTGCGGAGCGTGGAAAAGTGAGCACCATGAACGGCCCACGGATCGGCGTGGCATTGGGCGGCGGCTCGGCGCGCGGGCTGACGCATATTCCCTATATCGAGGCGATGGACGAGCTTGGCCTGACCCCTTCGGTCATCGCCGGCACGTCCATCGGCGCATTGATCGGCTCCGGCTGGGCCGCCGGGATGAGCGGCAAGGAATTGCGCGAACACAGTTTCGAGGTTTTGGGCACGCTCCGCACCATCGCCTCAAAATTGTGGGCGACGCAAATTCGCGGCATTGGCGGGTTGCTCAGGAACGGCATTTCCATGCAGCTTGATGCCACAAGCATCGTGGATGCCTTCATTCCTGCGGATTTTCCGCTGGAATTCCGCGATCTCAAAATTCCCCTGCATGTGGTCGCCACCGATTTTCAGTCCTGGCACCAGGTGGTGTTCAACTCCGGCCTCCTGCGCCCGGCCATTGCCGGATCGATCGCCATACCCAGCCTGTTCAAGCCGGTTTCCTTCAATAACCACATCCTGGTGGATGGCGGGGTCGTCAATCCATTGCCGCTGGATCAGGCCGATATCGACACCGATTTCCTGATCGGGATCGATGTGGTGGGCGATCCGTCCATCGCGCTCACCAAGACCGATCACAAGGCGCTCGATATCTGGTTCGGTTCGGCCCAGATCATGATGCATGCCCTGACCGCGCATATGATAGCGGCCTATCCGCCCGACATGTATATCCGGCCTCATGTCGCCAATTTCGGCGCCATGGAATTCTGGCGGGTGCGGGAGATCGTCACTCATGCCGAGGCCGAGAAAGACCGGTTCAAGCGGATTTTGACGCAAAAGATCGAGGATTACATCCAGGAGCGCATAGTGCCGGTGGAGAGCACCTGATCGCGGTTGCCACACCGGGCGCCCCATGATTCAACTGGGGCGTGGAAGCCCTTGAGTCTCAGAGCCTGTTCTCCTCCCATCGCGATCGGCGGCCAGAGCCGCTGGCAGTGTTGCGCGATATTTTCGGCCACCACGAATTTCGCGGACAGCAAGCCGATGTCGTCGACCACGTCGTCGGCGGTGGCGACGCCGTGGTGCTGTTCCCGACCGGGGCCGGCAAGTCCATGTGCTACCAATTGCCCGCCATTTGCCGGTCCGGGGTGGGTATCGTCGTTTCGCCATTGATCGCGCTGATGCGGGATCAGGTCGAGGCGTTGCGGCAGGCCGGCGTGGCCGCTGCGGCGCTGAATTCCTCGCTTTCCGCCGAAGAATCGGCCGAGGTTCGCCGGCAATTGCGGCGGGGGGAACTGGACCTGCTCTATGTGGCGCCGGAGCGGGTCGCCACGCCGGGCTTTGCCAATATGCTGGCCGATTGCCAGATCGCGCTCTTTGCCATCGACGAGGCCCATTGCGTCAGCCAATGGGGCCATGACTTCCGCCCGGAATATCGCGAACTCATTCATCTGGTTGAGCTTTTTCCCGGCGTGCCGCGTATTGCGCTGACCGCGACGGCCGATCCGACGACGCGGGAAGACATTATCGAGCGGCTGGGGCTGGAACAGGCAAAGGTCTTCACCACCAGTTTCGACCGGCCCAATATCTCCTATTCCATCGTCGAACGCGACAAGCCGCGCGAGCAATTGCTGGATTTCCTGGCCGGACACAAGGGCGCGAGCGGCATCGTCTATTGCCTCAGCCGCGCCAAGGTTGAGAACGTCGCCGACTGGTTGAACGGCAAGGAAATCAAAGCCTTACCCTATCATGCCGGCATGGGGGCGCAGTTGCGCAGCGCCAATCAGGATGCATTCCTGAAGGAAGAGGGGCTGTGCCTCGTCGCCACGGTGGCCTTCGGCATGGGCATCGACAAGCCGGATGTACGCTATGTGGCGCATATGGATTTACCAGCATCCATAGAGGCTTACTACCAGGAAACCGGCCGCGCGGGGCGCGATGGGCAGCCGGCGGATGCCTGGATGAGCTATGGCATGGCCGATGTGGTGCAGCGCCGCCGCATGATCGACGAGGGCAATGCGCCCGACGAGGTCAAGCGGCTAGAACATAGCAAACTCAATGCCTTACTGGGTGTTTGCGAAACGGCCTCCTGCCGGCGGCAGGCCATTCTAGGCCATTTCGGCGAGGCCTATCCGGGGCAATGCGGCAATTGCGACACCTGCCGGTCGCCGGTGGAGAGCTGGGACGGCACCGAGGCGGCGATCAAGGCCTTGGCGGCGATCTACCGGACCGGACAACGCTTCGGCGCGGCGCATGTGATCGACGTACTGATCGGAAAAGAAACCGAGAAAGTTCAACGGTTTGGCCATCAGCATCAGAAGGTTTTCGGGCAAGGCAGGGAGCTCGACGCCAAGGCCTGGCAATCGGTTTTGCGGCAATTGACGGCCATGGGATTGATCCTGGTCGATCATGCCAATCACGGCGCGCTCATGCTGGCCGCGAATGCGCATCCAGTGTTCAAACGTCAACAGACTGTTACCCTCAGGAAGGACCGGCCGCGAAAATCGGTGGAAATTCGTCGCGCGCTGGCAAAGGCGGTGGACATACCCGATCATGCGCAGCCGCTTTTCGATGCCTTGCGCGCGGAACGTCTGCGGATCGCCAAGTCGCAGGGTGTGCCGCCCTATGTGATTTTTCACGATTCGACCCTGCGGGCCATGGCGCTGACGCCGCCGAACCACCTCAACGACATGCTGAACCTGCCCGGTGTCGGCCAGGGCAAGCTGGACCGGTATGGCGAAGCCTTCCTCGCCGTAGTGGCGAATTTCGAGGAATAGGATCGTGGCTGCGTCGGACACCCCCTCATCCGGCGCTGCGCGCCACCTCCTCCCCGAGGGGGAGAAGAAACGCCCCCGCCTGCCGATCATCGACATTGCCCGGGGCGTCGCCATCGTGGCGATGGTGATCTATCACCTGTGCTGGGACCTCTCCTATTACGGCTTCATGCCGGTGGATGTCGGATATGATCCCGGCTGGGTCACATTCGCCCGCTCGATCCTGTTTGCCTTCATGTTCCTCGTGGGCGTCGGGCTCGTGCTCGGCCATGGGCATGGCATGCGCTGGCGGGGCTTCTGGCGGCGCTGGCTGTTCCTGGCCGGCGGGGCGGGGCTGATCACGCTGGGCACGTGGCTGACCTTTCCCGAGAGCTTCGTCTATTTCGGGGTGCTGCATGCCATTGCGCTGTTCAGCATTCTCGCCCTGCCCTGGCTGTTCACGCCGCTCTGGCTGACCGGCCTCGTGGCCGTGGCGGTGATCGGATTGCATTTCCTCTATCGCGATCCGCTGTTCAATGCGGTGCCGCTATCCTGGATCGGGTTATGGGAAACGCCGCCCCTGACCAATGACCTGGTGCCGGTATTTCCCTGGCTCGGCGTGGTGCTGCTCGGCGTGATCGCGGCGCGGTTGGTGCGGGGATCGGCGGTCGAGGCGCGTCTGGCGGCAATACAGTGGCGCAATCGGCCGGCGCTTCTATTGGGCTGGATGGGACGCTGGAGCCTGGTCATCTACCTGGTGCATCAGCCGCTCTTGCTGGCGGTGATCATGCCGCTCTCGATGGCGACAGGGATGCAGAATGCCGGGCGGGAGCTTGAATTCCTCAATTCCTGCCAGGCCTCCTGCGAGGCGACCGGCACCAGCGCGGCGCTCTGCGCCATCTATTGCCAATGCGGGCTGGAAGGCGTCGAGCGCGACGATTTGTGGGAGCCGATCTTTAGCGGGCGGGTCTCGGCGGCGGAGCAGGCGCAATTGGACGCCAATAATCGGCAATGTTCGGTGCTGATCTATCCGGAACTGGAAGATGCGCCGGCGGATGGGGAATAGGCTTCACACTCTCCCGCGCGCTTGAGAGGAAGTGTTTACATTGGGGATGGCGGAGCAAGGGCGAAACTGCAGGATGTGTGGGAACCGCGGCACCCCCTCCCCGGCCCTCCCCTTAAGGGGAGGGGGCGAAAGAGCCTCACGTCCTGGGACAACATGACTCGAGAGAACGAGGATTGATGAAAATCCTCAGGTGCTCGACGCCTTGGCGTTGGCCTGGGCGACCAGGTCGTCGGGGATGTCGTCGAAGCTGGCATAGTTCATGTTGTAGAGCCTGGAATAGAGGCCGCCCAATTCCATGAGCTGGTCGTGATTGCCTTCCTCGATCTTCTCGCCGTTTTGCAGGACGATGATGCGGTCGGCGCCGCGGATGGTGGCGAGGCGGTGGGCGATGACCATGCCGGTACGGCCTTCGAGAAGCACGTCCAAAGCCTTCTGGATCTGGCGCTCGGTATAGGAATCGATATTGGCGGTGGCTTCGTCGAGCACGAGAATCTTGGCGTCGGCGACCAGGGCGCGGGCGAAGCTGAGGAGCTGGCGCTGACCCAGTGACAGGTTGGAGCCGCGCTGTTCCAGCACGGTGTCGTAGCCATTGTTGAAGCGGGAAATGAAATCGTGCGCCCCCACCGCCTTGGCGGCGGCGATGACGTCCTCGCGGGTGGCCGAGGCTTTGTTGTAGCGGATATTGTCGAAAATGGTGCCGGTGAACAGGAACGGCTCCTGCAAGACCATGGCGACCTGTTCGCCCAGGCTCTCCTGGGTGATGTTGCGAACGTCGTGGCCGCCGACCAGCACCGCGCCGCCCTGCACTTCATAGAAGCGATGCACCAGCGCCATGGCGCTGGTCTTGCCCGAACCGGTGGGACCGACAATGGCGACGGTCTCGCCCGGATTGACGCGGAAGGAGACGTTCTTGAGCACCGGGCGCTCGGGATCGTAGCCGAAGACCACATCGTGGAAGGCGACGGAGCCATCCATGTCCCCGGTCAGGACCACGGCGTCTTTCTGGTCCTCGATGACCACCGGCAGATCGAGCACTTCGGTGATGCGGCGGCCGGAGGTCATGGCGCGCTGCATGATCGAATATTGCATGGTGAGCGAGCGGATCGGGTCGAAGAAGCGCTGGATATAGAACACGAAGGTGACGATGATCCCGACCTGCAAGGTGCCATTGAGCACCATGGAGCCCCCGACCACGATCACCGTGGCCATGGAAATGCCGGTCAGCGAATCCACGATCGGCACCATGACCTGGGCGAATTTGGAGCCGGTGAGCTGGGTGCGCAGGTTCTGATAGGCCTTGTCGTCATAAAGGTCGAAATTGACCTTCTGGCGGTCGAGGTTCTGCACGGTCCTGACGCCATTGATGCCTTCGGCCATGGCGCCATTGGTCAGCGAATTGGTTTCATGGGCAGCCCAAAACGCGCGCTTGGCCGGGGGCAGCCAGAAAATGCGCACGATGAAGAGGATGGGCATGGTGACCATGGTGAGCAGGCCCAGCCAGGGATCGAGGCTGAGCAGCACGGCGACGATGCCGAATAGCAGCACGATGTCGCCAACAGAAATCACCGAGGTTTCGAGGAATTCCTGCATGGAATTGACGTCGCCCTGCAACCGGCTCATCAGCCGGCCCACTTCGGTCCGGTCCATATAGGACAGCGAAACGCGCTGCAGCTGGGCGAACATGGCCCGGCGCATGTCGAACAGCACGTTTTCGGCCACCTGGCCCACCTGGGTCTCCTGAAGCCAGGAGGCGCCGAAATTGAGCAGGATGACCAATGCAAAGGCAATGATGGCCCAGGTCAGGTTTTCCAGATTGCCGCCGGCCACCATGCCGGTATCGATGGCATTGCCGATGATGAGCGGAATGGCGAGCTGGGTGCCGGTGAAGACCAGCACCGACAAAACCGACAGATAGATCTTCATCCGATAGGGATGCACATAGGCCCAGATGCGCCGCACCGTCTGCGGATCATAGGCCTTGCCGAAAACTTCTTCCTCGATCGTGTGGCTGCCTACCGAGGCGCGGGGCGGGCGCTGGCCCGGAAAAGCGGCCACTTCGCGTTCGTCGTCGTCCATCACGCTCATTGTGCTGCCTCCAGATCGTCGCCGGGCCTTGTCTGAAGGTCGTAGAGGGCGCGATAGCGGCCACCCTGTTCCAGCAGTTCGGCGTGAGTTCCGCGTTCAACGACATGGCCATCTTCGAGGAACAGGATGAGATCGGCATGCATGAGCGAGGACAGGCGATGGGCGATGATGATGGTGACCCGGTCCTTGGCATAGCGGCGGATGGCGGAGCGGATGCGGTGTTCGGTGCCGGCATCGATGGCGGCGGTGGAATCGTCGAACACCATGACGGCGGGCTTGAGCACCAGCGAGCGGGCGATGGCGAGGCGCTGGCGCTGGCCGCCCGAAAGCGAGACGCCGCGCTCGCCCACTACGGTATCGTAATCGGCCGGCAGGCCCATGATGTAATTGTGCAGCTGGGCGCTTTCGGCGGCGCGCTCGATCTTGCGGTCCTTAGCCCAGGGATCGCCATAGGCGATATTGTTCTCGATGGTGGTGGTGAACAGGAAGCTGTCCTGCTGCACCACGGCCACCGAGCGGCGCAGGCTTTGCAGCGTCACGTCGCGCACATCCTGCCCATCCAGGGTGACGCGGCCGGAGGTGACGTCATAAAAGCGCGGAATGAGGTGGGCGAGCGTCGACTTGCCGCTTCCCGGCGCCCCGACAATGCCGATGGTCTGCCCCACCCGGCCTTCGAAGCTGACGCCGTTAAGCGTTGGATGGCTGGCGCCGGGATAGGTGAAATGCACATCCTCGAAGCGCAGGATGCCGTCGGTGATCTTGAGCGGCTGCGCGCCCGGCTTGTCCTCGATTTCGATCGGGGCATCGAGGAAGGCATAGAAGCGGTCGCCGCAGGTGGAGGCACGGGCGAAGGAATTGACCATGAGGCCGAGCTGGCGCACCGGCATTTGCAGAATGGTCATGAAGGTGAGGAAGGACGCCAGCGTGCCGACGCTCATGTCACCGGCAATGACCTTGTTGCCGCCGACCCAGAGCACCAGCCCCATGGCGACGAAGAAGGAAAAGGTCATCATCGAGGTGTTCTTCACCCGCACATGCACGCGCCGGAACGCCAGTTCCAGCGCCGCCTGCGAAGCGGTGTCGAACTTGTCCAATTCGAATTTCTGGCCCGAAAAAGCGCGGACGACACGAATGCCGCCGAGATTTTCCTCCATCACCCTGGTGAGCACCGAAAGCCGTTGCTGCAGGATCAGCCAGGTGGCGCGCAGGGTGAGTTGGGCAATCGAGGAGCGCCAGGCGACGAAGGGCACGAAACTCAGCGCCAGCAGGCCCAGCAGCATATCGGTGGTCAGCAGCATATAGGCGCCGACGCCGATCAGCCCGGCCAGCAGCACGGTGCGCACCAGGCCGGTGGAGAAGAACATGCGCAAGCCATCGAGATCGAGCAGGCCAAGGGTGATGAGATCGCCCGAATGGACGCGGTCATGATAGGAATAGGACAGGCGCTGGACCTTGTCATAAAAGGCCAGCCGCAATTCGTAGCCGACATGATGGCCGACGCTTTCCGAGAAATAATTCTGGAGCAGCGTGAAAAAACCGCGGGCCACGGAGACGCCGAGCAGGGTCAGCGCCGTCCATAACAGCGCCTGCTGCGCCCCTTCGGCGGCGCTGTTCAGCACATTCTGCGCCTCGTCCACCGCCTGGCCGAGCAGGCGCGGAATGGAAAGCTGCAGCACCGCGGCAACGATGGTGGCGCCGAAGGCGATGCTGGCCTGCCAATAATGACGCAGCGCAAAAAGGGTAATGCGCAACAGGGAGCCCCGGCCTTTGCCCGCATGGGCGGCGGCGAGATGGGCACGAGCATCGCCGCGCGAACGCTTGCGGCCAGCCTTGAGGGTAATCAAGGGAGTGTTCCAGACATCAATATGTGAGGCCCGACCGGGTGGCGGGAGGTTCCGGCGACCGGCAATCGGGCAAATCAAACTCGCGTGACTATAAAAGGCCCAATGAGCGTACCATTCAAGATGCAATCTATGCAAAAATGCTTTTTGTGACGGGGGGATGCCGCAAATCCGGTTTCTGCCGGCATGACCCCATGCCGAAGCGGAGCGTAGCGGAGGCAAGCGGGCGCGGGCATCAATATGAGCATGTTACTGCCCCTGACCGCCGTCATCGTCGCCATTGCCGTTTTCTGCACCGCCACCCTGTCCGGCATTTTCGGCATGGCCGGGGGGCTGGTCCTGCTGGGCGTGATGCTCACCCTGTTGCCGGTGGCCAGCGCCATCGCCGTCCAGGGCGCGATCCAGGTCGTGGCGAATGGCTCGCGCGCCTGGTTTTCGCGCGAGCATATCGATTGGCGGATTTTGGGATTCATCTGCCTGGGGCTGATAATGGCGGCGCTGGCGCTGCTGGTGCTGCGCTATGTTCCCGACCTGATGATTGTGTGCTTCGCCATCGGGCTGATGCCGATCCTGGTGTGGATACCGAAAGGCTGGCTGGCGCTCGATGCCAGCAAGCCGCACCATGCCATGCTCTGCGGCTTCCTGGGCGGCGGGCTCAACCTGGCCATCGGCGTATCGGGGCCGATCGTCGACATCTTCTTCATCCGCACACAGATGGACCGGCGGCGGATCGTGGCCACCAAGGCGGCGACCCAGGTGATCTCGCATCTGTCCAAGGTGCTGTTCTACGGCATGGTCGTGTCGGCGGTGGCGGCGAATGACTGGCTGCTGGCATTGATCGCGGCGCCTTTCGCGGTCCCCGGCACCAGCCTGGGCTATCATATCCTGCAACGCATGAGCGATGACGGGTTCCGCACCTGGACGCGCCGGATCGTCACCGGGATCGGGATTTTCTATCTCGGGCGCGGCTTCTCCTTGCTCCTGGGAAGCTAATGAGTATGGTGCGCCCGGGAGACGACATGGCCTCGTTCGACAGCGTAACCGCGCGCCTCATATTGCTGTTGGCCGAAACCGGCTCCATCGGCCGCGCCGCCGAGCGGGAGGGGATTGCCTCGTCCGCCGTCAGCCGGCGCGTTTCCGACCTGGAGGCGCGGCTGGGCGTGGTCCTGTTCGACCGCTCGGCGCAGGGCGTCCGGCTCACCAAGGCCGGCGAGGCCTATGCCGATGGCTGCCGCACAGTGCTGCGCTCCATCGCCGATCTGGATGTCATCATGACCGATTTCAGCTCCGGCCAGCGCGGCAGCCTGCGGCTCGCCTGCACCGGGTCGGCGCTGACCGGGCGGCTGCCGGAATTGCTGGCGAAATTCGCGGCCAGACATCCCGGCATCGAGATCGCCATCGGCGAAATGAGCGCCGCCAAGGCGCTGCTGGCGCTGGATGAGGGCCAGGCCGACATCGCCATCGTTTCGGACAATTACGACTTCTCGCGTTTCGACATAAAGCCGTTCGAGGATGAGCGCGTCTGGGTGCTGGCGCCGCCCGATCATGAATTGGCGAGCCGGATCGAGCCGCGCAAGGCCCTGCCCTTCGAGGCGGTGCTGCCCCATGCCATTGTGGGCATCCACCAGGCCGGCTCGCTCGACCGGCTGCTGGCCGAAGCCGCCAGCACCGCCGGCCGGAAACTGACGGAAGCGCTGCGGGTAGAGAGCTTTCCGGCGCTGGTCCGCATGGTGGAGGCCGGATTCGGCATCGGCTTCCTGCGGTCCACCAGCCTGCACCTGCTGGCGGGAACCGATCTGGTCTGCGCCCCCCTTGCCGAGCCCTGGGCCATGCGGCAATTGCTGGTGGCGCGGCGCAAGTCCGGCCCGCTCTCGGCGGCGATGAGAGGTTTCATGACCCTGGTCAGCGAAACCTACCTGCCCTCGGGGTAATACCAGATAATATGCGTCATATTTTCCTTTGACATGGCGGGAAAAGCGAGGTTAGAAAACCCGACAAGCGTCGTCAGGTTTTCGGCGCGAATGTCGTCAATCAGGATTGGATCGTTCCCGTGAGCTCGCTTTTCCGCTCTACCGCCATTGTCGCGGCCGTCTTTGCCGGTGTCTTCTCGCTGGCCAGTGCCTCCATTGCCCAGGACAAGGTCATCACCCATCCGCAGGGCGAGACGACCATTTCCGGCGTGCCGGCCAAGGTGCTGACGCAGGATTGGGCCGTCTTCGACAATCTCAATGCGCTGGGCGTCGCGGTTGCCGGCGTGCCTTCTTCCAACGCGCCGAGCTATCTGGGCGATCAGGTCCCGGCCGACGCGCTGCCGATCGGCTCGCTGTTCGAGCCCGATTTCGAAGGCATTGCCGCCGAGGAAGCCGATGTCTATTTCATCGCCGGCCGCTCGGCCTCGGCCTATCCGACCGCCAAGGACATCGTGCCGACCATCGACCTTTCGGTGAACAACACCGAGTTCGTCTCCGGCATCAAGCACAATATCACCACTCTGGGCGAAATCTTCGACCTGCAGGTCAGGGCTGAAGAGCTCAACGCCGCCCTCGACGCCAAGGTCGCCGAAGCCACTGCCGCCGCCGAAGGCAAGGGAACGGCGCTGGTCCTGGTCACCAATGCCGGCAAGCTGGGCGTCTATGGCGCGGATTCGCGCGTTGCCTGGGTCTATAACGAAATCGGCATGTCCTCAGCCCTCGACAGCGTGAAGGACGGCGACCATGGCGGCGATGCCGTGTCGTTCGAATTCCTGCTCGAAGTGAACCCCGACTGGGTCTTCGTGGTCGATCGTGACGCCGGCACCGGCGAAAGTGCCGGCGCGGCCGCTGCCCTGCTCGACAACGAGCTGTTCAACCAGACCAATGCGGCCAAGGAAGGCCATGTCGTCTATCTCGACCCGCAGGCGTCCTATATCTCGATGCATGGCTATCAAGGCGTCATGCTGCTGCTCGACCAGGTCCTGGCCGGCCTCAACAGCTAAGTGAACGGTCCAGCGCTTGCCTTCCCCTGAGGGAGGGCATTAAGGACCGGGTTTCGGACAGTCCCGAAACCCGGTCCCCGCATATGAGCTGGACCCCGCAATCCCAGCCTTCCCCCGCAGGGGAGGCGCGTTTCCGAGACAGGTCCACAGCCCCGTGCCCGCGCTCATTCTTGCTTCCATCGTCACGATCATCCTGGCTGTCGTCAGCATCTTTGTCGGCGTCAGCGATGTGTCCATTGCCAGCCTGCTGGCAGGCGGCGTCGATGGCCGCGCCATGGAAGTATTGCTGATCAGCCGCATTCCGCGCACGCTGGCGCTGATCCTCGCCGGGGCGTCGATGGCCATTGCCGGCCTGGTCATGCAGATGGTGGTGCGCAACCGGTTCGTCGAACCCTCCACCACCGGCACCAGCGAATCGGCGGCGCTCGGCTTTCTGGTGGTCACGATCCTGGCTCCCGGCTGGCCGCTGATGGCGAAAATGGGCGTCGCCGCCCTGTTCGCGCTGGGCGGCACGGCGCTGTTCCTGCGTATTCTGCGGGTGGTGCCGCTGCGCGACGTGCTGATGGTGCCGCTGGTGGGCATCATGCTGGGCGGCATTATCGGCGCGCTGACCGCCTTCGTCGCCTATCGCGCCAATCTCATGGCGTCGCTGCTGGCCTGGAACATGGGCGATTTCTCCGGCATCATCCGGGGCCGCTACGAATTGCTGTGGATCGGCCTGGCCTGCTGCGCCATCGCCTATATCGCCGCCGACCGCTTCACGGTCGCCGGCATGGGCAAGGATTTCACCACCAATCTCGGGCTCAATTACCAGCGGGTCATGGTGCTGGGCCTGGTCATCGTCTCGCTGGTCAGCGCCGTCGTGCTGGTTTCGGTCGGCTCCATCCCCTTTCTCGGCCTGATCGTGCCCAATCTGGTGAGCCTGATGATCGGGGACAATATGCGCCGCACCGTGCCCTGGGTCGCCATTGGCGGGGCCGGTATGGTGCTGGCCTGCGACATTGTCGGCCGTCTGATCCGCTTCCCCTATGAAATCCCCATCGCCGTGGTCATGGGCGTGGTGGGAAGCGCGCTCTTTCTCTACCTGTTGCTGCGCACGCCGCGAGGAGCCACATGACCGAGGAAACGCTTGCCGCGCCCCTGCCGCGCAGCTTCAGCCGCGCCGCCCTGGTTCTGATCCTGCTGTCGCTGCTGGCGCTGATTTCCATCGCGCTGTTCATGACCCTGGGCGCCAGGGGCAGCTGGAGTTTCGTTCTCTCCTTCCGGGGCAAGAAATTGCTGGGGCTGCTGCTGGTAAGCTATTCCGTGGCGGTCTCCACGATATTGTTCCAGACCGTCACCAATAACCGCATCCTGACGCCATCGATCATGGGGTTCGACGCGCTTTACGTGCTGATCAAGACCGGCGTGGTATTCTTCCTCGGCGTCGGCGCGCTGGTGGCAATCGACAGCCAGATGCAGTTCCTGGTCGAAGTGCTGGTCATGGTCGGGTTTTCCGGCATCCTGTTCCGCTGGCTGTTCCTCGGCGAGGAGCGGAGCCTGCATCTTCTGGTGCTGGTCGGCATCATTTTCGGGGTATTGTTCCGCTCGCTGAGCCAATTGATGCAACGCATGCTCGATCCCGGCGCGTTCAACGTGTTGCAGGATACGCTGTTTGCCAGCTTCGCCACCACCGATCCGACGCTGTTGGGAATTTCCTGCATCATCGTCGGCGCCGTGAGCCTTGTAGGCCTGAAACTAATGCATAGCTATGACGTGCTGTCGCTGGGCCGGGCCCAGGCCATCAATCTGGGCGTCGACTACAAGCGAACGGTGGTGATCATCCTGTCCATGGTGGCGGTGCTGGTATCGGTGTCCACCGCCCTGGTCGGTCCGGTGACCTTTTTCGGCCTGCTGGTCGCCACCCTCGCCCATTCGCTGGTCGGCAATTCCAAGCACCGCTATGTGCTGCCGGCGGCGATCCTGCTCGGAATCATTGCGCTGGTCGGCGGGCAGACGCTGCTTGAGCGGGTCTTCGCCTTCGATACCGCCCTGTCGATCATCATCGAATTCATGGGCGGCATAGTTTTCATCGCCCTGGTATTGCGGAGATCGGCTCGATGATCGTCACGTCCAATGTCACCAAGAATTATGGCGCGGCCTGCGTGGTGGACGGGGTGTCGCTGCAATTGCCCCAGGGGGGAATCACCTCGATCATCGGCCCCAATGGCGCCGGCAAATCGACCCTGTTGTCGATGGTCAGCCGGCTGATGGCCATGGACAAGGGCACGGTGACCATTGGCGGGCTCGACGTCACCAAGGCGCCCAGCGACGAATTGGCCCGCCGCCTGTCGATCCTGCGGCAGGACAATCACATGACGGCGCGCCTGACCGTTCGCGACCTTGTGTCATTCGGGCGCTATCCCCATTCCAAGGGCCGGCTGACGCTGGACGACAAGGCCCATATCGACCGCGCCATCGCCTATCTCGACCTCGGATTGCTGGCGGACCGTTTCCTCGACGAGCTGTCGGGCGGGCAACGGCAACGCGCCTTCGTCGCCATGGTGCTGGCGCAGGATACCGATTACGTGCTGCTGGACGAGCCGCTCAACAATCTCGACATGAAACATGCCATGGGGATGATGAAGCTGCTGCGGCAGGCGGCGAACGATCTGGGCAAGACCGTGGTGCTGGTGCTGCACGACATCAATTTCGCCTCCTGGTATTCCGACCATATCGTGGCGATGAAGGTGGGCAAGGTGGCGGCGCAGGGCACGGCGGGCGAGATGATCCGGCCGGACGTGCTCTCGCAGATCTATGAAATGGACATCAAGGTCCATGAGATCGGCGGACAATTGATCAGCGTCTATTACGGCTGACCTTGGCGGCGCCGCCGCTTTCAGGCGAGGCGGGACAGGATGAAATCGCGCTCCTCGGCCAGGCCGGACCATTCATGGGTATGGTCGGCATCGAAGATCAGCGTATAGGGGCCTTCATAGCCCGCCTCCTCGGCGGCGGCGACGCAGAGGCCGTAATCGGCCTCGTCCATCCGTCCGCCTTTGAAATCGGCCTTGGCGTGGCAGAGCTCGGCGCGGGAGAAAATGGATTTGAGGCCGGCATATTTGTCCGGGCCGGTCCAATTGCCGAAATCGGCAAGCAGGCCCACCTGGCCATCGAGGCGGTCGAGCAGCCTGTGCACCGCCTCCGGCGTCGCCAGCAGGTCGAACCAGTTCTCGGTGACGAGACGCAGCGGTGCGCCGGCATTGGCCGACAGCAAGTGGCGGAAGCCCTGCACGGAGCGATCCAGGTTTTCGGCGGTGAAGGGCTGCTTGCCGGCAATGATGCGGGCATTCTCGGCGCCCAGTTCGTTGGCCACCTCCAGCCAGCCGGCGATCCAGCGCGTATCGCGGGCGCCATCGAGCGGATCGCTCATATCGCCGGCATCGATGAGCAGGGTTTGCAGCGTGACGCCGGCAACCTGAAGCTGGTCGCGCAATTCGCCGAGATAGACCGGATCGCGGCTGCGCAGGTGGAAGGAGACGATTTCCAGCCGGCGATAGCCGTGATTGGCCAGGATGGAGGGCAGGCCGAGCAGCGATTCCTCGCCTTCGCCATAAGTGTCCTCACCATCGCTCACCGCGTCGGTGGTGAGGTCATGGGGATAGGTGGCGCCCAGAAGACGGTGCAGCGACCAGGTGGATATTGCGATGCGGCTCTGGGGATCGGCCATGGGACACTCCTCTTTGTGGTGAGGATTTCACGCTCCCGTGGCCAGAGCAAGTCGCAGGCGAGGATGTTTCGGGCCGATGGGGCCGGTCAGTCCACCCTGCCCCGGGCCACGACAGCGAGGGTTTCCACCAATTCGCCGTTGCGCACCAGATTGACGCGATCGAAGAGATTGGTCACCGGGCAGCAATGATTGGGGATGATGCGGATGGTCTCGCCGATCCCGGGCTTGCGGGCGCAATCCGACAGGTCGAGCGTGCCGTGTTCCTCGCTGAGGCGGGCGATCCGGGCCTCGGGATATTCGACGACATGGCCGTGGCCGACAAGGCCGAGCAGATCGCTGGTCAGCGCCTTGGTGCCGGCATCGATGATGGCGCGGTTTTCCGTGGGGCGCGAAACCACCGTGGCCAGGACGGTCAGGGCACAATCGTCATAGGAGGCGGCACCGGCGGCGACCTGCGAACGGTCCATATAGATATAGGTGCCGGGGCGGTATTCGGTGGCGATGGCAGCCGCGTCCTGCATGTGCCACATGTCGGGCGTGCCGCCGGTGGTGATCGCCGGGACGGCAATGCCCCCGGCCTCGAACAGGGTTTTGGCCTCGGACAGCCATTGGGCGGCCTGCCGGTATTTGCCGGCGGCGGGATAGGTCATGAGCCCGGCGAATTCGAGACCCGGCGCCGCCATGATCGTCCGCGCCAATTCGAGCGCCGCTGCCGGCGACTGCACCCCGCAGCGGCCCATGCCGGTGTCGCATTCGACGAAAACGCCGAGCGTGCGGGCCGGATCGGTGAACGTCCCGGCCAGGCCGGCAACGCATTCGGTACTATCGGCGACGACGCGGATGGTGACGCGGTCGTGCAGGGCCCGCAACCGGGCGAGCTTGGCGGCGCCGATGATATTGAAGGTCAGCAACAGGTCAGTGAGGCCGGCATCGGCCATGACCTCCGCCTCGCCCAGTTTCTGCACGGTGATGCCGATGGCGCCGAGCTCCACCTGCCGCCTGGCGAAGAAGGGCAGCTTGTGGGTCTTGATATGCGGGCGCAGTTTGAGACCGGCTTGGTCGGCGGCCTGCTGGGCCTTGTGCAGATTGGCCTCCGCCCGATCGAGGTCGATCAGAATGGCGGGCGTATCGATTTCGTTGAAGCGGGTCATTTGGCCCTCAAAACCTCGTTGACGAAGCGCAGATTGCCGGCGGTGAGGCCGGCATCCACCGGAACGGTGGCGCCGGTAATGCCGGAGGCGGCATCGGACGCCAGGAATAGCGCAGCATGCGCCACTTCCTCGGGGCCGACCATGCGGCCCAAAGGATAATGCGGCAGCACCTTGTCGAGCAATCGCGGATCGGCCGCGAGGCGGTGATCCCAGGCCGGCGTGCGAACCGAGCCCGGCGCCACCACATTGGCCCGCACGCCCTGGCCGCCGCGTTCGACCGCGATGGCCCTGGCATAGGCGATGAGGCCCGCCTTGGCGGCGGAATAGGCCGGATTGCCCAAATGCTGGAGGGCGTTGACCGAGGAAATGAAGACCACATTGCCCGCGCCGCGCGCGGCCATCGCCGCGATGACAGGATCGACCAGGGCATAGGCGCCATTGAGATTGATGGCCATTTCGCTGGCCCAGATATCGTCGTCGAGCTGGTCGAGATGCTCGGCGCGGGTGAAGCCGGCATTGGCAATGAGGGCATCGGGCGCGCCATGCGCGGCAAGGTCGGCGGCAATGGCGGCGCGGGTGGATTTGGCGTCTTCCTGGTCGAACAGGATGGTTCTGACCACCGGCAGGCCGACAAGCATGGTGGAGTCGCGGTCGGCGCCGATGACGCTCGCACCGGCCCGATGGAAGGTTTCCACCAGGACCCGGCCAATGCCGCCGCCGGCGCCGGAAATGAGGACGGTCCTGCCATCGAGGCGGAAGGGATTTGTCATCAGCTTATCCTGCTACCAGAGCATTCTAGACCTCTCCTTTGACAAGCTCAGGATGAGGTCTAGAAAAATTCAGCTTACGGCCCCTTATAGGCCACGCAGTCGATCTCGACCTTGCAATCCACCATCATATGGCTCTGGACGCAGGCGCGGGCCGGCGGATGGTCGCCGAAATAGCTTTTATAGACGGCGTTGAAGCTCCAGAAATCGCGCGGATCATCGAGCCAGACGCCGCAGCGCACCACGTGTTCCAGCCCGTAGCCGGCCTCTTCGAGAATGGCGGTGAGGTTCTTGATGGTGAGATGAGTCTGCTCGACAATGCCGGCGCCGACGATCTCGCCATCCTTCATCGCCACCTGACCGGAGACATGGAGCCAGCCGCCAGCCTCGACGGCGCGGGCGAAAGGCAGGTTCTGGCCCCCGGCGCCGGCTTTATCGGCACCATAGCGTTTAATAGACATTGAATCCTCTCATTTTGAAACTGAGTTTCTTCTGATAGCCCGCTTCGGCGACGAAATCGAGGATCGATACAAAAACCATGAGGTGGAATGTAAATTTGTTACGCGGTTGCCGATGCGCCATGGTATAGCATCCACAAGCGCGCTCATTTGCCTCAGCCCGGATTCCAGCCTTGCGAGTCTTCACCGCCGCCCTCGCGACCGAGACCAATACGTTTTCCCCGATTGCCATCGACAAGCGGGCATTCGAGGCGTCCCTTCATGCCAAGCCCGGCCAGCATCCGGCAACCCCGACCTTGTGCACCGCGCCGATCATTATCGGCCGCGAGGTGTGCGCGCGCGAAGGCTGGACGCTGATAGAGGGGAGCGCCAGCTGGGCCGATCCGGCCGGACTGGTGGCGCGGTCGACCTATGAGGAATTGCGCGACGAGATCATCGGCCAGTTGCAAGCAGCCATGCCGGTGGACGCCGTGGTGCTGGGACTGCATGGCGCCATGGTGGCGCAGGGCTATGACGATCCCGAGGGCGATCTGCTGAGCCGCATCCGCGTCATTGTCGGGCCCGACATTCTGGTCTGCGCCGAACTGGACCCGCATAGCCATCTCACCGCCAAGCGGGCAGCGGCAGCGGATTTCTTCGTCTATTTCAAGGATTTTCCTCACATCGATTTCGTCGACCGCGCCCGCGATCTCTGGGCCATCGCGGTGCGGACGCTGAAGGGCGAGATCAGGCCGGTGATGAGCATTTTCGATTGCCGGATGATCGATGTGTTTCCCACCTCGAAGCAGCCGATGCGCGGTTTCGTCGACAAGCTGATGCGGCTGGAGCAATCCGAACCGGGCCTGCTGTCGCTGTCGGTAGTGCATGGCTTCATGGCTGGCGACGTGCCGGAAATGGGCACCAAAATGGTGGCAGTGACCGATAGTCAGCCGGAAATGGGTGCGGCTCTCGCCGAAAGGCTCGGGCGCGAATTGTTCGCCATGCGCGGCACGTTCATGGTGAGCCAGGTGGACGAAAAAACCGCCGTGCAGGCGGCGATGGCCGCGCCGCGCGGGCCGGTGGTGATCGCCGATATGTGGGACAATCCCGGCGGCGGCACGGCCGGCGACGCCACCGTGCTGCTGGCCGAGCTGATCCGGCGTGGCGCGAAAAACGTGGCGGTCGGCACGATCTGGGACCCGATCGCGGTGCAAATCTGTTTCGCGGCGGGAGAAGGGGCGGAAATTCCGCTGCGCTTCGGCGCCAAATCGGCCCCGTTCACCGGCGATCCGATCGACAAGCGGGTCATCGTCAGGGGCCTGAAAGAGAATGCCGAAATGCGGTTCGGCGAAAGCCTCGCCCCGTTCGGGGACGCGGCATGGGTGCATTTCGACGGGATCGACGTGATCCTCAATTCCACCCGGGCGCAGAGCTTCGATCCCAGCCTGTTCTCGGTGATGGGGATCGACCCGACCAGCCGCCAGATCCTGCTGATCAAGTCGACCAATCATTTCTACGATTCTTTCTCGCGGATCGCCTCGGAGATCATCTATTGCTCGGCGGGGCAGCCCTATCCGAACCGGCCCGCGGAAACAGAGTATCGCAAGGCGCGGCGCGATATCTGGCCGATGGTCGACGATCCCTGGGCCTAACGGCGCAATTTCTGAAAGAACCCGATCAGCAGCGCCTCGGAGCGGGCGGCGGAGAGGCCGCCGACCACTTCGGGCCGGTGATGGCAGCTGGGCTGGTCGAACAGGCGAATGCCGTTTTCGACGGCGCCGGCCTTGACGTCCTCGGCGGCGAAGTAGACGCGCCGCAGGCGGGCATGGGCGATGGCCCCGGCGCACATGGCGCAGGGTTCGAGCGTGACATAGAGATCGCAACCATCCAGCCGTCCGCTGCCGCGCGCCGCCAGGGCAGCGCGGATGGCCAGCATCTCGGCATGGGCGGTCGGGTCGCCCAGAGCCTGCATGCGATTGCGTTCGGCGGCGAGTACGCGATTTCCTTCCACGATCACCGCACCGATGGGGGCTTCGCCATGGGCCGCCGCTTCCTCGGCGAGGCGCAGGGCGAGGTCCATGGGTTTGTCGCTGGTTTCGGTCATGGCGGGAACGGGGCGTAATCGTCGGGGTCGATGGCGCGCTTGAGGGCTTCGAGCTGGTCGCGGGTCCAGCCGGGCGGCTGGGTCACCTCATACCAGGCGTCGATATAGTCATGCGGCGAATAGACGTGTCCATAGCCGACCGGCGCGGTCTGCGACAGGGCGGTATCGAGCGCCAATTGCAGGAAGGTGACCATCGGATACCAGTTGAGCGCGGGAGAGACATCGGGCCCGCGCGGCGTATCGAACCATTGAGGGCGCTGCCAATCGGCGGTGAAGGAAAAGAAGACGATGGGATCGCTGGCATATTGCAGGAAGACGATCCGCATCGGTCCCCAGGGCACATCGTCCCAAGTCGCGGTCCCGGACTGGTTCATGAAGCGAATGGCCGAGGAATTGCCGAAACGCGGCAGCCAATAGGGCGTGTCGGGCTGGCGGCTGTCGGTAACCCGGCTCCAGATGCTGCTCGAAAAGGGCGGTCCGGCCCAGAGCGCGCCATCGAAGGGATCGCCGAGCACGTCATAGACGGTGGTGGAATTCTGCGAGGCGAGGGCGCCGAGGCTGAGGCCATAGAGGTAAAGACGCGGGCGGCTTTCGGGCGGCAGGCCGGTCCAGTGGGCATAGACGACATCGAACAGCGCCCGGGCGGTTTCGGTGCCATATTCGGGCTGAACCAGCAGCGACAAGGCGCTGGTGAGATAGGAATATTGCATGGCCACGCTGGCCACGTCACCGCCATGCAGCATTTCGAGCGTGTCGATGCCGGCGCGGTCGACCCAGCCGGTGCCCACCGGCATGATCAGCACCAGCACCGAGCGCTCGAAGGCGCCGATGCGCAGCAATTCGTCCAGGGCCAATTGCGCGCGCGCTTCCACATTGGGAGCCGAGCGCAGACCGACATAGGTGCGCAATGGCTCGATGGCCGGCTTGCCGGTCACGGCGGCAATTCGCTCGGCATCGGGCCCCGACTGGACATAGATGCGGGAATCCTTGCCGATCGTGTCCCAATCGATCAGCGATTGGGCGCTGCCGGTTTGCGACCATTCGGCGGGCGGTGCGTCCTGGGTGGAGACGAGCGCGTCGAGCCGCTCGTAAAAGGCATCGGCGGCGCGCAGAGCGGTGCGCCAGAACAGGTTGTTGACCAGCACGGCGCCGACAATGACCACCAGCGCCGTCGCCAGAACCAGGGCGGCGCGGCGCGGCAAATGTCGCGCCAGCCAGTCCCACACCAGCCGGATCAGCATGACCAGAAGCCGGCCGACGACGACCAATGAAGCCGCGACCGGCAGCGCCACGCCGGCAATGATCAGCGGCTGCGAATGATCCACGGGCGGCAGCAGCATCACGGCGCGCACCGAATTCTGCCAGGTATTGGCATAGCCCAGCGCCATCAGCACCAGCGCCAGGCCGACAAAAGCGACGACCATGCCCATCGCCCGGGTCACCCGTCCCGGCGGCACCCTGAGCCCCAGAAAGCCCCAGAGCCAATGGACGAGATTGCCCGCACCATAGCCGACGGCAAAGCAGCAGCCGGACAGAATGCCCTGCACGCTCTCGGTGCGCGGCAGCAGCGATGGCGTCAGCGACAGGGTGAAGAATAAAGAGCCCAGCAACAGGCCGGGCATGGAGAAATGCTGGGCCAGCCCATCCCAAAAGGCATTGGCGCGGCGGGTCCATCGCATCGATCGTGGGGATTGGGGACGATTCATGGTTTCTAGGTGGACCCCTCGGGTGCCGCGGTCAATTGGATATGCGGCGATTGCCGGGCATCGGCCTGGGCACAAGCGGCCAAAGCGGGTCGGAATGCGCCCTGCCCTGCCCTATATTGGCGGCGTTAGGAGAATCGCCCTTGCCCATTCGCCAGCTTCCCGAAGACCTGATCAACCGTATCGCCGCCGGCGAAGTGGTGGAGCGGCCGGCCAGCGTGGTCAAGGAATTGGTGGAAAACTCCATCGATGCCGGTGCCCGCCGCATCGTCATCAATACAGCCAATGGCGGCATGGACCTGATCCGCATCACCGATGACGGCCATGGCATGGATCGGGACGATCTGCTGCTCGCGGTGGAGCGGCACGCCACATCCAAGCTCTCGGCCGACGAATTGGACGATATCAGAACGCTGGGCTTTCGTGGCGAGGCGCTGGCCTCCATCGGCTCGGTGGCGCGGCTGTCGATAGCGTCGCGCACCGCCGAGGCGGCGAGCGGGCTGGTACTCGTCGTCGACAATGGCAGCCGCACCGGCCCGATGCCGCAGGCCATGAACCGGGGCACGATCATCGAGGTGCGGGATATTTTCGCGCAGGTGCCCGCCCGGCGCAAATTCCTCAAGGGCGTGCGGGCCGAGAGTTCGGCGATCACCGACGTGGTCAAGCGCCTGGCCATGGCCAATCCCGAAGTGCATTTCGTGCTGGAAGGCAGCGACCGCAGCGGCTCGAACTGGCCCGCCGTCAGCGGCGAGGGGGCGCTGGCGGCGAGGCTGGGCCAGGTCATGGGCGCCGATTTCGTGGAAAACGCCGCTCCCCTCGCCATGGCGCGGCACGGCGTCGTCGTTGCCGGCATGGCGGGCCTGCCCACCTATACCCGCGCCAATTCGCTGAGCCAGTTCTATTTCGTCAATGGCCGCTCGGTGCGCGACAAGGTGCTGGTCGGGGCGGTGCGGGCAGCCTATGCCGATTACACGTTCCGCGACCGCTTTCCGGTGGTGGCGCTTTATCTCGCCATCGATCCGGCCGAGGTGGATGTCAATGTGCACCCGGCCAAGGCGGAATTGCGGTTTCGCGATCCGGGCGCGGTGCGCGGGGCGGTGATCAAGGCCATCGGCATGGCCCTGACGGCGGCCGGCTTCAAGGCGTCGAGCAGCGTGGCCGACGATATTCTGGGCGCCTTTGCCGCCCCGGAAATGGCGGCGGCGGCAATGGCTCCTGCCGGCGCGGCGGCGTCCCATCGCCCGGCCGGCTTCGGCTGGCGGGACGATCGAGCCCCGCTCAATCACGACGAGGCACCGGGGCGGCTCTCCGGCTTCACCGAACCCAGCGGCCGTGTCGACGCCATGGAGGCGGGGCCGGAACTGGGCGAATATCCGCTGGGCGCGGCGCGGGCGCAGATGTTCGACAATTACATCATCGCCCAGAGCGACAAGGGCCTGTTGCTGGTGGATCAGCATGCCGCCCATGAGCGGCTGGTCTATGAGCGCTTCAAGGCGCAGATGGCGTCGGGACCGGTGGCGAGCCAGGCGCAGCTCATTCCGGTCATCGTCGAATTGCCGGAGGAAGATTGCGGGAGGCTGGAAGAAGCGGCGCCGGAACTGGAAAGGTTCGGGCTCTATCTCGACCGCTTCGGCCCCCGCGCCATCGCCGTGCGCGAGACGCCGGCCCTATTGGGCAATCCCGACATTGCCGGCCTGGTCCGCGATCTCGCCGATGGCCTGGCCGAATGGGGCAGCGCGGCGGCCTTGACCGACCGCATGGAGGCGATCATTGCCCGCATGGCCTGCCATGGCTCGGTGCGGTCGGGGCGGCGGCTGCGGGTGGACGAGATGAACGCCCTGCTGCGCGACATGGAGGCCACGCCGCATTCGGGCCAGTGCATCCATGGGCGGCCGACCTATGTGGAACTGAAAAAGAGCGATATCGAGAGGCTGTTCGGGAGAAGCAGATGACCTCCGGCATTCATCATGTCACGCTGATCACCGGCGATGTGCAGGCCAATGTCGATTTCTATGTCGGCTTTCTCGGACTGCGGCTGGTCAAGCGCACCGGCGGCTATGAAGATGCGCGGCAATTGCACCTGTTCTATGGCGATTATGCCGCGACCCCGGGCTCGCTGGTCACGTTCCTCGTCTGGCAGGGCGGCTCGGCCGGACAGGCGGGCGCCGGTCAGGCCAGCGAATTGGCGCTGGCCATCGCGCCGGGCTCCATCGGCTATTGGCTGGAGCGGGCGCTGAAACATCAGGTCAAGATCGAGGATGCCGGCCAGGAATTCGGCGAGACGATGCTGCGGCTGCGCGATCCGGACAATATAGTGATCAAGCTGGTCAGCGCCGATCTGCCGGCGCTGGACATGCCCGAGGGCGATATCCCCGCTAAACACGCGATCCGGCGCATTCGCGGCGTGACGCTGCTTTCGGACGTCCAGGAAGAAACCACGGCTTTCCTCGCCCGCTATTTCGGCTTCCGCATGGGCGCGGCCGAAGGCAAGGTGCAGCGGCTGGTTTCCGATATCGGCGATGTCCTGGACGTGCGCGATGCCGCCGGTTTCTGGCCCGGCGCACCCGGCACCGGCATTGTCGACCACGTGGCGCTGCGCGCCAGGAATGCGGCCGAGATCGAGGCGGTGGAAGCGGAGCTGCGCCAACGCAATTCCAGTGTCACCAATCTGCATGACCGCAATTACTTCGCCTCGCTCTATGTGCGCGAACCGGGCAATGTGCTGATCGAAATGGCCAGCGACGGTCCCGGCTTCACGCTTGACGAGACCCTGGACCAGTTGGGGACGACGCTGTTCGTGCCCCCGGACACGCCGGACCCGGATGCGATCAAGGTGATGTTGCCGCAATTCGGCTTGCCCGGCGAGGAACGGGTGGTCTATCGCGACCTGATCTACAAACACCGCTTCTTCACCCCGGAGCGGCCCGATGGCACGAGCATCGCGCTGCTGCACGGCACCGGCGGCAACGAAACCGATCTCATGCCATTGGCCCACCGGGCGGCGCCGAATGCCACCCTCCTCGGCCTGCGCGGGCGCAGCACCGAAAGCGGCGTACAGCGCTGGTTTCGCGGTTTCGGACCCTCGATCTTCGACCAGCAGGATATCCGTTTCGAATCCCGGGCGCTGGAAGCCTTTTTCGAGGAGGCCATTAGCGCCTATCGGCTGGACAGGGACCGGTTGGCGGCACTGGGCTATTCCAATGGCGCCAATCTACTGGGCGCAGCGCTGCTGCTGCATCCGGGCTTTGTGCGCCGCGCCGTGCTGCTGCGTCCGGTCATGGTTCTGGACGAGACGCCGGAAGCCGATCTCGCCGGAACATCCATTCTTATCGTACTGGGCGAGAGCGACGCCTTTCGCGCTCAGGGCGAAAGGCTGGCCGCGGCGTTGAGCGCTGCCGGCGCCGAGGTTGAGACGAAAATCCTGGCCGCCGGACACGCCCTCATCGACGAGGATGCGCCCGCCATGGCCGAATGGCTGGCTCAGGGACCGTCCCCGAGCGCGCTATGAGGCCGCTTCGCGAAGCTTGGCGAGATAGGGCGCCTGGAAAATGCACATTCGCAACGCGTTGCGATAGGCGCCGTTGACGAAGAATTCGTCGACCAGTTCGCCTTCCACCTGAAAGCCGAGCTTTTCATAGATATGAATGGCCCGGGCATTGTCCTTGTCGACGATCAGATAAAGCTTGTGCAGGTTCAACACGCTGAAGCCGTAATCCATGGCCGCCGCCGCGGCGCGGGAGGCCAGGCCCTTGCCCTCATGGTCGGGGGCAATGATGATCTGGAACTCGGCGCGCCGGTGCACGTGGTTGATTTCGACCAGTTCGACCAGCCCGACACTGTCGCCATCCAGCTGGATGACGAAGCGGCGCTCGCTCTGATCGTGGATATGCTCCTCGTATAGCGTGCTCAACTCGGCGAAGGTTTCGAAGGGCTCTTCGAACCAGTAGCGCATCACGCTGGCATTGTTGTCGAGCTGATGGACGAAGTGCAGGTCCTCGCGTTCCAGCGGGCGCAGGCGGACTACGTTCGATGCGGACATGGCGATCTCCGATCAGCCGAAAACACTGGCGCCGCGATCCGCCACGCCGACAAGGCTGCGGAAACCGGCAAAGAGCTCGCGGCCCATGCCCGAATGCTGGGAGCGCAGATCTTCGGTGGCGGGCGTGCGGGAGAAGAATTCCTTTTCGTCGCCAAGGAAGGTCAGCGTGCCCTCATTGGCGTCGAGCCGGATCATGTCGCCATCGCGGATCTTGCTGATCGGACCGCCATCGACCGCTTCGGGGGTCATGTGGATGGCCGCGGGCACCTTGCCCGAGGCTCCCGACATGCGGCCATCGGTGAGCAGCGCCACCTTGAAGCCGCGATCCTGAAGGATGCCGAGCGAAGGGGTGAGCTTGTGCAATTCCGGCATGCCGAGGGCGCGCGGACCGGAGAAGCGGACGACCGCGATCATGTCACCGGTCAATTCACCGGCCTTGAACGCGGCCTGCAAGCCTTCCTGGCCATGAAAGACCCGGGCCGGCGCCTCGATCACCCGATGTTCGGGCTTGACGGCGGAGACCTTGATGACCGAGCGGCCGAGATTGCCGTCGAGCAGCTTGAGGCCGCCCGTCTGCTGGAACGGCGCCTTGACGCCGGTCAGCACTTTAGGCAGGGCGCTTTCATCGGGCGAGGGTTCGAAGGTCAGTTGCTCGTCGATCAGCTTGGCCTCGACGGTATAGCCGGACAGGCCCGTGCCCCAGACGGTTTTCACATCCTCGTGGAGATAGCCGCCCTCCAGCAATTCCTTGATAAGATAGCCCATGCCGCCGGCGGCATGGAAATGGTTCACATCGGCGACGCCATTGGGATAGACGCGCGCCAGGAGCGGAGTGGCGTCGGACAGGTCGCTCATATCGTCCCAGGTGATCTGGATGCCGGCGGCGGCGGCCATGGCGATGAGGTGCATGGTGTGGTTGGTGGAACCGCCGGTGGCGTGCAGGCCGACCAGGCCGTTGACGATGGCCTTTTCATCGAGGATGTGGCCGATCGGGGTGTAATTATTGCCTTCCTTGGTCAGCGACAGGGCCCGGCGGGTCGCTTCCCGGGTCAGCGCATCGCGCAGGGGCGTGCCGGGATTGACGAAGCTGGCGCCGGGCAGGTGCAGACCCATGATTTCCATGAGCATCTGATTGGAATTGGCGGTGCCGTAGAAGGTGCAGGTGCCGGCCGAATGGTAGGACTTGCTTTCGGCTTCGAGCAATTCGGCGCGGCCGACCTTGCCTTCCATATAGAGCTGGCGAACCTTGCTCTTTTCGTCATTGGGCAGGCCGGAGGGCATGGGGCCGGCGGGCACAAAGACGGCCGGCAGATGTCCAAAGCTCAGGGCGCCGATGACGAGGCCGGGGACGATCTTGTCGCAAATGCCCAGATACACCCCGGCGTCGAACATATTGTGGCTGAGCGCGATGGCGGTGGACATGGCGATGACGTCGCGGGAGAACAGCGACAGGTCCATGCCCGGCTGGCCCTGGGTGACGCCGTCGCACATGGCGGGCACGCCGCCGGCGACCTGCGCCGTGGCGCCGATCTCGCGGGCCGCCTGCTTGATGATGTCGGGATAGAATTGATAGGGCTGATGGGCGCTCAGCATATCGTTATAGCTGGTGACGATGCCCAGATTGAGCGTCTTGTTGCCGGCCAAAGCCGCCTTTTCGGACGGCGAACAGGCGGCGAAGCCATGGGCGAGGTTACCGCAGGACAGCGCGCCGCGATAAACGCCTCGCTCCTTGGCGGCTTCGATCCGGTCGAGGTAATCGCGTCTGGTGTCGCGGCTGCGCGCGGCAATGCGGTCGGTCACGTCCTGGATGGCCTGACGGACATTCATGGCAAGTCTCCATTGCTCGCAAGGGCGCGCCAGAAGAGGGCCGCTGGCGCGGTTTATCCTTGCATCAAAACCGGCAATCCGTCAGCGGCCAGGGCGGTCGATTGGGGACCGCCCCAGGAGCCTCATGGACACCAGTAAACAGAAATCGGCGCGCCGGACCGCAGCACGGCGCGGATCGGCATATCCTCCACCGGCCCGTCGCCCAAAGCCGCGTCGAGCACATCGGCCTTTTCGCCGCCTTCGATGTGAAGGTAGAGGCCATCGGTTTCGAGCAGGCGCGGCAGGGTGAAGGTGACGCGCGGTTCGCCGGCGCCGGGGGCGCGGATGGCCAAGGTCGGACCATCGGCGGTCAGCGCCTCGCTCAGCGTGTCGCCGCCGGGGAAGAAACTGGCGGTGTGCCCGTCATTGCCCATGCCGAGAATGACGGCGGCGAACGGCTTGGGCAATTCGGCCATCAGCGCGTTGGTCTTGGCTATGGCGTCCGGGGTGGGCTCGTCGCCGCCCGAATAGAGCGGAAAGAACCGCGCCGAGGCAGCAGGGCCTTGCAGCATCTTTTCATTGACGAGGCCGGCATTGGAGCGGTCGCTGGTTTCATCGACCCAGCGCTCGTCCACCAATGTCACCACCACCTTGTCCCAATCGATGTCCCTGGTCTTGCCCAGGGCCTGGAAGAACTTTCCGGGGGTGGAGCCGCCGCTGACGGCGATGGCGGCCGCGCCGCGCTGGGCAATCGCGGCGCGGATGCGGTCGGCGACGGACTCGGCCAGTTCGGTGGCGAGAGTGGGCTTGTCGGCGAAGCTGCGACGGTCAATGGTCATCTAATTGTTTCCTTCATACCAGGTGCGGCCGTCGCGCTCGATCAGCGCCACGGCGCCGCTTGGACCCCAGGTGCCGGCCGTATAGGTCTGAGGCGGCTCGGAGGCGCGGTTCCACGCCTCGCGGATCGGGTCGACCCATTGCCAGGCGGCTTCCAGCTCGTCGCGGCGCATGAACAGGGCCTGACTGCCACGGATCACGTCCATCAGCAGGCGCTCATAGGCTTCGGGCGTGCGTTCGGTGAACGTCTCGGCGAAGGAGAGGTTCAGCGGCACTTCGCGCAAACGCATGCCGCCGGGGCCGGGATCCTTGATCATCATCATCAGCTTGACGCCCTCATCGGGCTGCAGGCGGATGATGAGCTTGTTGGGCTTGGGCGCGCCTTCTGCATGATCGAAGATCGAGTGCGGAATGGGCTTGAACTGGATGCAGATTTCCGAGACGCGCTCGGCCATGCGCTTGCCGGTGCGCAGATAGAAGGGCACGCCGGCCCAGCGCCAATTGTCGATATGCACCTTGAGCGCCACAAAGGTTTCGGTGCGGCTGCCCTTCTTGTCCTCGGGCAATTCATCCTGGTAGGAGGCGACCGAGGCGGTTTCCGACTTGACGCCGCGATATTGGCCGCGCACGGTTTCCTTGCCGACTTCGCCATTGGCGATGGAGCGCAGGGCGCGGAGAACCTTGAGCTTCTCGTCGCGCAGGGCATTGGCGTCGTCATTGGCGGGCGGTTCCATGGCCACAAGGCAGAGCAATTGCAGCATGTGGTTCTGGATCATGTCGCGGAGCGCGCCGCTCTCGTCGTAATAGCCGCGCGTGCCGGCGCCGACGCTTTCGGCCACGGTCAATTGCACATGGTCGATATGAGCGGAATTCCATACCGGCTCGAACAAAGTATTGGCGAAGCGCAGCGCCAGCAGGTTCTGCACCGTCTCTTTGCCGAGATAATGGTCGATGCGATAGACCTGATCTTCCTTGAAGATCTTGGCGACGCCATCGTTGATTTCCTGCGAGGATGCCAGATCGTGGCCGAGCGGCTTTTCGATCACCACCCGGGCATCGCGGCGATAGAGCTTCTTGGCGTGGAGATATTCGGCAATGGGTTCGAACAGGTCCGGCGCCACCGCGAGATAAAAGGCGCGGACGATTTTAGGATCGTCGCGCAGGGCGGCGCCGAGATCGCCGGATGAATCGGGCTTGCTGGCATCAACCGGCACATAGGTGCAGATCGCGACGAAGCGCTCGATAGTCTCGGGATCCTGATATTGCTTGTCGACGAATTGCTCCAGCGCCTCGCGCACCAATTGCTGGAATTCGGCTTCGCTCAGCTTCGAACGCGACGCGCCGATGAAGCGGCTCTGCTCGTCGAACTGCCCGTCCATGAAGCGGTGATAGAGCGCCGGCACCAGCTTGCGTTTCGTCAGATCGCCGGTGGCGCCGAACACCACATAGTCGAAAGGCTGGACGGGAATGATGCGGCTGGACAAATGAGAGGCCCTTTAGTTCGAGGCGAAATTCTGCCGCGCGAGAATGATCGCGCCATGCAGGGGTTCGTATTTGGGCAGGGCAACGAAAGTGCCGTAAAGCTGCTGGAGGTTCGGGAACAGCCTCTGACCGAGCCCGCCCACGATCGCCATGACGGAGGCGCCATGGCTTTTGAACCAATTCACATAATTGTCGACATGGCCCAATTCAATGTCGAGCATCTTGCGGGCAACCGGATCGCCCTGTTCGAGATATTCGAACCAGAGCGGCATCAGCCGGCCGAATTCGCCGGGGGCGCGGCCGACCAGCGCATCGTCGCAGCCTTCGGTGCCGTCGCGGCTAAGCAGCTTCAGATCGAGATCGGTGGCAAAGGACCAGGTCATCGCCGCCTGGTTGTTGCCGCCCAAAGCCGCGATCACCGCCTTGGTGAGCGGAGAGGCTTCCACCAGCCCATCCTCGGCCTCGACGGCGTAGCGGGCCAGTTCCCGGCCCAGAATGGCTCCCGACATCTGATCGCCGATATGGAAGCCCCAGCCGCCGGCCTGATAGCGCCTGCCGCCGACGATGGACATGGCGGCCGAGCCGGTGCCGATGATCACCACGCCGCCCTCTTCGCCGCCCAGGGCGCCGGCATGGGCGATATCGATGTCGTCATAAACCTTGACGCCGGCAAAGGGCCAGCGGCGCGCGGCAAAATCATCGCGGGCCGAATCCATGCGCCCGCCGGCCATGCCGAAACAGGCAAAGGTATTGGCGGCTTCGGCATAATCGATGCCGGCGGCCTCGAAAACATCGCGGGCGCCGTCGCTGATAGCCTTATATGCCGGGTCTCCCCCATCGATCTGGAGATTGGAGCGGCCGTTTTTCACCTCGGCCAGCGTCTCAAGACGCTCATTGGCGAGTCGCACGCGGCAATTGGTGCCGCCACCATCGACGCCAAGGTAATATCGCGGCACGAACGGCTTCTCCATGGATCGGGGGAAGGACGCAAAAGGCAGGACGCTGCGGCCGATCCCAAACTAGGGGGTCAATTCGGCGCGGACCATAATGCCAAAGAGGTTAAGACGAAAGTAGCATATGGCAGAAATCGTTCGATATCGGCGCGGTGCGCGCCCGGCCGCCGACAAAGAAGCCGCAAGGGGGAACGGCTTGCAGCGGCTTGCCGTTGGAGCCAAGGTTACAAACAGCAATCAGTCGCCGCGGACCGGCATGGGGTTGGATGATGACACGACATTGCCTGATTTTGGGCGGCGCGCGCTCGGGCAAAACGGCCTTTGCCGAAAAGGTGGCGCTGCATTCAGGCGCGCGGGCGGCCTATCTGGCCACGGCCGATATCCTGGACGGCGAGATGCGGGAGCGGGTGTCCAGCCATCAGGTCTCGCGCGGCAATCGCTTCACCACTATCGAGGAGCCGCTGGAATTGTCCCACGCCATCCTCAAGGCCGGCGCGACGCATGACGTGGTATTGGTCGATTGCCTGACGCTGTGGCTCACCAATCTGCTGATCGCCAATGAAGACGTCGCCACCGCAGTGGGCGAGCTTTGCGCCACGCTGATGGAATTCCGCCAGGCCAAGATCATCCTGGTGTCCAATGAGGTCGGGCTCGGCATCGTGCCGGACAATGCCATGGCCCGCACTTTTCGCGACTTGGCCGGCTCGACCCACCAGCGGTTGGCCGAGGTCTGCGAGGATGTCTATTTCATCGCCGCAGGCTTGCCGCTGACCATGAAGGGCGAGGCCCCTGCCGAGACGGCGTAAGAATCTCAACGGGGCGATAAGCCGCTGCTAATGCCAGCCAAGCAGGAGCATGATGGCGAGCGCGGCGCTCACCGTCAGCAATACGTCCAGCGTACGGCGATAGAGCAATAGAGCGAGCATGATGTCGCTGGCGCCGAGCGCCAGCTTGCCGGTGCCGAAGGCCGGGAGGTCGATGACTTCGCCGTCATAGGCGCGGGGACCGCCGAGCTGGAAGCCGAGCGCCCCGGCAAAGGCGGCTTCGGGCCAGCCGGCATTGGGCGATTCGTGCTTTCCCGCATCGCGCCGGGCGGTGGCCCAGGCGCGGCTGGGGCTGGCGCCGGGGGTGAAGAAACAGGCAATGGTGACGAGAACCGCCGAGAACCGCGCCGGCAGCCAATTGAGCACATCGTCGAGCTTCGCAGCGGCCCAGCCATAATCGCGATAGCGCTCGTTGCGATGGCCGATCATGGAATCGGCGGTATTGACAGCCTTGTAGAGCGCGATGCCGGGCAGGCCGAACAGCACGAGGAAGAACCAGGGCGCGACGACGCCGTCCGAGGTGCTTTCGGCCAATGTCTCCACGGCGGCGCGGGCGACGCCGGCTTCATCCAGGGCCTGAGGATCGCGACCGACGACATGACTGACCGCCTCGCGCCCGGCGGCCAAGGACTGACGGAGTGCTTCGGAAACGGCATTGACGGCCCGACCCAGTTCTTTCTGGGCCAAAAAAGCGGTGGCCAGCAGCATTTCGACGAACCAGCCCAAAGGCAGCCAGGACAAAATCGTGCGGATGCCGACAGTGACGATCAGCACCGAAAGCAGCAAGAGGCCCAGGGCGACGACACCCGCCAGCTTGCGTTGCCAAGCAGTGCGTTTTTCAGTGTTCAGTCGAGTCTCGCAAAAGCCGATCAGCTTGCCGAACCAGATGACGGGGTGGCCGACCGTGTCGGTCAACTTCTGCGGATAGCCGAGACGGCGTTCCACGGCGAGCGCCAGCGGCGCGATCAGCGATTCCATGACTCAAACCTCCACTTGCGTGGCGAGAGCCAGCAATTTGTCGATATCGAGATGTTTTTCAAGATGGGCGGCCAAGCCATCCAGGGCGGTTTCAATGCCGGCTTCATAGGCGAGGTCGGCGCTGGCGGCATGGCCGAGAAAGGCGCGCCGGAACCCATCGGCGGCAAAAAGCCCATGCAGATAGGTGCCCATGACCCGCCCATCGGCGCCGACCGCGCCTTCCGGTTCATGCCCCACCCGGGCGAAGGGCCGCGCCCGGTCGGGGCCTTGGGTGACGCCCATATGCATGTGGTAGCCCGTCAGGGCTTCGCCGCTCGCGACATGAATGGCGGTTTCGGTGCGCAAGTGCTTGGTCGGGGCGAGCACGGTGTCCACATCGAGCAGGCCCAGCCCCGCGCTGGTGCCCGGCTGCCCCTCGATGCCGTCCGGGTCGGCTATGGTGCGGCCCAGCATCTGATAGCCGCCGCAAATGCCCAGGACCATCCCGCCGGCGCGGTGATGAGCGAGGATGTCGATATCCCAGCCATTGGCGCGCAGGGCGGCGAGATCGGCTCGCGTGGCCTTGGAGCCGGGCAAAAGCACGAGGTCGGCATGACGCGGTATGGGATCGCCGGGCTGCACCAGGGTCAGGGTGACGCCGGGTTCGGCGCGGAGCGGATCGAGATCGTCGAAATTGGCGATACGCGGCAGGCGCGGCACGGCGATGTGGAAACTGCCCTGCCCGCCCGAATAGGTTTCGAGCGCCAGGGCATCCTCGGCGGGTAAGCTGGCGGCGGCGGCAAAATGTGGGACCGGGCCGAAACAGGGCAGGCCGGTGCGGCGCTCGAGAAAGGCCTTGCCGCTTTCGAACAAAGCCGGATCGCCGAAGAATTTGTTGATGAGGCTGGCGCGGATAAGCGCCGCATCATCCGGATCGACAACCGCCAAAGTGCCGACGATCGAGGCGATGACGCCGCCGCGATGAATGTCGCCGATCAGGATCACCGGCACAGTGGCGGCGCGGGCAAAGCCGAAATTGGCGATGTCGCCCGGCCGGAGATTGACTTCGGAGGCGCTGCCGGCGCCTTCGACCAGCAGGTAATCGGCATTGCGGGCCAGGTCATGGAAGGCAGCGAGCACTTCGGGCAGCAATTGGGCCCGGTCGGTCCAATATTGCCGGGCGGACAGGCTGGCGCGCCGTTGGCCGCGCACCACGACTTGCGAGCCGGTTTCGCCCTCGGGCTTGAGCAGGACCGGGTTCATGGCGGTGAGCGGCGGACGGCGCGCGGCGCGGGCCTGCAGCGCCTGGGCCCGGCCGATCTCGCCGCCATCTTCGGTGACGGCGGCATTATTGCTCATGTTCTGCGGCTTGAAGGGGGCGACGGACAGTCCGCGATTGCTGAGGACGCGGCACAGCCCGGCGACGATCAGCGACTTGCCCACATCCGAGCCGGTGCCCATGAACATCAATGCCTTGGCCATGGGTCCTCCTGCCATTCGGGCCTAGCCCATGGCTTTTTACCTCAATTCGAGACGACGGCAATGACATGGGCGTAAGAGCCCATAACGCGGCCGAGCACGGCGCCCATGGGCAATTGCCGCACATTTTCGGCATCCAGCGCCTCAAAGAGCGGCGGCAGGCCGGATTGCTTGGCCGAGGAATAGTGAAATTCGTGACCGTTCAAGCCCGGCGGCCAGGGCAAGGGGCTGTCATGCAGCAAGCGTCGGTAACCGAGAACGCGTTTGGGCCGGTCCATCCGGGTGATGGTGGGCAAGAGGCCGGCCATGGCGTGGCTGGTGCCATGCTGGTCAAGCAGGGCGTCGCCCAGGACCATGAAGCCGCCGCATTCGCCATAGATCAGCGCGTTCCGGTCGCGGGCGGCAATCAGAGCCGATTTGAAGCCGGTCGCAGCGGCGAGGCTGGCGCCATGGAGTTCGGGATAGCCGCCGGGCAGGAAGACGGCGTCGGCATCGGGCGCCGGGCCTTCATCGGCCAGCGGTGAAAAGAAGCTGAGTTCGGCGCCGGCAGCGCGCCAACCCTCCAGCAGGTGCCGGTAAAGAAAGGCGAAAGCCGCGTCGCGGGCAATGGCGATGCGTTGACCGAGCGGTGGCAGGGCACGCGGCTCCGCCTCCGGCGGGGGGACCGGCCTCGCCAGGCGCTCAAAAGCGGCAAGATCGATGAAGTCACCGATGCTTTCGGCCGCCATATCCAGGAAATTCTGAAATTCTGAAATCTCGTTCGGCAGGACCAGGCCGAGATGCCGCTCGGGGATCAGCAGTTCCTGACGCCGGGGAATGGCGCCGAGCAGCGGTAGGCCTGTAGCCCTGAGCGCTGCGACCAGCATGCGCTCGTGCCGGGCGGAGGCGACGCGGTTGAGGATGATGCCGGACACCTGCACATTGCTGCGCCAATTGGCAAAACCGGCAACGAGAGGCGCGACCGATTGACTCTGCTTGTCGGCATCGACGACGAGAACCACCGGCAGGTCAAGATTTTCCGCCAGATCGGCGGTGGAGCCATGGCCATCGGCGGCGGCATCGAACAGGCCCATCACACCTTCGACGAGGAGCAGGTCGGCGCCGGCGGCATGCTGGGCCGCCAGGGCCCGATTCTGATCCGCTTGCATGGCCCAGGGGTCGAGATTGATCGCCTCGCGCCCGGCGGCCTGACCGAGAAACACCGGGTCGATGAAATCCGGCCCGGTCTTGGCGGGCGCAACGGCCAGGCCCCGGCGGCGCAGGGCGGCCAAGAGGCCGAGCGTCACCAGCGTCTTGCCGGAACCGGAGCGCGGCGCGGCGATAATCAGTCCCTTAGCCAAAGCTGTGTTTCCGAACTTCGTCGACATACCAGTCGAGATTGTGCCGATAGCGGGATACCGGCCCGAGCACGACGATGGCGGGCGTCGGGATATCGGTCAGGCCGGACGCGGCGCCGAGGCTCGTTTCGACGACGACCTGCCGGGGGCTGGCGGCGTGGGAAACCACGGTCAGCGCTTCATCCGGCATCCGGCCGGCATCGAGCAGGCGATGGGCGATGGCCGGGAGATGCTTCACCGCCATGAACATGACGATCACCGGCGCCGCCCTGGCAATGGCGGGCCAATCGACCGCGCCGGGAACCGCGCCGGATTCGTCGTGGCCGGTCAGGAAAATCACGGCGTGATTGGTGTCGCGGTGGGTGACCGGCAGGCCGGCATAGGCCAGGCCGCCAAGGCCGGAGGAGATGCCGGGAACGATGCGGAACGGCACCCCCGCCCGCGCCAGCTCGCCCGCTTCTTCGCCGCCGCGGCCGAACATGAAGGGGTCGCCGCCCTTGAGGCGCAATACGCGCTTGCCCTGGCGGGCCAGGTCGATGAGGCGGATGGTGATATCGGCCTGTTTGGGAGACGGCTTGCCGCCGCGCTTGCCGGCATGTACCCGTTCGACATGCGGCGGGGCCAATGCCAGGATATCGGGCGAAACCAGCGCATCGTGGACGATGACATCGGCTTGTCCCAGCGCATGATAGCCCAGAAGGGTGAGCAGGCCGGGGCCGCCCGGCCCCGCCCCGACCAGCCAGACCGAGCCCGGCATGAAGGGCGGAAAGTCCGCATGAGCCAGATGGGCGAAATGCGTGTCAGCCATGGGCGGCTCCCGCCACTTGAGCGGCGCGCGCCGGCGAGGCACATTGGCGCAAATTTATGGACGCAGACAGATGAATATCCTGATCCTGGGAGGTACGGTGGAGGCGCGGCAATTGGCCGGTCGCCTGGTGACGCTGGGGCATAAGGTGACAACCTCGCTGGCCGGGCGTACGCAGGACCCGATATTGCCCGAAGGGGCGCTGCGCATCGGGCCCTTCGGTGGCATTGCCGGGCTCAGCGCTTATTTGCAAGCCGCCGGCATCGAACGGCTGGTGGATGCCAGCCACCCCTTTGCCGACCAGATATCCGGCAATGCCGTGGCCGCTTCGAAAAAAACGGGCATCAGGCTGGTGCGGTTGACGCGGCCGGGCTGGGAGCCGCCGGCAGGGCAAAGCTGGATAATGGCGGCATCGGTGCAGGAAGCGGCGGCCGCTCTTCCCGCTGGCGCCGTTGTATTGCTGACGACCGGCCATAGCGGGCTCGAAACCTATCTGCAGCGGCAGGATTGCTCGTTTCTGGTCCGGGTCATCGAAGCCCCGGCCTTCGAACTGCCCGGACATGCCCAATTGCTTCGAACGCGCCCGCCCTACACGCTCGGCGACGAGATCGCCTTGATGCGGAATCATGGCGTTACCCATCTCGTCAGCAAGAATTCCGGCGGCGTCCAGACCCGGGCCAAGCTGGACGCGGCGCAGCAAGCAGGGGTGCAGGTGGTGATGATCGCCCGCCCCCTTCATGCGCCGGCGCTGGAGGTGGACAGCGTCGAGGCGGCGCTCAGCGCGCTCGAGCTCGTTACCGCATAGGCCGGCGGACAGCGCGACAGGGCGCAGGTCGCATTGGCGCTGCGCTGCTTGTCCAGCAGCAGCGGGCCGAAGACCAGGGCAACGGCCTCGGCCACCGAGGGCAGGCCGATATGTTGCCCGACCAGCGCCGAAGGATTGGGAGCGTCAGCGGAGAGGGCGCTTTCCGGCAGGGCCAGCAGCGAAACACCCAATATGGCGGATGCCGCAATCATTGCCGGATGATGGCGTTTGCGGTGGATCGTGGCCAGGGCCGCCACCTGATCGCGATCCGCCCCAATGCTGGCAAGGGCACCGTCGAGCAGGGCCAATACCTCATCGCGGGTGGCATTTTCGCGCGCACCGAGGCCCACGACGATGTCGGGAAATATTGAACTTTTTTGCACCGGCGCGGCGCCGGCGGAATCGTCATGCATTGTCGCCTCGATGGATACGAGGCAGGTTCACTCAAAACCGGCTCAGCCCTGAATTTGGTCCCGCGATTTGGTCGACCGCACCAGGCTCTGTTTCAGTTCCGTCAAGGGAACGCTGCGCTTGCCAATGGTTCTAGGCGCGACAAAGCGCGTGGTCAATCAACGGCTTGCGCCCAATAGGCGGCGACATCGGAATGCTTCTGAAAATCGTTTGCAAATACAATGACTTGCCGGCGAACGCCCCCTGCTTTATGGCAATCCCCATCAGGTTCGGAGGCGAGGCGCCATGGCAATCACAAACAAGACCTTGGCCATATCCGCGACCAGCCTGCTGGTGGGCTTGATCGTGCTGGGCCTCAAGGCGTTGGCCTGGTGGCTGACCGGATCGGTCGCGCTTTATTCGGACGCACTCGAATCCATCGTCAATGTGGTGACCGCGCTGGCGGCGCTGATCGCCGTAAGGCTGGCGCAACGGCCTGCCGATGCCGCCCTGCCCTATGGCTATCACAAGGCCGAATATTTCTCCGCCGTCATGGTGGGGGTGATGATCATCGTCGCGGCGATCCTGATCCTGCGCGAGGCCTTTTATGGCTTCATGGAACCGACAATGCCCGATGCCCCGGTGCAGGGGCTGGCGCTGAGCGCGGTGGCGACGATCATCAATGCCGTCTGGGCGCAGGTGCTGATCCGGCATGGGCGCAAGGCCCGCTCGCCCGCCATCGAGGCGGATGGCAAGCATTTGATGACCGACGTGATCTCCACTATCGGCGTCGTCGTCGGATTGGTGCTGGTCTATCTGACCGGCATCGCCCAACTGGATTCCGTGCTGGCGGCGCTGGTGGCGCTGAATATCCTGTGGTCGGGCTGGCGCGTGACCCGCGCCAGCGTGGGCGGGCTGATGGACGTGGCCGTGCCGATCGATACGCAGAAAACCATCCGCGAGGTCATTGCCGGCAATGCCGACGGCGCCATCGAAGCCCATGATATCCGCACGCGGCAGGCCGGCAAGATGATCTTCATCGATTTCCACCTGGTGGTGCCGGGCACCATGAGCGTGGACGCCGCGCATGAGATTTGCGACCGGATCGAGGCCAAGCTGCGCGAAACGGTGGAGGACGTGCAGATCACCATTCATGTCGAGCCGGAAGAGAAAGCCAAGCATTCCGGCATCGTCGTGCTCTGAACAGGCTTGCGGCGCCGGGAAACCGGAGGCAGTCTGCATCCATGCGCTTCGTTCCTGCCCTTGCCCTATTGCTGCTCGCCGCGCCGGCCCTGGCGCAATATTGGACGCATTATGCCAATGTCCGGTTCGGCTATGAAATCGACGTCCCGCCGGGTTTCGAAGCCGGCGGCGAGAGCGCCAATGGCGATGGGCAGATGTTCTATGATCTGGACGGAGAACGGGGCGTGACCGTCTGGGGCGGCCAGCTTCTGGAGGACTTCGCGCAGGAAGTTAGCGAGGCCATAGCCCTGGCAGGCGCAGAAAACTGGGCGATCAGCCAACAAACCAAAACGCCGCAATGGGCCGATTTTTCCGGGCAGCAAGGGCATCGGAGGCTATTCCAGCGGATGATCACGCTCTGCGACGGAGCGAGCTATGCCGCCTTTCGCGCCGAATATAATATAAGCGATCTCAATGCGATGGAGCCGGTCTTGCAGGGGCTGGCGCGGTCCTTCGTGGCGAAAGGCTGCTAGGCACGTTACGGCTTTGACGAAATCGGCGGTTCAACCCCGCTCGTCACCCTCGCGCTTAACGCGAGGGTGACGGTTCGGAAAATAGAGACCGGTGCAGGTCAGAATTCGATGCCTTTCTGGGCCTTCACGCCGGCGCGGAAATGGTGCTTGATTTCGGTCATCTCGGTCACAAGGTCAGCGATTTCAATCAGTTCGTCCTTGGCATTGCGGCCGGTGACGATGACATGCTTGCTCTCCGGCTTGTTGCCGAGAACTTCGACCACTTCGGCGATGGGCAGGTAATCGTAGCGCAGGCAGATATTGAGTTCGTCGAGCAGGACCATGTCATAGTCCGGGTCGGCGATCAGCGCCTTGGCCTGCTCCCAGGCCTTGCGGGCGGCGGCGAGATCGCGCTGGCGATCGGCGACGTCCCAGGTAAAGCCTTCACCCATGGCGTTGATGGTCACCTGGTCGGGGAATTTGTCGAGAACGTCGCGTTCGCCGGTATTCCAGACGCCCTTGACGAACTGCACGACGCCGACACGCATGCCATTACCGATGGCGCGGAAGACCATGCCGAAAGCGGCGGTCGACTTGCCCTTGCCCTTGCCGGTATGGACGATGAGCAGGCCCTTTTCCTCGGTCTTGGTGGAGAGGATCTTGTCGCGGGCCGCCTTCTTTTTCTTCATCTTTTCAGCATGATAGGCGTCGCGTTCCGCCTCGGTCATGTTGTCGGTTTTCTTGGCTGGCTTATCATTCATGGCGTTTCCTCCAGAAGGGCGAAAGCGGAATTTGAACGGGGGGACCAGAGGCCTCTTTGTCGGGCCTCGAGGAATTTGGCGATCAGCTCGTCATAGCCGAAACGGTTGGAATGCTTGAGGAATTCCCGGACTGCATCGTCTTTTACGAAGGCCTCGAACGCCAGGTCGAAATGGTGGCTCTTGACTGCGCCGGTGGTGGCAGCGAAGGCGAACATGAAATCGAGCGTGGCGATGATCTCGAAGGCGCCGCGATAGCCATGGCGCATGATGCCGGCAAGCCATTTCGGATTGACCACGCGGCTGCGCATGACATAGCTAATCTCTTGTTCCAGCGTCCGAATTTTCGGCGTGTCGGGGCGGGAATGGTCGTTGTGATAGGCGGCGGGCCTGGTGCCGGACAGCATTTCGGCGGCGACGGCGAGGCCGCCTTCGAATTGGTAATAATTGTCGCTGTCGAGCAGGTCGTGTTCGCGATTATCCTGATTGTGGATTACCGCATCGATCTGGCCGAGCCGGGCGCGGAAGCGGTCATGGAGGGCCACGCCATCGGCCTTGGCGCCATAGGCATATTGGCCCCAGGCCAGGGCCTGATTGGCGAGATCGGTCTTGTCATTCCAGTTGCCATTGTCGATCAACTGACCAAGCCCTGCACCGTAAGTGCCTGGTTTTGAACCGAAAATACGCGCACCGGCTTCGAGAGCGGCATCCTGTTCCGACTTGCCCTGCGCCATGAGGCCCAGGGCCTCAATCCGCATGCGGGCGGCGATGGGATTGTCGTCGTCGGGTTCGTCGAGGGCGCCGATGGCGCGGACGGCACGGTCGAACAGAGCGATCTGCGCCGGGAAGGCATCGCGAAAAAAGCCGGAAATTCTAAGGGTTACGTCGACGCGGGGGCGGCCGAGCCGGGCCAGCGGAACGATCTCGTAGCCGGAGACGCGGAGCGAGCCGGGATCCCAGACCGGCTTGGCGCCGATCAGCGCCATGGCCTGGGCGATATCGTCGCCGCCGGTGCGCATATTGGCGGTGCCCCAGACCGAAAGGGCGACGGATGCGAGGTAATGGCCATGGTCCTGAAGATGGCGCAGAATCAGGTTTTCGGCCGATTTTCTTCCGAGTTCCCAAGCACTTGGCGTGGGGACGGCCCGCGCATCGATGGAATAGAAATTGCGCCCGGTGGGCAGGACATCGAGACGGCCGCGCGAGGGAGCGCCAGAGGGGCCGGGCTGGATGAACTTGCCGTCGAGGGCGTCGAGAAAGGCCTGCATCTCGGCCGGGCCGGAGGCGGCGAGGCGCGGCTTTATCAGGGTTTTCACCGTCCGCAGAACCGCCCTGGTGGCCGGCCAGTCATCCGGGCAAGGACGGATATCGGAGACGAGCTCGGCGGCGATGGTTTCGAGATTGGCAATGACGTCACCAATGCGCCGATTGGGTAACAGACTGTTAGCGTTGAGCATTGCCATAGCGGCAAAAACGTCCGGTCCGTGCCAGGGCTCGCCCAAAATGGCGGTCAAGGGATCGAAACCGAGTTTGAGGTCATCGGCGAGGGCGCGGATCAGCGAATTATCCCCGGGCGCGTCGCCGCGCGGTATTCTGGCCAAGGCGACGGCAAGGTCGCGCTCGAGTCCTCCGGCGGGCGAAGACCCGAAAATGTGCAAGCCGTCGCGAATCTGGGCTTCCTTCAAATCGCACAGGAAGTTGTCGATCTTGACCAGGGCCTCGGCTTCGTCTTCGGGCAGGCCGATGTCCTGGTCGAGGCGGGCATCGCGGGTGAAATCGAGAATGCGCTGCTTGAGGTCTTTCAGGCGGCGGCGATCCATGCCGGAAGCGGCGTAATATTCATCGAGCAGGGCTTCGAGGTCCTTCAGCGGCCCATAGGTTTCGGCGCGGGTGAGCGGGGGAACCAGATGATCGATGATGACGGCGCCGGTACGGCGCTTGGCCTGGGTGCCCTCGCCCGGATCGTTGACGATGAAGGGATAGATATGGGGCAGTTGGCCCCACAGGGCGTCGGGATAGCAATCGGCGTCGAGCGCCGCGGATTTGCCGGGGAGCCATTCGAGTGTGCCGTGCTTGCCATTATGGACCATGGCATGGGCGCCGAATTCCTGACGCAGCCAGAGATAGGCGGCGATATAGGCGTGGGGCGGAACCAGGGCCGGGTCGTGATAGCTCGCGGTTTCATCGAGCTGATAGCCGCGCGCCGGCTGCAGCATGATGACGACATTGCCGAAGCGATGGGCGGGGAGGTGGAAGGCGCCGTCGCGGATGAACGGATCGGTGACGGGATCGCCCCAGCGGGCGGTCACGGCGGCGCGGGTTTCCTCGGGAAGTTCGGCGAAGAGCGCCGCATAGCGGGCAAGCGGCAAGATGGCAGCGGAGCGGCCACGGGCCTGATGGGCATTGGTGGGACCGGCGGTGAGCAGGGCGATGAGATCGGCGGAGGTGCGGGGATAGGTTGGGTGATCCTCACCACGACCCGCCTGCGGGGAGCGATCAGGAGCGGCGGCGAGATGCTCGGCGATCAGGGCTCCAACGCCATCCAGATTGCTGACTTCATTATTGGGGATGCGAAGCACCCGGTATCCAGCGGCGCGCAAGAATGCATCGCGGCCGGCATCGTAAAGCTGCGCCTTGTCGCTGCCATGACTATCGCCGTCGAGTTCGATGATCAGTTTGGCGCTGTGGGAAGCGAAGTCGGCGAAATAGGGACCGATGGGCGCCTGACGGCGGAAATGGGCTTCGGGAAAGGCCTCCCGCAGCAGCAGCCACAGCACGCGTTCCGGCTGGGGTGGGTTTGAGCGCAGCGTTCGGGCCAGAACGGTATTTTTGAGGGGGCGCGAGAGGCGGGCATTGGTATGTCCGGGACCACCGGTCCACCCTCTCCCCACTGAGGGGAGGGCCGGGGTGGCATCGGAGGGCGGGCGAACCGAGGCATCGTGGGTTGTGGCGGGCGCAGCACCCCCTCCCCACCCCCTCCCCTCAAGGGGGAGGGGCTTTGGCTCGGTGGCCGTTGGAGAGAGGGGTGACGGGGCTGAGGATCCCCCTCCCCCTTGAGGGGAGGGGTCAGGGGTGGGGGTGTCGGAGGTTGAGCGATCCGAGGCATCGTGGATTGGGGCGGGCGCAGCACCCCCACCCCAACCCCTCCCCTCAAGGGGGAGGGGCTTTGGGCCGGTGGCCGTTGGAGAAAGGGATGACGGGGCCGAGGATCCCCCTCCCCCTTGAGGGGAGGGGTCAGGGGTGGGGGTGTCGGAGGTTGAGCGAACCGAGGCGTCATGGATTGGGGCGGGCGCAGCACCCCCACCCCAACCCCTCCCCTCAAGGGGGAGGGGCTTTGGGTCGGTGGCCGTTGGAGAAAGGGGGGCCGGAGCCGAGAATTCCCCTCCCCCTTGAGGGGAGGGGTTAGGGGTGGGGGTGTCGGAGGTTGAGCGAACCGAGGCGTCGTGGATTGGAGCGGGCACAGCACCCCCACCCCAACCCCTCCCCTCAAGGGGGAGGGGCTTTGGGCCGGTGGCCGTTGGAGAAAGGGGGGCCGGGGCCGAGGATTCCCCTCCCCCTTGAGGGGAGGGGTCAGGGGTGGGGGTGTCGGAGGTTGAGCGAACCGAGGCGTCGTGGGTTGAGGCGGGCGCAGCACCCCCACCCCAACCCCTCCCCTCAAGGGGGAGGGGCTTTGGCGATGGAGCCGATGGGCCGAGGTCGTACCCTGTCCGCTCCAGTTCCATCAGCATGCGCGCGGTGGATTCGGGGGCGTCGTAGCCGACGCCGTTGGCGAGGCGGCCGTCGCGGATGGGGTAGTTGGAGAGGATGATGGCGAGTTTGCGCTCGGCGCGGGGGGTGTGGCGGAGGCGGGCCCAGTTCTGGGCGAGATCGACGGCGCGGCCTATGCCCTCGGGTTCGGGTTCATAGGCGCTGAGCGGGCATTGGGTGCGGGCGTGCCAGACGGCATCGGCCTTGTGGCCGACAAGGATGCCGCCGATGCGGCCATCGACTTCGGGCATGACGAGATACATCGCCATGTCCTTGGAGGAGAGGCCCTGCGGATCGGCCTGCCATTGCGCGCGGGAGCGGCCGGACTGGATGAGCTGGATGATCGGCGCGTCGGTGCCGGCAAAGGGGTTGGTCGTCTCATCCAGATCGGCAATGCCGAGGGCGAAGGCGGTGAGATTGAAGATCGCCGCCGGCGGAAAGGCGGCCAGCGCATCCTGGACGAAGCGGATGCAGGCGGCCTCCTTGAGCGAGGAAATGACGATGGGAACGGGGGCGAGGTCGCGGGATTCGAGTTCGGCGATGAGGGCGCTGAGCGTGGCGGTGCCGGCGCCTTCGAGGGCGGCGCGGTAGAAAAGGATGGGGATGTGGACCGCCCCCTCGCCCGTCTCGGGCTCCCCCTCACCCGCCCTTCGGGCACCCTCTCCCCGAGGGGAAGAGGAATAAGAGGGGAGCGCCGCACCGGATGAAGGGGCGTGCAGCGCGCGCAGGCCGGCCTGGTCGGTCATGCCGATGGACGGGTGCCAGAGGCCGAAGCGGGGGAAGGGTTGCGGCGCCACGTTGACGAGCCGTGGCGCGATGACAGGCGCCGGCACCCCCACCCCAACCCCTCCCCGTTGGGCCGGAGACTGGTGAGACAGTGCGGCAAACGCCACCAGAATCGCATCGGCGTTTTCGGGGCCGCCGGCGACGAACAATTGGTGGAGGGCGGACCAGTCGTCGGGATGGATGGTGGAGCGCGCCTGCAGGATGGGGTCGGGATTGGCGTCGCCGGGCAGGAGGACGAGGGGAATGTTCTTATTGGTGCAAAGGGCGGTGAGCTCATCGACGCCATATTGGAAATAGGCGGTGCCGCCGAGAAGACGGAGGACGACGAGGCCGGCATGGGCGACGGTCTGTTCCAGCCACATGTCGACGGAAAGGTTGTTGGCCAGGCGTAGGCTATTGGCGAGGCGCAGGCCGGATTCCCCGGCGCGGTCGGCGGCAGCGGCCAGCATGGCCAGCTCGCTATCGGCGGAGGAAGCGAAGATATAGGCGCCGGGGGACTGGGCGAGGTCGATGGCCTCGCCTTCCTGCTGGATGGCACCGGCCTGGGCGGAGAGCAGGTGCATCAGGGGGTGCCTTTGATGGTGGAGCGGATTGGCGACGTGGCGCAGGTTGGCGACGCAGCACCCCCACCCCAACCCCTCCCCTCAGGGGGGAGGGGCTTTGGGCCGGTGGATATGACGCGATTTTGCCCGGAACACCGGCCGGTCCCCTCCCCCTTGAGGGGAGGGCTAGGGTGGGGGTGTCGGACTCTAGGCGTATATTGCGACATCGTTCACGCCGCCGCCTGCTCCAGGCTGGCGATGATGGCGGCGCGGTCCAGCGGTTGTTCGCCGATAACGACCAGATTGGTCTCGCGCTTCTCGCCGTCCTGCCAGGGGCGGTCGAAATAGGCGGTGACCCGTGGGCCGACGGCCTGGATGGCGAGGCGGGCGGCGGCGCCGGGCACGGCGGCGAAGCCTTTCAGGCGCAGCACGTCATGCGCCTTGATGGCGTTTTCGATGATGGCGAGCAGCTGGTCCTTGCCCTGGATATTGGCCAGGGTCAGCGAGAAGCTATCGAAATCGTCGTGCTCATGGGTCTCGCCGCCATGCTCCTGCTCGTGATGGCTGGGGCGGTTGGCGATATCGGCTTCGCTTTCCATGCCCATGCCGAGCAGGGCCGCGACATCGACATGGCCATTGGCGGCGCGGACGATGCCGACGCCGGGACGCAGTTCGGCGCGGATATTGGCCTCGACCTTGTCCAGCATGGCTGGATCGACCAGGTCGGTCTTGTTGATGATGACCATGTCGGCGACGGCGAGCTGATCCTCGAACAATTCGCCCAGCGGCGTCTCGTGGTCGAGCATTTCGTCCTGACGGCGCCTGGCATCGACGGCGGCTTCGTCGCTGGCGAAGCGCCCTTCGGCGAGGGCGGCGGCATCGGCGACGGTGACGACGCCATCGATGGTGACCTGGGCCTTGATCTCGGGCCAGTTGAAGGCGCGGATCAGCGGCTGCGGCAGGGCCAGGCCGGAGGTTTCGATGACGATGTGATCGAACTTGTCGTCGCGGGCCAGCAGCGCCTGCATGGTGGGGATGAATTCATCGGCCACGGTGCAGCAGATACAGCCATTGGAGAGCTCGACCATGTCCTCTTCGCGGCAGGTCTCGTCGCCGCAGCCGGCCAGGATGTCCTTGTCGACGCCCAGATCGCCGAATTCGTTGATGATCAGCGCGATGCGCTTGCCCTTGGGCGCATGCGCCAGCATGTGGCGCACGAGGGTGGTCTTGCCGGCGCCGAGAAAGCCGGTGATGACGGTGGTGGGAATCTTGGTGGTCACGCCTGCACTCCATTGCGGGTGGCCGGGCGGGAGCAGCGGCAGCAAGCCGCCGGAACAGGCGACGACAGGCCGGACGAAACGGCAATCATATTCATGTGGCACCCTCCGCGCACGGAATAATCTATGGGCTCTGCGCCCGGCTCATCATGGCCGCATCGCCGACATTGCTGTCGCGACAGACCAAGGTGCCGGCAGGTCTCCTGGCTCGCGGTGAATACAGCGCCCCCGCCTTCCCGGATGTCTGCCGGCCATGGCGCTGTCGAAAACCGCCAAGCGCCTTTCGAAGCCATGCCCGACCACCCAGTGGCTGCATTGAGAGCGCCCACCGCCTACAGTTGCGGGGGCAGCCACGGTTTTGGCCCCTGATGGGTATTCCGCACCGTGTTCCCTTTTGATCCCGTTGTGCCTGGCACGCGGGGAACCGTCACGCCATGAGCCTTACGCCTTCGGGATAGCAGGGGTCAATCCGCAAGCTCTCGCCCGGCCAGGGCCGACTCAGCTTATGAACGGGCCGAAGGAGATTATCCGCCATGAAACCGATCAGCTTCAGCCGCGAGGAAACCAAGGCCATTGTGGGCGAGATCCAGGATTATTTCCGCGAAGAACTGGACCAGTCGATCGGCGCCATGCCCGCCGAGATGCTGATGCAGTTCTTCGCCGACAAGATGGGCGCCTATTTCTACAATCGCGGGCTGCATGACGCGCAGGCGCTGGTGCGCAAGAAGATCGACGATGTGAGCGACGAGATTTTCGCGCTGGAGCGGGTGACGAAGCATCATCGCTAGACCCGCCCGGTGGCCGCGACCTCGTCCTTGGCCCTCCGACAAGCTCAGAAGGCTCGGTATGAGGTCGCGGGCGGGACCCGTTAGCCGAGGCAGTCCAGGAGGCCGGCGGCCAGGCCGCGGAGCAATTGGGGATAAAGGTCGGGACCTTCGGTGAGGGCGGCGCCTTCGGGGTCGAGCACGCCGGGCCGCGCCTGGGTGCCTTCGACGATGGTGCGGACGATGGCGGGCTCGAAATTGGGCTCGGCGAAGACGCAGGTGGCGCCGAGTTCGGCTATTCTGGCGCGCAGTTCATCGATGCGGGCGGCGCCGGGCATGATGTCGGGCGAGACGGTGACCGTGCCGGCAACCTCGAGGCCGAAGCGGGCTTCGAAATATTGATAGGCATCGTGAAAGACGATGAAGGGCTTGCCGGATAACGGGGCGAGGATTTCCTCCAGTTCGGCGGCAAGCTGGTCGAGCCGGGCCAGTTCGGCCGCGGCATTGGCGGCATAGATTTCGGCATTTTCAGGATCGGCGGCGGACAGGGTATCGGCGATATGGGTGGCCATCAGCCCGGCATTTGCCGGGTCGAGCCAGAAATGCATGTCGCCTTCGCCGTGGTCGTGATCATGATCATGGTCGTGATCGTGGTCATGGTCATGGTCGTGGTCATGGTCGTGGTCGTGATCATGATGGTCGTGGCCGTGATGCTCCTCGCCATGGTCATGCGCCTCGAAGGCGCCGCCTTCGCGGAGCGGCAGCAAGTCGATGCCCGGGGTTTCGGCCAGCTCGACCACTTCGGCATTTTTGGCGAGGGTTTCGAGCGCATCGGCGAGGAAAAGCTCCATGCCATGGCCGGTCCAGAAGACGATATCGGCGCTTTCCAGGGCGGCCGCATCGGAGGGGCGGAGCGAATAGGTGTGGGGCGAGGCGGCGCCCTTGACGATGAGGGCGGGCTGGCCGAGATCGCCCATAATGGCGGCAACCAGGGAATGGATGGGCTTGGTGGAGGCGACGATCTGTGGCGCGGCCAGGGCGCTGCCGGTGAGCAGGAAGGTGGTGAGAGCGGCGAGTGGCAGGGTGAATTTGGGCATCGTCTGGCCTCTTGGCGGGTGAAAGATCGAAAGCGATATGTTATGTTATTACGCTTGCGGTTTTGTTATGCTATAACGTATTTAGTGCCGTCAAGAGCGGTTGTGGCGACCTGTGCAAAAACGGCCGCCGCAGCTCGCTCCGGCCGCAGCACCCCCATTCTGGACCTCCCCGCAAGGGAGAGGGAACGACGGAACCGAGACTTCAATGCACGACCATCGGCCAAGAGAAATCCTGATCACCCTGAAAGATGCGGGCGTCCGCAGCGGCGGTCGCGTGCTGGTGGAGGGCGTCGACCTCTCGATCCGGCGCGGGGAAATCGTGACGCTGATCGGGCCGAACGGCTCGGGCAAATCCACTACGGCGAAGCTCGCGACCGGGGTGTTGAAGCCGAGCATGGGCAGGGTGACGCGCAAGCCGGGGCTGCGAATCGGCTATGTGCCGCAAAAGCTGAGCATCGACTGGACGCTGCCGCTGAATGTCGACCGGCTGATGACGCTGACCGGACATTATCCGGAAGGTGAAATCGTGGCGGCGCTGGAGGCGGTGGGCGCGGCGCGGCTGCGCAAGGCGGCGGTGCAGGAATTGTCGGGCGGGGAATTCCAGCGGGTGCTGTTCGCCCGGGCGATGATCCGCAAACCGGACCTGCTGGTGCTGGACGAGCCGGTGCAGGGCGTGGATTTTTCCGGCGAAGTGGCGCTGTACCAATTGATCCGGCAGATTCGCGACACGACGCAGGCCGGCATCCTGATGATTTCGCACGACCTGCATGTGGTGATGGCCGAGACCGATACGGTGATCTGCCTCAACGGGCATGTATGCTGCCGGGGCACGCCCAATGCGGTGAAGACGAGCCCGGAATATCTGGCGCTGTTCGGCGAACGGGCGGCGCACACGCTGGCGATCTACGAGCACCATCATGACCATGAGCATCATGAGGATGGCTGCGTGGTGGGCGAGCATGAGCATGAGGGGCATCATCATGGGCATTGAGGGGCATCGCTTGTCTTGGATTGCCGCCAGCATCGGCTCTTTCGCCTCCCTGCCCCTTGAGGGGGAGTATTTACATCCGGGACTTCGAGTGAAGTTGTCTCGGAACCTGAGACCCTTGGCCCCCTCCCCCTTAGGTGTGCCGGACCATCGGGAGGCAATCCATGTTCGGTGATTTCTTCTCCCGCGCGCTTATCGCCGGCATGGGGCTGGCGGCGGTGACCGGGCCGCTGGGCTGTTTCGTGGTGTGGCGGCGGATGGCTTATTTCGGGGATACGATGGCGCATTCGGCGCTGCTGGGCGTGGCCCTGTCGATCCTGTTATCGGTGAACATGACGCTGGGGGTCTTCGCGGTGGCGGCTTTGGTGGCGGGGGCGCTCTTGCTGTTGCAACGGCAGAATACGCTGTCCACCGACGCGCTGCTGGGCATTCTCAGCCATTCGAGCCTCGCCGTGGGGCTGGTCATTGTCGGCTTCCTGACGCAGGTGCGGATCGACCTGATGGGCTTTCTGTTCGGCGATATCCTGGCGGTATCGGTGGAAGACATCCTTGTCATCTATGGCGGCGGCGCCGCCATCCTCGTCATTCTGGCGCTGAACTGGCGGCCGCTGCTGGCGGCGACGGTGAGCCCGGAACTGGCGGAGGCCGAAGGGCTGCGGCCGGAGGCGAGCCGGATCGTGCTCATGCTGCTGATGGCCAGCGTCATCGCCATCGCCATGAAGCTGGTGGGCGTGTTGCTGATCACCTCGCTGCTGATCATCCCGGCTGCCACGGCGCGGCGGCTGAGCGCCAATCCGGAAATGATGGCGCTGGTGGCGGCGGCGCTGGGGGCAATGTCGGTATTGGGCGGCTTGTATGGGTCGCGCAGCTGGGATACCGCTTCGGGACCTTCCATCGTGGTGATGGCGCTGGCGATCTTCCTCGTATCGCTGGCGGTGCCGACGGCAAGATTGTTCGGCAGGAGAGAGCAGCATGGCGCATGATCACAAAATCCCCAAGGACCTGACGCGCAACCAGGAATTGGTGCTGGGAGCGCTCAGCCACGCCCCTGCCCCGCTTTCGGCCTATGACATTCTCGACCGGCTGCGCGACGACGGACTGCGCGCGCCGCTGCAAATCTATCGGGCGCTGGACAAGCTGGTGGAGCGCGGCCTCGCCCATCGCCTGGAATCGCTCAGCGCCTTCGTCGCCTGCGCCGACGCGAATTGCCACCGCAAGGGCCTGATCGCCTTCGCCATTTGCGGCGAATGCGGCAAGGTCGATGAATTCACCGATGCGGTGATCGAGGAAAGGCTGGGCGGCTGGGCCAGGAATACCGGTTTCCAGGTGGGGCAGACGACAATGGAAATCCGCGGCAAATGCGGGACGTGCCTGCTGGCGGCCTGAGGGTTCTTTACCTTGGATGCTGCGGCATCGGCAGTCCGGGTTCGCTCCACCGCCCCCAGCCCAGCTGCGCTATTCTCCCTTCACCATGGTGCTTGTTTCGGCGGCAGGATCGGCAGTTCTTGCGCCTCCCTCCCCTCAAGGTAGAGGAAGGAAAGGAGCCGACGATCTCGACACAGAGAGATTCTAGCCGAAGGTCAGGAACCGGATGGCGGCGGCGCCGTATTCGCGGCTGTCTTCGAGGGTGAAGCCATCGGGGATGGCGATTGCAGCGCTGGCGGCTTCTTCCCAGACGATCGTGGCGCCGGGGACCAGCCAGCCATTGGCGGCCAGTTCGACGAGCGCTTTTTCGCCGAGCGCCTGATTATAGGGCGGATCGAGGAAGACGAGGTCGAACCGGCCGAACGTGCCGGGGCGGCCCAGAGCGGTGGCGTCGCGGCGCAGCAGCTTGGTGATGCCGGCGGCGCCGAAGGCTTCGATATGGTCGCGAATGATGCCACGCGCTTCGGCGCCGGTTTCAACGAAGGTGACATGGGCGGCGCCGCGCGACAGGGCTTCCAGGCCCAGCGCGCCGGTGCCGGCAAACAGATCGAGCACGCGCTTGCCATCCAGCGCCGGGCCGAGACGCGAACCCAGAATATTGAAGATGGATTCACGGGCGCGGTCGGAGGTCGGACGGGTGGATTGGTCCGAGGGGGAATTGAGCTGCTTGCCGCGAAATTTGCCGGCGACGATGCGCATGGGACGGTGTTCCTGGGCCGATCAGCGGTCGTTGCGCGGCTTGCGCGGACCGGCGGGACGGCCGGCTGGCGGACGGCCGGCTGGCGGGCGGCCGGCTGGCGGACGGCCGGCTGGCGGGCGGCCGGCTGGCGGGCGGCCGGCTGGCGGGCGGCCGGCTGGCGGGCGGCCGGCTGGCGGGCGGCCGCCGGTGGGCCGCCCCCCCGGACGCGGACCGCCCGGCTTGCCAGAAAAGGGCTTGCCGTCGGGCCTGCCGGCAAAAGGCTTGCCGCCGGGGCGACCGCCCTGAGGCCGGTCGCCATAGGGCCGCTTGGGCCGATCCTCGAAGCCGCGTTCCGGCCGCGCCCCCCGGGCGGGCTTATCGCCGAAGGACCGCTGCGCCCGGTCGCCGGAATCGCGTTTGGGCCGGTCGCTGAAGCCGGTGCGGGCGGGCTTGTCGCCATAATCGCGCTTGGGCTGGTCGGCGAAGCCGCCACGGGCCGGCCGATCGCCAAAGCCGCTGCGCGGCGGCCGATCGCCGAAATCGCGCTTGGGCTTGTCGCCGAAGGGCTTGCCGCCCTGCGGGCGGTCGCCGCGCGGCGCCGGCTTGCCGAAGCCACGGGCGGGCCGATCGTCCGGGGCGTGGCGCGAACGCGGCGGCGCCTTGGGCACAAAGGCCTCGGGCGCGCGGCCATCGTCGTCGAAATGGATGCGGCGCGGCCGGCCTGTCGGGCGCTCTTCGGCATCGCGGCCATAGGAGGGGCGGCGCTGGTCGGTGGCGGCGCCGCGCGCCGGATTGGGACGGCTATGGTCGCGGTCGCGGGGGGAGCGGACCGGGCGCTCGTCGCGGGGGGCCGGCATTTCGGGCATTTCGCTGTCGAAATCGACGCCGGCGGCCTCGGCCAGCTTCTTGCCGAGCTGGTCGCGCAGCATGCGGGACTTGACCATTTCCACCGCGCCTTCGGCCAGATCGCCGAGCTGGAAGGGGCCGTAGGAAATGCGGATCAGCCGGTTCACCTCGAGGCCGAGCGAGCCCAGCACGTTCTTGACCTCGCGGTTCTTGCCCTCGCGCAGGCCGAGCACCAGCCAGACATTGGCGCCCTGCTCGCGCTCCAGCGTGGCCTGGATGGGGCCATATTGGACGCCCTCGACGGCGATGCCGTTCTTGAGGCCGTCGAGCTGGGCCTGGGTGACCGAACCATGGGCGCGGACGCGATAGCGGCGCAGCCAGCCGGTGGCGGGCAATTCGAGGACGCGCTTGAGGCCGCCATCATTGGTCAGCAGCAGCAGGCCTTCGGTATTGATGTCGAGGCGGCCCACGGTGAGCACGCGCGGCAGGCCCTTCCTGTCCAGCGCCTCGAAAATGGTGGCACGGCCTTCGGGGTCCTTTTCGGTGACCACCAGGCCGGCGGGCTTGTGATAGAGCCAGATGCGGGTGCCCTGGCGGGCGGCCAGCGGCAGGCCATCGACCTCGATCTTGTCGCGGCTGGTGACGTTGAAGGCGGGGGTGAGCACCTTCTTGCCATTGACCGAGATACGGCCATCGGCGATCCAGCCTTCGGCATCGCGGCGGGAGCAGAGGCCGGCGCGGGCAATGACCTTGGCGAGACGGTCGGCATTTTCGGGTTGTTTGGGCGTGTCGCTCATGAGCGGGCTTTCTGACATGCGGGACCCATAAGCCGCAGCATTGGCTGAGACGGGCGGCGCGAAAAAAGTGAAAAACGGCCGGTTGGACCGGCCGCCGAATGTTCGGGTCGAGACGTAACGCCTAGACCATTTCATCGTTTCCTTGAATCGATAAACTGGTCCCTTGTTTGGTCACGTTTCCGAACCGCAAAAGTGGGAGCCACTTTTGCTGGAAACGCTCTAGAGCTGGGTTTCGGCCTCGGTGAGACGCGCATCCCGCGTGCCGCTGATGGCGCTGCCGCGGGGACCGGTGGGCTGAAGGGCGCGACGGACTTCGGCGGGGCAGCGATCGTCGCGCAGCGAGACCAGTTCGCCATTGGCGGCGCGGCAGACCAGCTGCGCATCGCCGACGCGGGTGAAATATTCGGCCGGTGGCAGATAGAGCGGGCGCTGGGCATTGCCGGACACGGCAATATTGGCGGCGCGCATGCGGGCGGTCATCTGGTTGATCTCGGCCTCGGTCAGCGGACGGCCGGAGAGCGAGCGCAGATCGACGACGCGGGCATTGCGCAGATTCTCGATATCGGCGGCGGTGAGATTGGCGGTGTCGATCTGCACCTTGCTGCTGTCGGCGGGCAATTGCGCGGCGGCGGCCTGGACGGTCGGGGCCGGCAGCGCCGATTGATCGCGCGGCATGACCAGGGGGGCGCGGGCACTGGTCAGGTCCTGCTTGGGCGCATCGCCGGGAATGAGGCCGACGCCGCGCGCCGTGGTGTTCAACACTTCGCGTTCGAACGTGCCGAAATCGGTCATGGCATTGGTGCCTTCAACCGTGGTGCAAGCGCCCAAAGCGAGCGTGGCCGCCAGGCCGAGGGCCGCAAGGCCGGCGCGAGCCGCGTTCGAGAGAGCAGCCTGGTGCCCGGTCAATCCAATACGCATGCAACATCCCTTCGATATTGGCGGCTTCTATAGCGCATTCCAGCAGCTAAGACCAGATTCTGGCAGCATGGTGATCGGCCGGTTCAGGCGATTTTCTTCCCGGGCTTGCGGCCCAGCCCGAACAGATCGGCAAAAAGCAGCAGGACGCCCAAGGTTATCGCCACATCGGCAAGGTTGAAAATGTAGAACGACCAGCTGCCCCAATGGAAGTGGAAGAAATCGGCGACGGCGCCGTAAAGCAGGCGGTCGAGGGCATTGGAAAGCGCCCCGCCGATGCAGAAGGCCAGGCCCAGGCGAATGAGCATGGCGTCGGAGCGCCACCACCAGACCGACAGGGCGGCGATGGCGGCCAGCATGACCAGGCCGAGGACCCAGACGGGCAGGCCGTCGAACAGGCCGTAGGACATGCCGGTATTCCAGACCAGGACATAGTCGAAAAACGGCGTTAGCGTCAGCACCTCGCCGCCGCGCCAGCCGGTGAGCGCCAAGGGCTCATAGGCGAAAGGCACCGGCACGCACAGCGCCTGGCCGATGGCGTAGCATTCGGCGGCGATATGGAAGCCCTTCTGCGCCCGGTCGAGGCCGAAAGCGAGGATGCCCGCCATGAGCGAGACGAGAATGGTGGGATGGCGGAGGGAAAGGTTCACCGGCAGCTCCGTTTAGCGCCCCCTCCCCCTTGAGGGGAGGCTCGGGGAGGGCTTGAATTCCATCCCGTTCGTCACCCTCGGGTCAAGCCCGAGGGTGACGGGTCTTGTTTTCAGTTACAACCCCGCCGCCGCGCGTTCGCGCAGGGCCTGCGCGTCGCGGGGGGAGACGTCGGGATAGTCCGGGTCCGAGCCCACTTCGGGCAGCACTTTCCACGAGCGGGCGCAGCGCTGGCCCTCGGCCATTGCCGGCATGACGGAAATGCCGGGCACATCCTCGAGGCGGAAGGCCTCGGGCGGTCCCTCGTCCTGCGTGACCTGAACCGCCGAGGTGATGGCGATTTCGGCGAGGTCCTGTCCTTCCAGCGCCACGATGTAGCGGGGGTCGGCGACATGGATGCGGGGCGCGGCCTCCAGCGAGGAGCCGATGCGCTTTTCGCGGCGCTCGACCTCGAGGGCGCCGGTGACGACGCGGCGGACGGCGCGGATGAGCTGCCATTTGCCGGCCAGATCGTGGTCCAGCCAGGTCGCCGGGATATCCGGGAACAGGCGCAGATGCACCGATTCCGCCGGGTCCGGATGCCGTTCCAGCCAGCATTCCTCCATGGTGAAGACCAGGATGGGCGCGAGCCAGGCGGTGAGCGCGTTGAACAGGTGTTCGAGCACGGTGAGGGCCGAGCGGCGCGTCACCGAGGAGATCGGATCGCAATAAAGCGCGTCCTTGCGGATATCGAAATAGAACGCCGAAAGCTCGATGTTCATGAAATTGGTCAGTAGGGTCACGACCTTGCGGTAATCGTATTCCTTATAGGCCGTGCGGACGCCGGCATCGAGCTGGGCGAGGCGATGCAGCATCAGCCGCTCCAGCTCGGGCATGTCGGCGGGATCGACCACGTCATCCTTGTTGAAGTGAGCCAGATTGCCGAGCAGCCAGCGCAGGGTATTGCGTAGCTTGCGGTAGGAATCCACCGTGGTCTGGATGATCTTCTTGCCCAGGCGCAGGTCTTCCGAATAATCGGCCGAGGCGACCCAGAGGCGCAGGATGTCGGCGCCATATTGCTTGATGATCTCCTGCGGGGCGACGACATTGCCCAGCGACTTGCTCATCTTGCGGCCCTCGCCATCCATGGTGAAACCATGGGTGAGGACGCTGTCATAGGGCGCGTGGCCATTGGTGGCGCAGCTTTCGAGCAGCGACGAGTGGAACCAGCCGCGATGCTGGTCCGAGCCTTCGAGATACATCGAGGCCGGGAATTTCAGATGCGGCCATTTCTGCTTGTTGCGCAGCACGAAGGAATGGGTCGAGCCGGAATCGAACCAGACGTCGAGCACGTCCCGGATCATCTCGTAATCGTCCGACTTATAGTCGCCGCCGAGATAACGTTCGGCGGCGCCCGGCTGGTACCAGGCATCGGCGCCCTCGTCCTCGAAGCTCTGGGCGATGCGGTGATTGACCGCTTCGTCGCGAAGGATCTCGCCGGTCTCCTTGTGGACGAAGACGGTGATCGGCACGCCCCAGGCGCGCTGGCGGCTCAGCACCCAATCGGGGCGATCGGCGATCATGGCGCGCAGCCGGTTCTGCCCGGCGGCGGGGTAGAACCTGGTGGCATCGATGGCGGCGAGGGCACGGTTGCGCAGCGTGTCGGGAGCGCCCTCACCCGTCTCGCCGAGGGGGAGAGGAAGGGAGCCCGCGATGGGCTTGTCCATATAGACGAACCATTGCGGCGTGTTGCGGAAGATCACCGGCTTCTTGGAGCGCCAGGAATGGGGATATTGGTGCTTCACCCGGCCGCGGGCGATGATATTGCCATGCTCGGCCAAAGCGGCGATGACGCGATTATTGGCGTCGCCCTTCTTGCCGTTGTCGTCGATGACGCGGGCGCCATCGAAGCCGGGGGCGTCCTTGGTGTAGAAGCCGGCATCGTCGACGGCGTAGGGGATGGTCGGATCGATGCCGCGCTGGTTGAGAAGCCGGGTCGAATCCATCCACAGGCCGAAGTCATCGAGGCCGTGGCCAGGGGCGGTGTGCACGAAACCGGTGCCGGCATCATCGGTGACGTGTTCGCCATCGAGCAGGGGGACGTCGAAATTGTAACCGCCGGCGAGGCCGCGCAAGGGGTGGGCGCAGGTGATGGCGGCAAGTTCCAGACTCGCTACGCTGTCCTTGCGCTCAAATGCTTCAACCTTGGCTTTGGCCAGTACTTCTTCGGCCAGATTGTCCGCCAAGACATACAAGTCACCAACCTTTGCCCAATTGCCTTCGGCAGCTTTGGTGACTTCATACAAGCCATAGCTAATCTGCGATGAGAACGAGATCGCGCGGTTTGCGGGAATGGTCCAAGGCGTCGTGGTCCAGATGACGACACTTGCGCGGGCCAAAAGGGCTCTTTTCGCAGCCCCCGCATCCCGCATGTCGAGATCGGCGTTCGCTGCCGTCCGTTCCGAAGTATCAGCCGCGACGGCTTGCACAACCGGAAACTTCACCCAGATGACGTCGCTCTCATAGTCCTGATATTCGATTTCGGCTTCGGCCAGCGCGGTGCGCTCGACCACCGACCACATGACGGGCTTGGAGCCGCGATAGAGCTGGCCGGTCATCGAGACCTTCATCAGCTCGCGGGCGATCTGCGCCTCGGCGTCGAAGCTCATGGTGAGATAGGGATTGTCCCATTCGCCCAGGACGCCCAGCCGCTTGAATTCCTCGCGCTGGATATCGACCCATTGTTCGGCAAAGGTGCGGCATTCCTGGCGGAATTCGACCACCGGGACCTGGTTCTTGTCCTTGCCCCTGGCGCGATATTGCTCCTCGATCTTCCATTCGATGGGCAGGCCGTGGCAATCCCAGCCAGGCACATAGGCGGCATTGTGACCCAGCATCTGCATGGAGCGCGATACCAGGTCCTTCAGCACCTTGTTGAGCGCATGGCCGATATGGATATTGCCATTGGCATAGGGCGGGCCGTCATGGAGGGTGAAGAGCGGCCGGTCCTTGGCCTGCTCGCGTTGCAGGGCGTAAATATCCATGTCTTCCCAGCGCTTGAGCCAGACGGGCTCGCGGGCGGGGAGCCCGGCGCGCATGGGAAATTCGGTTTCCGGCAGGAAGAGCGTGGCCGAATAATCTTTTTCGGTCGCGCCAGAAGCGGTGTCGTTCATGGATCGGCAATCGGTTCGGGAAATACGCGCCGCCTTTTAGCAAGGGGAGGCGGCTGGGGCAAAGGTTGATTTGCCCTCGCTGGCGCAAGGGCAGGCGTTCTTGCCTGAGCTAGGGCCTCGTATGGAAACGGAGGTCCCCGCTTTCGCGGGGATGACATTGTGGTCGATCTGGAAAATCGAGGCTGATCGGGACGTGAAGCGCCCCGCTATTCGAAGAAGCCCAGTTTGCGGTCGAGGTCGCTGACGGGGGCGTCGGCGGCGATCAGGTCGCGGGCTTTTCCGGCATCGCGGTTCATCGCGGCGATCAATTCGTCCAGGCCGGAAAAGACTTCCTGGCCGCGGATATGGCCGACCAGGGCGACTTGCAGCGTCTGGCCGTAAATGTCTTCGTCGAAATCGAACAAATGGGTTTCGAAGGGCGGGCGCTGATTGTCGAACATGGGCTTGCCATAGGCGGCGACGCCGTCGAAGCGGCGAGAGCCGAGCCGGGCGCGCACGGCATAGACGCCCTGGGCGAGCTGGAAGCCGGCCGGGGTCATGGTATTGGCGGTGGGAAAGCCGAGATCGCGGCCGCGCTGGTCGCCCTGCACCACGCAGCCATCGAAGAACCAGTGATAGCCGAGCAGGCGATTGGCGGCGGTGACCGCCCCTTCCGACAGCGCCGCCCGGATACGCGAAGACGAAATGGGCTCGTCCCCCTCATCCATGAGATCGAGGGTTTCGACGGCGAAACCCAGGCGGTCGCCGGCGGCTTTGAGGAAGGCCCGGGTGCCGCGGCGCTGGCGGCCGAAATGAAAATCCGAACCGGTGATGACGCCGCGTACGCCCAATTGCTCGACCAGAATGGTTTCGACGAAATCCTCGGCTTCGGTCTGCGAGAAAGCATGATCGAAGGGCAGGATGACGATGCCGTCGAGGCCGAGCGCCTCGGCCAGGCGCGCCTTGGCGTCGCCCTGGGTGAGGCGGAACATGAAGGGGGCGGGGGCGAAGACGTCGCGGGGATGCGGCTCGAAGGTCAGCATCAGCGCCGGCACATTGGCGTCCTGGGCCCGCTGGCGCAGGGCCTCGATAATGGTCTGGTGGCCGCGATGCAGGCCATCGAAATTGCCGATGGCGACATAGGCGCCACGCAGGCTTTGCGGCAGGTCGGCGAGGCTGGAAAGACGGAGGAAGGTCAAGGGCGAAGGCTCCGGCCTTGCAGGGACGATGCAGGCGAGATCATCGCTTTCACCACGCGAGGCGGGGCAGATAGCCGGCGGTGCGGGCGCGGCTGGGGGCGATGAGATCGGCAATGGCCTGCGGATCGGGCTTGCCGAAGGCGTCGAGTTCGGCGGCATGGATGGAGCCGGTGATGAACAGCAGGTCGATGCCGAACTGCGCCGCGCCGGTGGCGTCGGTGCGCACGCTGTCGCCGATGGCCAGGACGCGGGATTTGTCGAGGCTTTTGCCGGCCGCTTCCTCGGCGAGGCGATAGGCTTCCTCGTAGATCGGCTGATAGGGCTTGCCGGCCATATGCACCATGCCGCCCATGGCGGCATAGAGATCGCCCAGAGCGCCGCCGCAATAGATGATCTGGTCGCCATGCTCGACCACCCGGTCGGGATTGGCGCAGATCATCGGCAGCTTGCGCGACAGCCACAGCCTGGCGCGCTCGCGGTACATTTCGGGATTGTCGTCGTCGGTATCGAGATCGGTGACCACCACCACTTCGGCTTCCTCGGCCCCGGTGCGGCGCAGATCGAGGCCTTCATAGAGCGCGTCGTCCTCGGTGGGCGGGCCGACATGGTGAATGGCCCGGCCGCGATATTTGGCAATCATGGAACGCGTGGCGTCGCCCGAGGACACGATGGCATCATAGGCGTCGCGCGGCACGCCGAGCCGGTCGAGCATGGCGATGAGCGGCGCCGAAGGACGCGGCGCATTGGTGATCAGCACGACCTTGCCGCCGGCCTGGCGGAAATTGCGCAGGGCCTCGACCGCTTCGGGGAAGGCGGCGACACCATTATGGATGACGCCCCAGACATCGCTCAGCACCGCATCGTAGCGGCCGGAGAGATCGGAAAGGCCGGAAATGGTGGGCAACGGCGAGGTCATGGCGTGCTTTCTTCGGTGGGGGCCGGAAGGGCATAAGCCCTATGTGGCAGTTTGTGGTCCGGGATCAAGCGAAAAGCTCGCCGGGCAGTATAGGACCAAGTGAGAAGAACTTCATTAACTGCTGGTTTCCTATTGTCGGCATGGGCCAGGGGGCGCGAACTAGGCTTTCGCGGCCCGGGCCAGCCAAGACCGGATGCGGCAATGTGGGGCTCATCGATCGTGACCAAGCAAATCAAACTCGCGCTGAAGCTGCCGGCCATGGTGGTCGGCATCGCCCTGCTGACCGGCGCCAGCCTGGGCGCGGCGGCCTATTTCAGCGGCGATGCCATCGTCACCGCCCAGGCCGAGCAGCGGCTCAAGGCCGGGGCGGAAAACGCCAATGCGGCCTTGCAGGCCTATCTGGGCGAAGTGGCGCAGGACCTGACATTGTTCGCCGGGCGCAAGGACGTGTCGGGCGCGCTCACCTCCTTTGCCGGGGCTTATAAATCGCTCGCCGCGCAGGGCGATCCGGCGGACTTGCTGCAACAGGCCTATATCGCCGACAATCCGCATCCGCCGGGTGAGCGGAAATTGCTGGAAAGCTCCAATTCGCTGCTGGTCTATGATCTCAATCATCGCCCGCAGCATACCGAATTCCGCGCCCTGCTGGAGACGCGGGGCTATAACGATGTCTTCCTGTTCGATATCGAAGCCAACAATGTCTATTCGGTGCAGAAGGACAGCGATTTCGGCACCGGCTTCGCCGAGGGCGCCGGGCCCTGGGCCGGCAGCGATCTGGGCGAGGCGGTGCGCGCGGCAATGAGCGGCGAGGCCGGCAGCGTATTCCTGACCGATTTCGCCCATTATGGCCCCAATGACGGCGCGGCGAGCTTCATCGCGGCGCCGGTGATCAACCAGGGCATGCTGGCGGGCGTGCTCGCCTATCAGATGCCCATCGGCCGCATCGGCGAGCTTCTGGCCCGCACCAAGGGCCTGGGCGATAGCGGTGAAGTCTATCTCGTGGGCCAGGACGGGCTGGTGCGCAACGATTCGCCCAAGACCGAGGGCGACGATGCCCTGGTGGTGGCGCTGGGCGGCGACGTGGTCTCGGCGGCGCTGGCCGGCACGGAAGGGCTGGGCTCCATCGATTTCGGCGGTGCGCGCTATATCGCGGCGGCGACGCCGATCTCCTTCGGCGGCGCGGACTGGGCCGTGGTGGCGCTGGAAAGTGCCGATGACATCCTGGCGCCCTCGGCCTCGCTGCGCAACACGCTGCTGCTGATCGGCGGGGTGCTGCTGGCGCTGGCGGCGGTAACGAGCCTCCTGATCGCCCGCACCATCACCCGGCCGGTGGGGCGGCTGACCCAGGCGATGAGCGACATTGCCGGCAACGATCTGGAAACCGAAGTGCCGGGCCTGGGCCGCAGCGACGAATTGGGCGAGATGGCCGAAGCGGTGGAAGTGTTCCGCCAGAACGGCATCAGGATCGCCGAATTGCGCCAGGCCGAGGACAGCATGAACCAAGAGCGCGCCATGCAGGTGCGCATGGTCGAGGCGCTGCAACAGGATATCGACCGGGTGGTGGGCGCAGCCATCGATGGCGACTTCTCGCTGCGGGCGGAAACCGCCCTGCCCGATCCCGAACTCCGGCGGCTGGCCGAGAATGTCAACGAATTGCTGGCGACGGTGGAGCGCGGCATCGGCGAGACCGGCACGGTGCTGGCCGCCCTGGCCAGGGCCGATCTCAGCCTGCGGGTGACCGGCGATTACAAGGGCGCTTTCGGCCGGCTGAAGACCAATACCAATGGGGTGGCCGAGCAATTGGGCGAGATCGTCACCCGGCTGCGCCAGACCTCGGGGGCGCTCAAGACCGCGACCGGCGAAATCCTGGCCGGGGCCAACGATCTGTCCGAGCGCACGACAAGGCAGGCCGCGACCATCGAGGAAACCTCGGCGGCGATGGAGCAATTGCGCCATGTCGTGGCCGAGAACGCCGATCACGCCCAGGAGGCCAGCGCCAAGGCGCGCGATGTCTCGGCCGAGGCCGAAGCCAGCGGCGCGGTGATGAGCGAAGCCAATCAGGCCATGGAGCGGATCACCCAATCCTCGTCCAAGATTTCCAATATTATCGGGCTGATCGACGATATCGCCTTCCAGACCAACCTTTTGGCGCTCAATGCCTCGGTCGAGGCGGCGCGGGCCGGCGAGGCCGGCAAGGGCTTTGCCGTGGTGGCGGTGGAAGTGCGAAGGCTGGCGCAGTCGGCGGCGCAGGCCTCCTCGGAGGTCAAGGTGCTGGTCGAGCAGAGCGCCAGCGAGGTCAATGGCGGCTCGCGCCTGGTGGCGCAGGCGGCGGAGCGGCTGGTGAATGTGCAGACCGGCATCGGCGCCAATGCGGCGCTGCTGGAAGGCATGGCCCGGGCCAGCCGCGAACAGGCCGCCTCGATCGAAGAGGTGAACCTGGCCGTGCGCCAGCTCGACGAGATGACGCAGCACAATGCCGCCCTGGTGGAAGAAACCAATGCCGCCATCGAGCAGACCGAGGCGCAGGCCGGCGAACTCGACCGCGTGATCGGCGGCTTCACGCTGTCGCGCGGCGAAGCCGTGAGCGCGGACGAGGAAGCGGGCGCACGCGGCTTGTTCGGGACGCTGGCCAAGAAGGTCGCGGGCATGGGGCGGCGCTGATGTCGCCGCTTTCTCGGATCGTCACCCTCGCGCTTGACGCGAGGGCGACGAAGGGTGGTTTTGGGTGAGGGCCTATCCCTAGCCCGCTTGTCCTTACGCTATACCCGGCGCAATTGCGGGGTGATGGTGCGGTTGGCGTCCAGCGAGAGGTCCTGACGGACGGGACCGGGGGCGGCGATATAATCGCCCTGGACCAGCAGGATGCCGTTATCGAGCAATTCGACGATCTGCCGTTCGTCGGCAATGCCGGTGGCCAGCAGGGTGACGTCGAAGCGCGCCAGATAATCGGCGATGTCGGACAGATGGAAATCGGTGAAGGCGGCGGGCGCTTCGATGAGTTCGGCGGCGTCGACGCGCAGCGAGCGCAGGCCGAGGGCAGCCAGCTCGGCCATGTCGATCCGGAGCGAGGTCATTCCGGCAAGCGAGAAGCCGGCGCCCTTGCGCGCCATCTGGTCGATGACGGCCCGATCCTGCCCGGTCAGGGCCTGCCATTCCGCTTCCTCGATAAGGAAGGTGAGGCCCTCCAGAATGGCGCGGTTGGCGTCGAGAACGACCAGCATCTGCTCGGCAGCGACGCCATCGCCCAGGGTGGCGCGCGAAAGCGGCACATGCAGAACCAGCGGCGCGCCGCTGGTGCGGGCGCGGCGGGCAATGGCGACCGCCTCGACCAAAGCCGTGCCCTCGATATGGCGCAGCACCTCATAGCCGCCGCGCCGGGGCATGAAGTCGGGCGCGTCGGCCAGTTCGCCGTCTTCGAGCAGTAGCCTGGGAACCAGATCATAGGCGATGGCGCGGCGATGCGGCAGGCGCAATATAGGCTGGATGTGGAAGACCAGCCTGTTATCGGCCACGGCCTGGCGCAGGGTTTCGAGCGGAATGACCGGCTCCTTGGCGCGCGGCGCCGGACGGGCCGGGCCGGGCGCGGCCATTATCGGGCCGGCACTGCCCGATGACGGATCGTAGCGGACGCCGGATCTGGCGACCTTGACCTCCATATCGGCCACCGCCTCGGCGACCTGCCGAATGACGGTGCCGAGCACGGAAATATCGGCTTCCACGGCTTCCAGGCGCGGGCCGGGATTGGTATCGGCGATGGCATTGATGCGCTGGCCGAGCACGGCGCCGGCCTGGGCGTCGGTGGCGAGCAGGCGCGACAAGTCCCCGATGGCGCGCTCCAGCCGGTTCTCGGCGCGGATGCGCAAGGTCCGCTCCATCGCGACCACGCCGGCACAGCCGAAAACCAGCGCGGCCAGAATCGCATTGGCCGGCGTGAATGTCAGCGCGAAATAGGCCAATGCCCCTATTCCGGCGGCGGCGAGCGCAATGAACGAATAAACCAATGCCTGCACGGGCGGACCTGCAACCCCTTCCATGGCGCCGGGAGATTCGGCTCTTTTTCATAGCACCCCATCATTTTGGGCAAAAGCGGCGTCGCAATACTGTCCCCGGCCTATTTCTATGCTTGGCGCGGCAATAAAGGCGTCGGCGGCGGAAATAGATGGCGTTGCGGGAGGATGGGCGGCGGCGGCGAGGTTAAAGGGGACTGCCGCGCCGCCGATAAGAACGGAATATTTACCCTAATCCGAAACAATCGGGACAACGAGAAAACGCCCCGACGCGGACGAGACCAAGGTAAAAAGCGCAATGACGGTGACGAGCGGAAGCGACAACGCCCTGAGCGGCCAGCTCCTGCTGATCGACAGCGACGCCGATAGCGCGCGCAGCCTGGGCGGAGCCTTGAGCGCCGCCCTATTGGTGGCGCCGCAAGTCTGCTTCGCCGGCAATGGACGCATGGCGGCCGAGCAGCTGCGGCAGGCGCGGTTCGATATCATCATTGCCGATCTCGGCAGCCTGGCCGACCTGGCGCCGGGCATCGAGAACGCCATGGCCCGTCTGGTGCGGCTGGCCGAGGGGGCGCTGGTGCTGGCCGTGGCCGATGGCGGTTCGGTGAGCGCGGCGCTGGCGGCGATGCGGGCCGGCGCGCATGATTACCTGGCCAAGCCGGTCAGCGGCGCGGCCCTGGCCAATCGCATCGGCGAACTGGCGCAACGCCATGGACGGCCGCGCTGTCTCGGCGTCGGCACCGGACCCGAACCGGTCATGGCCGATTTCGCCGGCTTTGTCGGGGCGTCCAGCGCCATGCAATTTCTCTATGAGCAGATCGGGCGGGTCGCCACGTCGTCGGCGCCGGTCTTCATCACCGGCGAAAGCGGCACCGGCAAGGATGTGTGCGCCGAAGCCCTGCATGAAAAGGGGCCGCGCGCCGACAAGCGCTTCGTCGCCATCAATTGCGCCGCCATTCCGCGCGACCTGATGGAGAGCGAATTGTTCGGCGTGGTGCGCGGGGCCTTTACCGGAGCGCATGACGACCGCAAGGGCGCGGCTGAACTGGCCGATGGCGGCACGCTGTTTCTCGACGAGGTCGGGGAAATGGACCTGTCGCTGCAATCGAAACTGCTGCGATTCCTGCAAACCGGGATGCTGTCGCGGGTGGGCGAGACGGCGGCGCGCAAGGTCGATGTGCGGGTGATCTGCGCCACCAATCGCAATCCGATGCAGCTCATCGCCGAGCGGAAATTCCGCGAGGACCTGTTCTATCGCCTGCATGTGCTGCCCATTCACCTGCCGCCGCTGCGGCAGCGGCCCAGCGACATCCTGGTGCTGGCCCGGCATTTCCTCGCCCGCTATGCGCGCGAGGAACACAAGAGCTTCGCCGGCTTCACCCAGGAAGCGGCGCAGCAGCTCACGGCCGCCGACTGGCCGGGCAATGTGCGGCAATTGCAGAACCTCATCCGCCGCATGGTGGTGATGTTTGATGGCGGCGATATCGGCGCGGCCATGCTCCGGGCCGCCGATATCGAATCCCAGGCCATGATGCCGGCGCCGGTGGAAGCGCCGCGCGCCGACCAGCGCCCGGCCATCCTGCCCATGTGGCGGCAGGAACAGCGCATCATCGAAGACGCCATCGCCGCCTTTGGCGGCAATATCTCGCTGGCCGCCGCGGCGCTGGAAATCAGCCCGTCCACCATTTACCGCAAACGGCAGGGCTGGGCCGGCCTGGCGGCGGCGGGCTAAGGACGGAGAGGGATTGTGGTCCGCTGATGGACCCCTTCCCTGGTCCAAAATCTCCACTCTTCCGAGAAAGAGAACGAGGCGCTATCGAAGCTGCATGCGATAGCCCCTCCCCGCAAATGCCGACAGCGCCGGTCAGGGCGTCGAGGCTTCCTTGTCGCGGGAGCGGTCGAGGCCCAATTGGCGTTCGCGCAGGATGACGGCGATGCCGGAGGCGACGATGATGACGCTGCCGACCAGCATGGGCAATGTCGGGATATCGGCGAAGATGAAGAAGCCGATGATGATGGTGAGGATCAGCGACACATATTCGAACGGGGCGATCACCGACATATCGGCGTAGCGATAGCAGGAGGTGAGCAGCAATTGGCCGATACCGCCGACAATGCCCGCCCCGACCAGCAGGGCGGCCTGTTGCGGACTGGGCCAGACCCAGCCGAATGGCAGGGTGAGCAGGCTCAGCACGCTGGCGCTGATGAAGAAATAGGTGACGATGGTTTCGGTGCGCTCGGTCTGTACCAGGGTGCGGACCTGCAACATGGCGAAGGCCGACAGGATCGCCGCGGTAAAAGCGGCCAGGGCGCCGATGGCCTCGGCGTCCTCGGCGGTGGATTGCCCGGAAAAGACGGTGAGCCGCGGCCAGAGAATGATGAGGACCCCGACCAGCCCGATCAGCACCGCGGTCCAGCGGAAGAGATAGACGCGCTCGCGCAGCAGCACCGCCGAAAAAATGACGATCAGCAGCGGGGAGGCATATTGGATGACCGTCGCTTCCGGCAGCGGCAGGCGGGTCAGGGCGAAAAAGCCCAGGCTCATCGAGCCGACGCCGACCAGGCCGCGCACGACATGGCCCAGCGGTCTCTTGGTGGCGAAGGCATCGGCGAGGCGCCCGCGCCCGACCAGCCAGACGAGAACCGGAAGCAGCGCGAAGAAGGACCGGAAGAACACCATTTCGCCCGCCGGCACGGTTTGCGTGGCTTTGAGCATGGTGGCCATGACCACGAAGCAGCAGACCGATGCCACTTTGAGCACGATGCCGCGCAATGGTTCACTCACCCGACTGGACTGGCGCTTGGCGTCGATCTCAGCGGCAGACATGGTCAACTCGGTCCTATCCGGGCTCCCCGCGCCGCATCTTTCCGGCGGAGCCGGGCGGCAAGTCCGGAGCGTTACTTGTCGGCTGCTTCCAGCTTTTCCTTGGCGATGCGGGCGGTGGCGAAGGCCTTGTGCTCGGGGCCGACGGCGCTGCCGGTCTTGAGAACCTTGCCGTCCGCATCCTGCACTTCCCAGTGCCAGTTCGCATTGGGGCCGACGCCGCCGGTACGGCGTAACTTGATCTGAAGGGAGGATTTTTCGCTCATGATGAGGTTATGGCCCAGTCTCGGCGCGGGGGGAAGAGGCAATGAGAAAAACTCGATGGGGGAGTAGCGGTCGCCTGAGGCCCGGTGGCTGCTAAACCTCCGTGACCTCCACGCGGATACGGTCGCCGCCAAAGGTCAGCAGGTCGCGGATGGGGGCGAAAGGCCCCTCGGCATAGGGATAATACCAGGCTTCGTCGACGCCATCGGCGGTGAGGGTCTTGATGTTGTAGAAATGCGCGACGCCGGGGCCGTCGTCGTCGCGGCTGGTTTCCGAGGCCTCGAGAATGCCGGGATGGACATCGTCCAGCGGCACGAAGACCAGATCTTTGCCGCCCGGCCGTTCCAGCCGCAATGCCCGGGTCGAGCTGGCAATCTCCGCGTCGTCGAAGACAATATGGACCCGGCCGGGAACGGGCTGGATCGCGGGAGCGGCAAGAGGGCTGTCGGCCATGATCGGCACCTTGTTGTGAACGGATGGACTGACCGTACAACGCACGAGAAAAAACTTCGGTTCACGCGCCTTGACTCTGCTTGGCCTCGCTTCCTATATCCGTATCGCTTGCTAGCACTCACAACAGTCGAGTGCTAACAGGTCCCGATTTTCGCATTAGCAATGATGCCAAGAGGAGCAGACATGGGCTTCCGTCCCCTACATGACCGCGTCGTCGTCCGTCGCGTCGACAGTGAAGAAAAGACCAAGGGCGGGATCATCATCCCCGATACCGCCAAGGAAAAGCCCTCCGAGGGCGTGATCGTTTCCGTGGGCCCCGGCGCCCGCGACGAAAACGGCAAGATCAATGCGCTGGACGTCAAGGCCGGCGATCACGTGCTGTTCGGCAAGTGGAGCGGCACCGAGGTCAAGCTTGATGGCGAAGACCTGATCATCATGAAGGAAAGCGACATCATGGGTGTGATCGAAGCCTAATCCGCTTCTCACGCCTGTTTTTTCGTCCCCTCAACAACCGATATTTTCAAGGAGCCATAAATGGCCGCCAAGGAAGTCAAATTCTCCACCGAGGCCCGCGACAAGATGCTGCGCGGCGTCAATGTCCTCGCCAATGCGGTGAAGGTCACGCTCGGCCCCAAGGGCCGCAACGTCGTCATCGAAAAGTCGTTCGGCGCCCCGCGCATCACCAAGGACGGCGTGTCGGTCGCCAAGGAAATCGAACTGGAAGACAAGTTCGAGAACCTGGGCGCCCAGCTGCTGCGTTCGGTCGCCTCCAAGACCAATGATGTTGCCGGCGACGGCACCACCACCGCCACCGTTCTGGGCCAGGCCATCGTCGTCGAAGGCGTCAAGGCCGTCGCCGCCGGCTTCAACCCGATGGATCTGAAGCGCGGCATCGACCTGGCCGTGGCCGAGGTCGTCGAATCGCTCAAGGCTTCGGCCAAGGGCATCACCTCCTCCTCCGAAGTCGCCCAGGTCGGCACCATTTCGGCCAATGGCGAAAGCTCCATCGGCGACATGATCGCCGAGGCGATGCAGAAGGTCGGCAATGAGGGTGTCATCACCGTCGAGGAAGCCAAGACCGCCGAGACCGAACTCGACGTCGTCGAAGGCATGCAGTTCGACCGCGGTTACCTGTCGCCCTATTTCGTCACCAATACCGAAAAGATGACGGCGACCCTCGAGGACCCGTATATCCTGCTGCACGAAAAGAAGCTCTCCAACCTGCAGGCCATCCTGCCGATCCTGGAAGCCGTCGTTCAGTCCCAGCGCCCGCTGCTGATCATCGCCGAAGACGTCGATGGCGAAGCGCTGCCGACCCTGGTGGTCAACCGCCTGCGCGCCGGCCTCAAGGTCGCCGCCGTCAAGGCTCCGGGCTTCGGTGACCGCCGCAAGGCCATGCTGGAAGACATCGCCGTCCTCACCGGCGGCCAGGTGATTTCCGAAGATCTCGGCATCAAGCTCGAAAACGTGACCCTGGACATGCTCGGCACCGCCAAGCGCGTCGAGATCACCAAGGAAAACACCACCATCGTCGATGGCGCCGGCACCCAGGAAGACATCCAGGCCCGCGTTGGCCAGATCAAGGCGCAGATCGAGGAAACCACCTCGGACTACGACCGCGAGAAGCTGCAGGAACGCCTGGCCAAGCTGGCCGGCGGTGTCGCCGTGATCCGCGTCGGCGGCTCCACGGAAGTGGAAGTCAAGGAGCGCAAGGACCGCGTCGACGACGCGCTGAACGCGACCCGCGCCGCCGTTGAAGAAGGCATCGTGCCGGGTGGTGGCGTTGCCCTGCTCCGCGCCTCGAACGCCCTCAAGGTCAAGGGCGCCAATGCCGACCAGGAAGCCGGCATCGCCATCGTGCGCCGCGCCCTGCAGGAGCCGGCGCGCTGCATCGCCAACAATGCCGGCGCCGAAGGTTCGGTCGTGGTGGCCAAGGTTCTCGAGAACAACTCGGCGACCTTCGGCTATAACGCCGCCACCGACGAATATGGCGACCTGGTTGCCCTGGGCGTCATCGACCCGGTCAAGGTCGTGCGGCATGCCCTTCAGGACGCCGCTTCGGTGGCCTCGCTGCTGATCACCACCGAGGCGACCATCGTGGAAGCCCCGAAGGAAGCAGCTCCGGCAATGCCGGGCGGCGGCGGCATGGGCGGCATGGGCGGCATGGATTTCTAAGTCGCATAGCGACTTAGATTTTCCTTTCGCTCACGGGCCATACCGTATTTGGCCCGACGCGCTAAAGCCGCGCTGGGCCAAATACTGGCCCTGCGCGGGCGCGGCAGACGACTGCCGGGCGGCCTTGCCGCCTAAAAGAACAGCGACTTCGAGGATCGCGTCTTCCCAGTCACGATCTTCGTGGAAAGCCCCGGTGGAAACACCGGGGCTTTTTCGTGGGCGGGTTCTTTGCACGGGGTCATTCCCGCTTTCGCGGTGTAAAAAAATCACCGCTCGTCACCCTCACGCACGACGCGAGGGTGACGATTTGGGGAGAAGGAGAGCGAACAGCGACACCGGGGCGGTGTGATGTCAGCGCAGGACATGGGCTGCGGGGCCCAACCGCTCTATGGGAAGAACAGCAGTTTCAGCGCCATGGCGATAGAGACCACGACGACCAGCGGGCGAATAATCCTGGCTCCGTAGCGGATGCCGGTGCGAGCGCCGATATAGCCGCCGATCAGCTGGCCCAGCGCCATGACGATGGCGACCGGCCAGACCACGTGGCCGCCGGGGATGAAGATTACCAGGGCGGCAAGGTTGGAGATGAAATTCAGTGCCTTGGTGCTGCCGGTAGCGCGGGTCAGGCCGAGGCCGAAAAACACCACGAAGCCCATGGTGAAGAAGGCGCCGGTGCCGGGACCGAAAAGCCCGTCGTAAAAGCCGATGGCAAAGCCCATCAGCGGCACGAACGGGCCGAAGGGCAGGCGCGCTGCGCTGTCCGCGTCGGAGAGCTTGGGGGCGAACAGGAAATAGAGCGCGATGCCGATCAGGGCGACGGGGACGGCGATATTGAGCAAGGAGACGTCGACATTGCTGACGGCCAGGGCCCCCAGCAGGCTGCCGGCAAAGGTGAGGGCGATGGCCGGTATCAGATTGTGCAGGGCGACGAAGCCGCGCCGCCAATAGGTGATCACCGCCATGCCGGTGCCGACCGCGCTCTGCATCTTGTTGGTCGCCAGGGCCGCCACCGGCGGCAGGCCGGCCGAGAGCAGGGCCGGCACGGTGATCATGCCCCCGCCCCCGGCAATGGCGTCGACGAAGCCGGCCAGCATGCCGACGGCCATGAGAGCGAGCAGGAGCAGGGGATCGAGCATTTATGAGCCTCGGGCCGTTACACTTTTTCGACTTTGTTCGGCTAATGTCGCCGCGTCTGAGGAGGATTACCGCGTGACCAAGCTCTACAGGGGCAATCATGTAGCCGTCATTCTGCCCTGCTTCAACGAGGTTGCGGTCATTGCCTCGGTAATTGCGGCATTCCGCGCGGCGCTGCCGGAAGCCAGCATTTTCGTGTTCGACAATGCCTCCACCGATGGCACCGCCGCGGCCGCGGCGGCGGCCGGCGCGGTGGTCCGCCAGGTGCCGCAGCGCGGCAAGGGCAATGTGGTCCGCCGGCAATTCGCCGATGTGGATGCCGATGTCTATGTGATGGCCGATGGCGATGGCACCTATGATGCCGGCCAGAGCCGGGCGCTGGTGGACATGCTGCTCGATAACGGCCTCGACATGGTGGTGGGCGTGCGCCGGACGCAGGGCGACGGCGGCGAATTCCGCCCCGGCCATATCCTGGGCAATAAAGTGCTGACCGGCACGGTGGCAAATATATTCGGGCGCGGCTTCAGCGACATGTTGTCGGGCTATCGGGCCCTGTCGCGGCGCTTCGTCAAATCCTTCCCGGCGCTGTCGAAAGGCTTCGAAATCGAGACGGAACTGACCATCCACGCACTGGAATTGCGCGCCCCCTTTGACGAAATCCCCACCGCTTACAGCGCCAGGATTGAAGGATCGTCCAGCAAATTGAGCACGATCCGGGACGGCTGGCTGATCCTGGTGGCCATCGTGCGGCTTTTCGCCCGCGAGCGGCCACGCCAGCTCTATATGACGCTGGGGACGATCGTGGTGCTGGTCTCGGTGCTCCTCGCCGTGCCGGTGATCTTCGATTATCTGGAGACCGGGCTGGTACCGCGCTTTCCCACCGCCATATTGGCCGGGCTGGGAATCATCGCCGGGCTGATCCTGGGGGCGACGGCGGTGATCCTGGACAGCGTGGTGACCGGGCGGCGCGAGGTCAAACGGCTGCGCTATCTCGAAATTCCGGCGCCCGGCGCCCAGGATGAAAAGTGAGGCGCCGCATCCTGCCCTTCGCCCTGGCCGGCATTATCGGCTTTCTGGTCGATGCCGGCGTGCTGCTCCTGACCTCTCCCCTGCTCGGCCCGTTCCGGGGCAGGCTCTTGTCCTTCGCGGCGGCGGTGCTGGCGACCTGGCTCATCAACCGCAATTTCGCCTTCGCCGACAAGGCGGCCGGCACCGGCAAGTCTCGGGAATTATTGCGCTATTTTCTCGCCATGCTGCCGGGCATGGCGGTCAACTGGCTGATCTACGGCCTGGTTCTGACGCTGTTGCCCGCAACGTCCGCCGGCCTGATCCTGGCCGTGGCCGCCGGAAGCCTTGCCGGCATGGCGGCCAATCTGGTCGCGGCGGACCGGCTGGTGTTTCGGGACAGGCATTAGCCGAAGCTGCATGCTGCTAGTCGGCGCCGGCGTCGCGCCCATCGCCGTCCGGCCGGCTTTCGGGTTTCGGACCGCGCAGGCCGGCATAGACGATGGCGCCGGCGCCGATAAGGATCATGAGGCCGACAAAGGCGATTTCGAGCTCAGTCATGGAGGCGCGCCAGCAAGCTGTCGAGCATGGCCTGGCGCGAAGCCGACCAATCGGCGCTTTTGGAGACGAGGAGATTGGCTTCGCTCTTGAGCATCACGCCATCGTCCAGCACCCGCAGCCCATTGGCAGCCAGTGTCGAGCCGGTCGAGGTGATATCCACCACGATATCGGCAATGCCCGAGGCCGGCGCCGCTTCGGTGGCGCCCAGGCTTTCGACGATGCGATATTCGGCAATGCCGGCGCGGGCGAAATGCTGGCGGGTAATGGTGATATATTTGGTGGCGACGCGCAGCCAGCGGCCATGAAGGGAGCGGAAATCGGACGCCACATCGGCCAGGTCGTGCATATGGGTCACGTCGATCCAGGCATCGGGCACGGCGACCACGACATCGGCCTGGCCGAAGGCGAGATTGCGGACGAAATCGACCGAAGCGGGGCCGGCCTCGCTGGTTTCGTGGATGAGATCGCGGCCGGTGACGCCCAGATCGATATTGCCGCGAATGAGTTCGCGGGCAATCTCGGCGGCCGGATAGAAGCGCACGGTGATGTCGGGCACGCCGTCAATGGAGCCCAGATAGGAGCGGGCGCCGCCGGGACGGCTGATGGTCAGGCCGCGCTGGGCGAACCAGTCGCGGGTCTGTTCTTCGAGGCGGCCCTTCGAGGGCACGGCGAGAGTGAGGGTCATTTCGGCCACTCCGCTTCGAGCCGGTCGATCCACAGGGCACAGCCGGAAGCGGCAATCGGCGCCGTGGCTCCCAGGCGCTCCAGCAACCGGTCATATTGGCCGCCCGAAACCAGGATCGCGCCGCCCGGCCCGCGCATCTCGAAGACGATGCCGGTATAATAGTCGAGGCGGGGCGAAAAACTGGCGTCGAAGCTGACGCGGGCCTCGCCCAGTCCATCGAGATGACGGCGAATGGCGCGCAGCGGCACGCCGAGGAACAGCCGGTGCTTTTCGCCCAGCGCTTCGACCTGGTGCAGGGCGGAGAGCACATCGCCCTTGATGGCGAGGTAATCGCGCAGCAATTTCAGCGTCGCGGCCGGCACATGGGCGGCATCGAGCGCCTGCTGCTCGAGGAAGCGGTCGGCGATCTCGGCGGGGATACGGCCCTCGGAGAGGCTGAGGCCGGCCGACACCATGCGGGCGGTGACGTCTTCGATGAGGTCGTCGCGGCCCGGCTGTTCGCGGCGCGGATGATCGGCGGCCCGTTCGAGCCGGGTCAGCAGGCGGTCCATGGCCTCGGGATTGCCGAAGCGGTGGCGGATGCGGCTGCGCCAGGCATCGGGCATGTCGGCCTGCGCCAGCAGGGTCTCGAACAGGCCGACGCCGCCGAGGTGAACCTGGGGCACGATACCATAGAGCGAGAGGGCGGCGCGGGCGAAGGTCAGCACCTGGTCGAGCGCGATGTCGCCATCCGGCTGCGCCAGCAATTCGATGCCGGCCTGGTCGAATTCGGCCGGGCCGGTCTCGCGCTGGCGGAAGATGGGGCCGAGATAGGAAAAGGCTGCCGGCTCCCCGGCCCCCTGCCCGATATAATCGGTGACGATGGGCAGGGTGAAATCGGGACGCAGGCAATATTCGGCGCCGGTGACATCACTGGTCAGCAGCAGGCGACGGCCGAATTCCTCGCCGGCGAGATCGAAATAGGGATCGGCCCTGAGCAGCAGCGGCGGGGTGGCGCGGCACCCGCCCTGAGCTTCGACAAGCGCTTCAAGCTGGGCGCGGCGATAGGCGGGATTGGTCATGGCGCCAGCACTTGTCGAGACCTCATGGTGAGCCTGTCAGGATGAGGTCTATCGTACGCCTTGCGCATCATTGCTCGCTCAGCAGTTTCTGAACCGCCGCCACCAGGTCGCCCCGCTTCGCCTCGAACTGGCCGGGGCGGGCGGCTTTCCACTCGGCATTGTCGGTGATGGCCCGGGCCGCCTCTTTGCCGGCGACGAGGTCCTTGATCTGGACGATGCCGGTTTCGCGCTCCTGGCTGCCTTCGATGACGACGGCGGGGGAATTGCGCTTGTCGGCATAGGCGACCTGCTTGCCGAAATTCTTGGTCGAGCCGAGGAACATTTCGGCACGGATGCCGGCCTGGCGCAATTCGCTGACCATGGCCTGGTAGCGGGCGGTCTGGTCCTTGTCCATGACGAGGACGACGACCGGGCCCACGGGCTCGGCAGCGCCGAGATTGCCGGTGAGCTTGAGCGCATGGGCGAGGCGGGAAACGCCGATGGAAAAACCGGTGGCCGGCACCGGCTCGCGGCGGAAGCGGGACACCAGCCCGTCATAACGGCCGCCGCCGCCGACCGAGCCGAACACCACGTCCTGGCCCTTTTCGTTCTGCACCTTGAAGGTGAGTTCGATCTCGAAGACCGGGCCGGTATAATATTCGAGGCCCCGCACCACGGAGGGGTCGATCTTGATGCGGTCGGGGCCATAGCCGGCGGCATCGAACAGGGTCTGCATGGCGGCGAGTTCGTTGACGCCGGCATTGTCGGCGGGCGGCTTGCCCGCAACATAATCCAGCACCAGGCCGGCCTGCGCATCGCTGAGGCCGGCGCCCTTGGTAAAGTCGCCGCTTTCATCCTTGCGTCCGGCGCCGAGCAGCAGCTTCACCCCTTCGGGGCCGAATTTATCGAGCTTGTCGATGGCGCGCAGCACCGTCAGCTTCTGCTCGTCGCTGGTAATGCCGGCCGCTTCCAGCACCCCGTCCAGCACTTTGCGGTTATTGACGCGGACCACATATTGGCCCGCCAGGCCCAGCGCATCCATGACATCGGCCATCATCATGCACATTTCGGCGTCGGCTTCCGGGCCGGGAGCGCCGACCGTATCGGCGTCGAATTGCATGAATTGGCGGAAGCGGCCGGGGCCGGGCTTTTCGTTGCGGAACACATAGCCCTGCCGATAGGAGCGGTAGGGCTTGGGCAGGGTCTCGAAATTCTCGGCGAAATAGCGGGCAAGCGGCGCGGTCAGATCGTAGCGCAGGCTCATCCATTGCTCGTCATCGTCCTGCAGGGAAAACACGCCGGCATTGGGCCGGTCGGTATCGGGCAGGAATTTGCCGAGCGTTTCGGTATATTCAAGCAGCGGGGTTTCCACCGGATCGAAGCCATAGCGCTGATAGACCTGCTTGATCTTGTCGATCATGGCCCCCACGGCGGCAATCTCGCCGGGCGTACGGTCTTCGAAGCCGCGCGGCAGGCGAGGCGTGATGAGCTTGGTCTTTTCGGACATGTGCGAACCCAGCGGAAAGTCGGGCCGTTCCTAGACGATTGGCCCAGATGAGACAACAGTGGATGGGGCGGGATGGCAGCCGGGCGGGGCCCGGCTGCCTTTCATTTTCAAGGCCATCTCCGTAGTGGCGGATGAAGCCGCCACAGGTCGAGGCCGATGCCGAGATAATCGGGATCTGCCGCCGGCGGCAGGCCGATATCGGCCCGCAGGCTGGCGGGCACTTCCGAATAGCTTGCCGGCCATTGCGCCCACCAGGCGCGCAGGGCCGCGCCGATCACGAGCAGGACGCCGCGTTCGCGCACAGCGGCGGCGATGGAGATTTCGAGGCGCAATACGGCATTGCGCTCTTCAATTACGTTTGAAGACATTGGCTTTTCCGGCGGGCAAAAACCCGGCCGGCCTCTGTTGAAGTAAAAAAAGAATGGCGGATTCCGGACGCAAAACGACCCGGTTTCAGCGATTCACGATGGTGGAGTTGAAAGTTCGCCGGCCGGGAAAAGGCCGAAATTCACCGAAAGACCGAAACTATAGGCGGCCGAAATGATGCCAGATGGTCCCCGAGCGGCGGAACGTCATGGTCTTCATGGAGTGCCTCCCTCGGTTGGCATTGCGAACGAATGCTGGATAACTCACGAAGCCGTGAGCCGCAAGAGCCGGTGTGGCAGCTTGCCGCAGGCGCGGCCTATCTGTTGCATGGTTGCAACGGCTCTTTCGGTGAGCGCGACCAGACCTCATGGTGAGCCTGCTGAGCTTGTCGAAGCACGATCCATGGCCGGTTAGCGCCTGGATGCTTTTGCCCATCGCCCGCAAGCCGATATTAACCACGCGGCTTGACGTCTCCTTGGTGCTTGAACGGCAAAATGGCACCGAAGCCTTCTGAATGCAGGCCATGAGCTTTCGACTTCTGCGCGGCCACCATGGCGGCGATGTCGGCAAGGGGCTCGCGAACAGGCTGGGAGCAGGGACGAAATGATGTCTGGATTCACAAAGCTGCTTCGCCGCTTCGGCCGGGACGAAAGCGGCGTTTTCGCCGTGGTCTTCGGCGTCATGGCCATCGTGCTGGTGGCGCTGGGCGGCGCGGTGGTGGATTATGTGACGCTCGAACAGACGCGGGCCCGGGCCCAGACGGCGCTCGATGCGGCGGTGCTGGCCTTGCAGCCGGAAATCAACCTGTCCAGCGTGTCCGAAGCGTCGATCCTCGAACGCGCCGAGGCCATCGTCCGGGAGCGGATAGGCGATCCACGCATCACCGCGCGGGTCGACAGAATTTTAATCGAGCGGGAGGCCGGGCGGCTGTTTCTGGGCGGCGACCTGTCCGTTCCCACCATGTTCGTGAGCCTGGTGGGCGTCGACCAGCTTGGCGCCTCATTCAGCGCCGAGGCCATGCGCGGCTCGGTCAATCTCGAAGTCGCCGTAGCACTCGACGTCACCGGCTCGATGAGCAGTCAGGACATGCGCGATCTGAGAACATCGGTGAGCGACCTCGTCGACACCATCGTCCAGGATTCGCAGGAACCCACCTATTCCAAGGTCGCGCTGGTGCCCTATTCGCAGGCGGTCAATGCCGGCACCTATGCCGACAGATTGCGTGGTCCCCTGGTCCAGCCGAAGGATATCAGCCGCATGACGCTGTGGGCCGAAACCACGATCCGCAATATCAGCGCGGTGAGCACTGCCCGCAACAGCCCCGTCACCATAACCTCCAGCGGCCACAATTATCAGAACAATGACTGGGTCTTCATCTGGGAGGTCAGCGGCACGACGCAGTTGAACGGGAGGGCCTATCAGGTCACCGAACGCAACAATAACAGCTTCCAGCTGCGCGACCAGAACGGCAATAATTACAGCACTTATCGGAGTGGCGGCAAAATCCGCAAATGCAGCATGGCCAATTGCCAATTGCAGGTCACCGCCAATGGGCATGGCCATGCCGTTGGCGACTGGGTGCATATCACCGACGTGGCGGGGATGACCGGCGTCAATAACGTCACCTATCAGGTCACCAGCCGCAACGCCAATACGCTGACCCTTTCCGGCCTGCCTAGAAACGGCGCGGGAAATTACAGCAACAATACCGGCAAGCTGCATTGCACGGATGAAGGATGCACCTATTTCCGCTTCCAGAGCCGGGCCGGCTCGATGAATGTCCTTCCCGGAACGACCTGCGTGACCGAACGGGCACTCACGCCATACGACCTGCCGCCCAGCACCACGCTGGTCGGACGCAATTACGCCGGCTCGGGCAATGGCTGCCTGACCAGCGCCATCGTTCCGCTGACCGCCAACAAGACCGTCCTGCGCAATACGATCAACGCGCTGTCGGCGGCCGGTTCGACCTCGGGGAGCCTCGGCATCTTGTGGACCTGGTACATGCTGGCCCCCAATTTCGGCTATGTCTGGCCCTTCGACAGCCGCCCGGGGCCCTATAACGACCCGGAAACGCTCAAGGCCGCCATCATCATGACCGATGGCGAGTTCAATACCGTGCATTGCCGAGGCGTCGTGGCGCGCAATTCGACCAGCGGCAGCGGCGGCACCGGGGACCAGATCAATTGCGCCGCGCCCAATGGCGATCCCTACCCGCAGGCCCGCGCCTATTGCGACGCCATGAAGGGCAGCGGCGTCGAGGTCTATACGGTGGGCTTCAACATCACGTCCGGCAGCAATGCCGCAATCATGCTGAATTATTGCGCCAGCAGCGCGGCCAATAGCTATCTGGCCTCCAATGGCGGCCAGATGCGCGAGGCCTTCCAGCAGATCGCCCGCAATATCTCGGCGCTGCGGCTGACACGGTAACAAGCCAGGAAGGAATGGTACCGCCTCCCCGGATTGAACGGGGGACCTCTAGATCCACAATCTAGCGCTCTAACCAACTGAGCTAAGGCGGCAGGGCCGTTGCGGACGCGGCGGGAAGCGGCGTCCGAAAACGGGCGGAACATAGGTCGAGACGGGCGACATGACAAGCACCGATTTTATCCTGTGGACAGCCCGGCAAAGCCCGCCCGCCGTAAAGCTCCATTGTCCAAATGGCACTTAACCATGCCGCCCGATGCGCCAGGGAAGTGCCGGCGCGAGGGTGGATTCGGCGTCACAGGCACTATATTGAAGAACACATAAAGAACCCGGACTTTTGTGACGATATGGCACAGATCCGGGATAGCGACCGATACAGGCAGTCTATGAATGAGACCTGGAACACATCGCCGAATGCCCAAAAGGTGCTGCGGCATGCCGATGAGGCGCGCCCGGCATGGTTGTGGTCGAGCGATGGCCAGCGCCTGATCTGGAACAATTGGGCCGCCGGGCTGTTCCTGGCCCGGCTCAAGAAGCAGGGGCTTAAACGCGCCGAGCCGGCCATCCCGATCAAGGGGCAGGTGGCGCGCATTATCCGGCTGGGCTCCAGCGGCCGCTCCAGCCTGGCGCGCATCCAGTTCCTGGCCGGCGAAAAGCCGGTTTCGGCCACCTGCACCACCACGCCGCTGAAGTGGGAAAATGACGAGACGGCGCTGCTCATCGTGGCCGTCGACCCGATCGATCCGGAGGTGCTGGACACGGCGCGGGATGAGCTGTCCGAGGCCGACGCCGCTCCCCCCGAGCCCGACGAGGTTCAGCCCGACGCCGGCGAAGCGGCCATCCCCACCGCCGAATTGGCGGGCGACGACCTTTATCGGCGCGAATTGCGGAGCTGGCAGGATGCCGATGCGGAAGCGGTTTACGAGCCGGCATCGCCGCGCCCTCCACCTGCGGTAGAGAACGACGAATCCGATGGCGGGGAGACGGTGCCTGGCGACGAGGCGGCCGATAATGGTTTCGGCCGGCTCAGCGCGCTGGTGGAACGGCTGGCGGCGGACGAGGCTTTGTATGCGCCGCTGACCGAGGCTGACGATCACCCGCCCGAGCCCTTGGAGACCGTTTCCGAGGAGACGCACCATGGCGAGGATATCGACGGCCGCGAGATCGCGCAGCTTTATCGGGTGACGGGCCGCGGCTTCACCCCGCTCCGCGCCGCAGCGGTGGAAGAGGAGGAGCCGGAAGAGGAGGAGGAGCCGGAGGAGGAGCAGCCGGAGCCCTTGTCGGCGGAGGAACCGACCGAGGCCGAAATCGCGCCCCCTGCCCCGCCGGAAAAGCCGGCGGAAGCCGATATGGTCGAGCGGGTATCGCGCTATAATTTCGATGAATTGTCGCGCATCCTCACCGACCGCGTGGGCGAGCGCAGTCCCCAGCAGCCCGATAGAGCGCCGCCGCCGCCCAGCCCGCAGGCTGTGCCCGGCGCCTTGATCAATCTGGGCGGCGAGACGCTGGTGCTCAACCGGCTGCCGCTGGGCATATTGGTGTTCCGCGACCAGCAGATATTGTTCGCCAATCGCGCCATCACCGAAATGGTGGGCCATGATTCGGCGGAAGGGCTGCGACAGGCGGGACTGGCGGCGGTTTTCCCCGCCATGGGCGATGACGGCCACGAGGCCGGCCCGGTCAACCATCTGGTGCAGCGCGACGGCACATTGGTGCCGGTGACGGCGCGGCTGCAATCCATTTCCTGGCAGGGCCGCCCGGCGCTGATGCTCTCGGCCAGCACCACCGAAGTGCGCACCGGTCACGAGGAGGCGGTGCGCGCCTTCGCCCAGAGCTTCGCGGATATCCGCGGCGATGGCTTTGTCGAAGCCAGCCGCTCCGGCACGGTCAGCGGCGCCAGCGCCATGGCGGCATCGCTGCTGGGCGGCGGCAAGCCGATGATTGGCAAGCCGCTATCCGCCCTGGTTGGCGAGGACGACGCCCTGGCCCTGCGCGCCTTTCTCGAACGTCCGGCACGGTTTGCCGAGACGGCACGCCCGAGCCTGCCCTTGCGCTCCGCCGATGGGCGCGCCGATATCCTGCTTTTCGCGCTGGGACAGGCCGGCGTGGTCAGCGGCTATTTCGGCCTGGTCCATCCGCGCGAAACCACTGCCCCCGCCCGCCTCGGCGGCCCAGCGGATATGGACCCGGCGCTGCTGGCGCGGATCAGCCGGGGGGTGCGGCGCCCCCTCAATACCATTGTCGGCTTTTCCGACCTCATCCAGTCCCAGGCCTTCGGGGCGCTGGGCAATGAGCGTTACGAGGGCTATGCCGAGGACATTGCCCGGGCCGGGCGCGAGATCGCCGCCCTGGTGGACGAACTCGACGATTATGCGCGGCTGCGCGACGGGCGCTACCTGCCGCAGCGGGCGAGCCTCGACCTCACGAGCCTGCTCGAAAGTTGTGTGCGGCGCGTGCGCGGCCAGGCCAATGCCGGCCGGGTCATCGTGCGCAATGCCATTTCCGAGACGCTGCCCCGCGTCACCGCCGACCGCGCCTCGCTGGCGCAGGCCGTGCTGAACCTGCTGGCCAGCGCCATCGACCAGACGCCGATGGGCGGCGCCGTGGTGATTTCGGCGCAGCGGCTCGATGACGGCGCCATCGCCGTGCATGTGCGCGATTCGTCCGCCCATGCGGTCGACATGGCCGAGCGTTTCGTGGTGTTCCGCGATGGCGTCGATCGCGACGGGCAGGTTCTGGCGCCGGTGCGCTCCAGCGTCGGGCTGGCGCTGACCCGCTCGCTGCTGGCGGTCAATGCGGTGTCGCTGTCGGTCGATCCGGCCGGCGCCGAAGGCCTGCTGTTCAGCCTCAAGATTCCGGCCGATCTGGTGGATGAGCGTCCCGCCCTGCCGCAGCCGGAAGAAAATTAGGGAAAAAACCAGGAATGCCCCCGGCGGCCGCGGGCGGCGCCATGGTTCCGGTCATTCTTGCTGTCCGGACTGTCGATTAGGCAAAAGTTTGACATGCCGGGCAGGTGCGCCGGCACTGCCGTTTGGCCTATAGCTAGGTCAGGGCGAAGGAAACGCGCCCGGTTCGTGGAGACGATGATGACCAAGACCAAGATCCTGGCCCTGGCGGCCGCCGCCCTGCTTCTCACCGCCGGCGCCGCCATGGCGCAGCCCACGGAAATCCGCATCGCCGTGGCGCTGGAGCCGCCGGCCCTGGACCCGACCGCCGGCGCGGCGGAAGCCATCGATATCGTGGTCTATCAGAACGTCTTCGAGGGCCTGACCCGCATCGACCAGAACGGCGCGGTGCAGCCGGGCCTGGCCGAAAGCTGGAGCGTCAGCGAGGACGGCCTCACCTATACGTTCGCCCTGCATGAGGGGGTGACCTTCCACGATGGCAGCGCTTTCGACGCCGAGGATGTCAAATTCACCTTCGAGCGTATCCTCGCCGCAGACAGCGTCAATGCGCAGAAGGCGCTTTATGAGCCCATCGAGGCGGTGACGGTTCTCGATCCGCAAAATGTGGAGTTCAAGCTATCGCGGCCGGACGGGCTGTTCCTGTTCAATCTGGGGCGCGGCGATGCGGTGATCGTGGCGCCGGAAAGCGCCGACAACAATGGCACCGACCCGATCGGCACCGGGCCCTTCGCTTTCCTGCAATGGGATCGCGGCAGCCGGGTGATCCTCGAGCAATATGGCCCCTATTGGGGCGAGAAGCCCGCCTTGACCAGGGCCAGTTATCTGTTCATCGGCGATACGGCGACGCTGACCAATGCGCTGCTGGCCGGCGATGTCGACGGCACCAATAATTTCGCTCCCGAGGCGCTGGCGGTGTTCGAGAACAATCCGCAATTCAAGGTGCTGGTGGGCTCGACCGAGGGTGAGACCATTCTGGGCACCAATAATGCCAAGGCGCCATTCAGCGATCTGCGGGTGCGCCAGGCCATGGCCCATGCGCTCGACCGCCAGGAAATCATCGATGGCGCCACCTATGGCTATGGCGTGCCCATCGGCAGCCATTTCGCCCCGCACCATCCCTATTATCTCGACCTGACCGAGACCTATCCCCATGACCCGGACGCGGCCCGGGCGCTACTGGCCGAAGCCGGCTATCCCGACGGCTTCTCGGCGACGCTGAAACTGCCGCCGGTCGCCTATGCGCGGCTTTCCGGCCAGATCATCGCCAGCCAGTTCGCCCAGGTCGGCATAAGGCTGAATCTGGTCAACATGGAATGGGCGCAATGGCTTGAGGACGTACTGACCAACAAAGATTTCGACCTGACCATCGTCGCCCATGTCGAACCGTTCGACATTGGCATCTATGCCGATCCCAATTACTATTTCGGCTATGACAATCCCGACGTTCAGGCCCTCAACGAGACGCTCAATGCCACCACGGACGAGGCCGAGCGCAAGCGCCTGGCGCAGGACCTCCAGACCATCATCGCCCAGGACGCGGTCAACGGCTATCTGTTCGAACTCGCCCAGACCGGCGTGTGGAACGCGCGGCTCGAAGGCATGTGGCCCAACGCCCCCATCGAGGGCGTGGTGCTGCGGGATATCCGCTGGGTGGAATAATAGGGGCACAATCTGGCCCCAACCACAGGCCCGCCCCCTCCCCCTTGAGGGGAGGGAAGGGGTGGGGATGCTGCGGCCTCCTCAAACCCCGCGCTGGTTGATCATCCGACACCCCCATTCTCGATCCCTCCCCTCAAGGGGGAGGGAGGCGCTGGAGGCGAAGCCCTTTCGGAGCGAGGTTGCTCCTTGATCCTCCACCTCCTCCGCCGCCTCTTGGGTTTTGTCGCCACCCTGTTCATCGCCGCCCTGGTCATCTTCGTCCTGCTCGACCTTTTGCCCGGCGATCCGGCGCGCTTCATCCTCGGCATCAACGCTTCCGAAGCCAGCGTTGCCGCCTTGCGGGCGCAGATGGGGCTCGATGCGCCGGCCCATGAGCGGTTCCTCGCCTGGATATTCGGCATGCTGCAGGGCGATTTCGGCATGTCGGCCACCCAGCGCGTCGCCATATCCCGGCTGATCGCCGACCGTATGGCGGTCACCTTGCCGCTGACCGCGCTGGCCATGGCGCTGTCCATGGGCATCGGCCTGCCGCTGGGCATCGTGGCCGCCATGCGGCGCGGCAAGGCCACCGATACCGGCCTGATGGTGCTGGCGCAGACCGGCATCGCCATTCCCAATTTCTGGTTCGGCATGCTGCTGACACTGGTTTTTGCGGTAACGCTGCGCTGGCTGCCGACCGGGGGCTTCACCCCCTGGCAGGAGAATTTCTGGCTCGCCTTGCGCGGGCTGATCCTGCCCGGCTTCGCTTTGGCATTGCCGCAGGCTTCCATTCTCGCGAGGGTCATGCGCACGGCCCTGGTCGACGTCACGGGACAGGATTTCATCCGCACCGCCCGCGCCAAGGGCCTCACGCTGGGTGAAGCCGTGTGGCGGCACGGGATACGCAATGCCATGCTGCCGGTGCTGACCATTCTCGGCCTGCAATTCGCCTTTCTCATCGCCGGCACCATCATCGTCGAGAACGTCTTTTACCTGCCCGGCCTCGGCCGGCTGATCTTCACCGCCATTGCCGAGCGCGATCTGGTGCTGGTGCGCAGCGCCACTATCGTGCTGGTGCTGGCGGTGACGGCGACCATGTTCATCACCGATCTGCTCTATGTTCTGGTCGATCCGCGCCTCAGGAGGCAGGACGCATGAACTGGCGGCGCTTGCTCAACCATCCCAGCCTCGTCATCGGCTTCGTGGCGGCGACATCATTCGCGCTGCTCGGCCTGCTCTCGCTGGTCTGGACGCCCTATCCGATCGAGCAGATCGTCATCGCCCGCCGCTTTCTCGGCCCCGGCGCCGGCCATTGGCTGGGCACCGACCATCTGGGCCGCGACATGCTCTCCCTGGTCATGAGCGGCACCCTGACCAGCTTTCTGGTCGCGGCATCGGCCCTGGGGATCGGCGTCGGCATCGGCGTGCCGATGGGGCTGGCGGCAGCGGCCTGGGGTGGCGCGGTGGAATGGCTGGTGCTGCGGATTTCCGACGTCACCTTCGCCTTTCCCTCGGTGGTGATCGCCATTCTCATCGCCACCCTGGCCGGACCCGGCGAAATCAACGCCATCATCGCCATCGGCATCTTCAACATTCCGGTCTTTGCCCGGGTGGCGCGCGGCGGCGCCCTGACCGTGGCCACGCAGGATTATGTGGCGGCGGCGCGCCTTGCCGGCCTCGGCAACACGGCCATCGCCGCGCAGCATCTACTGCCCAATATCATGAGCCTCATCATCGTGCAGGGCACGATCCAGCTCTCGCTGGGCATTCTGGCAGAAGCCGGTCTGTCCTATATCGGGCTCGGCACCCAGGCGCCGGCCACCAGCCTCGGGCTGATGCTGCGGGATGCGCAGAGCCTGTTCCTCATCCATCCCTGGCTCGGCATCGTGCCGGGCCTGACCATCGTGGCCATTGTCATCGCGCTGAACATTGCCGGCGACGGGCTGCGCGACGCCATGGACCCACGCCTGCGCCGGGAGGGGCTGAACCATGGCGCTGGTTGACATCGACAAACTCACGATCCGCTTTGGCGGCCAGCCGGCCGTGTCGGCGCTGTCGCTGCATATCGAAGCAGGCGGCCGCTTCGGCATTATCGGCGAAAGCGGCTCGGGCAAGTCGCTGACGGCTTTGGCCATAGCCGGCTTGCTGCCGGACACGGCGGACGTCGCGGGCACGATCCGCTTCGATGGCACGCCCCTGCCCGGCGACGAAAAAACCATGGCGCGGCTGCGCGGCAAGCGCATCGGCATGGTGTTTCAGGAACCGATGACGGCGCTCAATCCGCTGATGAATATCGGCGACCAGATCGGCGAGGCCGCCGACCTGTCGGACAGCGGCGCCGATATAGATGCCCTGCTCGGCGAAGTGGGCCTGCAACCCGATCATGCCAGGCGCTTTCCGCACCAGCTTTCCGGCGGGCAACGGCAGCGGGCAATGATCGCCATGGCGCTGGCGAGCGAGCCCGATCTACTGATCGCCGACGAACCCACTTCGGCGCTCGATGCCATCACCCAGCGTCTGGTGCTCGATCTCATCGCCGCGATCTGCGATCGGCGCGGCATGACGCTGTTATTCATCAGCCACGACATGCGCGCCGTGGCGGCCTTGTGCTCCCATATCGGCGTCATGCAGGCCGGCAAGCTGGTGGAAACAGGCGAGACGCGGGCGGTGCTGCAAAATCCGCAGGCCGAATATACCAGGAAGCTGGTGGCGGCTAGCCGCATGGAACGGCGGATTTCGCGCCCGCGATCGGGCGCGCCCCTGCTCGAGGTCGACGGCGTCAGTCGCGACTATGGGCAGGGCGGGTTCTGGCTCTGGGGCCGCAAGCCGCTGCGCGCGGTCGACAGGGTCAGCTTTGCCGTGGGCGCCGGCGAATGCGTGGCGCTGGTGGGGCCGTCGGGCTGCGGCAAGACCACATTGGCGCGGATGATCGTCGGGCTGGACAGCGCCACGGAAGGGCGGATGCGCCTCGATGGCCAGTCCTATCGCGGGCGCGACCTGCAACCGCCGTTGCGCGCCGGCCTGTCGCTGGTGTTTCAGGACCCGTTCAGCAGTTTTGACCCGCGCATGAGCATCGGGCAATCGCTGGCCGAACCGCTGCACCTGCTCGGGCCGCTGGCAGCGGCGGAGCGCGCGGCCCGGCTGCATGACGCCATTCTTTCAGTGGGCCTCGACCCGGCCATGCTCGCCCGCTATCCGCACGAATTCTCCGGCGGTCAGCGCCAGCGCCTGGCCATTGCCCGCGCCATGGTGACCCGACCGCGCTTCGTGGTGCTGGACGAGCCGGTTTCCGCCCTCGACGTTTCGGTGCGCGGCGAGGTGCTGACATTGCTGGCGCGGCTGCAAGCGGAACACGGCCTCACCTTTCTCATCATCAGCCACGACCTCGACATGGTGGCGGCGATGGCGGATCGGGTGCTGGTAATGGAGGCCGGGCGGATCGTCGAAGAGGGTACGCCGGACGCGCTGTTCGCCCAACCGCAGCATGCCCTGACCAGGGCGCTGATGGCGGCGAGATTGCCGGATGTGGCGTGAGACTCCAGGGTGCCGAACCCGCACCATGAGGTCGTGGGCTCGGTGTCTCCGACCTCGCACTTCGACAAGCTCAGGGTGAGGTCCCGAATGTCCCTGCTCCCGGAAGGTTAGGCACCTGCGCCTCCCTCCCCCTTGAGGGGAGGGATTGAGGGTGGGGGTGGCGGAGCGAGGGCGGGCTACCGGATGTGTAGGAACCGCAGCACCCCCTCCCCGGCCCTCCCCTCAAGGGGGAGGGGGCGAAGGAGCGCCAGAATCCTTTTGCAGCTCGATTCTGGCCCACCGCGTTCTGTGCTGGCCGATCAGCGGCTCACCCCCCGCTCGTCATGGAAAGCTGAAACACCCTATTCCCGCCCGAACACCAGCACCGTCTCCACATTCCCGTCGCCGCCGGCAATCGGCGACACGATCTTGGTGCGCCGCGCAAATCGCGCGGCCTCGACAAAGGCCACGACCTCGCCCATGGTCCGCTCGCTCGCCGCCTGATCCGAAACGATCCCGCCCTTACCGATGAAATCCCGGCCCACCTCGAATTGCGGCTTGAACAGGATCACGGCTTCGGCCTGCGGCCCGCACAAGGCCAAGGGCGCGGCCAGCACTTTGGTGACCGAGACGAAGCTGACATCGCAGACCAGCAGGTCCACAATGTCGGGAATGGTCGCGCGGTCCAGGTCCCGCGCATTCATGCCCTCAAGGCTCACCACCCGCGCCGCGCCCCGCAGGCTGTCATGCAATTGGCCGTGGCCGACATCGACGGCATAAATTTTTGCCGCGCCGCGCTGTAGCAGCACCTGGGTGAAGCCGCCGGTGGAGGCGCCGATATCGAGGCAGGTCCTGCCCGCCGGGTCGATGCCGCCCGCTTCCAGCCCGGCAATCAGCTTCAGCGCCGCGCGCGACACATAGGCGGCGGCCGGATCGTCCAGCGTCAGCACATCCGCTTCGCCCACCATCTGGTTGGGCTTTTTCGCCAGCGCGCCATTGACCTGCACCGTGCCGCGCCGGATGGCGTCGCGGGCCCGGGCCCGGCTGGGCATCAGCCCGCGCTGTTCCAGCATCAGGTCGAGCCGGATACGGCTCAACCGTTTACCAGCCGCTCGATCTTGGCGCGCGCGGTGTCGCTGGCTTCCTCATAGGAAATCGTGCCCTGGAAAGAGCCATCGGCCTTGATCAGGAAGGTCAGCGCCGTGTGGTTGACGAGATAGAACTCGCTGTCGACGTCCCCGGCCTTTTCCGAGAACACGCCGAACGCTGCCTTGACCCGGTCGGTCTCGGCCTGGTCGCCGACCAGTCCGATAACGCTCGGATCGAAGCCCTCGACATATTCCTTGACCATTTCGGGGGTGTCGCGCTCGGGGTCCACGGTCACGAAAATGATGCGCAGATCGTCGGCGTCGAGCCCCAATTGCGCCCGCCAGGCCGTGGTTTCGGCCAGCGTTGTCGGGCAGACATCGGGGCAGAACGTATAGCCGAAAAAGATCAGGCTGGGCGTGCCGCGCAGATCGTTCTGCGTGAAGGCGCCGCCCTTGGTGGAGGCCAGCGCGAATTCCTGGCCGGTCAATCCCAGCGGGCGCTGCGGCGGCTGGAACAGATAGAGCGCCGTGGCCCCGATCGCCGCCACGGCCACCAGCACCCACAGCACGACCCGGAAATTACGCAGGGCTTTATTGGTCATTGTCACGCCTCAAAGATCACACCCATACCCGTCACAGCCTTATTGCCGGCTCGTCCCGGCGATGACGGCAGCGCGAGAGAATTTTCACCTTGATGCGCGCGCGAACCGCGCCAGGCAACAGGCACATTGCCGCGCCCGGCCTCAGGTCGCGTCGAGCGGCTCGGTGCCCATGGCCTTGCCGTCGCGGGACAGCGTGATCTTTTCGATCCGCGCCTCGGCGGTCTTGAGCAAGGTCTCGCAATGGGCCTTGAGAGCCTCGCCGCGCTCATAGATGGCGATGGATTCGGCGAGCGGCGCCTTGCCGCTTTCCAGCTTGGCGACGATCTGTTCGAGCTGTTCCAATGCCGCCTCGAAGCTCAGCGATTTCACGTCATCGTTATCGGCCATCGGCGCCCCGCTCGTTCGGATTTATCGCTACCCGCGCAGCAGCGTCGTCACATGATGGGTGACGCCGCCGGCCAGGCCCTTGAGGTCATAACCACCTTCGAGCAGCGACACAATGCGGTTGGCGCAGCGCCGCCCGGCTATGTCCATCAACTTTCCGGTGAGCCAGGCGAAATCGGCATCCACCCATTCGAGCTGCGCCAGCGGATCGCGGTGATGGGCGTCGAAACCGGCCGAAATCAGCAAAAGATCGGGCGAGAAATTCTCCAGCGCCGGCAATATTCTGTCGTTATAGGCCTCGCGCATCGCCTCGCCGCCCGATTGGGCCGGCAGCGCCGCATTGACGATATTGCCCATGCCGGTTTCGCGCGGATGCCCGGTGCCGGGGAACAGCGGCATCTGGTGGCTGGAAGCATAGAAGACGCTGGGATCGTCCTTGAAAATGTCCTGGGTGCCATTGCCGTGATGCACGTCGAAATCGACGATGGCCACCCGGTCGGCGCCATATTTCCGCTGCGCTTCCCGCGCCGCCACGGCGATGGTGTTGACCAGGCAAAAGCCCATGGGCGTGGCGATTTCGGCGTGGTGACCCGGCGGGCGGATGGCGCAGAAGGCATTGTCCGCCTCGCCCAGCAGCACCGCATCCAGCGCCGCCAGCGCCCCGCCCAGCCCGGTGGCCACCACGTCGAGCGAGCGCCCGGAAATGAAGGTGTCGCCATCGACCTGCCTGATGCCCTCGGCCGGCCGGGCATCGCGCAGCTGCTGCAGATAGTGCCGGTCATGCACCAGGTCCGCCAGCATCAGGTCGCCATAGGGGGCGTCGCGGCGCAGCAGGTCGTCGAAAGCCGGCGCGGCCAGGGCTTCGTCGACCGCCTTTATGCGGTCGGCGCGCTCAGGATGGCCCGGCGGGGTCTGGTGGTCGGCGAAATTGGGCTGGCTGACCAGAAGGGTTGTCAATAGCGCACTCCGGTTATGGCTTCGTCTTGACGCGGACCGGACCTATTGTCAAACAGCGCGCATGACCGCGCCCGACCAGAAGGAAATCGAAGATGCCGCCGCGCTGCTGCGCCATGGCCGGCTCGTCGCCTTCCCCACCGAGACAGTCTATGGACTGGGCGCCGACGCCACCAATAGCGATGCGGTGCTGTCGATCTACGAAACCAAGGGCCGCCCGCGCTTCAATCCGCTGATCGTGCATTGCGCCGATCTGGCCATGGCCGAAAAGCTGGCGCTGTTTTCGCCACTGGCCCGCCGCCTGGCGCAGGCATTCTGGCCCGGCCCGTTGAGCATCGTCCTGCCGCTGCGGCCCGGCCATGGGCTCGCCGACATCACCACGGCCGGGCTCGACAGGGTGGCGCTGCGCGTGCCCGACCATCCGATCGCCCAGGCCCTGCTCCGGGCCAGCGGCCGGCCGCTGGCCGCGCCTTCGGCCAATCCTTCGGGCCGGCTATCGCCCACCAATGCCGAACAGGTGCGGCGCGGTTTCGCCGGCAATGTGCCGGTGCTCGATGGCGGCGCCTGCCAGGCGGGGGTCGAATCCACCATAATCGCCGTCGATGGCGACAGGCTGATCCAGCTCCGCGCCGGCGCCTTGAGCCGCGACGAGATCGGCAAGGTCATGAACATGGCCGTGGAGCGGGCCGCCAAGGGCGCCGAAATCGCCGCCCCCGGCATGCTGCTCAGCCATTATGCGCCCAATGCCGCTCTGCGGCTCGACACGGCGCCGCGGCCGGGCGAGGGCTGGCTGGCCTTCGGGCCCTCTGCCCCGTTCGAGGGGATCACCCGCAATCTGTCGTCAGGCGGCGACCTGCGCGAGGCGGCGCGCAATCTCTTCGCCATGCTGCATGAACTCGATGCCAGCGGCGTCGGCGTGATCGCGGCAGCGCCCATTCCCGAAACCGGCCTGGGCGAAGCGATCAACGACCGGCTGCGACGGGCGGCGGCGCCAAGGGGATAAGGTCCCGCGCGCTCCTGTGCTCCCCTGCCCCTTGAGGAGGAGTGTTTGCATCGGGGCACTTCGAGCCAAGTTGTCTCGGAACGTGAGACCCTTAGCCCCCTCCCCCTTGAGGGGAGGGAAGGGGTGGGGGTGCTGCGGTTCCTGCACATCCAATAGCCTCGCCCTGGCTCCGACACCCCATTCTCAATCCCTCCCCCTCAAGGGGGAGGGAGGCGCAGGAACCGCCAATCCTGTCGCCGAAACAAGTATCCAGGGACGGGGCGGCTGCGACGGCGCGGGAGGCGTTTCGGACTAGTCCCGCACCTTATACGGCTTCTGGTCGCGCATGAACCGGGCCAGCGCCTCCAGGTCGGCATCGCCGCCCGGGGGCAGCACCACGCGGACATTCACATAAAGATCGCCATCGCCGTAGAGCCCCTTGCCCTTGAGGCGCAGGGCCTTGGACGTGTCGACGCCCGGCGGCAGGTTGAGCTCCACCGAACCGTCCAGCGTCGGCACCCGCACCTTGGCGCCCAGCACCGCCTCGTAAAGGGTCACGGCCACATCGGTGCGGATGTCCTGCCCGTCGCGGCGGAAGGTCTTGGAGCGCTCGAATTTTATCGTCACCAGCGCGTCGCCCGGTTCGCCGAAGGGGCTGGGCGTGCCCTGGCCCTTGAGCCGGATCTGCTGGCCTTCCTCGACCTTGTCGGGCAGCTTGACGTTCAGCATCTTGCCATTGGGCATGCGCACCGGCACCGACGCCGCCTTGTGGGCATCGTCCAGCGACACCGCGATATTGACGATCACGTCGTCGCCCTTGGCCATGCGGGCGCCGCCGCCACCGGCTGTCGTGCCGGCAAAGGGGTCCCATTGCGCGCCGCCCCCCGGACCCCGTGCGCCACCGCGTGGCTGGCCGCCGAAGCCGCTCATGAATTCCTTGAGGATGTCCTCGGCCGAAAAGCCGCCGGCGCCCGGGCCGGCGCCGGGCCGCGCCCCGGTCCTGCCGCCGCCAAAGCCGCCATTGCCGAATCCGGCGAAACGCGGATTGCCCTCGGCGTCGATTTCGCCGCGGTCGAACTGGCCGCGCTTTTCCTTGTCGTTCAACAGGTCATAGGCATGCGTCGCCTCGGCAAACTTGCCATGGGCCGAAGGGTCGTCGGGATTCTGGTCGGGGTGGTATTTCTTGGCCAGCTTGCGATAGGCGGACTTGATGTCCTTCTCGCTTGCGGACCGCGACACCCCGAGTACGGTGTAAGGATCGCGCATTTAGGTCCAATCATCGGTTGGGCGTTGCTCGCCCTGTCATTGAAGTCCTATATGGCCACGCCCCATGGCCTTGTCCAGTTTGCGGACAGCCAAGATGCAGGAATATTCGTCATGCTGCAGACCCTGACCGAGCGCCTCTTCGACGATAGCGACCGCGCCGAGCTCGATCCCTTCGCCCTGTTCGAGGAATGGTTCGCGCTGGCGCAGGAAGCGGAGCCCAACGATCCCCATGCCATGGCGCTGGCCAGTGTCGACGAGACCGGCCTGCCCGATGTGCGCATTGTGCTGCTCAATTACCGCGATGCGCGGGGCTTCTGCTTCTTCACCAATTTCGACAGCGCCAAGGGCCGGCAATTGCTCGCCAATCCGCAGGCCGCCATGGTCATGCACTGGAAGAGCCTGCGCCGGCAGGTACGCATGCGCGGCCCGGTGGAAGTCGTTGCCGAGGCCGAGGCCGACACCTATTTCGCCTCGCGCCCCCGGGCCAGCCGCATCGCCTCCGCCGCCTCGCGGCAATCCCGGCCGCTGGGCAGCCGGCGGCAATTGCTGGAGGAAGTCGCGGCGCTGACCGCCCGGACCGGCGATGCCGAGCCGCCGCGCCCGGCGCATTGGTCCGGCTTTCGCCTGGTGCCGACCAGCATCGAGTTCTGGAAGGATGGCGAATATCGGCTGCATGACCGGGTGCGCTTCACCCGCGAAACCATGGGCGGCGCCTGGAGCAGCGTGCGGCTTTATCCCTAATGGGGTCCGCCAGGTGAACCGAATGGTTGGGGCGCGGCAATTCCGGTCCATGACCGCCCGTTCAAACAAGCGAAAGACCTTTCGCCTATTCTGGGCGCCTTAACGGGGATGCGGCGTCCTTGCGCATAAAGATCAGAACCTCGAAATGGGCCATTTGGGCGCGGCGGCTGGGCAGCGTGGCCGTGCCTCTGGTCCTCTTGCCGGTGCTCATGCACCGCGAAGGCTTCATCGATGCCGCGACCTTCCTCGTGCTGATCCTGTTTGCCGGCGCGCTCGCGGCGCTGGCGGTTCTGGTGTCGCTTGGGGCGCTGATCCGCTTATGGTTCAGCGGCGATCAGGGCTGGAGCCGAGCGCTGGCGGGGCTGTCCCTGGGCCTGGCCTGCGTGGCGCCCTTCGGCTGGTATGGGGCGCTGGCCCTGCGCAATCCGCCGGTCACCGACATCGCCACCGCCCCGCGCAGCGAACTGCCCCTGATCTTCCAGCCCGATACCGCCGCCATGCCGCCGCCGCTGCTGCTGAGCGCCGCCGAGCAGGGCCGGCTGTTCCCCAATGCGGCGACCCGCGATTATCCGCTCGACGTCATCCAGCTCTTCGCGCTGGTCGACCGGCTGGTGCGCGCCAATGGCTGGGATGTGCGCCGCCGCAGCGAGCCGCTGGATTTCTCCGAGGAGGGCCGCATCAATGCCCGCATCGTCACCCTGCCCGGCTGGCAGGACGAAGCGGTGCTGCTGGTGCGCCCGACCCGCGACGGCGCCCGCGTCGACATGCGCTCCGCCTCGATCGGCGCGCCCATCGATTTCGGCGCCAATGGCCAGCGCATCAGCCAATTGCTGACGGCGCTGGACAGCGAGGTCACCGCCTTTCTGCGCGACAATCCAAATATCAGCGAACCGGTAATGCCCGACGTGGTGCCGAACCCCGAAGTGGAAACCGGCGAACGCTGATCAAAGCCGCCTCATTCCCGGACGAGCGTGGTTCGGCCCAAACCCTACCGCTTGCGCACAAATTCCGTGCGCAGCACCAGGCCCTTGATGGCGTCGTGCCGGCAATCGATCTCTTCGGGATTGTCGGTCAGCCGGATCGAGCGGATCACCGTGCCCTGCTTGAGCGTCTGGCCGGCGCCCTTGACCTTGAGGTCCTTGATCAGCACCACCGAATCCCCGTCGGCAAGCAGATTGCCCGAGGCGTCGCGCACCTCGACCGCCTCGGCGGCGAGGTTGCTCACTTCCGAGGCCGGACGCCATTCGCCGGTGGTTTCGTCATAGATATAGTCGTCATTGTCACTGGTCATGACTGGGCTATGCCAGCTTGCCCGCCGTTTGCCAATGGCGGACGGGTTTATCGCGCCGTCAGCGTCCGGCGCACGGCGTCGTCCCAGCCCGCGACCTTGGCCTTGCGGGTCTGCTCGTCCATTGCCGGTTCGAACCGTCTGTCGCGGGCCCAGCCGGCCGAAAATTCCTGCATGCCCGGCCAGATGCCGGCTTTCATCCCGGCCAGCCAGGCCGCGCCCAGCGCCGTGGTTTCGAGAATGGTCGGGCGGTCCACCGGCGCATCGAGAATGTCGGCCAGGAATTGCATGGTCCAGTCCGAGGCCACCATGCCGCCATCGACGCGCAGCACCCTGTCCTTGCCGCCGGTCTGCCAATCCTTCTGCATGGCGGTGAGCAGGTCGCGCGTCTGGTAGCACACCGCCTCCAGTGCCGCCCTGGCGATCTCGGCCGGGCCGGAATTGCGCGTCAGCCCATAGATGGCGCCCCGCGCCTCGGCGTCCCACCAGGGTGCGCCCAGGCCCACAAAGGCAGGCACCATATAGACGTTCTGGCCCGGATCGGCCGATTGCGCCAGCGGCCCGGTCTCGCTGGCATGCCTGACCAGTTTCAGCCCGTCCCTGATCCATTGCACGGCGGCGCCGGCGATGAAGATCGAGCCTTCCAGCGCATAGATGGTCTGGCCGTCGAGCCGATAGGCGATGGTGGTCAGCAGCCGGTTCCGGGACCGCACCATGTCGGTGCCGGTATTGAGCAGCGCGAAGCAGCCGGTGCCATAGGTGGATTTGACCATGCCCGGCTCGAAACAGGCCTGGCCGATGGTCGCCGCATGCTGGTCGCCGGCCACGCCGAGAATGGGAATGGCGGCGCCGAACAGGGTTTCCTCGGTCACGCCGAAATCGTCGGCGCAATCCTTGACCTCGGGCAGCATGGCCATGGGCACGTCGAGCAGGCCGCAAAGCTGCTCGTCCCAGGCATTGCTGCCGATATCGAACAACAGGGTGCGGGCGGCATTGGTGGCGTCGGTCACGTGCTTGCTGCCGCCGGTCAGCCGCCAGATGAGGAAAGAATCCACGGTGCCGAAGGCCAGTTCGCCCCGTTCGGCCCGCTGGCGCGCGCCCGTCACCTGGTCGAGCAGCCATTTCACCTTGGTGCCGGAGAAATAGGGGTCGAGCAGCAATCCGGTCTTGCCGGTCACCAAGTCCTCGTGCCCGAGCCGTTTCAGCTCGGCGCAGAGCTCCGCGGTGCGCCGGTCCTGCCAGACGATGGCATTGTGGATCGGCTTGCCGGTCTGGCGGTCCCAGACGAGGACCGTTTCGCGCTGATTGGTGATGCCGATGGCCGCAATGTCCGTGGCCTTGGCCTTGGCCTGTTTCAGCGCCGCCTTCACCGACCAGACGACGCTGTCCCAGATTTCCTCGGGGTCATGCTCCACCCAGCCGTCCTGGGGAAAAATCTGGGTGAATTCTTTCTGGCCGGACCCGGCAATCTTGCGGTCGCCGTCGAACAGAATGGCCCGGCTCGAGGTCGTGCCCTGATCGATGGCCAGAATATAACCGCTCATGAAATCTCTCCTCCGATCTTCCCTTGCCCCCTTCTCCCACAAGAGAAAAGGAGACAGCCCCGCTAGCCACGCCCCGCGAGATAGTCTTCCAGCCGCGCCACGTCCTCGGCCCCGATCCGCAGCCCCAGCTTGGTGCGCCGCCACAATATGTCTTGTGCATTGCGCGCCCATTCCTGCGCAACCAGGTAATCCACTTCCGCCTGATAGAGATCGGCGCCGAAATGCCGGCCCAGTTCCGCCTCGTCCTGCTTGGCGCCGAGAATGATCCGGGCCCGGGTGCCGTAAAGCCGCAGCAGCCGCCGCAGCAAGCCCGCCGGCAGGCCGGGATAATTCATGCCGAGCCGGCGCAATTCGCCGTCGAAGCCCTTCACCCCGAAATCGCCGCCCGGCAGGGTGCTCTTTTTGGTCCAGGCCGCGCCCTTTTTGCCCAGCACCTCCTCGACCTGTTCCAGCACCGATTCGGCCAGCCGCCGCGACGTGGTCAGCTTGCCGCCAAAGACATTGACCAGGGCGCCGCTGGCCGCATCGCCATCGCGCTTGAGCACGTAATCGCGGGTGGCTTCCTGCGCGGCGCTGGCGCCGTCATCGAATAGCGGCCGCACCCCGGAATAGGTCCAGACGATCGCCTCGCGGGTCACCGGCTGAACGAAATATTCGCTGGCCGCGGCGAGCAGATAATCAATCTCCTCCTCGGTGATCTTCACGTCTTTGGGGTCGCCGTCATAATCGCGGTCGGTGGTGCCGATCAGGGTGAAATCGTCCTCATAGGGAATGGCGAAGAAAATGCGCCCGTCCGAATTCTGGAAGAAATAACAGCGATCGTGATCGTAGAGCTTGTTCACCACGATATGGCTGCCCTGGACCAGCCGCACATTATGCGCGCCATTCTTGCCGATGACGCCGTTGATGACCTCGTCCACCCAGGGCCCGCCGGCATTGACCAGCAGGCGCGCCCGCACGCTGTGCCGCCCGCCCTCGCCATCGAGTTCGATGGTCCAGCCGCCGTGCTCGCGCCGCGCCGAAACCACCTTGGTCCGTACATGGATCGCAGCGCCGCGATCGGCCGCGTCGCGGGCATTGAGCACCACGAAACGCGCATCGTTCACCCAGCAATCGGAATATTCGAAAGCCAGCCGATAGCCGGGCTTCAGCGGCCTGCCCGCTTCGTCCCGGGTCAGGTCCAGGGTCTTGGTCGGCGGCAGCAGGCGCCGTCCGCCCAGATGATCGTAAAGTGCCAGCCCGGCGCGCAGCACCGCCGCCGGCCGCAAGCCCTTGTGATGCGGCAGGACGAAGCGCAGCGGCCAGATGATATGCGGCGCCGCCGACCACAATACTTCGCGCTCGGCCAAGGCCTCATGCACCAGGCGGAATTCGTAATGTTCGAGATAGCGCAGCCCGCCATGGATCAGCTTGGTGGCGGCGGATGAAGTGCCCGAGGCCAGATCGTTCATCTCGGCCAGCGCCACCGAATAGCCGCGTCCCACCGCATCGCGCGCCACGCTGGCGCCGTTGATGCCGCCGCCGATCACGAAAATATCCAGCATGTCGCCGCCTTTGTCCGTCATGTTTCGTTTATACGACACTTGGTTTCGTTTTGTAACATCTCTATTTCGCTTTTTCCGCCATATGAGAGTGGCATTGACCCGCTCCGAACTGGAGGGTACGGCAGGGGACCATTCCCTCCCGGCCCAGGCTTCCCGGCCAATGCTCGACATTCTTGCCGTCATCGCCCCGATCTTCGCGCTCATGGCCTTTGGCTTCGGCGCGGTGCGGCTACGCTTGTTTCCGGCCGATGGCATCAAGGCGCTGATCGCCTTCGTCAACAATTTCGCCACGCCCTGCCTGCTGTTCTATTCCATCAGCACCAGCGATTTCCGCGCGGCTTTCAATCTGGCAATCATCGGCCCCTTCTATCTGGGCGCGATCGTCTGCTTCGTTATCGGCATCGTCATTTCCCGGCGGGCCTTCGCCGCCAAGCCGGGCGAAAGCGTCTCGGTGGGCTTTGCCGGCACGTTCAGCAATTCGGTGCTGGTGGGCCTGCCGCTCATGACGCGCGCCTATGGCGAGGCGGCCATGCCGGTCACCCTCTCGATCATCGGCCTGCATGGCGCCATCCTGCTATCGCTGGGCATGGTCACCATGGAGCTCACCCGCCGCGATGGCCAGCCGCTGACGAAAGCCCTGATCGTGGCGGTGCGCCGCGTCACCTCCAACCCGCTGATCTGGGGCATTGCCGCCGGCATTGGCGGTTCGGTGATCAACCTGCAATTGATCGAGCCGGCCGAAGCCTTCTTCCAGATGATGAGCCAGGCCGTGGTGCCCGCGGCGCTGTTCGGCATTGGCGGGGCGCTCAACGAGTTCAAGCTGTCGGAGAGCTGGCAGCAGGCACTGGTGGCCGCCCTCATCAAGCTCGTCCTGCATCCGCTCATCGCCTATGTGCTGATGATCTGGGTGCTGCACGTGCCTATGGAGATCGCCCGTTACGGCGTCCTGCTGGCAGCCATGCCGGCCGGCGTCAATATCTACGTCTTCGCCACCTATTACGATCGCGGCACCAGCGTCGCGGCCAATGCGATCCTCATCGGCACGATCCTGTCGGCGCTGACCATTTCAGCCTGGCTTTTCGTGTTGCAGTGACATCATCTTTGACGGCAATCCGGCCAAACGCATGCAAGGAAACCATTTCATGACCATCGAAATCCTCCAGACCGCACCGCTCCATGCCCCTTGCCAGGAGGCGCTCGCCGCGCGCTACACTGTCCACAAGCTCTATGAGCAGGCCGACAAGGCCGCCTGGCTGGCCGAAAACGGCGCCCGCATCCGCGCCATTGCCGGTTCCGGCGTCAGCGCCGACCTGATTGCGCAATTGCCCAATCTGGAAATCATCGCCAGTTTCGGCGTCGGCTACGACAATATCGACATCGCCGCCGCCAAGGCCCGCAATATCCGCGTCACCAATACGCCGGACGTGCTCAGCGACGCGGTGGCCGAATATACGATCGGCATGATGATCGGCCTGGCCCGCCGCATTCCGCAGGCCGATCAATTCGTGCGGCAGGGTCAATGGCCCAACCATCGTCTCGGGCTGTTTTCCGAGCTGACCGGCAAGACCGTGGGCATTCTCGGCCTTGGCCGCATCGGCAAGGAAATCGCCAGCCGGGCCCAGGCCATGAAGATGCGCGTCGTCTATCACGGCCGCCACCGCCAGCCCAACGTGCCCTATGTCTATTACGATAATCTCGAAGCCATGGCCCGCGACAGCGACTGGCTGGTTCTCATCGCGCCGGGCGGCAAGGGCACCGAGGGGATCGTATCGCGGAAAGTGCTCGAAGCGCTCGGCCCCGAAGGCTATCTGCTCAATATCGCCCGCGGCACATTGGTCGACGAGCCGGCCATGGTCGAACTGCTCGGCAATGGCGGCCTGGGCGGCGCGGCGCTCGATGTCTTCGTCGACGAACCCAATGTCCCCGAAGCCCTGTTCGGCCTCGACAATGTCGTGCTCTCCCCCCATCAGGGCAGCGCCACCAGCCAGACCCGCGACGCCATGGGCGCCTTGCTGGCGGCCAATCTGGAAAACCACTTTGCCGGCGAACCGCTGATCAGCGCGGTGGCCTAGCTGTCGACGCCCCTCGCTTATCCCGCTCGGGGAGAAGCGAGGGGCAGCCTATTCCAGATTGTCCTGCCGCATGGTTCCGGCGGCATGGATGCAGACCATTTCCAGCCGCTCCGGCTCCAGGGCGGTGAATTTATGCGGCGTGTTCGCCGGCATCACCGCGATGTCGTCCGGTCCCAGCTCGAACGCCTCGTCCCCCGCCACCACGCGCGCCCGTCCACGCTTGACGATCCAGGTTTCGGCATAGGGATGAAGGTGCAGTTTCGGGCCCTGCCCGGGCGCCGCATCCACGGCGAAGAAGGCGATCGGCGCCCCGAAATCGGCGCCTTCGAAGCGAATGGTGCGGCTGTCGCCCGGTTTTTTGTCGGCGGCGGGAACGATATGGACCATGTCGGCAATCTCCTGTCTGTGCCGGACCGACGAACGAGCCTCCGCCATTTCGACACCTCCTGCCGGCAGCACAGGCCATTAACAGCGCCGCGGGAACCCGCTAGCCTGGTTTCGATTCAGCCCTCAAGGAGCAGACGATGAACGAATGGTGGCGCGGCGGAGTGATCTACCAGGTCTATCCGCGCTCGTTTCAGGACAGCAATGGCGATGGCGTGGGCGACCTCGCCGGCATCATCGACCGGCTCGACCATATTGCCAGCCTGGGCGTCGACTGCATCTGGCTCTCGCCCATCACCCAGTCGCCGCAGGCGGATATGGGCTATGACGTGTCCGATTATACCCAGGTCGATCCATTATTCGGCTCGCTCCAGGATTTCGACGTACTGATCGAAAAGGCCCATTCGCTGGGTCTCAAGGTCATCATGGACCAGGTGATCAGCCATACCTCGTCGCAGCATCCCTGGTTTCTCGAATCCAGTTTCTCCCGCGACAATTCCAAGGCCGATTTCTATGTCTGGGCCGATGCCAATCCCGATGGCACCCCGCCGAACAATTGGCTGTCGGTGTTCGGCGGCTCGGCCTGGGAATGGCATACATCGCGCCGGCAATATTACCTGCACAATTTCCTCACCTCGCAGCCCGACCTCAATTTCCACAATCCGGCGGTGCAGGACGCGGTGCTGGAGGTCATGCGCTTCTGGCTGGATCGGGGCCTCGACGGCTTCCGCCTCGATACGGTCAATTATTATTTCCACGACGCCAGGCTGCGCTCGAACCCGCCGCTCGTGGCGCCCCAGGACAAGCCGGCGATCAATCCCTATGACCTGCAAAGCCACCAATTCTCCAAGAGCCAGCCGGAAAACCTGGATTGGCTGCGCAAGATGCGGGCCATGCTCGACGATTATCCCGATGTCGCCACGATCGGCGAAGTCGGCGACGAGGAGCGCGGCCTGGAACTGATGAAGCAATACACGTCCGGCAGCGACCTGCTGCATATGTGCTATTCCTTCGATTTCCTCAGCGTCAAATTCTCCGCCGCCCATTTCCGCTCCAAGGTCGAAGCCTTCTTCGCCGGGGGCGAGAGCGGCTGGCCCTGCTGGAGCTTTTCCAACCACGATGTCATCCGCCACATGACCCGCTGGGCGCCGCACAGCGCCGCCAGCGCCGATCTCGCGCGCCAGGCCATCGCCCTGATGCTCACCCTGAAAGGCTCGGTCGGCCTCTATCAGGGCGAGGAACTGGGTCTGCCCGAGGCCGATATTCTTTATGAGGAACTGACCGACCCGCGCGGCATCCGCTTCTGGCCGGAAGACAAGGGCCGCGACGGCTGCCGCACCCCCATGCCCTGGCAATATGGCCTGCCCCATGCCGGCTTCACCACCGGCACGCCCTGGCTGCCGGTCAAGCATGCCGCCGCCGCGCTCAGCGTCGACGTCCAGAACGCCGATCCCGATTCCACGCTGAACTATTACCGGCGCCTGCTCGCCTGGCGTAAAACCCATCCGGCGCTGAAGATCGGCGACATCGCCTTCTTCGATTGCGGCGAGCCGGTGCTGGCCTTCTCGCGCAGCGCCGGCAACAAGGACCTGATCTGCATTTTCAACCTGGGCGCCGCGCCGCTATCGGTCGTGCTGTCCGGCATCGATCCGGCGCTGGAACCGATCAGCCGCAATGCCGAACTCTCCGGCACCCAGCTCGATCTCGGCCCCAATGGCTTCGCCGTGCTCCCGGCCCCTGCCGGCGAGGGACAGGTGCGGTACAAGGCGGAGTGAAGGCGTGAGGGAGTGCTACATTGGGTGCTTGCTTCGGCGACAGGATTGGCGGTTCCTGCGCCTCCCTCCCCCTTGAGGGGAGGGATTGAGGGTGGGGGTGCCGGAGCGAGGATGAGGCTGCCGGATATGTAGAAACCGCAGCACCCCCTCGCCTTCCCTCCCCTCAAGGGGGAGGGGGCTAAGGGCCTCGCGTCCCGAGACAACTTGGCTCGACTTACCGATGTAAACACTTCCCCTCAAAAGGGCGGGAGGCGCAACAATTCGACCTCCTGCAACCGGACGGCCCGCCCCCTAAGGCGTCACGCGCTCGAATGTGTCGGGGTGGAAAAACTGCATTTCCTCGCCGCCGCCCGGCTTCCTCACAAAGGCCCGGATGCAGCCGCCCCACATTTCCGCCCGGCTGGCATCGACGCCCATCTGCCGCAATTGCATCAGGTTGAAGCGGTCGCGCTCGTCCTGCGTGAATTCGCCGCCGATCCTGATGCCGAAAGAGACATGCGCGCCGGGGGCGCGCGCATAACAGCTCGCCGAGGCCTGGGCGGCGGCGGTGAACATGAGGCCGAGGGCCAGGGCGGCAAAGGCGCGGATCATCATGAGCGATCTCCTTTGCCCGTTTCCATGAAACGCAAATGCGGCTTTCCTGCGCCCGTTTTTCCGTCCCCGGCTTGCGGCCGGCGGCTCAAGCCCGGTCCAAAGGCAGGGCCCGCTCCGCCAGCCGCACCCAATAGCTCACGCCCACCGGAATGGCCTCGTCGTTGAAATCATAGGTATCGGTGTGCAGCTCGGTCGAATCGCCATTGCCGATGAAGATATAGGCCCCCGGGCGCTCGTTGAGCATGAAGGAGAAATCCTCGCCGCCCATGGAGGGGACCGTCTCGGCATCGACCCGTTCGGGCCCGACGATTTCCCGCGCCACCGCGGCGGCGAAGGCGGTCTGTTCGGCGGCATTGACGGTCACGGGATAGCCCCGCACATAGCGGATGGCGGCGCTGGCGCCGAAGCTGGCGGCGAATTGCGGCACCAATTCGGCCAATCTGGCTTCGATGAAATCCTGCACCCCGCCATCCAGCGTCCGCACCGTGCCGGTGATTTTCGCCGTGCGCGAGATGACATTGTCGGCCTCGCCGGCCTCGATCATGGTGACGCTGAGCACCGCGCTTTCCAGCGGATCGAGATTGCGCGACACGATGGTCTGCATCGCCGTGACCAATTGGGCGGCGACGATGATCGGGTCGATGGTCTGCTGCGGCCGCGCCGCATGTCCGCCCCGCCCTTCGATGTCGATATAGAAGCGATCGGTCGCCGCCATGATGCCGCCCTCGCGGATGCCGAAGGCGCCGATGGGCATGCCGGGCCAATTGTGCATGCCATAGACTTCGTCGATGCTGACGCGGTCGAACAGGCCGTCATCGATCATCACCTTGCCACCGCCGCCGCCTTCTTCGGCCGGCTGGAAGATCAGCGCCACCTTGCCGTCGAAATTGCGCGTTTCGGCCAGGTATCTGGCGGCGCCGAGCAGCATGGCGGTGTGCCCGTCATGGCCGCAGGCATGCATCTTGCCGGCAATGGTCGAGGCATGGGCCGCCCCGGTCCTCTCGGTCATCGGCAGCGCGTCCATGTCGGCGCGCAAGCCGATGGTTCGCCCGCTTGTATTGGTGCGGCCATTGATGACGCCGACCACGCCGGTCCGGCCCAGCCCGGTGATGATCTCGTCGCAACCGAAGGCCTGGAGCTTTTCCGCCACGATGCCCGCCGTCCGGTGCACATCGAACAAAACTTCCGGATGGGCATGGAAATCCCGCCGCCAGGCGGCGATTTCGGGCTGCAATTCGGCGACACGATTGAGAACGGGCATGAACGAACCAAAGCAAATGAAAGACGCGGCAATTTCTCCGCCCCGGGCGGGCGCGTCAACTCCAAGCCTGTCCGTGGCGCAATCCTCTCGGCATTGCGCCAGCACCCCTTTCCAACAATCGCCGCCACGCCGAACCGATATTCCCCTCCGCCGCCTTGCCCGTCCCGGCCGTTTTTGTCATTGAAGCGCCAGTCTGACGGAGCTGCTTATGAAAATCCTCGTAGCGGTCAAACGCGTGGTCGATCACAATGTCCGCATAAGGGTGCGCCCCGATGGCTCGGGCGTCGAGACCAACGGCGTCCGTATGTCGATGAACCCGTTCTGCAAGCACGCGGTCGAGGCGGCGGTGCAGCTTGCCGAAGCCGGCCAGGCCAGCGAAATCGTCGTGGTGTCCATCGGGCCGAAAGCTGCCAATGACGTCATCCTTACGGCCCTGGCCATGGGCGCGCATCGCGGCCTGCTCATCGAGACCGACGACAATCTCGAAACCCTCGCCATTGCCAAACTGCTCGCCAGGGTCGTGGCCGAGGAACAGCCCGATCTGGTGCTGCTCGGCAAGCAGGCGGTGGACGATGACAGCAATCATGTCGGCCAGATGCTCGCCGCCCTCACCGATCGCCCGCAGGCCACTTTCGCCTCGGCCATCAAGCTCAGCGGCGGCGCGCTGGAAGTCACGCGCGAGGTCGATTATGGCCGCGAGACCCTGGCACTGCCCCTGCCCGCCATCGTCACCGCCGATCTTCGCCTCAACAATCCGCGCAATGCCGCGCTACCGATGGTGATGAAGGCGCGCGCCAAGCCGCTCGCGCTGCGTCCTGCCGCCGAGTTCGGCGTCGATCTCGCCCCGCGCCTCAGGATCGAAAACATATCCCCGCCGCCCGAGCGCGTGGCAGGACAGATTGTCGGCTCGGTTGCCGATCTCGCCGCGCGCATCGCCGCCGAGATCGATGCGATGGAGGCGAGCTGATGGCGGTTCTGGTTCTCGCCGAACTCGATAACGGCATCCTCTCCCCCGCCACCGCGCGCATCGTCGCCGCCGCCGCCCAGCTTGGTCCGGTCGACCTGCTCGTCCCTGGTCCCCACGCCGCGGCGGAGGCCGCCGCGGGCATTGCCGGAATCGCCAAAGTGATGGTCAGCGACACCGATCTGCTAGCGGAATCGCTCGTGGCGCTGGTCTCAACGTTAGCAGTCCGCTACCGCTATCTGGTCTCGAGTGCCTCGACCCTGGGCAAGGACGTGATGCCGCGCCTGGCCGGCACACTCGACATCCAGCCGGTCACCGACATCGTCGCCATCGAGGGCGAAAACCGCTTCACGCGGCCCATCTATGCCGGCAACGCTCTCGAAACCGTCATCGACAACCAGGCCCGGCACGTCCTCACTTTCCGCGCCTCGGCCTTCCGTCCGGCCGCTTCCGGCAATGCGGCGCCCATCGAAACCATTGATTCTCCTACCGCTTCCGCCGCAAGATTTATCGCCGCCCATCGCAGCGAGAGCGACGTGCCCGATCTCGCCACCGCCCAGATCGTGGTCGGCGGCGGCGTCGCCGTCGGTTCGACCGAGGGTTTCCAACTGATTGAAAAACTTGGGAAAACCCTGGGCGCGGCCATCGGCGCCACTCGCGCCGCCGTCGATGCGGGCTTTGCCCCCAACGATTGGCAGATCGGCCAGACCGGCAAGATCATCGCCCCCGATCTTTATATCGCCATCGGCATTTCCGGGGCGCTCCAGCACCTTGCCGGCATCCAGGGCGCTAGGAAAATCATCGCCATCAACGCCGATGCGGAGGCGCCGCTGGTCAAGATCGCCGATCTGGCGCTGATCGGCGATCTCTTTGAAATCGTTCCGCAATTGACGGCGGAACTGGAGAGATTGGGCGTGAAACGCTGATGCGGAAACCTCGTGGCGCGCCTATCGAACCACGGGAACCCGGCCCCGGACTTATCTCCTCGACAAGCACCGGGTGAGGTCTCTACGAAGATTGCAAAAATTGCTGTCCGGCCTATAAGGATCGCGCCTTTCCCACTGGATCTCCAGCACATGTTCGAAGCTCTCACCAAGGCCCCCGGCGACAAGATTCTTGCGCTCATGGGCGAATATTCCGCCGATTCGCGTTCCACCAAGATCGACCTCGGCGTCGGCGTCTATAAGGACGAAAACGGCGTGACCCCGGTTATGAAAGCCGTGCGCAAAGCCGAAGAACGGATGCTTTCGAACGAGAAAACAAAGACTTATCTCGGCATTGCCGGCAATAAGGGCTATGGCGCCGCCGTAATCGATCTCGTCGTGGCCGACAGCGCCGACAGCGCCCGTATCCGCGTGGCCCAGGCCCCGGGCGGCACCGGCTCGCTCTGGGTCCTGATGCAGCTCATCAACCGCGCCCGCCCCGGCGCGACAATTCATGTATCGGACCCCACCTGGGCCAACCACAATCCGATCGCCATCAATTCGGGTCTCAAGGTCGCGACCTATCCCTATTTCGATCCGGCGACGCGCGGCGTCAAATTCGAGCAAATGCTTGCGGCGCTTGACCAATTGGGCGCCGGCGACGTCGTCCTGCTGCATGGATGCTGCCATAACCCGACCGGCGCCAATCTCACCGAGGCGCAATGGGACCAGGTGGCGCAGAGCCTAGCCAAGACCGGCGCCCTGCCCTTTATCGACCTGGCCTATCTCGGTTTCGGCGACGGCATCGAGCCCGATGCCTATGGTACGCGCAAAATTCTATCCACGGTGCCGGAAGCTCTGATAGCCTTCTCGGGCTCGAAGAATTTCGGCCTTTATCGCGAACGTGTCGGCGCTGCCATCCTCATGGCTCGCAATTCCGACGAGGCCGACATCGCCAATTCGCAGCTTCTCAACATCATTCGCGGCGCCTATTCGCAGCCGCCCGATCATGGCGCGGAAATCATCCGCACTATTCTGGATGACGCAGCCTTGCGCGCCGAATGGGAGGAAGAACTGGCGACCATGCGTAACCGCATGATTTTGCTACGAAAAAAGCTGGCAGACGCCATCCGCGAGCGCTCCAATTCCACCGATTTCGACTTCGTCGCCGATCATCGCGGCATGTTTTCGCTGCTCGGGCTGACCAATGATGCCGTCGACCATCTTAAGGCCGAAAACGGGGTCTATATGACTGGGGACAGCCGCATCAATATTGCCGGGATTCCGGAAGACCGCGTCGGCGATCTGGCCGCCGCCTTTCTGGGCGCCCTACGCTGAGCAAGAGCTTGCGGCGCCCCGCCGCCATGGAATAGAATCCGGCTAACGTGCCGGAACAGAATGCATTTTAGGAGGGAACGATGAAGTTCTTTGTCGATACTGCAGATACCGCCGCCATCCAGGAACTCCACGATGCCGGCCTCGTCAACGGGGTGACCACCAATCCGTCGCTGATCGCCAAATCCGGCCGCGACTTCAAGGAAGTCATCAAGGAAATCTGCGCGATCACCCCCGACCCGGTCTCGGCCGAAGTCGCCAGCCTCGAATATGACGGCATGGTCGCCGAGGGCGAGGTCCTGGCCAAGATCGCCTCCAATGTGGTCGTCAAGCTGCCCCTGACCCTGGCCGGCCTCAAGGCCACCAAGCACTTCAAGGATGCCGGCGTCAAAACCAATGTGACGCTCTGCTTTTCGGCCAATCAGGCGCTGCTCGCCGCCAAGGCCGGCGCGACCTATATCTCGCCCTTTATCGGCCGCCTCGACGACATCAATCTCGATGGCATGGAGCTGATCGAGAACATCCGCACCATCTACGACAATTACCAGTTCGAGACGCAGATTCTGGCGGCCTCGATCCGCTCGGCCAACCACGTCACCCTGGCGGCCCTCGCCGGCGCGGACGTCGCCACCATCCCGCCCGACGTCATCAAGAAGCTGGCCCTGCACCCGCTGACCGACAAGGGCATTGAAGGCTTCCTCAAGGATTGGGCCGGCACCGGCCAGTCGATCCTCTAGGATCGAGGCATTTCCACAAACGCGATGTCATTCCGGCGCAGGCCGGGGTGACATTCTGGATGCGCGCGCGGGAATATTCTCAGATGGATGCCGGCCTGCGCCCGGCATGACATTGGAGTTGCTGCGCTTTTTGCGCCCAAGCAAGCCGCATGGCCGATACCGAACTCGCCACCCAGATCAAAGCCGCTCTTGCCGGGGTCGAAATTCCCGGCGGCGGCGACCTTGCCACTTATGCTGGTCTCTCGGAGATCATCGTCACCCCGGGCGCCGTCGCCTTCGCCATTGCCGTGGCCACCGGCATGGAGGCGGCTTTCGGGCCGGCCCGGGACGAGGCGCACAAGCTTGCCCAGGACCTGGCCGGCTCCCGCAAGGTGATGGTCTCGATCACCGCCGAAAAATCTCCTGCGCCGAAATTCGGCCACGGATCGGCGGCGCCGCAGGGCAAGACCCGCGTGGCCGGCGTCAAGCGCATCATCGCGGTGGGCTCGGGCAAGGGCGGGGTCGGCAAGTCGACCACTTCGGTGAACCTCGCTCTGGCCCTGGCGGCGGAAGGTCTGCGCGTCGGCGTCCTGGACGCCGATCTCTACGGCCCTTCCGTGCCGAAATTGCTGGGCATCGAGGGCAAGCCGGCAATCCGCGACGACGGTATTTTCACGCCGCACGAGGCCTATGGGCTCAAAGTCATGTCCATCGGCTCCATGCTGGTTCCGGGTCAGGCCGTGGTGTGGCGCGGCCCGATGGCCACGTCCGGCCTGCGCCAGCTGCTGCGCGAAACCGATTGGGGCGGGCTCGACGTGCTGGTCATCGACCTGCCGCCGGGCACCGGCGATATCCATATCGCATTGTTCCAGCAGACGATTATCGATGGCGTCGTCATCGTCTCCACCCCGCAGGACCTGGCCCTGATCGATGCGCAAAAGGCCATCGACATGCTGCGCCGCATGTCGGTTCCGGTGCTGGGGCTCATTGAAAACATGAGCTATTTCATCGCCCCCGATACCGGCCACCGCTATGACATTTTCGGTTCGGGCGGCGCCGAAAAGGCCGCCGGTACGCTGGGCATCGACTTCCTCGGCCCCATTCCCCTGGTCATGTCCATTCGTGAAAATTCCGATGCCGGCGCCCCGCCCATGGCGACGATGCCGGAGGGCCGGGAAGCGACGGCCTATCGGGCCATTGCCCGGAATGTCCTGCGCCGCATCCCATAAAACCGCAATGAGAAGATGAGGTACGTACAGCACCTGTATCGATTGCTGAAATCGATTGCATAGCCTGGCGCACCGATGGTATCCGGCTTCTCCAACACGGCGTCAGGCCGGCAGGGAGGGGATATGTTCTCGTTTGATCGCCGGGATTTCGGTCCCGACTTCACCTTTGGCGTGGCCACCGCCGCCTATCAGATCGAAGGCGGGCAGGGTCATGGCCGCGGCCAGTCGATCTGGGACACGTTTTCGGCGACACCGGGCAATGTGCACAATGGCGATACCGGGCTGCAGGCCTGCAATCATTACGAGCTCTGGCCGCAGGATCTCGACCTGATCCGCGATGGCGGTTTCGATGCCTATCGTTTCTCCTTCGCCTGGCCGCGCCTCATTCCCGAGGGCACCGGCGCCGTCAACCAGGAAGGCGTGGACTTTTACGACCGCCTGCTCGACGGGATGCTGGAACGCGGCATCAAGCCCTATGCCACGCTCTATCACTGGGACCTGCCCTCGACCCTGCAGGATCGCGGCGGCTGGATGAACCGCGACATTGCCCATTGGTTCGGCGATTACGCGACATTGGTTGCCGACAAGTTCGGTGACCGCCTGGCCGCCACCGCCACCATAAACGAGCCCTGGTGCGTCGCTTTTCTCAGCCATTATCTGGGCATCCATGCCCCCGGCTATCGCGATCTGCGCGCCGCCGCCCACGCCATGCACCATGTGCTGTTCGCCCATGGCACCGCCATCGACGCGCTGCGGGCTTCGGGCGCCAAAAATCTCGGCATCGTGCTCAACCTGGAGAAATCCGAGCCCTTTTCGGACAAGCCGGAAGACATGCAGGCCTGCGACATGGGCGATGCCTTGTTCAATCGCTTTTATCTGGGCGGCGTGCTGAAAGGCCAATATCCCGAAGTGGTGACCAATTGGCTGGCCGACTACCTTCCGGAAAATTATCAGGCCGATATGGAAGTGGTTTCCCGTCCGCTCGACTGGCTGGGCATCAATTATTATACCCGCGGCATCTACAAGGCCGGCGAAGCCGGTGGCCCGGCGATCCAGCAGGTCAAGGGCGACCTCGAAAAGACCGATATCGGCTGGGAAATCTACCCCAAGGGCCTTTCGGATCTGCTGGTCCGGGTCTCCAGTGAATATACCAAGATCCCGCTTTATGTGACCGAGAACGGCATGGCCGAGGTCGAGGGCGACGACGATCCGCGCCGGGTGCAATATTACGACGACCACCTGAAAGCGGTGCTTGCCGCCCGCGAATTGGGGGCCGACATTCGCGGCTATTTCGCCTGGTCGCTGCTCGACAATTATGAATGGGCCGAAGGCTATAACAAGCGCTTTGGCCTGGTTCATGTCGATTATGAAACGCAGAAGCGCACGCCCAAGGCCAGCTATCGCTCCTTCCAGGGCCTGCTGCACAATACGCGGTAATTCGCCCGGGCAGGCTGGCGCTCAGGCCTGCCATGCCTCGAAGGGGCCGCCGGCGATCAGCGCCCAATAGAGCTTGCCGGAACTGGTGCGGGCAAAGGCGAGGCCGAATTCGACGAATTTGGGCGATAGCAGCGTATTGCGATGGCCCTGCGAATTCAGCCAGCCATCGATGGTTTCCGGCAGGGTGTTATAACCCTTGGCAAGGTTCTCGCCCACCGCCAGCAGATATCCGCTCTCGGTGACGCGGGCCCGCAAAGTGACGCCGAGATCGTGGCTGAGCCGATCCTGCCGAGCCATGAGTCGCGCCTGGGAGCGGGCGGCGGCTTCCAGTGCAGCGTTATATGTCCAGGCTCCTTCACCATTGGCTCGGCGCACCGTGTTGATAGTGGCGACGATCTGCTCGCGCGTCAGGTCTTCGGGGCGGTCCGATATCTTGGCCGGCAGGGACGGCATGGTCGATGAGCAGGCCGCGAGCAGCGAGGCGGCGCCCAGGAACAGGAAAGTCCGGCGGGAATAATGCGACATGAGGTCAGGCCTGATCGTAAGCGCTGAGGAGATTGGGGAGTATTGCCAGATCGACGGTGATCGAATTGCCGGCCGCCAGGTCCCAGCAGGCCGAAAGGCCCGAATGGGCGGCGGCGAAGCCGAGAAGGCGCTTGCGATTGAGCCCGAGCCGGGCCGAGAAGATATCGGCCATGGCATTGATGCGTTTCGGATCGGCCGCCAGCTTGGTGGCGCCGAAAGGATTGCGAAACGCATTGGCGAGTTCGTAATGCGGGTCGCCGATCAGCCCCTTGGGGTCGATGGCGAGCCAGCCGCGATCGGAGGACATGATATTGTCGTGGTGCAAATCGCCATGCAGGGGAATTTCCGGCATGGGCTTGTCGAAAAGCTGGAGCGCGATGCCGGCGGAGCGGGCATAGAGATCGCGCGCCGTATGCGGCCAGGCGCGGACATCGGTAGAGAACAGCGCTTCGAAACGCTGGCGCAGCGGCATCAACCCCTCGGGATAATCGGGGCGCGGCCGATGAAGATTGGTCACGATCGTGGCAATGGCGATAGTGCCCTCTTCATCGCGGCCGGCGCGGACCGGATCGCCCAATGTTCCGCCATCGAGCCATTCCATGAAAATGGTATCGCCATGAATGTCGAAGACGGTGGCGGCGCCGTCGCCGGCATAATATTGCAGCAGGCGCGCGCCCCTGCCCTCTTCCTCGGCCACGACGGGCTTGAGGATTTTTAGGGCGGCGAAATTGCGGCCATTCTGTTCCACCCGGAAAATCCAGTTGCGCGGCGTTTCCGCCACGGGGGTGGCTTTGGTCAACGACCAGCGGATCAAAGCGCGGCTCAACGCCGTTTCGACGGGAGACTGATTCATCATGGCGCCATTAGAGCAGAAGCCGGTGCAGGATTCGACGGGTGGCGCGCAAAGGTGATGAAAGTGTGGTGGACCCGCGCCGCCGCTCCCCCATCTGGCGGCGTCGCAATGGGTTGAGTAGAGCTAGGCCGCTAGGCCGCTCCGCCGCCCTGCTCCTCCTCGAAGGTGACGGCCACATCGCCATCGGCCGACAGGCGCACCTTGTCGCCTTCGACTTCCGCCACCAGACCAATGGAAATATAGTGGTGGTGGCCCTCGTGGGAGCCCTCGCCGCTGTCCTTTTTGGTCAGCTTGATACGGTCGCCCTCGACGCGATCGACCGTGCCGACATGAACGCCATCGGCGCCGATCACTTCCGCATGTTCCTTGATGTCTGCCGCTTCGACCATGAATCTTCTCCTTGCTTGGGACAATGGTAAACGCTGGCGGCGTCAAAAAGCTGCCTCCGCCCGGCGCCGGTACCGAGCCCGGCCAGGAACGCTTTTCACGCCGCGCAGTTGTTGGCGCAGAGACAGGAGGCACGACATGGCCAGCGAACAGAAATCGCGACATACCGAAGGATGGCCCGAAGAGGCGCGGGAGGCGGCGCAATTGGTCATCGACAAATATGGCGAACCGGACGAAATCACCGATAGCCAGCTGACGTGGCACAGGCCGGGGCCATGGAAGCGCATGATAGCCTCCAGGGCATTCTACCAACACGATTTTCCCGCTCCGCATAACGATTCGGTCGAGTCGGTGATCGACTATCGCGTTCCGGCGGAGAAATTCTCGGCGCTGGCGGCGTTCGATGGCAGCGTCATCGTGGAACGCACCGTCGGCGAAGTGTCGGCGCGCTGCCATGACGAGGAAGCCAATTTTCTGGCGCTCAACCTGATGCATGATATTGTCACCGGCGCCAAGTCGGTGGAACAGGCCCGCGATTATTACGCCAAGGAATTCGCCGATTACCGGCGCAAAAAGCCGACCCCCTATATGGAGAAGCTGCACTTCGCGCTCCCCGAACAGGACACGGCCGATCCGGATACGCGCATCCTGTCTGACGAGGACCTTGAGCGGGCCAAGCAGGAGGGCGAGCGGCGCGGCTAGGCTGTCATTGCTTCGTGAGCGTCGGAAGTCGAGAGGATTTGTGAAAGTATTTCTTCAGCGTCCGGATGCAGAAATACTATCCCCTTGAAATTTAATAGCCACATTCCCATATATATTTTGGCGGCAAAACCCCGCCTCGCTTGTTTCAATAATATTTTGGAGGAAGTGATGGGAAACAAACCCTTCAATCGGCCGGTTTTCCTCCGGCTAAAACAAAACCAGACTGGCAATTATCAGGCGCGCAGTGCCTGGGAAGCCCTGGAATATCTTGATCGTTTCTGGACCGGGCCCAGAACCGGAGAATATAGGCGCGCCAAAGCCATGTGCCGGAGCGCCCTGGACAATCTGGTATCGGCCGAGTCGGCGCGCAATTACCTGATTGCCGCAGCCGAGCGGGCCGGCATTCTCGATCGCCGCTGGAAGATCGATCCCGCCAATGCCCCCGGCAAATATCGCCCGGCAGGCAAGCCGTTTTCAGCCCTCGCGGCCACCATCGCCTGATCGCCATTGCTGGACGGCCCCCGGCCAGGGGCCGGACGCTGGCGCGCGCTCCTAACAGTTAGAAAGAAAGAAGACATGACACGCATCGACTATTCTTCACCCGCCGAGCTCTTTCCGGGCAGGAATCCGAAAACCTCTCGCCAGATCGGCTATAAGCGCTTCGCCTCCGCGGCCGAGGCGGTGCGCTATGCGGTTGAGGACATGCCGGCAACATTGCTGCGCGGTTCCTATCTGGAAGTGAACGAGCGGCGTTTCGATTCCACTCAGATTCTCAATCTTTATCGTGCGGAGACCTTCCCGCTGGCCCGGGCCGCGTAAGCGCTGAAGAAGCGCCGCGAATATCAGGATCGAATTCAAATCCTTGACGTTGTTGTGCTGCGTCGTTTGCTCCCCAGGAGATTTTCATGACCACCACATTCAAAGTCGGATATTTCATCGGCAGCCTGGCCAGCGCCTCCATCAACCGCAAGCTCGCCACCGCTTTGGTGCGGCTGGCGGGCCCGGGCTTTAAGATGAGCGAAATTTCCTTCCGTGACCTGCCGCTCTATAGCTATGATTACGACGAGGATTATCCGGCCGTGGCCCGTGCCTTCAAGCAGGCCATCGCCGAGGTCGATGCGGTGCTGTTTGTGACCCCGGAATATAACCGGGCCCTGCCCGGCGGTTTGAAAAACGCCATCGATTGGGCCAGCCGCCCCTGGGGTGAGAATTCGTTCGCTCATAAGCCATCGGCGGTGATCGGCGCCTCTATCGGGGCGATCGGCACCGCCGTGGCGCAGCAGAATCTGCGCAGCGTGCTCAGCTTCTGTAACTCCCCGCAGATGAACGCGCCCGAAGCCTATATTCATTTCACCCCGGGTCTCGTCACCGACGAGGGCGAAGTGACCAATGAGGGAACGCGGGAATTCCTCGCCAATTACATGGCAGAATTCCATAAATTCGTCGCCAGGGTCTATACAACGCTGCCGCGGGGGGAATGAGCGCCAGGCGACATCACGCCACGCTGACAGCTTTCGGGCATTGCTTCACCATGGCCCGATGTTCAGGTTCTTCCGCCATGTCGCCCTGGTCGAGGGCGTCACCACGCTCGCTCTGTTCCTCGTCGCCATGCCGGCCAAATATTGGTTCGACTATCCGGACCTGGTGCCGATCACCGGCATGGTGCATGGCTGGGCTTTCGTCGCCTATCTGCTGGTGATGATCGTGGCGTTGCGGGGCAAGGGCTTTACCGGCCTCGAATGGACACGCACGATCATCGCGTCATTCTTTCCGTTTGGAACCTTCCTCAACGACCCGTTCCTCAGGCGGAAAGAGGCCGGATTGCGGGCAGCTAAAGCGATGCCGGCCTGACGCCTGGCCTTCCGGCGCACCGCCGCAATAAAAAAGGCCGCCACAGGGGCGACCTTCAAAATTCGCGGATGAGCGCGGCTGCTTACTTGACCAGGGTCAGGTTGACAGCGGACTCGCGACCGTCGCGGCCGGTTTCCACTTCATAGGTGACCTTGTCGTTCTCATAGAGACCATCGACGCCGGAATTCTGCACGGCGGAGATGTGGACGAAATGGTCCTTGCCGCCATTTTCAGGGGTGATGAAGCCGAAGCCCTTGGTGGTGTTGAAGAATTTAACGGTGCCGTTGATGGTGGCCATGGGGGTAATCCTTAAAGCTCGGAGCCGAAGCGAAACGAGCGCCTCCCTCCGCAACATGCAAGAGGGCATACAAACGTTCGCAAGGTAGATCAGTGAGCCAAGGACCGGAAATGACCGGCAGAAGGCAGCCGACTTGGGCTGAAAACGTATGGACGCTTTATGCCAGCCGATGATGGCGAAAGCAAGGCCGCAATCGTCTGCCAGCGCCCGATATTTGCCCCCGGCATGCCGCAACTGACGATGCAAGCGCGCATTGCGTCGAAATAATCGTGGAACTGTGGCGGCTTGTGGACGTTGGGCCCTCGATAAAAGCCAAGGAGGGGCCCAATGACCGCGCATGTCTCGACACACACGGAACGGAAGGGCTTCGGCTTCTGGTGGACCATGTTCATCGCCGCATTGCTGGTGATCTTCGGTCTGCCCATCGCCGCCGGCGGCTTGTGGCTCATCGTTCTGGGCGGCTCCTGGTATTACCTGCCCGCCGGCATCGGTCTGTTGCTGACGGCTTATTTCCTTTTCCGCCGCGACCTCAATGCGGTCTGGGTCTATCTCATTACTTTTGCCGGTACGCTGATCTGGGCACTGTGGGAAGCCGGGTTCAATGGCTGGGCCCAGGTGCCCCGGCTGCTGGCGCCCAGCGTGGTGCTGGTTCTGGTGCTGACCACATTGCCGATGCTGCGCGGCTCCATCCGCCGCTTCGGCACCGGCATGGCTGCGGCGATGATCACCCTGGTCGGGGCATTGGGCGCCATTGCCATTGCCAATTACAGCACCGAGCCCAGCTATGCCCAGGACGAGGTGCCGCCGGCAGAACCGGAGCCGGAGACCGACGTGACGGCCCCGGAAACCCCGCCAGTGCCGCCTGACGAGACCGGCATCGAGCCGGAGGCGCCTGTGGGCGACGAACTGGCTACCGAAGCGGAAATCGTTCCCGATACCGCCCGTTATGTCCTGTTTGAAACCGGGGCGGACTGGCCGGCCTATGGCGGCACCAATCACGCCACGCGCTATTCGCCGCTGACGCAGATCAATCGCGACAATGCCGGCCAGCTCGAACAGATCTGGGAATTCCGCACCGGCGACCTGCCGGAGGGCGACGAAGCCTTCGGTAACCAGAACACCCCGATCAAGATCGGCGACCGGCTCTATCTCTGCTCGGCGCTCAACAAGATCACGGCGCTCGACGCGGCGACCGGCACGCAATTCTGGACCTATGACCCGGTCGTTTCCGCCGACGCCATCGGCTATAACGCCTCCTGCCGGGGGCTGGTCTATTTCGAGGACCCCGGTGCCGATCAGGGCGAGCTTTGCGCCACCCGCGTGGTCAACCTGACCCATGACGCGCGCATGATCGCCCTCGATACCGAGACCGGCCAGCTCTGCGCCGATTTCGGCAATGGCGGCATCGTCAACCTGATGGAAGGCATCGGCGACAGCGCCCCGGGCTTTTACGCCCCGACCTCGCCGCCCACTCTGGTGCGCGACGTGCTGGTGGTCGGCAGCCAGGTCAGCGACGGCCAGACCCGCGAAGCGCCCTCGGGCGTCATCCGTGGCTATAATGCGGTGACCGGCGGAATGGACTGGGCCTGGGATATGGGAAGGCCGGGCGAAACCGGATTGCCGCCGGAAGGCGAGATTTATACGCCGGGCACCCCCAATGTCTGGACTATCGCCTCGGGCGACGACGAGCTTGGCCTGGTCTATCTGCCCATGGGCAATTCGGCCGTGGATTATTGGGGCGGCGACCGCTCCGATGAGGAAAACACCTATTCCACGGCCATCGTGGCGCTGGACGTGGAGACCGGCGCCGTCGCCTGGCATTACCAGACCGTGCATTACGACATCTGGGACTATGATCTGGGCGGCCAGGGCACGCTGGTGGATTTCCCCGGTCCCGACGGACCGGTGCCGGCCATCGTCATGCCCTCCAAGCAGGCGCAATTCTATATTCTCGACCGTGCCACCGGCGAGCCGCTGGTCGATATCGAGGAACGCCCGGCCCCGCAGGGCGGCGTCGAGCCGGAGCGGCTGTCGCCGACCCAGCCCTTCGTCACCGATTTCCCCAATCTGTTGAAACCCGACCTGACCGAGGCGCAGATGTGGGGAGCGACGCCGCTCGACCAGCTCTGGTGCCGTATCCAGTTCCGCCAGGCCATCTATGACGGGGTCTATACGCCCCCGACCCTGGACCAGCCCTGGATTCAGTTCCCCGGCTATAATGGCGGCAGCGATTGGGGCGGGGTGGCCATCGATCCCGAAAAGGGCATCATGATCGCCAATTACAACAATATGCCCAATTACAACCAATTGGTGCCCCGCGAGGAAGTGGACGCCCTGGGCATCCTGCCGATCACCGACCCCAATTACACCCCCGGGGCCGGCTCGGGCTCGCATGGCTCGATCAGCCCGCAGGCGCTGACGCCCTATGGCATCCGCGTCAATGCCGGCTGGCGCGTGCCCTATACCGGTCTCTTGTGCAAGGAGCCGCCCTATGGGGGGATCGCGGCCATCGACATCAATAATCGCGAAGTGCTGTGGGACCGCCCCTTCGGCTCGGCCCGCAAGAACGGCCCGTTCGGCATTCCCTCCATGCTGCCGTTCGAGATCGGCACCCCGAACAATGGCGGCGGCGTCATCACCGCCTCGGGCCTGTTCTTCATCGGCGCCACCACCGACGACCTGTTCCGCGCCATCGATATCGAGACCGGCGAAGAAGTCTGGCAGGTGGAGCTGCCGGCGGGCGGCCAGGCCGGCCCCATGACCTATGAAGCGGGCGGTCGACAGATCGTGGTGATCAATGCCGGCGGCCACGATTTCATGGAAACCCCGATCGGCGACTATTTCATCGCCTATGCCCTGCCGGGCGGCGAGCCGGTGGCCGGCGAAGGAGCGGAGCAGCCCTGATCATATGTTGCGACCCGTGCGCCTCCCTCCTCACCGAGGGGCGGGAGGCGCACAATTTCTCGTAGACCCCATCCTGAGCTTGTCGAAGGACGAGGTCGACAGCTCCGTGGCCGCGACCTCGTGGTTCGACAGGCTGATCAGGAGGCCTAAGAGGCGTCGGAGGGGCGAGTGGTCTTGCGTCTTGAAGAAGCCGGAGCTCGGAAAGCCAACTAGCGCTCCCCCTAAGGAGGCGAGGAACCAACGGAATGGAAATGGACCCAGCGTCAGCCTTTTCCTTCGACATGAGCTATTGCGGCCCGCCGCCAACCGGGGATGAACTCTGGAGCCGGTGGAATTTCGAACCGGTGCTGCTGATCGTCCTCGCCCTCGCGGCGCTGTGGGGGCTTTTGGCCTTGCGGGGCGCGGCGCGCTCCCGGCAGGCGGCCTTTGCCGGTGCCTGGATCATGGCGTCGGCCTTGTTCATCTCGCCGCTCTGCGCCCTCAGCGTCGCGCTGTTTTCAGCGCGGGTCGGCCACCATGTGCTGCTGACCATGGTGGTGGCGCCGCTGCTGGCATGGGCGCTGCCGGCGGCATGGGGGCGGCGGCCGAGACTGCTGCCGGCGCTAATCGTTTCGACGCTGGCGCTGTGGCTGTGGCACACGCCCGATCTCTATGCCGCCGCCTTCAGCCATCCGGCGCTCTATTGGGCCATGCAGGCGAGCCTGATCGCCAGCTTTGCCTGGCTGTGGCTGGGCCTGCTGCGCAGCGGGGCGCCGATGAGCGCCGGCGTGGTGGCCCTGTCATCGGCGATCCAGATGGGACTGCTCGGGGCGCTGCTGGTCTTTGCTCCCGCCCCGCTCTACCTGCCGCATTTCGGCACGACGCTCGCCTTCGGCCTGGCGTCGCTGGACGACCAGCAATTGGGCGGGTTGATCATGTGGGTGCCGGCCAATCTGCCCTTGCTGGCGCTGGTGCTGTGGCGGCTGCTCGATGCGCTCGGGCCGCGCCGGGAGGCGGCGGGATGATCGTCGCGATGCTGGTCACCTGGCTCAAATTCATCCATGTGGGCACCATCGCGCTGTGGTCGGCGGGGTTGATCGCCCTGCCCTTCCTCTATCGGCAGCGCGGAGGGCTGGAGAGCGAGGCCCTGCACAAGCTGCATGCCTTTACCCGTTATTTCTATGTGGGCCTGGTGTCGCCCTCCGCCTTCGCCGCCATCGGTTCGGGGACGGCTTTGATCTTTCTCCAGGGCACTTATGAAAACTGGTTCTCGGCCAAGCTGGTCGGCGTCGCCATGCTGACGGGCATCCACATTTTCTCCGGCCTGGCGATCCTGAAACTGTTCGAGCCGGGCCATATCTATCCGGCCTGGCGGGCCGCCCTGGTGGTGCCGCTGACCGTTCTGGTCATCGCGTCCATCCTGGTGCTGGTGCTGGGCAAGCCGCGGCTGGAATGGCCGGAATTCTTCACCGGCATCTTCGCGCCCGGCGCCTTGTCCGCATTGGTCGGCCCGATCATTGGCGGGGCGAGATGAGGAGGCCGACGCCATGATCGAAGACCAGCTTGCCGCCATGCCAGCCGGCAAAGGCCGTGGCCATGCTGGCCAGCACCGACAGCATGAGGCCGCCGGGCAACACCGCCTCCGGGAAATACAGCCGCAAGCCGGCATTGGCCCCGGCAATGGCCAGCAGCACCATGGCGGCGATGGCATGGTTCCAGCTGGCGACGCGCACCCTGATGCCGGGCACGGCCAGCAATTCCAGCGTGCCGACAATGGCCGCCAACACGCCGAAGCCGAAAGCGGCGCCGGCCGACCATTTGCCGACCTCCAGCCAGAAGGGTTCGCCGGACCACCAATAGAAGATGTCGACGCCCAAAGTGGCGATGACGAAGGCAATGGGGAAATGCACCAGCATGGCGTGGATCGGGTGCCCGGCCACGGCGATGGTGGAGCTGACATCCTGCTCGGCGAGGTCGCGGATATAGGGATTGGGATGGTCGGAACTGGCCTCCTGGCCTTCTTCCAGTTGCATTTCCCGCTCTTCGCTGTCGCGCGACGGATCGGCCATGATCTGCTTCCCTGGTTGAAGACGGTTGCTGTGGCTGCAACGCCGCTGGCGCTGGCCGGTTGCAGCGGCGAGCTGTCGGCGCTCGATCCGGCGGGGCCGCGCGCCGCCAATCTCGCCCTGCTCTGGTGGGTGATGTTCTGGGGCGCGGTGGTCCTGTTCGTCCTGGTCATGGTGCTGTTCGCGCTGGCCTATCTGCGCACGGAATGGATCGGCCGCCTCACGCCCGGGCAATGGATCGTGGGCGGCGGGCTGGTCCTGCCCGTTCCGGTGCTGGTGCTGCTGACCGGCACGGCGCTGGTGCTGGGCGAGCAATTGCTGCCGCGCGGCGCGGCCCCGGTGCAGCTCAGTGCCCATGCCAGCCGCTGGCACTGGAGCTTCGCCTATCCCGATGGGACGATCATGAGCGACGACATCCTGCATATCCCCGCCGGCCAGCCGGTCGATATCACCGTTACCGCCGAAGACGTCATCCATGCCTTCTGGATTCCCCGGCTGGGCGGCAAGATCGACGCCATTCCGGGGCGCATCAACCGCATCCGGCTCGAAGCCGACGCGCCGGGCAGCTATTGGGGCCAATGCGCCGAATATTGCGGTGAAGGCCACGACATCATGTTCTTCCGGGTGGAGGCGCATGCGCCGGACGATTTCGCTGCGCTGCTGGGGGAGGCCAGCCGATGAACGAGGTTCCCTCCCCCATCAGCCTGCACAAGCAGCTCGAACGCATCTGGACGACGCCGCCCGGCCTCGGTCGGCTGTCCAGCGTCAATCACAGCGTATTGGGCAAGCGCTTCATGGTAACGGCGCTGGTCTTCTTCGCCATTGGCGGGTTGCTGTCCATGCTGATCCGGGCGCAATTGGCGACGCCGAACAGCGCCTTTATCGGCCCTGAACTCTACAACCAGATCTTCACCATGCATGGCACGGTGATGATGTTCCTGTTCGCCATTCCGATGTTCGAGGGCTTCATCATCTACATGCTGCCCAAGATGCTGGGCGCGCGCGACATGGCCTTTCCCCGGCTCACCGCCTATGGCTTCTGGTGCTATCTGTTCGGCGGCATGATCCTGATCGGCGCCATGCTGGCGGGCGCGGCGCCCAATGGCGGCTGGTTCATGTATACGCCGCTGACCTCCAAGCCCTATACGCCCGGCATCAATGCCGATGTCTGGCTGCTCGGCATCACCTTCGTCGAAATCTCGGCGGTGACAGCGGCGGTCGAAATCCTGGTGTCCATTCTCAAGATGCGGGCGCCGGGCATGTCGCTCACCCGCATGCCCCTGCTCGGCTGGTACATGCTGGTCACCTCGGGAATGATGATGATCGGCTTCCCGCCGCTGATCCTGGGCTCGATCCTGCTCGAACTCGAACGCGCCTTCGGCCTGCCCTTCTTCGATCCGAACCGGGGCGGCGACCCGCTATTGTGGCAGCACCTGTTCTGGCTGTTCGGGCACCCGGAGGTCTATATCATCTTCCTGCCCGGCGCCGGGGTGCTGTCGACCGTCATACCGGTCTTCGCGCAGCGGCCGATCCTGGGCTATCGCGCCATAATCGCCGCCATTGTCGCCCTGGGTTTCCTGAGCTTCGGGCTCTGGGTGCACCACATGTTCACCGTCGGCATCCCGCATCTGGCGCTGGCCTTCTTCTCGGCGGCCAGCGCCCTGGTCGCCATCCCCACGGCGGTGCAGATCTTCGCCTGGCTCGGCACCCTGGCCTCGGGACGGCCGCGCTGGGACGTGCCCATGCTCTATATCTTCGGCTTCTTCTTCGTCTTCGTCATCGGCGGGCTGACCGGAGTGATGCTGGCCATGGTGCCGTTCAACAGTCAGGCCCATGACAGCTATTTCGTCGTCGCCCATCTGCACTATGTGCTGGTCGGCGGCTTCGTCTTCCCGATGCTGGCGGGGATTTATTACTGGATGCCGCATATTTCCGGGCGGCAGAGCCTCTACCGGCTGTCGGTACCCGCCTTCTGGCTGATCTTTATCGGCTTCAACCTGACCTTCTTCCTGATGCATCTCACCGGCCTCATGGGCATGCCGCGACGCATTTCCACCTATCCGTCCAATTGGGGCTGGGACTGGCTCAACCTGCTCTCATCCATCGGCGGCTTCATCCTCGCCATGGGTTTTGCGCTGGTGCTGGCCGACATGGTGCTGCAATTCCGTTTCGGGCGTTTCTTCCGCCGCGATCCCTGGAAGGCGCAGACGCTGGAATGGGCCACGGCGACGCCGCCGCCGCCCTATAATTTCGCCGCCATCCCGCGGATCGACGAGCGGGCCGATCAGCTCGAACCGGCCAAGATCGGCCCGGTACAGGCGGGCGGCTTCGGCTATCTCGGTTTCGCGCGCAATAACGACCAGGAGACGATGGGCGTCGACATGGTCACCGGCGCGCCCGAACATGTCGTCATCCTGCCCCGCCGCACCTTCCTGCCACTCTGGACCGCCATCGCCACCGCCAGCTTCTTCCTGGCGCTGCTGTTCGGCCTTTACTGGCTGGCGCCGCTGGGCGCCTTGGCCACCCTGGTGCTGTTCCTGTTCTGGCCGCTGACGCTGGGACAAAAACGCGATTTCGGCCCCGTCGAGATCGGTATGGGCGAAAGGGCGGTGCTCGATGTCGAATGCACCAGCAATGTCACCATCCTCGCCAATCGCGGGGCGCTGGTGATGAATGCCACGCTGTTTGCCTCGCTGCTGTTCGGCGGATTGTTCCTGCTGGTGGTGGCGCCGAACTGGCAGGACATGACGCCGCTCGGCCTGCCGCCTTGGCTGGGCATTGCGGGACTGGCGGCGACGATGGCCGGAGCCGCCTTGAGCTGGCTGGCGCGGCGGACCAATGCCCGGGGCGGCGCGGCGGGCGGTTTATTGGGACTGGCCGCCGCGGCACAGATTCTGGCCACCGGCCTGCTGATCGCCCTGATGGCCTTCATCCCCGAACCCACGGAACATGCACGCCAGGCCTTGATCTTCACCACGCTCGGTTATGCGGCCCTGCATTGCGGCTTCGCCGCGCTGATGGCCGGGCATGGCTGGTGGCGGATGCAGCAGAACTATGTTTCGGCGCACCGGCAGACCGAAATGGTGCTGACCTGGCTCTGGAACGGCTACGCCGCCGGCGCGGCTTTGCCGGCCTTGGCGCTGACGCTCTTGCTGGGCCTGGCGGGAGCAGCGGCATGACTTCATCCAACAAGAAAGCGCTGATCCTGCTCATTGCCGGCTTCACCATCTGGTCGCTGGCTTTCGTGCTGCTTTATGCCCTGCAAGCCCTGGGCTGCGCCTATGGCTGGAGCCAGCACCGGCTGATCCTGCTCGCGGCTTTCATATTGTGCCTGCTGCCGCTGGCCTGGCTGGCGCTGCGGCGGCCCGAAAGGGGCGAGCCGGCCAATACGCTGTCGATTTCGGCGCTCTGGGCCAACCGGGCGGCCTTCGTAGCGGGAATTCTGACATTTCTGCCGGTAACCTTCACCAGCGCCTGCGTTTGATGCGAGGGAAAGGATCGCTTCAGCACATGAAGAACCGGCGCCCTGTGGAGGCGCCGGTCCCGGCAATCATCAGGTGATGAAAAACTGGTTCTGGATCAGATCCAATACGGGGTCACGCCATAATAATCATAGACGCGGCGACCGTTTTCGGCTGTCCAGTAATCGTCGCTCTCGGTTTCATATCTGGGAGCGCCTTCCAGCTGCTCCTTGGTGATATCGACGCGATAACCGCCGAGGTCCTGGTCATAATTGAGCTTGGACCAGGGCAATGGATAATGGTCATGCCCCATCCCGAGGAAGCCGCCGAAGCTGAGCACGGCATAGGATACCTTGCCGCCGCGCTTTTCCACCAGAATGCGCTCGATCGAGCCGATATGCTCGCCCGTCGGGTCGTACACCTTGGTGCCTTCGACCTTGTCCGAGGCGATCAGATCGTGGGTTTCCTTGAGATCGGCATTCGCCATACGGGCGTCGTCATAAGCCATTTTTGATCCTCCTTGCATGGATTGTGCAGACCCAACGCGAGCGGACCGAAGCGGTTTCCCGTTAAAAGCAAATGTGATCAGGCCACGAGGCGCGAATTGGCTGCCGGATGCGGCCCATGCTCGGCGAAAAAGGCGATGAAAGCCTCCAGCGGCAATGGCCGGGCAATGGCATAGCCCTGGGCGAAATCCGCCCGGCCATCGGCTTTGAGCAGGTCGAGGCGCTGCTGGGTTTCCACCCCCTCCACCACCAATGGCCTTCCCGATGCCTGGATCAGGTCGATGGCGTGGTCGAGCATGCGGGCCATGACCGAATGGTCCGGGGCCATGGCGAAGGAGCGGTCGAGCTTGACCCCTTCGACGGAAAGCGCCGCCAGACTGTGCATGGAGGAATAGCCGGCGCCGAAATCGTCGATATAGACGCCGATGCCGGCGGCGCGCAGCTGCTCGATCTCGGCCTGGGCGGTTTCGGGTTTCACCTCGGCGGTCTCGACCAGTTCCACCACCAGATCGAAGGGCGAGCCCGGGGTCAGGAACGGCGCATAGATGGCAATCAGCCGGGCGGCGTCGAGATCTTGCGGGAAGATGTTGAAATTGACCTGCAGCCGCGCCCCCGCCGTCAGCCTCGCCACCAGCTCGGCATGGGCCTGATCGGCCACCATGGCGGTGAAGCGCTCGGTCAAACCGTGTTTCTCGATGATGGGCAGGAAGCGGTCGGGCGGCACGATGGTGCCGTCGACATCGCGCCAACGGGCCAGCACCTCGCATCCGACAATGCGATCGGTGCGCAGGTTGAGCAGCGGCTGATAGGCGCAGACCAGCGAGCCCTTGCCGAATTGGCGCAGGAAACGCGCTTCGAACGACCAATGGCGCTCCACCACGCCGCAGGCCTGCTGAGTCAGCCAGGCCGCCAGCACCGCCAGGGCGGCGAGAACCAGCCCGATAGCCGGAGCGCCTTGTGACATAAGCGCCAGAAGCGGGGCGCGCGCCGCCACGCAATGCTCCCCGGCGGGATCGCAGGCATATTGATAAAGCGCGCCCTGGAGCAGGCCGAGCGGTGCCTGGACCGGAGCCAGCAGCGCCGCCGCATGCACGCCTTCGGTGCCCGTGCGATGAAGCCAGCGACCGGCGCCGGCGCTATAGACCAGTTCCTCCTCCAGCCAGTTCGCGCCGGTATCGGCGGGGATGAATTGCGGCGGGGTGACGAGGGCGAAGGGTCCGCGCCGCGCGATCGTCCCGGTGAGCGCGTCCAGGCCGATCGGCTCCAGCGACCGGTCGAGCCAGAGCGCGATGCCGAACTGATCCGAAGCGGCAATATCGGGTGGTCCCAATTCCATGGGTACCGCCAGCAATCCGGTATTGCCGGCGCACAGCACGCTGCCATCGGGGGCATAGAGCAATTCGTTGACGCCATCGGGCAGGAAGGCGATGCGCCGCATCTCCCGGCGGAAGCTGTCCGAGCAGGGCGAGGCGGTCAGACTGGCATCCATCGCATCGAAGATGGTGACGATATTGCTGCGCAGGCCGCCATAGGTGACGAGGCTGCGATCGATTTCCGTCCGCATATTTTGCGCCACCTGCTCGGAGGCGATCCAAGCGGCGCCTCCCACAAGCATGGTGACGGCGAACAGCCAGACCAGCAGCCGGCGCAGCCGCCGATGCGTCCCCGAGATCAGAAAAGTGGCAACCCGACCCATTAAGGGGCCTCCAGTGAACGCATATCAAGCGACAGAATGTCTCAAAAGGACGTTAAGTCGGAGCGATCCGCCGCCAGGCACCGACGGAACCGGACCGGCCCGGCCGCATTGAGCCTGCAAGCGGTTCGCCCGCAATTCGTTCGGGAGAAAGATCATGGTCTTTGACACACTCAAGCAGCGCATGGGCGGCGGCGACCAGCTCAATCCCATGCAGATCGCCCGTCACACCTTGTTCACGGCGCGCGAAAAGCTCGACCTGCTCCAGCAATTGAAGGCCGAGGCCACCGGCGCGCAAATCGAAGGCGCGGCCGTCGCCTTCGAGCCGGCCGAAATCGATGCGGCCATCGCCCATGTCCGCGAAGGCGTGGCCCGCGGCGTCGGCGCCGAAACCGTATTCAAGGGGGATTTTTGATGCCCGGACCAGAGGAACGCCCATCCAGGCAAGAGCCTAGCATCAACATCGCGACGGACGGGAACGCCGCGCCCCCCGACCCCGCCGCGCCCGGCATCAGCCAGCCGGTGGAACCCGAGGCCTCGATGGCGGCGGCCGGGCCGACCAATTGGTGGCTCTATGGGCTGTGCGCCCTCGCCATCATCGTGGCGATCCTGCTGGCGATGCAGATCTTTTCCGGCGCGCCGGGCACCGATATGCAGCCCGGAACGCCGATTTCCGAGCCCGTGACGGAAGCCCCTCCCATTCCGGTCCAATAAAAAACGCGGCCCTGGGGGCCGCGTTTTCATTCGATCTGCGATCGGGCCGGGCGTTGCGCCTTAGCCGCGGATCGGGGAGAGCTGGATTTCCACGCGCCGGTTCTGGGCGCGGCCGGATTCGGTGGCATTGGAGGCGATGGGGCTCGAAGGGCCCTTGCCCTCGATATAGAAGCGGCGCTGATCGATGCCCTGATTGGACAGGATGGTGGCCACCGAGACGGCGCGGCGCTGGCTGAGCGACAGGTTGTGCTCGTTCGAGCCGGTGGAATCGGTGTGGCCATAGACGTCGACAATGGTCTTGTCAAACTTCTTGAGCACCAGGGCCACCGAAACCAGGGTCTGGTTGAATTGCGGCTGCACCGTCGACTGATCGGTGGCGAAGGTGATGTTGGACGGCATGTTGAGGATGATCTGGTCGCCGGCGCGGGTGACCGAGACGCCGGTGCCCTGCAATTGGGCGCGCAATTCGGCTTCCTGCTGGTCCATGTAATTGCCGATGGCCGCGCCGGTCAGGCCGCCGACACCGGCGCCGATCAAGGCGCCGACGCGCGGATCGCCGCCAACTGCCGCGCCCACAATGGCGCCGGCCACCGCGCCGCCGCCGGCGCCGAGCAGCGAGCCGCCGGCCGTATTGGAGATCCGGCTCTGGCCGGTATAGGGATCGGTGGTGGTGCAGGCGCTGAGCGCCAGGGCCGCTGCAAGAGCGACGATAACCTTCGACTTCATAAATATCCCCCTGAAGGATTCGCGAATGGAATGGCCTTGTGATGTCCCCTCATTAAGGCAGGAGCGTGATGAGGGAAAGGGGATGAACAGGGGATGAACGCCGGTTTGGACGGCCTTCTAGCTATTCGCCCAGCCCGCATCGACCAGGAAATGCTGCCCGGAGATCATGGCACTGTCGTCGGCGGCGAGGAACAGGGCCATGCGGGCGCAATCGTCCGGCGTCAGATGTCCGGACAAGGCCTGATGGGCCTCGATATCCTTCAAATCCTCGGGCTTGAGCCAGAGATCGAGCTGGCGCGGGGTGACGACGGCGCCGGGCACCAGCGAATTGACCCGGATGGCGGAGCGCCCCAATTCGCGGGCCATGGAGCGGGTCAGGCCATGCACCGCCGCCTTGGCGGTTTCATAAAGGGGGATGGACGGGCTCATGATCATCCAGCTGATCGAGCCGAAATTGATGATCGAGCCGCCGCCGGCCGCGGCCATGCCCGGCGCCACCGCCTGCATGGCGAAGAAGGCATGCTTCAAATTCACCGCCAGGCGCTCGTCCCAATAGGCCGGGGTCACCTCGGCCCAGTTGTGGCGCTGGTCATGGGCGGCATTGTTGATCAGCACCCGGGCCGCGCCATGGGCAGCGGCGAAGCCGGCTATGGCGGCCTGATAGGCCTCGATGTCGGTGACGTCGCATCGGGTGAAGCGGACGGCGCGCCCGGCGGCCGTCAATTCGGCGGCCAGAGCCGCTCCGGCCGCTTCGGCAATATCGACGAAGCCGACGCGCGCGCCCTGGTCGGCGAAATGGCGGACCAGGGATTCCCCGATACCCGAAGCGCCCCCGGAAATGACGACCGGGCGGTCCTTGAGGCTGGGATAGCGGGCAAAGCGAGTCATGATCCGAAAGTCCGACAGTTCGGGAAAGGTCCGCTTGAATACCGCCCCCTCATCGGCCCGGCAAGACGGCCCCGGCCCCGCTTCGCGCCCCGAAACGCCCGATAGCGGGTTTTCTCTCAGGAATGGCGGGAAAGCGCTGTTGGCAGATCGGCGGGAGAACTTTAGAATGGCTCTGAACACCTGCCCCTCCGGCCATGCGCGACAAGGGCTTAGCCTCGGGCCGCGCGTCGAATTGACCTATATCAATGTGGCCCCGGCGGTTTTAGGAGAGGATGATTTCGCTCGTTTCGCCCTCCGGCTGTCATCGGGCGCGCGCAAAGGAATGGCTCCCATGGATTATCGCGGTATCTTCGAGGAAGCGGTGGACGCGCTGCGGTCGGAAAAGCGCTATCGCGTATTCGCCGACCTCGAGCGTATCGCCGGCAATTTCCCCAGAGCGCTTTACCGCGACGAAGCCGATAATGCCCGCGAGATCACCATCTGGTGCTCCAACGATTATCTGGGGATGGGCCAGCACGAAAAGACCGTGCGCGCCATGCAGGAAACCGCCGGCACGATGGGCGTCGGCGCCGGCGGCACCCGCAATATTTCGGGCACCAACCGGCCGCTGGTCGAGCTGGAGCGCTCGCTGGCCGACCTGCACCGCAAGGAAGCCGCGCTGGTCTTCACCTCGGGCTTCGTCTCCAACGAAGCGTCGATTTCCACCATTGCCCGGCTGCTGCCCAACGGCATCATCTTTTCCGACCAGCTCAATCACGCCTCGATGATCCAGGGCGTGCGCCAATCCGGCATGGAAAAGAGGATTTTCCGGCACAATGACGTGGCGCATCTGCGCGAATTGCTGAGCCAGGTGGACCGCAAGCGGCCGAAGCTGATCTGCTTTGAATCGATCTATTCGATGGACGGCGATATCGCCCCGATTCAGGAAATCTGCGATCTGGCCGAGGAATTCGGCGCCCTGACCTATATCGACGAGGTCCATGCGGTGGGCATGTATGGACCGCGCGGCGGCGGCATTGCCGAGCGCGACGGGCTGATGGAGCGGATCGACATCATCGAGGGCACTCTGGCCAAGGGCTTTGGCGTCATGGGCGGCTATATCGCCGCCAATCGCCCCATTGTCGACGCCGTGCGCTCCTATGCGCCCGAATTCATCTTCACCACCGCCCTGCCCCCGCCGCTCTGCGCCGCGGCCCGCGCCTCGATCGAGCATCTCAAGGGCAATGGCCATGAGCGGCTGATGCATCAGCGCCAGGCGCGGCTGACCAAGGCGATCCTGGCCGATGCCGGCCTGCCGGTGATGGAAACCTCCACCCATATCGTGCCGCTGATCGTCGGCGATGCCCGCGCCGTCAAGGCGGCCAGCGACATGCTGCTGGACAAGCACAATATCTATATCCAGCCGATCAATTACCCCACCGTGCCCCGGGGCACCGAGCGCTTGCGCATCACCCCGACGCCGCTGCATAGCGACGAGATGATCTTCGAGCTGCGCCACGCCTTGGTCAGCGTCTGGGCGGCGCTGGAACTGCCCCGCGAAAAAGCCGACGCGGCCATCACCGCCAGCAAGCTGACCAGCGGCGACCTGACCCTGCCCAGCCTGGGGGGCTAAGGCCTTTTACCCCCAAAAAGCGCCACGCAATGGCACAGCCTGCGCCCGGCGGGGCGCAGGCCGACTGGCCAGGCGATCCTTGGAAGCGCGACAACACAGGGCCTGGAGCTTCTGTTCCGATGCAATCAGAACAGAAGCTCTAAAACGTAAACCGCAGGCCGGTTGATATCCTATGCCGTTCCGTATCGTAGACCGGGATGGTGGAGTTATTTACCTGGTAGTCGTATTGCGCAAACACGCTCAGGCCGTCGACTGTCGGAATGTTCCAGTCCAGGGTGAGCGCCAGATTGTGCTCGATATCCACCCGATCCTGTGGAAAGGCCGCCGGACTGGCCTGATAGGCATCGCGGCTGACCGCATAGCTGGCCAATAGTTTGACATAGTCCGCCAGCGGCCCTTCGAGCGACAGGCGGGCGCCGATGCCGCTGAAGCTCTGGCTCGGCGCCGCTTTTTCGGTAACCTTGCCAATCAGCGAGGCGCCCAGGCTCCAGTCATGACCAAGATCGTAGGAGAGGCCCAGCCGCGCCGATCCCAGCGCGGCCTCCCTGCCGGCATCGTCCGGATAGAACTCGAAACGCCAATCGGCCTGACCGACGAGATCCAGCCCATCCGCCAGCGCTTGGCGCCCGGACAGGCCCGCGCCCGCCGAGATCATATATGCGCCATCGGCGTCCAGCGTGTAGTGCAGATTCGGCCCCAGGCTGAGGCTCCAGCCCTCGGCCAGCCGCAGATAGCGGCCGGACAGGGAGAGGCCGAGCTTGTCATATTCCGACCATTGATCGTGAATTGTGGCCTCGATCCGCGCCACCACTTGTCCGGCACTGTCGTCGGAGAGCGGCTGCATCACACCATATTCGCCCGTGAGCCGGGTGAAGGCGGACCCGCGCGCCCGCGATTCCGGCGTCATCGTCAGCGGCACGGTGACACCCCCGATCACCGCATCCACCACCGAATGATAGGTGCCGCTGTTGACATTGCTGTCATAGCCGCGTGCCAGGGAAACCGAGCCGGCCAGGCGGGGATCGGGTATCGGGGCGACGGCGGCGGTGTCCGGCGGCGATTGCAGGATCGCGGCCTCCGCAACCCCTGCCTGGGCCGGTGGCTGCGGGATCGGCTCGGGCGCCGTCACGAAAGCCTGGATGGTACGGGCCTCGTCCAGCCGGCTGCGCAGCAGCGGGTTGTCCGGCTCCAGCGCCAGCGCACGGGCGAAATAGCGCTCTGCGCTGGCTAGGTCCCCTTGCTCCATATGGCAGTCGCCATAGAGGACAAGCGCGGGCACGTAGCGCGTGTCGGGGCCGGCCGCGATATCGAGCAGCATGCAGGATTCGGCAGCCCGTCCCAGTTGGAGAACTTCAGCGGCCAGCAGGATGGCGCGCGGGTCCGGCGCGCCATTGCCGCCGCCCGCCTGGCCATGAGCGGTCGCGGTCGTGACGGCCAGCGTGATGGCGGCGAGACCGCAGGAGACGATCCAGGTCCTCATGGCGTGGTGCGGGCAGTGGCGAACCGGCCCTCCGCGGTGCCATGTTCGTTGTTAATGCTCCAGTTCCCGCCAATTTCTTCGGCCCGGGGACCGAAGAAGCTGACATCATCGAAGACGCCGGCCTCCCAATCCAGCGCATGGCCCTTGAAAGACGATGTTCGATCTTCGTCCAGCCCCATATAGAAAACACCGGCATCAATACCGCCAGCCACATGCAGCATGCCGCTCGAACCGAAATCGAACTGTCCCGAAAGGCCCTCACCGTCCAGATCGAATCTCAGGAAGACGCTGCCATTGATTTCATCGTCTCCAAAGCCGGTGCCGCGGGCGAAGCCGCGATAGTCCGCACTTCGCAGCATCTCGACATCGCCCGGCGTGCGGTCGTCGGCATGGAAAAACGGATAGTTCTCGAAGCGGTCCCTGTCCGGACCGGGCTTTGCCTGCTCCTGTCGTTTGATGATTTCGGCCAGAAGTGTTTCGCGCTGGGCTTGATTTTTCGCCTCCAGCTGAACGCGCGCCATTTCCTCGACCTGCCGCCGCTGCTGTTCCTCCAGCAGCATCAGTTTCCTTTGCCTCTCCTCCGCCAGCATCATGGCTTGTTGCTGCGCGAGTTGGGCAGGAGTCCGAGCATTGGCAAGCGAGGGAACCGTGCTGGCGTCGTCCATATCAAGACCGAGGAGCGCGCGGGCATGGGCGTCCAGCTGCTCCGGCGTCAGCAGATTATTGCTGGACAATGCATTGGCGGGCAGACTGGCAATCATGTCGCTCGCCCATGAGGGCCCCGCCATATCCTCATAGCCCGAACCGTTATCGGTGCCGAGATAGGCGGCCAGCATCTGTCTCAATTCGTCCTGGCTCATATCCGGCGCCTGACCGCCAGCCGGGAAATAGCCCATGCCGAGAAGCTGGCTGAGCCGATCGCTCATGGCCTCCTGCGAGGGCGCATCGGTCGACAGCGGATTTTGACCGCCCGGCCGGCCCAGCGAGGCCAGGAAGCTGGAGCCGCCAACCGGGTTCACCTCCACCATGAACTGGGCCTGCGCCGGGGCGCATAGGAAGGCGACCGCAAACATGGTCGCGGCGCGAAGAATTTTCATGATGCCGTTTTCCCCAACCAACAAATCGCCGCAAGCTAGGGTCCAAATCCGCCCCTGTCCAGCCACCATCGCCGGATTATTGAAATCTATCAATATGTTGAAGGGAATGTTCGGAGCGCATTGGCGCTCCGAATTTCCCGGCCGCGCCGGCGGTCTGTGGCCCCGGATCCCAAGACCCGGCGCTCCTCAGCTCGTCAGCACGATGCGCATCAAATCCGCCGTATTGCGGGCGCCGAGCTTTTCCATCACCCGGGCTCGATGCACTTCGATGGTGCGGGGGGAAATGCCCAGTTCGCGGCCGGCTTCCTTGTTGGACTGGCCATTGGTGATCAATTGCAGCACTTCGCGCTCGCGTGGGGTGAGTTGGGAAAAGCCGCGCACTTCCACCGGGCGGCGGCCCTCGTTCATGGCGCCCAGATGGACGTCCTTGCGCAGGGCGTCGCGGATGACGGTCAGCAGATGCTCGCTGTCGATGGGCTTGGTGAGCACGTCGGTGGCGCCGAGCTTCATGGCGGTGACGGCGGCCTCCACTTGCGGGACATTGGCCAGCATGATGACCGGGGCACCGGTGCGCATGGCCTTGACCCGGCGCAGCAGGCCCAGCCCGCTTTCCTGGCCCAGGACCAGGTTGAGGACGGCGACGTCCGGGCGGCGCCGTTCCAGCGCCGTGATGGCATTGGCGGCGTCGAGCGAGAAGCTGGTCTGGAAACCCTCCAGGCGAAACAGCACGCTCAAGGCTTCGCAGATGCCCAGATCGGCATCGACGATATGGACGAGTCGATCGCGGTTGAGGAAGGCGTGGTAATAGGAAGGCGTATTCATACCTGAGCCCCTTTCGGCAATGCGTGACGGGGAGCCCGCCTTGCCGGAGCGTGGCTCCTATCTCGTTGGTCGTTGCGGACCGGCCCCGATGTCGCCGTCTGATCCGCCAATGTAATTTGCCCTAGGTGATCGCGCCGTCCGATAAGGACAATTCGTAGGCTGAACCACCTATAGACAGGCTAGGTTATGATAATATTCCTGTCAAATGATATTATTCCTAGAGGTCCGGCATGAAAAAGGCCGGCGCGGAGCCGGCCTGATTGTCGTCAGCTCTGTTTGCCGGCGCGCAGGGCGTCGCGGATTTCGGTGAGCAGCACTTCCTCGCGGCTGGGGGCCGAACTCTCCTCGACCGGCTCCTCGGCCGCTTGGCGCTTCATGGCGTTGATACCCTTGACCACGAGGAACAGCACGAAGGCGATGATGGTGAACTTGACCACGGCATTGATGAACAGGCCGAACATCACCTGGGCCTCGCCCACCTGCAGGATGATGCTGGAAAAATCGATGCCGCCGATCACGATACCGATCAGCGGCATGAAAAGATCGTCGACGATGGAGGAGACGATGGTGCCGAAGGCCCCGCCGATGATCACGCCGATGGCGAGATCGATCATGTTGCCCTTGACGGCGAAGTCCCGGAATTCCTTCAAAAAGCCGCTCATGCGAAGCCCTCTTGCTCGGCGCGCCGTCCCAAGCGGCGGCCTGTTGTTAACAGCTCTTAACGATTGCCGAGCTTTTCGGCAAAAGCAATGGGTCTAAGGCACACTTGCGCCAAAGCCTGCCGAAGCGGATAAACCGGAGCAGTTCAAGAGAAGGTGCCCTGCGCGACTGTCCATGCCGTTGCATCCCGAAGACCCGGCCTCGGCGCTCCGCCTGGCCATGGATCATATCCAGCTCGGTGTCGCCGTGTTCGATGCCGGGCTGCGGCTGGTCGTCTCCAACCGGAACTATAACCACTTGCTGGCGCTGCCCGCCGATCTCACCCGTCCCGGCACCGCCCTGTTCGATATTGCCCTGTTCATGGCCGAGCGCGGCGATCTGGGTGCCGGGGATGCGGCGCGACTGGCCATCGAGCGCATCAATGCGCTGACCGCCTCGCCCACGACCGTCACCCAGCGGCTGGGCCATGGGGGGCAGGCGCTGGAATTCCATTCGAGCCGCCTGCCCGATGGCGGCCTTGCCATCAGCTTTGCCGATGTCACCGCCAAGGTGCATGTCGAGCAGCAATTGGCGCAGGTGAACCAGAATCTGGAGCGGCGGGTCGAAGAGCGCACTTCGGCCTTGCGGCAGGTCAATGCCGAGCTGGAAGTGGCGCGCGCCAAGGCCGATGCCTCCAACCACGACAAGACCCGCTTCCTCGCCGCCGCCAGTCACGACCTGTTGCAGCCGCTCAACGCCGCCCGCCTCTATACCTCGACGCTGATCGAGCGGGCCAAATCCACCGCCTTTGCCGAATTGGCCAATTCGATCGAGGCATCGCTGACCGCGGTGGAGGATATCATGTCGGCGCTGCTCGACATTTCCCGCATCGATAGCGGCGCCATCAAGCCGGCGCCGGTGCCCATGGCGGCGCAGGACCTGCTGAAGAAGACCGAGGTGGAATTCGCCCCCATGGCCCGCGAGCGCTCCATCGCCCTGCGCATCGTGCCCGCCGCCGCGACCGTGCTGGCCGACAAGGCCTATGTCGGCCGCATCGTGCAGAACCTGGTCTCCAATGCCATCAAATATACCCCGGTGGGCGGCAAGGTCCTGGTGGGGCTGCGCCGGCGCGGCAATCGCTGGCGGCTCGACGTCATCGATACCGGCATCGGCTTCAACCGCGACCAGCACAAGCTGGTCTTTGCCGAATTTTCCCGGCTCGAACGCGGCGCCCGCATGGCGCAGGGGCTGGGGCTGGGCCTGTCCATCGTGCAAAGGCTGGTGACGGCTTTGGGGCTGACGCTGGAACTGGACAGCCGCGAGGGCCATGGCTCGCGCTTCTCCATTTACCTGCCGGCCGTGCGCCATGCGCGGCCCGCCGGCGCCACCGAGCTGGCGGCGCCCGAGCCCGGCTTCGGCACGCTCAGCCTCCGGGTCCTCTGCGTGGACAATGAACGGGCGATCCTGGAAGCCATGGAAGGCCTGCTCGCCCATTGGGGCTGCGATGTGCGCACGGCGCTGTCACTCAAGCAGATCGACCGCGAGCGCCTGCTCGAAGGCTGGTATCCCGATCTGGTGCTGATGGATTACCACCTCGACCAAACCTCCGGCCTCGATGCCATCGAATGGCTGCGTCACAATGTGGGCGGGCACCTGCCGGCGGCGCTGGTCACCGCCGATCGCAGCCCGGCGGTGCGCGCCCTGGCCGAGGAGCGCGGCGTCGCCGTCATCACTAAGCCGGTCAAACCCGCCGCCCTGCGCGCCACCATCAGCGGCCTGGCCAATCAAAGCGGCCGCGGCACCCAGCGGCCGAATTGAGCCTGTGGACCTCCACCCAGCCCCTGAGACTGCATCCCGAGCTGGTCGAAGGACGAGGCCGGCACACGCCGAAGCCTCCACCCCCGCCAATCGCCTGGCTCAGTCGCCGCGCCAGTCCGGTGCGCCCATATCGGGCAGATCGTAGAAATCCCGCACCGCGTTCCAGCCTTCTTCGGCCGTGTCGACCAGCGTGAGCAGGTCGGGATCGGTGGGGGCGATGGTGCCGGCTTCGGCCAGCGCTTCGAGATTGATCACCCTGGTCCAGAAATCCTTGCCGAACAGCAGCACCGGCACCTTGTCCATGCGGCCGGTCTGGATCAGCGTCAGCGTCTCGAAAAATTCATCCAGCGTGCCGAAGCCGCCGGGGAACACCGCCACCACCTTGGCCCGCAGCAGGAAGTGGATCTTGCGCGTGGCGAAATAGTGGAAGTTGAACGACAGGTCGGGCGTCACATAGAGATTGGGCGCCTGCTCATGCGGCAAGACGATATTGAGCCCGATCGAGGGGGCGCCCATATCGGTGGCGCCGCGATTGCCCGCTTCCATGACGCCCGGCCCGCCGCCCGTCACCACCACATATTCCTTGAAATCGCTGGCGGCCGAGGTCTGCGACGCCAATTGGGCGAAGCGGCGCGCTTCCTCGTAATAGCGCGAGGCGGCTTCCAGATTGCGCTTCTGCACCTCGTTCTTGGCGGCCCAGGCCGGCTTGCCCGGCGCGGGAATGCGGGCGCCGCCGAACAGCACCACGGTCGAGGTAATGCCATGCTCACGCAGGCGGAATTCGGTTTTGAGATATTCGAGCTGGAAACGAACCCCGCGCGTATCCTCTGACGTCATGAAGTCGTCGTCGGCGAAAGCCAGGCGATAGGCGGCGCTGCGGGTCTGCGGCGTATCGGGCGCCTTGCGCGAAACGGCGACGTCCTGGCTCGAGGTGCGCAAGGAGGTGGGGTGGCGGCGTTTGGCCAAGGCGAACTCCCGGTCTGTCCGGCATGAAACCGGCGCTTTTGAAAACAGGGCATATCCATCCCCGCCGAATCGGGCAAGGGCGCTCGGCCCGCCGCCGCTTCACGAACCTGCCACCTGGTCCGGCCAGCACGGCTTGACGAAAGCCCGCACATGCCGGATGCCATGGCGATGGCGCGCCTCATCCTCTTCAACAAGCCGTTCAACGTTCTCACCCAGTTCAGCGGCGAGGGCGAGACGCTGGCGCGTTACCTGAAGCTGCCCGGCATCTATCCGGCCGGGCGGCTCGACAAGGACAGCGAAGGCCTGTTGCTGCTGACCGATGACGGCAGGCTGCAAGCCCGCATCGCCGATCCGCGCTTCAAGCTCAGCAAGACCTATCTGGTGCAAGTGGAAGGCGAGCCGGACGAAGATGCGCTGGAGCGATTGCGCCGCGGCATCGTGCTCAATGACGGCCCCACCCGCCCGGCCCGCGTCGCCCGCATCGAGCCGCCCGCGCTCTGGCCGCGAAACCCGCCGGTGCGCTACCGCAAAAGCGTGCCCGATTGCTGGCTGTCCCTCACCATTACCGAAGGTCGCAACCGGCAGGTGCGGCGCATGACCGCCGCCATCGGCTTTCCCACCCTGCGGCTGGTGCGCTGGCAGATCGGGGAATGGACATTGGCGGGCCTGGCGCCGGGGGAATGGCGGGACGCATCGGCGCCTCCCGGCAAGCCGAAGCCGCGCCGCCGCCCATGATCTTGGCACGCGCCGGCCCGCACGACCGGAACCGATTCTATCCCCAACCGTCCTCGGACCAAGTACTGGCCTGTGTGAATGCGTCACCCGCCAAGTGGTGCATCAACATGATCATGACAGCATTGAGCAAACCGGCGCCCCTGACATGACCACCAATTGATCTACTGACCAGCTTGACTTGCAATCGCTCTCATCATAGATGCCGATTGTCGAAAATGGCGGACCGGTATGGTGAGCCCCGGTCGCCCTGCCTGCTCAGGCAGGGATATTCCATCCCCAATGCATGGGGCCGCGGACCTCGACGGTAGCAGGCGTATCGCATGCTCCGTTGATCTGCGTGAGACGTTTCCTTTGCAGAACACGGTCGCTTCGAGATGCGCTTTTCAAAAAAGGCGCCGCGGCGCCGTGTTGAAAGATGACGTCATGACTTCAGGACTTCTCGTCGCTCTCCCTCTTGTCTCGCTTACGGGCTGGCTCTCCATGTTCGGTCTGAAACACCGCAGCCTGTTTGCCGGGGACATTGCTGGCCTGGTCTATCACCTCGCCCTGATCCCGCTGGTTCAGCATCTGCCCGGCGGGCCCGAGGTGAAATTCGCAGGCTATCTCTGGCTCTTTATGGATGCATTGGTGGATATGGTGTCGATCAACCATATCGGTGAAAAGACCGTGTGGGCGCTGCGCATGGGCGTTCACCTGTTTGCCGCCATCTGGATCTGCGGCGTCTCCTATGGGCTCGGTGGCGCTGCGATGTGGATCGGGTTGCCGCTCGGATTGTTCCTGGCGTTCCACGCCATATTTCTCGCGGATGCGAAACATTCGAAGGCCATACTCGGGGTCGGTGTCGTACCAATTATGTCGGCCTGGCTTATTGCCCTCGCGTTCCACTTCCTGACGGGCACAATCCTCGTGTCCTGATGCTCAAGAGCGTTGGCAACCTGTATTGCCGACGCTCCCGACCACCCGCCGGCAAAGAAAGCAACCATGCCGGCGGCGCCAGTCGCCGTCCAATCCGCCGCTCCCTCTTGCATCCGGCGCCGGAAATTCGCATATAGCGCTTCGGGAGGTTGGCGCGGACGTGTTCCTCGCCAACCGGGTCAGGTCCGGAAGGAAGCAGCCCCAACGAGATCCTCACGGGTCGATGCCAGCCTCCTACTCATCTGTTCACAACAGGGTAATTTGCCCCGCAAACCATGTGTTGGCTTTTGCGGTCGGGTGCTGCTTGCCCTAAGGTCCGGGCATGAACGAAGGCAGAATCTCATTGCGGCGCGGCGGAGAACGGCATGGCTGAAAACCAGACCGCGCCCTATCTGGTGCTGGCGCGTAAATATCGTCCGCGCGACTTCTCCACCCTGGTGGGGCAGGACGCCATGGTGCAGACGCTGGGCAATGCCTTTGCGCAGAACCGCATCCACCACGCCTTCATCCTGACCGGGGTGCGCGGCGTCGGCAAGACCACCACCGCCCGCATCCTGGCCCGCGCCTTCAACTATGAAGACGCGAGCGGCCGCCATCCGACGCTCGACCTGTCGGTGGAAGGCAATCATTGCCGCGCCATCATCGAGGGCCGGCATGTGGACGTGGTGGAAATGGACGCCGCCTCCAATACCGGCATCGGCGACATTCGCGAGATCATCGACTCGGTCAAATACGGCCCGGTCTCGGCGCCCTACAAGGTCTATGTGATCGACGAGGTGCACATGCTCTCGACCGCCGCCTTCAACGGGCTGTTGAAGACGCTGGAAGAGCCGCCGCCCTATGTGAAGTTCATCTTCGCGACCACGGAAATCCGCAAGGTTCCGATCACCATCCTGTCGCGCTGCCAGCGCTTCGACCTGCGCCGCATTCCGGCCGAGATCATGTCGGCCTATCTCGAACAGATTCTGGGGCAGGAAGGCATCGGCTTCGAGCCCGATGCCCTGGCCATGATCGTGCGCGCCGGCGAAGGCTCGGCCCGCGACAGCCTTTCCCTGCTCGACCAGGCCATCGCCCATGGCAATGGCCTGGTCAGCGCCGCCACGGTCAAGGCCATGCTGGGCCTGGGCGATCGGGCGCGCATCATCGACCTGTTCGAGGACCTGATGGGCGGGCGCATCGCCGAGGCGCTGACCGCTCTGCGCGAGCTCTACGATCTGGGAGCCGATCCGCAGACGCTGCTGACCGACCTGGCCGAATTCACCCATCTGGTCACCCGCATCAAGGTGGTTCCGGCCGCCGCCGACGACGCTTCGCTGACGCCGGACGAGAAGACCCGCGGCCGCGACCTCGCCAATCGCCTGCCGATGCGGGCGCTGACCCGCACCTGGCAGATCCTGTTCAAGGGCGTCGAGGAAACCGCCCGCGCCGGCAATGCCCTGCAAGCCGCCGAAATGGTGCTGATCCGCCTCGCCTATGCTGCCGACCTGCCAAGCCCGGACGAAGTCATCACCAGGCTCACCCAGCAAGGCACCTTGCCGGCTGCCGCGCCCAGCGCCCCATCCTTGCCGCCGCGCGGCCCGTCCGGCTCCGGCGGCGGCGCTTCCGCCATGCGGGTCGAGGCGGTGCAAGCCGCGCCCACCAATATGGCTATCGCCGCGCCGGCCACCGTCCCCAATGCTTCGGTGCAGCCGGCCCTCGCCAATGTCGCCAGCTACAAGGACCTGATCGCCTTGGCCGCGGCCAAGCGCGACGTCCTGGTCAAGCTGGCGCTGGAAAGCCAGATGCGCCCGGTTTCCTTCGAGCAGGGCCGCATCGAGGTGGCTTTGGCCGATGGCGCCGATCCGGGCATCATCGCCACCCTCTCCGCCCGCCTGCAGGCCTGGACCGGCCAGCGCTGGCTGATCATGGTGTCGACCAAGCCCCCCGAGGGGCTGACCATCCGCCAGGAAGCCGAGCAGAAGCAGCAGGCCGCCAATGAAGCGGCGCATGACGATCCGCTGGTCAAGGCCATACTTGAAACATTTCCCGGGGCCAAATTGGTGAACGTGACGGTGCGCGACGACGCCACCGCCATGCCCGACCTGCCCCCGCCACCAGAAGAGGACGACGAATGAAAGACATCATGGGCATGATGAAGGCCGCCGGCGAGATGAAGGCCAAGATGGAGGCCATGCAGGCCGAACTGGCCGAACTCGTCGTCGAAGGCCGTTCGGGCGGCGGCATGGTCGTCGTCGCGCTGTCCGGCAAGGGCGATGTGCGCGGCATCAAGATCGATCCCGCTTTGCTCAAGCCCGAAGACGCCGAAGTGATCGAGGACCTGATCGTCGCCGCCTTCACCGATGCCAAGGGCAAGAGCGAAGTCGAGATGCAGCGCAAGATGGCCGAGGCCACAGCCGGTCTTCCCATCCCGCCGGGCATGAAATTCCCGTTCTAGGCGTTTTGACGCGATACGCGGTCAACGTTAACAATCTGTTAGCCGGTTGGCGCTCGTGGTGACTTGAAAATGGCTTCCGGCGGACCCGAAATCGAACAGCTGATCCAGCTTCTGGCGCGCCTGCCCGGCTTCGGCCCGCGCTCGGCCCGAAGGGCGGTGCTGCACCTCATCAAGAAGAAGGAGCAGCTCATGCTGCCGCTTTCCGCCGCGCTCGACCGCGCCGTGGCGGCGGTGCGAAGTTGTGAGGTCTGCGGTAATGTCGACACGATCAGCCCCTGCTCGATCTGTGCCGATCCACGGCGCGGCGAAGCGGGAATTCTTGTTGTCGTAGAAGACGTTGCCGATCTTTGGGCGCTGGAGCGCGCGGGCGTGGGGCCGGTGCGCTACCACGTCCTGGGGGGCGTATTGTCGCCGCTTGACGGGGTCGGGCCGGACGATCTCAGCCTCGAAAAACTGCTGGCCCGGGCATCCGATTATGCCGAAATCGTCCTCGCCATGAACGCCACAATCGAGGGCCAGACCACGGCGCATTACATTACCGACCGGCTGGTCGGCACAGCGATCAAAGTCACCCGCCTCGCCCATGGCGTTCCGGTCGGCGGCGAGCTCGACTACCTCGACGAAGGCACGCTAAGTCAAGCACTTAGGGCGCGAACGGAGATCTGATCCCCGTCCGCGCAACGCCTAATTCAGGTCCGGGCGGAACTCGTCGCTGCCCTGCCAGATATTGTCGTCGTCAACCGGGCCATCTTCCTCCTCCTCGTAGAATTCATCCTCACCGATCAGTGCCGTACGGGCATCGACATCGTCGGGCGAGAGCGTATCGAGATGGTCGGCGGGATCGGCGGACATGATGGCGGCGGCGTCGCCGGTTTCATCCATGTTATTGATATCGCGCTGTAATTCCTCGATCGCGCGGTCGAGTTCGTCCAGCATGGAGGCCGGGTCCTGGCCGCCGAAATCGCCGCTTTCACGAATGGAGGCCTCGGCGCGAATCTCTCTCAGGCGCTCAAGACGGTCGGCGACGGGCCGGTCACTGCCATAGAGCAGGTCTTCGATTTCGATCTGACTATAGGGCTGGGCAATGCCCGGATTGTCCGCATTGTCGAAATTGGTTTCCTGCGGCACCAGGCTTCCAGGATGGTCGTGTTGCTGAACCATGATCGTCTCCCTTCATGCGCTTGTACAAAAGCCAAACGCTTGAGAACGAAGCCGGTTCGATCACAGCTTGTCTAGTTGAGGTCGCCCGGCTCATCGCCCACCAGAAACAGCGCCGGTTTCTCGTCGCTGCCGCCGTCCCATCCGGCCGGCAAAGGCTTGGCGGACTTGGCCCCGAGCTCGCGCAGCATCTCGACCTGGCGCACGACATTGCCGCGGCCATTGGTCAATTGATCCCTAGCCTTGGCATAGGCCCGCTGGCTCTTGTCGATGGCGTCGCCGACCTGATCCATGCTGGAGAGAAACCCCGAAACCTTGTCGAATAGCGCACCCGCCCGCTCGGCGATTTCCTCGGCGTTCTGGTGCCGTTTCTCGATATCCCAGACATTGCGCACGGTGCGCAGCACGGTCATCAGCGTGGTCGGCGTGGTCAGCATGACGCCCTTGCTCATGCCGAATTCGACGAGTTTGGCATCGTTCTGGATGGCCGTCGCCAGGGCGGATTCGATGGGCACGAACATCATCACGTAATCGAGGCTCGACTTGGCGGCGCGGTGATAGGTCTTGTCGCCCAGAGTGGTGATATGGGTGCGCACCGAGGCGATATGGGCCCGCAAATGCTGCTCGCGGAAATCGTCCTCGCTGTTGACGAAGGCCTCGAAGGCGGTGAGCGAAACCTTGGAATCGATCACCAGCACATCGCCATTGGGCATGCGGATTTCGACATCGGTGCGCAGGCGCTGGCCGTCATCGCCGCTATGGCTCTTCTGGGTGACATATTGCTCGCCCTCGCGCAGGCCGGATTGCTCCAGGATGGTGGAGAGGATCATTTCGCCCCAGGCGCCCTGGGTCTGGGAGGAGCCCTTCAAGGCGCGGGTCAGGTTCTGCGCCTCATTGGTGATCTTGAGGTTGCTTTCCGCCAAAGCGCGAATGCGCTCGCCCATGGCCGAGCGATCCTCGATCAGTCCCTTGTGGAATTCGCCGATCTTTTCCTGCAATGGCTTCAGGAGCACATCGACCTGTTCGCGATTCTGCTTGGTGAAAGTCTCGCTATGTGAGCGCAGCACGTCGCCGGCAATGGCCTTGAATTCGTCGGTCATCTGCTGGCGGGCATCGGTGAACCGCTTCAGGTTCGCCTCGTTCTGCCGCGCCTGTTCATCCAGCCGCGTCCGCATGGCCGCCAGTTCGGATTGAAGGCCGCTATTCTTGTCGCGCTCGCGATCCAGTTGCGCTTCCAGATCGCGAATGCGCGCGTCGCGCCCGGCAATCTGTTCCTGGAAATTGGCGCGCAGCCCGTCCGTCGCTTCGCGCGCCGCCGCCTCGGCCCGGCTGCTATGGGCGCGGGCCGAACCGACAAGCAGGGCAATGATGACAGCGAGCAGGACAATGCCTGCCGCCGCCAGCGCCATGGCCAGGCTGACCGGGACATCGCCGAGGGCGAAGAGAATGCGATCGAATTCACTCATGGCGCCACCTTATCCCGATTCTGATGTTCGCAAAATGTTCTTGTTGGTGTCGGATTGAACCGGCGCGCTGTTGACCGAAGGGCCGGAAATCGCCATATCGGGGACAATCCTTTCATCGCCGGACTTTCTGCCATGGCCATCCGCCCCATTCTGATCATTCCCGATGCGCGTCTGCGCGCCGTCGCCGACCCGATTATCGAGATCGATGACGAGATCAAGACCTTGGCCAAGGACATGCTGGACACCATGTATGACGCGCCGGGCATCGGCCTGGCCGCGCCGCAGCTTGGTGTGATGCGGCGCATGGTGGTGATGGATCTGGCCGGCGAGGACGAGCCCCCGGCTCCCCTGGTGATGATCAACCCCGAAATCACCAAGTTCGGCGACCAGATGCAGGTGACCGAGGAAGGCTGCCTCTCCATTCCCGAACTCTACTACGAGGTCGAGCGCCCGGCCGAGGTGACGGTGAAATATACCGACCTGGACGGCAAGGACGTGGTCAAGGACGCCGATGGCAAGCTGGCTGTCTGCATCCAGCACGAGATCGACCACCTCGATGGCGTACTCTATATCGATTACCTCAGCCGCCTGAAGCGCGACCGGGTGATCAAGAAATTCGACAAGGCCGCCAAGCGCGCCGCCGGCTGAGATTTGGTGCCTGCGACCTCGTCCTTCGACAGGCTCAGGACGAGGTCTTTCGAGAGCGCTGCGTTCGCGTAGACCTCATGGTGAGCCTATCGAACCGAGGTCGTTCAGATGCGCGTCGTCTTCATGGGTACGCCCGAATTTTCCGTTCCCACGCTGGCCGAGATCGTTTCGGCCGGCCATGACGTGCTGGCCGTTTACACCAGGGCGCCCAAACCCGCCGGACGCGGGCAGGACGAGCGCAAGAGCCCGGTGCACGAGGCGGCGGAAGCCTTCGGCATTCCGGTCTTCACTCCGCGTTCGCTGAAGGACGAGGCCGAACAGGCCCAATTTGCCTCGCTGAACGCCGAGGTCGCCGTGGTCGTCGCCTATGGCCTGATCCTGCCCAAGCCGATCCTCGAAGCACCAGAATATGGCTGTCTCAACCTGCATGGCTCGCTGCTGCCGCGCTGGCGCGGCGCGGCCCCGATCCAGCGGGCGATCATGGCCGGCGACAAGCAGACCGGCATCGTGGTGATGCGGATGGACGAGGGGCTGGATACCGGGGCCATGGGCCCGACCGAGATCATCCCCATCGGCCCGGACATGGTGGCCGGCGAATTGCACGACCAGATGATGCGGCTGGGCGCCGACCTGATGGGCCGGGCGCTGGCGGCGCTCGAACGCGGCAGCCTCGATTTCACCCCGCAACCGGCCGATGGCGCCACCTATGCCGCCAAGATCGACAAGGCCGAGGCGCGGATCGACTTTTCCAAAAACGCGGAAGCGGTCCATAACCTGATCCGGGGGCTTTCGCCCTTTCCCGGCGCCTGGTTCGAGCTGGAACTGGGCGGCAAGATGGTACGGATCAAGGCGCTGCGTTCGACGCTGGCGCCGGATTCCGGCGCTCCCGGCACGCTTGCCGGCGACGGTCTGGTCATTGCCTGCGGCACGGGCGCAGTGCGGCTGATTCAGGTGCAGCGCGAGGGCAAGGGCGCGATGGATGCGGCGACCTTCCTGCGGGGGGCGGGGCCCTTGCCGGCCCAGGTCGGCTGATGCCGCGTTTCAAGCTTATCCTCGAATATGACGGTACGCCGTTTTGCGGCTGGCAGCGGCAGGCGGACCGGATGAGCGTGCAGCAGGCGCTGGAAGAAGCCATCGCGCGCTTCTCCGGCGAAGCGGTCACCACCCAGGCGGCGGGGCGCACCGATGCCGGGGTCCATGCGCTGGGACAGGTGGTGCATTTCGACCTCGGCAAGGATTGGGATGCGTTCCGTATCCGCGAGGCGCTCAATTATCATCTGCGGCCCCATCCGGTGGTGGTGGTCGAATGCGAGGCGGTGGGAAACGACTTCGAGGCGCGCTTTTCCGCCAAGGCGCGGCATTATGCATATCGCATCCTGAACCGCCGCGCCCCGGCCGCCATCGAGCGGCATCAGGTCTGGCATGTACCGATGCCGCTGGACGCGCAAAGCATGCATGAAGCGGCCCAGCTCATTCTGGGCCGGCATGATTTCTCGACCTTCCGCTCCTCCGAATGTCAGGCCAATTCACCGATCCGCACGCTGGATGTTTTCGAGGTGAGCGGGGACGATGAGATCGTCACCATCACTGCCGGCGCCCGCAGCTTCCTGCACCATCAGGTGCGATCCATGGTCGGCTCGTTGAAGCTGGTGGGCGAGGGCAAGTGGAGTCCGGCCGATTTCCGGGCGGCGCTGGACGCGGCGGATCGCCGGCGCTGCGGCGCCATGGCGCCGGCGAGCGGGCTTTATCTCACCGGCGTCGATTATTAGGTCATCGGCACCGGCAGGAACAGGGCGAGGACGCCCAGTGCCAGAAACACGCCCACCGACTGCGAAATGAACAGCAGCACGATCTGCATCGGCTGCAGCGTGACGATGAAGCGGCCGATATTGATGAAGGTCAGCATGGCCACGATGACCATGGCCAGGAGCACGACCAGCCCCGCTTCCCCGAAGAGCAACGAAAAAAGCAGCAGGATGCCCGAGAGCATCGTCACCCAATTGCTGGCGACGAGATAGGGCACGAAACCATCCGAGCGGCCCATCTGCCGCAGCACGATCCACGCCATGGCCGCCTGGGCGACGAACAGAACGCCGTTCATGACGATGGATTGGGTCGGAGCGCCGGCCGGCACTGGCAGACCGAGCAGCAAGGGACCGAACCCCGTCACCAGCAGCGCCAGCAGCACGGCGAGGAGGCTGCCGGCAAGGCCGCGATGGGAGAAGTCGAACCACGAAGCGGCATCGCGGCGTCCGAGGACGAGTGCCAGGCAGCCCCTTGCGGCGCTTACGGCTTCTTCGATGAAGGTCTGTCTGGACTGGGCCACGGGATCGGGTCTCGGTTCAGGCGGCAGGGAGGAAGGATGTGGCTAGCATGTAGAGCGTCATCGGCATGCCGACAAGCAGAACCACGGTGAGAAGCGCAAAAGTCGCGGAACCTGCCGGATTCCAGTCCGCAGCCACCCGCCCCAGCCGATAAAGCAGGAAGGCCAGAGCCGCCCAGAGCAGCGGCAGCAGGATGCCCAGGATCAGTGATAGCAGCGAGCCCAGAATCAGATAGGCGATCATCGCATAGATGCCCGGAATGAGCACCGGCAGCAGCGCATTGCCGCCGCGCATGACGAAGCGGGCGCCGAAAATGCCGATCAGCAGGGCAATCAGCCACAGCGACTGGATCAGCATGATTTCGACAAAGCCCCCCAGCGTCGGAACGCCGACCTCGAACGACGCCAGCAGCACGGCCAGGAAGGCGAAGACGTAGAACAGGACCAGCGCCATGGCGAGGCCGGGGGCGGTCAGCCGGAACTGCTCCTGCCAGCCAGCTTCACCGCGCAGGATCATGCGCCAGCCGACAACAGCCTGTTGCAGGTTCTGCCAGCTTTTCATGCCGCGTCCCCGGAAAAGAAGCGCCGCATGAAATGCTCGTAGATGTCGGTAAGGCCGGTCAGGTCGGCCAGGGCGATGTGCTCGTCGGCCTTGTGCATGGACGCACCGACCAGACCGCATTCCACTACCGGACCATATTGGGCGATGAAGCGCGCATCCGACGTGCCGCCGCCAGTGGACAATTCCGGCGCACTGCCATTGCGTTCGGCGATGATAGCGGACAGGGTTTCGATATCGGCGCTGAGCGGCGACAGGAAGGAACGGGACGGCACGCCCGAAATCTCGAAATCGATCCGGGTCTTCTTTGGATCAACCGCATCGATGCGGGTCTGGACCCAGTCCGCCAGCGTCTCGGGCGTCCAGAGGTCGTTATAACGGATATTGAAGCGCAGCATGCCGCTCACCGGGATGACGTTGGGCACCGGATTGCCGACATCGATAGTGGTGAGTTCGAGATTGCTGGCGGGGAAATGCTCGGTGCCCTGATCGATGCGTTCCGACGTCAGGGCGGTCGCCAATGCAGCGAGCACCGGCAGCGGATTATTGGCCTTATGCGGATAGGCGACATGGCCTTGCGTACCGGTGACCGTGACCTTGCCGGAGAGCGAGCCGCGGCGGCCGATCTTGATGCTGTCGCCCAGGATTTCCGCCGAACTGGGTTCGCCGACAATGGCGAAGTCGAAACGGCGGCCGTTCTCGGCCATCCAGCGCATGAGCTTTTCGGTGCCGTTGACGGCGTCGGCTTCCTCGTCATTGGTGATGGCGAGGTGGATGGTGCCCGCTTCCGGCGGCATGGCGGCGCAGGCCGCGACAAAGGCGGCAATGCCCGATTTCATGTCGGCGGCGCCGCGGCCATAAATCCTGCCATCGGCAATGCGCGGCTGGAATGGGTCAGAGTGCCAATGCGCCCGGTCGCCGGGCGGCACGACATCGGTGTGGCCGGCAAAAAGCAGGGTACGGCCGCCCTGCCCGCGCGTCGCGAAAAGATTGTCGACCGGATAGGAGCCGTCGCCGTCGAAGCGCAGGCGGGTAACGGCAAAGCCGATGGCGATCAGTTCGGCTTCCAGCAGGTCGAGCGCCCCGGCTTCCTCGGGCGTGACCGAAGGACAGGCGATGAGGCGCTCAAGCAGATTTTGCGGATCGATGGTCACGAAGGCTCCGATTTGGTCAGGCGGCGCCGTCCAGCGGGTCGGGACCGTAAGTGTTCGCTCCTGTCGTTCCCTTGAGGAAACCGAGCTGGACCAGCATGTAAATGGCGAAAACCGCATAGGCGAGGTTGATCAGGCCGAGCCAGATTGCCGGCATGGGCAAGATTACGCCCTGGCCCATATCGACCCAATCCATGCCGATGCCGGTAGCCTGCAGCACATTGAGCAGAACCGAACCGGCAATCAGCAACTTGAGGTCGGTGCCGCCGCTATCGCGGTCGTGGCGGCGCTTGATGCCGAGGCAATAGGCCGGATAGATCAGCGCGATATTGAGCAATACGGCGAGCCAGGCCAATAGGGCGGCATTGCCGAAGCTGACAATGCCCAGCACGATCGAGGCGACGATGGAGATCATGATCAGCGCGGCGATCCCCAGCCACCATTGCTGACGGCCGATGCGGCCTTGCGTGGTCGTCAGCAGAGCAATGAGCTTGTCCATTTATCCCCCTTTTAGACCGGAATCACACCGGCATGAGCAAGGATAGGACGCCGGCGCGGCCGGAGCCAGCGCCGGATAAAGGATCAATCGCGCAGCAGGTCGTTGATGCCGGTCTTGGAGCGGGTCTGCGCGTCGACGGTCTTGACGATGACGGCGCAATAAAGGTTCGGGCCGGGCGTGCCATCGGGCAGCGGCTTGCCGGGCAGGCTGCCGGAGACGACGACCGAATAGGGCGGCACCTTGCCGATATGGATTTCGCCGGTGCTGCGGTCGACGATCTTGGTGGAGGCGCCGATGAAGACGCCCATGGAGATGACCGCGCCTTCGCCCACCACCACGCCCTCGACGACCTCGGAGCGGGCACCGATGAAGCAATTGTCCTCGATGATGACCGGGCCGGCCTGCAATGGTTCAAGCACGCCGCCAATGCCGACGCCGCCCGAGATATGGACGTTCTTGCCGATCTGGGCGCAGGAGCCGACCGTCACCCAGGTATCGACCATGGTGCCTTCATCGACATAGGCGCCCAGATTGACGAAGCTGGGCATGAGGATGACGCCCTTGCCGATATGGGCGGCATTGCGGACGATGGCGCCCGGGACGGCGCGGAAGCCAGCCTCGCGAAACCGGTTCTCGTCCCAGCCGTCGAACTTGGAGGGCACCTTATCCCACCATGACGAGCTGTGCGGGCCGCCGGAAATCAGCTGATTGTCGTTGAGACGGAACGAAAGCAGCACCGCCTTTTTCAGCCATTGATTGACCTGCCAGGCGCCGTCGACCTTCTCGGCCACGCGGGCCTCGCCAGTGTCGAGCAGGCGCAACGCGCTGTCGACGGCATCGCGAATCTCGCCCTTTGTGGCAAAATTGACCTCGGCGCGATTTTCGAAGGCAGCGTCGATGATCTTGGCGAGCTGGGCGTGCGACATGGCGGCTCCTTTATTTGTCGGGCGGACCATAGCGGCGGCGCCCGGCGTGTCAACGCGAGTCTGAGGCCGGATAGACGCCGAGAATGCGGAAATAGTCGGTGAAGAATTTCAGCTCGTCGAAGGCGAGCTGGACGCTAACATCATCGGGATGACCTTCGATATCGGCATAGAACTGGGTGGCGGTGAAATTGCCGCCGACCATATAACTTTCGAGCTTGGTCATGTTGACGCCATTGGTGGCAAAGCCGCCCATGGCCTTATAGAGCGCCGCCGGCACGTTGCGGACGCGGAAGACGAAAGTGGTCTTCACCCGGCCGTGCGGCGCCGCGTTCTGTTCGGTCGGCGAGAGCACGAGGAAGCGGGTGGTATTGTGGTCCGCGTCCTCGATATTCTCGGCGAGCACCTCGAGACCATAGATCTCCCCGGCAAAGCAAGAGGCGATGGCGGCGACGGTTTTATCGGCCTTCTGCGCGATCTCGCGGGCCGAGCCGGCCGTATCCACCGCATTGATGGTGCGCAGGCCATTCTTGGCGATGAAGCGGCGGCACTGGCCGAGCGCGACCGAGAGCGATTGCACCGCCCTGATGTCTTCCAGCCGGGCGCCGGGGACGCCCAACAGGGTCATCTCCACCCGCAGATAGGTCTCGCCGATAATGAAGAGGCCGCTTTCAGGCAGGAGGTGGTGAATGTCGGTGATGCGGCCATAGAGCGAATTTTCCACCGGCACGACGGCAAAATCGGCCTGGCCGGACTGCACGGCGCTCAGCGTTTCCTCGAAGGTGACGCAGCCCATATATTCCTCGCCCGGAAAGACATTGGCCGCCGCCGCATGGCTGAAGGCGCCGGGTTCGCCCTGAAAGGCAATCTTTTTCGTCATGGGAAGATCCGTGCAAGAATGAGCAGGCGGGTTTTGACGCGGGGGCAGGCGCGAGTCAATCGGCACCCGGAGCGGCGGCGCGGCGCGAGATCAGGGGGCAATTGTCGCACCGGCGCTTTGACCTGTTGCGCCCTAAGGGGCTTGAGACTATCTTTCGCGCGCGCCGATCCGGTCGGTTGAGGCAGATTCCCCAACGGGAATCGGAATTTGGACCGGCGACGCATAATGTCCGCAGGGGATGGACCGGCAGAGAGACCAAATGGATTCGTTCGAGCTAAATAAGATTCTAGGCGCCGTCCTCGGCACGCTGTTGTTCGTCATGGGTGTCGGCTTTCTGGCCGAAGCCATCTATCAACCCATCGAAGGCCGAGGTCCCGGCTACGACCTGCCCGAGCCCGAAGTGGCGGATGCGGGCCCGGTGGAAGAGGTTCCTGCCGTATCGCTGGCGGTGCTGCTGGCCAGCGCCAGCGTCGATCGCGGCGCCTCGGCGGTGCGCAAGTGCCAGTCCTGTCACAATTTCGGCGAGGGCGAGCCCAACAAGCAGGGCCCGAACCTCTATAATATCGTCGGCGCCCCCAAGGCCCATGCCGAAGGCTTCGCCTATTCGGATATCCTGCTGCAGCAGCAGGCCGAGGGCCAGATCTGGTCCTATGACAATCTCGACGCCTTCCTGGAAAATCCTCGGGGTTATGCGCCCGGCACCAAGATGGCCTTTGCCGGCGTCCGTTCGCCTGAAGAGCGCGCCGATATCCTGGCTTACCTGCAGACGCTGTCGGCAAGCCCGGTGCCGTTCCCCGTCGAGGAAGCCGCGCCTGCAGAGGAAGAGCCGGCCGAGGGCGATACGCCCGCCGCGACGCCGGGCGAGACCACTCCGGACGATACTGTGCCCTCCGAACTGATGACGCCGGCGGATGGGGGCAGCGAGGTCACCACGCCCACCGCTCCCGAAAGCGCGGTCGATACCCCGACCACGACCCAGTCCGACTCGCCCATCGAAGGCACCCCGGTTCAGGAAACCACGCCGGAAGCGCCAGCTTCGGGCGATGAGGAAGCCCCTGCCGACGCAGAATAATCCAGCCGGAAAAACTATCCGGGAGCCGCGCCAGTAGCGCGGCTCTTTTGTTAAGGAAGACAATATGCTGTTGCTGCACCTTTCGGATGTCGATGAAGCCGCCTGGGCCAAGGCGTTCGCCGAGAAACTGGCGCCCTATAAGGTGGTGCGGCGGGGTGACGATTTCGATCCGGCCGAGATACACTATATCTTCGTGTGGAAGCCGCAGCCGGACGCTTTCGACGGCCTCGTCAATCTCAAAGCGGTGCTTTCGCTGGGCGCCGGCGTCGACGCGCTGATGAAGCATCCCGGATTGCCGGACGTCCCGGTCGTGCGCTTCGTCGATCAGGACCTGAGCCAGCAGATGAGCGATTACGTGGTGGCGCATGTGACCATGCATCACCGGCAATTCACTCGCTTCAACGCCGACCAGAAAGCGCGGCTTTGGGATCAATATTATCCCCCCGTCGCCCAGCAGACCTGCGTCGGCATCATGGGCATGGGCGTTCTGGGGCAGGATGCGGTCGAGCGGCTGCTGCCGCTGGGCTTTACGCTCAGGAGCTGGAGCCGGACGCCGAAGCAGATCGAGGGCGTTACGGGTTTTGCCGGCGACGAGCAATTCGACGCCTTCCTCTCGGGAACGGACATCCTGGTCAATCTCTTGCCGCTGACCCCGGAAACGGCGGGCATTCTCAATTACCAGACCTTCTCCAAGCTGCGCCGCGACCGGCTGCCGGGCGGGCCGGCCATCGTCAATGCGGCCCGCGGTGGACATCAGAAAGAAGCGGACATCGTGCGGGCGCTGGGCGACGGCACTTTGGGCGCGGCCAGCCTCGATGTGTTCGAAATCGAGCCTCTGCCCGAAACCAGCCCGCTATGGGGTATCGAAAACTGCTACATTACCCCGCATATCGCGGGCATTTCCAACGAGGCCACCGGCGTCAACTATTTCTCGCGTATCCTGTTGGATCACGAGGCCGGCAAGGATCTCGTCAATGTCGTGGATCGTCAACGTGGTTACTGACACGCAAATTTCACTGGTGCGATGGCAGAAATTTGTTCAAGCATAGGTTCTGAACCGCTACTCGCGAGACTTGATGACCGACACCGCCGCCGCACCAGCCAAACTCAGTTTCTACGACCGCCTGAAACGAGCCACTAAACATCGCTTTGCCGAACCCATCCTGGCGGCTCTGTGTTTTCTCGAAGCCATGATCATTCCGATATTCCCGGAAATCATGCTGGCTCCGATGATCATCGCCGACCGGCTGCGAGCCTGGCGGCTGGCGGCGATCTGCACCATTTCCTCGGTGAGCGGCGGGCTTGCCGGCTACGCTATCGGCTATTTTCTGTTCGACAGCGTCGGCAAGGGCATCATCGAGTTCTATGGCGCGGCCAACGGCTTTGAATCATTGCGCCACAGCTTCGTGGAAAATGGCCCGCTAATGGTCCTGATCGGCGCGCTCTCGCCCATTCCCTACAAAGTGATCACCATCACCTCGGGCGTGGCCGGGCTCGATCTGTGGACCTTCATCATCTATGGACTGATCGGCCGCGGCCTGCGCTATTTCGTGCCCTGTGGCTTGTTCTATTTCTTTGGCCCGGTGGCCGGCGAATTCATCGAGAAACACAAGAAATGGGCCGGCTGGGGCATGGTCGTCCTGATCGTTGTCGGCTTCGCCATGGCGCCCTTGCTGTTCCCCAAAAACCATGGCCCGGCCACCGAAATCGCCGTCGAACACATGACGGCGGTGGACGAAGTGGTGCCGCGCGAGCTATTGCCCAATCCGGCCGAATTGCTGGGCGGCAATGCCGAGCCGGCGCCTGACGCGGACGACGATAGCGTCCCGGCAAACCCCTGATGGCGCGCTAGCCACCGTTTAAAAAAAGGCGGGCCGATGCCCGCCTTTTTCTTTACTTGCCATAGCGCTGGCGGATGAGGCCGTAAAGCGCGCGGATACCCTGATCGGTGGCGCCGACGGGGCGGCCGGGCCGCGCTTCAGGCGCCCAGCCGAAAATGTCGAGATGCAGCCAGGTGCCGGCCTTCTTGACGAAGCGTTTGAGGAACAAGGCGGCAATGACCGAGCCGGCATAGCCGCCGGTGCCGGTATTGTTGATATCGGCGATCTTGGATGAAAGCTGGCCTTCATAGGCCGTCCAGAGCGGCATGGGCCAGAGCGGGTCCTCGACGCTGGCGCCAAGCGTGGCCGTTTGCGCGGCCAGGGCGGCATCGGTCGAATAGAGGGCCGGCAATTCCGGCCCCAGGGCGACGCGGGCCGCGCCGGTAAGCGTCGCCATGTCGATCAGGAGGTCCGGCGCTTCCTCGTCGGCCAAAGCGAGGGCATCGGCGAGGATCAGCCTGCCTTCGGCGTCGGTATTGCCGATTTCGACACCAAGTCCGGAACGGGATCGCAGCACGTCGCCGGGGCGGAACGAGGCGCTGGCAATGGCATTTTCCACCACCGGCAACAATACGCGCAGCCGTATCGGCGGGCCGGCCGATACGATGGCATGGGCGAGGCCGAGAATATTGGCGGCGCCGCCCATATCCTTCTTCATCATCAGCATGCCCGCCGCCGACTTGATATCGAGCCCGCCGGTATCGAAGGTGACGCCCTTGCCCACCAGCGTCACCTTCGGATGCTCCGGATTGCCCCAGGCGAGGTCGATGAGGCGCGGCGCCTGGCTGCTGGCGCGGCCCACGGCATGGATCATGGGAAAATTGGCGCTGAGCAGATCGTCGCCGGCGATGACCCGGATGTCCATGCCGTGGCGGCGCACAAAGTCACGTGCCACCTGTTCCAGGGCGTCGGGGCCGAGATCATTGGCCGGGGTGTTGATGAGGTCGCGCGCCAGCGCGGCGGCTTCGACCTGACGTTCGACCTCGGCCGCGTCAGCCGCATCGGGCAGCATCAGCGTCGCGGTGGCGCGGGCCTCCCGATAGCGGTCGAAGCGATAGGCGCCGAGGCGAAAACCGATAGCGGAGAGGGTCGGATCGCCATATTCGCCGGCCAGGGCATAGACGCCTTCCGGCAGGGCGGCGGCGGCCAGGCCGGCAAGGAATGGCGAGCGCCCTTCCCCGGGTCCGGCGCCGAACAGCCAGCCGGAAATATCCCCCTTTGCATCGGGCAGGGCCAGCAGGCGGCCGCGCTGGCCGACAAAGCCGTGGCTGGCGGCCCAGGCGGCATGGCGGGGTTCGAGTTCGGCGGCGTCCAGCCCGCCCTCCGCGACGAATTTCAGCGGCATGATGGATGGATTGGCCATGACGAACTCCTTTGTCTGGCATGGTTCTAGCGAGACGCAGGCGGGGCTGCAATCGCCGCGGCGGCACGGGATTTAACCGCGTGTTAGGGTTAATGATCTATTGCTCGCAAGGCCGGATGACCTGGAAGAACCCGCTATCCGGCCGGAGTTTATCGTGTCGCATCTGTGCCGCATCGCCAAAATCGCGCATCCCCTGCTTCTGGCAGGCGTGGCCGCATTGGCGCTGTCGGCCTGCGCATCCAATCGGGGCCTATCGGCCGGCGCGGATTATTCCAGCCTCGTGGCCGGCCAGAGCCAGGTCGGTCTGGCGGAACTGACCGAGCGTTATCGCCGCAATCCCAAGGATCGGGCGGTGGTCATTCACTACGCCACCGTGCTGCGCGCCGCCGGGCAGCCGCAACAGGCCATCGCGGCCCTGGAGCAGGCCATGCTGGCTCATCCGGGCGACATGGCCATCAGCATCGCCTATGCCAAGGCGCTGACGGCGGCGGGGCGTTTCGAGCAATCGCTGACCGTGATCGGCAATGTGATCAGCCCCGACGCACCGGACTGGAATGCCCTATTGGTGCAAGGGGCGACGCTGGACCAGATGGGCCGGCATGACGACGCTCGTAAAATCTACGGCCAGGCCGCCGTGATCGCGCCGGGCGAGGCCTCCATCGAGACCAATCTCGGCCTGTCCTACGCCATGACCAATGATCTGACCCGGGCGGAGCAGCATCTGCGGCGCGCCGTGCAGATGCGCGGCGCCTCGGCCCAGACGCGGCAGAATCTGGCGCTGGTGGTCGGCTTGCAGGGCCGGTTCAGCGAGGCGCGGGCGCTCTATGCCGCCGAATTGCCGCCAGAGCAGGTCGAGGCCAATATGGCCTATATCAGGGCGCTGCTGACTCAGCACAACCGCTGGGACCTGATCGACAAGGGTTAGGGTGTTTCAGCTTTCCATGGAAGCGGTGACGTTCGCGTCCTCTCCCTCGAAAGGCTATGCATAGACGGCGTCTCGTTCCCGGATCGTTACCCTCGCGCTTGACGCGAGGGTTCTTGCGACGGACCCACAAACAGAGAACCCTCGCGTCAAGCGCGAGGGTGACGCACGGGGGGCGGGGGTGAGACGCCGATTCCGTCAAGGCCGAGCCGCCATGTAGCCGCTTCGGCTGCCGCCAAGCCTTTCCAGTGCCGCTTCTTCAGCCGCCGCCCATGGTCGAGGCGACCGTTCCGGTGAAGACCTTGATCATGGCCGGCGACAGGATGACGATGAACAGCACCGGCAGGAAGAAGATGATCAGCGGCACGGTGAGCTTGGGCGGCAAGGCGGCGGCCTTCTTCTCGGCCTCCATCATGCGGGCCTCGCGGCCTTCCTCGGCCATGACGCGCAGGGCCTGGCCTACCGAGGTGCCGTATCGGTCAGCCTGGATCAGGGCGGTCATCACCGCCTTGACGCCGTCGAGCCCGGTACGCCGGCCGAGATTTTCATAGGCGCGGGTGCGGTCTTCCAGGAAGGACAATTCGGCCATGGTGAGCGTCAGTTCTTCGCCCAGTTCGGCACTTTGCCCGCCGATTTCCTTGGCGACGCGCTTGAGCGCGTGTTCCATCGACATGCCCGCTTCGGCGCAAAGCAGCAGGAGGTCGAGACAATCGGGCCATGAGCGCCGGATGGAATGCTGGCGTTTCTGCGTCTTGTTCTTGAGCAGGAGCACCGGCAGATAGGCGCCGACCAGACCGGCGCCCACGGCATAGACCAGGTTGAGATAGGCCGGGCGGTCGCCGGGCGCGATCACCAGCAGGTAGAGCGCGGCGATGGCGAAGACCGCGATCGGCGTGACGAAACGCTGGAACAGATAAGTGGTCAGCGCCCCCTGCCCGCGCAGGCCGGCCATGGCCAGCTGATCGACGGTATTCTCGTCCTGGAACGCCTTTTTGAGGTCGAAACGCTCCACGGCATTTTTCATATAGGACTTGGTTTCGCTGCCGCGGCGGATCGAGGCACGAACATCCTGGGGGCCGCTGCCGCGCAGACGCGCCATTTCCTCGGCGCGCATGCGGTCGCGCTCCAGCGCCACCCGCCTGATGCGCCCCTTCATCTCCTGCTTGACGATGAGCGAGGTGCCGAAGGTGAAGACCACGGCCGCGGCGGAAATGGCGGCGAGAACCGCAATCAGGAAATCGCCCCGGGTCAGAAGTTCCACCATGTTCATCCGATTCCCCTGCGGTCAGATTTCGAACTGCACCATGCGGCTCATGACGAAGATGCCGGTCGCCAGCATCAGGATGCCAATGGCCAGGCAGATCTGACCGATGGGCGTGGCCACAAGCGGTAGCAGATAAGCGGGCGAGACGATGGAGACCATGACGGCCACCACGATAGGCAACGAGCCGATAATGCCCGCCGAGGCCTTGGCTTCGGACGACATCGCCTTGACCTTTTCCTTCATCTTCTTGCGGTTGCGCAGCACGCGGGCCAGATTGCCCAGCGCTTCGGACAGATTGCCGCCCGATTGCTGCTGCACCGAGATCACCACCACGAAGAAATTGACTTCCGGCAGCGGCACCCGATCGAGCAGCACCTGCACCGCTTCGGTCATGGAGAAGCCGAAGCTCTGCTGGTCGAGCACGCGGCCGAATTCGGATTTCACCGGCTCCTTGGTGTCCTTGGCCACCACCCGCATGGAATCGTTGAGCGGCAGGCCGGTCTTGACGCCGCGCACGATGGCCTCGATGGCGTTGGGCAATTCGTCCAGGAACCGGTCCTGATATTTCTTGCGCTTGCGCATCACATACATGCGCGGCAGCAGATAGCCGCCGGCGACCGCGAAAATGGCGGCAAAGAGCAGCGGCACCTGCACGAGGAACAGCACGATGAACAGGCCAATGCCGAAAATGATGCTGTTGCGGATGAAGGTCGCCGGGGCGATGGTCATGCCCGCCTGAAACAACAGATCGGACAGGCGCAGGCGCTTCCTGGCATTGAGTTCGTCGGCCTGCGACTTGAGCACCTGCTGCACATTCTTGCGGCGCGATTCGCGTGTGCGGTCGGCGTCGGCCTCGCGGCGATTGGCGCGGATATCGCCTTGAAAAGCCTTGCGGCGCTGGTCGGCGCGGCGGCTGCCCAGCGCCGAGGGCACCAAGGCAAAGCCGGCTGCCGCGACGGTGACCATGGCAAGAAGGGCAAGCAGCATGGTGTTCATGGCCACTACATCCCCAGGATTTCATGCTGTTCGGTATTGGCCATTTCCAGCGCCTCGACCAGATTGGCCTCTTCGTTGAAATAGCGGGCCCGTTCGGTGAATTGCGGCTTGGTGATGCCGGTGGAACGGTGCTTGCCAATGAGCATGCCGCCGCTATCCTCGCCCAGAATGTCATAGACGAACACGTCCTGGGTGACGATTACGTCGCCTTCCATTCCCAGCACTTCGGTGATGTGGGTGATGCGGCGCGAGCCGTCGCGCAGGCGGGCGGCCTGCACGATGACGTCGATGGAGGAGACGATCATTTCGCGGATGGTGCGGCTGGGCAGGGCATAGCCGCCCATGGTGATCATCGATTCCAGGCGCGACAGCGCCTCGCGCGGGCTATTGGCGTGCAGCGTACCCATCGAGCCGTCATGGCCGGTATTCATGGCCTGCAGCAGATCGAAACTTTCGGGGCCGCGCACTTCGCCGACGATGATGCGTTCCGGGCGCATGCGCAGGCAATTCTTGATGAGATCGCGCATGGTGATCTCGCCCTCGCCCTCAAGGTTGGGCGGGCGGGTTTCGAGGCGCACCACATGAGGCTGCTGCAATTGCAGTTCCGCCGAATCCTCGCAGGTGATGACGCGCTCGTCCTTCTCGATGAAGGCGGTGAGGCAATTGAGCAGGGTAGTCTTGCCCGAGCCGGTGCCGCCCGAAATCAGCACATTGGCCCGTACCCGGCCCAGAATGCGCAGCACTTCGGCGCCTTCGGGGGAAATGGAATTGTATTTGACCAACTGCTGGAGGGTCAGCTTGTCCTTCTTGAACTTGCGGATGGTCAGCGCGGCGCCGTCGATGGCAAGCGGCGGGGCGATGACGTTGACGCGCGAGCCATCGGGCAGGCGCGCGTCGCAGATCGGCGAGCTTTCATCGACCCGGCGGCCGACCTGGGAAACGATGCGCTGGCAGACATTCATCAGATGCGCGTCGTCGCGGAAGCGCACATTGGTGAGGCGCACCTTGCCGGCCACCTCGATATAGCATTTCTGGCTGCCATTCACCATGATATCGGCGATGTCGTCGCGGGCCAGCAGCGGTTCGAGCGGCCCATAGCCCAGCACGTCGTTGCAAATGTCCTCGAGCAGGTCTTCCTGCTCGGAGATCGACATGACGATGGATTTGAGCGCGATGATTTCCGAGACGATGTCGCGGATTTCCTCGCGCGCGGCCTGCTGCTCCATAGTGGCGAGCTGGCTGAGATCGATGGAATCGATCAGGGCGTTGAAAATGGCGGACTTGGTCTGGAAATATTCCTTGGCGCGCTCGGCGTCGGCGGGGGCGCGAACGTCGAGCACCTCATCGGTGGTGCGCATGCGCGCCGCCATATTGTCGGCGTCGCTGGCACGGCGCTGCGACGCGGACGGCGGCTGCCGCCCGGTTTCGACAGGCGGCGGGCTGGCGACGGGCCGGGGCGCCTCGCTGACGCCCGGCGTATTGCCTCCGAATGTGGTGCGCTTGCCAAACATATATTCCGTCCTCGCTGCGTGCCCGACCCGGCCCGTCAGGCTCGTTTCTTGAACAGGGTGGGCAGCTTGAGCAGGCTGGCGGACTTGCCCGCGCCATGGCCGGCCTGCCGCCCGGTGACCTGCATGCCGATGGACCGATAAACCTCGTTGACCTTGCTGTTGGCCGAGACCTCGGCAATCATCTGGCCGTTATTGGCGGCGGTGCCGAACAGGGCCGCGTCGAAGCCGATCTGGCCGAGCAGGCGGCATTCCACCGAATTGGCGAATTCGACGGCGCCGATCTCGGGACGCCGGGGCAGGTTCTGCTTGTTGATGACCAGGCCCGTGGCGTTCTCGGAGGGCCGCATGACCTTGATGGCGTCGACCAGGTTCTTGGCATTGCGCAGATTGGCCAGGTCCGGCTCGGCGACGATCACCACTTCGTCGAGCGAGGCCAGGGTCTGGCGGGTCCAGGCATTCCAGGTATGGGGAATGTCGAGGATGACGACCGGCACCGATTTCTGGCAGATTTCGATGATCTGCTCGAAATCGCGCTCCTCGAAATCCCAGGTGCGGTCCAGCATGGCCGGCGCGGTCAGCAGGTTGATATGGGCCGCCGCCTTGCTCATCAGGCGGTCCAGCATGGTCTGGTCGACCTTCTGGCTGGCGAGCACCGCATCGGCCAGGCCATGGGGCGGGTCCTGGTTGAAATTCAGCCCCGCAGTGCCGAAGGGCAGGTCCATATCGACGATCAGGCAATCCTGGCGCAGCGTCGTGGCGATGGACCAGGCGACATTGTGCGCGACGGTGGAGCCGCCCGAGCCGCCCTTGGCCGAGACGAAGCCGATAGTGCGCCCGATCGGGGCCGCGCCCTCGGCGGAATAAAGCTCGGTGATGGACGTCACGATGTCCTGGGCGCTGGCCGGCAGCACGATATATTCGGAAATGCCCGAGCGGATCAGCTCGCGATAGAGCAGGACGTCATTGACATGGCCGAGGACGATCACGCGGGTCGAGGCATCGCACACTTCGGCCAGGCGTCCGAGCGCCTGGGGGATTTCTTCCGGCGGCAAGGTGGTCTCGACGACAATGAGATTGGGTGTCGGATTGGCCTTGTAGGTCTCCACCGCGCCATCGATGCCGCCATTATGGGTGGTGAGCGCCACTTTGGACATGCGGCGGTCATGCATGGCGCTTTCGACCAATTGCGCGGTCTGCGAATGCTCGCAAAAGGCCTGGATGGTGATGCGCGGCACGAGGCGGGCGCCGGAGGCGATCTCGGCGGCGGGCTCTTCAACCTTGGGGGGCTGGTCGGGGGTGAGGAAACTCATTTGAAACGCTGCTCCTGATCCGCGATCAATCCAGGACGAAACCGACCGAGCCGGAATAGCCGGAGCGGAATTCGCCGGTGGCGCCGACGCCGTAAATATGCTCCAGCCGGCCGAGGAATACCGCTTCCGCATCCCCGCCTATGGTGGAGTAGTCGGTGGGCACGGCGACGGAATTGGCGGGACTGGGATTGACCAGATAGGGGGTGACGAGGATCACCAATTCGGTCTGCTGGCTGCGATATTCGTTGGAGCGGAACAGGGCGCCGAGAATGGGAATATTGCCCAGGCCCGGGATTTGGTTCATGTCCCTGCTGGAGGCTTCGCTCAACAGCCCGCCGATGGCAAGCGTCATGCCTGGCGACAATTCCACCGTGGTTTTCACGTCGCGACGGCTCAGGCTCGCACTGCCTGCGAGAAGTTCGGACACGCCGGTGTCCACCGCCAGCCCGATAGCGCCATTGGATTTGACCGTCGGCGTGAAGTTCAGCTTGACGCCATATTCCTTGAAGATCGTCGACGTCGCGCCGTTGGAATCCCTGCTGCTGATGGGGAACTCCCCGCCGACCAGGAATTCGGCGGACTGACCGGACATGGCGGTAAGAACCGGCTGCGCCAGAAGCCGCAGGGCATTGCGATTTTCCAACGCTTTCAGCTCGGCATTGAACTGCACGTCGCCTATCGGGAAGCTCGCATTGGCTCCATGGGGGCCCCATTGATCGCCAATCGTCGTCGTGCTGTTGAAGCCGAGCCCGACATTGCCGATCGTCGCCGACCCCGACAGATTGATGCCGAGTTGCTTGGCGACATCGCGGCGGATTTCCGAGACGGTGACCTGCAGCATGACCTGCTGGGCGCCGGAGACGTCGATGACATTGGCGACGTTGAGCGGATCGCCGGCGAACTGGACGGCGATGGCTTGGGCCCGCTCCTTGTCCTCGGCGGTGGGCACGGAGCCGGTGAGCACGACGCGGTTGGTGTCGCCGCCCAGGGTCACCGATTCGACGCGGATGCGCGAGCCGGGGATGACGCGGGCCAGAGCCGATTCGAGAGCGTTGCCGACCATGGAGGGCTGCTCGATGACCCGCAAGTCCAGCACCTGGATGGTGCGGCCATTATCGTCGAGGAAGAAAATATTGGTGTCGCCGCCGGTGACGCCCTGGACGATGGCGCGGGTGCGGGTCCGCATGATGGCGGCCGCCACCTGGGGCTGGGAGACGATGACTTCGGCCACGCCCGCCGGCAGGTCGATGATCATCGATTTGTTGAGCTCCACATCCATCTTGCGCACCGCGCCATAGGCGCTGGCCGAAATGGTCACCTGCGCCTGGGCCTGGGCGAAGGCCGGCGCTGCGGGCGCCAGCAGCGCCATCAGGGCGGCGGAGGCCAGCAACACGGCGCGGGCCGGATGGCGGGACTTGCGGGCTGTTACGTTTTCCATCGTCGCGTCCCTATTGCGGCAGGACCTGCGGCATATCGGATGCCGACTGGAACTGATTGTCTTCGATAAAGCCGGCCTCGTCGGCCGAGGCGAAAATGTCGTGCCGCTGCTCGCCGGGCGAAGCGCCAGTGATAACGCTTTGCTCCCGGCCATAGCGGATGATGCGAACCGCCTGGTTGGATGCGGTCGCCAGGCCCGGATCGACGCGGTTGAAATCGGCGACCGAGCGCAGGGTCAGGGTCAGTTGACCGCGCGTCGAGGCATTGATGAGGGTTTCGGCGCCCGCGGGGTCCAGTTCCAGCGTGGCGATGGTGCTGCTGTCGAAGGTTTCCGGATTGGGGCCGGAGCCGTCGCCCTCATTGCCGCCGCTGGCGCCCATTTCGCCCAGCCGCTTGCCGATGGCGAGCACCCGCACGTCCGAGAGAATGACTTCGGAGCGCTGGCCGCTGGCGCTGGCCGTGGTCAGGACGACATCGACATGATCGTTGGGCACCACGAAGCCGCCGGCGCTGGAGGCGGCGGTGACGCCGACCGAGACGCCGCGCTTGCCCTGGGCCAGAACCGCGGAAAGATAGCCCTGGTCGGAGCGTACCAGCTTGGCCTCGCGGATCGGCTCGCCGGGGAAGAATTCGAAGCGCGCCACGGCGTCGGTCAGATCGGCCGGCGCGTCGGGCATGGCGGCGATGGTGACATATTCGGAGCGCAGCGCCCCTTGCGGCCAATCCTGCCATTCGACCGAAGCCGGTCCCAGCCGCTCACCGATGCCGATCCCGGTTTTAGCCACCAGGATCCGGGTCTTGGCTTCCTCGACGACTTCGGTAACGACCTGCGGCGATTGCGGCGACGACGCCCCGCCACCGCGCGTGACCAGGAAGGCCGCGAGGCCGCCGGCCACCAGGGCCACCAACAACAGGATGATACGCGCCGGTCTCATGACCTACTCCGGTTGTATATCGAGCAAAAGGCCCAATTCCACCGGCTGAACTATGCAAGCAAAGGGTCAAATTTTAGTTAATCAGCGCTTTGCGAAAAGCGTTAACAATCGATGAATACTCGCTTTTTGCAAATAAACCCTTGCCTTCGGACCGGAGCCGGAGCGTGGGTCAGGCGACGAGCCGCTCGAAAATCACGGTATTGGAATAGGTGAGCAGGCCGGCAATGGCCATGGCGACCCCATAGGGCACCCCCTGCTTGGGGTCATGCAGCCGGTTGAGCCATTCGAAACGGGCGATGAAGGGTGTCAGCGGTATGCGGCGTAAAGCCAGCACCGCCAGCGTCAGCGCGCCGCCCAGCAGCGCCGTATAGACGAGATAAGGCAGGGTCAGGCCGAAGCCCAGCCACAGCGTCGTCGCCGCCGCCAGCTTGGCATCGCCACCGCCGATCCAGCGCATGGCGAACATGCCGAAGGCGACCACCAGTACGACGAAGGCGCAAAGAACATGCATGGCGAATTGCTGGAGTGGAAGTTCCACCAATAGCGCCACCACCAGGAATCCCGCGGTCAGCACCAGCACCAATTTGTTGGAGATGCGCATGGTGAGCAGGTCGGACGAGGCCGCGAAAGCCATGAGCAGTGGAAAGAACAGCAGCACCACATTGTAAAACATCTTGCCCACCAACAAACGAAAACCCACCGGACAGAAAATTCTGCCACGAGTGAGCTTAAAAAAGGGCAAATTTGAAGAAGAGTGGATTTGCTAGGGGGCGAGAGCGGCTACGACCTCGGTGCGAACAGTATCCCACAGGGAACCCAATCCACCGCCCAGCAGAAAGGCGGAACTGACAACGGCCACGGACAAGAGCGAAGCGATTAGCGCGTATTCTATCGCGGTCGCACCATCTTCGTCTGCCAAGAAACGGCTCATTCGAGTCACTAGACCAGAATGCACGACATTTGTGTCAGGCATGGCGGCTCCTCTCGCCAGCGGGGCCCGAACAGAAAGGGCCTTCCTTCTGGAAGGCCCTCAATGACATCTAGCGACTTACGGAGGGGTGCCTGCCGGGTTCCCAGTGAGCCGATTATTAATGTCGGTAAAGACGCCTGACAGCGTATTACCCAGCGTCGACACGGCAACGATGATACCAACGGAGATAAGTGCGGCGATCAGGCCGTACTCGATTGCGGTCGCGCCCGACTCGTCCTGCGCGAAACGTGCGAAAATGTTCATTCCCAGGCTCCTTTTTTACACGTCCTCGAGTGAGCGTAGCGTCGGGCCACGTCACACAGCGAACATGGGCAGAAGCTACCGGCGGCGGGTTGAAATAGCGTTAATTGGCGTGGCGCTTTCTCGACTATTCAAGCCCGCCTTCTTCTTGGTAATCAGGGAGTTAAAGAAATAGTTCGCCTTTTATACTTCCCGTAACTGCAATAGAGAAAGCCTCTCTTATGGGCGAGAAACGTGGCGCGGCGCTGGCGGCGTTTGCCAAGTATTTACCATTAAGCGGGATTGTAGGGCAGTGTATCAGTACCTTGGAAGCCCGCCATGTCCCGTCTTGCCGCCGCCCTGCTGCTTGCCGCCAGCCTGTTGGCGCCGCTGCCCGCCCTGGCGCAGGACGGCGCGCCGATCAATGTCAATGTGAACATGGCGCGGGTGCTGCGCATCTCGTCCCCCGCCGCCACGGTGATCGTCGGCAATCCCGGCATTGCCGATGTGACCATTCAGGACCCGATGACCCTGGTGCTGACCGGCAAGAGCTATGGCCAGACCAATCTGATCGTCCTGGACAGCCGGGGCGAACCCATTGCCGACACGCTGGTGGAAGTGGTGCAGATGCAGGCAGGGGTGATGACCGTCTATCAGGGCCAGGCGCGCACCACCCTGGCCTGCGCCCCGACCTGCCAGCCCGTGGTCATGATGGGCGATGACAACAGCTTTGCCAGCCAGACCCTGGCTTCCTCGCAAATGGTGCAATCGGCCGCGAATTGACGGGGATTTAATACCCCGTTCACCATGTCGCACAACGCCGCCAATCCAAAGCAATTCACTAACCTTGGATTAGTGCAAAGCCCTTAGCTTTAGCCCCGTACGCAACCATGCGTGGGCCATGAGCAAGAACTTCGCCAGATTTGCCGGATTGTTCCGCCGCCAACGGCGCGGAATCCTGCGCGATGAACAAGGCGCCACGGCGGTGGAATTCGCCTTGCTCGCTTTTCCATTCTTCCTGATCCTGGCCGGAATACTCCAGACCTCGGTGATTTTTCTGGCCAGCCAGGTACTGGAAAGCGCCGTCCACGACGCCTCGCGCGCCATCCGCACCGGCCAGGTCCAGCAGAGCGGGGATTCGCTGGAGGACTTCCGCAGCCAGGTATGCGACCGGCTTTTCGGCCTGTTTCCCGATTGCTCGGGCCTGCATATGCGGGTGGTCGAAGTGATCAATTTCCAGTCCGCCACCATCTCGGTGCCGGTGGAAACGACCTGTAGCGGCGATTGCGACTGGACCATTCTGGAAGCCTGGTCCCCGGGCGACGGCAAGAGCATCGTTTTGGTCCAGGTCTATTATCGCTATCCGGTGGCGCTGCAATTCGGACCGCTGGGCATGGCCAATCTGCCCAATGGCAGCCGCCTGCTCGGCACCGCGACGGTGTTCCAGAACGAGCCCTTCACATGAGGAAGGGCTGGCGCTGCACCATGGCCCTGCTGGCCCGGCTGAGGCGCGCCGAACGCGGCGTCGCCGCGGTCGAATTCGCCCTGATCCTGCCCATCATGCTGCTGGTTTATATCGGCTCCATCGAGGCCAGCACGCTGATTTCCATGGACCGTAAGGTGCAATCCGTGGCCGGCGCGGTGGGCGATCTGGTGGCCCGCACCGATCAGAGGCTGACCGCCAACCAGATGCAGGATTATTTCCGCGCCGCCAGCGGCATCATGACCCCCTATTCCTTCGACCCGGTGCGGCAGGTGGTGATAGCGGTTTCGGTGAGCGATGACGGCATCGCCACGGTGGCCTGGTCGCGCCAGTTCCAGCACGGGACCTATTCGGCCGCCACTCCGTATAGCGATGGCTCGAGATTTCCGCTGCCCGACGAGATGATCGCCATCTCCAAGGGGCGGATGGTGATCGCGGCGGAGGCGTCCTATTCCTATACGCCGCTTTTCGGCCTGATCTTCAACCAACCGGTCGGGCTCTACCGCTCCAGCTTCTTCCTGCCCCGGTTCGGCGGCAGGATCGAGCTCAATTAGGGCCGCCCTTGCCCGTATTGGCGGGCCATGCCACAAGCCGGGCATCCTTTCCTTCCATCCGGTAATCGAGCATGCACGACACCATCATTCCTGTCTTCGATCTGGGCGGCGTCTTCGTCGACTGGAACCCCCTCTATCTTTTCCGCAAACTGTTCGAGACCGAGGAAGAGGCCGTCTGGTTCCACGAGAATATCTGCACCGGCGACTGGAACCTCGAATTCGACGCAGGCGAAATCTATGCCGAGGGCGTCGCCAAGCTGGTGACGCGCTTTCCCAAATATTGGCGCGAGATTCAGGCCTTCGACCAGCGCTGGACCGAGACTTTCGGCCCCCATATCCAGGGCACGATCGACATCCATAACGAATTGGTCGAACAGGACATCCCCACCTTCGCCATCACCAATTTCTCCTGGGAGAAATGGATGACAAGGCTGGGCGAATGGCCGTTCCTCGAAAAATTCGACGGGGTGATCGTCTCCGGCCTCGAAGGCATGGTGAAGCCCGATCCCAGGATTTACCGCATTTTCTGCGAGCGCTACGGCCTGGCGCCGGAAAGCTGCGTTTTCATTGACGACAGCGAGCCCAATATCGTGACGGCGCGAAAGTTCGGCATGCATGGCATCCACTTCAAGGACCCGGTGCATCTGCGCCAGGATCTGATCGCGCTGGGCCTGCCGCTCAAGGCGAAGTAAGGCGCGGCCATAAGATTGGCCCACACCAAACACTCGTCACCCTCGCGCTCGACGCGAGGGTCCTTTGTTTATAGGGCCTGCCGCAAGAGCCCTCGCGGCAAGCGCGAGGATGACGATCCAGGAAAGATCCGTCTTTTCGCCGCTACTTCGTCCCATACATGCGGTCGCCGGCATCGCCGAGGCCGGGCACGATATAGCCCTTCTCGTTGAGATGGCTGTCGATGGCGGCGGTATAGACCGGAACGTCAGGATGGGCTTCGGTGAAGTGCTTGACGCCTTCGGGCGCCGCCAGCAGGCAGAGGAAGCGGATATTGTTGGCGCCGCGCTCCTTGAGCTTTTCTATGGCCACTGTCGCCGAATTGGCGGTGGCCAGCATGGGATCGACGACGATGATCAGGCGGTCTTCGAGGCTCGAAGGCGCCTTGAAGTAATATTCGACCGGCTCCAGCGTCTCGTGGTCGCGATACATGCCGATATGGGCGACGCGGGCGGCGGGCACCAGATCGAGCATGCCGTCGAGCAGGCCATTGCCGGCGCGCAGGATGGAGGCGAAAACCAGCTTCTTGCCCTTGATCGCCGGCGATTTCATCGGCGCCATGGGCGTTTCGATATCGATCATTTCCAGTTCGAGATCGCGCGTCACCTCGTAGCACATCAGATGGGCGATCTCGCGCAGCAGCCGCCGGAACCCGGCGATCGAGGTTTCCTTGTTGCGCATGATCGTCAGCTTGTGCTGGATCAATGGGTGATCGATGAGTGTTACATTGCCCACGACCTTGCTCATCTCGACCACCTCAATTTTGCTGCTTACAGGAAGGATTTGCCGTGGCGGCCGGGTGCGAGCCCCAGCCAGGCGGCAATAGTCTCGCCAATATCCGCGAAGGTGGAGCGAATGCCAATCTCTCCCGGCGCGAGGGCTGGGGAAAAGACCAGGATGGGCACCTGTTCGCGCGTATGATCGGTGCCCGGCCAGGTCGGATCGTTGCCGTGATCGGCCGTCAGCACCAGCAGGTCGTCGTGGCGCATCCTGGCAATGATCTCGCGCAGGCGGGAATCGAATAATTCCAGCGCGGCGGCATAGCCCGGCACGTCGCGGCGATGGCCGTATTCGCTGTCGAAATCGACGAAATTAGTCATGATGAAGGCGCGGTCCGCCGCCATTTCCATGGCGTCGAGCGTCTTGTCGAAGAGCTGCGGAATGCCGGTTCCCTTGATTTTATGCGTGACCCCGGAGCCGGCGTAAATGTCGGAAATCTTGCCGATGGCAAAGACCTGATTGCCCGCTGCCGCATTGCGGTCGAGCAGGGTGGGTTCGGGCGGTGTCATGGCATAATCGCGCCGATTACCGGTACGTTTGAAGCTGGCGGCAGTTTCGCCGATAAAGGGGCGGGCGATGACCCGGCCGATCTTGAGCTTTTCGGTCAATTCGAAGGCGATGCGGCAAATCTCGTAGAGCCGATCAAGCCCGAAATGGGTTTCGTGCGCCGCGATCTGGAAGACGCTGTCGATGGAAGTATAGCAGATCGGCTTGCCGGTCCGGATATGCTCCTCGCCCAATTCGGCGATGATATCGGTGCCCGAAGCGTGCTTATCGCCGAGAATGCCCGGCAAGCGCGCGCGGCGGATGAATTCCTCGATCAGCTCGGCAGGAAAGGCCGGGACCGAGTGCGGGAAATAACCCCATTCGAACGGCACCGGCACGCCCGCAATCTCCCAATGGCCGGACGGCGTGTCCTTGCCCCTCGAGATTTCGCGGCCGACGCCGAAGCGGCCGCCCTTCGGGCTGGCCGACAAACCGGGAGGCGTCATGCCGCTGGACAGCTTGAGCGCCGCGCCGAGGCCCATCGCGTCCATATTGGGCACATGGAGGAGACCGGCGCGCAGGCCTTGCCGGTCGGCCCTGCCCGTCGCGGCCCATTCGGCAATGTGGCCGAGCGTATTGGCGCCTTCGTCTCCATAGGCGGCGGCATCGGGCGCACCGCCGATACCGACGCTATCGAGCAGGCAGACTATGGCGCGGGGCATGAAACGAGGTCCTTCCTGATCTGGATAGTCCTGTCGGCGGTCAGGTTGAGAGCAAGCGGGATCATGGCGGCGCGATCCGGCCGGCAATCAGCGGGTGGGGGCCAGCCTGATCCCCAAGCCGATAGGCCGCCTTGATCCGCGCTTCGGCATCGGCGGCGCTGGCGGCATCGGCGGCGTGCAGGCGGGCAATCGGGGTTTTTCCATCCAGCACCATCCCCAGGCCGGCCAGCCGGTCGAAGCCGACGCGGTGGTCGATGCTGTCGGCAGGATTGGCGCGGCCGCCCCCCAGGGCGACCACAGCCATGCCCAGGCCGCGCGTGTCGATGGCCGCGATCGTCCCCTGCCCCGCCAGGAAGACGTCGCGCACGATGGGCGCTGGAGCGAGGTGGCGGTCCAGGCGCTCGACGAAATCGGCCGGCCCGCCGAGGCCGGCGACCATCCGGCCGAAGCGTTCGGCCGCACTGCCATTGTCGAGTACCGCCTCGACCATGGCGCGGGCATTGTCGGGCGAGGATGCCTTGCCGGCCATCAGCGCCACTTCGGCGCAAAGCGCCAGGGTGACCTCGCGCAGACGCGAATCCTGATGCGCGCCGGTCAGGAAGTCGACCGCGTTGCGCACTTCAAGGCCGTTGCCGGCGGCGCTGGCCAGGGGCTCGTTCATATCGGTGATGAGGGCGCCGGTTCTGAGGCCGGCGCCATTGGCCACGCTCACCAGGCTTTGCGCCAGGTCCCGGGATCGCTCCAGCGTCGGCATGAAGGCGCCGGAACCGGTCTTCACATCGAGGATCAGGGCGCCGAGCCCGGCGGCGAGTTTCTTGCTCAGGATCGAGGCGGTGATCAGGGCAATGGAATCGACTGTCGCGGTGACGTCGCGGATGGCATAGAGCGTCTTGTCGGCGGGGGCGAGATCAGCGGTCTGGCCGATAATGGCGCAGCCGGCCTGCGTCACCACCTGGCGGAACAAGGCGTTGTCGGGGCTGGTCGTATAGCCGGGAATGGCGTCGAACTTGTCCAGCGTGCCGCCGGTATGGCCGAGGCCGCGGCCGGAAATCATCGGCACATAGATGCCGATGGCGGCAAGGATCGGGGCCAGCATGAGCGAGACATTGTCCCCTACCCCGCCGGTCGAATGCTTGTCGGCCACCGGGCCGTCGAGCTCGGACCAGTCGAGCACCGCGCCGCTATCGCGCATGGCCAGGGTGAGGGCTACGCGCTCATCCATGCTCATGTCACGGAAATAGATCGCCATGGCAAAGGCGGCGGCCTGGGCCTCGGACACCGAGCCCTCGGCAAATCCGGCGATGAATTGAGCAATGTCGGCACCCGCCAGGGCCTCGCCATTGCGTTTTTTCAGGATGATTTCCTGGGGGAGAAAGACCATGGCCGGCCTATAGGCGGAAGAGCCGGACCGGCGGCTTGTCGGCACGGGCGATCACCTGCTTGGCCTCCAGATCGAGTTGCACGGCCTTGATCCACCAGCCCGCCTTGTCCCCCCCCGGAAACAGCTCCTGTGGCAGATTGGGCTTCACCGCCGCGATGAGATCGCTCACCGATAGACCTGGCGCGGCGCCGGGAAGCGCGGCCAGCACGGCTGCCCGCATGGCTGCGAACTTCTCGGCATCCACCCGATAGGTCTTGCCCGGCTGGCCGACATTCTCGATTTCGATCTTCTCAGCCATGGTCAGGCTCCGTAGGGTATCCAGACATTTTTCACCTGCGTCGCCCTGGCCAGGAAATAATCCCCGGCAAAAAGCGGATCGGCCAGGTCATAGGCGAGACCGCGGCTGGTCCAGGTCTGTTTGAGATTGCCCACCGAGGCCTTTTCCACCATTGCCGAGCCTTCGGCGGACCCCATGAACCAGAGCCCGTCGACGCCGTCATGCTCGGCCAGCGTCCTGGCCAGCGTCACGCTGTCGCCGGTGACGATATTGACGGCGCCCGCAGGGACGTCGGAGGTTTCGAGCACCTGGTAGAAATCGGTCATCGACAATGGCGCGCTGGCAGAGGGTATGAGCACCACTTTATTGCCCATGGCGAGGGCTGGCGCTAGCAATGTGATAGCGCCAAGCAGGGGTTTGCTAATTGGCGCGACAATGCCCAGCACGCCCAGCGGCTCGATCATCGCCGCCGCGATGGCCCGCATCGGCGGATTGTGTACGGCGCCATCATATTTGTCGGCCCAGCCGGCAAAGGCGAACAGGCGCTCGACCGATTGCGCGACCTCCGCCACCCCGTCCTCGCCGGTCTGCGCCTGGATGCGCGCGGCGAATTCATCGCGACGGTAATCGAGATTTTCTGCAAGGAAATAAAGCACTTGCGCCCGCGAATGGGCAGAAGCCGCCGCCCAATTGGCGGCCGCGCGCGCCGCTTCCACGGCATTGCGGATGTCCTTGCGATTGCCTTCGCCGGCCTCGCCGACGAGCTCGCCCTTGGGGCCAAGCACCGGGCGATTATAGCCGCTATCGGGCCGCACCTGCTTGCCGCCGATATACATTTTGGCGGTCTGGTCGAGATGCGCATTATCGAGCGGATTGGCCGGCCGGGCGGCGATTGCCGCGGGAGCCGGAGCGGGCTTTAAAGTCTTTTCCCATGCGGGTTTAAGATAGGCAGCCATGCCTTCGCGGCCACCTTCGCGGCCAAACCCGCTCTCCTTGTAGCCGCCGAAACCGACGGCGGCGTCGAACTGGTTGGTGCCGTTGATCCAGACCACGCCGGCCTTGAGCTTGGGGGCGATGTCCAGCGCCAGATTGATGTTTTCGCTCCACAAAGTGGCGGCGAGGCCGTAGCGGGTATTGTTGGCCAGCGCCACCGCTTCCTCCGGGGTGCGGAAGCTCATGGCAACGAGGATCGGGCCGAAAATCTCTTCCGATACCAGAGTGTTAGCCGGCGAAACATTGGTGACCAGCGCCGGCTTGAGAAAGCACCCATCCGTGGGGACAGTGCCTTCGGGCTCGTAGATCACGGCACCTTCGGCAACCCCCTTCTTCATCAGATCGCGGATGCGCTCCACCTGAACCGGCGCAACCAGCGCGCCGATATCGATTGATTTTTCAAGGGGATCGCCGACACGAAGCGCGGCCATGCGCTTCTTCACCTTGGCGATGAAGCGCTCCTCGATGCTCTCCTGCACCAGAAGCCGCGAACCGGCACAGCAGACCTGGCCCTGATTGAACCAGATGGCCTCCACCAGCCCTTCGACGGCGCTGTCGAGATCGGCGTCCTCGAAGACGATATAGGGCGACTTGCCGCCCAATTCGAGCGAGAGACCCTTTCCGGAACCGGCGGTGGCGGCGCGGATGAGCTTGCCGACTTCGGTGGAGCCGGTGAAGGCGAGCTTGTCGATGCCGGGGTGATTGACGATGGCAGCGCCGGTATCCCCTTCTCCCGTAACGATATTTACGACGCCCTTGGGCAGGCCGGCGCGCTCGCAGATCTCGGCGAAGAGCAGGGCGGTCAGCGAGGTGAATTCAGCCGGCTTGAGGATTACGGTATTGCCGGCAGCCAAGGCTGGCGCGATCTTCCATGACAGCATCAGCAGCGGGAAGTTCCAGGGGATGATCTGGCCGCAGACGCCATAGGGGACATGGTCCGGAAAGGCCCGGGAAATATGACTGGCCCAGCCGGCATGGTGGTAGAAATGCCGGGCGACCAGCGGGATGTCGGCGTCACGGCTTTCGCGGATGGGCTTGCCATTGTCCATGGTTTCCAGCACGGCGAAAAGCCGTGCGTGTTTCTGGATCAGGCGAGCGATGGCGTAGAGAAATCTGCCGCGTTCATAACCACTTAGCGCGCTCCAGGCCGGGAAGGCGGCGCGGGCGGCGGCGACGGCGGCATCGACATCGGCGGCGCTGCCATCGGTGATATCGGCCAATTTCTGTCCATTGGCCGGATTGGTACTGACAAAGAGCTTGCCGGGCGCCGTCCAGGCCCCATCGATGAAATGGCCGAAAACACGATTCTTGCTGTCGAGCCAAGCATTTGCCTGATCCGCGGCTTCCGGTGCGGGGCCGTATTCAAGGCTGCCGAAGATTTGCGCGATCTTGTTCATGGAGGTCCTCACACCATCGGCTGGCGGTAGTCGGCGGCGTAATGGCCGGTGAGGCCATGTTCTAACTGGCGCTCGATATCGGTTAACAGACTGCTAGCGCCGAAGCGGAACAAATGCGGTTGCAGCCACGCATTGTCCAACTCCTCTTTCACCAGGGCCATGTATTTGAGCGCATCCCCGGCGGTGGCGATGCCGCCGGCGGGCTTATAGCCGATTTCGATGCCGGTCTCCTCGGCGAACCAGCGGATCATGCGGAGCATGGTCAGCGAGGTGACGAGATTGGCATTGACCTTTTCCTTGCCGGTCGAGGTCTTGATGAAATCGGCGCCGGCCAGCATGCAGACCAGCGAAGCCTTGGCGATATTGGTTTGGGTGGCGAGTTCGCCGGTGCCGAGAATGGTCTTGATATGGGCATCGCCGCAGGCCTTGCGGAACGCTTTGACCTGATCGTAGAGCGCCTGCCAATCGCCGCGCAGCACCATGCCGCGTTCGATGACGATGTCGATTTCCTCGGCCCCGTCCTTCACCGAGGCTTCGATCTCGGCAATCTTGGTTTCAACCGGGGCCAGGCCGTGGGGAAAGGCGGTGGAGACGGCGGCGACGGGAATGCCCGTGCCCTCCAGCGCCGCAACGGCGGTCTTGACGAAGGTGTGATAGACGCAGACGGCGCCGGGCAGGATGCGCAGGTTCTCGACGCCGAGTTTCTGCTTGATGTCGGCGCGCAGCGGGTTGCGGGCCTTGGCGCAAAGGCGCTCGACGCGGCCGGGCGTATCGTCGGAATTGAGCGTCGTCAAATCGATCAGAGTGATCGCCTTGAGCAGCCAGGCGAGCTGGTAATCCTTCTTCACCGTGCGGCGGGCGCCAATGGAGCCGGCGCGGCGTTCGAGCGCGGAGCGGTTCATGCGCACCCGCCCGACCCAATCGAGATCGAGCGGAAAACCCGGATTGCGTTTATGCGTGGCTTGCTGGGCCTTGTTGTCGACGATCTTGAGACTCATCGATCCTCCTCCGGGACGATGGTTATTTCCCGTCCCTTTCTGCCGGGCCATGACGCCCGAATTACGACGGCAGATATTCCGGGCCGAAGCTGTGTGGCAGCAATTGGCCGAGGGTCTGCACCAGCGGCTCGCCGTCGACGCCATGGGAGATCACTTCCACATCGAGATCGGCGAATTCGCGGATGCGCTGGCGGCAGCCGCCGCATGGGGTCACCGGCAAAGAGCCGGGCCCGGTGACATAGATGCGCCTGATGCGCCTGCCGCCGCCGGCCAGCATGGCGGCGATGGCGCTGGGCTCGGCGCAATTGCCCACCGGATAGGCGGCATTCTCGACATTGCAGCCGGCATAGATCTTGCCATCATCGGCGAGGATGGCGGCGCCGACCTGAAACTTCGAATAGGGCGCGTAAGCGCGTTGGCGGACGGCTTCGGCGGCTTGATACAGGGCCTGGTCGGTCGGTGTCTGCGCCATCATAATCCTATCGGTAGACCTCATGGTGAGCCTGCTGAGCTTGTCGAAGGCGCACCACGAGCGTGGCTAGATCGATATACCGGCCTCCTGGTTCGACAAGCTCACCACGAGGTCGCAGAATAATTAGCGCCCTACCGCTCCTTGGTATAGGGCACGCCGCCCGCCTTGGGGCCGACGGCCTTGCCGATAAAGCCGGCGAGCAGCACGACGGTCAGCACATAGGGCAGTGCCTGAATGGCCTGTACCGGAATTTCGACATCGAATAGCCGCGCCCCCTGCAAGCGAATTTGCAGCGCATCGAGAAAACCGAACAACAGGCAAGTGAACATGGCGGGCAGCGGTTTCCACTTGGCGAAGATCAGCGCCGCCAGGGCGATGAAGCCCTTGCCGGCGGTCATGTTGTTGCCGAAGCCCGAGCCCTGGGCGATGGAGAAATAGGCGCCGGCCAGTCCACAGAGCAGGCCGGTGATGAAAATGGCCTGATAACGCATCTTCACCACGGAAATGCCGGCGGTATCGACTGCTTTGGGATTTTCGCCCACCGCGCGCAGGCGCAGCCCGAAGCGGGTGCGATAAAGCACATAGGCGGTGACCGGCACGGCGAGGAAAGCGATATAGACCAGGATGTAATGACCCGAAATCAGCTCGGAATAGATGGGGCCGATAATGGGTACGCCCGATAATTGCTGGGCAAAGGGCAGGTCGATGGGGCCGAACCGGCCATCGCCCGATAGTTGGGGCGTGCGCCCGCCCTGGCGGAACCATTGCTGGCCGAGGAAAGTGGTGAGCCCCGCCGCCAGCATGTTGATGGCGACGCCGGCAATGAGCTGATTGCCCTTGAGAGTGATGGCGGCGGCCCCTTGGAGCATGGTGGTCATGACCGAAACGGCCAGCGCCGCCAGGAGGCCCAGCCAGGCCGAGCCGGTGAGGGCGGCCACGACGCCGGCGGCGAAGGCGGCAGCCAGCATCTTGCCTTCGAGCCCGATATCGAAGACGCCGGACCGCTCGGAATAAAGTCCGGCAAGACAGGCCAACAGAAGCGGGGTGGACAGGCGCAGCGTGGCGTCGAGCACGGAGAGAATGGTGTTAAAATCCATGCTCAGCCCTCCGGCCCGACCGTGGCGCGAGCCACGGCCTCGGCTTTCTGCTCGGGCGAGAACAGCATCAGCGTGCGTTGCAAGCCCGGGCGGAACAGCCCTTCCATGGCGCCGGTGAACAGGATGACCAGCGCCTGAATGATGACTACCACGGTGCGATCGAGCCCCGAAATGACATATTGCAGCTCATTGCCGCCCTGATAGAGCGCCCCGAATAACAGCGCCGCGAAGGCAATGCCCACCGGATGGTTGCGCCCCATCAGCGCCACGGCAATGCCGACAAAGCCGACATCGCCCATGAAATCGAGCACCAGCCGGTTCTGCACGCCCAGCACTTCGTTGACCGCCACCATGCCGGCCAGCGCCCCGGACAGGGTCATGGCCAGCATGATCATCCGGGAGTTGGAAATGCCGGCATAGCGGGCCGCGGTGGGATTCTGGCCCATGACGCGCAGCGCGTAGCCGAAGCGGGTATGCCAGACCAGGACATAGACCCCGACCAGCGCCAGGATCGCCAGGATGATGGTGAGATTGACCGGGGTGTAATTGAACGGCGCGAAGAACTGCCCCAGTTTGGGCATGCGTCCGGTTTCGGCGATCATGGCCGATTCCGGTCCGGAAACGCCGGCGGGCTTGAGCACCCGGTTGAGCATGTAGATCATCAGCGCCGAGGCGATGAAGTTGAACATGATGGTGGTGATGACCACATGGCTGCCGCGCTTGGCCTGGAGCCAGCCGGGAATGAAACCCCAGAAGCCGCCGAACAAGGCCGCCGCCAGCACGGCCGCCGGGGCGACGAGCAGCCAATGGGTATCCTGGAGCGCCAGCGCCACCACGATGACGCCGAGCCCGGCCACATAGGCTTGGCCATTGCCCCCGATATTGAACAGCCCGCCATGGGCGGCCACGGCCACGGCCAGGCCGGCAAAGACGAAATTGGTGGCGTAATAAAGCGTGTAGCCGATATTGTAGCCGCTGCCGAAAGCGCCGGTGATTATCGCCCCAATAGCCATGAACGGGTTGTGGCCAATGCCCAGCACCACCAGGCCGGAAACGAGGAAGGCCAGCGCCAGGTTGAGCAGGGGCAGGAGCGCGATATCGGCCCAGCGTGGCAGGGGTCTGAGCGCGCTCATGTCCGGGCCTCCGTCGCGGCAATGCCGGCCATCATCAGACCAAGTTCGCCTTCGGTGGCGGTGGCGGGATCGGCCTCGCCGACCAGGGCGCCGTCGAACATCACCAGAATACGGTCCGACAGGGAGCGGATTTCGTCGAGTTCGACCGAGACGAGGAGAATGGCCTTGCCGGCATCGCGCATGCTGATGATCTGGTTGTGAATGAATTCGATGGCGCCGATATCGACGCCGCGCGTGGGCTGGCCGACAACGAGCACTTCGGGATTGCGGTTCATCTCGCGGGCCAGGACGATCTTTTGCTGGTTGCCGCCGGAAAACAGCGAGGTCTTGAGCGTGATGTCGGCGGGGCGTACGTCGAATTTGGCCATCTGCTCGGCGGCCTTGCGCTTGGCGGCGGCGATGTCGAGCATCAGGCCGCCGCCATATTCGGGCGCGCCCGAATAGCCCAGAATGGCGTTTTCCCATTCGGTGAAGCCGGTGACCAGTCCCATGCGCTGGCGATCCTCGGGAACATGTGCCAGCCCGGCGGCACGAGCGCGGGCCGCCCCGTCATCGCCTTGCAGCGAGAGGGGCTTACCATTGAGCAGGACGGCGCCCGCTTTCTGGTCGCGCATGCCGGTCACCGCTTCAAGCAGCTCAGACTGGCCATTGCCCGACACTCCGGCAATGCCGACAATCTCGCCGGCGCGCACGGCAAAGCTCACATCCTTGACGCGCACCACGCCCATATCGTCAGCAACGACGAGATTTTGTACTTCAAGCATGGTCTGGCCCGGATTGGCCGGACCTTTTTCAACCCGCAGCAGCACCCGGCGGCCCACCATCAGCTCGGCCAGTTCCTGGGGATTGGTCTCGGCGGTCTTGAGGGTGGCGACCATCTCGCCCTGGCGCATCACCGAGACGGCATCGGTAATGGCCATGATCTCGCGCAGCTTGTGGGTGATGAGGATGACGGTCTTGCCCTGATCGCGCAGGGTTTCGAGCACGCGGAACAGATCATCGGCCTCCTTGGGCGTCAGCACCCCGGTCGGCTCGTCGAGAATGAGGGTATCGGCGCCGCGATAGAGCGCCTTGAGGATTTCGACGCGCTGCTGCTGGCCCACGGAGATGTCCTCGATGAGGGCGTCGGGATCGACCTCCAGGTCGTATTCGCGCTCCAGCCGATCGAGTTCGAGGCGGGCCCGGTCGAGACTGCGCCGCAACAGCGCCGAATCCTCGACGCCCAGAATGACATTTTCCAGCACGGTGAAATTGTCGACCAGCATGAAATGCTGATGCACCATGCCGATGCCCAGCGCCAGCGCATGGCCGCTGTCGGTAATGGCCTGTTCGGCGCCATTGACGCGGATCGTGCCGCTATCGGCGGTGTAAAAGCCGTAGAGAATGGACATCAGGGTGGATTTGCCGGCGCCGTTCTCGCCCACGATGCCGTGGATGGTGCCGCGCGCGACCTTGAGGTCGATGTCCTTGTTGGCGTGGACCGAACCGAAGCGCTTGTTGATCTTTTCAAGCTCGATGGCCCAGCCCTGCGCCGGTGCAAAAGCAGCGGCCGTCTCCGGCCGCTGCGCGATATCTGCCTTATCGCCGTTCATGTCCGGCCGCTTACAGCGGGCAGTTCATGTCGGATTCATAGTCGTGGACGGAAATCTCGCCCGACAGAATCTTGGCTTTGAAATCTTCGACCTGGGCGATCATGTCCTCGCTGAGCTCGTCCTGGTTGAATTCGTCGACCGAATAGCCGACGAAATCGCCATCGAGGCCCAGATCGACCGGACCGGGCTGGAAGGTGGCGTCGTCACCGGCATTGTTGAAGGCGGCGATGACGGCGTTGTCGACGCGCTTTTCCATCGAGGTCAGCACCGAGCCGGGATGCAGATAGTTCTGGTTGGAATCGACGCCGATCGAATATTTGCCGGCATCGGCCATGGTCTGGAGAACGCCCAGGCCGGAACCGCCAGCGGCGGCGAAGACGACTTCCGCACCCTGATCGATGGCGGCCTTGGCCAGTTCGCCCGCCGTCACCGGATCGTTCCAGGCAGCCGGGGTGGTGCCGGTATAGGTCTCGATCAGCTTGGCATCGGCATTGACCGCGCGCACGCCCTGGGCATAGCCGCAATAGAAGCGGTGGATCAGCGGCACATCCATGCCGCCGACGAAGCCATAGGTGCCCGAATCGGACTTCAAGGCCGCCAGCGCGCCCACCAGGAACGAGCCGGTATGCTCGTCAAAGCGGATGGACTGCACGTTGGGCGCATCCACGGTCGCATCGATCACCACGAAATTGGTGTCAGGGAATTCGGCGGCCAGCGGCCCCAGCACCGATTCCCACATGAAGCTCATGACCACGATGGGGTTGGCGCCCTGGCTGGCGAAGCGGCGCAGGGCCTGTTCGCGCTGGGCGTCGTTCTGCAATTCGAGATCGAGATAATTGCCGCCGGTATCGGCCTTCCACTTTTCGGCGCCGTTATAGGCGGCTTCGTTGAAGGATTTGTCGAATTTGCCGCCGAGATCGTAGATCAGCGCCGGATCGGCTAGAGCGGCGCCAGTGAGGAGTGCGCTCAGCGCAACGCCGCCGGCAATGGCCTTGGTAAGGGTCGAAATTTTCATTGATTTAATCTCCCTGTCTCGCGCCCAGCATCGGGAACCGGCCCCGAGGCACAATCATGTGCGCTGACCGGGGATAAAACCGTGCAATGACGTCGCCTGCAAGGGGGAATAGACAAAACTTTTCCGAATGGTCAAAGTTTGGGCGCATTGCGGCCCGCCGGGACGCCGAAAGCCGGCAATGAACCGGGCCGCTGCGGCGTCAGACCGGGCCGAAAGCGGCGATCTCGGCGCCCATGGCCGTGGCGAAGCGTTCGAAAAAGCCGTCGATGATCTTTTGCGCCGAATTGCCGATCAGCGCCTTGCCCAGCTTCATGATCTGCCCGGAGGCGCCGCCATGCGCGGTAAAGGCCAGCAGGGTGGCCGCGCCATCGTCGGCAAGAGTGATGTCGGCCGCGCCTTCCGCCAGGCCCAGGAGCCCGCCCTTGCCGCGCCCGGCCAGGGTATAGCTTTGGGCCGCCTGGACATCGGAGAGCGCCAGTTCGCCCTTGAAGGTGGGTTTGACGACGCCAAGATTGACGCTGATCTCGAGATCGAGCGTGCCGGGTCCCGACCAGGCGATATGGCTGCAACCGGGAATGGCCGCCTTGAGCATGTCAGGATCGTTGAGCGCCGCCCATACCGCCATGCGGGGCGCTTCTATGCGATAGCGTCCACCAAACTCCATTCAGCCGGCCCGCGCACAGGGATTTGGCCCGGCAGAGCGGGCTGGACGGCTGTTGAGCATTGCGGGGTCCTGACCTTTACCTGCGGCTTTTTCGCACCAATATGACCTAAATAGTTGGCCACGCCCCCGCTTGCAATTGTCATGCCGCATCGCAGACGCAATCTAGGGCATAAGGCGCTGTGCCGAACCGGCCCATTCTAGAGGGAAACAGGGATGACCGATCAAGTGACCAATACCGCAGCCCAAGCAGCATCCGCCGTAACCACCCTGGCGGAAAAGCCGTTGCAGTATCTCGACAAGGCGGTCAACGCCATTCGCGATCTCGGGATCTGGCCGGAACAGCAGGGCGAGCAGCCGATTACCGGCCTCTTGAGCCAGATCACCGAACTGGACGAAACCCGTGTCATCCTGATCGGCCGCACCTTGTCGCAGGCCAGCGCCTTCAATGAAGTGGTGCGCGAACAGGTCGCCGCCATGAAGATCGGCGAGCGCTACGAAGACATCACCAAGGGCTTCGATTCCATTCGCGACGACGCCAAGATGCTGGTCGATCAGTTGGAAGACAACAAGATCGACCTGATGGAGCGCGTCTCCAATGTGTGGATGAAGGTGAGCCGCGGCGACATCGCCACCCGCTTCAACAAGGTCCGCGACACCTATCTCGAAGTGACGCGCGACACCAAGGACCAGATCGACCGCGAACATACCATCCTCGAAGCCTATCGCGATTTTCGCGGCGCGCTGAAACAGGCCGAGGTAATGGCGCTAGAATTGCTGCAGGTCGCCGAAAAGCGCCTGGAGGAAAAGAAGGACATCCTGCAGAAATCGGCTGACGAGCTGGCCGCCTATGCCGGCGACGTGCCGGCGGACCGCGCGCGATTGGAAATGGCCCGCGACGAGCAATTGCGCGAAATGCAGAACGAGGAAAAGCGCTACCAGATCGCCAAGGACCTCTCGGATAATCTGACCATTTCCTACAATACCTCGGAAGTGGTGATGGCGCGGCTGATGCAGACCACCAATGCCAAGGAGCGGGTCTATCAGCAGTCGATCTCGTTCTTCTCGACCAATGAGACGGTGCTGACCGCGCTTTCGGCCTCGTTTACCGGCATGTTCGGCCTGCACGAATCGACGGCGACGCTGAACGCGATGAAGGAAGGCATGTCCAAGAGCCTCGAAACGCTCTCGGAAATCGGCGACAAGGTGCAGGAAGAGGCGGTGCGGGCCGGCTATGGCCCGACGGTGCGCGCCGACGCGGTCAAGAAGCTGGTCGATTCGGTGGTCAATTTCCAGGAGAAGAGCCGCGGCATCATCAATGAGATGCGGGTCGCTTCCACCAAGAATTCGGCGGAAATCCGCGACGCGGTGGAAGATGGCAAGCGCCGGCTGACGACGCTCGCCGCCGAGGGCAATGCCCTGCTGCTCGAAACCAAGAACCAAGGCTCGGACAGGTAGAGGCAAGGGCTGGGCATGAGTGACGCGACGGCAAGGCCCGCTGCACCTCTGGATGAAGTCATGCTGGCAATGGACGTGGTCGACACGCTCCGGCACCGGCAGGACCTGGTGACGCGCGAGCTCGATGGAGCCGCGCGGGAAAAGCAGCTGATCGAGAGGCTGCGCCAGATCTATCACCAGCAGGGAATCGAGGTTCCCGATCACATCCTCAAGGAAGGCGTCTCCGCCCTGGCGGAGAGCCGCTTCACTTATGAGCCCCCTGCCCCCGGCTTCGGCACCACGCTGGCCCGGCTCTATGTGAGCCGCACACGCTGGGGCCGCCCGGCCCTGGCGGCGCTCTTGGCGCTGGTCGTGCTGGGCGTCGGCTATTTCGGGATCTGGCAGCCGTTCCAGCGCGGCCAGGCCGAGCAGGCCCGGATCGAGCTGGCCGAAACGCTGCCCGCCGAGATGGACGCGCTCTACCAGACCATTTACGAGGAAACCAAGGTGCAGCAGGCCGTGGTGCAGGCCGACGCCCTGCTCGCGCGTGGCAAGACCCTGGCCGCCGAGGGCAATCGCGAGGGCGCCGAGGATGCCATCGAACGGCTGACGGCTTTGCGCGATCAGCTGCGGCAGCAATATGCGCTGCGCGTGGTCAATCGGCAGGACGTGCAATCGGGCTTCTGGACCTTTCCCGAGGTCAATACCGATGCGACCAATTATTATATCGTGGTCGAGGCGCTCGACCCGGACGGCAAGGCGCTGTCGCTGCCCATTCTCAACGAGGAAAGCGGACAGACCGAAATTGTGGCCATGTGGGGGGTCAGGGTGCCGGAAACGGTCTATAATGCCGTGGCCGCCGACAAGCAGGATGACGGCATCATCCAAGGCAATCTGGTCGGACGGAAATCGGACGGGTTCCTGGACGTGGAATATCTGATGCCGGTCATGGGCGGGGCGGTGACGCAGTGGTGATGGCATGAGCATCCGAGGACCCCAGGCGCTGGCCAGCCTCGAAGAGGCGATGCGCGACATCCGCCGCGAGGAGGACGAGCTTTCCAAGCGTGTTGCCCGTTCGGCCGAGCGCATCACCAAGATCAAGGAAAGCGAAGCCGAGCTGTTCCGCCAATTGGCGCAATTGCGGCTCGATCCCGCGGTGCAGTCCGAGTTGGACGGGCGGATTTCCAGCGCCGAGGCCAAGGCGCGCAACATGCTCAAAAATCATGCGCGTGAGGTGAGCAAGGCGGAACAGGCCATGACCGAGGTGGACGCCGCCCGCGCTGCCCTGGTCGAGAACCGCAATGCCGCCGGGGCGCGGCTGGAAGAGCAGAATGGCAGGCTGAACGAGCTGACCGCAAGCCTGGCCGGCAAGCTGGCCACCGATCCGGAATTTCAGGCCAAGAAACGAGAAACCGAGGAATTGGACCGCGTCGCCGAGCAATCGATGCGCAAGACCGAACAGGCCGAAGCCGACCGGGAGCAGAAGGGTCGGCCCTATCGGCACGATCCGCTATTCATGTATCTGTGGGATGCCGGCTATGGCACCAGTGCCTATAAGGCCGGCAATCTGACGCGCTATCTGGATGGGCTGGTGGCCAATCTGGTGCGCTTCCAGAAGGTCCGGCCCAATTACGCCATGCTCAACGAATTGCCGCTGCGCCTGCGCGAACATGCCGAGCGGCAGGAGGCGCTGGTGCAGGCGGCCGAGGCGGAACTGGCGGCGCTGGAAGTGGCGGCGGTGGACGCGGAAGGCGGCAAGCCGATCCGCGAGGCCATCGCAGCGGCAGAGGCGGAAATCGAAAAACTCGATATCGACATCCTTGCCATCGAGGACCGGCGCGACGCGGCGGCCCAGGCCTTGCAGGCCCTGGCGGAAGGCAAGGACCCGGCCTTCGAAACGGCGGCCTCGGAACTGGCCGATGCCCTGGGGCGGGAAGATATCCAGACATTGCTGGCCGAAGCGCGGATGACCCGCACCAGCCAGGACGACCGGATCATCGCCCAGATCGACGAGGGGCGTACCCGGCTGCGCGAAGAGGAAGAGGAAAGCCGCGAGCAGCGCGAGCGGCTGAAGATCCTGGGGGCGCGGCGGCGCGAGCTGGAGGACATCCAGTGGGAGTTCAAGAAGCAGCGCTTCGATGATCCGGCGTCCAGTTTCAAGGAGGAGAGGCTGGTCGGCGATATGCTCGACCAGTTCCTGCGCGGCGGCATTACGGCGGCCAGTTACTGGGACCAGTGGCGGCGCAGTCAGAACTGGGCCCCGGGCAGCGAATGGGGCGCCGGCTATAAAAGCACCAGGCAGGCTCGCGGCAATCATGGCAATCCATGGCCGCCCAGCGGCGGTAGCGGATTCCAGTGGCCGGACAGCAGCTTTGGCGGCAGCGGCAGCAAGAAGAGCAGATCGTCCGGCGGGTTCGGCGGCTGGGGCAGCCGATCCTCTTCAGGCGGCGGCTTTTCGCGGCCGCGCACCGGCTCCTCGGGCACCCGCAAGCATAGCGGCTTCAAGACCGGCGGCGGGTTCTAGGGCGATTATCCGTCATTCCCTCGCCGCTGACGGAAACGCTCCGCGCATGTGGGGATCGGCGGTTCCCTACGCATCTTTCCCCCTGAGCGGTCTGGCTTTGACGGAATCGGCGTCTCATCCCCGCTCGTCACTCTCGCGCTCGACGCGAGGGGTCTTTGTTTGTGGGTTTTGCCGCCAGAGCCCTCGGGTCACGCCCGAGGGTGACGATCCGAGAAGGAAGCGCCATCGACGCCATATGCGATAGCCCTGCCATGAAAAGCTCTAATTGGCCGGCGGCGGGGCCATCAATTCCCAGACATTGCCTTCGCTGTCCTCGAAATAGGCGGAATAGCCCCATTCCGATGGCGTGCCCGGCGTAACGATGGCGCCGCCGGCGGCGAGCACTTTGGCAAGAATGGCGTCCACCGCCTCGGCGCTGTCGGCGCGGTGGCTGAGAACGAAACCGGGCGTTCCGGCAATGGCCTGCGGCCGACCGGCGGTCCGGGCGATTTCGGCGCGCGGGAACAGCACGAAGGAAAATTTGTCGTCAAAAAAAAAGGCGACGTGATCCTCGCCGGCGCCGATCCGCTCGTCATCGAGGTCGAAGAGGGCCCGATAAAAGGCGAAGGCCCGGTCCAGATCGTCGACGCCGACGGTGATGATGGATATTTCGGGCTTCATGGCTCAGCCCTGGTCGGCGCCGGTCGAGAACAATGCCTCGAACTGGCCATCCTCGATGCGCGAGGCGGCGATCACCGCCTGGGTGCGGCTGTCGACGTCGAGCTTTTGCAGAATGGCCGAGACATGCGCCTTGACCGTCGCCTCGGAAATGGACAGCTCATAGGCGATCTGCTTGTTCATCAATCCATCGCTGAGCATCATCAGCACCCGTACCTGCTGCGGCGTCAGCGTGGCCAGGCGCTTCATCAGGGCGCTGTGATCGTCCTCGCCGCCCAAAGTCGTGCCGGACGGAACGAAGACCTCGCCGGACAACACGGTTTCGATGGCGCGGCGGATTTCGGTGGGACCCACCGATTTATGCAGATAGCCGGCAGCGCCCAGTTCGAAGGCCCGGCGCACCACCGTTCCATCCTCGACGGCGGAAATGATCATCACCGGAATGTCGGGATATTGGGCGCGCAGCAGCAGCAGCCCGGAAAATCCGCGCACGCCCGGCATGTTGAGATCGAGCAGAACCAGATCGCAATCGCGGTCGGCATCGAGCGCGGCGCTCAGCCCATTGAGATCGCCGGCCTCCTCGACGCTGACCGTGGCATCGCCGCCGGCCAGGGTCTGGCGCAAAGCCGCACGGAAAAGCGGATGGTCGTCTACGATGATGATGCGTCGGCGCGTCATGGACAGGTACCTATCATTCACGTGCGTCATAACCCAAAAATACTGGGCTTTCTGCCCGCCAAGCATGCATATTGCGACAATGCTTAACGGGTTCTTTACCATGTTTTACCAAGAGTGACCGTCATACCTTCGTGTTGAATCGCGAGGGGTCCGCGTATCTGTAACAGGGACCCGACATGGCGCGCGCTTATCCTCAATCGGACTATGCCGACCCAGAACGCGATGCTGGCGCCGGGGAATGGCAGGCATTGCGCGGCGAATTGGTAGCGCTGCTTGACAAGGTAGAAAATCGCTACAGCCAGGCTGAACCGGAGCCGCGGGAGCCGGACATGAGCGGGCTGGCGCAGCGTGTGCGGCACCTGCGCGACCAGATGAGCGGCCCCGAAACGGCTTCGCGCCGCCAGGAAGCGCTGCGCACGGTCAAGCGCGCCGTCGACCGCTTCAGCCTGCGCGATGAGCGGGCGACGGCCGAGGAGACGGCCGACCTTTCCCATGCCATCGCCGAAATCCGCAGCCGTCAGGGCGCCGCGCCGCAGATGCTGCGCCGCATCGATTCGCCGGAAATCCGTGAATTGAACGCCCTGGTGGGCGGCATGAGCCAGCGGCTGGAGCGGCTGGAAAGCGAGCTCAAGAGCCAGCGGTCCAATGAAGGCCATGTGCGCGAAGTCGCCGGCCAGGTCGAGCAATTGACCCAGGTGGTGGAATTGCTCGCCGGAGCCATTGGCGAAACCGGGCAGGTCAAGCGCCTGGAAACCCAGATCGCCGCATTGGCCGGCCTGATCGAGGACGCGCCCGCGTTCAATCTCGACGCCATCAATGCACGGCTGGACGATGTTTCGGGCACTGTCGGCAAGCTGGCCGAATTGCAGGCCCAGCAGATGGAACGGGAAGTGGCGCGCGAGAAAAAACGCAGCGCCGGCTCAAAAACGGAGCCGGTGGCCAAGCTCGCCCCAGCCATGCACGCCATCGAGGAAAGCGTGCGCAATGTCTATGACCGGATCGATTCGATCGAGCGCAATGTGGCGCTCTCGTCCGGTGATTTCGAAAAGCTGACCAGCGAGATGGCTGCCTTCACCCGGGCCATGAGGGACGATGCCAACGCCCCCAATGTGCTGGTCGGGCGGGTCGAAGCGCTGGCCGAGCGGCTTGAGGACATGGATCATGGCGATGGCGCGGTGGTGGCGCTCAAGGCCGATATCGCGGCGTTGCGCGACGCCGTGCTGGCGGGCATGGAGCCGCGCTTCTCCCGGCTCGAAAGCCAGATCGCGGCGCTGAGCGGCAGGATCGATACCGGTGCGGTCGAAGACCAGCTCCGGGCGCTGATGGGGCGCATGGACGATGCCGGGGCCCAGTTGGACGGGCTGGCGCGCCTTTATGCCAGCAGCGAGGAACGGACGGATTTCGAGGCGCTGGCCAATATGGTGGCCGAACGCACCGGCGAAGCGGTGAGCCGCAAGGCGCCGGCGCCGGTGGCCATGTTCGGGCCGGAGAGCCTGAAAAGCATCGAAGACCGGCTGACCGGTCTGATCAAGTCGGCCGGCAAGACGCCGGATTACGACGCGCTGGCGGAGATGATCGCGACGCGGGCCTCGGACGTTTTGGCCAAATCGGCCGCGCCCATGGCCCATGACGACGGCATGCAGGCCATGGAAAAGCGCATGACCGCGCTGCTCAACACCGCCGGCCAGGACACGGCGGAACGGCTGGCGCGCCTTGAAACCATGCTGTCCAACCGTAATGCGGCCGAGCCGGAGGCTGACGTCCCGGCCGAAACGAATATGCCCGCCTTGCCGGCAGAAGCCGAGCGGACCAGCGTGGCGGCGGACGCTTTCGGCGAGGCGATGCGCCCGCGCCGCAAAGGCAATGACAAGCTCGATACTATCTTGGCGCGCCTCGACAAAGCCGATGCCATGCCGGCCAACCCGGCCGATGAGGCGCCGCTGGTCGATCCCGGGTTCAAAGCCGAGGCCCAGCCCGTGCCGGCGGTTAAAACCGCCCCGGCGCCTCAGCCATCGACGATAGCCGGACCGGCCGCAACATCCGAGCATCGGTTCGATCCCAGCCCGGCGCAAAAGCCCCCCCGGCCTCAATCGAGCCTGGCGCCACCCGAGCAAGACCCCTTTGCCGGAGCCCCCGCCGCCCCGGCGATCGCTGAGCCGGTAGCGCCGGTATCGAGCACCAGCACCTTCGTGGCCGCCGCGCGCCGCGCACAGCGATTGCGTCAGGAGCAGGTCGAGCCGGCGGCGGGCAATTCCGTTATCGGCCGGGCGCTGTACCGTATGCGGCCGCGCAAGGACGAGAGCAAGATTGCGGACGATAGCGCCGCCGAGCCGATCCCGGTACCGAGCGCTGCCGAGGACAAGCCTGTCTCTCGCCGCAAGAAGCCGGCGCCCGAGGCGGCGCCGGCCTTGCCCGTCGAGCCCACCGAAGGCACGGACGAAGCCGGTTTCCTGACCCGCCATCGCCGCCCCCTCTTGTTGGCGGCAACGCTGGTGGTGGTCTCCATGCTGGCGCTCAACCTGGTATTGCAGCGCACGAATTCCGCGAATGCCCCCGCTCTGGCGGAAGCCAGCACAGCGCCGCAGGTCCCGGCGAATAATCCCGAACCTTCCGACGACCAATCCTCGATCGTACCGCCCCGGGTGATCGACCTGATCGATCCGACCGCGACGGGATCGATCAATTCGGGCAAACCGATGAGTTTTTCGAAAGCGGCGGTCGCCCCGCTCCCCATATCCGGTCTCATGGCGGAGCCGGCCAAGGCGGATGCGGGCCTGACGGATGCCGGCGCGGCGCCTTCAACGGGCGACTCCAGCTCCGACGAGCCAATGGCATCGGAAGCCTTCGAGCTTCCGCCCGAAGCCATCGGGCCGCTGGAACTGCGCGAGGCCGCAGCCAAGGGCAATGTGCAGGCCCAGTTCGAAGTGGCTGCGATCTTCAGCGAAGGGCGGCAGCTCGAAAAGGATTTCGCGGCGGCGGGCAAATGGTATGAACGCGCGGCAGCGCAGGGCTTTGCGCCGGCGCAATATCGCCTCGGCAATCTCTATGAGGTGGGAACCGGGGTCGAGAAAGACCTGGAACAGGCCCGGCTCTGGTATCAGCGCGGCGCCGAGGCCGGCAATCGCATGGCCATGCATAATCTGGCGGCGCTCTATGCCGGCGGCCAATTGGGCGATCAGCAATTCGACCTCGCCGCCGAATGGTTCGAGCAGGCGGCCAATTTCGGCATGACCGACAGCCAGTTCAATCTCGGCATGCTCCATGCGCGCGGGCTGGGGGTGGAGCAAAGCTTCGAGCAATCCTTCAAATGGTTCGCGCTGGCAGCGCGCAGCGGCGACAAGGACGCGATCCAGGCCCGCGACGACATCGCCAAATCGCTGTCCGCGGACGCGGTCAGCCGCATCACCGGGGAGCTCGAGACCTGGACCATGGAGCCCGTCGACCTGGCGGCCAATTTCGCGCCCATCGGGGCCTGGTCGAGCCAGTTCGATCCGGGCGAAACCATCGCCGAGCGGGACATCACCCTCAAGGTGCAGCAGAGCCTGGCCAGGCTGGGCTTTGACGTGGGCATTCCCGACGGGGTCGCCGGGCCGAAGACCGCCGAAGCCATCAAGTCGTTCGAGCGCGCCACCGGCATGAGTTCGAGCGGCCGGATCAATCCACGCCTGCTGGCGGTGCTGGGAAGCCAGCCCGTATAGAGCCCCGCACCGCCTATCCAAACCGGCGGAAGCGCCGATTTGACAGTGCCATGGCCCGGACGTAAATCCGGGCCATAAGTTTTTGCCACAAGCGGCGAGGCTTTGACCTCTTGTTGACGGACCGTCCGCTAGGATGAGCCGCGAATTCTATTTTTACGGGACCAAGGTCTTGCAGATCTATCTGCCGATCGCCGAGCTTTCCGTGAACCTCTTCTTTCTCGTGGGGATCGGAGGGGCGGTCGGCTTCCTGTCGGGATTGTTCGGCGTGGGCGGCGGATTTCTGCTGACGCCGCTTCTGATCTTTTCGGGCGTGCCCACCGCGGTGGCCGTGGCCTCGGTGACCGGGCAGGTCGTGGCCTCGTCGACCTCCGGTGCGCTGGGCTATTACCGGCGCGGCGGCATCGATCTGCATCTGGCCATGTATCTCGTGCTGTCCAGCGTGGTCGGCGCCTTTGGCGGGGTGGCCGCCTTCGCCTTGCTGCAGCAGGCCGGGCAGCTCGATCTGGTCATCTCGCTCGGCTTCGTGGTGCTTTTGGGTTTTGTCGGCGTGATAATGCTGCAGGAATCGGTGCGCTCGCTGCTCAAGCGGCGGCAGGGCATTGTGGTGCGGGATCGCCAGGCTCACAAGCATACCTGGATGCATGGCCTGCCCCTGCGCGTCCGCTTCAAGAAGAGCCGGCTCTATATCAGCGTGCTGCCGGTGCTGGCCATCGGGCTCTTTATCGGTTTCGTCGGCTCATTGCTGGGCGTTGGCGGCGGTTTCATCATGGTGCCGGCGCTGGTCTATCTGCTTCGGGTGCCGGGCAATGTGGTCATCGGCACCTCGCTGGCGCAGGTCGTCGCCATGATGGCGGTGACCAATATTCTTTATTCCGTGCAGAGCCAGAGCGTCGATATCATGCTGGCCTTCTGCCTGATGGTGGGCGGGGTGGCCGGCGCCCAGTTCGGCGCCGCCGCCGGCAAACATCTGCGAGGGGAACAATTGCGGGGCCTGCTCGCCCTGTTGGTCCTGGCGGTCGCCATCCGCTTCGGGCTGTCCCTGGTACTGACGCCGGCGGATGAATTCAGCATGGCGGTGACGAGTATGGTGCGATGATCCGGCTGATTGCTCTTGTCCTGCTGCTTGTCGCCTCGGCCTGGCCGGCGCAGGCGGCGCGGCTGATTTCCGGCGTTTCCAACGACAGCGTGCAGATCACCTCCAGCTTCGCCGGCGAAAGGATGACCTTCTACGGCACGGTCGCCCCGGCAGCCGGGTCGACCGAGCGCGTGGTCGAAGGCCCCTTCAACGTGGTCATCGTGGTGCTCGGCCCGAGCCAGGACCGCGTCGCCCGCCGCAAGACCAATAATTTCGGCATCTGGCTCAATACCGAGCAGGTCGAATTCCGCCGCTTTCCAAGCTATTTCCACGTGTTGTCGAGCCGGCGGCTTTTGGAGATCGCGGACATCAACCTGTTGAATCAAAGCTATATTTTGCCCGAAGCCCATGCCATGGCGCCCAATCCGGCGGGGTTCATGAAAACCCTGACCTTCGGGCGCGAACTGATCCGGCTGATGTCGGAAGAAGGGCTGTTCGGCGTCCAGGAAAATGGCGTGCAATTCATGTCGGACACTTTTTATTCGGCGCAATTGACCTTGCCGAGCAATGCGCCGGTCGGCCCCTATATCGCCCAGACCTATGTGTTCAAGGATGGCCAGATCATTGCGCGGAAGTCGGAAGGTTTTGCGGTGCGCAAGATCGGCTTCGAGCGTTTCCTAGCGCAGTCGGCGACGCAATCCCCGTTTTTCTATGGCTTGGCCTGCGTGATCCTGGCGCTGGTCACCGGCTGGATGGGCGGCATTATTTTCAAGCGCTGACAGTGTTTTAGCCGGCAACCAAGCGCTTGACCGGCACCGGATAAGTCCGGTCGCGGCCCAGCATGGTGACTTCGAGTGCCGGCCAATGGAACAGGCCGATAAAGGCGGGGCCGAGGATATTGATGGCGCCGGTCGAGCTGCCATAGGCGGGCAGGATCAGCAGCCGGTTGTCGTGGACGAAACAGGGCTTGCGGGTGGAGCGGCCGGGCATGGCCAGGCGGGCCGCCGGGTGCAAGTGCCCGGAAATCAAGCCGGTTTTGCCCTTGCGCGGCTCATGGGTGAACAGCAAGCCGTCCAGGTCCAGCTCCGGCAGGCAGGCGCCGCCAATGGCGTGGGGCGCCGGATCGTGATTGCCGGAGAGCCAGATGCAGTCGACGGATTCGACAATGGCATCGAGTCGCATCCGGTCGGCATTGGTTAGCAGACTGCTAGCGTCAACGCGGTGGAAAGTGTCGCCAAGCGACAAAAGCGTTCTCGCGCCGGTGCGCCGCAGGTCGAATTCGAGCCGCGTGAGGGTGAGGCCGGTATCGTAGGGCGGCAGCATCTGGCCGCGGCGGGCGAAGCTGGCCATCTTTTCGAAATGCAGATCGGCGACCAGCAGCGTCTCCCGGGCGCGCCAATAGAGGGCGCCGGAGGGCAGCGGTTCGAAATTGTGACCGGCGAAACGCAGCAAAGGATTTTCCGGGACGGGTTCGGCGAGAGCGGAATTGTTCATATGGTTGGCTCGCGTCCAGATCGTAAGGCCCCTTCAGCCGGAGGGATAGGTTGCGCGCCACCTTCTCCCCGAGGGGAGGAAAATAGGGGGGTCACTGCTCGCCAATTGCCTCGCGCAAGAGTTCTTCGGCGGCGTCAGCCATAGCTGATTCGCGGCCCTCGCCGAAAATGGGTTCCTTGCCGATATCGAGCATGACGGGGACGGCGAGCGGGGAAATCTGCAGCAGCGGCTTGTGGACGATATGGGAGCGGATGCGGGCGAGCATCTGGCCGAGGCGTTCGATATCGAGCAGGCCGCGCGCGGCGTCGCGACGGGTGGCCTGGATGAGGATGTGGTCGGGCTCATGGCTGTAGAGCACGTCGTAGATGAGATCGGAGCTCATGGTGATCTGGCGGCCGGTCTTTTCCTTGCCGGGATGGCGGCGCTCGATCAGGCCGGCAATGATGGCGCAATTGCGGAAGGTACGTTTCATCAGCGCCGATTCATCGAGCCAGGCTTCGAGATCGTCGCCGAGCATGTCCTCGGAAAACAGCTCGTCGAGGCTGAGGCGCCCGGTGCGGATGAGGGCGGAGAGGTCGCCCAGGCCCCAGATGGCCAACGCATATTCGGAAGCGACGAAGCCGAGGGGGCGGGCGCGCATGCGTTCGAGGCGGCGGGTCAGCAGCATGCCCAATGTCTGATGGGCGAGCCGGCCTTCGAAGGGGTAGCAGACCAGATAATTCTGCGTGCCGCGCGGGAAGGTTTCCACCAGCAGGCTGTCGCGGCGCGGCAGCACGGAAAAGTCGCGTTGCAGGCGCAGCCAGTCGGACACCTGATCGGGAAGCAGGTGCCAAGCGGCGGGCGAATCGATGATGCGGCGGACGCGCTCGGCGAGATAGGTGGAGAGGGGAAACTTGCCGCCCATATAGGAGGGGATTTTCGGGTCCTTGGCGAAGGCGCGGGAGACGAAGGCCTCATTGTCCTTCATGCCCTCGAAGGCGACGATTTCGCCGCCGAAGATGAAAGTGTCGCCCGGCGTCAGCGTGCCGAAGAAATATTCCTCCATTTCACCCAGGACACGGCCGCCGGCGCCGATGGGGCCGGTGGTGCGGCCCTGTTTCTGCGCCTTGCTGCGCACCAGCCGGACGCGGACCATGGGCTCTTCGATAATGGTGCCGATATTGAGCCGATATTGCTGGGCCACCGAAGGATGGGCGATGCGCCAGGCGCCGTCCGAGGTCTGGCGCAGGCGGGCATAGCGCTCATAGGCGCGCAGCGCATAGCCGCCGGTGGCGACGAAATCGAGAACCCGGTCGAACTGGGGCCGCGGCAGGTCACGATAGGGCCAGGCGCGGACGATCTCCTCATAAAGGTCGTCGGCGTGGAAGGGCCCGGAGCAGGCCATGCCGAGAACGTGCTGGGCCAAGACGTCATAGCCGCCGGGCTGGGGATCTTCGCTATCCTGATGGCCTTCGGCCACCGCCTCGACGGCGGCCTCGCATTCGAGCACTTCGAAGCGGTTGGAGGGCACGAGCAGGGCCTTGGAGGGATCATCGAGCCGGTGATTGGCGCGGCCGATGCGCTGCAACATGCGCGAGGAACCCTTGGGGGCGCCGACCTGGACCACGAGATCGACATCGCCCCAGTCGATGCCCAGATCGAGGGTGGAGGTGCAGACCACGGCCTTGAGCTTGCCCGCAGCCATGGCCGCCTCGACCTTGCGGCGCTGCTCGACCGAGAGCGACCCGTGATGGAGCGCGATGGGCAGCATGTCCTCGTTGATGTCCCAGAGACCCTGGAACAGCATTTCGGCCTGGGAGCGGGTATTGACGAAGAGCAGAGTGGTCTTGTGCTGCCGGATGATGTCGTAGAGCTCGGGGCGGGCATAGGCGGCGGAATGGCCGGCCCAGGGGAGACGCTCGCGGGTGTGCAGGATCGACAGCTCCGGCGGGGCGCCGCCGACCATGCGCAACAGCTCGGTCGGGCGATCGAGATGGGGCTGGGCGATCCAGTCGCGCAGGAGGTCCGGGCGGGCCACGGTGGCCGACAGCGCGGTGATGCGCAGATCGGGCGCCAGCCGGGCGAGCCGGGCGAGGCCGAGGGCGAGGAGGTCGCCGCGCTTATTGGTGACCAGCGCGTGGAGTTCATCAAGAACGACGCGGCGCAGCGAGCCGAACATGAGTTCGGCATGGGGATGGGAGATGAGCAGGGCCAATTGCTCGGGCGTGGTGAGCAGGATCTGGGGCGGCTTCAGCCGCTGGCGGGCCCGCTTGGCGGCGGAGGTATCGCCGGTGCGGGCCTCGACGCGGATGGGCAGGCCCATTTCGGCGATGGGGGTGGAGAGGTTGCGCTGGACGTCCACCGCCAGCGCCTTGAGGGGCGAGATATAAAGGGTGTGCAGGCCATCGAATTGGCCATCGACCAGATCGGCGAGCGTGGGCAGGAAGCCGGCCAGGGTCTTGCCGGCGCCGGTGGGGGCGATGAGCAATTGGCTGGCGCCGGACTGGTAGGAAGCCAGCACGTCGAGCTGATGCCGGCGCGGGGTCCAGCCGCGGGCGGCGAACCAGGACCGGATGATGGGGGGGAGGGTTTCGGGTGTCGTCACAAAACCCCCTCATCCGGCGCTGCGCGCCACCTTCTCCCCAAGAGGGAGAAGAATGGTCCGGCGCTCGCTCTTATTCCTCTCCCCCTCGGGGAGAGGGTGGATCGCCCGGAGGGCGAGAGGCGTGAGGGGGAGTCCGGTAAAGTTGACAAAGAGCACCTGAACAAATCAGGGCAGAGCCTATATGATGGGCTTGACCCTGCCAAACGGAGCGCGGCGATGACAGAAGACACAACACAGCGGACCCGTTCCGGCCTGGAGCGGGTGATGGGTGGGCGGCCGGCTTCGGTGGTCATCAAACTGGTACTGCTTTCGCTGCTGGTCGGGTTCGTGATGTCGGTCTTCGGCTTCAACGCCGCCGATCTGGTGCGCGGGGCGGTGGAGATGGTGCGCGAGGCGATCCGCGATGGCGCCGGCATGTTCCGGCAATTGGGCGCCTATGTGCTGGCCGGCGCGGCGATCGTGGTGCCGGTCTGGCTGTTGCTGCGGCTGACCCGGGGGCGGTGAACATGGCCGAGACGCTGAAGCTGACGCCGCAGGAAGCGCTGGGGCGGCTGGTGCCGCATATCGCGGAAATGGAAAGCGCGGCGGATGGCAGGCGCATCGCCATCGGGCTGGCCGGCGGGCCGGGCACCGGCAAATCGACCCTGGCGGCGGAGCTGGTGACCATGCTCAATGCCATGCGGCCCGGCAGCGCCGCATTGGTGCCGATGGACGGCTTCCACATGAAGCATGCCAAGATCGAGGCCATGGGACAGGCCGATTACAAGGGCGCGCCGCATACATTCGAAGGCGCGGCCTTTGTCAATTTCCTGCACCGCCTGAAACAGGCGCGCGAGCGGGTGAGCGGGCCGGGCTATAGCCGCAAGATCGAGGACATTGTCGAGGATGCCTTCACCGTGGCACCGGAGGTCCGGGTGCTGGTGGTGGAGGGCAATTACCTGCTGCTGACCGAAGGGCCCTGGGCCGGGGTGAAGGCGCTGCTGGATTATGCGGTATTCATCCATGTGCCGCGCGACACGGTGCAGGCCAGGCTGCTGAAGCGGCACGGGGAAGAAGGGCTGTTTTCCGAGGAGCGGAACCGGGCGCATATCGAGCGCAACGACCTGCCGAACTACGATCTGGTGGCGGGATCGCGGCAGCGGGCGGATGTGGTGTTCGAGCTGGATGTGGCGGAATAGGCCATATCTCCCTCCCCGAGGGGAGGGAGTGAAGGTCACGCCGCTGCGGCGACGCCCGGGGCGCTTTTGGCGCCGGTCATGAAGGCGACGGCGTCGGACATGGTGTAGTCCTTGGGATCGATGACGCAGAGGCGGCGGCCGAGGCGGTGGACATGGATGCGGTCGGCCACTTCGAAGACATGCGGCATGTTGTGGCTGATGAGAATGATGGGGATGCCCCGCGCCCGCACGTCCTGGATGAGGTCGAGCACGCGGCGGGATTCCTTGACGCCGAGGGCGGCGGTGGGCTCGTCGAGAATGATGACCTTGGAGCCGAAAGCCGCGGCGCGGGCCACGGCGACGCCCTGGCGCTGGCCGCCCGACAGGGTTTCCACCGTCTGGTTGATGTTCTGGATGGTCATCAGGCCGAGCTCGTTGAGCTTTTCGCGGGCGATGCGCTCCATGGCCGGGCGGTCGAGCTGGCGCAGCACCTTGCCCATGAAACCGCGCTTGCGGATTTCGCGGCCCATGAACATGTTGTCGGCGATGGAAAGCGCCGGCGACATGGCCAGGGTCTGATAGACCGTTTCCACGCCGGCGAGGCGGGCATCGATGGGCGAGGAGAACTCGACCTTGCGCCCTTCGAGCAGGACCTCGCCGCTATCGGGGCGGATGGCGCCCGACAGCGCCTTGATCAGCGAGGATTTGCCGGCGCCATTATCGCCGATAACGGCCAGGATTTCGCCCGGCATCAGCTCGAAGTCGCAATTGTCGAGCGCGGTGACGCGGCCATAGCGCTTGTTGAGGGCGCGGGCGGAGAGAATGGGTTCCATCAGGCAGACACCTTTCTGATCCACTGGTCGATGGCGACGGCGGCGATGATGAGCGCACCGATAAGCAGGTAGGTCCATTGCGCATCGGCGCCGAGCAGCCTGAGGCCCAGCGAGAAGACGCCGACGATCAGCGCCCCGAAGAACATGCCCAGGATCGAGCCGCGCCCGCCGAACAGGGAAATGCCGCCAATGACCACGGCGGTGATCGATTCGATATTGGCCGATTGTCCCGAAGTGGGCGAAACCGAGCCGATGCGGCCGATCAGCACCCAGCCGGCAAAGGCGCAGATGAGGCCGGTCAGCGTATAGACGGAGATCAGCACTTTGCGGGTATTGACGCCGGACAGGGCCGCGGCCTCGGGATCGTCGCCCACCGCATAGACATGCCGGCCCCAGGCGGTATGGCGCAGCACATAGGCCAGCACCAGCACCAGCACGATGAAGAAGATCACCCCATAGGTGAAGACGGCGCCGCCGAGGGTAAAGGACTTGCCGAAAAATTGCAGCAGGGGGGCGTGGGTCTCGATCTCCTGGGCGCGGATGGTCTCATTGCCGGAATAGAGGAAATTAGTGGCCAGAGCGATCTGCCACATGCCCAGGGTGACGATGAAGGGCGGCAGCTTGATGCGGGCGATCAGCCAGCCATTGACGAAGCCGATAAAGGTGCCGACGGCCAGCCCGCAGGCCACGGCAACGGCCGGCGGCAGGCCGAGCCGGAAGGTGAACTGGCCCATGACGACCGAGCTCAGCACCATGATGGCGCCGACCGACAGGTCGATGCCGGCAGTGAGGATGACCAGCGATTGCGCCGCCCCGACAATACCGACAATGGCGACCTGTTGCAGGATCAGGGTCAGGGCGAAGGATGAGAAGAATTTGGTGCCCAGCAGCGCGCCGAATACCAGCACGGACAGCAGCAGCACGATCAGCGGGACCAGCGCCGGATTGGAATGCAGCGCATGCTGGATGCGCGACAGCAGGGTCATCTGGCCATCGAAGCTGGCGACGGATTCGGCACGGACGGCGAGGCCCTGTTCGGCCTCGGACTGGTTCGACATGGGCGTTCCTCCCCGGTATCCCAAGCGATGACAGGAACGGGTGCGTGCCCGCCCCTGCCATCATTATAGCAAAAGGTGCCGATCAACCCCAGCAGAGTTCGGCGCCGCGGTCGCTGTCGATGGAATCGACGCCTTCCACCGGCTCGTCGGTCACCAGCGCCACGCCGGTATCGAAGAAGTCCTTGCCGGGGGTCGGTTCGGGCTTGGTGCCGTTATCGGCCCAGGCCTTGATCGCCTCGACGCCGAGCGCCGCCATCTGCAACGGATATTGCTGCGAGGTGGCGCCGATGACGCCATCGCGGATATTGGCGACGCCGGGGCAGCCGCCATCGACCGAGACGATGAGGACGTCGTTCTCGCGGCCGAAGGATTTCAGCGCTTCATAGGCGCCGGCGGCGGAGGGCTCGTTGATGGTATGGACGACGTTGATGCTCGGGTCCTTGGTGAGCAGGTTTTCCATGGCCGTGCGGCCGCCTTCCTCGTTACCGGCGGTCACGTCATGGCCGACAATGCGCGGATCGGTCTCATCGCCCCATTTATTGGGGTCGCCCAGATCGATGCCGAAGCCTTGCAGGAAGCCCTGATTGCGCAGCACGTCGACGGTGGGCTGGCTGATGCCCAGATTGAGCAGGGCGATCCTGGCATTGGCCGCCTCGGCGCCCAGCTTGCCGGCAGCCCATTTGCCGATGAGTTCGCCAGCGAGGAAATTGTCGGTGGCGAAGGTGGCGTCGGCGGCGTCGATCGGGGTCAGCGGCGTATCCAGGGCGATGACCACCAGGCCCGCATCGCGCGCCTGCTGCACCGATTGCACGATGGCCGAGGTGTCCGATGCGGCGATCAGGATGCCGCTGGCGCCATCGGCGATGCAGGTTTCCACGGCGGCAACCTGGGTCTCGTGGTCGCCATCGATGCGGCCCGCATAGGATTTCAGCGTCACGCCGAGTTCGGCCGCCTTGGCCTCGGCGCCTTCCTTCATCTTAACGAAGAAAGGATTGGTGTCGGTCTTGGTGATGAGACAGACGCTCACGTCCTGCGCGAGGGCGGCGGGCGTCATGGCGGCAAGGCACAAAGCAGTGCCCAGAAGCAGCTTCTTCACTTTTCTCTCTCCCTGATCCGGCCAGAACGCCGAGGCTCCTCCCCCGATGCACCCGGCCGGTTTGCTTGATTGCACCGGCTATGGTGGAGCGGTTTCCGGGCCTCGTCAATATATAAATCTCTTTGATTTATTTATTTTTCCGACCACCTTCCGCGACGCACAAGGCTTCATTATGGTGCCGGGCATGCAGAGCGCAGTCATCAGATCGCTGAGTCAGGGCGTCAATCAGAGCGGGGTTCGCGACTATAACGAGCGCCTATTGCTGACGCTGTTGCAGCGCAATGGCGCCGTGGCCGGGAGCGAATTGGCGCGGCTGGCCAACCTGTCGCCGCAAACCGTTTCCATCATCCTGCGCGAGATGGAGGCCGAGGGCCTGCTGGCGCGGGGCGCGCCGGTCAAGGGCAAGGTGGGCAAGCCCTCCATCCCGATGAGCCTGGCCGAAAATGGCGTCCTGTCCTTCGGCGTCAAGATCGGACGGCGCAGCGCCGTGCTGCTGCTGGCCGATTTCCGCGGCACCGTGCGGCACGAATTGCAGCTGACCTATAAATACCCCCTGCCCGAGCCGATCTTCGCCTTTCTGCGCGAGGGGCTGCAGACGATATTGGCGCAATGCCGTCCGGCCGAACGCAAGCGCATTTGCGGCATCGGCATCGGCACGCCGTTCGAATTGTGGCGCTGGAACGAATTGGTCGGCGCGCCGGTGGCGGAATTCTCCTCCTGGCGGAACGTCGATTTCGCCACCGAGCTGGGCAAGTTCACCGACCTGCCGGTGCATGTGGTCAATGACGCCACGGCGGGCTGCCAGGCCGAGCACATCTATGGGCGCGGCAAGGAATTTCGCGATTACGCCTATTTCTTCATCGGCGCATTCGTCGGCGGCGGCATCGTGCTCAACCATTCGGTCTATCAGGGCCATTACGGAAATGCCGGAGCGCTCGGCTCGCTGCGCAGCTTCGGGCCGCAAGGGGAAAGCCAGCAATTGATCGACACCGCATCCATTCACCTGCTGGAGACCCGGCTGGCCGAGAACGGCCACGACCCGCAGGACCTATGGGCGCAGCCCCAGGACTGGAGCCGCTTCGCCCGTTTCGTCGAGCCCTGGCTGGGCCGCACGGCGCAGGAATTGGCGCGGGCCAGCCTGTCGGTCTGCGCGGTGATCGACTTCGAGGCGATCCTGATCGACGGCGCCTTCCCCGAAGCGGTGAAGCACGAATTGGTCGAGCGGACCCGGCGCTATCTGGTCAATCAGGACATGCGCGGCCTGATCGCGCCCCGGGTCGAGGCCGGCGCGGTAGGCGGCAATGCCAGGGCCATCGGCGCGGCGGCCAGCCCGCTATTCGAGCGCTATTTCATGAACGGCAATATCCGGCTCTGACGCCATCGCGGCGCGGGATGCATCTTGACGGCCTCGTCGATTTCCAGCATTGATCCGCGCAACGATTGCCGGGCTTTCGCAGCGGATATTGGCAATCGCTTTTCCTGGAATCGCGCTCCAGGCGGGTGTAGCTCAATGGTAGAGCAGAAGCTTCCCAAGCTTACGACGAGGGTTCGATTCCCTTCACCCGCTCCATTTCCCCCACATGCAAATTAACTACCACACTGAAAACGCTGCGTTTTCTGGGGTGGGCACGCGCGATTTCTTTGCGCGCTCCAAATATTGTGCTACAAAACGCACCACAAAGTGCGATACACGCATGCGCGGCGGAGTAGAAATTGAGCAGGCTGGGCGATCTCGACCGCTAGCTAAAACGCCGGGGACACAGCTGGGGCTATTATCGGCGGGTGCGGACGGCGCTGGCGGCCCTCGACACGCGTGCGCCCTTCATCCGACATGCTCTTGGCACTCGCGACCTGGCGATAGCGCGGCTCGGGTGGCGAGCTTCTGTGGCAACGCGATCTGCTCGGCGCCATGGCATTGCCGTTCGACAACGATGTTGTGTGAACGGGGTCTTAATCGCCGGGCTGGCTCACCACGCGGCAAGGGGCAGGCCAGACCCGGAATTCGCTCCTGATGTTTGGAATAGAAGAGAAATACTACTACTGGGAGCGGCGCTTGGCATTTTTCGCTTCGATTGCCTCGCGGCTGAGCGCACGAGGCCGGAGTACAAGAGCTCCAGATGATCTGAACACCAGCGGATATTGGAACGCAGGGCAACGACGACCCCATCGTGGGTGCGGGTGGGCCGCAAAGCGGTATGCCTTTGAAGGGTGAGCCCGTGCTGCTGCATTAGCGGAATGGCAGAACAGACCGCTCGACGCCGTCTATCCTCCGGTCTTGTTCGATGCCATCCGGGTCAAGATCAGGGATGAGGGCTTCGTGCGCAACAAGGCCGTCTACATCACGCTCGGGCGAAGGAGAGTCTCAGCATCTGGATCGAGCAGACCGAGGGCGCGAAGTTCTGGCTGCGCGTGACGAACGAACTGAAGAACCGTGGCGTCGCCGATATCCTGATTGCCGTCGTTGACGGGCTGAAGGGCTTTCCCGAGGCCATCAACGCCGCCTTTCCGCAGACGATCGTCCAGACCTGCATCGTGCATTTGATCCGCCATTTGCTCGAGTTCGTATCGTGGAAGGATCGCAAGCCCGTCGTGCCGGCGCTGCGCGCCACCTACCAGCCCATGTCTTGGAGATGAACTCGTACGGCGTGAGACCCTTTAGGGTCTTGAGCCTGCGAGCGAGGTTGTAAGCTGCGACGAAGTCGGCGAGATGAGTGCGGAGTCAGGCATCGCCAAACTCGGTGATGATCGCGTCGAAGGCGGCAGGCTGTGCGAATACGACTGGCTGCAAGAGGCCGATCTTGGACGAGTCCAGAACCAGATAGTTCTGCTTCGACTGTTTGAGTATGGTGCGCTTGATCTGCGCTTCGTGAAATTGATAGCAACTCGCACCGCGGTCGCTGTCATAGCCGCCTGCAGAAAAGAAAGCCTGATTGATACCCAGGTCCTGTGGCGTCTCGCCGCCCGAGCCCGAGATGAAGCAATCCGAGGCGGGATGATAGAGGCCACCCATGAGCACGAGCCGCAAGTTTTCATTGCCGGACACACGCGTTGCCACATTGAGCGAAGTCGTGACGATCGTCAGCTTCATGCCGGGCGGCATGGCGGACGCCAGATGCAGAAGCGTTGTGCCGGAGTCGATGAAAATCGTTGAATTGGGAACAAGCAGTGCAGCCGCGTTGCGGGCGGCTGCCATCTTGGCCTTGGTGAGCGCACTGCCTTCAGCCGCCAGGCGGTACCCGCTGCGGGTCGGCGCGAGGAAAACATAGCCGCCCAGGATGATGAGGGCGCTTTCATGTGCGTCTATATCCCGGCGCACCGTCATTTCCGAGACATTGAGGGCCGCAGCCACATCACGCAGGTGAATCCGGTCCTGATGCGTCAGCAGATCTTTCAGCCGCGCTACGCGGGTTTCCTGTTTCGATGCCATTTCCTCATCCGGCTCTTACTGGCGTCGCATGACAACCCATTTTTCCGCACGGCTCACTAAGGCGAAGCTGATGAGTGAAACAATCGTCGCGAAAAGGCTTGTCCCCAAGGCGCGATCCATATCGAACTCGGCTTTCGATGTCACAAAAAGATAGCCCAGTCCGCTCGTCCCCATGAGGAACTCGGCAAGCATCGCGGCCAGGATCGCGCCAGGAGCGGCGATGCGCAGGGCCACCATCCAACTCGGAACCGCTGCAGGCAGTGCGAGGTGAACAAGCGTTTTCCAGCGCGACACACCGAGAGCCCTGAATACGTCGGCACTGCCAGCCGGCAGCTTCTTCAGTCCGGCAGTGGTGAACACGAAGGCTGGGAAAAACGAGATGATGGCGACGATAATAATGACCGTCTTGCCGTCATACCCAAAAATGCGCGCGAGGATCGGGATAATCGTGACGACCGGAATGCTCGATGCGATCAGGCTCAGTGGGGTTAACGTGCCGCCGACAAGGGGGGACCACCAGCTGAGCATTGCCAGGGCGGTTCCGAGTGCCAGGCCGATGGCGAGGCCGGCGATGGACACCAGAACGGTCTGAAAGCTGCTTGGTAGATAGACCTGTAGGTTGGTTGCCATATCCACGAGCACCGTCAGCGGGCGCGGCATGACGATGGTGTTGAAGTTGTTGAATTCGACCCAAAAATGCCAGGTCAGGACGATCAGGATCAGGGCCCACCAGCGCTTGAGCCAGTTCAGGGCGCCAACGAACACCGCTTTTGTCAACGGGCGAGCCATCAGGTGAACCTCTTGTAGACAAGCCGTTCCAGCAATGTGAAGGCGAAATAGAGCGCCAGGGAGCAGACCGCGACCAGCAGGACCGTGGCCCACAAAAGAGGAATCTGGAAGTTCTGCATTGCGCTAATCATGATGAGGCCGAAGCCGCGCGGCGCGCCGAACCATTCGCCGACCACGACACCGACAAGCGCGATGGGTACAGAAAGACGCAAGGCGGTGGCAATGCCGGGAATCGCGCTGGGCCATTCGACCATGCGCATTCGATTTATGCGCGAAGAGCCCAGCACACTCATCAGGTCTCGATAGGCTATCGGCGTCCCGTCGAGCGCAGAGCGGCTCGCGACATAGGTAACGAAGTAGACGCTCATCGTCGCAATGGCGATCGGCACGGCATCAGGGGCGAGCATGAGCATGAAGACCGGCGCCAGCGCGATCGAGGGAATGGCGTTGACCAGGGCGGCGAAATTGTCGAGCCCGTCCCAAAGGACCGGCAAAAGTCGCGTAACGACCGCCAGGCCAACGCCGAGAAGGGTGCCGTACAAAAGCCCGAGACCCAATGAGGCAAGGCTCGCCCCGGCGGCACGCATGAACAGCCCCTGGCGCTGTGGGTTGGTGAATTCGAGAAGCACACGGTCCAGGGCAGGCAGGGTCATTCCACCCCAGCCATTCATGCCAGCAACCTGCCAAAGGGCCAGAAACATCCCGATGCCGATTACGCCCAACAGAACGGGTTTGGCGCCTGTCTCATGCTCGGGCTTCGCCATCAGTGCCCCCTCGCGCCATCTGGAGACAGGCTGAGCGTGAGGTCATCCACCAGATCGTGGAATTGTGCAGACCGCATGAGGTCAGGAGATCGTGGACGATCGAAGTTGATTTCAACGTCGCGGATGACCTGACCCGGCCGCCCGCTCATAACTACAACCCGATCGGCCAGGAAGACGGCCTCGTCCACGGAGTGCGTGACCAGGATCGTCGTCAGCTTGTGCTCCAGCCATATTCGCTGGAGTTCGACATTCATCTGACGTCGGGTGACCGCATCCAGCGCCCCAAACGGCTCGTCGAGCAGCAGCAGCGATGGCGTAAGTATCAAGGCGCGGGCGATGGACGCGCGTTGCCGCATGCCGCCCGACATCTGGCTCGGGCGCGCATCTGCAAACCCGGCAAGACCAACAAGCTCGATCAGCGCCGCTACCCGGGCATGGTCGACTGCCTGGCCGGCAACACGGAAGGGCAGCGCAACATTTTCGGCGACAGACAACCAGGGAAGCAGCGCGTGATCCTGGAAGGCAACACCCAGCTGGTGGCGCCTGGCAAGGTCGGCAGGCTCCGCGCCCATCACCGACACACTACCCGAGGTCGGCGTATCCAGCGAGGCCAGCATTCGCAATATGGTGCTTTTGCCACAACCTGACGGACCGAGGATGGCTAGAAACTGCCCGCTTGGGATCTCGAGATTCACCGAGTCGATGGCGACGATCTTCGCGCCACTGCCCAAATTGAAGCTCTTGGTCGCCTGGACGATACTCACTGCGCTTGCAGAAGAAGTTTCCTGGGACGGCATGGCACCCGCTCAAATTACCCGCATCATCCGATCATGACACGGTTCTGAGGATGGGCAAGTCATTTTGTTACATTAATCACAAATTTTGTTGTGGAGTTCACTTTTTTGCTGTGGCAGGCTGCACTGCATGTGAGGGCCAGCCCAATGCCAAGGATTGCAGCGATAGGTGATTTACACGCAACCACCACCGACGCGGGGCGGTTTGCGCCATTGTTCGCAGAGATGGGGCGCGAAGCCGACCTAGTGCTGCTAGCGGGCGACCTGCTCGATCTGGGACAGAGCGCCGAGCTGGAAGCTTTGCTCGCCGACATTGCCGAATGCGACATGCCGGTTGTGTGTGTGCTGGGCAATCACGACTATTATAGTGGCGAAGTGCCGGCGCTGACTCAAAGTCTGCGGGCCGCTGGCGTTACCGTGCTCGAGCACGAAATCTTCCATTTCGGGGACCTCGACATCATCGGCTTCAAGGGAACTGTCGGCGGCTTCAACAGGATGCTTGCGCCGATTGCCGAGACTGAGGTCGTCGCCTTCGCCAATCTGTCAAAGCTCGATGCCGAGCGATTTGAGCGCACGATCAGCAGCAGCACTTCGGCCCGCCGTCTGGTTCTTATGCATCACGCGCCGATTGTCGACACCATCGTGGGTGAAGCGGTGGAAGAATATGTGTTCATGGGTTCGTCTCGCTATGCCGAGGTCATCGATCGCCACATGCCGGACCTGGTCATTCACGGGCATTCCCATTTTGGAACTCTTGAAGGGCGGACGCCCGGTGGCGTTCGTGTCTTCAACGTCGCCATGCAGATTCCGCGCCCCGATGGCCGGATCTACTCCCTGTTTGACGTGTGAGGCGCCCATGCCTGCCGTCAATCTGCGCCTGCCCCTCAATTCATTCATAAATGGAGTTCCCATGTACAATTCACGCCTCTCCCGACGCGGCTTCATGGCGGGCAGCACCGCCCTGGCGATAGCCTCGACGATTCCCTCATTCGCGCAGGGCGCCACCAAGATCACCACTGGCTTCGGCTGGGTAGCCAATGTTGAGCAGGCAAATTTGTGGGCTGCACTGAACAACGGCCTGTTTGCGGATGAAGGTATCGATGCCGGCTATCTTGCCGGAGGCCCCGGGCTGCCCAACTCGCTCGTCAACCTGGCGGCGGGCCAGATCGAAGTGGCCGGTGCGGATTGGGGCCCGGTTGCCAGCGCAATAGACAAGGGCAATGACTACGTGGTGCTGGGCTTCGGCTTCCCGGTTTCCCCCTCGGCCTTCCTGTCGCTGGCGTCGAACCCCATCCGCACGCCGGCGGATCTCGTCGGCAAGCGCTTGCTGATGCAGAGCCCGACCAACACCACCATCGTGGATTCGATTCTGGCTGACGCAGGTCTGCCGCTCGACTACAAAATGGTTCCAACCGGCTTCTCTCCCGAGCCGCTCCTGGCCGGCGACGGCGACGCTTTTCTGTGCTTTGCAACCAATCAGCCCATCACTCTGGAACAGATGGGCATGCAGGCGGACAAGGATTTCGTCGTGACCCTGCTCGACGACCTCGGCTACAAGGTTCCGGCTGCGACCTTGACCGTCCAGCGCAGCTTCCTCGAAGCAAACCGCCCCGCCCTGGTGGGATATCTGCGTGCGCTCATCCGCGCCTACAAGGCCAACGCCGCCGACCCGACGCTGGCAGCCAAGCTCGTGGTTGAAAATTACGGCGTCGACCTGGGCCTCGATCTCGCGCAGCAGATTCGCCAGAATGAATTGCAGATTCCGCTTATGGCGCTGCCGGGTTCCGACCAGCCCTACATGATAGATATCGAGACTTCCAGCGGGCCGCTGCTGGCCGCAGCAAAGGCAGCCGGCGTTGAAGGCGAGCTCGACCTCGATGCCATCATCGATCTGTCGCTCCTCCAGGAAGCCCTCGCTTCCGCATAAGCCCTACAGCGTCGGTGCGCCAGGCGGCGCACCGGCCTTTTCTCAAGGAATTTTCTATGTCCAACCGACCTCGCGACCCCTGGGCGGATGTGAAGACCATCAACGGTCTTGCCGCCGACGAAGTAATCTCGACGCTTCAGAAGTCGATCCGCCGGGGGATGCTGGAAAACGCATTGCTCATCGCCCAGGAAATGAGCGCGACCAGCCCCGAAATGGAAGAATATCTCTGGGCCCGCCTGACCGTCATCGCGATTGAGGACGTAGGTCTGGGCTCGCGTGACATGCCTATGCTCATTGAGGCCCTCTATCAGCAGCATCTACGCTTCCCCTATGGTGCGCATGATCGTTTTCTATTCGCGGCACACGCCATTCGCATCCTGGCCACTTCGAAGAAGGACCGGACGTCGGACGAGCTGACGAACTGGACCAAGGGCGTCACCAGGGCAGGGCAGCTCCCCGAGATTCCCGACTTCGCGATAGACATGCATACGCGCCGCGGCCAGTCGCTGGGGCGGGACGATATTCATTTCCTGACCGAAGCATCGCGCGTTGAAAATGAAATCCCGAACAGGGATAGGACCTACCTCGACCGCGTCATCGACATGAAAAAGTCGCAGTAAGAGGGAGCCAGCCCTTGGGGCCTCCTCCTTGAGCCAGGGAGGCAGTGCCTCGGGGGCGCGCCAGATCGTGCCCGCAATTGCGGCCGCGCTACTGGCTCGCCGCGGTCGGAGCACGCGTCCATGTGCCGTGTTCCGTGAGGATGGTGTCAAAGGCATCAATGGCCGCGAAAACCACCGACCGGATGCACCCGACCTTGCTTTGGTCAACCACCAGAACGCGCTTGGCAGCGATAGCCATGACGTGTCTCTTGATCTCGGCCTCGTGGAAATGGGCACAGGTGGCCCCCCGCACTTCATCAAGACCGGCTGCCGAAAGCAGCGCAAGGTTGACGCCCAGACCCGACAGCGTGCGCAGCCCCTCCTGTCCAAAGAAGGTCGCCGAAGCAGGATGATATACCCCGCCCAGCATGATTATGGTCACCTTGGGCTTGCGCGCCAGCCTGTCGGCGATATTGAGGGCATAGCACACCACGGTGATTTCGAGATCGTCGGGAATGAGATCGATGAGGTGAACCAGCGTCGTGCCGCAATCCACGAAGATCGTCTCACCGGGCCGCAGCAATTCCACGGCATGCTGGCAGGCCCGCCGCTTGGCGTCCTGGTGGGCGTCGGCGGCGCTGGCCAGCGAATAGCTGCCATCGGCCGAAACGATGCCAGCCGCCATGACATAGCCGCCAAAATAGGCCAGGCGATCGGGATTTTGCTGGATATCGCGGCGGATCGTCATGTCCGACACACCCAGCAGCTTTGAGGCCTCGCCAATATGCAAAGCGCGCCCTCCGGCCAGCTCGGCGGAAAGCGTCGCAACGCGCATGGCCTTGGACAAACCTGATTTGGCTAGCGCCACGCGTGGGAACCTCTCTGATGCTATGAGCCATTGTTATCATACAACGATCAGAATGTCAGGATTTCGCCGAAACTGCCAGATTTGCATCCATCGATACCTGTGTATGTGATAATTATCACATTATCATTGTTGACAATCTAACATTATTCGAGTGAAGCTTCTCCCAATCATTCCCCTCGGCCAATCCCCACAAAGTTGGCTACCAAACGTAGGCGTTTCATGAAAATCTATCTGGCCGGCCCGGAAGTATTCCTTCCCAATGCCCGGGAAATCCTCGACGAGAAGATATCCCTGACCCGCGTTCATGGCTTTACTCCGGTAGCGCCAGGCGACCTCACGGTGGCGCCGAGCCTGAGCGGGCGGGAAAAGGGTCTGGCGATCAGCGCGCATAATGAAGCGCTGATGCTGAGCGCCGATGTCATTATCGCCAATCTGACACCCTATCGCGGGCTCTCGGCCGATGTGGGCACGGTATATGAGCTGGGTTTCATGTGCGCCCGCGGTTGCCCCGCCTATGCCTTTACCAATGTGACCGACGGGCTCTTCGAGCGCACCAGCGCCTGGTATGGCGGGGATGTGCGCGAAGATGCGCAGGGACAGCAGCGCGGCACGGACGGGCTGATGCTTGAGAATTGCGGCTTTGTCGACAATCTCATGCTCGATGGCGGCATCGAGAGCCGCAATGGCGCGGTCATTCGCCATGAAGCCAGCCGCGAGCGGCTTTATACCGATCTCACGGCTTTCCAAGCCTGCCTCGCCATTGCCGCCAGGCAATTGCTGTCCTGACCCGGAGAAGACCATGGAAGCAAGCCAAGCCCAAGCCCTGCCGGTCGTTCGAGCCGGGGCCGCCATCGCCACCGCCGTCTGCCATGACCTGCCGCGCAATCCCGGCGTGCCGCTCGATATGAGCTGGCTCGACGCCATGCGTCCAGTCAATCGCAGCGCTCTCGAACGGCGCACGGCAAACCTTACGAAGCGCCGCTCGATCAAGGCCGACAATCAGGCCGCCTGGCTGTTGCGCGCCCTAAGCCTGATGGACCTGACGACGCTCAGCAGCAACGATACCGACGAGCGCGTTCGTCGTCTCTGCGCCAAGGCCCTGCGCCCGCTGCGCGATGACCTTGTTGAAGGCCTGGGCATTGCCGGCGCCCATATCCGACCGGCCGCCGTCTGCGTCTATCACCCCTTCGTCGCCACGGCAGCAAAGGCGCTTTCGGGCAGTGGCATTCATGTCGCGGCCGTGTCCACGGCCTTCCCGCATGGCCTGAGCCCTCTTCCCCAGCGCATAGCGGAAATCCACGCTTCGGTGGCCGACGGAGCCGACGAGATCGACGTCGTCATTCCGCGTGGCCTCGTCTATGGCGCGCGCTGGAGCGAGCTTTATGACGAAATCGCCCAGTTCCGCGATGCCTGCGGGTCAGCCCATCTCAAGGTCATTCTCGGCACCGGCGACCTGTCGACCCTGCGCAATGTCATGCTCGCGTCGATGGTGGCGATGATGGCAGGTGCCGATTTCATCAAGACTTCCACCGGCAAGGAAAGCGTCAATGCCACCCTGCCCGTGGGACTGGTTATGACCCGCGCCATCCGCGCCTATGAGGAGCGCACCGGCTTCAAGATCGGCTTCAAGCCGGCCGGTGGCATCAGCACGGCCAAGTCGTCGCTCGACTGGTTGGTGCTGATGAAGGAGGAACTTGGCCGACGCTGGCTCGAGCCCGATCTTTTCCGCTTCGGCGCATCGAGCCTGCTCACCGATATCGAGCGCCAGCTCGAACACCACCTGACCGGCGGCTATTCAGCCACGCATCGTCACGCCATGGCCTGAGGGAAACGCCCGTGAACATTTTGGAACGCTACCACGCCATGCACTATGCCCCTGCTCCCGAAGCGCGCGGCGAAGCCGATGCCTGGCTGAAAGACCGCAACTTCGCCGCCTGCCAATTCATCGGCGGAGAATGGAAAAAGGCCACCGGCGAAAATAGCTTCGCCGTTTCCGAACCCTCCACCAGCAAGCGCCTCGCTGAACTTTCCGAGGCCAGCAGCGCCGATGTCGACGCGGCCGTTGCTGCCGCGCGAAAAGCCCTGCCCAAATGGCAGGCTCTGGGCGGTTATCAGCGCGCCCGAGTTCTTTATGCCATCGGCCGCGCCATGCAGCGTCATGCCCGGCTCTTAGCCGTGCTCGAATCCATCGACAATGGTAAGCCAATCCGCGAGAGCCGCGATATCGACGTGCCACTGGCGATACGCCATTTCATCCATCATGCCGGCTGGGCCCAGTCGCTGCACAAGGAATTCCCCGGCCACACTGGGATCGGCGTCGCCGGACAGATCATTCCTTGGAACTTCCCCCTGCTGATGCTCGCCTGGAAGATTGCCCCGGCTCTGGCCGCCGGTTGCACCGTGGTGCTCAAGCCCGCCGAGTTCACGCCGCTCTCCGCCATTCTTTTTGCCGAGATTTGCGAAAAGGCCGGCGTGCCCAAGGGCGTGGTCAATATCATCCATGGCGGGCCAGAAGTGGGCGCGGCCATAGTCAATCATCCGGGTGTCGACAAGATCGCCTTTACGGGCTCCTCGGAGGTTGGAAAGATCATTCGCCGCGCCACCGCCGGAACGGGCAAGAAGCTGTCGCTGGAACTGGGCGGGAAGTCGGCCTTCATCGTCTTTGAAGACGCCGATCTCGATTCCGCCGTCGAGGGGCTGGTGGATGGCATCTGGTTCAACCAGGGCCAGGTCTGCTGCGCCGGCTCGCGCCTTCTGGTGCACGAAAGCATCGCCGAGGCCTTTATCGGCAAGGTCAAGGCGCGCATGGAAAAACTGCGCGTCGGCGATCCGCTCGACAAGAACACCGACATTGGCCCGATGGTCGACAAGAGCCAGTTAGAGCGCGTGCAATCCATGGTGGCGGCGGGCGAAGCGCAGGGCGCGCAATGTTGGCGGCCCGATGGCGCCGTGCCGGCCACGGGATGGTTCCACCAGCCGGTGCTGGCCACAAATGTCGCGACCTCCAATATTCTTGCACAGGAAGAGGTCTTTGGTCCGGTTCTCGCCGTCATGACCTTCCGCAATACCGAGGAGAGCATCGAGCTCGCCAACAATACCCGCTATGGGCTGGCAGCCTCGGTGTGGAGCGAGAATGTCAATCTCGCCCTCCATGTCGCTCCTCAGCTTAAGGCCGGCGTCATCTGGATCAATGGGACCAATATGTTCGATGCTGCCTGTGGTTTTGGCGGCTATCGCGAAAGCGGTTTTGGCCGCGAAGGCGGTCGCGAGGGCATGTATGAATATCTGGCGCTTCCCAAGGCCAAGGCGGCGCCGCTGGCCCCGGCCAGCGTACCCGGCGGCGTTTTTGAACGCGGCGATGGCGCCGATGGGGTCATCGACCGCACGCCAAAACTGTTTATTGGTGGCAAGCAGGTACGCCCCGACGCCAACTACTCCATGGCCGTTCTCGACAAGAAGGGAAAACATATCGGCGAGGTCGGCCTTGGCAATCGCAAGGATATCCGCGACGCCGTGAGCGCCGCCCACGCTGCCGGGGGCTGGGCTTCGGCTACCGCCTATAATCGCGCGCAGGTGCTCTATTTTCTCGCGGAAAATCTCTCCGTTCGCGCAGAGGAGTTTGCCCATCGCCTCCGCATGCTAACGGATTGCCCGGCCAAGACGGCGAGCGAGGAGGTAGAAGCATCCATCGAAAAGCTCTTCGAGGCCGCAGGCATGGCCGACAAATTCGAAGGCGTGGTGCATAGCCCGCCTTCACGTGTCGTCACCCTGGCGCTCAACGAGCCGGTCGGCGTCCTCGGTCTTATCGCCGGCGACGACCAGCCGCTGCTGGGGCTAATTTCGATGATCGCGCCTGCCCTTGCCATGGGCAATAGGGTTGTCGCCGTGCCTTCCGCGCGCTGGGCTCTTATCGCCACCGACCTCTATCAGGTCATCGAAACCTCCGATATTCCTGCAGGCGTCATCAATATCGTCACCGGCGGCGCCAAGGATCTCGCCACGGTTCTGGCCAGGCACGCCGATGTAGATGGTCTCTGGGTCGTAGCCGATGGCGATATCTGCAAAAGCGTCGAAACCGCCTCGGCCGACAATCTCAAGCGCGTCTGGACTTCGGGCGGGCATGCTGTCGACTGGACCGGGCCGGGTGGCGCCCTTGCCCCCTTCCTGCGGCGCGCCGTAGAAGTGAAGAACGTCTGGGTGCCTTATGGGGACTGAAGCCATTTTCAGGAAAGAGCAAGCGATGAATACGGGCGAAGTCGTCATTCTGGGAGCCTTCGTCGCCGACCTGGCGTTCAAGGCCCCCCGCCTGCCGATCATCGGAGAAACCCTGCTCGGGCAGGGTTTTTCGAGCGGTCCGGGCGGCAAGGGCTCCAATCAGGCGATCGCTGCGGCGCGGGCTGGGGCCAAGACCGCCATGATTACGCGTATCGGCAGGGACACGTTTGGTACCTTGGCGCTCGATACCTGGAGCGCCGACGGCATCGACACCTCGCATGTCGCCATCGATGAAAGCGCGGCCACTGGCGCCGCCTTCATCTTCGTCGCCACCGGCACGGGCGACAATGCCATTATCGTGGAAATCGGCGCCGCCGCCCGCCTCACCCCCGCCGACATAAGTGCGGCCGAAGCGCGCATTGCCGGGGCAAGCGTTTTCCTGACCCAGTTCGAGCAGCCCCTCGATGCCGCCTTGGCAGGTCTGCGTGTTGCCCGAGCGCACGGGGTAACCACCGTGCTTAACACCGCCCCCGCTATTCCAGTCGACGACGACATCTACGGACTGTGCGACTACGTGACCCCAAACGAAACCGAGGCAGCCACGCTGACCGGCATAGACACCAGCACCGATGAGGGCGTGGTGCAGGCGGCCAGATGCCTGTTAGCCAAGGGCGCCCGCAATGCATTGATTACGCTCGGTGCCCGTGGCGCCCTGCTGCACGGCGAGACGGGCACGCATATGGTGCCCGCCTTCCGGGTCGAGAATATCATCGACACAGCCGGAGCCGGCGATGCTTTCAATGGCGGGTTCGTCACGGCACTTGCCGAGGGGCGTGCGCCGCTCCAAGCCGTACATTTTGCCATGGCCGTGGCCGGCCTCGCCGTACAAAAACCCGGCACCGGCCCCGCAATGCCATCGCGCGCCGAGATCGAAGATCTTCTCCGGACGACGAAAGAGCACCGTCATCACGCGTCGAAAAGCGTTACCGACTAATGGGGTTGTCTAATTGCAACTCCGTCGTCAAGTAGATCGGGGGAGTGTCAGTAATTTCGTGTTTGGCGGGTGATTTCATATTACGCCGCCATGGTTTTTATGAAGCGCTCACCGAAGATGACGGCGAACTGCGCCTTGGCCATTAACCACTCACGTGGCGGCATTTTCCACTCTTTCTCTGACCGGTTCAAGATTAGATAGAGCAACTTGGTAGCGGCATCGTCGCTGGGGAAATGGCCCCTGGCCCTGGCCGCCCGGCGAAGCTTGGAGTTCAGCGCCTCGATAGAATTTGTAACTGGCATGAGATTCCTGGTGCCGAAGTCCGGCTGTGGTTTTTGTGATCGTGGCGTATGGTGCGACCAGCCATGTGGCTTCTCCTGTGTGAGTAGGTTGATGGCCACTGGCTAGACTGTCAGAGTTATGCAACCAACTCTGGCGGCCGCCTCGGAACGACCAGCCGACGATACATCGACAACGATCAGGATTAACGTCCATGGGCAATTTGTGTGCTACAAACTGCGCCACATATGGTGCTACCTGGACTTGACGACTTCTAACTAAGTCATTGAAATACCTAACTGAACCGAACACACTCGATTCCCTTCACCCGCTCCAAAGCTCGATCCCGGAACGCATTCCCGCCGAGACGCCGGACGATTTCCGACGGTCCTGATCAGGGCTGGCGCCGATCCAGCTTCGCTTTGCGCAGGGTAGGAACGGAAAGCGGGGAGCGGCCGGTCCGGGCTGGCGCCCGCACCTGATGCGGGGTCTTGAACCAGAGGAATGGGTGGCTGACGAATTCGCGCAAGGCGCGCAGGGTGGCCCAGGAAATCAGCAGCCAGTACAATGGCAGCAGAAGCTGTTGCCAGCGGAGACCGTGCTGGCCGGTTCGGACCAGGCCGGTCAGGTTGATGGCGATGGCGGCGCCATGCCCGAATATCAGGGCGGCGATGCAGACGATCAGCCAGACATCGGGCGCGAAGGCGAGAGGCGGGGCGAACAGCAGTGTCCAGAGCAGGAATATGGCCAGGGCGGTGTGAAGGAGCGGCGCCAGCAGCATGCCCAGAATGATGATTTGAAACAGCACGAATTGCCGCCAGCCCAGATCCGCGAGCAGGCGCAAGGGCCGGCGGTTATGGACCACGAAGGTCTGCATCCAGCCCTTGATCCAGCGGGTGCGCTGGCCCAGCCAGATGCGTAAACCGGTCGGCGCGTCCTCCCAGGTCACGGCGCTGCTGGTGGCGGTCTTGAAATGGCGGCGGGCCAGGCGCACGCCGAGATCGGCATCCTCGGTGACATTGAAGGCGTCCCATCCGCCCAGACGCCGCAAGCTGGCCAGGCGGAAATGGTTCGAGGTGCCGCCCAGCGGCATGACTGCGCCCCAATGGGCCAGGGCCGGCAGCACGATGGTGAACAGGCCGGCATATTCTCCCGCAAACAGCGCCGGCAACAGCCCCTGCTCGCCATTGGCGATGACCAGCCGCGCCTGGATGCATTGCACATCGGCCTGACGCCGGAACTGCGCCACGATCCGGCGCAATTGGCCGGGCTCGGGCAGGTCTTCGGCATCATAGACCACCACGAATTCGCCCCGGCAGAAGGGCAGGACGAAATCGAGAGCCTTGGGCTTGGTGCGCGGCAGGGCATCGGGCACCACCACCAGAGCGAAACGGGCATCGTCGAGATGGCGGCGCACGGCGGCAATGGTTTCAGGAGAACGGCTTTCGACCGCAAAGATGATCTGGAGCTTTTCGCGCGGATAATCGAGCCGGCTGAGGCTCATATAGAGCTGGTCGACCATATTGGCCTCGTCCCGCAGCGGCAGGAGAATGGAATAGACCGGCAGGTCCGTGTCGTCGATCGCCGGGGCCGGCTCGCCGTCTGGCGGCAATTCGGGAATCGATAGCGCGTAAAGCCGCAAGATGGTGGGCAGGGCGACCAGCGCCAACCATAGCGGCAGCAACCAGAAATGCCCGGTCAACGGCGCGGCCACCAATAATCCGGCGAGCAAAATCATGCCGGTGGCGAAGGTCCGGCGCACCGGGCGCGAGAGGTCGAGTTGCGCCGCCGCATGGGGCCAGGCGCGCGCCAGGGTCTGGCGGCTGCCGTCGATCAGGGCCTCCCGGGCGGATTCGATCATCAAATCGCGCAGCGCGGGAAAAGGCACGAGGCACAGATGCCGGCGCAGGGCCGGATCGGCCCGACAGGCCCGCTTCAGCCGCAATACGCCGAAAAAATCCGGCGCCGCAAAGGCGATGTCGCGATCCAGAACCCTGACCCGGAACAGGCGCACCTCGCCCAGCATTTCGAGCCGGGCCGGCGCGATCTGGGTCGCAGAAGAACCGGGCACGGCATGGTGATAGGCCAGGCCCAGCCAGGCGGCGGCGCGGCGCATGATCTCGGCCTGGGAGAGGCCCAGATGTACGGCGCACCAATGCAGCGGGTCGACCTCGCTGCACAAGGCGTCGCCGAGCATGGCCTCCAGCTCATCCTCACCGAATGCCGGACCGAGCAAGGCGCGCATCAAACTGGCCGCCTCGGACATGGTCGGCCTCCGGCTCAGGAAATAATGTGGAAACGATCCATGCCCCGAAGGGCGCTGGGCGCGGCGAGGGTGAGCGGGCCCACGCGAATCCTGCGTTGCCCATTCCGGATGGTCGATGTCTGTTCCGCATTCATCCCGGCCATGCCCCTACGCTAGAACGCGTATAGATTGCCGGGTTGCAGGACGCTTGGCAAGCCGATGGCGGCGCCGCACACCGGGGGCGCCGCCAGCGGCGGGATCAGTTCTGGAACTGATGCGGATTGAAGCGATAGGCGGTGGAGCAGAATTCGCAGACCACCTCGATTTCGCCGTCCACCGCCATATCCTGTCGTTCCGCGTCGGAAAAGCTGGTGGCCAGCATGTCCTCGATGCGATCGGCCGAACAGGTGCAGCGCTCCGTCAGCGGCAGGGGCGGGAAAACCCGTACACCGGTCTCGTGATAGAGCCGGAACAGCAGCCGTTCGGGCGAGAGATCGGGGTCGGCCAGTTCGAGATCGGCCACCGTGCCGAGCAGCGCCTTGGCCTCGGACCAGCCATCGGCCTCGACGAAATCGGGGTCGGCCATGGCGGGGTCGTCGAAATCGCCATTGCCCGGCAGATCGGCCATGACGGCGCCGCCAGCGGCCGGCAGGTGCTGGATCAGCATGCCGCCGGCGCGCCAGCGTGGGCGATGGTCGCCCTTGGTCGACATCTGCGCCACGGCCATCCGCACCTGGGTGGGTATCTGCTCGGATTGCATGAAATAGGTATGGGCCACTTCTTCCAGCGAATTGCCGGCCAGCGCCACGATGCCCTGATAGCGCTCCATATGGGCGCCCTGGTCGATGGTCATGGCGAGATGGCCATTGCCGAGCAGTTCGGCCGGGCTGGTGCGACCGGCTTCGGACGCCTTGAGCAAGGCGTCGTGGTCATAACGGGCATAGCCGCGCACGCCGTCCGGCGCGTCGAAATCGACGACGATGAGATTGACCGGGCCGTCGGTCTGCGTCTGCAGGATGAAACGGCCCTCGAATTTGAGCGAGGAGCCGATCAGCGCCGACAGCACCACGGCCTCGCCCAAGAGGCGCGCGACCGGCAGCGGATAATCGTGACGGCTCAAAATGGTATCGAGCGCCTCGCCGAGGCGGACGATGCGGCCGCGGGTATCGAGCTTGTCCAGGGTGAAGGGGACCACGGCATCGTCGCCCGTCTCGGGACGATCGAGGCCGAGGGCGGAGAGCAGGTTCTCTGACATGGTCGTTTCCGTGGTCATTCTCTGGTCTTTCCTTAGGCTACGCCTCGGGATCGCTACGCGCTAGCCAACCTCACTCCCAGCCAGTCCCGCGAAAGCGGGAACCTCTGTTGCAAAACAAACGGAGGTCCCCGCTTTCGCAGGGATGACCCGGTGGGTATGGGAGCAGCATGACTGCTAGTTCGTCTCGACTCCAAAGGCCCAGCACAAAACGGCTTTCTGGGCGTGGAGGCGATTTTCGGCTTCGTCGAGCACTACCGATTGCGGGCCGTCGATCACCTCGTCGGTCACCTCGTCCCCGCGATGGGCGGGCAGGCAGTGCATGAACAGAGCGTCCTTGTTCGCCAAGGCCATTAGATTGGTGTTGACCTGATAGGGTTTCAAGACCCGCCGGCGCTCGGCGGCATCGGTGTCGCCCATCGAGACCCAGGTATCGGTGATGATCAGGTCGGCGCCTTCGGCCGCCTCGCGCGGGTCCTCGATGAGCCTGGCCCATTGCCCTGCCCGCTCGATGTCCTGCATCAGGTCCTTTTCGGGGCTGTATTCGTCGGGCACCGCAATGGTCAGCTCGCACTCGAACAGCTCGGCCGCATTGACCCAGGAATGCAGCACGTTATTGCTGTCGCCGACCCAGGCGACCTTGGCGCCCCTGATGGAGCCGCGATGCTCCTCGAAGGTCATCAGGTCGGCCATGATCTGGCAGGGATGGGCCCGCCGCGTCAGCCCGTTGATGACCGGCACGGTCGCCGCCTCGGCCAGTTCGAGCAGATCGGCATGGGAGAGGATGCGGATCATGATGGCATCGACATAGCGGCTCATGACCCGGGCGGTGTCGGCCAGGGTCTCCTCGCGGGAAAGCTGCATTTCCTGACCGGACAGCATGAGGGTCTGACCGCCGAGCTGGCGCATGCCGACATCGAAGGAAACGCGGGTGCGGGTGGACTGGCGCTCGAAGATCATCGCCAGCACCTTGTCTTTCAGGAGCTGGGGCCGGTCGCCTTCCTTGAGGCGCTGCTTGAGCGCGCCTGCCTGGTCGAGCATATGGCGCAGTTCGGTATGGGAGAAATCGTCGATGGACAGAAAATGCCTTGGGGTGCCGGACGTCATTGGCCGGTTTCCTTTATATTGACGCTGTGCAGATATCGGAACCGTCACCATGGCGGATGACGGCTAACAAACCATGTCAGCGGCCTCGGCGGCGTCCGAAGTGATAGAAGGTCAGATACATTACGAGCCTGCCGCCGCCGTGGCGGCCGTTTCGGCCTCGATCGCGTCGAAAGCGGCGGACAGCTTGTCCATGGCCTCGTCGATATCGGCTTCGCTGACGATCAGCGGCGGAATGAGCCGCAGCACATTGTCGCCGGCGCCGATGGCCAGAAATTGATGATCGTCGCGCAGCCGGGCGACGAAGTCGCGCACCGGCGGGGTGATCCTGATGCCGGCCAACAGGCCCTTACCGCGCAATTCGAGCACGTAATCGGGATATTTCTGCGCCAATTGCTGCAATTGCCAGGCCAGATATTGGCCCATGGAATTGACCTGGTTGAGGAAACCGGGGGCGAGCAGCCGGTCGAGCACGGCATTGCCCACGGCACAGGCCAGCGGATTGCCGCCATAGGTCGAGCCATGGGTGCCCGGCACCATGGAGGCGGAAGCCGCTTCGGTGGCGAGGCAGGCGCCGAGCGGGAAACCGCCACCAATGGCCTTGGCCACCGCCACGATATCGGGGGTGATGCCGGCCCATTCATAGGCGAAGAAGCGTCCGGTCCGGCCGAAGCCGCATTGCACTTCATCGAGGATCAGCAGCAGGTCGTTGTCGTCGCAGAGCTGGCGCAGCCCCTGGAGGAATTCGGCGCTCATGGCGGTGACCCCGCCCTCGCCCTGCACCGGCTCGATCAGAATGGCGCAGCTTTGCGGGCCGATCAGGGCCTTGACCGCATCGAGATCGCCCGGCGCGACATGCTGGAATCCCGCCAGGGGCGGGCCGAAGCCTTCGAGATAGGACGGATTGCCGCCGGCCGCGATCGTGCCCAGCGTCCGCCCATGGAACGAGCCGGTAAAGGCGATGATTTCATAGCGCTCCGGCTGGCCTTTGGAAAAGAAATGATGCCGCGCGGTCTTGATGGCGCATTCCAGCGCCTCGGCGCCGGAATTGGTGAAGAAGACGCGGTCGGCAAAGCTCAGGTCGGCCAGCCGCTGGCCCAGCCGCTCCTGTTCGGGAATGGCGAAGACATTGGAGGTGTGCCAGACCTTGTCGGCGGCAGCCTTGAGCGCCGCGACCAGATGCGGATCGGCGTGGCCCAGCGCATTGACGGCAATGCCGGAATGGAAGTCGAGATAATCCCGGCCATGCTGGTCGTACAGGCGCATGCCTTCACCCCGCTCAAACGCGAGATCAGACCGGGCATAGGTGCCGTAAAGCGCAGACATGGTGAAACTTCCCGTATTGAAGGCGTCCAATGAAGCGTGGCAAAGCTGCCACAAAAGACAAAAACGCGCCGGTCGGCAGCGCGTTTTGCCTCGCAGAATTAGTCGAAAACCTGCCGACAAGTCAATGAGACAGCGCCAAGTGGCTGATTTGACTCATGGAATGTTAGAACAATCTTAACCAATGAATAAACGGGGAAAATCGCCTCTGAGTCTTGATCCCGATTCCAGCCATGGCGTATTCTCCAGGGCATTGGGGCACGACATCTCGTGCGGCGGACCCGCTCAACATACGAGCTGTAGATTCTCAAAGCTGCCAGACCGTTCTTGGCAGCGCAATGAAGGATTCTGTTTTGACGATGGTTTCGGGAGCGCAATCGATGGGCTGGACTGACGAGCGCGTTGAAATTTTGAAAAAGCTCTGGATGGAAGGCTTGAGTGCCAGCCAGATCGCCGGCGAACTGGGCGGAGGGGTGACCCGCAATGCGGTGATCGGCAAGGTGCACCGGCTCAAGCTGTCGGCCCGGGCCAAGCCAACCAATACGACGCCGCGCGCCCGCCCGGCAGCACGGCCCACCACCCGCCGGGTCGCCAGCCCGTCGGCAGGCATGAGCCATGTCAGCGCCAAGCCGCGCCCGGCCAGCATGCCCCGCCCGCAGGTCATGGGCGCCACGGCGCTGGCGATCACGCCCGATCTGGACGCCAATCTCTATGTGGCGCCGGCGCCGCAGGAATTGTTCATTCCCGAGGACAAGCGGCTGAACCTGCTGCAACTCAACGAGAATACCTGCAAGTGGCCGATCGGCGATCCGCTGACCAAGGACTTCTACTTCTGCGGGCAGCACAGCCTGGAGACCGGCCCCTATTGCGAATTCCACTCGCGCCGGGCCTATCATCAGGTGGACAAGCGCAAGCGCTGAGACGGTTTGGATTTGGAGATCAAAGGGCGCCCCGCGGGCGCCTTTTTGTTTTTGGGCTTCTTGGACCAAGGAGCGGGTGAGTGGAGGTTTCGGCGTGTGCCGGCCTCGCCCTTCGGTGGCAGCTTGCTTCGGCGACAGGATTCGGCGGTTCCTGCCTCCCCTCCCCCTCACGGGAACGCTATCGCATATGGACTGAGAAGCAGGTGATTGTCGCAAAATCACCGCTCGTCACCCTCGCGCTCGACGCGAGGGTTCTTTGTTTGTGGGTTCTGCCCAAGAGCCCTCGGGTCACGCCCGAGGGTGACGATCCGAGAAGGAGGCGCCATCGAAGCCATATGCGATAGCCCTGCTCTCAAGGGGAGGGGGCTAAGGGCCTCACGTCCCGAGATAACTTGGCTCGAAGTGTCCAATGTAAAAACGGAACCCTCGCGTCAATCGCGAGGGTGACGAGTGGGAGGGATGCCCGGATGTAAAGCACCTGGCGAGGATGAAACCGCTAGGGCAGCAGCACGTCGACGTGCAGACCTTCGCCGGGGGCGGATTTGATCGTTACCTGGCCGCGATGGCGCTGGATGATGTGCTTGACGATGGCCAGGCCCAGGCCGGTGCCCTTCTGCTTGCGGCTGGCCTCGGCATCGATGCGGTAGAAGCGCTCGGTCAGGCGCGGCACGTGTTCGGGCTCGACGCCGGGACCGTGATCGACGACGCTGACCTGGTGGCGCAGGCCGGGACGCTCGGTCGGGCCGAGGATGACCTCGACGCTCTTGCCGGGGGCGCCGTATTTGATGGCATTGTCGATGAGGTTCTCGAACACCGCGTAAAGCTGGCCACGATCGCCGCCGACCATGACCGGATGGTCCGGTAGTTTGAGGATGACGTCGAGTTCGGCGGCGCGGGCCTGAATCTGCAAACCCTCGCGAACCTCGCGCAACAGCGCCGCAAGGTCCACCGAACCGGTGGGGCGCACATGCTGGTGCATTTCGATGCGCGACAGGCTGAGCAGATCGTCGATCAGCCGGCTCATGCGGTCGGCCTGGCTGCGCATGATGAGGAGGAATTTCTCTCGCGCAGCTCCGTCCTTGGCCGCCGGCCCCAGCAGCGTGTCGATAAAGCCCATGAGCGACGCCAGCGGCGTGCGCAATTCATGGCTGGCATTGGCGATGAAATCGGCGCGCATGGCATCGACGCGCTTGAGCTCGGTCAGGCTCTGGAAGGTCACCAGCAAGTGCCGGTTCTCGTCCGCCAGCCAATCGGTTCCCGGCTGGTGAAGCGGCGCCACCACGACCTTGTCCCAGGTCTCGGCGGGCAGGGTTTCGTGCAATTCGAAGCGGCGGGGCTCGCCGGAGCGCACCGCGCCTTCCACGGCGGCAATCAATTCAGGATTGCGCAGCACTAGGGTCATCACCCTGCCCGGCTGCAGGTTGGGATATTGCTGCGCGCCCGGCGCGTTGCGGTAGAGCACGGTGCCGCGCCGGTCGAGCACGAAACAGGGATCGGCCAGCGCTTCGGCAAAGGCGGAAACCACGCTGCTCCCCGGTTCGGCGGCCGGCAATGGCGAAACCTCGCCCGGCTGGGGGACAGCTGCCCTCGGCAGGGGCAGAACGGCCAGCAAGGCGATGATGACCGCCAGGCCGAGAAGGGCCAGATCGGGCCGTAGATTGCCCAGCAGCACGAAGCCGAGAATGACCCCGGCAAACCCGGCCAGCAGCGGGCCCTGAACGAGCAGCCGCGCCAGAACATTTCGCCTCAGGCCGGGAATATGGGAGGGATGGAGGTTGTCCTTGTCGGGCGGTCGCTTCACTGGCATGGCCCTGCCTTAGGCGCAGGAACCGGTCTTCTATCATGAGCGACATGACAGTGGAGCGACAGTGCGACCGACCCAGGTGACAGATTTGACATGCACGATCCCCGACGGCCCGCCGCCAGCAAGGCGGTCCCCGACCGGGGCTAGCCTGGTGGCGACGGAGGCGACGGGGCGATTATGACATGCCGATCCATGGGCTGTAAAAGGCGGCGTTGCGAGGGCAGGTTTCCCCGCCCTCCCCTTGAAGCGTCAAAACGCCCATTCGCCCTTTCGCATGACCGGCTCGGTGGTGCCGTCGGCGTGAACGCCGTCGATATCCACCTGGTCGGAGCCGATCATCCAGTCGATATGGATGAGGCTCTTATTTCCGCCCTGGGCGACAATCTGCTCGGCGCTCAAATCCTTGCCGTTTTCGAAGCAATCGGCATAGCACTGGCCCATGGCGATGTGACACGAGGCATTTTCGTCATAGAGCGTGTTGTAGAACAGGATGCCCGAGGCCGAAATCGGCGAGGAATGGGGCACGAGGGCCACTTCGCCCAGGCGCCGCGCGCCTTCATCGGTATCCAGCACCTTGTTGAACACGTCCTGGCCCTTGCTCGCCTTGAGCTCGACCATGCGACCCTCTTCGAAGCGGGCCTGGATATTCTCGATCAGCGTGCCGTTATGCGATAGCGGCTTGGTGGCCGAGACCGTGCCCTCGACGCGCAGGCGATGCGGGGTAGTGAATACTTCCTCGGTGGGAATGTTGGGATTGCAGGTGACGCCGTTCTTGGCTTCCGAGGCGCCGCCTTTCCAGCGATGGCCATCGGCCAGGCCGATGGTCAGGTCGGTGCCGGGGCCCTTATATTTCAGCGCCGAGAAATTCTTGCCGTTGAGCCAGGTCCAGCGGGCCTTGAGATTGGCATTATGCGCCTTCCAGGCGGCGATGGGGTCGTCCTGATCGACGCGCGAGGCGGCGAAAATGGCGTCGGCCAGCTTGCCGATGGCCACGTCTTCGGGATCGTCGGGAAAGACCAGCTTGGCCCAATTGGGCGTAGGATAGGAAACGATGTTCCAATTGATGTCGAAGCCGGTGATCAGTTCCAGCGCCGGGCGGTAGGCGGCGGAATTGGCGCGGTTGGCACGGGACACCTTGTCGGGATCCTGCTCGGCCAGCATCATCGGATTGTCGCCGGAAATGGCCAGGCGCGCGGCATTGTTCTTATAGGCGTCGGCCATGCCGGAATAGAGCCAGCCGGCGGCGCGGTCGAAGCTGAAATCCTTGGCGTGGCGGAAGCGGGCCAGCGTGGTTTCCTCATCCGAATAGATGGTGGTCACCAGACCCGCGCCGGCCTTGTAGGCGTGTTCGGTGATGCGGCGCACCAGCGGCGCGGCGCTCATCGGGGCGGTGATGACCAGATCCTGGCCCTCGGCCAATTGCAGACCGACCTTGATGGCAACCTCGCCGAGCTTGTCGAGCTTGACCGGATCGATGGGGGAATTGCTCATGGGGCAAGACCTTCTTGTTCTTGAATCAATCGGCCGGAGCCTATCCCCCCATGCGCCGCCGCGCCACCCGCCCGATGGGTAAAATGCCCCGTCCAGGCAGCCGGCTCGGGCACTGGGTACGTGACAATCGCGCGATGGCAGCTGATCGAGGCCTGCTCCAACGTCAGGAGCTGACGACGCGGAGCGCCCGCGAAGGCTTGGGAAAGCCGGTCTGCATACGAATGCAAAAGGTGTTGCATTCGTATGCAAGTATGCTTACCAATTGTGTGGTGCGGCAGACAAATGGCGGGGAGGGGCGGTTGAGAAAATGGCCCGGACCTGCCGCGGGAGCGTAAACGACAACAGGGAATGATCGGCGTGCCGGTCCTAGGAGCGCGCCGTTCACCGTCAGGAGAACGAAATGAAGCTATTGTTTAAGACCACAGTGTCGGTCGGCATCCTGTGCCTCACCGCCGGCGCCGCCATGGCCGCCTGCGAAATCGAGGGCGCCGGGTCGGTCCGCATCCTGTCCAACGACTTCGACGTCCTCAAGGTCGTTGCGGACGGCGCCAAGGAATGCGCCTCGGACAAGGTGACAGTGACCTCCAACCTGACCACCGAGCACAAGAATCTCCAAGTGCCGGCCCTGTCGATCAACCCGGCCGAATATACCGTCGCGGTGGTGGCCAATGGCTCGATCGCCCCGCTGCTGGCCGCCGACCTGATCCGCCCGCTCGACGATTTGATCGCCAAATACGGCCAGGACCTGTTGCCGACGCAATTGATCAAGGTCGACGGCCAAACCGTGGCCGTGGCGTTTTCCGGTAATTCGCAGCACCTGTTCTACCGCAAGGATATCCTCGACGAGGCCGGCGTCGCCGTGCCCAGCAGTTATGAGGACGTGCTCGCGGCCGCCGAAATCATCAAGGAAAAGGGTATTCTCGACTATCCGCTGGCCGCTGCCAACAAGCCGGGCTGGGATCTGGGCGCTGAATTCGTCAACATGTATCTGGGCACTGGCGCCGAATTCTTCGAGCCCGGCTCGGCCAAGCTGGCCATCGGCGGCGAAGACGGCATCAAGACGCTGGAGATGATGAAGGCGCTGACCGCCTATATGCCGCCCGACTACATGACCTACGATGCCGACGAGATGAAGGCCGCCTATCTGGCCGGCAGGGTCGCCATGATGGATGGCTGGGGCTCCTATTCCAATTCGGTGATCGGCGCCGAGAGCCCCGATCAGGACATCGCGGCCAATACCGTCCTGGCCGCGGCCCCGACCTTCAATGGCGGCGACATCCCGGCGGCGGCCTTGTGGTGGGACGGCTTTTCCATCGCCAAGAACATCTCGGATGAAGACGCGGAAACCTCGTTCCAGGCGATGGCCTATGCCATTCGCCCGGATATCGCGACGACGCATCCCGATGTCGCGCCCTGGCTGCTCAAGGGCTACGAGCCGGGCCCGTCGGCTGCCGGCGTGATCGCCACGGCCAGCGCCGGAGCCCGCCCCTATCCGATGCTGCCCTATATGGGCCTGCTTCACACCGCGCTCAGCGATGAGATCGGCGATTATCTGCAGGGCTCGAAGACCGCCGAGCAGACGTTGAACGACATCAATGCAGCCTATAATGCGGCAGCCCAGCAGGGCGGCTTCATTACACAGTAAGCCGGCCGGGCGGGATCATGGGGCCCGCCCGCCATTCTTGCACCCCGATGCCGTCTCCCTCGCCTTCCGGCCCGCCTCCCGGCGATGAGCAGATAATATCGCTGCTCGCGGCGAGCGGGATCGTGCCGCCGCCGGACGATCTGCCCCTGGTCATCGCACTGGCCCGTTTCATGCTGGCGCAGGCCGCGGCGATTGCCGGACCATTGCCCTATCCCCTCGAGCCCGTTGCCGCCCCCCTCGCCGCCACAAGGCGGGAGGTCGAGCCGTGACCGCCCCCGATATCGCGGCGCTGGGCCGGGACATCCGCGCCGGCAGGATTTCGGCCCGGGCATTGACCGAAGAGGCGCTCGGGCGGATCGCCGACGACGACCGCCTCAACGCCTTCATCACGACAACGGCCGACCGCGCCCGCGTTGCGGCCGAACAGGCGGACCGGGACTTGCAGGACGGTCGCGATCGCGGCCCGCTGTATGGCATCCCCTTCGCCGTCAAAGAGCTGTTCGATATCGAGGGGATCGCCACCACGGGCCAGTCGCGATTGCCGGCGCAGCCCGCCCTGGCGGATGCACATGCCGTGGCCAGGCTGCAACGCGGCGGCGCTATCCTGGTCGGCAAGACGGCGACTTATGAATTGGCGATCGAGCCGCGTCCCGGCCTTGACGGCCCCTACCCTCCAGCCCGCAATCCGCACGATCTCGAGCGTACGACGGGCGGATCGTCCTCCGGCTCGGCAGCAGCGGTGGCGGGGGGACTGGTCCGCCTGGCGCTGGGAACCGATACCGGCGGGTCGATCCGCGCGCCGGCCGCCTATTGTGGCATTGTCGGGCTCAAGCCGACCTATGGCCGGGTCTCACGGCGCGGCGTCCTGCCGCTGAGCTTCTCGCTCGATCATGTCGGTCCGATGGCGTCCTGCATCGGCGATGCCGCCATCGGCCTCGACGTCATGGCCGGGTTTGATCCCGCCGATCCGACCAGCGCAGATGCCGGCCCGCCCAATTGCGCGGCGGCCCTGGGGCAGGATTGCGCAGGAATGAAGCTGGCCTATGCCCGGTCATTCCATGCCGGGAGCGGCGATCGAGAAATTGGCGCTGCCCTCGATCGCGCCGCCGAGGCGTTCGCGCGACTGGGCGTGGTGGTCGAGGAGGTCGACCTGCCGGACCCGAAACTGTTCGATGCCGCCGCTACGGTGATCATCCAGGCGGAAGCCTTCGCCATCCATCGGGAGGCACTCATTCGCCGACCCGCCGCCTTCGGACGGCTCGCCTATGCCCACCTTGCCGCCGGCGCGGTGCTTTCCGGCGGCGATCTGGTGCAGGCCCTGCGGATGAGGACGGCGCTGGCGCACCAGCTTCAGCAGAGCGTCCTCAGCCGCTTCGACGCGATGCTGACCGCCAGCGTATTGGGTGGCGCGCCACGGCTGGATGGGTCCTCGGCGCCAAACCAGATGCGGGTTTTTCCGTTCAACCTGACCGGGCATCCGGCCCTGGCCATGCCCATGGGAACCACCCGCGACGGCCTGCCCGCCGGGCTGCAACTGGTCGGCAGGCCATTCGACGAGGCCGGCCTCTGCCGACTGGGCGCGGCCTTCGAGACCCACATTTACCGGCCACGCCTCCCCATTGAAAAAGGCATTTCATCATGACTATCGCTCCCGACCTCGTCGTTGAAAACAAGCGCTTCGTGATGCAAGCCATCGCGTCGATCGCCGGTGGGGGCCTTGCGGGGCTGGAGGACCGCATCGCCGCCGTCTACAGCCCCGACGCCCATTGGCGAGGGTCGCATCCGCTCAATGAGATGCACCGGCCAGCCACCATTGCCGAACGGGTGTGGCGGCCCTTGCTGACCGCCATCCCCGACCTGGAGCGGCGCGACCTTATCGTGGCGGCGGGCCGCTACCAGGAACAGGACCTGGTCGCCACGATGGGGCATTATGCTGGCGTTTTCCGCGAGGACTGGCTCGGCATTCCGGCCACCGGCAGGACGGTCTTCCTGCGCGCCGGCGAAGTGCACCGGGTCGAGAATGGCCGCATCGTCCAAAGCAGCGTGCTGTTCGACCTTCTCGACCTCATGCGGCAAGCCGGCTTCTGGCCGATTGCGCCCAGCCTCGGGCGCGAATTGCAATGGCCATCCCCTATCGGCCCGGGAGCGATCTGTCTCGACCCGGTGGATGCGGGGATCGGCGCGGCGTCGCTGGCGCAGACCCTTGCCATGCATGGCGGTATTCACGGCTATCGGCATGACGCCGAAAATCCGCGCCGCAGCTATCTGGCCAGCAGCCAGAAGCAGTTCTGGCACGAGAAGTTCATGTGGTACGGCCCGGCCGGCATCGGCACGGCGCGCGGCTGGCAGAATTATGTCGACTACCACGCCGTGCCCTGGATATCGGCCTTTCCGGACCGCCATGGAGTGGGCCATTATGTGCGGCTCGGCGACGGTCCGGTCTCGGTGACCGGCGGCTGGCCAAGTGTCGAGGCCACGCATCTGGGCGGCAGCATCTTTGGCATGGCGCCGACCGGCAAGGTGGTCACGGTGCGCGTCATGGACTTCTACTATCACCATGAGGGCATCATCCGGGAAAACTGGGTGCCGATGGATATTCCCAACCTGCTATTGCAGATGGGCGTGGACGTTTTCGCGCGCATGCAGAGCTTCTTCAGGCGCGGACGCTTCCCCGAATAGTCCCGCCCTTCCAAGCCCTTGCCCGACAAAGACGGGCCGTGCGCAGTTGGTACTTTACCGCTTTGCATTCGTATGCAAAAATGCATCCGCCGATCCCCGAGGCAGCGAACGAGGTCTATTCGTGCGTCATAGAACGTTCTTCTGGTTTATCCTGCCTTCAGCGCTGCTGATGCTGCTGTTCATCGCCCTGCCGGTGATTTCGGTGATCACCCAATCCCTGTTCGTTGAACATGACCGCGTGCTGGTGACGGTTGAATCGTGCGGGCCGTTCGGCTGCACCACGGCCTCGCATGTCGACGCGGCTGCCAGCGCGGAGCTGAAGGCGCGCGAACCTCTCGGCAAGTTCAATGGCCTGGGAACCTATTTCAATCGCGCGCATCTCGCGACGGCCGAGGTCGCGGCCATCTTCGCCGACAATAACGGCTTCGGCGACATCGTCTCGCGGCTCTATTCACTGCCGCTATATCGGGCCCTGGCTTTCACGCTGACCTATACTTTCGTGGTGACGCCGATCGCCATGCTGCTCGGTTTCCTGATCGCGCTCGGCGTCAACAATCTACCGCGGGCCATGAAGGGGCCGGCCATCTTCTTCTCGCTTCTGCCCATGATGATCACGCCGCTCATCGGTTCGCTGATCCTCTATTGGATGACCAATGCGTCCGGCATTATCGGGGCGAACCTGCAACGCCTTTTCAACGATCCCAATCTCTATCTCCAGGCCTCGGCGCCGCTGACCTGGATCATGCTACTGATCTATGGCGTGTGGACCAATGCGCCCTTTTCCTTCGTCGTCTTCTATGCCGGCCTGCAAACGGTGCCGCAGGATACGCTGGAATCGGCGATGGTCGACGGCGCCAATCGCTGGGAGCGCATCCGCTACGTGGTGATGCCGGCGCTGCTGCCGCTGGCGACCTTTATCGCGCTCGTACAGCTGATGGATAATTTCCGCGTGTTCGAGCCGATCGTCGGCTTCAACGCGCAGGCCAATGCCTCCTCGCTCAGCTCCTCCATCTACCAGGACCTGGTCGGGGGCGACACGCAATTGTTCGGCTCCGCCTCGGCGACCTCGGTGCTGACCATCATTGGCGTCGTCATCCTGCTATTGCCGGTGCTGCGCAGCACCTGGCGCGAATTCAACCACAAGAGGGCATGAGCATGAGCGCGACCACGCAGCAGCAGAGCTCGGTCCTGCTCAGGACCGTTTCCCTCGCCTTCATCCTGCTCTGGCTCTTCGCCGCGGCCTTTCCGTTTCTCTGGACCGTATGGGGGTCGTTCAAGGTCGAAGCGGACTTCTTCTCCCGGCTGAGCTGGTGGAATGCCGTCACCGGGCCGGCCACCGAGGCGCAGACCGGATCGCAGTTCACCGGCGCCGGCTATCACGGCGCCTGGGTCATCAACGAGTTCTGGCGCGCCGCCGGCAATACCATCATCGTCACCGTCTGCGTCGTCGTCATTTCGCTGACCTTCGGCACGCTGGGCGGCTATGCCCTGGCGCGCTCCGGCTTCCGCTATTCGTACTGGATCCTGATCGCGGCGCTGATCTTCCGCGCCATGCCGCATATCACCCTGGTTTCGGGATATCTGCTGCCGTTCTTCCAGCTCAATATCTGGGGGCACCTGCCGACGGCCATCATCGTGCTGGTCGCCATCAACCAGCCTTTCACCTTGTGGATGCTGCATTCGTTCTTCCTGTCGATTCCCAAGGATCTGGACGAAAGCGCCATGGTCGACGGCTGCTCCCGCTTCGGGGCATTCCGCCGCGTCATCATTCCGGTGATGTGGCCGGGCGTGGTGACGACGGGCCTGTTCAGCTTCCTTTTGGCCTATAACGACTTCGCGGTGACCGCGATGCTGCTGAGCCAGGACAACCAGACCATGGTTCCCAAGATCCAGAGCTTCATGAGCTCCATCTACCAGGCCGGCAATGTCATGTATGCCGTGGCCGCCGTGGTCTCGGCCACCGTGCCGCTCTTCATCCTCGTCCTGTTCTTCCAACGCCAGATCGTCAGCGGACTGACCGCCGGCGCAGTGAAAGGCTGATAGCATGGCCCAGATCCGTCTCAGGAACGTCTCCAAGCGCTGGAACGGCTTCGTCGGCGTCGACAAGTTCAACCTCGACATCGCCGACCAGGAATTCCTGGTGCTGCTCGGCCCCTCGGGCTGCGGCAAGACCACGACCATGCGCATGATCGCCGGGCTCGAGGACGTCACCGAGGGCGAAATCTGGATCGGCGACCGGCTCGTCAACAAGCTCGAGCCCAAGGACCGCGACATCTCGATGGTGTTCCAGAGCTATGGGCTCTATCCGAACATGACGGTCTACGAAAACATCCGCTTCCCGCTCAAGGTGCGCAAGGTGCCGCAGGAGCAGCATCATGAGCGGGTCATGGCGGCGAGCCGGATGGTGGAGCTCGACGACTTCCTGCAACGCCGGCCGGCGGCCTTGTCCGGCGGTCAGCGGCAGCGCGTGGCCCTGGCCCGCGCCATCGTCCGCGAACCCAATGCCTTCCTGATGGACGAGCCGCTCTCCAATCTCGACGCCAAGCTGCGGGTTTCGACCCGGGCGCAGATCAAGAACCTGCACCACACGCTCAAGCGCACCACCATCTATGTCACGCATGACCAGATCGAGGCCATGACCCTGGCCGACCGCGTCGTGGTGATGAACAAGGGGCTGATCCAGCAGGTCGGCACGCCGATGGAGATTTACGACCGCCCGGCCAATACGTTCGTGGCGAGCTTCATCGGGTCTCCGGCGATGAACCTGGTGCATGGCGACATCCAGGCGGGCGTCTTTACCGGCGGGAATATCCGCGTCGACGGCCTGCCGGCCACGGATAACGGCCCGGTGACGCTGGGTTTCCGTGCCGAAGACGCCGTGCTGGCCGAGAGCAATGGCCATATCGAGGCCCCGATCTATTCGGTGGAGCTTCTCGGCGAAGCCACGATGATCTCGATGCGCGTGGCGGATGAATTGGTATCCATCAAGGTCGGCAAGGATTATCGCGCCGAAATCGGCGACGTCGTGCGCATCAATATCGCCCCTTCCGCCTGTCACCTCTTTGACCGGACCAGCGGCCAGCGTATCGCTACGAGTCAATAATGGCATCGGGAGACGCGGGCTTGGTGCAACATCCGGAGGACGACAAGCGCCTGGCATTCGATGCCGCCGTCGAACGCCATGGCTTGACGCTGTCCGCGGACGAGGCGGAAAGCGTCCGCAAGCTCGCTGAGTGGATGAGCGACGGGCTTTCGGGGCTCGCAGCCGGCCCCGACGCCACGAGCGATGCTATCGCCGATGCGGCTCTGGACCGGTCTTTCTTCGAGCAGGGCCAGATGCTGCGGGACGGCCGGCTGACCTCTCTCGGCCTCGTCGAAGCCTGCCTGCGACGGATCGAAGCGCGGGACCCAACCTATCGCGCGTTCTACAGCATGGACGAGGAAGGCGCGCTGGCGGCCGCCCGGCGGGCCGATGCCGCAATCGCCGCCGGCGGCCATATCGGCCATCTCCACGGCATTCCCATCGGCATCAAGGATCTGATCGACGTTGCCGGCCTGCCGACCACGGCCAATGCGCCGGGACGCAGGACCGCAATCGCGGCGGCCGACGCGCTGGTGGTGGAGCGCCTGCGCCAGGCCGGCGCCATCGTCATCGGCAAGCTCGCGACATATGAATGGGGCACGGTCGGGCCCGACAATCGCGGCGCCTTTCCGCCGGCACGCAATCCCTGGAGCCTCCAGCATATTACCGGCGGCTCCTCGTCCGGCAGCGCCGTCGCCGTGGCCGGCGGCTTGCTGCGCACCACGCTGGGGACCGATACGGGCGGCTCGCTTCGCGGCCCGGCCTTCTATTGCGGCATTGTCGGGCTGAAGCCCACCTATGGCAGTGTGCCGCGCCATGGCATATTGCCCATGTCGGAAAGCATGGACCATGTCGGCCCTATGAGCGCCACGGTGGCCGAGGCCGCCGCCACGCTGGACGTCATCGCCGATCATTCTCCGGAGCGCTCTGCCTCGCGCCTCCTCGGCAGACCGGTCGCCGGCCTGCGCATCGGTTACGCCCGGGCCTGGTTCGCCCATGACAGCCAGACGGCGCCCGCCGTGCTGTCCGCCATGGACGCCGCAATCTCCAGCCTGTCGCTGCTTGGCGCGATCATCGAGGAAGTCGAGCTGCCTGACTATCATGGCATCGAGGTGGCCGCCGCCGCGATCCTGCATAAGGAGAGCTTCGATTATCATGCCGACAGCCTGCGGGACCGGCCGGAGGATTTCGGCCGCCGCGCCTTTCTCAGCCTTGCTGCCGGCGTGGCGGTGACGGATAAGGAGCTTGCGGCCGCGCGCGGGGCAGCGGCGCGCTTCCGCGCCGAGATCGACACGCTGCTGCTGGGGCACGATGCCCTGGTGACGGTCGGCGCCCTGACCCCCGCCCTGCCCGCCGCCCCGTTCGAGAAAGAGGCGGTCTGGACGCCGATGCGCACTATCGGCTTCAATGTAAGCGGCCATCCGGTACTGGCCATGCCCATCGGCTTCGACAATGGCCTGCCCATCGGCATGCAGCTTGTCGGCCGGCATGACGACGAAGCCACAATCGTTCAGATCGGCGACGCTTTCGAACGCGCGACCGACCACGCAGCACCAGCGCCCGACTAAGAAAGACATTCTGGCCATACTCGGCCGTTTACAAACTTGCATACGTATGCAACATAAATACATGATGATTTCGGGAGGCGGCAAATGCCAGTCTGGCTCAAGCGGGGCAAGGATGTCGAGGCGAGGGCGGAGGCCGATCGGCAGGTGCGCGCCATTGTCGAGGGCATTCTGGCCGATATCGAGAAGGGCGGCGACCAGGCCGTGCGCGAATTGTCGCGTAAGTTCGACAATTGGGACCGCAAGGATTTCCGATTAAGCCAGGCGGAAATCGACGATTGCCTGGCGCAATTGACCGACCAGGACCTTCATGACATCGAATTCGCCCAGAGCCAGGTGCGCAATTTCGCCCAGGCGCAGCGCGACACGATGCAGGATCTCGAGATCGAGACGCTGCCGGGGGTGACGCTGGGCCACAAGCACGTGCCGATCAACGCCGTGGGCTGTTACGTGCCCGGCGGGAAATATCCGCTGCTCGCCTCGGCCCATATGTCGGTGATCACCGCCAAGGTGGCCGGATGCGAGCGCGTCATCACTTGCGCTCCACCTTTCGGAGCCAAGCCGGCACCGGCTGTCGTTGCCGCACAGGCGATGGCCGGTGCCGATGAAATCTACGTGCTGGGCGGCGTCCAGGCCATCGGCGCCATGGCCATCGGCACCGAATCCATCGCTCCGGTCGACATGCTGGTGGGCCCCGGCAATGCCTTCGTTGCCGAAGCCAAGCGCCAGCTCTATGGGCGCGTCGGCATCGATCTTTTCGCCGGCCCCACCGAAACGCTAATCATCGCCGACGAGATTGTGGATGGCGAAATCTGCGCCACCGACCTTTTGGGGCAGGCCGAGCACGGCCCTACCAGCCCGGCGATCCTGCTGACCAATTCGGAAAAGCTCGCCCGCGAGACGATGGCGGAGATCGAGCGGCTGTTGACCATCCTGCCAACCGCCGACATCGCCGGCAAAGCCTGGGCCGATTTCGGCGAGGTCATCGTCTGCGACAGCTATGAGGAGATGCTGGCCGAAGCCGACCGCATCGCCTCCGAACATGTGCAGGTCATGACGGACCGCGACCTGTGGTTCCGCGACAACCTGACCAATTACGGCGCGCTGTTCCTGGGGCCGCGCACCAATGTGGCCTATGGCGACAAAGTCATCGGCACCAATCACACCCTCCCCACGATGAAGGCGGCGCGCTATACGGGTGGATTGTGGGTGGGGAAATTCATGAAGACCTGTACCTGGCAGACCGTGACGACCGACGCGGCCTCGACCATGATCGGCGAGTATGGTTCGCGCCTGTCGATGCTCGAAGGCTTTGTCGGCCATGCCGAACAGGCCAATGTGCGGGTGCGCCGCTATGGCGGGCGCAACGTGCCCTATGGCATGGGTGCGACGCCCCGCACGGAGGCGGCGGAATAGCATGACCCTGCCGACCACGCCAAGTTTCCGCCTCGACGGCAAGCGCGCTCTGGTCACCGGCGGCACACGCGGCATCGGATTGGGTGCGGCGGTGGCCCTGGCGGAAGCCGGGGCGGCGGTGACCATCGCTGCGCGGACGGCCCGCGATATCGAAGCGGTCATTCAGCAGATGGTCGCGGCGGCGCTGACGGCCGAAGGCGTGGCGCTCGACATTACCGATACCGGGACGGTGCAGGCTTTCGTCAACGATGTCGAGCCATTCGACATCCTGGTCAATTCGGCCGGCACGGCGCGGCATTCCGACTTTGCCGACATCACCCCGGAAGACTATCGCGCGGTGATGGATGTCAACCTTGCCGCGACGCTCTTCGTGTCCCAGGCGGTCGCGGGCAGGCTGGTCGCAGCGGGCCGGCCGGGCGCGATCATCCATATCTCCTCGCAGATGGGGCATGTCGGCGGGCCGAGGCGCGCCGTTTACGCCGCCAGCAAACATGCTGTGGAGGGGCTGACAAAAGCCATGGCAATCGAGCTGGGGGCCCATAATATCCGGGTCAATACGGTTTGCCCGACCTTTGTCGAAACCGAGTTGACGGCCAGGAACCTGAGCGACCCGGATTTTAGACGCTGGGTGCTCTCCAAGATCAAACTTGGCCGCCTGGGCAGAGTGGAAGACCTGATGGGGCCGATCGTGTTTCTGGCGTCCGACGCCGCGGCGCTGATCACCGGCACATCACTTCTGGTGGATGGCGGATGGACAGCGGAGTAAGAAAGCCGGGCGTGACGTCCTCGCAAGTCGCCGAGCATGCCGGCGTGTCGCAATCGGCCGTCTCGCGCACCTTTACCCCCGGCGCCTCGATTTCCCCCAAGACCCGGACCAAGGTGCTGGCCTCGGCCAAGGAGCTTGGCTATCGGCCCAATGCCATCGCCCGCTCGCTGATCACCAATCGCTCGCGCATCATCGCAGTGGTGATGGCCTATCTGGAAAACCTGTTCTATCCCGACGTGCTCGAGGAATTGGGGCGGGCCCTGGCCGCCGAGAATTACCATCTGCTGTTGTTCACCGGCTTCAAGGATCGCGACAGCGACCCGGTTTTCGACCAGCTCATGCAATATCGCGTCGATGGCATCATCCTCGCCTCGACCTCGCTCTCTTCCGAATTGTCGGAAGAATGCGCAACGGCCGGCATCCCGGTCGTGCTGCTCAACCGCACCACCGAGCGCGACGCGGTGTCGAGCGTGACGACGCGCAATCGCGAGGGTGGCCGGCGCATCGCCGAATTCCTCGTCGCCGGCGGGCACAAGAGCTTCGGCTACATTGCGGGCCTCGAAAACTCATCGACCAACCGCGATCGCCATCAGGGCTATGTCGAGGGGCTGGCCGCGCACGGCTTCACCGCCGTCACCATCGAAACCGGCCATTATTCCCATATCGAGGCGCAGGAGGCGGCCCGCCGGATGTTCTCGCGCGCCGACCGGCCCGAAGCCCTGTTCGTTGCCAATGACCATATGGCGGTCGCGGTGATGGACGTCGCCCGTTATGAATTCAACCTCCGAATTCCGGAGGATATCTCCATTGTCGGCTATGACAATGTCGGCCCGGCGACCTGGACCTCCTATGGCATCACCTCCATGAGCCAGTCGGTCAAACGAATGGTAGAAGCAACCGTCGACATCCTGATGGACCAGATTGCCAGCGGCGAGATCGAGGCCGAGCACCGCATCCTCACCGGCGATCTCATCGTGCGCAGCTCGGCCCGGCTGCCGCAGAACGGGATCATCGAACGCGACGGCCAGCGCATCTATCGGCCACGGGACACCTGACATGTTCGGACCTGCCGCTGCATCGACTGCTTTCCAATACTTATTGCATACGAATGCAATTATAACTGAAAGGATCGTCTCATGACTCGCTGGACCCAGACTGACATGGAAAAGCGCCTGGTGCGCTATGCCGATCTCAAGGGGCTGCGCAATGCCTTTATCGATGCGCGGACGCCGGGCTCGGACCGCAAGGAAAACTTCACCATAATCGGGCCGGGCGTGAGCGAGAACCCGGCGCAGGTAGTGCATATCCCCGAGCCGCACGGCTTCAATGTCGGCGCCGCCCGCCAGCCTTTCGGCTGCACCAATTCGCAGCACAGCCACCTGACGGCCGAAACCTTCGTGGTGCATACCGGCAAGTGGCGTTTCGTCTTCGGCGCCGACAAGGACGAGGGCTATCTGGACGTCGAACCCGGCGATGTGGCCACCGTCCCCACCCATATGTTCCGCGGTTTCGAGAAGCGCGACGAGGGCACGGGCTTCCTTTATGTCGTGCTCGGCCACGACGATCCGGGCAAGGTGGTCTGGGCGCCATCCGTGTTCGAGATGGCCGAGGATTACGGCCTCAAGCTGCTGAAGGGCGGCAAGCTGGTGGATACGACGCTCGGTGAGACAGTGCCGGAAGGCGCCGAGCTCGAACAGCCGCCCAGCGCAGAACAGCTCAAGGAACTGGCGACCCCGCCAATGGACGAGCTCAAGAAATACGCCATCAAGGCCGCCGACATCGAAGGCGACCCGAATTCCCCGCTGGCCGGCGCAGGCGTCGAAGAAGCGGGAGTTATCGGCGATGTCGATGGCCAGGACGGCATCAAGGCCGGCCCGATCGTCAGCCATTGGGACCATGGCTTCGCCCTGCGCCGCCTGAAGCTGGAGACCGGCGCCGTCATTCCCGCGCATAGCCGCGCCGAGCAGGAAGTGATCTTCGTCCAGTCCGGCACGCTGGAGGTGAGCTGGGCAGATGGCGCGATCATCATGGGTGCCGGCGATACGCTGAGCGTGCCGATCGGCCTGGCCCACGGCTTCCGCAACCCGGCCTCGGCCGATGCGATCGCCTTTGTGGTGCGTGGTGCGTCCGCGCCCGCGGCCCCGCAATTCGCCGCGGCCCAGGCTGCGGAATAATCTCGATGGCACACAAGATCCTCACCACCCATGTCGGCTCCCTGCCCCGCTCCAAGCAGGTGACGGACCTTGTGTTCGCCCGCGAAGCCGGTGTCCCCGTCGACGAGGCCGGCTTCAATGCCATAATCGCGACGGCGGTGAACGAGATCGTCGCCAGGCAGAAGGCGGCAGGCATCGACCTGCCGTCCGATGGCGAGATGAGCAAAATCTCCTACGCCACCTATATCAAGGACCGGCTGACCGGCTTTGATGGCGACAGTTCGCGGCAGCCGCCGGCCGACCTGGAAATGTTCCCCAGCTTCCTGAAGCGCCAGGCCAGTACGGGCGGCACGCCGACCTATCGCCGTCCCAAATGCGTCGGGCCGATCGCGGTCAGGAGCCTCGAGCCGCTGCGCAACGACATCGCGGCCTTCCAGTCGGCGCTCAAGGCTCACGACTATGCCGGGGGCTTCATGAATTCGGCCACGCCGGGGGTCATCGCGCTGTTCCAGCCCAATGAATTCTATGCCAGCCAGGACGATTATCTCGAAGCGGTCGCCGAAGGCATGCGTGTCGAATATGAGGGCATCGTCGAAGCCGGCTTCATCCTGCAGCTCGACGCGCCCGATCTCGGGCTCGGCCGGCACATGATGTACAAGGATTTGGACGATGACGGCTTCCTCAAAGCAGCCGGCCGCCATATCGAGGTGATGAACCATGCGCTTCGCAATATCGACGGCCACAAGGTGCGCATGCATGTTTGCTGGGGCAATTACGAGGGCCCGCATATCTGCGACATCGCGCTGCGGAAAATCCTGCCGGAACTGCTGAAAGCCAAGCCGCGCGCCCTATTGTTCGAAGGCGCCAATCCGCGCCACGCGCATGAATGGATCGACTGGAAAAGCGTCGAGTTGCCGGACGATTACCTGCTGATCCCCGGCGTCATCGATTCCACCTCCAATTTCGTCGAGCATCCCGAACTGATCGCGCAGCGTCTGCAAAATTATATCGACATTGTCGGCCACCAGCGGGTGATTGCCGGAACCGATTGCGGCTTCTCGACCTTTGCCGGGTTCGGCGCTGTGGATAGCGAAATCGTCTGGGCCAAACTGAAGGCCCTGAGCGAAGGCGCGGAGATTGCGAGCCGCATGAACTGACAATCCGGCTCCTTCGATCCCTCTCCCGGAGACGTCGGCGCGCCCGCGCCGGGTGAGGCGGCCTTACTTGAAAAGGACATATCCATGCCCATTATATCCGCCGAAATTCTCGCCGCCCTGCGCCAGGCCGATACCCCGACCGTCTGCAATGCGCTCGAACACGTCATGGGTGGCCGCACCGCCGAAGGCTTTACCAAGACCCCGGTCGTCTGCGCCGATCCGAGCCTTCCACCGGTCGTCGGTTTTGCCCGCACCGCCAAGATACGGGCTTCATCGCCGGCGCAGAAGCCCGCCGCCGAAGTGCGGGCGCTGCGCATGGCCTATTACGAATATGTCGCGGCAGGCGAAGGTCCCAATGTCGCCGTCATCGAGGATAGCGACTGGCCCCATGCCATTGGCGGGTTCTGGGGCGAGATGCAGGTGGCCCAGCACAAGGGGCTGGGCATTGCCGGCACGGTCACCAATGGCGTCCTGCGCGATCTGGGAATGCTCGATGAGGGCTATCAGGTCATCGCCGGCTCGGTAGGGCCGAGCCATGCCTTTGTGCATGTGACCGAACTCGATTGCCCGGTGACCTTGTTCGGCATGGCCGTGCGTCCGAACGATCTCATTCATGCCGACCGGCATGGCGCGGTGGTCATTCCGGCCGAACATATCGAACGCATGGCCTGGGCCATCGACGTGGTGATGCGCAAGGAAGTGCCGATCCTGACGGCGGCGCGCGCGCCCGGGTTCACGGTAGAAAAACTCAAGGCCGCCTGGCTTGAGGCCGACAAGATCAGCTGAGTTGCTCGTCCCCCGCGAGGAGAGGGGGTGAAAAGAAAAGGCCCGCTTGCGCGGGCCTTTTGCTTAGTTCGCCTTGGCCTGCATCCGGTCGAGCCGCAGCTGGGCGGCGCGGCGATGGCCCTCAAGACCTTCGCTGGCCGATTGCCGCGCGGCCGGGGGCGCGACCTGTTCGACGCCGCGTTCGTCGAGCCATTGATGCGTGGCGATCTTGACATAGGCGCCGACCCAGAGGCCGCCGGTATAGGCGCCGGCGCCCATGGTGGGCAGGGTATGGTTGGTGCCCGAGCATTTGTCGGAATAGACGACGCTGGCCAGTTCGCCGATGAACAGCGAACCGTAATTGCGCAGCTTGTCGGCGAAGGCCCTGGCATCCGCTGTATGCACCTGCAAGTGCTCGGCGGCGATGAGGTCGGAATAGGCGATCATCGCCTGTTCCGTGTCGCAGACGGCGATTTCGCCGTAATTGATCCAGGCCTCGCGGGCGGTGCCGGCGGTAGAAAGCGTTTCGAGCTGTTTTTCGACCTCGGCCAGAGTGGCTTCAGCCAGGGCGCGATCCGTGGTGATGAGCCCGACGCGGGTACGGACGTCGTGCTCGGCCTGGGCGAGGAGATCGGTCGCGATCATTTCGGCATCGCCCGAGCTGTCGGCGACGACGAAAATCTCCGAGGGACCGGCCAATTGATCGATGCCCACCGGGCCGAAAACCTGGCGCTTGGCTTCATTCACGAAGGCATTGCCCGGGCCGACGATCTTGTTGACGGCCGGCACGCTCTCGGTGCCGTAAGCCATGGCGGCGATGGCCTGTGCCCCGCCAATGCGGAAAATGCGGTCGGCGCCGGAGAGGGCGCAACCGGCAATCATGGCCTTGTGGGCATTGGGCGGCAGGCAGGCGATGACCTCGTCGACGCCGGCGACCTTGGCCGGAACGATCGTCATTATCGGTGCGGATAGAAGGGGATAGCGCCCACCGGGGACATAGCAGCCGACGCGCTGGATGGGGATGACGCGGTGGCCCATGTGAACGCCCGGCAGGGTCTCGACCTCCAGTGGCAGAATGGTCGCCAGCTGCGCCTCGGCGAATTTGCGCACATTGTCGATGGCGAATTCGGTGTCCTTGCGGGTCTGCGGATCGAGTTCGGCCAGGGCGGATTCGCGTTCCGCAGCAGTGACTTCGAAGATCTCGATATCCGATTTGTCGAATTTGCCGGCGTATTCGCGCACCGCCCGGTCGCCGTTCGCCCGGACATTGGCGATGATCTCGCTCACCAGCGCTTCGACCGGCGCATTGTCGCCGATGGAAGAGCGCTGCGGCGCTTTGACAAAGGTTACGCCGGGGACGGGCGCATGGGCAGTTTCAGTCATCGAACCTTGCTCCGCGAGTCGCATCAGGCGGCTGGCGCTAGCAGACTGCTAACGTCGAGGCCGCAAAGTGAGGTGATTTGATCTTGCATACGTATTCAAATTTTGCCAGAGTTTTTTGACAAAATCAGCTGTGGTGATGGAGCCAGGCGGTCGTTGATGAATAAGGTTGTCCCCGGACCGGTCGAGACGCAGGACTTGGCGGAAGCGCCGCTGCCCCTGCTGCTGCTTGCCGGCACCGCCTGCGATGCGCGTCTGTTCGAGCCGATGGTGAAATTGCTCGACGTCCGGCCGGTGCAGGTCGTGGAAATGACCAGCGCCGAGACCAGTGCCGAGATGGCGGGGCGCATACTGGCCGAGGCGCCGGCGCGGTTCTCGCTGCTGGGCTTTTCGCTCGGCGGCATCGTGGCTCTGGAAATGATGGCCCAGGCGCCGGAGCGCATCGCGCGGCTGGCGCTGGTCAACACCACGCCGCGCCCCGATCCGAAGGGCAATTCTCGGTCGCGTCGCGCGACCGTGGCCAAGGCGCGGCAAGAGGGCATGGACAGCTATGTGCTCGATGCCTGGCCCGAATTGGTGACGCCGGCCAATCAAAACAATGCCGAACTTAAAGCGCTGATCGTCGACATGGCGCGGCGGGCGGGGGACGATGTCCTGGCCAGCCAAGCGGAAATTGCCATTCACCGCGCCGATAGCCGGCCGCGCCTCGCCGATATTGCCGTGCCGACGCTGGTGCTGGCCGGCGAGGACGAACGAATATGCCCGCTCGACGCGCATCGCGAGATTGCCGACGCCGTGCCCGGCGCGCGGTTTTTCACCATTTCCCGGGCGGGGCACTTCGCCCCGCTTGAAAATCCGGCTGCAGTGGCGCGTCATGTGCGCGAATGGCTGGACTGGACCGACCCCAACCCCAATTCCGGCTAACGCCCAAGGAGCGAAGATGAGCAATGTGACCGACAATTCCAAGTCCAAGGGCAGTTCGGAGGCAGCGCTGGACGAGAACGTGCTGCAAGTCGAGCGCCGCGACTATACCGACCTCGCGCCGACCGACCGCCCGCGCAGCCAGTCGCTGGACGGCTTCGACGACATCTATACCGATATCGTCGACTACATCATCCGCTGCACCCACAAAATCTGGGACGAGCGCGATATCGGGCTGATCTACAGCCATTACACCCATAATTGCGTGCTCTACGGCACGACGGGCACGATCTATAACCGCGAGGACATCGTCCGCGACACCATCCAGCGCCTGGTCTCCTTCCCCGAACGGCGCGGCATGGGCACCCAGGTGATCTGGAACGGCAATGACAAGGATGGCTTCTATACCAGCCATCTGGTGACCGGCTCGGGCCGCCATACCCAATATGGCCATCTCGGCCAGCCGACCGGCAAGCCCTTCGTCAGCCGCACCATCGCCGACTGCATGATCCACCGCAACAAAATCTATCGCGAATGGGTGGTGGCCGACCAGATGGCCATCATCAAGCAACTCGGCCTCGATCCGCACCATTTCGCCATGCGCACGGCCCAGCAGAAATTCGAGGCAGGGCTGACCTCGCTGGATATCGGCGAGAACCGCCGCTTTATCGGCCAGACGCCGCCGGCCGAAAAGCCCGACCTGTCGCTGGCCCATAATGACGTGGAAGCCCAGACCATCGAGATGCTGCACGAGGTGTTCACCAAGCGCATGTTCGGCCGCATCGCGCAGGATTATGCGCCCAATGCGCAATATCACGGCCCGCTCATGCTGGAACTCTATGGCGTCGCCGCCATCATCCACCAGCATCTGGGCCTGATCGGCTCGCTTCCCGACGCGTCCTATGAAATCCAGCATGTGGCCTCCAATCCCTGCGAGGAGGGCGGCACCAAGGTCGCGGTGCGCTGGGTGATGGAAGGCCACCATCTCGGCTATGGCATTCTGAGCGAACTGGGCGATCCGACCGGCAAGCGCGTACAGGTGATGGGCATGAGCCATTACCATTGGAAGGACGGCAAGATCGTCGATGAGTGGAATGTCTATGACCAGCTGAGCCTGCTGGTGCAGGTGAAGCTGGGACAGCTGGCGGAAGCGGAATAGCGGAGGGGGAACGCATCGGCGATAGGATCGGCGACTCCTGCGCCTCCCTCCCCCTTGAGGGGAGGGATCGAGAATGGGGGTGGCGGAGCGAGGGCGAGACTGCCGGATATGCAGGAACCGCAGCACCCCCTCCCGGCCCTCCCCTCAAGGGGGAGGGGGCGAAGGGTCTCACGTTCCGAGACAACTTGACGGCCTGGGACAACTCTCTGCTAAACAACGGAGGCCCCCGCTTTCGCGGGGGTGACACCGGGGAAATCACCGCTCGGCAGGGAGCGTCAGGCGCCCTGCCCCAAACCGCGCACACCGCTGGTTCCGGCGAATTGGGCTTTGGCGCCGAGGGCTTCTTCGATGCGCAGCAATTCGTTCCATTTCGCCATGCGTTCGGAGCGGGCAAAGGAGCCGACCTTGAACTGCCCGGCATTCCAGCCGACGGCCAGATGAGCGATGGTCACGTCCTCGGTTTCGCCGGAACGGGCCGAGACGATGGTGCCGAAGCCGTGCTGGCGGGCGGCATCGAGCGCAGCGCGGGTTTCGCTGACGGTGCCGGCCTGATTGACCTTGAGCAGCACGGCATTGACGGCATTGTCCGCCGCCGCCTGTTCAACCTTGGCGGCATTGGTGACCAGGTAATCGTCGCCGATCACCTGTACCTTGTCGCCCATTGCAGCGGTGAACCGGATCAGGCCGTCGCGGTCATCCTCGGCCAATGGGTCCTCGATCGAGGCGATCGGATAGCGGCTGCACCATTCGACCATCAGATCGCACAGACCGTCGCTGTCGAGTTCGCGCTGCTCGAGGCCGAGGCGATAGCGGCCGCCGGAGCCGAATTCGGAGGCGGCGATATCGAGTGAAATGGCGGCTTCGGTGGCCGGGTCATAGCCCGCCCCTTCAATGGCCTGGACCAGCGTATCGAGCGCTTCCTCGTTGGTGGCGAAAGACGGCCAATAGCCGCCCTCGTCGGCGACGCCGGAGACCAGGCCGCGCGACGCCATGATGCGGCCGGCCGAGAGGTAGATTTCGGCGGTCATTTCCAGGGCTTCAGCGACAGATCTGGCGCCGATGGGCATGATCATCAAATCCTGGATATCGATGCGGCGACCGGCATGGGCGCCGCCGCCAAAGATCTGGATTTCCGGCATCGGCAGGACAGAAGGGGCCTCGCCGGCGAGATATTGCCAGAGTGGCTGACGGGCGCTTGCCGCCGCTGCGTGCAGCACCGCCAGGGAGACGGCTACCAGCGCATTGCCGCCCAGGCGCGCCTTCAGCGGCGTGCCATCGAGGGCGATCATCTGTGCGTCGATGCCGGCCTGATCGGTGGCGTCGAGACCGAGCAGGGCCGGCGCAATCTCGGTTTCGATGGCGCGGAGCGCCTTGTCGACGCCGAAACCGGCCAGCCGTTCCCCGCCGTCGCGCAGATCGAGTGCCTCACGCGAACCGCGCGAGGCCCCGGCCGGAGCAATGCCCCGCCCCTTGCTGCCATCGGCCAGCGTGATATCGACCTCGACCGTCGGACGGCCACGGGAATCCCAGATGCGACGCCCCTTGAGCTCGGTGATGGCGGTATCAGACATGGCGCTGGCTCCAGAAAGCAGGAAGGTCGGAAAGAGTGGCGCCGGGTTCGATCAGCAAGCGCCGCGCGAGCTGGCGCAGCCAATCGCGATCGGCAGTATCGGCAAGATATTCGACGGGCGACTTGCCGTCGATGCGGGCCAGCAGCAAAGCGGGCAGCAGGTCGGCGCAGCGTTGGGCCAAAGCCGCGCGGTCTTCCCAGTCGACCTCGGCCAGATAGGCTTCGGCAATGGCGGTATAGGCCGCAAGATATGGCGCCGGCGCCCGGTGGAACAGGGTGGCCTTGAGCAGCAGGTGATTGAGCAGGAAGGCCAGATCGAAGGCCGGATCGCCGAAGCAGCCGCATTCGGCATCGAGCAGCACCGGGCCGGACGGGCCGACAAGGATGTTTTTCGGGCTGACATCGCCATGCATCAAGGCCTTGCGGGTCGTGGCGACGCGTTCGGCCAGCGCCTCGAAGGCCGGGGCCAGATCGGGATGGACCTTGCCGGTGGCGCGCAGATAGGGATCGAGGCGCAGGGCCTCGAACAGATCGCCATTGTCGAATTGGGCGGGAATGCCGGCATCGGCAGCGGAAAGCTGATGAATGCGGCCGAGCGCGGTCCCGACCTGGGCGGCAAAGCCGGGATCGACCACGCCGTCGAGCAATTGGCGCTTCCAGACCGGATGCGTGTCCTCGGGCAGATAGGCCATGGCGAAGAGCCCCGCCTGCCGGTCCTCGCCCAGGACTTCCGGAACCAGGCCCGGCTGCCAGGCGGCGACGACACGCAGATAATCGGCCTCGACGGCATTGCGCTCGACCGGCGCGCGCCAGTCGGCGGCGACCTTGAGCTGCGGCAGCGCGCGCTTGACGCAGAAACGCCGCTCGCCGACCTCGGCCAGCATGATGTCGGAGGACACGCCGCCCACCAGCGGAACCAGACGCACGGCCTCGTCATCGCCAACCAGATGCAGGCGGCGCAAAGCGTCGATAACGGCCTCAGTCATGGCGCACGACGAGCTGGCGCTGCTCCCCCAGCCCGTCAATGCCCAGATGCATGATCTCGCCGCCCTTGAGGAAAATCGGTTCCGGCTTCTTGCCGGAGCCGACGCCCGGCGGCGTTCCGGTGGCGATGACATCGCCGGGATGCAGGCTCATGAAGCGGCTGAGATAGGAGACGATGAAGGCGACGCTGAAGATCATGGTGCTGGTGGAGCCGTCCTGCATGCGCTGGCCGTCGATATCGAGCCAGAGGCGCAGATTTTGTGGGTCGGGAACTTCGTCGCGGGTGACCAGCCAGGGGCCGAGCGGGCCGAACGTGTCGCAGCCCTTGCCCTTGTCCCAGGCGCCGCCGCGTTCGAGCTGATATTCGCGCTCGGAGACATCGTTGATGACGCAATAGCCGGCGACGTGGTCGAGGGCGTCCTGTTCCTCGACATAGGAGGCGGTCTTGCCGATGACGATGCCGAGCTCGACTTCCCAATCGGTTTTCACCGAACCGCGCGGAATGCGAACATCGTCATTGGGGCCGACAATGGCCGAGGTCCATTTGTTGAACACAATGGGCTCGGCCGGAATGGGCATGCCGGCTTCGGCCGCATGATCGGCATAGTTGAGACCGATGCAGATGAACTTGCCGACTTCCCCGATACAGGGGCCGAGGCGCGGCGCGCCGTCGACCAGCGGCAGGCGGTTTGGATCGAGCGCCGCCAGACGGGCGATGGCGTCGGGGGTGACGGTGGCGCCAACGATGTCCGCGACATGGTCGGAGAGGCTGCGCAGCCGGCCCTCGGCATCCAGCAGGCCCGGCAATTCCGCGCCGGGCGCTCCATAACGCAGCAACTTCATAGCGATTGTCCTTTCCGATCGGGGTTATAGCGCAGATTGCGGTCTTCGGCGTCGAACACCATGATCTGCTCGGGCGCGATCTGCACGCTGAGGGTCGAGGCGGCCTGCGGATCGACCTGCCCGGCAATGTTGAGGGTCAGGGACTGGCCGTCGTCGAGGCGGCAATAGATCTGGGTTTCATTGCCCAATTGCTCAACCAGGTCGACGGAGACCGGCACGCTTCCCGGACCATCGCCGATGGTGAAGCTTTCCGGGCGGATGCCGATGCGAACGCGTTGGCCGGGCTGCAGCGCCTCGCCGATGGCGGGCAATACCAGCCGGCCGCCGCCGACCTGCAGGATCAGCGCTTCCGCAGTCGATTGTTCGACATTGGCTTCCACAATATTGGTCGGTGGCTGGCCGAGGAACGTGGCGACGAACAGGTTGCGCGGATTGTTGTAGAGTTCGAGCGGGGCGCCGATCTGCTCGATATTTCCGGCGCGCATGACCACGATGCGATGCCATGGTCATGGCTTCCACCTGATCGTGAGTCACATAGATCATGGTATTGCCGATGCGGCGATGCAGGCGGGTGATTTCCACCCGCGTCTCGCTGCGCAGCGCCGCATCCAGATTGGACAAGGGCTCGTCGAACAGGAAGATCTTCGGATTGCGCACGATGGCGCGGCCGATGGCGACGCGCTGGCGCTGCCCGCCCGAGAGGGCCTTGGGCTTGCGGTCCAGCAGGTGCTCGATCTTAAGAATCTTGGCCGCCGCCAGCACGCGTTCGGCGATCTCCGCCTTGGGGCGGCGGGCAATGCGCATGCCGAAGCCGATATTGTCGGCGACGTTCATATGCGGAAACAGCGCATAGGACTGGAAGACCATCGCCACGTCGCGGGCCGCCGGAGCGGCATGGGTGACATCGCGGCCCTCGATCTGGAACGTGCCGCCGCTGACGGCATCGAGTCCGGCAATGCAGCGCATCAAGGTCGACTTGCCGCAGCCGGAGGGCCCCAGCAGCACGACGAATTCGCCGCGTTCAATGGTCAGGTCGATGGATTTCAGCACGTCGGTCTGGCCATAGGCCTTGCTGATGCCGCGCGCCACGAGGGCGGGGGTGGAAGTGCTCATTTTACAGCGCCCATGGTCATGCCGGCGATCATCTTCTCGGAGAGAAGCGCGTAGGCGATTATAGTGGGAATGATGACGATGGTGACGCCGGCAAACATGCCTGGCCAGTCACCGGTATATTGCATGGCGTTTTGCAGCGAATAGAGCCCGAGCGGCAGCGTTCGATTGTCGGGACTGTTGAGGATGACCAGCGAGAGCTGGTACTCGTTCCACAGCCAGATGAGATTGAGGATCAGCGCCGTCAGCACGCCGGGCATGGCCATGGGCAGCATGACATGGCGGAAGACCTGGAAATCGGAACAGCCTTCCAGCACCGCGGCCGATTCCAGCTCGGAGGGCAGCGAGGCAAAGAAGCCGGTCAACAGGAAGATGGTGACGGGGATCGAGATGGCGATGAAGACCAGGCTCAGCCCGGTCAGGCTGTCGGTCAGCCGGAAGAAGGACAGGACGCCGAAAATCGGGATGAACAGCATGGGGATGGGGATGCCCATGCCGAGCACGAAGATATTGGTGGCGGTTTCGCGGCCGGGGAATTTGGCGCGGGCCAGCACATAGGCGGCCGGCGTCGACACCAGCAGGATGGCGAAGACCGAGCCGCCCACCACCATTACCGAATTCAGGAAATAATCGCCGAGCCGCCCGACATTCCAGGCGGTGGCGAAATTGGACCAGATGAATTCCTGCGGCAGGCTCCAGCCCGAGCGCAGCACTTCCCGCTTCGACTTCACGGCGCTCAGCAGAACATAGGCAATGGCGGCCAGGGTGAAGGCGGTCCACATCCAGACGAGGAAATAGGCCGGCAGGCGGCGCACCCAGCCGGGCAGCGTGGAAATGCGGCGGGCAGGTGCGGTTTGAAGACTATTGTTGGCCATGGCTAGAACTCCAACTGCTCGCGGCGCAGCAGCCCGCGCACCACAACGATGAGAATGAAGGTGACCACCAGCATGACCACGCCGATCGCCGTGGCATAGCCAAGCTGGTAGATCGGATCGCGCTGGCCGAAGCCCATGATGTAGAGATAGATGCCGAGCGTATAGAGCTGCTGGGGAACCTGCAGGAAGCCGAAGGCATAGGGGAATTCGAACATCTTGATGGCGTTGATCATCCAGATGACGAAAGAGATGGCCATCACGTCCCAGAGCATCGGCACGGTGATGAACCAGAATTTCTGCCACAGCGAGGCGCCTTCCAGATCGGCGGCCTCATAGGCGTCAGTGGGAATCTTGTCCACGCCGGCCATCAGCAGAATGAGGAAAAAACCGGTAAACACCCAGACCAGCGCCGCCAGCATGGCCCAGAAGATATTGTCGGGCGAGGTCCACAAGGTCTTGGCGGCATCGGTGAGACCGAGCGTGGCGAGCGTGGTGTTCAGCAAGCCGCTGCGCGGGTTGTAGATGTAGGCCCACATGCCGGCCAGCGCGACCACCGAGATGACATTGGGCAGGAAGAATACCAGGCGGAAGAACTTCTTGCCCCAAATGCCCGAGGTCAGCAGCACCGTATAAAGGAAGGCCAGGCCGAAGATGAAGAAGCCGCCGACGAACAGGATGGCCAGCGTGTTGCGCAGGCTCAGCCAGAACACCGTATCGTTGAACAGGCGGACATAATTGGCGAGGCCGATAAAGGTCATTTCCTGCCCGAACCCCGACCAGGAGAACAGCGAGAAATAAAAGGTCGATAGCGTGGGGAGCAGAAACAGCCCGCCATAGATCAGACTGGCCGGGGCCAGGAACAAAACGATCAGCCGTTTACGTATCACGTCACCACCCGAGGCAATTTTGGGGGCGGCGCGGATGACGAGCACCCGCGCCGGAGGATCTTAGGAACGATTGGCCCAGAATTCCTGGGTGCGGGCAACCATCTGGTCAACGAACTCCGCCGGCGTGATGCTGCCGAGGAAGACCTGGTTATGCAGGGCCTCGTAGACATTGGTGGAATAGTCCGGATACTTGGCCTTGACGCCATGGTTTTCCGACAGGATCAGGGTTGCCTCGTCGAGCGACTTGCGCGCGGCGGCAACTTCGGGCGCCCATTCGGCATGGCGATTGGCCACGCCGATCTTGGCGTCGGTGGCGTAGCGCTGCTGCGATGGCGTCGAGACGACGAATTGAATGAATTCGCGGGCCTCGGCCTCGTGGGCGGTATCGGCCATGATGGCCAGGCTGTGCGAGTTGATTTCGACGTGATTGACATCGCCGAGACCGCCTTCAACGGAGGGGAAGCGAATGGCGCCCCATTCGAATTCGTCCGCCACGGTATCGGCAAGCTCCACCGGCAGCCACGAACCGACCAGCTCGACGGCGGTTTCGTCAAAAGCGATGGTCTGCTGGCCGGCCGGCCATTGATAGCCACGGCTCTCCTCGGGGATGAGGCCGCGCGCCCAGAGGTCGAGCTCCATCTCGACGGCCTGGAGCACTGCCGGGTCGCGCCAGGTTTCGCCGGTCGGGTCTTCGGTGGCCCGCATCAGGAAATCGGGCCCGGCAATACGCTCGATCAGGTAGTTGAACCACTTGATATTGTAGAAGGCGATGTCGCTTTCGACGGCGATGGCGTTCACGCCGCTGGCCTTGACCTGTTCCAGGGCCGCGACGAAGCCGTCCCAATCTTCCGGCAACGCCTCGACGCCGGCATTGTCCAGCGCGCCCTGGCTATAGAAGATGTTATAGGCATAGAGCATGTAGGGGATCTGGTAGAGCGTGTCGTCATTGGACGCCATGTCCAGCAGATGCGGGTAGAACAGGTCGCCGAACGTGCCCTCTTCGCCATCGGGAGCCGGACCGGCAATCTGCTCGTTCCAGGGCAGCAGCGCGCCGGCAGCGGCGAGGCCGCCCTTGAGCCCATCCATGTCCGAATCCATGATGTCGATCTGGGTGCCGCCGGCCATGGCGTTGCGCACCGTGGTCTGGTTCTGGCGCCCGTTCCAGACGGGCGTGATGGTGACGCCAGGATGGGCTGCCTCGAAATCGGCGATCAGCGATTTCATCACATTGGCGCCGGGCTCCGGCTCGTTCCAAAGCGACCAGTAAACCAGGTTCACATCGTCCTGGGCGATCGCACCGAAGGCCATGGTGCCAAGCGCGGTGCCGAGGCCCAGGGCCAATAGAGTTCTATGCATAAATCCCTCCTAGAGCGCGCCTCCACGGCGCCGGGAGAAGTTAGCAAGGCGCCAGTAGTTTTGCAACGCACTAATTTTCAATATGTAGTTTTGCAATCAATCCCCGATCGGCTGGAACTTCATGGTGCCATGCAGGCCGCTCAGGGTGCGGCGGATATTCTTGAGGTTCTGGAAGGAATGCGGGCCGAGCTCGACCGCCATCGCCGCCGCGAGGCAATCGAGCAGATAGAGCTGGGCGTAGCGTGTCGGGCTCGGCAGGTTGAAATAGACTTCATCATTGAAAACGCTGACCGCCAAGGTCACGTCGGCAACTTCCGACAGGGCGCTGCCGGCGGGGGTCACGGCAATGACCTTGACGCCATTGGCGCGGGCGATCTCAGCGCTGTCGATCACCGAAACCGGCTTGCCGGTCGCCGAAAAACACAGCAGCACATCCTCGGGCGCCATGATGGCGGCGATCATGCGCGACTTGTAGGGATCGGCGCAGGCCTGGACGGCGACGCCGAGCCGGAACAGGCGATTTTCGGCCTCCTGCGCCATGATCGCCGAACTGCCGCCGACGCCGAAACATTGCACGCGGCGGGCCTTGGAGAGCAATTTGACCGCGTTCTCGAAGGCCTTCTCATTAAGCATGGCCATGGCTTCGGTCATCGTCCGCGTCGCTGCCTCATACATGCGCTCGGCGATCGAGGCCGGCTGTGAATTGCGCACCAATGCATCGGGCGACAGGAACATGCGGGTGACCACCAGATCCTCGGCCAGCCGCAGCTTGAAATCGCTATAGCCGCTACAGCCCAGCTTGCGCGCCAGACGGATGACGGTGGGCTCGCTGACCCCGGCCTTGGCGGCCAGCGCCTTGATCGACGATCGGCTGACCCAATCGGGGTCGGCCAGAATGGTGCGCGCCACTTCCAGCTCGGCATTGGCGAGCGTCTCGGAGGCAATCTGCAACCGCTCCAGCAGATCGGGGCGAATTTCGCGGGCGGACATGCGGGCGCTCGCATTGGATTCGGGTTTGGATCGCTTGTTGATGATCAGAACTCCACGCCGCAAAATTCCCCGGCCACCCGGCCGATACCGGCCGTCAGGCCGCCATCGATCGGAATGACCGCGCCGGTGATCATACGCGATGGGCCATAGGCGAGGAACCATGCCAGTTCGGCAATATCGACTGGCGAACAGACGTCGCGCAACGAGTAATATTTCTTGACGTTGTCGAGGATTGCGGGATTGGCGGCCAGCCGCTCGTCCCAGGCCTTGGTCCGCACCGTGCCCGGCATGATGGCGTTGACGCGAATGCCGGCCGGGCCATATTCGGTGGCGGCAAATTTGGTCAGCCCGATAAGACCGGCCTTGGCGGCGCTATAGCCCGGATAGCCGTACATGGCGACGCCATTGACCGAGGCGACATTGATCACCGTGCCGCCGCCCCTGGCGGCCATGGCCGGCTGCACCGCCTTGAGGCAGCGGAAGGCGCCGTTGAGATTGATCTCTATGTCGCGGGTCCATTCGCGCTCGCCGGTCTCGGCCAAGCGAGGGGCGGTCACGGCGCCGGCATTGTTGATCAGCACATCGACATGGCGACCGGGATTGCAGGTCTGCGCATAGGCGTCCCGCACCGCATCGGCATCGCAGATATCGACGCCGACCGAGGCATAGCGGTCCGGAAACAGCGCGTCGTTTTCCGCCAGGCGGGCCGGGTCGATATCCCAGCCGACGACCGCCTTGCCGCGTTCGAGAAACAGGGCGACCAGCGCGCGCCCGACATCGCCGGCCGCGCCGGTGACGACCACACAATCGATCATTTCGATCTCCGCACTCACTCCATGGTCAAGAAGTAATTTAACTACGCTGTTTTGGCAATTGTGTAATTTCGCGATTGCAAAGGTCGAGTACCGGACCTATCAAAGGTCAGTTATGTGAGGATCGACCGATGAGCCAGTCACCAAAGACCATCGTTGAATTGCGTTTCGAAGAAGTCATCGTTCCCGCCAATCCCGGATCGGTCAACACGCCGGGGCATCACAAGCCGTTGCACATGTTGCCGGTCGGCGGCAAGGCGGCGTGGTCGGTGCAGTTCGACGATCTGCCCAAGCTCATCCTGCAATTGCGCCTGGCCGACGGGACCGTGGGCTGGGGCGAATTTTACCGCGACCACAATTGGGCCACCGTCAGTGCCGTGGCGGAAAACCTGCTGGGCCGGTCGATCGATGATTTGCCGTTGCAGGACCTGCCAATTCCGCTGTCGCGCGAATATGACGGCTTCGAATGCGCCATCTGGGATGCCGCCGCCAAATCGCTGCAAGTGCCCTTGCATCGCCTGCTCGGCGGCGCGGTGCGCGACAAGGTCAAGGTCGGGGCCTGGAGCAGCTGGCGCGAGCTGGACGAAATGGGACCGCTGGCCAAATCGTTCCAGGATCAAGGTTTTGACTGTATCAAGCTCAAGGCCGGACTGGACGATGACGTGGTCGGCTGGTGCCGCACCATCCGCGAGCATGCGCCGGGCATGTGGGTGATCCTCGATCCCAACCAGCGCTGGGAAAATGCCGGCGAGGCGCGGCGCCGGCTGCAGGCGCTTGACGCCATCGGCAATCTGCTGCTGATCGAGGACCCGATCCCGCGCTGGATGCTGCAGGATTATGCGCGCCTGCGCACATTCACCGCCACCCCGGTCGTGCTGCATGTCTCGCTGCCCTATGTCTATCAGGGTCAGCGCTCCTATGACGCCATCAACGCCCTGGCCCATGGCGCGGTCGATGGCTTCAATTTCAATTGCGGCCTGGCCAAGTTCAAGGAGCTCGATGCTATTTCGAGCACTGCCAACCTGCCGTGCTGGCACGGTTCGGAAGTCGATCTCGGCATTCTGGAGGCGATGTATGTGCATCAGGCGGCGGCGGCGAAGAGCTGCACCTGGCCGTCCGACATTTTCGGCCGGCTGATCCGCTCGCACGACCTGCTGGAAACCCCGCTCTGTTTCGAGCCGCCCTTCGTGAAGGTGCCCGAGGGCCCGGGATTGGGCGTGACGCCATCGCCAGCCACCATTTCCCGTTTCAAGACCTCCGAAAATGTCTTCGCGCTGAAAGGCTGAGCAATGTCCTACGATATCAACCCCTTTCCAGCACAGGATGCCGACCGCCACGCCATCTGGGAAATGCTGGTCCGGCGCGACATCGAGGCCTATCTCGATCTCGATTGGGACCGGCATGCGCTGGATTTCGACGCGTCGCTGTTCTTCGGCATCGACGGGCTTAGAAGCAGCAATCCGGATAGCTGGCGCCCGCTTTATCCGGGGCTTGACGTCTATGCGGAGAGCTGGCTGGCGGCGGCGCGGGCCGGAGCGGCGGCAAATTATGCTGAAGATCGCCGTATGGCGACGTTTCGCTGCACCATTCTGCGCGATATCGACATCAAGGGCGACCTGGCGATCGCGCATAAGAAGTTCGACGGCATGATCGCCCTGAGCGACGGAACGTTTGACGCGCTGAACTGGCAGACGATCTATATCTGCCGCCGCGTCGACGGGGTGTGGAAGATTGGTGGCTTTCTCGGCTATCTGCCCAATCCGATGGGGTCGGCCGTGCAGGCGGCGGCGCCGGCCATTCGGGCGCCGGAATCGAGCCAGCACGACACGGCGGGGCCCTATTCACCGGTTCTGGAAGTCACGCCATCGAAATTGGTGGTGATTTCGGGCCAGGTCGGCGTGGGTCGCGACGGCAAGCTGATCGAGACCGATTTTGCCGGGCAGGCGCGGGCGACGCTGGCCAATTGCGCCGCCCAGCTCGCTGCGGCCGGCTGCACCCTGGCCGACGTGTTCAAGGTCAATTGCTACGTCACCGACCTGGCCGATTGGCCGGCATTCAACGCCATCTATCGCGAGATCATGCCGGCGCCGCTGCCGGTGCGTACCACGGTGCAGGCCGGCTTGCTCGAAGACTTCCGTATTGAAATCGAAATGTGGGCCGCAAAGAAATGAAGTGGGAAGACCTGACCACCGTCGAGATCGACGCCCTGGACCGCACCATCCCGGTGTTCCTCAATATCGCCGCGATCGAGCAGCACGGGCCGCATTTGCCGCTCGCCACCGATGCGCTGATCGGCAATCATCTGCTCGATCGGCTGGATGCGGCGCTGAACAGCCAGGTGCTGGTGCTGCCGCAGGTCAAAGTGTGCTGCTCGCGCCATCATCTGGATTTCACCGGCACGCTGAGCGTCACCCATGTGACTTTCCTGGCCTATGTGTCGGAATTGCTGCAAACCGTGGTCGATGCCGGGTTCAAGCGCATTGTCGTGGTCAATAGCCATGGCGGCAATCAGGCCATCGGCCAGGTGCTCGTGGAACAGTTCGGCGCCAATAATCCAGACGCCACCATCGCCCTGGCGACATGGTGGACGCTGGCGCGCAAGGCTCTCGGCGAGATTTCCGAATCCGGGCCGTTCGGCGTCGGCCATGCCTGTGAATTCGAGACTTCGCTGATCCAGCTGATCGCGCCGGAAAAGGTGCGCGCTCCGGTGCCTTCCGGCACCCATTATGTCCACACCTATGATTGGGCCGAAGGCGATATGTTGCGCGGAGCCGGCGGCAGCACCTATCGTTCGATGAAGCAAATTTCGGGCGGCAGCGGCGTGGTTGGCGATCCTTCCCATGCGTCGGCCGAGAAGGGCCAGCGCATCAGCGATGCGGTGCTGGAGCAATTGGTTGCGCTGGCCAGGAGCCTGGCGCCCGGTCTGGAGGTAAAGCGATGAACCCGGTAATTGTCAGTGGACGGCTGAAGGGCAAGCGGGCCCTGGTAACAGCGGGGGCGCAGGGGATCGGGCGGGCCATTGCCGAGCGGTTGGCCGCCGAGGGCGCCGAGGTCCTGGCGACCGACCTCAATGCGGCTGCGTTGCAAAATCTCACAGGTGACGCCATCCGCACGGCGGCAGTTGACGGCACCGATGCGCAGGCATTGCAATTGGCGCTGGGGGACAAGCAGTTCGACATCCTGGTCAATTGTATCGGCTGGGTGCATCACGGCACTCTGGCGGAGACCGATTACCAACAATGGCGGCGCTCGTTCCAGGTCAATGTCGATTCCGCCTATCACGCCATCAGTGCGGTGCTGCCCGGCATGCTGGAGCGCGGCCAGGGCAGCGTCATCACCATTGCCTCGGCGGCTTCATCGGTTGGCGGCTTCCCCAACCGGGTGGCCTATGGCGCCTCCAAAGCGGCGCTGATCGGCCTGACCAAGGCCCTGGCGGCGGATCACGTCGGCCAAGGGGTCCGCTTCAACGCGATCTGCCCCGGCACCATCGATACGCCATCGCTGGGCGAGCGGATCAATGCGACGCCCGATCCCGCAGCAACGCGCAAAGCCTTTATCGCGCGCCAGCCCATGGGCCGTCTCGGGGTCGCCTCCGAAATCGCGGCGCTGGCCGCCTACCTGGCCGCGGATGAAAGCGCCTTCATGACCGGCTCGTCCCTGGTTATCGACGGTGGAGCGACGGTCTGACCGGCACAAGCCGGGTGGCGGCTTAGCGTCTTATGACCGTGCCGCCACCATCCATTGGGCAAGACGCTTATAGCTGAGCAATTCGTGCCGATATTCGCCCGGCACCGAAGATGACAGCTCTGTCAGCTCTTTCTCATAGCGGTCGAGAAAGTCCGCCTCCCCCATGGCCACGGCAATTTCCGCCCGCGCGCCGATCAGCCGGGCGCGCCCAATTGGGTCGGCATCGGCCGCTACAAGCGCGATAGCCCGGTCCAGTATCTTGGCGGCGACGGCGTCGTTTGCATAGATGTCGCGATTGAACCAGGCGTTGGCCAGGGCTGCATCTATGGCGTTCGACGGTTCGGCATAGGGCGGCGGAGCATAATTCCGATCCATGTAGACCAGCATATTGCCGGCCGGATCGAACACCCGAAACTGCCCGCCATCTTTGGATAGCCGGGTGATGCGGGGCAGACCCCGCAAGGGTATCCCGCCCCAGGCATGGCGGAGATTATCCGTGAAGAATGCATAGCGCTCCGCCAGATCGGGAATCGTCACGATGAAGGCGCCGAATGCCTTCTTGCCGCCAAACTGGGCGAGGCTGGACATGAGCAGCAGCAGATCCTTGTCCCTGACTTCGGCGAACCGGTAGGGAAAGGTTTCGTTCCTCACAATCTCGAAGCCGAGCGCCGTATAGAAGGCGAGGCTGGCGTCCACGTCGTTGGCGACCAGGTAAGGCTGAATGCTGCTGGCCTGCATCGACATCCCGCCCGGCCCTCAGCGTGGGGCGCGCTTGGCCAATATGCGTTGCAGGGTGCGGCGGTGCATGTTGAGGCGGCGCGCGGTTTCCGAGACATTGCGGTCGCATAGCTCATAGACGCGCTGGATATGCTCCCAGCGCACCCGATCGGCCGACATGGGATTTTCGGGCGGCTCGGGCTTGTCCTCGCCGGTAGCGAGCAGGGCGTTGATGACGTCGTCGGCATCGGCGGGCTTGGAGAGGTAATCCATCGCCCCCAGCTTCACCGCGGTGACGGCGGTGGCGATATTGCCATAACCGGTCAGCACCACGGCGCGGGCGTCGGGACGCTTCTGGTGCAGGGCGGAGACGACATCGAGCCCGTTGCCGTCTTCGAGGCGCAGGTCCACCACGGCATAGGCCGGCGGCCGTTCGGCCACGGCGGCGAGGCCGGCGGCCACGGTGCCGGCAATGCGGACTTCGAAGCCACGGCGCGCCATGGCGCGTTCGAGGCGGCCGAGAAAGGCGACGTCGTCATCGACCAGCAGGAGGCTGGGGTCGGCGGCCAGGAGATCTTCGATCGTGTTCATGGCTTTTCCATAATCGCTTGCTGCCGGTCCGTCAAAAATTCAGGCGCCGGGCCGTTGGTTGAGATCGTTGCGCTGCCAGGTGATGGTCACCCGCGCATGGCCGGCGGGATCGGCATTGTCGAAACGCAGTTTCGCCCCGGTCCGCTCCAGCAGGGTCTTGGCAATGAAGATGCCCAGACCCAGCCCCCCCGGCTGATGCGCCTCGCTGCCGGCCGGATCGCGGGGGCGGCTGGTCAGATAGGGCTCGCCCAGCCGGGCGATCAGCTCGGGCGCGAAACCCCTTCCATCGTCGGTGATCGAGACGGTGATGGCAGCCTGGTCCCAGGCGCTGTCGATGCGCACGCTCTGTTTGGCGAAATCGGTGGCGTTCTCGATGAGATTGCCCAGGCCATAGAGCAGGCCCACCGAGCGCGGAAAGACCGGCGCGGGACCGGCAGCCTGCTCCGAATAGAATAGGATGGCCTTGCCGCGGCCCTCATGGGGGCGGGCGACCTCGTCCAGAATATCGGTCAGAGGCGCTTCGGCGAACAGATCGGCCGGCTCATTGCCCAGATTGCGCAGCTTGGCGAGGATGGCGCGGCAGCGGGCCGATTGCTCGATGATCAGTTCCACGTCCTCGGCCAGTGGACCGCCCTCCTCCACCTCGGCGCGCATCTCCTTGGCGGCCAGGGCGATGGTGGATAAAGGCGTGCCCAGTTCATGCGCGGCGGCGGCGGCGAGGCCATCGAGCGCCGAGAGCTGTTCGCGGCGGGACAGGGCCAGTTCGGTCGCCGCCAGGGCATCGGCGATCTGGCGGGAATCGTGGGCGACGCGATTGGTATAGGTGGAAATGAAGACCACGCCGCAAATGATCGAGACCCAGATGCCGATGACATAGATGCGGTTGAAGGCCAGCGGCGCGGTCGGGTCCCAAGGCAGGGGCAGGTGCAGCACCGAGATCAGCGAGGCGATGAGGCAGGCGAGGAAGGCGACGAGATAGGCCTGACGCTGCGGCAGGGTGCTGGCGGAGACCGAAACGGGCGCCAGAAGCAGCAGCGAGAACGGATTTTGCAGACCGCCGGTCAGCGCCAGCAGACCGCCGAGCTGGCAGAGGTCGAAAGTCAGTTGCAGCGCCGCCACCGGCGAGGAGAGCCGCAGATTGGTACCATAGCGCCAGACCAGCCCGATATTGAGCGCCGCCGACAAGGCGATGAGCCCCATGCATTCCCAGAGCGGCAGCGGGAACCCTAGCCCCAGATAGACGAAGAGTACGCCGGTGATCTGTCCGGCCACGGCCAGCCAGCGCAGCAGCAGCAGCGTCTGCAGGCGCAGCGGGCGCCAGCCTGCGGGCGGCAGAGGCGAGGTGGGAGCCAGACCGTTCATGAACCTGTCTTAGCGCATCGGATGGACGCCCGGATACGATTTTTCGCGGCGATATGCCCTGAAATCGGTCCGTATAGGAAGGAGATGGGCAATTTCAAGATAAAAAAAACACGGGCACATTCTTGATCCTGCCTCCATCGGGACCACCTAACGAATATCATGACTGGGAGACGAAACGACATGAACACTGCAATCATCAAACCACAATGGTCCCCGTTGACCATCGCCCTCATGGTGCTGGGCTTCATCCTGTTCTGGCCGCTGGGCCTGGCCGTGCTCGGCTATATCCTGTGGGGCGAAAAATTCGGCGGCTCCGCCGAAAAGGCCCAAGGTTATTGGAATAAGGGAATGAGCTATATGCGCGGCAATAACATGCATCGCGGCTTCGGCCGCAGCGAACACGGATCGTCGGGCAATGCCGCTTTCGACGAATATCGCTCCGAGCAGCTTCGCCGCCTCGAAGAGGAACGCGCCCGTCTCGACGCCGAGATCGACGCCTTCCACGAATATATGGCCAATCTGCGCAAGGCCAAGGACCGCGAGGAGTTCGACCGCTTCATGAGCGAGCATCGCGGCGCCCGCCAGGGTTATGGCGAGAACAACCAGAACAATTGGGGCAACCCGAATAACGGTTAGGCCGTTATGCCTCCGACTTCCCTACCTCCTGAAGCCGGTTATTCTCCAACGGCTACTCGGCGCCCCGCAAGGGGCGCCATTTTTATGACCGCCCGCCCGCGGCCGGGCTAGACTGGCTTGCAGTGATTCCCGATGCTCCGCCCATGTTCTCCTTCCTGCGCCAACGCACCGCGCCGCCCCCGATCACCCATGTCGAGCTCGATGGGGTGATGACCGCCATCGCGGTCAGGACCAGCAAGCGGGCGCGCAATTTCCGCCTGTCCCTGCCGGCGAGCGGGCCGCTGCTGACCCTGCCGGAGCAGGCGCGCTGGGCCGATGCCGAGGCGTTTCTCTATCGCCATCGCCATTGGCTGGCGGCGCGATTGCCGCGAACGGCGCCGGCGCAAATGCTGCAAGCGGGCGTGACGATCCCGCTGCGGGGCGTGCCGCACCGGATCATTGCCGCGGGCACGCTGCGGGGGCGGGTCGAGATGGCCGAGGATGGCGAAGGCCCCCTGCTCCGGGTGCCGGGCGATCCGGAACACCAGCCGCGCCGGCTTTATGACTGGCTCAAGGCCGAGGCGCTGGCCGATCTCGTGGCGCGGAGCCAGGTTCATGCCGGCCGGCTGGGGGTTGAGGTGAAGCAGGTGCGCCTGCGCAGCCAGTCGAGCCGCTGGGGCTCCTGCTCGTCCAGCGGCAATATCAATTACAATTGGCGGCTGATCCTGGCGCCGCCCTTCGTGCTCGATTATGTCGCCGCCCACGAAGTGGCGCATCTGGTGGAGATGAACCATTCGCCGGCCTTCTGGCGCACGGTCGTCCGCACCCTGCCGGAGATGGAGCGGGGACGGGCGTGGCTAAAAGCACACGGTCGCGGGTTAATGGCATGGCGGGCGCCCGGCGAAGCGCCCTGAAGCCCGTCCTGCCCCGATGCTGCCGCAATCTGCCGCCTATCAGGATCACATGCAGCGTTTCGTGGCCCTTATCGCCATCATCTTTGCCTTCGCGTCCCTGGCCGGGACGACGACCGCGCATGCGCATCGTTATTTCAGCATGCCGATCGTGGTGCTCAACCATGTCGACCAGAATAATGTGTCGATCCCGGTTTTCGTGCAGGTTCAGCGCGGCGAGATCGATCTGGGCTCGGGCATCGTCATGCCCTGCGGGCCGCATCATGCCATTCCGGTCAGGGCGCCGCAATTGCCGGCAGGGCCGGATTGCGACCATCCCGTGACCGTTCTCGGCGCAGCGGAGCCGCTATGGGCCGGGCAGATACCGCTACGCCCGCCCAAGCCGGCCTGAGCGAAACCCTACCCTTCTCTTTCGCTTAAAGCCCTTCGGGGCCAAGGATTTTTTCATGTCGATCATTCTGGACGCGACCCCGTCGCGCCGTGCCGTATTGGCTGGCCTGGCCAGTTTCGGCGCCCTCGCCCTTGCCGGCTGCACCACGACCGGCAGCACCCGCACCACCGTCCCCGCCGAACCCATCCGGCCGACCGTTCCCGCCGATGTCATGGCCATGTACGGCGCCCGGCCCGAAGAGGAATATCCGGTGCCCGCCGCCGATGTTTCCATGCTCAATCCGGTCTATTGGCGGCAGGAAGTGGACAATGTCACCGGCCAGCCGGCAGGCTCGGTCGTCGTCGATACCGCCAATTACTTTCTCTATTTCACCATGCCCAACGACCGCGCCATGCGCTATGGCGTGGGCCTGGGCCGCGCCGGCTTCGAATGGAGCGGCAAGGGCCATATCGCCTATAAGCGCAAATGGCCGGTCTGGACCCCGCCTTCGGAGATGATCGAGCGGCAGCCGGAACTGGAAATGTACCGCCATGGCCAGCCGCCGGGCCTGCTCAACGCCCTGGGCGCCCGGGCGCTTTATATCCATCAGGGCAATCGCGACACGCTCTATCGCATCCATGGCACCATGGACGTCGTCACCATCGGCCAGGCGGTCTCCAGCGGCTGCGTGCGTCTCCTGTTCCAGGACGTGATGGACCTGCACGACCGGGTTCCCAACGGCGCGCCGATCGTGGTGCTGTAGGGTCCGGCTCCAGCACGAGAGACAAAAAAAAGGCCCCGGGAAACCGGGGCCTTTTTTATTGCATCAATTGCCGAAGATCAGGTCCATCAGGGTGCGCTGGGAATTCTGCTGCTGATAGACTGGCTGCTGGCCCATATCGGCGGGCGGCGCAAACGGGCTGGGCTCACTATAGACCTGCTGCTGGTTCTGCGTGGCCGGCGCGCTGGGCACCCAGACCTGTTCGCCGGTCGCCGGATCGACGACCAATAGCATGGGCAGGCCGGTATCGGGATCGATCGGCGCGTTGTTGAAGCCATTGTTCTGCTCCTGCAACGGATAGCCGGTTACCGGATCGATGGCCTGGCCGAAGCCGTCATATTGCACGTCCTGGTCGAACTGGCTCCAGGTCGTATCCGCACCATTGTCCAGCGGCAGCCCGGTCGCGGGATCAGTCATCGTGCCAGTCTGGATCGGCGGATTGGCCGCTTGGCCCTGCAATGGCTGCAGGCCCTGCATGGGCTGGCCGGTGGCCGGATCGATGGCGTAGATCTGGCCAGTGGCCGGGTCGGTCACGGTCTGCACCGGCTGACCGCTGCCACCATCGACATATTGCACCTGCGGCTGGCCGGTGGCCGGATCGATCATCGGCATGCCGGTATTGGGATCGATCAATTGCTGGGCGATGATCTGGCCGGCATAGGAGCCGCCGGGAATAGGCTGCGGGGAACGGCCGGCATGCGCCTTGGTCATGAATTGCGACCAGATCGAGGCCGGCACATTGCCACCCGAGAGTCGCGTGCCCTTATTGTCGTCATTGCCCAGCCAGACGCCGGTGACCATGGCCGAGGTATAGCCCACAAAGACCGCGTCGCGCGATTCCTGGGACGTACCGGTCTTGCCGCCGAAATCCCAGCCGCCCAGATTGGCGCCGCGACCCGTGCCCACTTCCACCGCCGTTGCCAGCATGTCGTTCATCTCGGCCAGCACGGTGGGGTCGACCACCCGGCCCGGACCGGCATCGGAGGCTTCGTAAAGCACCTTGCCTTCGGCATCGGCGATCCTGGTGATGACGTTGGAAATGACGCCATAGCCGCCATTGGCGAAGGGCGCATAGGCGCTGGTCAGCTCGAGCAGATTCACTTCCTGGGTGCCCAGGCCGATAGAGGGAACCGGGGTGAGGTTGGAGGAAATGCCCATGCGCATGGCCACCTCGATTATTTTTTCGGGCGTGACGTCGATGGCGAGGCGCCCGGCAATGGTATTGAGCGAATAGGCCAGGCCCTGCCGCAGCGTCACCGTGCCGGCATAATTGCCCGAGGCATTACGGGGGCTCCAGCCATTATATTCGAACTGGGCATCCTCGGCCAAAGTATCGGGCGTATAGCCTTTTTCCATGGCGGCCATATAGACGAAGGGCTTGAAGGCGGAGCCAGGCTGACGCTTGGCGGTGACGGCCCGGTTATATTGGCTCGCCTGATAATCGACGCCGCCCACCATGGCGCGCACCTTGCCGTCGACATCCATGGCCACCAGCGCGCCCTGGGTGAAGCCGCGATTGGGGCCTTCATTGGCGACGGCTTCCTTGACGATGAATTCGGCGTCGCGCTGCATGCGGTAGTCGATGGTGGTCTGCACCACGACATCGCTTTCGATCTCGCCCAGATAGGCGGTCATCAGGCTTTCGACCCAGTCGGCGACATAGGATTCGGAGCCGGCCACCACGGTGCGCACCGTCTGGCTGGGATCGATGCGCGCCGCATCGGCCTCTTCCCGGGTGATATAGCCTTCCTGGGCCATGAGGCTGAGCACCAGGCGCTGGCGCTCGCGGGCCCGTTCGGGATTGGTCTTGGGATTATAGACCGAGGGCGCGGGCAGAATGCCGACCAGCATGGCCGCCTGGCCCAGCGAGAGATTGCGGGCCGAGACGCCGAAATAGGTCTGCGCCGCTGCCTCGATACCGGTAGCGCCCTGCCCGAAAAAGACCCGGTTCATATAGAGTTCGAGAATCTCTTCCTTGCTGAAACTCTGCTCCAGCCAGACCGCGAGAATGGCTTCCTGCACCTTGCGGCCCAGAGTCTGGTCGGGGGTGAGGAAGAGGTTCTTGGCCACCTGCTGGGTGATGGTGGAAGCGCCGCGGGTGACCCCGCGCGCCTGCACCGATTCTACCGCCACCGCCAATAGGCCGATGGGGTCGACACCGAAATGGGTCATGAAGCGGCGATCTTCCGAGGCGATGAAGGCCGCCGGCACATATTGCGGCAATTCGTGGAAGGTCACGGCCTCGCCGCCGGTCTGGCCGCGATTGGAGATGAGACTGCCATCGGCGGCGAGAATACGGATATTGGGCGGGCGCTCGGGGATGGCCCAGGTATTGGCGGCCGGCAATTGGGCGCCGTAGTAGACGATGATGCCGATAACGGCGAGCCCGCCCCAGAGGCAGGCGACAAAGCCCCACCAGAGCAGACCCATGAGGAAACCGCCGGAACGGCGCTTCTTCTTGGGCCGGGCCGGTCCGGCCTTGCCCCGGCGCGGCGGCTTGGCCTTGCCTTTGGGGGGCTTGCCGCCACCGCCGGCGCCGCCGGGCCGCTCATTATCGACGGAGAAGGCCATGGACTGGCCCATAGTCGGCTCGACGCGCTGGCTCTTCGCGGCGGGCCGCGCCTGCGGCTTGTTCTGCCGGGCAGCGGGAGCACCAACGCGATCATCGGCCGAAATGCGGAAATCCATCGGGGGCAAACCTGAAAAAGAAGTGTTTCCTGCCGCTTCTATCCTGTTCGCTTCCCAAGGGAAACCAATGGTAAGCGAACGGTTAACGGAACAGGCGGCGTCTTTTTCGCCGGCATGGCCGTTCCGCTGCGCTCCTGCGGCTTAGTCCAACCGCTTTTGCTGGGAAATTGTGGCCGGTTTATGTGAAGAAACGGGGGAACTCCCGACCTGTTGCGCAGGTGTCACAGCCCGACCCATTGGCGGCGTCAGTGTCCGACGCCGAGCAGGCGGTCCACAATGTCCGGCTGCGCCTCCAATTCGGCGGGCGTTCCGGACCAGGCGAGCCGGCCGCGTTCGAGGATCATGACGTCTTCGGCGAATGCCAGCGCCGCCTTGATGCGCTGCTCGACCAGCAGGATGGTCGTGGCGCGGGTCGAAGCCAGCTCGGCAAAGGCTGCCATCAATTCCTCGCAGATCACCGGGGCCAGGCCCTCCAGCGGCTCATCGAGCAACAGCAGGGTGGGCTGGCCCAGAATGGTGCGGGCGGTGCTCAACATCTGTTGTTCGCCGCCGGACAATTGCCCGCCCAGATTGCGCCGTCGCTCCTTGAGGCGCGGGAACAGGGCATAAGCCTCGTCGATGGCGCTACGCGGCCGGGCCTTGAGGCCGACAAAGAGGTTTTCCTCGACACTCAGCGTCTTGAAGATCGCCCGGTGCTGCGGCACATAACCCAGCCCCGCCAGCGCCCGCGCCGAGCCGTCGAGACCGCTCAGTTCACGCGATCCGAGCCGCATCGTGCCGCCATGGTGGCGGGTCTGCCCCGCCAGGGTGGCGAAGAGCGTGGTCTTGCCCATGCCGTTGCGGCCAAGCACTGCCAGCCGGCCGCCGGCGGGCACGGAAAAACTCACATCCTCCAGAATGCGGGTGGGCCCATAGCCGGCGCTCAGCCCGGCGACGTCAAGCGATGCTGCGGTCATCGGCATAGCTCCCCAGATAGGCTTCGCGCACGCGCGGATCGGCGGCGACTTCGTCCGGCGTGCCGTCGAAGATCACCGCGCCGGCGGCGAGCACGATCACCCGCTGGGCGAAACGGAAGACGAAATCCATATCGTGTTCGATCATCAGCACGGCCAGATCGGGCGGCAATTGCGCCAGCGCCTTCTCGATCAGCATCGTGTCGCTGCCGGGCACGCCGGCGGCGGGCTCGTCCAGCAGCAGCACTTTGGGGCGCAGCGCCATGACCAGGGCGATTTCGAGGAGACGCTGCTGGCCATAGGCGATGTCGCTGACCGGCACCTGGGCGATATGATCGAGATTGAGCAGGGCCAGAATGGCCTCGATCTCCCCGACCAGCTCCGGCACGCCGCGATAATCGGCGAGGATGTGCCGGCTCATGCCGTTGCGTTGCAGAATGGCCAGCCCCACATGTTCGTGCGGCGTCATTTCGGAAAACAGCCGCGTCACCTGGAAGCTGCGCACCAGCCCGGCGGCGACGCGCCGCGACGGCGTCAGCGTGGTGATATCCTCGCCGGCAAGCAGGATCTGGCCGCCATCGGGCTTGATATGGCCGGTCACCAGATTGACGAAAGTGGTCTTGCCGGCGCCATTGGGACCGATCAGGGCCACGCGGTTGCCGGGATCGAGGTCGAGCGAGACATTATCGGTGACGTTGAGGCCGCCGAAATGCTTGTTCAGGTTCCTGACGCTGAGCAGGCTCATGGCTTGGCGCCCCGCAGACGGTGCCACAGCGCTTCGGCGGCGCCGGTCAGGCCCTTGGGGGCGAACAGGACCACCGCGACCAGCAGCGCGCCGACAATGGTCAGCCAGTGGAACGGATTGATGGCCGAGACGCGGTCCTCGAACCAGACAAAGGCCAGCGTGCCCACCATGGCGCCCAGCAATTTGCCGGTGCCGCCGAGCACCAGCATGACCAGGGCTTCGGCGGAGAGGTTGAAGGAGAGGCTGTCAAGCCCCACCACCTTGGTGGAAATAGCCGAAAGCGCCCCGCCCAGGCCGGCAACGGCGCCGGCAATGGCATACATCTGCACCAGGCTGAAATAGACCGGTGCTCCCAGGGCCCGCACCCGCACCGGGTCCTGCTTGATGCCCCGGCACAACATGCCGAAGGGCGAGCGGACCACGATGCGCAGCACGATGAACACCGCGATCAGCAGCGCCACCGCCAGCCAATAGCCGGTGCGGCCCCACAGATCGAAGCGGAACAGGCCGAAAAGCGGGCTGGGCATGATGCCGGACAGACCGTCGCTGCCGCCGGTCCAGTTGGAGAACTTGTTGGCGGCCTCATGGGCCAATTGCACGACGGCGATGGACAGGACCAATTGGCTGAGGCCGTGGCCGCGCAGGATGACGAGGCTCGACAAAGCTCCCGCCACGGCCCCGGCCACGGCGCCGATCGCCAGCATGAGCAGGGGATCGGTGACGCCGAACTTGGCCGCCAGAATGCCCGCGGCATAGGCGCCAGCGCCGAACACGGTGGCGTGGCCGAGCGTGGCGATGCCGGAATAGCCGGTCACCAGATCCAGCGACAGGACCAGCAGCATGATGGCGACGATGCGCGTCAGCAGCGCCAGGCTTTGCGGAAAGAGCAGGAACAGCACCACGGCGACGGCCGCGATGACCAGCACGGCGATGAAGTCGGCTTTGGCGCTGCGCTGCCAGAGCCCGGCCCGGCTTGCCGCCGGCAGATTGGTGGGGATGTCGGTCATTTGGCACGTCCCAAAAGGCCGCGCGGAAAGATGCAGACCACGGCGATCACCGCAAGATAGAAGAAGAATTCGCCGAATTCCGGCATGAGATAGCGGCCGGTGGTCTCCACGGCGCCCAGCAGCAGGCAGGCGATGAGCGCGCCGGGGATCGATCCGGCGCCGCCCACCGAGACGACGACCAGGAAGGTCACCATATAGCGCAGGGCGTAATAGGGTTCGATGGGCAGCAATTGCGCCCCGACCACGCCGCCTAGAGCTGCCAGCCCCACGGCGACCGCGAAGCTCACCGCATAGACCAGCTTGGTGCGCACGCCCAGGGCGCCGGCCATGGCGGCGTCGTCCACCGAAGCGCGCAGGCGGATGCCGAACGACGTCCGTTCGACGACGAACCACAAGCCCCCGGCGACGACGACGCCCGTGGCCGCGGCAAACAGCTTATGGGCAGCGATGGTGCGGAAGCCGATATTGACGGGGCCCTGCAATTCCGGCGGCAGGGCGATGGTCTTGAGGGTCGGGCCCATGAGGAAATTGGCAATGCCGATAATGGCGAAGGTGATGCCGATGGTCATCAGCACCTGGGTCAGTTCCGGCGCGCCGTAGATGCGGCGGTAAAGCAGCCGTTCCACCGGAATGGCGATCAGCACCGTGCCGGCGACGGCGGCCAGGACGGCGATACCGAAATGCAGGCCCAATTGCTGGGTGACGTAGGACGCGATGTAGCCGCCGATCATGGCGAAGGCGCCATGGGCCAGATTGACGACTTTCATCAGCCCCATCGTCATCGACAGGCCGACGGAAATGACGAACAGCACCATGCCATAGGCAATCGCGTCGGCGCCGATGGAAAAAGCGGTGTGCATGCCTGGTTTATCTCAGTGTCATCCCCGCGAAAGCGGGGACCTCGGTTTCCGAATAACAGGGGTTCCCGCTGGCGTGGGAATGACCCGGAGATGGCGCGACCCCTCCCCTTTCCAAGGGAGGGGCCCTGCTATGCGTTCCTTAAGGCGCCTGCCAGCCGGGATCGTTCTGGTTTTCGAAGGTCTGGATTTCCTTGTTGATGTAGAGGCCGTCCTCCAGCGCCACTTCGCGCAGATAGATGTTCTGCGTGAGGTGACGGTTCTGCGGATCGATGGAGACCGGACCGCGCGGACTGGTCCAGGACAGGCCCTTGATGGCTTCGACCGCCGCGGCCGCGTCCTGCTGGCCATTGGTGGCTTCGATCATCTTGGAAATCACATACATGCCGTCAAAGGCGCCGACGGCCGGGAAGCTCAGATCGCCGGCGCCGCCCAGGGCCTGGGAAGCGGCTTCGACGAATGCGGCATTTTCCGGCGAATCGTGGCTGACCGCGTAATGGAAGGTGGTCAGCACGCCCAGGGCATTGTCGCCCAGGGCGAACAGGTCCGGCTCCTGGGTCAGGTCGCCCGGGGCCAGGAGAGCGACGCCGGCATCCTTGAGCCCGTTCTCGACATAGGAGCGCATGAAGCCCAGCGTTTCCGGACCGGCCGGCAGGAAGGCGAAGACCGCTTCGGCGCCCGAATCCTTGATGCGCTGGATGATGGGGCTGAAATCATTGGTGCTCATCGGCATGCGGATCGATTCGACGATCTCGCCGCCGGCATCGGAAAAGCCCTTGACGAAGGCATTCTCGGCATCGACGCCCGGACCGTAATCGGTCACCACGGTGATGACCTTGTCGATGCCGCGCTCCCGCGCCACCGCCGCCATCGGCGTCGAGGTCTGCCAGGTGGTGAACGAGGTGCGCACCACATAGGGGCTGGCATTCATGATCGCCGAGGTCGCGGCGTTGAAGACGACCATGGGCACATTGGCCTCTTCCAGGATCGGCGCGGCGGCCATAGCGTCGGGCGTGTAATAATAGCCGGCGAGATATTGCACGCCCTCGCCGACCACCAGGTCCTGGGTCAGGGCGGCGGACTGCGCCGGATCGGCGGCGGGCAGGTCGCGATAGATCAGTTCGATTTCATGCTCGCCGACCGTCTTGCCGTTCATGGCCAGCCAGGCATCGATGCCGGCCTGGAAATTGCGGCCCTGCAACGCCGCCGGTCCCGAGAACGGACCAACGACACCGATCTTGATGGTCTCCGCAAATGCCGTGCCGCCCAGCAATGCAAAGGCGAGTGCACCCAAAAGCAATTTCTTCATTGTCAGTCCTCCCATTTCGGCGCGATCACGTCATCTGTCGAGACCAATGCCAGCACTATAAGTTATTCAGAGCCGGGACGCCGCTGGAAATGAATTCGTCCCGCCATCTTATAGCCTGCTGGTTATTCTAATACCGACAGGTCTCTGCGCTCAGCTCATGCAATCCGGGTTTTATGGCCATTCGGGCGGCTTGGAGATCGCGAAGAAGCTTATGCTGTCGCCCCGCCTCTATCCAGAACGGTCCTGAGTGCCGTCACCTTGACCAGGCTTGTCGCGCGGCGGGCCGGGCTGTCGAAGCCCAGCCTTGCCGCTGATGCGCTCGCCGGAGGAGCCGGCGCGGCGCAGGCGCCGTGCAGGGCCTCCAGCGGTACGCGCTCGAGCAGAAGCGGGGCGGTCGCGGCATTGAGGCCGGAGCCGGCCATGATGGTGATGCGTCCGGCGGCAACCTTATGCGCAAGGACGATGTCATCGACGCCTTCCGGGGCCGTATGGGCGCGACCGGAGGTGAGTATGGTGTCGAAGCCCAAGGCAATGGCCTGTTCCACCGCCTCCGCCATGTCGGGCACCAGATCGATGGCGCGGTGCAGCGTCCGCTTGAGGCCGGATGCCGCCTCGACCAGCGGGCCCAGCGTTTCGAGGTCGAGCCGCCCATCGGGCAGGCTGGCGCCCAGCACCACCCCTTCCAGTCCGGCAGCGCGAATGCTGGCGATATCGGCCAGCATGGCCTGGAGGTCGCTTTCGGAAAACACGAAATCGCCGGGGCGCGGACGCACCATGGCCCGCACCGGGACATTGGCGTGGGAGGCCAGCGCGATCAGGCCGGGCGTCGGCGTCAGCCCGCCCAGTTCCAGCACCGAACAGAGCTCGACCCTGTCGGCGCCGCCTTCGATGGCCACTTCCAGTCCGGCGGCGTCATCGACGCAAATCTCAAGCAATGTCATGATCGTTCTCCGCCAGCCCCAGATATGCCGCACCGAGCAGGCCGGAATCGGCGGTCAATTGCGCCGGCACCACCAATGGCCGCTCCAGGCGTCGCAGGATAGAGCCGCGCACGGCGGCGTCCAGCCGGGCGATGAGCGGGACGCAATTGCCGAGCCCGCCGCCGACCGGGATGATGTCGGGTCCCACGACATTGACGACCAGGGCCAGGGGCCGGGCGAGCAGCTCGATATAAAGTGCCATGGTCTGGTCGGCCTTCTCATCGCCGCCGATCCATAGTTCGACGATATCCGTGCTGTTCAGCGTGGCGTCATGCAGGTGCCGATGCAGCCTTTCGAGCCCCCGGGCGCCGCCGACAGTGTCGAGGCACCCAGCGCGTCCGCAACCACAGGCGAAATGCGGCAGCTGATAGGGCGACACCGATAGCTGGGTGGCGACGATGGTGCCGTGGCCCCATTCCCCCGATAGCCCGCCGGCCCCGCGAAACAGTCTGCCATCGGCGACGATGCCGCCGCCGACGCCGGTGCCCAGAATGGCGCCGAAAACCACGCGATATCCCCTGCCGGCGCCGGCATGCGCCTCGGCCAGCACGAAGCAATCGGCATCATTGGCCACCCGCACCGGGCGATTCAGCGCCGCACCGAGATCGGCGGCCAGGTTGCGTCCATCGATGCAGGGAATATTGGCGACCGTCACCAGGCCGGTTTCCGGATCGACCACGCCGGTGACCGAAATGGCGACCGGCGCTCCGGCGGGGGCGCCGCCCCGGTCGATGAAGCCGGCAATGGTGGCGACAAAGGCGGCAAAATCGGCGCGCGGCGTCGGCAGGCGGCCCAGCAGGTCGAGACTTTCCGGCCCCGTGGCAGTCGCCGCCTTGATAAAGGTGCCGCCGATATCGAAACAGGTGATCATGATGCTGGCCCTCAGGTCGCATTTAGGACGGGAGGGCGGGCAGGATCAAGCGAAGCGCCGAGGCGCCGGAGCTTTAGCCCTCAGGATAGAGCATCCAGCGTTTCGGCCGGAACGCGATCGGGGCCCGGTCGTCGAGGGGATGGTCGAAAGGCAGGTCGATTTCCACCCGATGCGCCGCGCCCAATTCCAGCTCCACCCGCCGCGTGCCGCCCACCCGGCGGCTCGCCGCCACGCCACCGGCCAAAGCCGCACCGCCCTCGACCAGCTCGATATCATGCGGCCGGAAGAACAGCCGTCCCGGACCATCGGCTCCGGAATCGACAAGCCCCAAGGAGCGGTCGCCCAGCCAGATATCGCCCTTGTCCACCTGCACCTTCAACTCGCTCGATTCCCCGATAAATCCAAAGACGAAGGGCGAACTAGGCGCGTCATAGACGCTGTCGGGGGTTCCCACCTGTTCGATCCGGCCCTGGCTCATCACGCAGAGCCGGTCTGCCAGTTCCAGCGCTTCTTCCTGGTCATGGGTCACGAAAATCGTGGTATGGCCGGTGCGCTCGTGGATTTCGCGCAGCCATTTGCGCAATTCGCGCCGCACCTGGGCGTCCAGGGCTCCGAAAGGCTCGTCCAGCAGCAGAACCCGCGGCTCGATGGCCAGGGCCCGGGCCAGGGCCACGCGCTGGCGCTGGCCGCCCGAGAGCTGGCTGGGATAGCGCTTTTCCAGCCCCGAGAGCTGCACCAGATCGAGCAATTCCAGCGCCCGACGGCGGATTTCACCGGCGGGCGGGCGCGTCGATCTGGGCCGCACCTTGAGGCCGAAGGCGACATTTTCCAGAATGGTCATGTGGCGAAACAGGGCATAATGCTGGAACACGAAGCCGATATTGCGCTCCTGCACGCTCTTTTCGGAAGCATCCTCGTCGCCGAAGAAGATGCGTCCGGCAGTCGGCCGTTCCAGCCCGGCGATCAGGCGCAGCAGGGTGGTCTTGCCCGAGCCCGAGGGACCCAGCAGCGCGATCAGTTCGCCCGAACCGATATCCAGCGACACATCGTGCAGCGCCGGAAACCGGTCGAATTCCTTGCGTACATTTTCAACCCGTACTTCCATCGAACATTCCCGTCAGCGGCCGTGGCCAATTCGTCGCCGCCCCAGCATTCCCGGCGCCGATTGAGTGCCAGGGCCAGCGATGCCAGCGCGACGGCCAACCCTATCTTTCCGGTCAGGTATCGCAAGCGATCAGCGGACAAGTTCCTGCCCGGATTTAGAAAATCCTTCTTCGGACAGGCCGTTGTCAGCACGTTCCTGCGGATCCGCCCATGATTGGGGCCAAAGGCTGGAACGGACTTGCGCATCGTCATTTCGGTCGTTGCGGCGTCGGCGGCGAAACTTTCGGTAAATCAGGCCGCTGCCGGCTGTGGCCGCGTCGAAAAGCGGACGAAGGCCACCAATAATCCGGCGACCAGACCGACGAAGGCTGCCATGCCCAATGTTAGCACCAGAGTGCGGATGGACATCTGGTCGGCGGTACCGACCTGGTTGAGGGTGGGAAGCGGCTGGAACAATTCCTTGTCGAAATTGATCCGTTCCAAATTGACCTGATTCAATATCGATCCCATCGCCAGCCATTGCTGGTTGAGCCCCTCCGCCAGCCGAGTTGCCTCCTCCTGGAAGATAATTTCGAGTTCCTCGGCATTGGGAATGGCCCGGTCGTCAACGATCAGCGCCAGGCGCTGGGCGATCTTCTGCCGCTCGGAGGTCAGGGCGATGGCCTCGCGCTCATAATTGAGCTTGTTCTGGATGAGGGTTTCGCGGAAATCGATGCCGGCATTTTCCACCGACATGCCGATCAGCCTATCGACGAGTTCCGGACCGAATTGCTGCACGATGGTGCTGGGAACCTGCGGCTCGGTAGAGCCGGCGCTCGGCGCCGCGGCGGCTGTCATCCCCGTCGCTGTTTGCAGCGCCTGATCGAGAATTTGCGCATTGTCCTTGGCGAGGCGAACCCGGCGATCGAGTTCGTCCAGCTTGTAGCGATAGGTCGCGCCGGTCAGTTCCGGCGATTTGTTGAGGCCCAGTTCGGTAAGAGGCGCAAGCACCTGCTCGAGCGAGAAGCGCTCCATACGCTGGATTTCGCGTTCGATATCGGAAATCGTCCGCGCGCCATCGCCATCCATAAGGGTCTGCGCGCCGGATATCGCCTGCAATTGCCTAATCCGCTCGCGCACCGTGACAAACGCCATTTCCAGGACGTCATAGGCGGCCGGATAATCGAGAGCATTCAGGAATTCAGGACTCACGATAAGGCTGGAAGACTGATCGAATGGCAGGTCGAGCACGCCAAGCTGGTTGATATAGATATCGGCCCAGCTATTGGGGATGGCGGAAACGACGGCCAAGCCAACATTTTTAGGAACTTCGCTTCCGACCACATTGAAATTGACCGTGGCCCCGCTCGACAGGGTGGAAGTCAGCGTCGAGCCGAATTCGGCCTCGATCTGCCGCCGCTCCTCAAAGGTCAGCGACGTGTCCGCCAGGCGGGCCCGATAGCGGCCGACCACGCCCTCATAAATGGCCGAAGACGGCGTAACGCTGACGGCGGTGGCGAATTCCCGGTAGCTCAGACCGAAATCGGCAATGCCCAGATCATCATAGACCCGATTGAGCACCACCGGCGAACGCAAGTCATTGGGCGAGAAACTGGTGCCATTGGGATATCTGGCCTCCGATTGTCCGCCGATCTTGAAGGCGATCTCCTGACTATAGGTGGTCGCATCCACCCGCAGGAAATGCAGCAGGATCAGGAGCGCTCCGGCGATGGCCATGGCGATCACCATGCCCCCTATCGCCCAGGCCCGCGACTGCCATAAGGACCGGAACAGATCGCCTAAACTCACCTCGTCGGCATATTGCGCCTCTTGACCTGTATTGGAATTCATATCCAGCAATGCCCCCATGTCTGCTGCATTTCTCGAAGCGCCTTTCGGGTGAATTGTCAAACAATTTTATTGTCGTTTGAAGACATATACTGTTCAGATCGTCAGCAGCGCTGGAATATATGCTGCATTTCCGGCCATCGCCCAGAAGGGATTGGGCACACTTGCACCGAGTTCGAACATCATGCCTAATGAGCGAAATAGAGCGAGGATGACGCCGTGCTCAGAGGACTGGCCGCATTTGCAATCTGTCTGACGCTATACGGCTGTTCGCTGCAAAATAGTGGACCTTCGAACCTGCAATTCGAGCGGACCGCCATTCCCTTTCCGGATAATTATCAAAGCGAGGCGGCCTGGGCCGTGCAGCGCCGGGGCGGCGATCCCGGCATCGCCATGGTGTCCCGCCCCCAGCCGATGATCGGGCGGTCGGCCTTCGGACCGCAGCGCTGGTTTTCGTGCATCAGCGGCGTGGCCCCACGGCAGGCCGAGCGGGACCGCCTGCCTCGCCTCGCGGACATGCTCGATCCCGAGGCGCATCGCGGCGCCGGCCCCCGCCCGCATTATCTTCTGCTGATCTTTCACGGCGCCGCGCGTCCCGATCTCAAGGACGGCTTCGACATCCCGCTCTGCCGCGCGCTGACCTATGAACCCATCGGCGCCGAGGCACCGATGATTTGAGCATAAAGGCCAGCGCTAGTCGGAATTTCGCCTTGTATGGACGCTTTTGGATCCGACAAACCAGTCACGTGCGGCAACTTCCTCGAATACCACCCACACATCGTCCGCAGCCAAGCCCGTGGCCTCGGTGATGGCGTCGGTCACCTTGCCGGCGATCTCGGCTTTCTTGCCCTCCGGATCGCTGGCGATGACTTCCCTGACCAGCCGGATATTGATGAATGGCATAATGCTCCTCCTAAGCCGTTATGGCGCTGTGCGGGGTGGACGGGGGTTGCGCCATCCATGCAAGGACGAAATCGCGTGACCGCTCGATGTGGCGCCGCATCGCCTCCTCGGCGGCGTCGGGGTTCCCCGCGCCGATAGCGTCGCAGATGGCGGTGTGCTCGCGAATGACGATGTCGGCGTCCACCACCCCGCGGCTGCGGTAAAACGGGCCGATGCGGTGATTGGCCTGCAAGTGCATCAGCGCCGTCGTGATGAAAACATTGCCGCAGGCGGTGGCAATGGTGCGATGAAACAGAGCGTCGGCATCAACGAAGTTCACAAAGAGCTGGCTGAGCGTGCCCCGCCCGGCGGAATTCATGCGCTTGATGGATTGCTTGAGATCGGCAATCGTCTGCTCGGAACGGTTTTGCGCCGCCAGCGCCGCCGCCGCCGGCTCGAGAAGCAGGCGCGTGTGATAGAGATGGGCGTAGTCTCCCAGGGACATGGCAGGCGCGGCGGCGTAACGTCCATTGCGGAGCCTGACGACCAGCCGATCCCCCTCGAGCCGCGCCAGCGCCTCGCGGATAGGGGTCTGCGAGACGCCAAGGGTGACGGCGATCGTATCGATGCCGACAACCGCCCCAGCTTCGACGAAGCCATCCAGCAGCAAGCCCCGGATGTGGTGATAGGCCTGCTCGGCCAAGCTGGTTTTGTCCAAAGTCTTGATGGCGTTCAGCATGCCCTCCTATCGGCCCTTTGCCCTTCGATCCGAGCGCGAATCTCTATTTCCACGATGCTGGATAGCCCGGCCGGCAGCGTCCGCACAGCACCATAATGCGCCTTGCCATTCAATATCCTATATACTACGAAATTGATCGCACAAGCGTAACGCGCACAGGCCCGACGTGAGTCGTGTCGCCCTTCGAGAAGCAGGCAAACTGCTCAGGTTGACCTTGTGTGCTGATGAATGGTTCAAAAGCGGCCGCATGGCGGCGAGGAGGAACTTAAGTGAAGCAATCTCTTATTCTAGTGGGCGCCATATTGGTCTCGACGAGCCTGACCGGCGTCGCCTATGCCGAAACCTCGGGCATGCGCATTGCGCTTTCGAACAATTACGCCGGCAATTCATGGCGCCAGGCAATGCTTGAAAGCTGGGAGAAGGTAACCAGCCAGGCGGTTGCCGACGGCATCGTTGCCGCGGTGGACACCTTCACCACCGCCGACCAGGAAGTGCCCACCCAGGCAGCCCAGGTCCAGAACCTCATCCTGCAGGGCTATGACGCCATAGTCATCAACGCCGCCTCGCCCGATGCGCTGAATGGCGCGGTCAAGGCTGCATGCGACGCCGGAATCGTCGTGGTTTCCTTCGATGGCGTGGTCTCCGAGCCTTGCGCATGGCGGGTGGCTGTGGACTACCGCCAGCTTGGCCAGCAGCAATTGGATTATCTCGCCGGCCGCCTGCCCGATGGCGGCAATCTCCTGGAAATCCGGGGCCTTGCCGGCACCTCCATCGACAATCTCATTCACGAGGGAATTGCCGACGGGGTCAAGACCCATCCCAATTTCACCATCGTGGGCGAGGCCACGGGCGACTGGGATCAGGCGACGGCGCAGCGGGCGGTCTCCACCGTGCTGCCATCGCTGCCCGAAGTCGATGCGATCGTCACGCAAGGCGGCGACGGCTATGGCGCTGCCCAGGCATTCCGCGCCGCAGGCCGGGACGTCCCGATCATCATCATGGGCAACCGCCAGGACGAGCTGGCCTGGTGGCAGGAGCAGCGCGACGCCAATGGCTATGAGACCTGGTCGGGCACCATCGCGCCGGGCGTCTCGACGCTGGCCTTCTGGGTTGCCCAGCAAATTCTCGACGGCAAGGAAATCCCCAAGGACGTCATCGTTCCCTACCTGACGGTGACCCAGGAGACCCTTGACGAGGCCGTGGCCAATACGCCGGTCGGCGGCGTTGCCAATAAGGAGTACTCGCAAGAGGAAGCCATTCAGGCGATCGAAGACAACCTCTAGGTTACAGCGAGGGCACATGACCGCGCCAAACGAAACGGCAATCGAGCTGTCGGGGGTTTCCCGCTCCTTTGGCGCGGTGCGCGCCCTCTCCGATGTCAACTTGTCGATCGAAGAGGGGAAGTGTCTTGGACTTGTCGGCCACAACGGGGCCGGCAAGTCGACCCTGATGCATGTGCTGGCCGGAACCCTGCGACCCGATGCGGGAAGCATCACGGCAGGCGGCGAACAGCACGACCGCATTTCAGTTCACCTGGCCCAGAAACTGGGACTGCGTTGCGTCTTTCAGGAATTGTCCTTGTGCCCGAACCTGACCGTTGCCGAGAATACGCGTATTCTTCATCCCTCGATCAAGGGCCTGGGCTGGCGCAAAAAAGCAGGCCGGCTGATCAGCGCCATGCTCGACCGCATTTTCCCCGGACATGACATCACGCCGGGAACGGTTGTGTCCGATCTGTCGATCGGGCGGCGCCAAATGGTCGAGATTGCCCGCGCCTTCACCGTCAGCGAGGGCGTGTTGCGGCTTGTTATCCTTGACGAGCCGACCTCATCCCTGGATGCCACCACTGCGCGCCAATTGCTGGAATTCGTGCGCCGGGAAGTCCAGAACGGCGTTTCCTGCATCTTGATCTCGCATCTGCTCGGCGAAATCCTCGATTATTCCGACCAGATTGCCGTGATGAAAAATGGCCAGCTGGTCGCTGCCGGTCCTGTCGACCAATTCACCCGCGAGAGCCTGGTCGACCTGATGAGCGGCGGGGAGCGTCCCAGCCGGGTGGCCCGGGAACATTCGGAGCGCGCCTTGGCGGATGCGCCAATTGCCGTGAGCGCCCAGGAAACGGGACGGGGCCTGCCCTTCGTGGCCCGGAAGGGCGAAGTGATCGGGCTCGCCGGACTTTCGGGTCACGGCCAGACCGAGTTCCTCGTGCGGGTTTTCGACGCGGCGGGCTCTCGCGGTCGGGACGTGTCGGTGGACGGCAATGTGTCGTTCGTCGCCGGCGACCGCCAGGCCGACGGCGTTTTCCCGCTCTGGTCGATCGCCGACAATATAGCGGTGGCATCGCTGCCGGCCCTGCGCAGCGGCTTGCTCCTGTCGGCTGGCAAGGAACGGGACCTCTCGGGGCGCTGGGGGCGCATTATGGGCATCAAGGCTCCCTCGCTGAGCGATGAGATCCTGTCCCTGTCGGGCGGTAATCAGCAAAAGGCGCTGTTTGCCCGCGCCCTCTCGACCAGTTCGGCCGTCGTGCTCATGGATGACCCGATGCGCGGCGTTGATATCGGCACCAAGCTGGAAGTCTATGACATCATCGCCGAACAAGCGGCGGCCGGCCGGACCTTTCTCTGGTACACGACCGAATTCGAAGAACTCGAATATTGCGACCGGGTCTATGTGTTCCAGAACGGCCGTATCGTGGGCGAGCTGGCAGGTAATGACATCACCGAGGCCGGGGTGATCGGCTCCTCGTTCAAAGACAAGGATGCTGCATGAGCACGGAACTCGCAATTCAGGGGCGCGGGCAGAATCTGGCGTCTTCGTCCCGCCAGCGCCTGCTGCGCGGGGCTCTGCCCGCCGTGTCGCTGGTGCTCGTCCTGGTGGCCATATGGTACTTCAATCCCAGGGCTATCAGCTATTTCGGCCTCAACCTGATGCTGAATCTGGCTATTCCGGTGGCTCTGGCCACGGTGGCGCAGATGTGCGTCATGGCGACCAACGAGCTCGATCTGTCGGTCGGCGCCTTTGTGGGCTTCGTGGCCTGCGTCACCGCCACCTATATGCCGGAAACGCCGCTGCTGGCGGCGCTGATGCTGGGCGGTGGCGTGCTCGTCTACATGCTGGCGGCAGTGATCATTCACCTGCGCAACGTTCCCTCCATCGTCGTGACCCTGGGGCTGAGTTTTTTCTGGGCCGGTCTGGCCGTGCTGATCCGTCCGACGCCGGGCGGTGTGGCGCCGGGCTTTTTACGGGACCTGATGGGCTTTCAGCCGCCCCTGATCCCGATGCCGGTCTTGCTGGCCATTCTGATCGCCGGCATCGTGCACCTGATCCTGATGCGTTCGTCCTATGGCGCGGTGCTGCGCGGGGTTGGCGGCAATGCCCGCGCGGTCAGCCGGGCCGGCTGGTCTATCCTCAAGGCCAAGGTCGTCATGTTCGCGCTGGCCGGAATTTTCGGCGTTCTGTCCGGCATGACGCTGGTGGGGGTCTCTTCCAGCGCCGACGCCAATATGGCGACGGGCTATACCTTGCTGTCGATCGCCGGCGCGGTGATCGGAGGCGCCGAATTCGTCGGCGGGCGCATTTCGCCCATCGGCGCGGTGATCGGGGCCCTGGTGCTGCAACTCGCGTCTTCGGCGCTGAATTTTTTCCAGGTGCCGTTTCTGCCCGGGGGCCGCATCCCGCAGGAATGGCAGGTCGGGGCGCAGGGCATGTTCCTGATCCTGATCCTCGCGGCGCGCGTGCTCATCAGCAAAGCTGAAAAATGAACGACCGGACCCTTTCCTCTTTCTCCCTGAACTTCCGCAATCTGCCTGTATGGTTGTGGTCCTTCGTGGGCGCCCTGCTGGTCTGGGTGCTCTCGTTCACCATAGCCGGACAGGGCGCCGAAGGCATGCTGGTCGCCGCATTGTCCTTTTCGGTGTTCACCGTCATGGTCGGGCTGGGCCAGATGTTCGTCATCACGCTCGGGCCGGGCAATGTCGATCTGTCCATTCCCGCCACCATCGGCCTGGCCAGCGCCGTGGCCATGAAAGTGATGGATGGCCAGAACGGGCTGATCTTCTGGGGGCTCGTGGCAGCGCTGGCCGCCGGCATTCTGATCGGCGCCTTCAACTATCTGCTGATCCGGCTGCTGCGCATTCCGCCGATCGTAGCGACGCTGTCGTCAAGCTTCATCATCCAGTCCGTCGGCATCAGCTATGGCCGGGGTCTGCAGATCAAGCCGCCGCCGGCTCTTTCCGATTTCACGTTTTCGCGGTTTCTGGGAATCCCGGTCCTGGCGATCGCGGCGATCATGCTGTCGATCCTGGCCGGCGTGGTCTTGCATCGCACCGTCTTCGGGCGAACGGTGCTGGCTACGGGGCAGAACATGCGGGCCGCCCGGTTTGCCGGTCTTTCGGTGGAGCGTACGCGGCTGCTCACCTATGTTCTCTCCGGCGCATTGGCCGCCCTTTGCGGGGCCTTGCTGGCAGGTTTTTCGGGCGGATCGTCGCTGTCCATGGGACGCGAATATCTGTTGACGTCCATCGCGGTCGTGGTGCTGGGCGGCACGTCGGTGGCCGGCGGCAAGGCCAATGTGCCCGGGCTTTGGGGCGGGGCATTGTTCCTGTTCATGGTGTCGACCCTGCTCAATACCGCCGGGTTCGGTTCGGGCTTGCGCGACGTATTTACCGGGATGATCATTGTCGCGGCTATTGCCATAGCGGGCTCGCGGCAGGCGCTGCGCTGACTATACAAGCCAAGGAATTTTCCGATTTATCCGGGAGGAGGACATCATGGCTGCATCGGATTACGAGGTCTTGGACGAGCGGTTCGCCCGCCTGCCCTGCATGACGGCGAATGTCCATAAACTATATGAAAACTGCCATTGGGCCGAGGGACCGGCCTATTTCCCCGCCGGGCGCTATCTGGTTTGGTCCGATGCCCCCAATAACCGCATGTTGCGCTTCGACGAAGCCAGCGAGACCGTCAGCGTCTTTCGGCAGCCAGCCAATAACAGCAATGGCAACACGGTGGACCGGCAGGGGCGCCTGGTCACCTGCGAGCATGGCACCAGGCGGGTTACGCGCACCGAACACGATGGCACGATCACCGTGCTTGCCGACAATTTCGAGGGCAAGCGGCTGAACAGCCCCAATGATGTCGTGGTGAAATCCGATGGCTCGATCTGGTTCACTGACCCGACCTATGGCATCGATTCCGACTATGAGGGCAACAAGGCCGACAGCGAAATTGGCGCCTCGAACGTTTACCGGATCGATGCTCAATCGGGACAGATCAGCGTGGTCTGCGACGATTTCGTGCAACCGAACGGGCTGGCATTCTCACCCGATGAAAGCCTGCTTTACGTGATCGATACCGGTCGCACCCATGGCGCGCACAACCCGGCCCATATGCGCGTGTTCAAGGTCGGCGATAATGGCGCCTTGACCGATGGCCGGGTGTTTGCCGACAGCACTGCCGGGCTCTTCGACGGCTTCCGCCTTGACGTGGACGGACGCATCTGGACTTCGGCGGCCGACGGCGTCCACGTCTATGATCCGGACGGCACGTTGATCGGCAAGGTGCTGATCCCGGAAGTGGTTGCCAATGTCTGCTTCGGCGGCCCCAAGCGGGACCGGCTGTTCATCTGCGCAACCACCAGCCTGTATTCCGTTCGGCTGTTCGTAAACGGCGCCAAGACGTTCTGAGCAGCCGGCACAGCCACATTCCCGCGGGTCTAGTCGGCTGATAACCCGCCATCCTGGGCGCGCGGGAGTTCCATGGCCTGGAACTTGGTGGCGTGGGCATGCGCATAGGCCTTCATCGCCGCGGCAAAGATTTCCTCCCTGCGGTGCATGATGGGCTCCGCCATCAATTGCACGCCTATATGTGTCCGCCATCAGCTTCACGGCCTGATCGGTCGCGCGTCTGCTTGACTCCTGTTCTGTTAACCGTTTACCGTCAACGAAAGTGAGGAGACACGGGAATTGCGGAGCGCTCCGGCGATCATTCAGCGCGAGGCGCTTGGCTCGCAGGTGGCGGCGGCCCTGCGTGAGGCCATTGCCGCGGGAGAATACGTCCATGGCGAGCGGCTGATCGAGGTCGAGCTGGCCGAGCGTTTCGGCGTCAGTCGCGGTCCTATCCGCGATGCCTTCGGCATCCTCCAGGCCGAGGGCTTGGTGGAAAAGCAGCAGCCAGGCGTCATTGTTATCGGCATCGACCATGACAGCATCAACGAGCTTTATTCCCTGCGCGGCGCCATTGAAGGCCTGGCCGTGCGCCTGGCCGTCGGGCGCTATGACGAAGCGCGTTTCGGCACCATTCAGCGGCATGTGGAAACCATGCAGCGCGCCGCCCAGGCCGACGATCCCGCGGGCTTCGCGCAAGCCGACATATCATTTCACAACGAGATTTGCCTGATTTCGGGGCACAAGCGTCTGGCGGATGTCTGGCAGCGCCACGAGGCCATCACGATGACGCTGTTGCGGCTCACCATTTCGCTGGATCAGGACCTGTCCGCCAGCGCGGCCAAGCATCTGGAATTGCTCAACCTCATCAAGGCGGGCGATCCGCAAGCCGCCGAAACCGAACTCGCCAATCACCTCGAAGGGTCCCGTGCCCGCATGGTGAGAGTCTGGGAGCGCGCCCTGGAGCGAAGACGAAGCATTCAGGCGCAAAACTAGTTGCAGCTCGTCGAACCACAACAAAGTAGGGAGAAAGACATGACCCATTATACCTTCTTCACCAAGACCATCGCCCTGGCCGGGCTGCTTGGCGTAGCCTTCACGGCGTCCGCCATGGCCCAGGATGCATTTCCGTCCAAGGACATCACATTCGTGGTGCAGGCAGCCGCGGGCGGCGCTTCGGACCGCACCTCGCGCGCCATCGCCTCCGAACTGGAAAAGGATCTGGGCGTCAGCGTTATCGTTGAAAACCGTCCCGGCGCCTCCGGCACCGTCGCTTTCGCCCATGTGGCCGAGCAGCCTGCCGACGGCTACACCATTGGCTTCGGTCCCGTGGAATTCGCCATCGCCGAGAATATCGGCTACGATTTCGACCGCGCCGACTACACCTATCTCGGCCAGGTGATGAACAGCCCGGTCGTGCTCGCCGTAGCCGCGAACAGCCCCTATGACACGCTGGAGGAATTCATCGAAGCGGCCAAGACCACCGAGCTTTCGGTGTCCAATTCGGGCGCTGCCTCGGCTTTCGCCGCCACCGCCTTCGTCCTGGCGCAAATGACCGGCGCCCAGATCACCCCGGTCCCGTTCGATGGCGGCGCGCCCGCCGTGGCGGCGGCTTTGGGTAATCACGTCGATGCGGTGACCGCAGGCGCCGGTGAAACGGCCACTGCCTTTGCCGATGGCTCGCTCAAGGTCCTGGCTATTTTCGACGAGCAGGAACATCCGCGTTTCCCCGGCGTCAAGACGGCTGCCGAGCAGGGCTATGACCTCTCCTTCGGTGCCTGGGGCGGTGTCTATGGCCCCGCGGGCATTCCCGACGACGCCAAGGCCATTCTCGAGGAATCGATCAAGAAGGCCGCTGCCTCGCAGACCTTCCTCGACGCGGTTACCCCGGCCGGCATCCTGCCGGCCTATAAGAGCGGCGACGAATGGAAGGCCTTTGTCGATGCCGAAGCCGCTCGCTACGCCGAAGTCCTGAAGTAAGCCTATGGCCGAGCTCGACAAGCTCACGTCCGCGTCCGGCGACACCATCGTGTCGCCGGACGCAGCGGTGGCGGAATATGATTTTTCCGCCCCGCCCGCGCGCCGGCTCGAAATCGTCACGGCGCTGGCGGCACTGATCTTTGCAATTGTCGCGCTTGTTCTGTCGCGCAATATCTATCTGCGCATGGGCGCCGGCGGCCTCGATCCGAAATGGTGGCCGACGCTGCTGTCCATTCTGGCGGCCGGTCTCTCCGCTATCATGCTGGGCATGGCCCTGTTCGGCCCGGCCCAGAGCCGCGGCGATCTCGAAAGCGGCCATCCCGATGGTTTGATCCGCATGCTCCAGGCGCTGGCGCTGACGACGCTTTACGCTTTTCTTTGGAGCGCGTTCGGCTACGTCATCCCCACCATCGTCTATCTCTTTGCGCTTCTCTGGGTCTTTGGCCTGCGCAGCTGGAAAGGCCTTGTCGCCTTTCCGCTCATCACCACGGCCTTCATTTACGGCCTTTTCCACTTGCTGCTCAGGGTGCCGCTATGACAGCTCTTCTCGATGGCATGCTGGCGGTCTTCGAACCCACGGTGATCATGTGCCTTGGCGCCGGCGTCGTCGTCGGCATGCTGGTGGGCATGTTCCCCGGCATCACGGCCACCATGGCGGTGGCCCTGGCCAGCAGCTTCACCATGACCCTGGAGCCGGTGCAGGGCCTGGCGGTCCTGCTCACCATCTATGTCGCCGCCAATTTCGGCGACCGCATTCCATCCATCCTCATCAATACCCCCGGCACGCCGGCCTCCATCGCCACGACGTTCGACGGCTATCCCATGGCCAAGAACGGCCAGGCGGGGCTGGCGCTGATCGTGTCGGCGCTGGTTTCAGCGATAGGCATCGTCGCCAGCATGGCGCTTTTCGCCTTCGCCTCGGTGCCGCTGGCGCAATTGGCGCTCAAATTCGGCCCCAGCGAGATGTTCGCCGTGGTCATCCTGGCCATGACCATCATGATCTCGATTTCCTCAAAATCGATCGCCAAGGGTCTGCTGGCCGGCATTATCGGGCTGTTCATCGCCACCGTAGGGCGCGACCCCATCACCGGCGATGCCCGCTTCACCTTCGGAGTGCGCGACCTCAATAGCGGGCTCGATTTCATCGCCGTGATCATCGGCCTGTTCGGCATTGCCGAATTGTTCGACCAGATCCTCACCCACCGCGCCTTCAAGATCAAACCGATCTCGGCGCTGGGCCGCTGGTGGCCGACAAAGAGCGAATATAAGCGCATCGCCAAGCCCACCTTCATTGCCGGCATTGTCGGGCTGGTCGTCGGCATCATTCCCGGTGCCGGCGGCGATATTGCCGGCCTGCTCGGCTGGGATCGCGCCAAGGCCGCCTCCAAAACCAAAGAGAGCTTTGGCAAGGGCAATATCGAGGGGATAGCCGCCTCCGACACCGCCTCCAGCGCCACTCTGGGCGGCTCGCTGACGACGACCATGGCCCTTGGCATTCCGGGAGATTCGGTGATGGCGGTGATGATCGGCTCGATGATCGTCTGGGGCATCCAGCCGGGCCCGAGCCTGTTCGTCAATCAGCCGAGCCTGGTGGTCACCATCACCACCATCATGCTGCTGGCCACGTTCGTCACCCTCGCCATCAATCTGGTGCGCATGCCCATGATGGTGAGGCTGCTCGACATGCCGATCCATTATATCTGGGCAACGGTTCTGGTGTTCTGTCTGGTGGGCACCTATGCCACCACCAACAATATGTTCACCGTGGGCATCATGCTGGCCTTTGGCGTCATCGGCGTCGTGTTCAAGCGCTGCGGCATTCCGGCCAGCCCCATCGTTCTCGGGCTGATCCTGGGCCCCCTGGCCGAATCCAATCTCCGGCGCTCGCTGCTGATCGATGGCCCGGCCGGCCTGGTCAACAAGCCGATTTCCGCTACCCTGCTCACCTTCGCTTTCATCGCCATCATTGTGGCTCTGGCGACGCCGCTTCTCCAGCGGCGCCGCGCCAAAGTCGCTGGCCTCTCCTCCTAACATCCACGAGTATTCCCGCCATGTCTGTACCCAAACCCATTATCCTCACCGCGATCCCGGTCGCTTTCGGAGAGGATGGATCTGTCTCGGCAGAAGGCAATACGGCGATCCTGCGCAAATGCGCCCAGTCCGGCGTCGATGGCGCGTTCGTGCTGGGCACGACCGGCGAATTCCCGTCTCTCAGCGAGGACGAACGCCGCGCCCTTACCCGCCTCAGCCTCGACATGCTCCCCAACAAGCGCGTCGTCGTCCATGTTGGGGCCGCCAGCCTTTACGAGGTCGAGCGCCTGATCGCGCTGGCGCGCGCCGAAGGGGCCAAGGAAGTCGCGGCCATCACCCCCTATTTCCTGCCGTCGACCGATGACGCCCTCAAGCATTTCTATGGGCGCATTTCGGAGATTTCGGATGGTCTGGGCGTTTTCGTCTATATTTTTAAAGATCGAACCGGCGTCGCCGTCTCCCCGCAATTGATGGCCGAACTCGCCAAGCTCCCCAATATTATCGGCGTCAAGATCAGCGGCGAAAGCCTGGAAACAGTGGGCGAATATCGCCAGCTCCTGCCCGATGACTTCCTGGTGCTTACCGGCTCGGACCGCGAAATCGGCCGCCTCGATCAGGTCGGCGCCAATGGCGTCATTTCGGGCATTGCCTCCGTCTATCCCGAGCCCTTCGTCGCCATGGCCGAGGCCGTGGCCGCCGGCGTCACCGACCGCGCCGGCCTGCAGCAGGACGTGAATGCCGTTGTCGATGGCCTTCTCGGCGATATCGAGCGCCTCAAGACCGGCCTGCGTCTGCAAGGCGTCCCGGCCGGCCATGCCCGCATGGCGGTCGGCATGCCCGAAGCCGCCACCATGGCGCTGATCGAAGGGCTCAACGCCCGCTTTGGCCGGCCCGTAAACTAGAGCCTTCTCCGGCAGGACTGGCTATACATGATCCGGCCCGGCGACTGCGCCGGGCCTTTCCTATAAAAGCGGAATTGTTTTCGCTGCGGTTTGTTGCCATGCCCAATCCTCCCCACATCGTCTTTCTCGGCGCCGCCACGATGGACATGATCTTTTCGGTCGACACGCTGCCCACCGGGCCCGGAAAAATCCTGCCCAAGGCGTTGGTTCAAGCCGCGCACGGCATGGCCACAAGCGCCGCCGTCGCCGCAGTGCGGCTGGGTGGGAGGGCCAGCCTCGTCACCCGCATCGGCGCCGATCTCATGGGCGAGCATTTCCTTGCCGAGATCACCGCCGAAGGCGTCGATTGCCGCCATGTCAGGCGCTTCGAAGGCGTGCCGACGCCATTGAGCGCCGTCATCGTCGACAATGAAGGCGAACGGCTCATCCTGCCCTATTACGACAGCGCGCTGGGCAGCGATCCGGACTGGATTCCCGCCGGATTCATCGAGCAGGCCGATGCCATCCAGGTCGATATCCGCTGGCCTGAAGGCGCGATGCGGGCCTTGACGCTGGCGCGGCAGGCGGGGCGCCTTGCCGTGCTCGATGCCGATACCGGCCCCAGCGACACCATCATCGCCCTGGCCGAACGCGCCACCCATGCCGTCTTTTCCGAGCCCGCCGCTTTGCAAGTCTCGGGCGCCGCCTCCATAAAGGAGGCGCTACCGGTTCTGGACCGGCGCTTTGCCGGCTTCGTCGCCGTCACCGGCGGCGCGTCGGGCTGCTTCTGGATGGAAGGCGAGCAGGTGCAGCAGGCCTTGCCGCCGCCGGTCAAGGCCGTCGACACGCTGGCCGCCGGCGACGTGTTTCACGGCGCCTTCACGCTCGCCATCGCCGAGGGCCGCTCCATCCGTGACGCCATCGTCTTCGCCAATGCCGCCGCCGCCATCAAATGCGCCAGTTTGGGCGGCCGGCTCGGCACCCCTGACCGCGCAACCGTCGAAACTCTCCTGGCGGGGCGCTAATTCGGGCTCAATGTGCTCCGATGCGGGCGGCCTGCCAGCGCTCCAGCGCCGCGAATCCGTCATGGATAAGGACCGCCAATGCCCCCACGATCAGTCCGCCCTGCACCACGAAGGCGGTATTGCCCGATTGCAGGCCGGCAATGATGACTTCCCCCAGGGTTCGTGCCGCAACGGTCGAGCCGATGGTCGCGGTGGACAGAGCGATGGTTGTCGAGAGCCGCAAGCCGGAAAGAACCAGCGGCAAGGACAGCGGCAGCTCGATCCGCAGCAAGCGCTGCCAAGGGGTCATGCCCATTCCCTTGGCGGCCTCGGTCACCGCCGGCGGGACGCTGGTGAGGCCGGCCAAGGTATTCTCAAAAATGGGCAAGAGCCCGTAAAGGAAAAGCGCCGCCAGCGTTGGCGTCGTGCCGAAGCCCAGCATCGGCACGCATAATGCCAGGACAGCCACCGGCGGAAAGGTCTGGCCGATATTGGCGACGGCCCGGGAAACCGGAAGAAATTCGGCGCCGAAGGGCCGGGTCACCAGGATGGCAAGGCCGATGGCCAGCACGGCCGAAGCACTGATGGCGACGAGAACGATCAACAGGTGACTGGCCGTGATGACGAGCAGGCTGCCCTGATTGTAAATGGCCGGCTGCCCGTTGCGGGCGAATAGCGCGAAAAATTCCGTGAAGGCGGATGGATTCACCACCAGCCAGATCATGAGCACCAGCACCGCCAGCCTGATGAGCAGTCCTGTTCTCGTCACGGTTTGGCCGCCAGCTGTCCGAGGCCGGCAAGCGTGACGATGCCGACAATGCGCCCGTCCCGCTGTATCGGCGCGGCTTTGCGCCCTGCCCACAAAAGCTCCGAATAGGCGCTGCGAAGGCTCATCCCCGCTTCGAACGGCTCTCCTTCAGCCTCGCCGGGCTCCAGATGATCACCCACCGGCGACAAGGAAAGCAGCCGAAACGCCCGATCGGTGGTGCCCACGAGTTCCCGCACGAAATCGGTGGCGGGATTGGCGATGATCTCGGCCGGCCGCGCATGTTGCAGCAGGCGGCCCTTGTCCATCACGGCGATGCGGTCGCCCAGATGGATGGCCTCGTCCATGTCATGGGTGACGAAGACGATCGTGGTGCCGAATTTCTGCTGGATGGCGAGCAGGTCTTCCTGCGCCTTGCCGCGCGTTATCGGATCGAGGGCGCCGAAAGGTTCGTCCATGAGCAGGATGTTCGGCTTGGCGGCGAGCGCCCTCGCCACCCCGACGCGCTGCCGCTGTCCGCCGGAAAGCTGGTGCGGCATACGGTTGCGATAGCTGGCGGGATCGAGTTGGAAGAGCTCCAGCAACTCATCCACGCGCCGCGCGATAATGGCCTGGTCCCAGCCCAGGAGGCGCGGCACGGTGCCCACATTCTGGGCGATGGTCCAATGGGGGAACAGCCCGTTGCCCTGGATCACATAGCCCATGCGGCGGCGCAATTCATAAGCGGGCACGCTGTTGACATCGTGCCCATCGACGCGAATCTGTCCGCTGGACGGCTGCACCAGCCGGTTGATCATGCGCAGCAGCGTGGTCTTGCCCGATCCCGAGGTGCCGACCAACGTACAGATGGAATGCGGCTCGATGGTGAGACTGACATCGGCGACGGCCCGTGCATCCCGGTAGACTTTCGATACGTTGTCGATCTCGATCATGCCGGCCGCCTCCCCGTAGAAAGCTCGATCAAGCCATCGAGCAGGACGGCGGCCACAAAGGCCAGAGCCACGGTGGGCACCGCCCCCAGCAGCACCAGGTCGATAGCGGTCTGCCCAATGCCCTGAAAGACGAAAACGCCGAAGCCGCCGCCCCCGATCAGGGCGGCAATCGTGGCCAGACCGATATTCTGCACCAGTACGATGCGCATCCCCGCAAGGATCACCGGAAAGCCGAGAGGCAGTTCGACCCAGAAGAGCCTTTGGCTCCAGCTCATGCCCACGCCGCGGGCCGCTTCGACCGTCGCCTCCGGCAGGCCGGTGAGCCCGGTCAGCGTATTGGCGACGATGGGCAAAAGGGCATAGGCGACCAGCGCCACCAATGCGGGGGCCGTGCCAATTCCCGAAATGCCGATGGTTCCCGCGCCCGGCACATTGGCGGCCACCCAGCCCAGAGGCACGATCAGCATGCCGAACAGCGCAATGGAGGGAATGGTCTGGATGACGTTGAGCACATTGAGCGTACCGGCGCGCAATATCGGCATCTTGTAGCAGGCAATGCCGGTCGGTACGCCGATCGCCACGGCCAGCGCTACCGATCCCAGGGCGAGCAGCAGATGGGTGCGCGCCTCATGCCAGAAGCCGGGCGCGCGGCTCCCATATTCCTTGAGGATGGAGAGCTCGTTCCAGACCCCGCTCCAAAACATGGCGACGAGGATTGCCGCCGCCAGCAACACAAAGCCCATACGCGCCCAGGGGCCTGGATTCAGCCTGGACAGCGCATCGGTCAGCATCAGCGCCAGCGCGAAGGCGACGAGCCAAAAGCCCGCCCCGATGGCTATTCGGGCATAATCGCTGTCCGGCGGCGTCAATGCAGTCGCGGCAATGCCGATCGACAGGGCCAGCGCCAGCAGGATAAGGGCGCTCGCCAGCAGCTTGATCGGGACAGAGACCTTGAGCATCGCCACGGCCATCGCCGCCGCCAATAGAGCGAGCAGCCCCGCAGAGGCTGCCGGAGGCAGCGCCTGCCATAACAGCAATCCATCTCCGGGGACGATGCGGTTGGCCTTAAAAACGGCGAAGGGCAGGCACAGCCCGGTCCCGGCCAGCAAGGCGATCATCATTCCAAGCGGATCGAGCCGACGCCATTGGGCGCTGCGATCATCGCCGGCGGCATCTGCAATGGTCATCGGCGCCCCATAATGACATCGGGCCGCAGAAAGCGCCGCGGCTCAGTGCTGCTCGGCAGCATTGCGCGCCGCCCCGGCCACCTTAGTCCAGAAATCCGTTTTGGCTCAGGAAATCGCTGGCCACCGCCGCAGCGGGCTCGCCGCCGACCTGGACACGGCCATTGAGGTCTTGCAGGACCTCCAGGGTAAGGGCTTCGAAAACCGGGCTGAGCAGGTCCTCGATTTGCGGATATTCCAGAAGAACCGCCTCGCGGATGATCGGGGCCGGCTGGTAAACCGGCTGCACGCCCTTGTCGTCATCGAGCACAACCAGGCCCGAGGGCGCGATGCCGCCATCCGTGCCATAGACCATGGCGGCATTGGCGCCATTGGTCTGCTGGGCCGCCGCCGCGATGGTCGCCGCCGTGTCGCCGCCCGACAGCACGATCAACTGATCCGGGGACAGCGAAAATCCATAGACGTCCTGGAATTTAGGCAATGCGGCGGGTGAATTGACGAATTCCGAGGACGCGGCGAGCTTGACCTCGCCGCCGCCGGCGACCCAGGCGCCGAATTGGGAGAACGTGGTCAGCTCATTGGCATCCGCCAGATCGCTGCGCAGCGCCACGGCCCAGGTATTATTGGCCGGTGAAGGCGTCAGCCAGACGATGTCATTGGCTTCGTAGTCGAGGCGGGCGACTTCGTCATAGGCCTGATCCGCATGGTTCCAGATCGGCTCCTCGCCACGATCGAAGAAGAAGGCGCCATTGCCGGTATATTCGGGATAGATGTCGATCTCGCCGGCGATGATCGCCGCGCGCATGATCGGGGTAGCCCCAAGCTGGATGCGGTCTTCCACCGCAATGTCGGCAGCTTCGAGCACTTGCTTGATGACATTGCCAAGCACACCGCCTTCGGTGTCGATCTTGGAGGAAACGACAACCTGCGCGAACGCTGTGCCGGACAACAGGACGAGCGCGGCGAGCGCAGCGGGGAGAGCTATGGCGTGACGCATGACAATTCCTTTGAGACGCAAATCCCTGCCCCGGTTTCGAGCAGGCCAGACCTCAATGCAAAACTTCCACCCTCGCCCAGTGGTTCCAGTCCCATGAAGCGGTCCGGCGTTTTTAGGAGCCGGACCGCGTCATGAATGCGTTGTCAAAGAGTGCAGACCATTGCTTACCGCCGGGTAACCGCCTGGATGGTTTGCGCCAGCAGATCCTCGAAGGCGATTGTGGCCGGGCGGCGCATATAGGTGACGATGTCGCCGGCGATCAGGGGGGCATACCAGCGCTCGGCGATGACGTCGGTGCCCTTGAGAATGCCGATGACGCACAGGATCTGTGCGGCATTGCAGTCCACGTCATGGCCGATGCCGCAGACGATTTCCAGCGTCAGGTCGAAATCGCCATTGCCGAACCAGAGCGCCACGACCTGCGCCGCCGCGTTCGGATAAACGTGAATCCAGTTATATTCGACATATTCGGCATCGCATTTGGCCCAGGCCGACTGCCAGTCCGGCGAGGTCCGGCATGCATTGAGCGCGAATTCCAATACCGCTCCATATTCGGTGCGGGTCGAGAACAAGGCGCAGGTCGATACCAGCAGGTCGCGGGTGTCGGTGGCGGTATAGGCGCGGGCCGCGAGCACCGCGTTGAACACCTCGCCCAGAATGCCATTGCCGGCTGCCGAAATCTGTCCGTCGAGATAGGCGAGGCGAGCGGCTTCGCGGGCGCGGCCCGGCGCCACCATGCCGCAGATCGTGCCACGCATCTGCCCGCCGATCCATTCGTCGAACGGATTGTCGAGCGAGCCGCTCAGCGGGGGGAGAACGCCACGGCGGATATTGGCCAGGGCAATCCCCTCGGCCGACCAGCCCATGGGGATCATGCCGGTCCAGCGCTCGGCAATATCGGTGCTGGTGACCGCATGGCCCTTTTCGCCAAACGCTTCGAGGAAGGCCAATTCGAACGTGATGTCGTCGTTATAGGTATTGGGCTCGCGCACATAATCGCGGATCGGGCCGAACGCTTCGGCAATGTTCTCGGCCGTGTAGCCTTCGAGCGCGGTGCCGGCGGCGGCGCCGACAAACTGGCCCAGCCAGGCGGCGCGGGTCTGGTCCGCGAACTTGTCGCCATGCACGTCGACCGCTTCATCGGCCGGCCAGGCAGTGTCCTTGTCCAACGCATCCCAATCGGCATAACGAAGCGTCTTCTGCGAGGGATGCTCGGGATCGGGCTTGGCATTCTGCATGATCACCCGCAGGCGCATGTCGATCATGTATAGCGTCTCGAAATCGCCGGCCTCGAGCACGGCCAGGCCCTCGGCCAGCAGGTCCTGATATGGCGCCAGCACATAGCCCTTGTTGGCCATCGATTGCAGCGCACCCGCCATCAGGCATTCCGGCGCCGCCGAACCGGGCACATTGCTCTTCCAGAACATGGCCAGATTCATGTCGCCCGCGGCCATGACGGCGCTGGCGTCCCAGGTCTGCTCTTCCGCGGTGCGGACGATCGGCTTGGTGTTGCGCAACAGGTCGCGCGTCAATTCCCAGGCTTTCATGGAATATTCCTTCGGATTTAAGAACGGGTGCGTGTCTTGGCCTGGCGGCGGGCTGCATAAATTGTCAGCACCAATACCGGCACGATGTAGGGGATCATCTGCATCAGCTCATTGGGCAGGCCCATGGTCTGCATGGTGATCGCCGTTGTTTCGGCTATTCCGAGCACGGCGGCGGCGGCGAATGTGCCCCAGGCCGTGCCCATGCCCATCACCTCGGCGGCGATGGCGATGAAGCCGCGCCCGGCCGTCATGTTCTGGGCGAACCAGCTGACATAGCCCATCGACAGATAGGCGCCGGCCGCGCCGCCGAACACGCCGGACAGGGCCAGTGCCTGCAATTGCGTGCGGTTGCGCGAAACGCCCGCCGTGGCGGCCGCTTTATGGTCCGAGCCAACGGCCCGGATATGCAGGCCGAACGGGGTCCGGGCCAGCATGATCGACACCAGCGGCACCGCCAGGATGGCGATATAGGTCAGCATGTGGTGGCCCGACAAAAGCGGCCCCAGCACCGGAATGTCGCGGATGAGGGGAATGTGCAGATTGGGCAAAACCCCGCTCTGCAGCGCGCCGGACATGCCTTTGTCGCCGGTCGCCAGGAACACGCCCAGCGTCGTCGCCGAGGCGGCGGCCAGGTTCAGCGCGATGCCGGTGATGATGAAATTCGTGCCCAGCCCATTGATCGCCAGCGCCATCAGGGCGCCGAGCAGGCCGCCACAGAGCAGCGCCGCGAACAGTCCGATAAAGGGCTGCCCGGTCCAGGCGCTGGCCAGCACGCCGACCAGCGCGCCGGACAGCATGATGCCTTCCATGCCGATATTCAGCACGCCGGCGCGGTCGGAGATCAGGATGCCGATCGCCGCCAGCAGCAATGGAGTCATCACCCGCAGCACGGTGGCGAACAGGGCCGGATCGGACAGATTGTTCCAGAGCACCTCGATCATGCTGCCTGCTCCTGGCCCTTGATGTCGCGAATGAGCCGCAGGAAGGCGGGATGCCGGAAGATGGCGGTGGCGGTGGCCACCAGCATGATGGCGGCGGTGACCAGCCCCACGACTTCGCTCGGCACGTCCAGATTGCGCGCCAGGCTATCGCCGCCGACCTGCAGATAGGCCAGGAACAATGCTGCCGGGATCACCAGAAATGGGTTCTCGCGCGCCAGGATCGCCACGGTGATGCCGGTCCAGCCATGGCCGGGCAAGCTGGTCCAGGTGAAGCGGTTATAGAGCCCCAGCACCTCGATGGCCCCGGCCATGCCGGCGACCAGGCCGCCGATGATCTGCGCCCGCATGACCAGTCCCGAAGCGCTGAGCCCCAGATGCTGCGCCATGCCCGGACCGGCGCCGACAATGCGCACATTAAGTCCCGACCGCGTGGCGTAGAGCCAGATACCGCCCACGAGGCAGGCGATGAAGGCGACGATGACGCCGGTATGCAGCCGCGTGCCCTGCATCAGCCGCTCAAGCGTGAAATCGCTGGGCAGCCGATAGGAGGCCAGCGCCCCCGCATTGGGATCGCGCAGGAAATAATTGAGCACGAAGATGCCCGCATAGAGAAAGGCGAAATTGAGCACCAGCGAATTGACCATTTCGGAGGCGCCGAACCTGACGCGGAGATAGCCCGGCACCACGCAGGCCAGCGAGCCCACCAATGCGCCGATGACGATGGCGGTCGGCGCGGCGATGAACCCGGTCAAGGGCAGCAGCAGCGCTGCCGCGGTGGCGCTGATCCCGCCCACGAAAAAACTGCCTTCGACACCGAGATTGAAACTGCCGGCGCGGAAAATCACCGCCGCCGACAATCCGGTCAGCATGGTCGGCGTCGCCGCCTCGAGGATATTGCCGATATGGCGCATGGAGCCGAAAGGGCCGAGAATGAACAATTGCAGGACCTGCATCGGCTCGGACCGCAGCAGCGCCACCGGCACCAGAACGGCCAGGATCACGATGGAGATGACGATCAGGGTGAGCGCGAATTCGGCCAATCCGGCCAGGATGGAGCGGATCATGCGGCGGTCTCCAGACCCAGCATATAGGGACCGAGCCGGGCCGGCGTCAGGTCGGGACCATTGGGCAGGTCGACGACGATCTTCCCGTTGAACAGCACGATGACGCGATCGGCCAGGCGTAGTAATTCGTCCAGGTCGGCGGTGATCAGCAATATGGCGGCGCCTTGACGGGCCACCGCGTCGATCCGGCCATGCAGGAAGGCCGCCGAGGCGACGTCGATGCCACGGGTCGGCTGGTCGGCAATCAGCAGCTTTGGCGTCCCGTCCAGCTCGCGCGCCGCAATCAGCTTTTGCGCATTGCCGCCCGATAGGGAATCGAGGCGTTCTCCGATGCCGCGCGCCCGCACGGAATAATTCGCGACCATGTCGCGGACCTTCCGGCGAATGCTGCGGCGGCGCAGGAACGGGCCCCATTGTATGCTGGCATCGCCATCCGTGCCGGCAATGGCATTGTCGATCAGCGTCATGGCGGGTGTCCCGCCCTGGGTGAAGCGGTCGGCGGGCAGATAGGCCAATCCGGCCTGGCGCCATGCTGCGGCCGAAGCCTTGGTCATGTCGGTGCCGGCAAAGCTCACGCTGCCGGCGGAGGGGCGCAGAAGCCCGCTCAGCGCCGAAGCAAGCCCGCGCTGGCCACTGCCATCGACGCCTGCAATCCCGACAATCTCGTCGCCTCGGATGGTGAAGCTCAGATCGCTGATCCGGTCCGCCGGGTCGCGGGCATCCGTGGAAAGATTGGCGACCTTGAGCAGCACCGGCGCGTCCGGCGTCATGCGGCGGCGGCGCGGCACGTCCACATCGCGCCCCATCACCATGCGGGTGATTTCTCCATCGCTGATATCGGCCAGCGCGGCGGAGCCCACAACCTGCCCGGCGCGCAGCACGGTCACATTGTCGGCCAATGCGCGGACTTCATGCAGCTTGTGGGAAATGAACAGCACGGTGATGCCGCTATCGCGCAGATCGCGCAGCCGGCGGAACAATTCCTCGATTTCCGGCGGCGACAATACGGCCGTCGGCTCGTCGAGGATCAACATGCGCGTCTGGCGCGACAGGGCCTTGAGGATTTCCACCTTCTGCTGCGCCGCGATCGAGAGGGTCTCGACGCGCGCATCGGGATCGACTGCCAGGTCGTAGCGCTTGCTCAAGGCCACCACCTGCTCGCGCGCCCGAACCCGGTCGGTGAAGATGGCCCGAATGGGCTCGTGGCCTAGAATGATATTCTCGGTGACGGTGAGGATGGGCACCAGCGAGAAATGCTGATGCACCATGCCGATGCCGTGCTTTCCGGCAAAGTCCGGTGCCGCCGCGGCGGCGGCACCGTCGATCATGATCTGTCCGGTGCTCTGGTTTTCCAGGCCAAACAGGATTTTCATCAGCGTGGATTTACCCGCGCCGTTCTCGCCACAAATGGCATGGATCGATCCCTTATCTATATCGAACGTGGCGTCGGTCAGCGCGACGGTGCCGTTCGGATAGGTCTTGCCGACCTGCCGGAAGGCGACGATTGGGGGAGCTTTTTCCATCTGTGGCGCGCGCTCGGCTTATGGACGGACGCTGTCGCGCAGGGCGTTGAGCGCTGCGGTGTCCATGCCGAAACCGGTCGGGACGACAATGGCGCCCGAGGCGATGTCGGCCTTGGCCGCTTCGATGGCCTCCAAGGTTTCGGGCGAGGCGAGTTCTGCCATATTGCCGGTTTCGACCAGGCCGACGGCGCCCTCGGCCAGGCCCACATTCTCGACAGTGCCGAAGGGCAGGTTGCCCTCGCGATAGAGCTCATAGGCGCGCACCAGGCTCACATCGACATTTTTGAGCACCGAGCTGACGACGCGGCTCGCCAGTTCAGGATCGCTCTCGGCAAAAATCGATTCCTGATCGGAGTCGACGCCCAGCACATATTGGTCGGTTTCCTTGGCCGCCGACACCTGGCCGAGACCGGCCTGCGAGGCAGCGATGAAGCCGATGCCGACCCCGGCGCGATATTGGGCGAGACCCAGTTCCTTGCCCTTGGCGGCGTCGGTGAACGAGCCGGCATAGGCGACCGAAACCTTGACATCGGGATTGAAAGACTGCGCCCCGGCAACATAGCCGACGAGGAAGTCATTGATCACCGGAATGTCCATGCCGCCCAGGAAGCCGAGATATTCGCCGGTGCCTTCGGGCAGGCCCGATTGCAGCAGGCCGGCGGCCAGAATGCCGCCCAGATAGGAGGCTTCGTTCTGCTTGTACTGGATCGAATAGACGTTGGGATAGGCGCCGCCATCATAGGGCAGGCTGGCGTCGAACAGGATGTAATTCTGGTCCGGATATTGCTCGGCCACGTCGCCCAGCGTTTCCGACAGCGAGAAGGTGCCGCCGATGATCAGATCCCAATCCTGCTCGGACACTTCGAGCAGCGCCGGCTCCCAGCCGGACGGATCGTCACCGATTTCAAGTACCCGCGTCTCGACATCGTCGCCATAGGTCTGCTTGATCGTCGCCAGCCCCCGATTGGCCGAGTCGAAGAACGACTTGTCGCCGAGCGCGCCATTGATCAGCAGCAGAATCCTGTCCTGGGCGACCGTGCCCGCCGTGCCGGCGGCGAGCAGCGCCGCGACACTGACGAAACCGAGCAGCGCGCGGCGCGCCTTCACATCGAATGAAATCTTTGCCACGATTGTTCCTTCCCTTTGGATGATGAACGTCAAATCCGTGATCGCCCTGACGCAAGGCGTTTAATCGTGTAAACAATACATCCGGCGTCCCAGGGGGTGTCAAGAGAAATACAATCTCTACACTGGTTTTCTGGACGAGGAATCAGCGCTAAACAGCGTTGGGGGGCTGGTGCAAAATGTCTCGGCGAAAAACACCGACCATCAAGGATGTGGCCAGGGCCGCGGGCGTTTCATCCGCGACGGTTTCCTATGTCCTCAACAATCTGAACAAGGTGACCCCGGAAGTCGACGCCCTGGTGCGCAAGGCCGCCGCCGAGATCGGCTATTCCCGCAACAATGCCGCGCGCGCCCTCAAGACCGGCCGCAATCAGGTCATCGGCTGCATCCTGCCGAATTTGAGCAGCCCGGTGTTTCCCGAAATCGCCAATGCCGTGCAGATGCGGGCCGAGGCGCTGGGCTATGCGACCCTGGTCATCGATTCGGGCAATGAGCCGCTGCGCGAGGAGCGCGTGGTTCAGACTCTGGTGCGGCACGGGGTCGACGGGGCGGTGGCCATGCTGCATCCCAGCTTCAAGCCGACTTCGCCGCCCATCTTCCCCATGGTGTCGCTCGATGCGCAATTTGCCGGTCTCGACAGCATCCAGGCCGACCATTTCGCCGGCGGGCGCCTGATGGCCGAGCACATCATCGCGCTCGGCCATCGGCGCATTGGCATGCTTTCGGGATTTTCTGACCTCAGCAGCAATCGTGAACGCCGCGAGGGCTTCATGTCGGTCGCCGCCGGCCGGATCGAGGTTGTCTGGGAGGTCAATGTGCACCTGCTGCCCCAATTGCGGCCGGAAGCGCTCGACGCCATCCGACGGCGCGAGGTGACCATGATCGCCTGCGTCAACGATCTGGTGGCGATAGCGGCCCTGAGCGCGCTCAAGGCGGAAAATCTCAGCGTTCCGGGAGACGTTTCGGTTATCGGCTTCGATGACATGCAATGGAGCAGTTGGCCGCTTATCGACCTCTCCACCGTGCGCCAGCCGCTCGATTTGCTGGGGGAGCAGGCGGTTGAGCTGCTTGTCGACCGGCTGAGATTTCCCACGAAGCCGATAGAGAACCGGGTGCTGCCGGTGTCTTTCATCCAGCGCGGCAGCACCGCGCCCATGGCGCCATCGGCCTGAATGCCCGCAACGAAACTGCGCTTGGTTCAGCCTGTCCAGTTCGTTCAGTATTGACTGAACGCGGGGGCGCAAGCTAACGAGGGGCATGACCCAGTCGAGGCTCGCCGCAGAAAATTTCATTGAACAGATGGGGCTGATCATGCAGACCGATGGCGGACCGCGCATCGCCGGACGCATATTGGGCCTGCTGATCGTTGAGGGACGATCCTTCTCGCTGGCCGAGATGGCCGACCGGCTTAAAATCAGCAAAGCCAGCGCCAGCACCAATGCGCGCCTTCTGGCCAATACCGGCATGATCCGCCAGACCAGCCGCGCCGGCGACCGGCAGGATTATTACGAGCTTGGCGAGGAGCCTTATTCGCGGATGATGGAAACTGTCACCGCCCGCATGCGCAAAGTGGCCAATCTGGTGTTCGAGGCGGAGGCCCGGTTTGCCGACGATACCAGCGGCGCCCGCATGCGGGTCCGCCAGCTCGCTCAGTTCTACCAGCAATCGGCCGACTTCATCACCGAGTGGTCCGCCCACTCTTTTTCCAAGACCGACGCATCGCGCAACGATGCCCAGCCCAGCACGGCAGGCCACGATGACCACTGAACATACCAAACCCGAATGGGCCCAGTCTGGGCGGGAAAAGGACAATCTGGCGCGGGTCGCGGCGGGGCTCAAGCCGCGTCGGCGGCGCTGGCCCTGGGTCATGCTGGCGATCATTGTCGTCGCGGCGGGCGCCGGCTGGTATTTCATCAGCCAGCAGCCGGTCGAGGAAGTGGCCATCGAGGAAGCGGCGACCGTTCCGGTGATGCAGGTCAATCCTTCTGAAATCTCCACCATCGAGCCCCGCACCCTGACCCGCACCGTCAAGGTGACCGGCTCGCTGGCCCCGCAAAAGCAGACGCAATTGGCGTCGCAGGTCTCGGGCCGGGTGGTGGCGGTCATGGCCCGGCCGGGCGACGCGGTCAGCGCCGGCGACGTCCTGCTTCAGCTCGACACCGAAAGCCTGCGCATCCAGCTCGATCAGCAGACCAGCACCGCCGAGGCCACTCGCGCCCAATTGGTGCTGGCGGAAAGCCAGTTGAGCCGCACCACCGATCTCATCCAGCGGGGCCTGGCCGCCTCTTCGGGGATCGAGCAGGCGCAGTCGAGCGCCGAGGCGCTCCGCGCCAATCTGGCGGCGCTCGAAGGGCAGGTCGAGGCCGCCCGCATCGCCTTGCAGAACGCCACGCTGAAGGCGCCGATGGACGGGATCATTTCCGAGCGCAGCGTCAGCGCCGGCCAGACCGTGCAGCAAGGCGCCTCGCTCTTCACCATCGTGGATCTGGATACGCTCGAACTCAATGCCGCGGCGCCGGTGGGAACGAGCGCCGAACTGGCCAAAGGCCAGGCGGTGACCATTTCCGTCGAGGGCCTGGCCGGCCGGAGCTTTGCCGGCGTGGTCGACCGGATCAACCCGATCGCCGTGGCCGGAACGCGAACCATCCCGGTCTATATCGCGCTGGAAAATGTCGAGGAATTGCTGCGCGGCGGCATGTTCGCGACCGGCCAGATCGTCGTGGCCGAGCGCGCCGATGCCCTGGCCGTGCCGGAGACCGCGCTGCGCGAGGACGCGGAAGGCACTTTCGTTCTCAAGCTGATGGAGGACCGGGTCGTGCGCCAGGCCATCGAGCGGGGCGAAAGCTGGAACGGCAACCGGCTGGTGGAGATCAGCTCCGGGCTCGTGGCCGGCGATGTCGTGGTGACCGCGCCGCTCACCCAGTTACAGCCGGACGATCTGGTCCAACTGGTGGAGGGCTAAATGTTTCTCACCCGCATCAGCGTCAGCCATCCGGTCTTCGCCACCATGATCATGGTGGCGATCCTGGTCTTCGGCGTTTATTCCTATCAGCGCCTGCCGATCGAGCAATTGCCCGATATCGACCTGCCGGTGGTCGCCGTCGTCGTCAGCTATCCCGGCGCCTCGCCCGAGGCGGTCGAGAACGATATCGTCCGGCCGATCGAGGAGGCGGTCAACACGATCAGCGGCCTCGACACCATCCAGTCGACCTCGCAGGCCGGCCAGGCCATGGTCATCATCCTGTTCGACATGAACGTCAATTCACAGGCCGCGGCGCAGGATGTGCGGGACCGGTTGGCGACGGTGGAAGCCAGTTTCCCCGTCAATGCCGGCAGCGCGCAGGTGCTGCGGTTCGACCCGGCCGAATTGCCGGTAATGTCGCTGGCGGTGAGTTCGGACGTCCTGTCGCCGCGCGACCTGACGGCCCTGACCGAGGACGTCGTCATCAGCCGATTGTCCAATATTGCCGGCGTCGGCCGCGCCACGGTGGTGGGCGGGGTGCCGCGCCAGCTCAACGTGCTGGTCGATCCCGACCGGCTCAACGCCTTCAATGTCGGCGTCGGCCAGGTCATCGACGCGCTGCGCCAGGAAAACCAGAACCTGCCCGCCGGCTCGATCACCGAAGGCGAACAGGTCCGCTCCATCCAGGTCGAGGGGCGCATCGAGAACGCCGACGACTTCCTCGATATCGTGGTGGCGCGCCAGGGCGGCCAGGCGGTCTATCTGCGCGATGTCGCCATTATCGAAGACGGGCAGGCCGACGTGACCAGCCTGGCGCTGCTCAATGGCGAGCGGGCGCTGGCCATCGACGTGGTCAAGACCCAGGGCGCCAATACCGTCGGCGTAGCCGAGGAAATTCGCAAGGTCATCGCCGAGCTGCAAGCCAATGTCCTGCCCGCCACGGTCCATCTGGAAGTCGTGACCGACAATGCCGTGCCGGTGGAAGATTCCTTCCACGCCGTGCAGAACATGCTGATCGAAGGCGCGGCCTTGGCCGTGCTCATCGTCTTCCTGTTCCTCAATTCCTGGCGGTCGACGGTGATCACCGGCCTGACGCTGCCGATTTCCATCATCGGCACGATGATCGTGCTGTATTTCCTGGGCTTCACCCTCAACATGATGACGCTGATGGCCCTGTCACTGGCGGTGGGCATCCTGATCGACGACGCCATCGTGGTGCGCGAGAACATCATGCGCCACCTGCATATGGGCAAGACGCACCGGCAGGCGGCGCTGGATGGCACCAACGAGATCGGCCTGGCGGTGCTGGCGACGACCCTGTCCATTGTGGCGGTGTTCCTGCCGGTGGCCTTCATGGAAGGCATTCTCGGCCGCTTCTTCCTGCAGTTCGGGGTCACGGTCTCCGTGGCGGTGCTGATTTCGCTGTTCGTCGCCTTCACGCTCGATCCGATGATGAGCAGCGTCTGGTATGATCCGGCCGCCCATGAGGGCGCCAAGCGGGGTCCGCTGGGCCGCGCCGTCGGCCAATTCAATCGCTTCTTCGAATGGATCAATCTCGGCTATCGCGGGGTGCTGCGCTGGTGCCTCAAATTCCGCAAGACGACGCTGTCGGTGGCGCTGCTGTCCTTTGTCGGCACGTTCTTCCTGTTCCCGCTGGTCGGGGTCGAGTTCGTGCCGGCGACCGATACCGGCCAGTTCCAGGTCTCGGTCGAAACCCCCACCGGGTCCTCGATCGACTATACCGCCAGCAAGGTCCGGCAGATCGATGCCACGCTGAAGCGCTTCCCCGAGGTTGAAGGCACCTATGCCACGATCAATGCCGGGACGACCACGGGCGACAATCGTGCCACAATTGTCGTCACCATGGTCGACCAGGGGCTGCGCGAACGGACGCCGCAGGACATGACCGTGCCGGTCCGCCAGGCCCTAGCCCAGATACCGGGCGCCGAATTCATGGTCGGCGCGGCATCGGGCCTTGGCGGCGTTGCCGCGCCGGTCTCGATCACCATCTATGGCGACAACTTTACCGTGCTCGATCAATTGGCCGACCGGCTGATCGCCCAATTGCGGTCCATCGAGGGTCTCGAAGACATCGAATCGAGCCTCGACGCGGCCCAGCCGGTGCTGGGCATCCGGATCGACCGCGATCTGGCCAGCGATCTGGGCGTCAGCCTGGCGCAGATCGGGGCGACGCTGGGGCCGATGCTGGGCGGGCAGGAGGTGACCGACTGGACCGCCCCCAATGGCGAGAATTACACCGTTACCGTACGTCTGCCCGAATGGGCCCGCGACGATGTCGAAACCCTGGGATCGCTGCCCATCACCCAGAGCGGCGTCACCGGATCGAATGCCATGATCCGGCTCGATCAGGTGGCCGAGATCGTGCAGTCGCAGGGCGCCGGCGAGATCTTGCGGCAGAACCTGTCCCGGCAGGTCAGCGTCACGGCCAATCTGTCGGGCGTGGGCCTCGGCGAAGTCACGGGGCAGATACAGGCGGCGGTCGACAATCTCGACATGCCGCCCGGCTATCGCATTTCCACCGGCGGCGACGTCGAGCAATTGGCCGACACGGCGGCGGCGGCCGGCTCGGCCCTGCTGCTGGCGATCATCTTCATCTATCTGGTATTGGCCAGCCAGTTCGGCAGCTTCCTGCAGCCCATCGCCATCATGGTGTCGCTGCCGCTGGCGCTGATCGGGGTGATGCTGGGCCTCCTGGTAGGCGGCTCGACGCTCAACATGTTCTCGATGATCGGTTTCATCATGCTGATGGGCCTGGTGGTGAAGAATGCGATCCTGCTGGTCGACAATGCCAATCAGCATGTCAGGGAAGGCTGGAACCTGTTCGATGCGCTGGTGGAGGCGGGGGCCACCCGGTTCCGCCCCATCATCATGACCACGCTGGCCATGATCTTCGGCATGATGCCGCTGGCGCTCAGCCTGCATGAAGGCAGCGCGCAGAACGCCCCGATGGCCCATGCGGTGATCGGCGGCCTGATCAGTTCCACGGCGCTGACTCTGGTGGTGGTGCCGGTAATGCTGACCTATATCGACGGGTTCGGCCGCTTTGTCGGCCGCTTCCTCCCGCGCGCGCCCAATGACGAAGTGGAGAAAACCACCGCCGGCTGAACCATATCGGAACCGGCACGGCGCGCTAAAACGCCCGCTCGCCCTGTTCCTTCATATAGGCCAGTTCCGCGTCGGTGCTTTGCCGCCCCAGGGCCCGGTTGCGGAACGGGAAGCGGCCGAAGCGGGCGATGGTGTCGCGATGGTCAGTCATGAATTGCAGCAAGGCGTCGACGCCATGCAGTTCGAAAAGGCGCACGCCCTCATTCTGGATCACCAGGGATTCGGCATGCATATAGGGCATGTAGAAAAACTGCGCCCATTCCCGCGCCACCGCGTCGTCGGCGCCGGCAGCGACGGCTTCCTGCGCCAGGACCAGCGCCATCTTGTCCTGGGCGAAGGCGTCGGGACTGCCCCGGTGCAATTGGCGGGAAAACTGGTCGAGAACGATGAGCTCGGCCAGCCGGCCTTCGGGGGTTTCGCGCCACGTCCAGGCCTCGCCGCGCGCGACCTCTCCATGCAGGCCGCTGAACCGCGCCGCGAGCTTGTCGTCGAATTCCGGCTTGCCGCCGAACCAGTCCTCATAATCATGTTCAACGAACCAGAACTCGATGACCGCTTCAGGTCCCTGCATATGCACTCTCCTATTCAACGCATGGCGCCAGCCTAGCCGGATCAGGCCGCCAATTCGAGCCGGATGCGATTGCCGGAAGGGTCGCGGGTTTCCAGATCATTGCCCAACACTTCCAGCGGCGCATTGGCCTGTTCCAGCCTCGCCTTGAGCGCAGCGAGGCTTTCGGCATCGGGCAGGATTATGGTGAGCCATTGCAGGCCGGCCGTGCCGGCGGGCGGCAGGACGGCATTGGCACCGGACCAGATATTGAAGGCCAGGGTGTGCGGCATGTAGTCGAGCCCGACATCGCCCATGCCGAAGGACCGGATCAGCAGGAAGCCGGCAAAGCCCAGCACGTCGCGATAGAAATCCATGGCACTGTCCAGATCGTTCACATGCACATGGACATGGCCGATGCGGGTACCGGCGGGCATGTGCGGGGCCAGCACCGGGCTGGGGCCGAGCTCGCCCAACAGGTCGTCGAGATCGATGGGTTCGCGGCCGGAATGGGGCTTGCCATCGGCGGCGACGGCATAGGTCTCACCCCTGTCGGGATCGCCCAATGTGCCCCGTTCAGGGGTTTCGAAGGTGATCTCGATGCCGTTGCCGTCCAGGTCCCAGAGATAGATCGCCTCGGAAACCAGGTGATCGGTGGGAGAAATGCGCACATTGCGCTGCAGGGCGCGGACCGCCATCTGCGCCAGATCGACCCGGCGGGGCACGTGAATGGCGACGTGATAAAGCCCGATACTACGCGGAACGGCGGGGCCGGTCGCGCCGGTTTCGAGGACGATCAGCTTGCGGCCGCCGGCGCCCAGGATGAGCGCATTGTCCTGTTCGTCGAGCAGGTCGAGCCCGACCACGTCCTGCCAGATGGCCAGCGCCTTGGCGCGGTCGGTCACGGCGAGATGAACCGGCCCGAGTGCGGTGGTCAGCGGCAGCAATGGCGCCGAGCGCACATTGGTCTGCACGGATGTATCGATCATTTCGGTCTCCTGGAACTGGTATTGCCCAAGATGTAGCCCGCCCCGGCCTGTTGACAAAGACAGCGCTGCCGAAGGCTTTGTTCGTCAAAACGGCAATAATCGGATCGCCTTCCCGTCTGAGCCGTTTCGTGCTGGAGTGAACTGAACGACAAAGGAGACTCAGATGTCCAAGACCATGTACATTGCCCGCGCCACCTCCACCGGTGGCCGCGCCGGGCACGGTGCCACCGACGACGGCGTGCTCGACGTGACGCTGACCACGCCCAAGGAATTGGGCGGCGACGGCGCGCGCGGCACCAATCCCGAGCAATTGTTCGCCGTGGGCTATTCGGCCTGTTTTCTCGGCGCCATGAAAGCAGCGGCCCGGAAAAGCGGCGACACCATTCCCGAAGACGCCAAGGTCACCGCCGAGATCAGCTTTACCGACCGCGACGATGGCGAGGGATTCTGGATCGCCGCCAAGCTCAATATCGACGTGCCGGGCCTCGACAAGGCCAAGGTTGAGGACATCGTGCAGCGGGCCCATGTCATCTGCCCCTATAGCGAAGTGAGCCGCAAAGGCTTCAACGTGGAATTGCAGGTGATGTAAACAGCGCCCTCTTCCGGCCTCCCTTGCCGGGAGGCCGGGGTGTTCGAGCGCTTATTCCTCTCACGGAAACCTGCCTACGTGCTTTCCCGTTCCTTCTTCGATCGTCCGGTTCTCGATGTCGCCCCCGACCTTATCGGCGCGACCTTGCTGGTGGACGGCGTTGGCGGGCCGATCGTCGAGGTCGAGGCCTATGACGAGAGCGATCCGGCCTCGCACAGCTTTCGTGGCCCAACGCCGCGCAATGCGGCCATGTTCGGCGCTGCCGGCCATGCCTATGTCTACAAGATCTACGGCATGCATTATTGCCTCAATTTCGTTTGCCGGCCCGGCAGCGCCGTGCTGATCCGGGCGCTGCGCCCGATGGCGGGACTGCCGCAGATGATCGAACGGCGCGGCGGCGTGGGCGAGAAACAGCTCTGTTCCGGGCCGGGCAGGCTGGCCCAGGCGCTGGGCATCGACTTCGCCCAGAACGGCCTGGCGCTCGATGCGCCGCCTTTCGCCGTGCTGCCGGCCGATATGAGTCACCAGATCGTCGCCGGCCCGCGCATCGGCATCACCAAGGGCGTGGAAACGCCGTGGCGCTTCGTGCTGGCCGGCTCGCCCTTTCTCAGCCGGCCCCTGGCGGCCACTCGCCCCGCTTTGTGATCGGTTTTCGGGCATCGATTCGTCGCCCGTGCCGTTCAGTATAGAGGCCGGCGCGCGTCAACCGGACGCGGTGGCATGGGGTATGGAGCCGGTTTTTCCGGTTTCCCGCTCCAGCCTGTCAATCAGGTCAAGCCCTTGTCCCACCCGCGCCGGCCTCGATCTATTCCGCAGCCCAATGTCCGTACATGATCGGCATCAGCCCGACCAAGGCCTTGAAACGCTCCCAACTCTTGCGCTCGGGCAGAGTCCAGCCGGCTTCGGCCACCGCTGAAAGGCGCGGGAAGACCAGGCGGTCGAAGATGGCGCGGTCGGTCATCGATTCCGACCAGATGCAGCTCTGGACGCCGAGCAGGTGTTTCAGGCCCGCCTCCGAAAATCCCTCGCGGGCCTCGAATTCATAGGTTTCCTGCGGGCCCGACCAACCGGCCCAGCCGGCTCCGGGCTCGGCCCAGGACACGGAATTGGCCATGTCGAGATAATAGCGCTGGCCGGGTGACACGACGATGTCGAAGCCGCGCTCGGCCAGCGCCGCATTGACCTCCACATTGCGCCAGCCGATGACATAGGACTTGTCCTTGGCCACGGCGTCGCCATGCGCCGTTTCCTCCCAGCCGCCGGTCACCGCGCCCTTGCCGGCGATATATCGGTGCACCCGCTTGATGAATTCGGCTTGCAGGATGGCGGTGGGCGAGCCCTCGATCTCGTCGGCGCCGTGATGGTTGCCGAGCTGGTTGAACTGGGCCTCGTGCTTCTTGCGCATGGCGGGGCCGGCCAGTTTTTCGATCATGTCGAGGGCCAGGGGCGAGCCGGACCAGGCGGCCAGCGGCACCTCGTCGGCGCCGAGATGGAAAATGCCGGCCGGGAACAGCTCCAGCACCTCGTCGACGACCTTTTCGACGAAAGTATAGACCGGCTCATGCGCCGGGTTGAGGCTGTTATTGGGGAAGCCCTGCACCGATTGATATTCGCCGGTCTCGTCAGGATCGCGCAATTCGGGCAGCGCCTGCAAGGCGGCGTAAAAATGCCCCGGCATGTCGATTTCCGGAATCACGGCGATGGCCAGTTCGTCGGCCAGGGCGACGATGTCGCGCACCACCTGCTTGCTGTAATAGCCGCCGGTCGGCTGCGGCCCAGAGCCGAGCAGCGGCGGCAGCGCCTTGCCGTGGCCGCGCCAGGCGGCGATCTCGGTCAATGCCGGATAGGCGTCGATTTCCAGCCGCCAGGCCTCGTCCTCGGTCAGGTGCCAGTGGAACTTGTTCATCTTGTTCCAGGCCATGATGCGGATCAGGCGGCTGACTTCGGCGCCGGTATAGAATTGACGCGCCACATCGAGATGGCTGCCACGGAACGGGAAACCCGGCTCGTCGATGATCGCGCCGCCGGTGGGGAAGGTGAACGTGCCCGGATATTGGCGGGCGCCGCGCAGCATGTGGGCGATGGTCACGAGACCATAGAACAGGCCGGCATGGGTTGTCGCCGCGATCGTGGCGCTGTTCTCGGCAAAGGTCAGCTCATAGGCTTCCGGAGCCAGGCCGGCTTTTTCGACCACCTCCACTTTCATGCCCCCTTCGGAGGCGGGCCGCACGATGGCTTCCACCGGGAACAGTTCGGCGGTGAGATCGGCAAAGGCCCTGGCGGCGCGGCTGGCGCGGTCGCCGCGCGGTTGCAGATCGAAGCCTTCCGGGGCGATGCGGCTGCCGGTGGTCGCCACATGTTTCGGCCAGGGAATGATGGAATGGGCCACCGGCGCCCTGGCCGGCACCGGGAAGCGGGCCGCGCCCTTGAGCAGCGGCGCATTATGACCCTTGCCCTGGGTCGGGGCCGTGGGGATGGACACCAGGGTCTCGTCCTCCAGCACCACATAGGCCGCATTGGCGCCGTCGCTCCAATGCCGCAGCCCATAGGAGAGGCCACGGGCAATGGCGGTCCAGGTCTGGCCCGGCTCGAGCACGAAGCCGTCGGGCGGGGCGATCATGGTGTGATTGGAGAGCCGCACCAGCAGCTTGCCATTTTCCAGCGTCGCCTGCGGATCGATCCGGGCCGGACCGGAAAAACCGAGCCGGAAATTGGCAACGGGCTCGTCGCCATTATTGGTCAGCTCGATACCATAGCCCAATGGCTCCCGTTCATTGGCGGGAGACCAGGTGGTGACGAGGGAAAAACTGGGCATGGCAAGATCCGAACTATCGCGAGACCTCATCCTGAGCTTATCGAAGGGGCGAGGTCGGGTGGACGGGTATCGACCTCATGGCTCGACAGGCGCGCCATGACGTCTGCAAGGTATTGCGCCGGGCTAATCCCCCAGCGGCTGGGCGTCGTCGCCGTCGCGGTTGACGACGAGCTGATGCTTGATGCGGCGCATGCTGGCGACCGCCGGAGAGCCCAGCCGCGCGGCCATGGTCTGGGCGAGGATGTCGAGAATTGCGAGAAAGGCGTAGCGTCCCGGCGTCGGGCGCAGAATGTCCTGGTTTTCCCGCCAGGTGACCGGCAGGAAAATATCGCCCTGTTCGGCCATGGCCGAGCCGGCGCGGGAGACGACGATGCGGGTCAGCCCGTATTCGCCGGCCACCGCCAGGGCCTTGGACAGCGGCAGATTATTGCCGGACAGCGAAAAGGCGATGAGGCAGGTGCCCGAGGCGGCGGAGGCGGCGCGCATCATCTGCACCTGATGATCGGTCGAGGAGGACACTTTGAGGCCCAGGCGAAAAAACCGCATCTCGGCTTCGGTCGCCAGCATCGAGGAGGCGCCGCCCGAACCATAGGACAGGATAAAATGCGACTTCACCAGCGATTCGGCGGCGCGCTCGACGGCGTCGAAATCGCATTGCTCGAACGTGTCGTAAATGGTGGACTGGATGCCGTTGATGACGCCCTGGGCGATCTCGCGCACGCTGGAAGGGCCGGAGGACGGAGCGAAATAGCGCTGGCCGACAAAGCGCGACTGGGCCAGGCGCACTTTGAAATCGGCATAGGAATCGCAGCCGAGCCGCCGGCAGAAACGGGTGACGGTGGGTGGGGAAACGTCGGCCTGGGCGGCAAGATCGACGATGGACATCTTGAGCACACTGTCGACATCGCTCAGCACGATCTCGGTCAGGGCCCGTTCCGAGCGCGTGAAGGCATGCTTCTCGGTCTGCAAGAGCCCCACTATATCCAGCATCGCCTGTCCCCTCGCCCGCCCGCCGCCTAGTACACGGCCAGACCCTTGGCGTCGAACAGATGCACTTTGTCGGCGGCAAAGCTCACCTTGACGGGCTTGTCATCGGTGAGCTCGGGATTGCCCTCGAACAGGCCGATGAAATTCTCACCGGCCGGCAGGGTGGAATAGGTAATGGTATGGATGCCCAGCTGCTCGACGATATTGGGCACGGTCTCGATGCTGAAATCGCCGGCGCCGAGCCCCAGATGCTCGGGGCGGATGCCCAGCGTGACGTCCTGTCCGGCAATAGCGGTGCTGGTGCGAGGCAATTGGATCGTGCCCAGCGCGCCCAGATCGATTAATGCCCGATTGCCATCGGCGCTGCGCACCTTGCCGGAGATGAAGTTCATCTTGGGGCTGCCGATGAAGCCGGCGACGAAAAGATTGTCGGGCCGGTGGTAAAGTTCGAGGGGCGAGCCGACCTGGGCGATGGTGCCGGCATCGAGTACGACGATCTTGTCGGCCATGGTCATGGCCTCGACCTGATCATGGGTCACATAGATCATCGTCGAGCCGAGCCGCTTGTGCAATTCCATCAGCTCGATGCGCATTTCGGAGCGGAGCGCGGCGTCAAGATTGGACAGCGGCTCGTCGAAGAGGAAGATCTTGGGCTGGCGCACGATGGCGCGGCCGATGGCGACGCGCTGGCGCTGGCCACCGGACAATTGGCCGGGACGGTGCTGCAAACGGCTTTCGAGCTGGAGCACCTTGGCGGCGGCGGCGACGCGCTGGTCGACTTCCGCCTGCGGCAATTTTTCGACGCGCAGCGGAAAGGCGATGTTTTCATAGACGCTCATATGCGGATAGAGCGCATAGGACTGGAACACCATGGCGATGCCGCGCCGCACCGGCGGCAGATCGTTGACGATGCGGCCGCCGATCTCGATCTGGCCCTCGGACACGTCTTCCAGGCCGGCGATCATGCGCAGCAGGGTGGACTTGCCGCAGCCGGAGGGGCCGACAAAAACCACGAATTCGCCCTCGGACACATTGAGGTCGATGCCCTTGATGATGCGGGCATCGCCGAAGGATTTTTCGAGATGCTTGAGGCTCAGCTGCGACATGGTTCGCGTCTCCGCAGGGAAGAAGAAGGGTGCCGCCGCCCGGAGGCGACGGCCAGTTCGGTCGGAGGACGACCTTACTTGTACTGCTCGAGCTCGCCGGCAGCCCTTTCAAGGGCGGCTTCCGGCTCGGCGGCGCCGATCACCACCGACTGAACCATCTCGATCATGACGTTCTGCAGCCCGATATAATCGTTGAACAGCGGCTCGGGACCGCCAAACTCGATGCCGTCGAGGAAGGGCTGCCAATAGGCGTTTTCGGCCACAAGCTCGCTGGTCTGGGGCTCGAGCGGACGCAGGGGCGTGAGGCCCTGGGCCATTTCAGCGGCCCATTGGCGCTCGCCTTCGGTGATGAACTTGGCGAGGCTGGTCGCCTGATCCTCGACACCCGAGCCCTTGAACACGGCCAGCGCGTCGGTGATGAGCAGGGTGCCGGGGCCCTTGGCGTCCGGACCCAGCGGCAGATCGGCGACGCCCCAATTCATGCCGGCTTCGTCGGCCAGAATGCCGGCATTGACCGAGGCTTCGATCATGGCGACGCCACCATCGAGCCAGATGGCGCGAACTTCGTTCTGCTCGTAGGCGGTCGGGCCTTCTTCGGAATAGGGCACGATATCCTTGATGGCCTGAAGCGCGGCCAGGACCTGCGGCGAATTCAGGGTGATATTGCCGTCGGCATCGATGACCGAACCGTCATTGGTGTAAACCCAATGCAGGAACTGGTGCATGGTATTGTCGAAGGTCTTGGCGACGAGGCCGTAGCCAGCCGCGTCGGTATTTTCGCTGATCTGCTTGGCGAAGGCGATCTTTTCTTCCCACGTCTTGGGCGGGGTGTCGGGATCGAGGCCGGCTTCCTCGAACAGGTCCTTGTTCCAGAACAAGGCCTTGGTGGAGAAGGCCACCGGCACGCCCCATTGGGTGCCGTCGAAGGTGACGGTATCGGGCACGTAATTGTAATAGGCGGCCTTTTCTTCCTCGCTCATCGGGACGGGAACGATCAGATCGTTCTCGGCGAACTGCTTGAGGGTGCGCGAGCCGACATAGGCCAGGGCGACCGGGTTACCGGCGGCGGCCAGCGTCGTCACCTTGTCCTGGCACTGGCCCCAGCCCACGACTTCGGGGGCCACTTTGAAGCCGGGATTGGCAGCCTCCCATTCGGCGAAATATTCGGCATAGCCTTCGGTCAGGGTGTCACCGCAATTGATGAAGGAAATTTCCTGATCCTGGGCATAGGCGGCCGGGGCGGCACTGGCCAAAGCCAGCATCGATACGGCCAGCAAACCGATGGATTTTTGCATTGTTAGTCTCCCTTGATGTGGGCTCCTCGGCCCTTCCGGAGCCGTTCGGCCTTGCATGCCGAACGATCTCCAAACCCTTGTTTGTCGCGTTTCCGAACCGGGAAAGTGGCGGCCACTTTTCCTGAAAACGCTCCCTTACTGCTTCACGGCGCCGGCGGTGAGGCCGGCGACGAGATAGCGCTGCAGGAACACGATGACGATCATGACCGGCAGGATTCCGACGAAAGAGGCCGCCATCAGCTCGTTCCAGACCACTTCCTGCTTGCCGAAAAAGGCGAAGAGCCCGATTGGCAGCGGCATGAATTCGGTCTTGGAGTTGAAGGTCAGCGCGAAGATGAATTGCTGCGCATAGGCGCCGATAAAGGTCATGATGGCGACCACGACGATGCCCGGCATGGCCAGCGGCAGGATGACCCGGCGCAAAGTGTAGAGGCGCGAGGCGCCATCGACCCAGGCGGCCTCGTCCAGCTCGCGCGGAATGCGCAGCATATAGGTGCGCAACAGCCAGACGGACGAGGGAATGAGAAAGGCGGCGCCGGGCACGATCATCGCCCAATAGGTGTTGAGCAGGCCCATGGTGCGCATCAGCCGGAAGAGCGGGATGAGCAGCACGGCGCCGGAAAACATGTTGACCGCCAGGAACCCGCCCAGCATCAGCCCGGCTCCGGCAAAGTTGAAGCGGGCAAAGGCATAGGCGGCCGGCACCACGATGGCGACGACGATCAACGTCACCACGGTCGAGATGAAGAAGGAGTTGAAGATGTGCAGGCCCAAAGCCGGCACCGAGGTCCACATATTGATATAGGCGTCGAAGGAGCCGTTCCTGGGAATGAAGCTGTAGGGCGTCGAGAATAACTGCGCCAAAGGCTTCAGCGACACCAGAAAACCTTCGATGAACGGCGCCAGCACGAAGAACATGAACACCGCCATGCCGGCATAAAGGCCGGCGATCTCATACCACTTGTAGCGGTCGATCATCGGCCGGGAGGCGGCGAGGAAACGGCGCTTCGGCTTGACGCTGGCCGGGCTGTCGGCGGCGGCGATCTCGGGGCTGCGGGCGACGTCGCTCATTTGGCTTCTCCCTGCTGGAGCCGGCGGACGGCGCGGAAATAGACGATGCAGAACAGCGTCACGAAGATGGAGATGACCACGGCGCGCGCCGCGCCCTCGCCGTATTTCCGCGAGCCGATGGCGGTCTTGTAGGTGTCGATGATCATCGTGGTGGTCGAGCCGGAAGGCCCGCCCTGGGTCAGGATCCAGATGATGTCGAAGGAATTGAAGGTAGCGATGAGGGAGAGCAGGCTCATGGTGATGATGGCCGGCACCATCAGCGGCAGGGTGATGCGGCGGAAGCGGTAGAAACGCCCGGCCCCGTCGGTCCAGGCCGCTTCGTGCAGGTCCTTGGGGATCGACTGCATGGCGGCGAGGAAATAGATGGTCACCATCGGCACGCCGATCCACACATCGGTGACCACGGTGGCCCAGAAAGCGGTGTCGCCATAGGCGAGGAAGGCGATCGGGCCCTTGGTCAGGCCCAGATTCTGCAGCATTCCCGAAATCATCCCGAACTGGCCATTATACATCCAGCCCCACATGAAGATGCCGATGGCCATGGGCACGATCCAGGGCGGCATGGTGAGGATGCGGAACAGCGTCTGGCCGGGAATGGCGGCATTGAGCAGCATGGCGCCGAACATGCCGATCACCATTTTCATCGATACCGAAAAGAAGGTCCACACAAAGGTGCGGATGATCACGTCGGTGAAATTGCCGGCGCCGAAAATGCGCTGGTAATTGGCCCAGCCCACGAAATCGTATTCGGCCCGGAGCGAGGCATTGGTGAAGGACAGGATGATCGTATCGACCAGCGGATAGGCGACGATGGTCAGGATATAGATCAGGGCCGGAGCCAGCAGGGCGAGGGCAAACAGGGTGGCGCTTCTGGTGCTGGTCATCGGCCTGCCCTCCTCACTGGCCGCCGCCCAGGGCGGCATCGAAACGCTGCCAGACCGGGGCCATGTCGACGACGGATTTGGTGCGCATGGCCTCGTCCATGCAGAGCGCCAGAAGCCCGGCTTCCAGCGCATCGGTCACCGATACGGGCAGCGGCGCGCCTTCGAGGACATGGTTGAGGATATCCTCGGCCATCTGCTCGTCGGCGCCGTAATGCTGGGACAGGTCCGAGGTCTTGTAGGTCTTGTCCTCCAGCCTGTCGCTGGTGCGGCTGTCGGTGACGCGGAAATAATTGCGGATGAAATCGCCTTCCGCCATGCCCTTGGCGCCGATCACCGCGAAACGGCGGAAATCGTCGGGCACGTTCATATTGGTATGGAAGGTCAGGGCCGCGCCGTTCTCGTATTGGACGATGGCGGTCTGGAAATCGATGATGTCGCCATCGCTGTCGAAGACCTTGTCCGATCCCTGCCAGCCCGAGGGCTTGCGATAATATTCGGTGAGGTCGTTGGCGCCGGCGCCCTGGGGCGCATTTTCGGGCGTGAAGCTGCGGCGGCCGCCGAAGCTGGCGACGTAGCGCGGGCGGCAGCCCATGACGCCGTTATAGAGATCGAGGTCGTGGCAGCATTTTTCGAGCATGAAGCTGCCGGCATATTTGCCGTAACGCCGCCAGTCGCGCATGAAGAAGGCGCCGTGATAGGGTGGGATGTGCTCGGAGGCCTCGATGGAGGCGATGTCGCCCAGCCGGCCCTCGGCCTGGGCCCGGCGCAGATCCACATAGAGCGGCGCATAGCGCAGCACCAGGCCCACCATGACATTGTCCGAACCATAGCGGCCGATGAGCTCGGCCAGGGCCATCGTGTCCTCAACCGAGGTCACCACCGGCTTTTCGGCAAAAATCTTCATGCCGCGCTCGAGCCCGGTGCGGATATGCTCGAGATGCAGGTGATTGGGCGAGCCGACCATGAGCAGGTCGAGATTGCCCTCGTCGATCAGGGTGTCGAGGCTGGAATATTGCTTGCCGACGGAAACGCCGTGCTCTTCGGCATAGGGCAGGCCCGCCGGGGCCGGGTCGACATAGCCGACAATCTCGAAATCGTCCCGCGCCACGGAAAAGACCCGCGCAAGATAACCCAGACGATAGCCAAGACCGATAATCCCCACCCGCATAGCGATGCCATACCCTGTTTATTAGACCGCCGACCTCTTCCGGGCCGGTGACGTTTGTGTAAACGATTTTCAAGACTAGGCGGCTTATTGACGCAATGTCAACACACATTCCGAGCCAATACAATACCAATTTAAGCCACCCCGAAGCCCATTTCCGCCATCCGCCGACTGGCCGGCATTTCCAGCCGATACTCGCTGCTTTCAGCCGATCCGAATGTGGACAAAAGCCCCGGATGAGGGCACCATGTTGCAATTGGTATCCATGTGGCCTCTTTCACCACAGCCGATAGTGGTGGCAAGATTGAAAATTTAGAACAGATTGATGGACGTGCCTCGCCTCCGCCCTCACCGCGCGCCCGTCACAATCCCGCAGCCGAAATTCCCGGAGTTTTTTGATGCGCATCGCCGTCGCCGGCCTGCATACCGAGTGCAGCACCTATAATCCCGTATTGGCGCGCGAGCCCGATTTCCGCCTCTTGCGCGGCCCCGCCATGCTCAAGGACCAGTATTTCGACTTCCTCACGCATTTTCCGGCGGAATTCATCACCATCCTGCATGCCCGCGCCATTGCCGGCGGCCCGGTGGAGCGTCGCCTCTATGATCGCTGGAAGGCTGAAATTCTCGACGGGCTCAAGGCGGCGCTGCCGCTGGATGGCGTCTATCTCGCCATGCATGGCGCCATGTTCGTCGACACCATGTTCGATGCCGAGGGCGATTTCATCGCCGCCGTGCGGGAACTGGTGGGGCCAGATGTGCTCATCGCGGCGAGCTATGACCTGCACGGCAATATCAGCCAGCGCATCATCGACAATCTCGACATCTTTTCCACCTATCGCACCGCACCCCATATCGACACGCCCGACACGATGCGCCGTGCCGTGACCATGCTGGTGCGGGCGCTGAAAACCGCAACCAGGCCCAGACTGGCCTGGGCTCCGGTGCCGGTGCTGCTGCCCGGCGAGCGCACCAGCACCCAGGACGAGCCGGCGCGCAGCTTCTATGCCCAGCTTCACCAGGTCGAGGAGCCGACCGGCATCTGGGATGCCTCGTTCCAGGTCGGCTATGTCTGGGCCGACGAGCCGCGCGCCACGGCCTGCGCCGTGGTGACAGGCACGGACAAAGCGGCGATGGAACAGGCGGCGCTGCGCCTGGCGCAGGATTATTGGGACATCCGCGAACAATTCACCTTCGGCATGGAAACCGGCTCCATCGCCGAATGCGTCGATCGCGCGCTGGCCAGCCCGACCCATCCGGTGGTGCTGGCCGAATCCGGCGACAACCCCACCGGCGGCGGCGTCGGCGACCGCGCCGAAATACTGGCCGCGCTGCTCGCCCGCGACGCCCAGGGCGTGATCCTGGCCGGCATTGCCGACCAGGCGGCGACCGATGCGGCCTATGCGGCGGGGATCGGGGCCAGGCCCAGGCTCCATATCGGGGCCAGCCTCGATCCGGCCAGTATTCCGGTCGAGACCGAGGCGGAGATCGTGTTCCTGCTGGAAACCGACGAACCGCGCCTGCGCGAGGCGGTGGTGCGGATTGGCGGCATGGAGGTGGTACTCACCGCCCGCCGCCGGCCATTCCACAATATCGCCGACTTCACCCGGCTGGACCTTGATCCGCGGCACGCCAAGATCGTGGTGGTGAAATCCGGCTATCTGTCGCCGGAACTGGGCCCGCTCGCCAATCCCGGCATCATGGCGCTGTCGCCGGGCGTGGTAGATCAATTCGTCGAACGCACCCAGCGCCGGCACACGCCCAGGCCGAGCTATCCCTTCGACAAGGATTTTGCCTTTACCCCGCAGGTGAAATGGTCGGCGCGGGCGCGCGACTGACAATTTCCCAACCGGGGCAAGATAATCCCTCCACGAGCCGGCTTCCCGCCTGTCCTGCTTTCGTTTAATCAAAAAGCGAAAGCAAAGGAACGTTCATGACCCCCGCTATGCGACAGGCGAAAATCGTCGAACTGGCCCGGCAATCGGGCGAGGTCAGCGTCGAACGGCTGGTCGATACGTTCGGGGTGACGCCGCAGACCATCCGCAAGGATCTCAACCTGCTTTGCGAGCACGGCGCGCTGAAGCGCACCCATGGCGGCGCCATGCACCCTTCGGGCGTCGAAAATGTTGAATATGAAGCGCGGCGCCAGATCGCCCCGGCGGAAAAGCGCGCCATCGGCAAGGCGGCGGCGGCGCTGATTCCCGACAATGCCTCGCTGATCATCAATATCGGCACCACAACCGAAGCGGTGAGCCAGGCGCTGGCGGGGCATCGCGGCCTCATGGTCATCACCAACAATATCAATGTCGCCAATCACCTGCGGCTGCTGCCTTCGGTCGAGGTCGTCATCGCCGGCGGCGTGGTGCGGCCCGCCGATGGCGGCATTGTCGGCGAGGCGGCGGTGGATTTCATCCGCCAGTTCAAAGTGGATTTCGCGGTGATCGGCGTCTCGGCCATCGATTCCGACGGCGCCCTGCTCGATTTCGACTATCGCGAAGTGAAAGTCGCCCAGGCCATCATCGCCAATGCCCGCCACGTGATCGTGGTGTCGGACAGCACCAAATTCACCCGCACCGCCCCGGTGCGGATCGGCCATCTCAGCCAGGCACACAGCTTCATCACCGATCACTGCCCGCTGGATTCGATCCGCACTCTCTGCGCCGAGGCCGGGGTGCGGCTGGTGGAGACCGGGGTTTAGAACGGTTCCTTCGTCCCCTCTCCCCCAGAGGGAGAGGGAGCAGATGCCGCCCTCAGCCTCGGAACGTATTCTCCGAAATCGATTCCGCCTTCATCTCGATGGAAAACCCGGCCCGTTCCGGCGGCATATAGGCGGCGTTGCGGATGACGCAGGGGTCAAGGAAATGCTCGTGCAAATGGTCGACGAATTCGATCACCCGCCCCTCCTTGGTGCCCGATATTACCAGATAATCGATCATCGAGAGGTGCTGCACATATTCGCAGAGGCCGACGCCGCCGGCATGGGGCCAGACCGGCTTGTCATATTTGGCCGCCATGAGCAGCACCGAGAGCACTTCGTTCAGGCCGCCGATGCGGCAGGCGTCGATCTGGACGATATCGAGGGCGCCGCGAGTGATGAATTGCTTGAACAGGATGCGGTTCTGGCACATTTCGCCGGTGGCAACTTTGACCGGCGCCACCGCCTCGCGGATTTTCCGATGGCCTTCGACATCGTCGGGGCTGGTCGGCTCCTCGATGAAGAAGGGGTTGAAGCGCTGAAGCGCATTGACCCAGTCGATGGCCTGATCGACTTCCCAGACCTGATTGGCGTCGATCATCAGTTGGCGGTCCGGGCCCATGATCGAGCGGACGATTTCGAGCCGGCGGATATCGTCGTCGAGATCGCGCCCGACCTTCATCTTGATATGGCTGAAGCCGGCTTCGACGGCTTCCGTGGCCAGCCGCGTCAGCTTGTCGTTGGAATAGCCCAGCCAGCCGGCCGAAGTGGTGTAGCAGGGATAGCCCTCCGCCCGTAATCGGGCGATGCGCTCGGCCTTGCCCGGCTCGGCCTGGCGGAAAATCTCCAGCGCCTCCTCGGGGGTGATGGCATCGGTCAGATAGCGGAAGTCGATGATGGATACGAGCTGTTCGGGGCTCATCTCGGCGACATAGAGCCAGACCGGCTTGTTCGCGGCTTTGGCCAGCAGGTCCCAGACGGCATTGACCACCGCGCCGGTCGCCAGATGCATGGCGCCCTTGTCGGGGCCGATCCAGCGCAATTGGCTGTCGCCGGTGACGTGGCGCCAGAACCGGCCGGGATTTTCGGCGATCCAGTCCAGTTCCAGCCCGATCACCCGCTCCCGCAGGGCCTCGATGGCGGTCACCACCACTTCATTGCCACGGCCGATGGTGAAGGTCAGGCCGTGTCCCGCATGGGCGCCATCGGTGCCGAGCACGACATAGGCCGCCGAGTAATCGGGGTCCGGGTTCATCGCATCCGACCCGTCGAGCGATGCCGAGGTGGGGAAGCGGAGGTCGTGGGTGGTGAGAGTGGTGATCTTGGTCATGTTGTGTGTTCCTTGCCCGCGACCTCGTGGTTCGACAAGCTGCGCAAAGGCAGCGCCCTCAAAAGACCTCATCCTGAGCCTGTCGAAGGACGAGGTCGGCCGGCGCGGGGCTAGGCCGTCCAGCCTCCGTCGATGATATGGACCTGTCCGGTCGTGTAGGTCGCGCCGGCCAGATAGACGGCGAGATCGGCCACTTCTTCGGGCCGGGCGATGCGGCCGATGGGCTGGCGGGCGATGAAGGCCTTGCGGGCGCCCTCGAAATCGCCGGTCGCATGCCAGCGCTCATGCAGGCTCGGGCTCTCCACCGTGCCCGGGCAGATGGCGTTCACCCGGATATTGGCTGTGGTGTAATCGGCGGCGATGGATTTGGTCAGCCCCACGACCGCCGCCTTGGAAATCGTATAGGCGGCGCGGTTGGGCACGCCTTTCACCGAGGAGGCGACGGTGGCCATATTGATGATGGCGCCGTCGCGGCGCTCCAGCATTTGCGGCAAGACCGCCTTGATGGTGCGAATCTGCGCCCGGACATTGAGGTCGAGGGCAAAGTCGAGATCGGCCTCGCTCATCTCCAGCACCGTGCCGGAATGGACGACGCCGGCGCAATTGAACAGCACGTCGATCTGACCAATTTCGGCCACGGCCTGGTTGACCGCCGCCGCGGACAGCACGTCGAGCACCCGGGTCGAGACATTGTCCATGCCGTCCAGTTCGGCGAGCCTTTCCGCATTGATATCGGTGGCGACGACCCTGGCGCCGGCGCGGGCAAAGGCCTCCACCGAGGCGCGGCCAATGCCCTGCGCGGCGGCGGTGATGAGAACGAGTTTTCCGGTGAGGTCTGACATGGAAGGTCCTGGAATAGGCAGATATCGGGCGGCTTTCGCCTCCCTCCCGCTTGACGGGAGGGAGGCGGCCCACGCCGTAGGGTCGTGCTTAGTCGTACAGAACAGCCGCGATTTCGGGGTTGTTCATGTTTTCGGCGTCATAGAAGTAGAAGCCGGTATCGATGATCGGGGGCAATTCCTCGCCCTTGAGCGCCGCGACGGCGGCCTGCACGGTCTGGTAGCCGATGCCGACTGGGTTCTGGGTGATGGCGCCGGCCATCAGGCCGGAGGCAACCATACCCTTCTGCGCCGCGCCGGAATCGAAGCCGATGACCACGACATCGCTGTTCAGTTCCTGCTTGCCATTGGCGACGCCGATGGCCGAGCCTTCATTGGTACCGAAAATGCCCTTGAGGTCGGGATTGGCCAGCAGGATCGACTTGGTGATTTCGGTCGATTGCAGCTGGTCGCCGCCGCCATACTGGATCGAGACGATCTCGATATTCGGATAGGCTTCGGCGATGCGGTTGACGAAGCCGTCGCGGCGGTCGATGCCGGTGCGGCTGGTCTGGTCATGGGCAACGACCGCAATCTTGCCTTCGCCGCCGATCAGTTCGGCCATGACGTCGGCCGCCAGGGCGGCAGCCGCGACGTTGTCAGTGGTGGCCGTGGTCAGGGGGATGTCGCTGTCGACGCCGGAGTCGAAGGCGATGATCGGGATGCCGGCCGCATCGGCCTGCTGCAGCAGCGGCGTGGCGGCCTGGCTGTCGAGGGCGGCAAAGCCGATGGCGTCGGGATTGCGCGACAGGGCGGCGGCCAGCATATCCATCTGGCGGTCGACCTGGGTTTCGCTTTCCGGGCCCTCGAAGGTGACGCTGACGCCGAGATCGGCGCCGGCCTGATCGGCACCGGCCTTCACGGCCTGCCAGAACTGGTGCTGGAAGCCCTTGGAAATCAGGGCGATATCATAATTTTCCTGTGCGAAGGCCGGAGCGCCGGCCGAGGCCAGCATGGCCACGGCGCTGATGGCGCCAAGCAGGGTACGACGATTGAGCATGGTAAACCTCCCAGATGCTGCTTTGAAACGTTCAGGCATTTTGAAGCCTCTTGGTGGCGCGGAACGCGCGGGGGAAAAATCGGCGCCTAAAGAGTGCGGCGCCGCAGGATGTCGGCATAGACGGCCAGGATGATGATGGTGCCGGTCACCACCGTCTGCCATTCCTGGGCCACCGATAGGATGCGCAGGCCATTGGCCAGCACGGAGATGATGAGCGCGCCGATCAGCGTGCCGAGCACGGTGCCGCGGCCGCCCGACAGCGAGGTGCCGCCGATGACCACAGCGGCGATGGCGTCGAGTTCGTAGCCCTGCCCCAGAGCCGGCTGCGCCGAATTGAGGCGGCTGGCGATGAGCAGGCCGGCCACGCCGCAGATGGAGCCGGCGGTGGCATAAATGGCGATCTTCCAGCGATCGACATTGACGCCGGAAAGGCGCAGCGCCTCCTCGTTGGAGCCGAGCGCGAAAGTGTAGCGGCCCAGCGCGGTCTTGCCGAGAATGAAGGCGGTGATCAGCGCCACCGCGAACAGGATCAGCACGCCATTGGGAATCGGCAGGCCGGGAATGACGGCGCCGATCAGCGAGCCCTGCGAAATCTGGGTGAAGCCGGGCGTGTCGTTGAAATAGATCGGACGGGTGCCGGAAATGACCAGCGACAGGCCTTTGAGGATCAGCATCATGCCCAAAGTGGCGATGAAGGGCGGCACTTTGAGCTTGGCGATGACCACGCCCGATACCAGCCCGCTGGCGGTGCCGGCGAGGATGGCGCCGAGAACGCCCAGCGGCAGCGGCAGGCCGAGATAGGTCAGGATAACCCCGGCGATCACCGCGCAGAAGGTCATCAGCGTGCCGACCGAGAGGTCGATGCCGCCGGTGATGATCACCAGGGTAGCGGCGATGGCCAAAACGCCGTTGACCGAAGTGGCCTGCAGGATCGCCAGGATGTTCTGGGTCTGCATGAAATTGGGCGAGGCCAGCGAGAAGACCACGACCAGCGCAATCAGCCCCGAAAAGGCGAGCAGCCGGTGGAAGGCGCCGGAAATGCGGATGCCGGGTTTTTGCGCCGCGACGGTACTATCGGTCATTATATCTTCCCTTCGAACTCGGCGCGGTGGCTTCTGCGTCCCCTCTCCCTTTGGGAGAGAGGCAAAGATCGGTCGTATTTCCAAGATCACCCCGCATGGCGCATGTCCTCGACCAGTGCGCTTTCCCGCATGGTCGCCAGCCGCATGATCTCTTCCTGACTGGCGCCTCCGGGCAGGATGCCGGTCAGCCGGCCTTCGCACATCACCGCAATGCGATGGCTGAGGCGCAGCACTTCGGGCAGTTCGGAGGAAATGACGATGATGGCCTTGCCCTCGGCAGCCAGGGCGTTGAGCAATTTGTAGATTTCAGACTTGGCGCCCACATCGATGCCGCGTGTCGGCTCGTCGAAAATCAGGATGTCGCAATCGCGCAGGAGCCATTTGGCGATGACCACTTTCTGCTGATTGCCGCCCGAAAGCAGCCGGGCTTCCTGCACATCGCTGGGGGTCTTGATGGCCAATTGGCGGATGGCGCTTTGCGCCGCCGAAGCCATGCCGGCCTCGTTGAGAATGCCCAATGGACCGGTGAACCGCGACAGGCTGGCCAGGGCGATATTGTTGCGCACGTCCAGGCCGGTGGCGAGGCCGAACAGCTTGCGATCCTCGGAGAGATAGCCAATGCCCAATTCGACCGCGTCCTTGGGCGAGGCGATGCCGACCCGCTGGCCATGCACCCAGATTTCGCCGCTCTCGCGCCGGTCGGCGCCGAAAATGGCGCGGGCGACCTCGGTGCGACCGGCGCCCATCAGCCCGGCAAAGCCGAGGATTTCGCCGGCGTGGACGGAGAAGCTGACATCGCGGATTTCGCGGCCGCGATTGAGGTTGCGCACTTCCAGCGCCACCGGCGCATCGGCCATATCGGGGATGACCAGGGTTTCATTGGCCAGGGTGCGGCCCACCATCATGGAAATGATGGTTTCGATAGGCGTGTCCGCCGCCGGCACGGTGCCGACATATTCGCCGTCGCGCATCACGGTCACCCGGTCGGAAATGCGTTTGATCTCGTCCATCTTGTGCGAGATATAGACAATGCCGACGCCTTCGGCCTTGAGGCGGTTGATAATGGCGAAGAGTTCGGCGATCTCGGCATCGTTCAGCGCCGCAGTGGGCTCGTCCATGATGAGGACGCGGCTGCGATAGGACAAGGCCTTGGCGATCTCGACCATTTGCTGTTTGGCAATGGTCAGCGTCTCGACCAGCACACTGGGTTCGAGATTGAGGTTCATCGACTGGAAAATGGCAGCCGCATCGCGGTTGAGCTGGCCTTCGTCGAGCATGCCGAAGCGGCGGGGCTCGCGGCCGATAAAGATGTTCTGCGCCGCGGTCAGGTCGCGCATCAGCGCCAGTTCCTGATGGATGATGCTGAGCCCCAGATCCTGGGCCTGGCGGGGCGAGGTGATTTCCACCGGCTCGCCATTGAGCTTCACGACGCCGGCATCGCGCGAATAGACGCCGGAGAGAATCTTCATCAGCGTCGATTTGCCGGCGCCGTTCTCGCCCATCAGCGCATGGACTTCGCCCGGCAGCAATTCGAACCGGACCTGCGACAGGGCGCGAACGCCGGGAAAGGATTTGTCGATGCCGGTCATTTCGACCAGCGGCACGGCGGAAGCGAGCGGCATCGCGACCTCACCCATCCCCTCTGCCATTTCGATCCTCCTCCAAGGCGGCGCGGCTGCACGGCCGATGCCTATCATTGGCGCGAGAGCTAATGGCAAGTCAGTCAAGCTGTCAAGCGGTCATACCAGTGGACAGCAATTGCGGAGAAAGCTAAGACAGGGGCCAAAGGGAGCGCGATGAAACTTCAGGCCGTATCCAACCGCAAGCTCTACATCCAGATCGCCGACCAGATTCGCGACCAGATCATGGCCGGGGCAGTGGAGGCCGGACGGCAATTGCCCTCCGAACGCGAATTGGCACAGAATCTGGGCGTGTCGCGGCCGACCGTGCGCGAGGCGCTGATCGCGCTGGAAGTCGCGGGTCTGGTCGAAGTGCGGGTGGGCGTCGGCGCCTTTGTGCGCCAGCGCGACGACAAGCGGACGCCATTGCCCGAGCTGAGTGCCTCCCCGCTCGAAACCATGGCGGTGCGCCGCCTCTTGGAACCGGAGGCGGCGGCGCTGGCCAGCCGGCAGATTTCGCCCGAGGGCACGGCTAGACTGGACGAAACATTGCGCCGGATGCGCGACGAAACCGAGGCCGGGCAATGGTCCTCGGACAGCGACCGCATGCTGCACATGACCCTGGCCGATGCCTGCGGCAATGCCGTGCTGCGCGAAACGCTGGATGGATTATGGACGTCGCGGCGGGGCGAGGTGGATACGCGGTTTCATCAGCATCTGGCCGATATCGACGCGGTGCGCCAGCATATTCTGGGCGATCACGAAGCCATCGTCGCCGCCATTGTCGGCGGCAATGCCGAGGGCGCGCGCACGGCCATGAGCAAGCACCTCGATTTCGTCTCGGCCGCCATGCTGGAGGCATGGGAATAGCCACAAAGCACCTTCCCGTCGGCTCCGCCGCCTCCTTCTCGGATCGTCACCCTCGGGCCTGACCCGAGGGCGCTTGCGGCAGAACCCACAACAAAGAACCCTCGCGGCGAACGCGAGGGTCATGAGCGGTGATTTTGCGACAATCACAGGGAGAGCCAAGCCAGCGCTCCGATGATAAAGGCTAATCCGCCTGCACCTGCGCCCAGGCGCCGGTGCGCTCGCTCTCGAAGATCGCGTCCAGCACCTGCATGGAGCGGATAGCGTCCTCGACGCCGTAATCCAGTGTCCCCTGCCCCAGCACGGCCAGGGCGAAGGCTTCGGCCATTTCGGTATATTGGTCGGAGGGCGGCAGGATTTCCCGGCGCGCCAGGCTGCCATCGAGGGCCAGGCCGTGATCGACCAGCAAGGCCGTCGCCGCATCCTGCGGGGCGTTGAAGGGAATGACGATCTCGACGCGCCCCTTGCTGCCCAGCAGCTCGATGGCCTGATTGGGTACCATCTGGGTGGAGACCAGAAGATTGAGCTGCCTGCCGCCGCCGAAATCGGCGATGACGCTGGCCAGCCTGTCGGTGCCGAAAGCCGGATCGCGGTCGACCAGCGACACGACGCGCTGCGGTTCCGCCTCGAAGAAGAAGCGGCCGGCGGTGACCGGATAGCAGCCAATGTCCAGAATGCCGCCGCCGCCGATATCGGCCTTGTTGCGCACATTGTTCGGGTCGACATTGTGATAGCTGAACACGGCGCGGACAGCGCGGATTTCGCCCAGCTCCCCGGAGCGGACGATCTCGCGGGCGCGGTGCCATTGGGCATGGAAGCGCACCATGAAGGCTTCCATGATCAGCCGGTCGCCGCGGGCCTGGCGCAGCTTTTTCGCTTCTTCGGCGGTGATGGCGATGGGCTTTTCGCACAGCACATGCTTGCCGGCGGCATTGGCGGCAAGGGTCAGCTCGACATGCAGATGATTGGGCAGGGGATTGTAGATGGCGTCGATATCCGGATCGGCCAGCAAGTCCTCGTAGGAGCCATGGGCCTTTTCGATGCCCAGCTGGTCCGCCGCCCGGCGCGCCGTATCCAGATGGCGCGAGGCGATGGCGGCGACCGTTGAATGGGGCGATTTCATCATGGCCGGGATCACCTTGGCCATGCCGATATTGGCGGTCGAGATGATGCCCCAGCGGACCTTGTTCGTATCGGACATGGTGTGCCCCTTCCGGTGATTCGTGCGGGGAGGATTACCCCAAACGCAATTGTCCGGCCAGCTTGACGGCGAGCCGCAGGCCGGCGCCGGTATTGACCAGCATAGCGGGCAGGGTCAGCCATTCCAGCGTCCAGGCGGCGCCCGAGCGCTCATATTCATGCACCATGGCCTGTCCGAGAATGCCGGCGAGGCCCGCATTGTGCCGGGCCAGCGCCACCAGCACTTCGGCATTTACCGGATTGGATTTGTGCGCCATGGCGGAAGAGGAACCGCCGCCCGCAAGGCGCAGGGCGCCGATTTCGTTCTGCGCCAGCAGCGCCACATCCATGCCGATCTTGCCGAGCGAACCGGAGATCAGCGCCAGCATATTGCCCAGGGCCACAATGGGGTCGCGGGTCGTGTGCCAGGGCGCGGCAAGGCCGAGATCGAGCCGGCTGGCCATGCCGGCGGCGATGGCGTCGCCATGGCCCTCGAAGCTGGCGCGATCGCCCACCGGGCCGCCGAGCTGGATCACCAGCAGGCTGCGGCGCATCGCCGACAGGGCGCGCAGATGCCGTTGCAGCGGCTCGGACCAGGCGGCCAGCTTGGCGTCCCAAATGGTGGGCAGCGCCACCTGCATGCGCGTATGGGCCATGAGCTGGCGCCCCGACCATTCCCCTGCCAGGTGAGCGAGCCGCGCCAGAAGCGCGTCGAGCCGCGCTTCATGCAGATCGAGCACCTTGGCCACTTGCAGCATCAGCGCCGTATCGGCGATGTCCTGGCTCGTCGCCCCTTTGTGCAAGGCAGCGCGATGCGGCTCGGCGACATGGCGGCGCAAATGCCGGACCAGCGCCGGCACGACCACGCCGTCCCGGGCCATGCCGGCCGCCAGTTCCGGCCAGTCGGGCTGGAAATTTGCCGTGGCCGCGGCAATGGCGGCCGCCGCTTCGGGTGAAATCCAGCCGGTATCGGCGCTGGCCTCGGCCAAGGCGCGCTCGACCGTCAGCATGGCGTCGAGCTGCGCCCGATCGGAAAGCAGCGCCTCGGTTTCGGCGTCGCCGGCAAGGGCGGAAAGCAGGGTCATGACCAAATCCTATCGCCGTTCGGCAATGAACGGAACCGGCGGCGCCATCGCCTTCCGGGCCGGTTTGCCCAAGACACGAGGCCCTTAGCCCCGTCTCCTTGAGGGACGAAGGGCCCACAATTGCCCGATCAAATATCGAAGAACACCGTCTCCCTGTCCCCCTGGAGATGAATATCCAGCACATAGCGGGGTATGGCGCCCTCCTCCCGGCGCGCGATCAGCGTGTCGCGGCGGCGGGGATCCATGATCTTGTTGAGGACGTAATCCTCCTGATTGGCCTCGGCCTCGTCGGCGAAATAGAGCCGCGTCTGCAGCCCGATATTGATGCCGCGCGCCACGATCCACAGCGAGACATGCGGCGCCATCGGCTTGCCGTCGGGGCCCTCGACCCGGCCCGGCTTGATGGTCTCGAAGCTGAAACTGCCATCGGCCCGGGTCGGCTGCCGCCCCCAGCCGGTAAAGGCCGGCGTGGAATTGGAATGGGGCGACATCGGCGCCACCAGGCCGCCCTGGGCGTCGGCCTGCCAGATTTCCAGCACCGCATCGGTCACCGGCGTGCCGGCGCCGTCAATGACCCTGCCGGCGATGACGATGCGCTCGCCCTTGACCTCGGGCGAGAGCATATTGCTGCCGGGATCGGCGTCGATGACGCCGGTAATGCCGCAGAAATTCGGCGTCATCCCGATATGGACATAGGGCCCGGCGGTCTGGGACGGCGATTCCTTGAGCTTGGGAACGGGATGCAGGCTCATCAATTCCCCTCCAGCTTGTTTTCGAACATGGTCGAGCGCCGGCCACGCAGCACGATGTCGAAGCGATAGGCCAGGGCGTCCATGGGCGTGGTGTTGTGCCGGTCCAGCCGGGCGATGAGCTGGTCGATGGCGGATTTGTCGGGAACGGTGCCGACAATGGGACATTGCCAGATCATCGGGTCGCCCTCGAAATACATCTGGGTGATCAGGCGCTGCGCGAAGGCGTGGCCGAAGACCGAGAAATGAATATGGGCCGGGCGCCAGTCATTGCCGCCATTGGGCCAGGGATAGGCGCCGGGCTTGACGGTGCGGAAGTGGTAAAAGCCGTTCTCGTCGGTGATCGAGCGGCCGAAGCCGCCGAAATTGGGGTCGAGCGCGGCCAGATAGCCTTCCTTCTTGTGCCGATAGCGGCCGCCGGCATTGGCCTGCCAATATTCCACCAGCGTATGGGGCACCGGGCGGGCATTTTCGTCGAGTACCTGGCCATAGACGATCAGGCGCTGGCCGATGGCCTCGGTGCCGTCCTGGCTGAAATTGCGGATCAGGTCATTGTCGAGCGCGCCCAGCTGTTCATGGCCGAAGCTGGGGCCGGTCATTTCCGATCTGGTCGGGCCCAGCGCCAGCAGGCTGTGGCGCGGCGAGCGGAAGGTCGTGCTCTTATAGCCGGGCGTATCGGCGGGCGGGTGCCAGGCGCGGTCGCGCTGGAACAGCAGGCCATCGGCCCCGGGCAGGATGATGCCGCTCATGGCGCCACCTCCCCGCGCTTGGCCAATTCCTGCTTGGCGATCTTGAAGGCGCTATTGGCCGCCGGAACGCCGGCATAGACCGCCACATGCAGCAGGGCTTCCTTGATATCCTCGGCGCTGGCGCCGGTATTGATGGTGGCGCGCACATGCATGGCGAATTCCTCCTCATGCCCCAGCGCCGCCAGCAAAGCCAGCGTGACGATGGAGCGCTCGCGCTTGGTCAGGCCGGGGCGCGACCATACCGAGCCCCAGGCGCCCTCGGTGATGAAGGCCTGAAAATCCTCGTCGAACAAGGTCTGGCGCGCCGTGGCGCCATTGACGTGATCGTCGCCCAGCACCGCCTTGCGGGTCGCCAGGCCGCGTTCGAACAGGCTGTCGTCAGCCATGGCCGGCCTCCTTCAAAAATTGCCGCATCAGCGCCGCCAGTTTCTCGGGCTGCTCGATGGAGGGAATATGCCCGACGCCGTCGAGGATCTCGAAGCGCGAGCCGGCAATGGCGGTGCAATGGCGCACCAGGTCCACCGGCGCGGCCAGATCGTCGGCGCCGGCAACGATCAGACTGGGCAGATCGATGGCGCCGATGGCGTCGGAAAGATCGGTGTCGCGCAATGTGGCGCAGGTGGCGGCATAGCCCGCCGCGTCGCCGCGCAGCAGCAGATTGCGCCAGCCGGCAAGGTCGTCGGGTCGCGCCGCCCGGAAATCCGGGCTGAACCAGCGCTCCGTCACCATATCGGCAAGCCCTGCCAGGCCCTGGCGGCGCACCGTCTCGATCCGCGCCGCCCACATGGCGGCATCGCCCATCAGCGGCGCGGTATTGCAGAGCACGAGAGCCGCCAGCCGCTCCGGCGCCCGCAACGCGAAGCCCTGGGCGATCAGCCCGCCGACGGAAACGCCGCCCAGGGCCAGACGGTCGAAACCGACATGGTCGAGCAGGCCTTCGAGATCGTCCAGATGATCGGCAAGGCGGTAATCGCCCTCCGGGCTATCGCTCAGGCCATGGCCGCGCTTGTCATAGGAGAGGATGCGATAATCGGCGGCGAGTTCGTCGATCACCGCATCCCAGATACGGGCATCGGTGCCCAGCGAATTGGCCAGCGCCAGCGCCGGCGCGCCCTCGGGACCGGCCAGACGGTAATGCAACAGGACGCCGTGAATGCGGACGAAGTTCATATTTGCCCTCTCGCCACCGATTTAAAAGGCTGGCGAGGGCCAAGTAAAATGATTACTCATGGCTCCGGAATAACCGTGCGATTATCAAGCGGCGGCGGCTCAGCTGAAAACCCGCAAATTTTTTCGCTTAGAATAACCGGAGCAGCCATGGCACCTCGCATCATCGATCCCCGGATCAAGATTCGCCACATTGCCTGCTTTTTGGAAGTGGCGCGGCTGCGCAGCATGGTCAATGCCGCCGACGCCCTCAATATCAGCCAGCCCGCCGCCACCAAGACCGTGCAGGAACTCGAAGCGGTGCTGGGGGGCGCCCTGTTCGACCGCACCCGGCGGCGTCTGGCGCTGACGCCGTTCGGCGAGGTGTTCTACCGCTATGCCTCGACCAGCATCGCGGCCCTGCGGCAGGGGATCGATGCGGCGCGCGGCGCCCGGGAGGCCGCCCTGGTCAGGATCGGCGCCCTGCCCTCGGTTTCGGCGCGCATGCTGCCCGAGGCGGTGCGGCTGTTCTTCGCCGCCGAGCCGGGCATCAATAGCCGCATCATCACCGGACCCAACAGCTATCTGCTGTCGCTGCTGCGCACCGGCGATGTCGATCTGGTCATCGGCCGCATGGCCGAGCCGGAAGCCATGCTCGGCCTCTCCTTCGAGCATCTTTATTCCGAGCGCGTGGTTCTGGTCGTGCGGCCGGGCCATCCGCTGCTGGCCCGGCGCGATTTCAGCCTCGGCATGATCGAGCCCTATCAGCGCCTGATGCCCAATCCCGGCTCGGTGATCCGGCCGCTGGTGCAGCGCATATTGCTGGCCTATGGCATCGACGCCCAGCACGAAGAGGTGGAAACCGTCTCCAATGCCTTCGGTCGCGCCTATGTGCGGCAAAGCGATGCGGTCTGGTTCATCTCGGAGGGCGTGGTGGCTGACGACGTGGCCGACAATTACCTGGCGCTGCTGCCGGTGGACATGAGCGAAACCCAGGGGCCGGTGGGCTTCACCACCCGCACCGATACGGCGCCGGGCCTGGCCCTTACCGCCTTCATGCAGACTGTCCGCGACGTGGCCGCCCGCCTGCGGGACGGCGATTAGAATGCGCCTCCTGGACCTCATGGTGAGCCTGTCGAACCATGGGGCGCGGCCACGGAGTTACCGACCTCGTCCTTCGAGGGGCTCAGGATGAGATCTACGAGAAAATTGTGCGGTCTTTGCCCGCCCCGAGGCAATCCGACCTGAAAGTACTTCTCTAGTAAGACGGAGGCCCCCTAAGCCCGCCGCATCTTCTGGCGGAACGCTGCCGGCGACAGGCCCAGCATGCGGGTGATGAAACGGGTGAAATAGGCCGGGTCGTCATAGCCCAATTCGGCGCCGATCTGCTTGATCGGCAGGGTGGAGAACAGCAATTGCCGCCGCGCCTCGAGGGCGATGCGGCGTTCGATGACCGCCAGCGCCGAGGCGCCCAGGACCTGCCGGCTGATGCGGTTGAGATGGGCCGGGCTGACCCCGATCTCCCCGGCATAATCGGCGATCCGCCGCGTCTGGCGAAAGCGGCGCTCGACCAATTGCCGGAAGGCGGCAGCATGCAGCCGGGTCCTGTCGGTGCGGCCGTCGCCGGCCACCGCCTGGCTATGCGCCCGATGCAGCGTCAGGAGCAGGAGGGTGAGATGGGCCCGCATGGCCAGCTCGTGCCGCTCTCCGGGATTGTCGGCCTCGTCGATCAGCCGCTCCATGGCCTGCATCACCGCAAAGGCGCCGGTGCGCAGGATCGCGGCATGCTCGAAACCGAGATCGAGCGCCCGCACATCGCGCTCGAACAGGGTCAGCACCAATCCATCGACATCGGGCGAGAACACATAGCCATGCACGACCAGGGCCGGCACCACCACTATTTCCCCCGCTACCAGCCGGATAGCGGCGCCATCCAGAACCACCCGCGCCGTTCCCGCCGTCAGCGACAGCACCTGAAACAGATGGTCATGCCGATGCGGCGCGATGCGGAAATCGTGCCCCTGGCTGCGCGCCGGAATGGTCTCCCAATGCAGCCAGTCCTGCTTGCTCTCCTGCTCGCCGTAAAGCGCATAGGTGGGGATCAGCTCCATGTTCGGATAGTGCAAGCGATTGCATGGCCTGTCCATTCACCAAATCCGCTCCGATGCGCATGCTGAGGTTAACAATGGGGGAACCAATTGCGCACCAATGTTGTGATAGTGGGGGCCGGGCCGGCGGGGCTCATGCTGGGCCGATTGCTCGACCTGGCCGGAATCGACAATCTGATATTGGAGCGCAGAAGCGCCGAATATGTGCTGGGCCGCATCCGCGCCGGGGTGCTGGAACCAGGTTCGGTGGCGCTGATGGAGCGGGCGCGGGTGAGCGGGCGGCTGCGGGCCGAGGGCCTCGTCCATGAGGGCGCGGTGCTGAGTTTTGACGGCGACAGCCACCGCCTCGACTTCACCGCTCTGGTCGGTCGCCAGGTCACCGTCTATGGCCAGACCGAGGTGACCCACGACCTGATGGCGGCCCGCGAGGGCCAGACGATCTACGAAGCCGAAAATGTCGAACTGCATGATTTTGCTGGCAAACCCCAGGTCACCTGGCGCAAAGACGGCGTCGTCCATCGCATGGATTGCGACTATATCGCCGGCTGCGACGGCTATCATGGCGTCAGCCGGGCCAGCGTCCCGGCGGCGGTGCTCGCCATTTTCGAGCGCATCTATCCCTTTGGCTGGCTCGGCCTCCTGGTCGACCGGCCGCCGGTGGCCGAGGAGCTGATCTATGCCCATCATGCGCGTGGCTTCGCGCTTTGCTCGCAGCGCTCGCTCAGCCGCAGCCGCTATTACGTGCAGGTGCCGGCCAGCGAAAAAGTGGAGGCCTGGAGCGATGACCGCTTCTGGGACGAATTGCGCCGCCGCCTGCCGCAGGCGGCGGCGGAAGCCCTGAGAACCGGGCCTTCGCTGGAGAAATCCATCGCGCCGCTCCGCAGTTTCGTCGCCGAGCCGCTGCGCTTCGGCCGGCTGTTCCTCGCCGGTGACGCCGCCCATATCGTGCCGCCCACCGGCGCCAAGGGCCTCAACCTGGCGATGAGCGACGTGGCCATGCTCGCCGATGCGCTGATCGAGTTCTACGCCGAAAAATCGGCGGCCGGGCTGGAGCATTATTCGGCGCGGGCCCTGGCCCGCATCTGGAAGGCCGAGCGGTTCAGCTGGTGGATGACCAGCCTGATGCACGTCTTCCCCGAAACCGGCGCCTTCGGCCGCCGCATCCAGCGGGCCGAATTCGACTATCTCACCAGCTCGACCGCCGCGCAGCAGAGCCTGGCCGAAAATTATACCGGCCTGCCCGATTAAACAATTCGCCTAGCCTGCGCCTCCATTTCCAGTTCGAGCGTTGGTCCGCCGCCGCGCCCGGTCCGGGCGTCTCACCGGGGCCGGCGGAAGAAACCCACCACGGACAGAACGACCATCAGAAGCGAAACCAGCAGGAAGGCCAGACTGAGGGGGGATTCGATGAATACGGCCATGTCGCCACGCGACAGAAGCAAGGCACGCCGCAGGTTTTCCTCCAGAATGGGGCCCAGGATGAACCCGATGAGCAGCGGGGCGAGAGGGAAGCCGGCAGCCCGCATGAAGTAGCCAACGACGCCCAATGCCATGGTCAGAACCACGTCGAAGGCGCTGTTTCGCACCGAGAAGACCCCGAGGCAGATCAGGCATATGATTGTGGGATAGAGCAGCTTGAACGGCACCGAAAGCAGCCGCACCCACAGCCCGATCATCGGAATGTTGAGAACCAGCAGCATCAGATTGCCGATGGCGAAGCTCGCAACCAGGCCCCAGAACAACTCGGGCTGGTCGCGCATCAGGCCCGGTCCCGGCGTGATGCCGTGGATCATCAGGGCGCCGAGCATGATGGCCATAGTAGCGGTGCCCGGAATGCCCAGGGTCAGCGTGGGAATGAAGGCCGTTTGGGCGGCGGCGTTGTTGGAGGCTTCGGGACCGGCAATGCCCTCCAATGCGCCGCGTCCGAACCTCGACTTGTCCTTTGCCACCCTTTTTTCCATGGCGTAGCTGATGAAGCTGGCAATGGTGGGTCCGGTGCCGGGCAATGTGCCCATGAGCATCCCGATACCGCTTCCTCTGATGACGGGACCGAAAAACGCCGACAGATCCGATCTGTTGGGCAACATGGATCGGAACGTGATCTTGCCGATAGTGCCGCTTTCATTGCTCGTGCGGATTGAGTTTATCACTTCCGAAACACCGAAAATGCCCATGGCAAGCGCCACAAGTGAGATACCGTCGATGAGCGGGGGATAGTTGAAGCTGAAGCGATATGTGCCGGTATTGACGTCGATGCCGACCGTTCCGAGCATGAGGCCCAGCGCCACCATAGTGAGGCCTTTGGCCGGACGGGCCTGGCTGACGGCGGCCGAGGCGATCAGGCCGAACAGGATGACAGCCACATATTCGGCCGGCCCGAAGGCTCTCGAGATGGAGACGATGATCGGCGCGACGATGATGAGCGCCAGAATGCCCGCCGTGCCGCCCATAAATGACGTGATCGCCGTCGTGAACAGGGCGACGCCGCCCCGACCCTGTTGGGTGAGAGGATAGCCGTCCAGGCAGGTGATGGCATTGGACGGCGTTCCGGGAATATTAAGCAATATGGATGCGGTCGAGCCTCCATATTCGGCGCCATAATAGACGCCGGCCAGCATGATGAACGAGGTCGTGGGATCAAGCGCATAAGTGACAGGCAGAAGCACGGCGATCGTCGCCGTGGCTCCGATACCCGGCAGAACGCCGACAAATGTGCCCAAGAACACGCCGATAAAGCAATATAGAAGGTTTTCGGGCCGCAAAGCCACCTCGAACCCATAGAATAGACTGGCGACAATTTCCATGATCTAGAACCATCCAATTAGCGGTACAGGCGCGCGGAACACCAGCACGTTGAGGACCGTGACGGCTGCGGTGATGGCGGCACAGATAACCAGTTTTGAAAGAAGACTCCCCTCTCCCCTGGCCAGCGAAGCCGCCAATGCCGCTACAAAAACGGCCGGAACGAAGCCGAAAACCTCGATAATCGCGGCAAAGGCCGCAAGCCCCGCGGCAAGCTTTACCGCCGATGAGAGATCGAGCGAAATGAGCCGGACCGCATCGTCATCGGATTGTGCGCTTTTGCGGGCCGTCGCTATGACGACTATTCCCAATCCGATCACGGCGATGGCGATGATGCGGGGAAAATAGGCCGGTCCCATGCGCACCAGTTCGCCGGCGGAATACGAAAAGGAATAGATCAGGAAAAAGACACCGATTCCGATGGTGATGACGCCGCCGGCGATGTCTCCCGTTTTCGAACTGAGCTTCATATCGAACTCCCGTTCCCGAGGCCGGTGCAATGGCATGCCGGCCCCGGGGTTCACAATGTCGCGCTCTCATTCATCCGATATGGAATGCTCTTCCATAAAGGTTTCCCAGAACTGCTGCTGGTTGTCGTTATAGGCGACGTATTCCTCGAGGTTCATGTCGGAGGGTATCGTGCCGCCGGCTTCGAGGACGTCAATGACGTTGGGCTGTGCGGTGGCATACCGTATGGCCTCGTTTATGCGCTCGAGGACGTCGATGGGCGTATCGTTGGGCGCATAGACCCCCGTATAGACCGACAATTCCACGTCATAGCCGAGCTCCTGCAAGGTCGGCACGTCGGGCAGGGCGTCGCTTCGTTCGGCGCCCGTAATGGCAAGCGCACGCACTTCCCCCTCGTCGATGAAGGGCTTGGTCTGGGCGATCGGGTTGAAGACCACCTGCAGGCGGTTAGCCATGAGATCGTTGAGCGCTGGCGCCATCCCGCCATAGGTGATGTGGGTTATTTCCACGCCCAAGGCTGTCCTGACCACTTCGCAGGAGAGGTGCGGGCTCGACCCGATTCCTCCCGAGCCGCAGTTCATCTCGCCGGCATGGTCCAGCGCGTATTGCTGGAACTCGTCGACCGAGGTGACCGGCAAGTCCTTGGGCACGATCATGACGGATGAATAGCTGCCGATCATGGCCACATCGGCCAGATCGTCGAGCGAATATCCGATATTGGGGTTTAGCAGCGCATTGGTCAGGAGCGACGAGCCCCCGATGCCCAAAGTATGGCCATCGGGTGAAGCGTTCGCGACCAGTGCGGCGGCGACCGCTCCGTTGGCCCCGGGCCGGTTCTCGATTACGATGGGCTGGCCGAGAAATTCGGTCAGATGGGGGGCCAGGACCCGCGCAAGGATATCGCTCGATCCCCCGGGCTCGAAACCGACCATCAAGGTCACCGGCCGGGTCGGATAATCCTGCGCCATTGCGGGGATCGCCGTCAGGATCACCAGCGCCGGCACGACCATCAGTTTCGTATGTAACCAACGTTGCATGCTATCTCCTCCTTGGAGTATCGCGGTGTGAGAACCACACCCTGGGCGGCGACTATGAGCCATTGAGCCGGAGCCGCAAGCATCCCGAAGTGTCGTTTCATGGCGCGAAACAAGGAGTAGACCGACACCGAGTCCCAATGCCGGCCGCTGTCGCCGCCATAGGCGTGACAGAGGAAAGGTTCGGATTTATACGCCCCGATCCGGCTCCCGGAATACCGGGCGGCAAGCCGCGGCTTCCCCGTGAGATGGGGGTTTAGAGCAGCCCCAGCGTGCCGATGCGATCCGAGATCCGCGCGGCCACTTCCTGGAGGGCGGGCACGTGTTGGGAGACCGCCATATGGGAGGTCACTGCCGAGGTGAAATAGGTGATCCCCACGCTGGCCACGGCCCGGGTCTGATGCAGCACGGGAACGGCGATTGTCGACGTTCCGCGCGGCTCGATCGAGCGATCGCGTTCGGCATAACCATTGGAGCGGATATGTGAGATCATCTTGAGGATGCTCTCGCGCTCGATATACCGACTATTGATCCCGTCATCCTGCTTCATCAGTTCGCTGACCAGGGCTTCACGCTGTTCTTCCGAGCAGAAGGCCAGATATGCGCGACCCAGGGCGTGCGAGGTGAGGCTCAGATGGCTTTGCCGGGAGGAATAATGCAAAGCCATTTTCGAATGCCGCCGCGTCGTGGCGCACACGAAAACCCGGCAGCCATCGAGCGTTGCCACTGCGGCGGGCCATTTGATGCTTTTGGTCAATCGCCAGAGCGCGGGGCGGCTGGCTTCGGCGATGATTTCGGAGCGTTCCGCGCCGATGCTCAGGCTACGGACCGATTGCGTGACGAAATAGGTCTTGCTCGCCGTCTCCTTCTGAACGAAGCCGAGGGCGACCAGCGTGTCGATCAACCGAACGACCGTCGGTTTCGGCAGCTTGGTTTGCAAGGCCAGCTCACCGACGCGCAGCGGACCGCTGGAATTGACGACCTGTAGGACACGCAAGGCCCGACCGACTGATGTTACGGGTGCAAACGAACTCAATTTTTCCTCCCCCTGGGCGATTTCATGTCCTCGCCCGCAGACCGCGATCACGATCGCGATCACAAAAATTCTCCAGTTTCTGTTCTTCTATGTTTCCGCCCTGCAGAAGCGGTTCTATTTTCTGTCGAGTCTAATCCCTGCCCGCACCGGCGACCAAAGCATAGCGTTTCTCCAGAGAATCCCAATGCGGCTTTCGGACCGTTCTTTGCCGCTCATCAAAACTCGACAGGCGATCCGCGACCGGATCGAGGCTCCCGTGGTCGCGCAGCGCCCAAAGGGTTTCGTAGGTCGCGTGAAGCGCCGCCTGCAAAGTCGCGTTGGCATAGAGTACCAGCGAGAATCCCATTTCAGCCAGATGATCGCGGCCCGGATCGGGTGTCCTGCCGCCAAAAACGATATTGGCGACCTGCGGCTTGGCGAGTCGTCGTGTGATTTCGGCCATCTCCCGGGCATCCACCGGCGCTTCGACAAAGGTCAGGTCCGCCCCGGCTTCTCCATAGGCCCAGGCCCGTTCGATCGCCGCATCGAGCCCCAGTACCGCCCTGGCGTCGGTGCGGGCGATGACGAGCAAGTTGTCGTCCTGCCGCGCATCGGTTGCCGCCTTGATCTTACCGAGCATTTCATCGACGGGCACGACGTCCTTGCCGTCAAAATGGCCGCATCGCTTGGGAAAGATCTGGTCCTCGACCTGCAGCGCCGATGCGCCGGCCCGTTCCAGTTTCCGCACCGTTTGGTACATGTTCAGCGCATTGCCGAATCCGGTATCGGCATCGACGATGAGCGGCAGGTCGACAACGTCGGCGATGGAGGATACCGCGTAAACCAGGTCGCTCAGCGAGGTCAATCCGATATCGGGCTGGCCCAGATGCATGTTGGCGATGCCGGCGCCCGTTACATAGATGACCTCAAAACCCGATTCCTCGATCGCCCTGGCAAACAGGGCATTGGCGGCGCCCGGCGCCGTCACGGCGGCGCGGCGGTCCACGATTTGTTTTAGTTTCCTGTTTCGAGTCATTGTTCCCGCCCGCTGGTTGTTTCGTGTCGTTGCGCCGATCTCCAGGCCGGCAAATAGACCGTGCCATCCATGATGCGCCGGGCCGTCCGCCCCAGCGTCGCCCGTCTTACCTCCGCGCCGCCATGTCCATGCGCGACGATCGACGTGGTCTCGATCACGCCGGCGGGATGGCCGATCCTCAGGACCGTCCCGCTTTTCGGCCGTGCCGCCTCATGGACGATCGTTCCCGCAATGCGGCTCGCGACGCCGGTGCAGACCGTACTGGTGCCGGCATAGGTCTTGTGGGTCTGCTGCATGAACTGCAATCGCGCGACCACGTCCACATCCGCTTGTGCGATCGTCTGGCCCGAGCCGTGGACCCGATAGCCCGCTGGCGCAGCAATGAGCGCCAGGATCGGGGTTGCAGGGCTTTGGGTTCGCGCGGCCGCCGCCGGGCCCGCGATCATGTTCATGCGCATGGCCGCAGCGCCGCGTATCGCCTCCAGCCGATGGCGCAACGGCTCGTCGGCGTCGATCTGGGCGGCGGTTTCGGTGCCGGTGAGCCCGACATCGGCGGCGCGAATGAATACATGGGCATTGCCGATATCGAGAAGCGTCGCCTGAACGGGCCCGATGCCATCGACCGCAAGCGTATCCATGACCTGCCCGGTGGGCATCAACGCGCCCGTCGTGGCTCCAGCGGTCGTGGCGAAATCGATAACGATCTCCGACCCGGTGCCTGGCACGCCCGGCACCGCGAATGTGCCGCGTTCGCGTGGTGCGCCGTCTTCCACCTGCACATCGATATGCAGGATGCGATTGAGATTGGTATTGAACACGCGAACGGTTGTAACGGGCTCCACCGCGCCCACCATGCCCGTTTCGATGGCATATAGGCCAACCGCCGCCGATATATTGCCGCATAGACTGTGCCAGTCCACGCGCGGTTCGGCGATCCCGACCTGCCCGAAAGTGTAGACGACATCCGCCTGGGCAGCCATTTCCGGGTCGGGCCGGTCGATGATCGCCAGCTTGCTCGTCAAGGGATCGGCGCCGCCCAGCCCGTCGATCTGGCGTGGATCGGGCGAGCCGAACACTTCGAGAATAATTTGCTCGCGTTCGGCCGAATTCGCGGGGAGATGCCGCCCGTCGAGAAAGACCGCCCGACTGGTTCCTCCGCGCATAATCGTAGCTGGTATTCTCGTCGGCACGGCCGCTGCACTCCCAAGACGACATTGTGCAATTGTTGACAGAACGCCCGACTAAATGTCAACAAAGATTCGTCGCCCTGGAATTTCCGCTCGATCATCGCCTCGCTGGCTTCAGACAGGCTTCAGGCGTGGCGGGACTGGCGCCGTCGCTTGATTGGCCACCGCCTCTCTGGCGCGGGCGAGGTGCCGCCTTATTTCTTTTTCGGCGAGTGCGGGGTCACGCTTCCGCATGGCGTCGAGAATCCGCCTGTGTTCGTTGAGAGCCTCGACGGCCCTGCCCGTGCGCTTACTCGAATGGAACCTGTATACCCGCAGGAGGTGATACATATCCTCGCACAACATCTGCGTCAGAAGGCGGTTCCCGCAGGCCTGAATGATCCTGAAATGGAAATCATAGTCGCCAGGCCGCTGAAAATAGCCCGCCTCGGGAATGGCGGTTACGTCGGCGGAATGTCCATCGAGAAGCGCATCGAGTTCATCAAGCGCCTCGTCGCTGATCCGCTCGGTTGCCAGCCGACACGCCATCCCCTCGAGCGCCTCGCGGACAGTGAGAAGCTCAACCAGATCCTCGAGTGTGCGCTGCGCAACGCGAACGCCGCTACGGGCGACGCGTTCCACCAGGCGCTTGCCTTCGAGCCTCCGAATCGCCTCGCGCACCGGCCCCCGGCTGATGCCGAACGCCTTGGAGAGGCTGACCTCGTCGAGTCGCTCGCCGGGTGCGTAGACTCCTTTGATAATCGATTCCTCGAGCCATTCAAACGCCCTGTCCGCAAGCGTGCCGATTTCTGTCGCCGGCTTCATATATCCACCCCCAAACCCAAATTAGTGCCATTCATGATTACAAAAACAGGGCAAAATTGTCGACAGCAAACCGACCATCGGAGATCGGCTTAGCGCAATCCCGTTTCTCAACGTGAAACGGGGCGATTTCGAGATCGGCAGCCGCTGAGGTCCGTGCCAGTGTGGTCCCACCTGCAAGGACTAAGAGAGCGGCGCCGGCCAATTCAGGCGCCGCTTTTCGGTTCGGGATTGCAGCCAAACCGGCAATGAGGATTTCGAAGAAGCGCAGAGGCGTTCTTTGCAGAAGCGGCCCTCTACGAGGTTCCTTGCCAGTTCGAAAGGATCTGCTTCCATGCTCCCTACCGTCGCCGAACAGCTTGGCAGGCACTTCAGCGGACTCGATTACGACGCGATCCCGGCGGCTGAAATCGAAAAGGCGAAGCGCCTCGTTCTCGATTATTTTGGCGTTGCCATTGCCGGCAGCCAGACGACGAGCGGCGCGATCGCCCGGAAGTTCGCTTCGGAATGCGCGGGCCGTCCGGTCGCCACCCTCATTGGCAGCAGCGACCGGAGCTCGGCCCCCGACGCTGCATTCGCCAATGCCATCTGTTCGCACAGCATCGAACTCGACGATGTCGATGCCCTGGCTCTCTTCCATTTCGGCCCGCCGGTGGTTTCCGCGGCGCTGGCTGCGGCCGAGCGCAATCAAGCCAGCGGCCGCGATTTTATAGCGGCGATCGTTTGCGGCTGCGAAATCCTGGCCCGCGTCAGCGCCGCATGCAATTTTTCGCTTCGCAATCGCGGGTTTCACACCACTCCGGTCTGTGGCGTCTTCGGCGCGAGCGTGGCGGCGGGCAAGCTGGCCGACTTGCCGCCGGACTTCATGATCTCCGCGCTGGGATTAGCGGGTGCTCAGGCATCGGGCCTGATGGAGATGTACGGCCCATCCATGCAGAAGCGCTTCAATCCTGGCCCCGCCGCACGAGCGGGCCTGACCGCAGCCATGATGGCGGAATTCGGCTTTACGGGAGCTGCGACGATCTTTGAGGGCCAGCGCGGCTTCTGCCGGGCCTATAGCGATCATTACGATCTTTCCGTCCTGACCGATGAGCTGGGCGATGACTACCACCTGGATATCGAATTCAAGCCTTACTCGTGCGCGCGCCCCATCCACAACGCCATCGATTGCGCCATTGGCGTTCGAGAGCGGCTTGGTAAGGCCACGCAAACGATCCGCGGCATGACCATGCGGCGGCATCCCGACTGGGCGAACTATCATCTCAACCCGGCCCCCACCTCCTATCACGAGGCGCAAATGAGCCTTCCCTATTCGGTCGCCATCGCCCTGATCGACGGCACCGCTCTTCCCCGCCAGTACGAAACCGACAGGCTGAACCATAGCGAGGTTCTCCGGCTCGCCGGCATGCTGGTCGTTGAGCCCGATGCGGGGCTCCCGCGTGGGACATCTTGCCACCTGAGCGTGGAGACGCAGGACGGCGCCGTAATCGAGACGCAGGTCGATTATCCGTTGGGCTCCGGGGAGCGGCCGATGTCGGACACGGCTCTGGAGGAAAAATTTCACATGCTTGCCGATCCTGTCACCGGATCCGGCAATGCCGATCGGATCGTTGAGGCAATACGAGAAATCGAGACGTTCGACATATCCGGCCTCATGGCTCTCACCGCCAATCAAGAGGCGGTCCGGATCCAATGAGCAGGACAAGCGGCAGCGCCTATATCGTGGGCGCATTCGAGCATCCCGCCCGCCTGCTTCCCGACAGGACGGTGCCGGAAATCCACGCGGAAGTCGCGCTTGGCGCTCTGCGCGACGCGGGCCTGGATGCCTCCGATATCGACGGATTTTTCTGCGCCGGGGACGCGCCGGGACTGGGACCGATCTCGATGGTCGAATATCTCAATCTCCAGCCGCGCTATGTCGATTCGACCGATCTCGGCGGCTGCTCCTATGTGGCTCATGTCGCCCGCGCCGCCTCAGCCATCGCCGCCGGCGAGTGCAGCGTCGCGCTGATCACCCTGGCTGGCCGGCCCCGCAGCGAGGGAAAGAGCGTGGGCACCGCAACGCGAGTGCACAATCCCTTGCAGCCCGATCTCGCATGGGAAATTCCCTATCGGCCGGCGCTGGTGGCGGGCTATGCCATGGCCGCCCATCGCCATATGCACGAATTCGGCACGACCGATGTGCAGCTGGCCTGGGTTAAAGCGGCGTTTTCGCGGCACGCCCAACACAACCCCCATGCCATGCTGCCCGCACCGGTCTCGGTCGATGATGTGCTCAATTCGCCGATGATCGCTGATCCCCTGCACCGGCTCGACTGCTGCGTGGTGACTGATGGAGGCGGTGCATTGATCGTCGCCCGACCGGAAATCGCGGCGAGGCTCAATAGACCCAAAGTGCGGGTGCTAGCCGGCGCGCACGCCATCAAACATCAGAATGCCGGGGCCGTCGATCTGACGACAACCGCCGCCGCCCAGTCGGCGCCGCGCGCATTCGCGCAGGCAGGCGTTGAGCCGGGCGATATCAAATACGCATCCCTTTACGACAGTTTCACCATCACCGTTCTGCTTCAGCTCGAGGATCTGGGCTTTTGCCGCCGGGGCGAGGGCGGACGCTTTGCCGCCGATGGCGGTTTGATCTCGGGGACGGGACGATTGGCGGTCAACACCGATGGCGGGGGGCTGTGCAACAATCACCCCGGCAATCGCGGCGGCATGACCAAGGTCATCGAGGCGGTCAGGCAATTGCGGGGCGAGGCGCATCCTGCCGTTCAGGTCCGAAACTGCGATCTGGCGCTTGCCCAGGGTATCGGCGGCAATATCGGCACACGGCACGGCGCGGCGACGTTGATTCTGGAACGGGAATAGCGCGATGACCGATGACGACAAAAAAAAGGCCTTTGGCACGGCGGAAGATTATTTCAGCGATGCCGCCGCCACGCTTACGCTCAAGATACCGAGATGTCGCGCCTGCGGCAAAGCGCATTGGTATCCGCGCCGCCTCTGCCCGTTCTGCCTGTCGGACGATGTCGAAATGCGCCCGGTCGCTGAGGGGGCCACCATTTATTCCTATACAATCATGCGGCGGACGGCGGAGCCTTACGCGGTGGCCTATGTGCAATTGCGCGAAGGCCCGATCATGCTGACCAACATCATCGACACCGATTTCGTGGACCTGGCGATCGGCTTGCCGGTGGTTCCGGCATTCCTGGAATCCGGCGACGCACTCGTTCCCGCCTTCCGGGTGGCAAAGCCATGATCGACAAATTCGTGAATCTTTCCGAGGCTTTCCAGGGCATCGAGGACGGCAGTGTCGTCCTTGTCGGCGGGTTCGGTGCCGCCGGTCAGCCGGTGCAATTGATCGATGGCCTGATCGAATATGGTGCCGGCGACCTGACGATCGTCGCCAACAATGCCGGGGTCGGTCATACAGGCTTGGCCCGGCTTCTGGAGCTTGGCCGGGTGCGCAAGATTATCTGTTCGTTTCCCAGAAGTTCGAACCCGGTGGTTTTTGAAACGCTCTACCGGGCCGGAAAAATCGAACTCGAGATTGCCGCCCAGGGCACTATTGCGGAACGGATACGGGCCGCCGGTGCCGGCATCCCGGCCTTTTATACACCAACGGGCGCCGGCACGCTGATGGCCGATGGCAAACAGACGGCCATGTTCGGCGGCCGCGAATGCATCCTCGAAACCGCGCTTTACGCCGATCTGGCGCTTATTGAGGCCTGGACCGCCGACCGGTGGGGCAATCTCACCTATCGGCGTGCCGGCCGGAACTTCAATCCCATCATGGCGATGGCCGCAAAGTGCACGATCGCGCAGACCCAGCATCGCGTGGATTTGGGCGGGATCGATCCCGAAGCGGTGGTCACGCCCGGCGTGTTCGTCGATCGGGTGGTGCACATTCCTTATGGCGACCCACCGGAGTTCTAGAGATGGGCCACACAATTGCTGACACGATCAAACCGCGCAGCCGCAATGAAATCGCGCGCCGCGTCGCCCGCGACATCGGCGAGGGATGGTGCGTCAATCTGGGCATCGGCATTCCCACCCTGGTCGCCAACCACGTGCCGGGCTCGCGGGAGGTGATCTTTCACTCCGAGAACGGAATCCTGGGAATGGGGCCGGCCCCGGCGCCCGCCGCGCGCGACACCTGGCTGGTCAATGCCGGCAAGCAATATGTGACGCTGCTCGAGGGCGGTAGCTACATTCACCATGCGGACAGTTTCGCCATCGCGCGCGGCGGGCGGCTCGATCTTTGCGTTCTGGGCGCCTACCAGGTCGCCTGCAATGGCGATCTGGCCAATTGGACGATGGGCGGGGATGCCGCTCCCGCAGTCGGCGGGGCCATGGATCTGGCCGTCGGCGCCCGCCGCGTCTGGACGCTCATGTCCCTGCTGACAAAATCAGGAGAAAGCAAACTGAAGCGCGCATGCACTTTTCCGCTCACCGCGCGGCAATGTGTAAGCCGAATCTATGCCGACTACGCGGTCATCGACGTCACCGAAGACGGCTTCGTCGCCACGGAATTGGTGCCGGGCCTCTCGCTTGAGATGCTCCAGGACATCGTCGAAGCACCCATCAGGCTCGCCCGGCCCGCAGAGGAACGGTTTCAGCCCGGTTCCGAGGAAAAAAGTACGTCATCGTGACTATCTCCCCTGATGTTTCGCGGCCTTATGCCGACCATTGCCACACGCTGGGCGGGCTCTTTGACAGCCGCGCCCAAGCCGATCCGGACCGACCGTTCCTTAGCTTCGACGACCGGCGCTACACGTGGCGGCAGTTCGCAGCCGAGATCGAGCGCGTCGCGGCGGTGTTGCACGGCCGGAACGTGCGCAAGGGCGACCGTGTGGCCATCTGCTCCACCAATAGCGACGCCCATGTGATCTTGCTGCTGGCCCTCGCCAGGATCGGCGCGGCGATGGTGCCGCTCAATCCCGCTTTTGGCGTCGAGGAGATGCGCTACATCCTTGCAGATGCAGACGTTTCCGGCGTCATCGGCTCGCTGGCGGTGCTGCCGATCGTGCGCCGGGCACTTCAATTGGCCGGCATGGATCGCTGGCTGATGCAGATCGATGGAGAGGCCGATGACGCGCCCGGCTTCTTTTCCGCCTCCGCCGCGAGGCCCGCACCGGCCAGCGGCGCAGCTGGCGACACCTGCGTCATTATCTATACTTCAGGCACGACGGGGATGCCCAAAGGCGTGATGCACAGCCAAAAGAACTTCGTGCTGTGCGCCGAGGTGGTGGCGGCGCGGGTGGGCCTGCGGCCGGATGACAAGGTACTGATCATCCTGCCGTTCTTTCATGTAAACGCATTGTTTTATTCGCTCGCTTCGATGCTGGCGGCGGGGGCCAGCGGCACGGTTCTGCCGCGCTTTTCGGCTGGCACGTTCTGGGACAGCGTCGTGCAATCGGAAGCCACGCAGGTCAACCTCATCGAGGCGGTCGGCAACATTCTGCAAAAACGCCCCCGCACGGAGTTCCGGCCCGAACACCGGCTTCGCGTAGTCTATGGCGTACGGCAGGCATTCGTCGAAACCTTCCACAAGACGTTCGGAATTCCCCTGCTCGTCGCCGGCTATGGCCTGACCGAATGTCCCGGCGCGTTGTGCAACCCGCTCGGCGGGCCGGAGAAGCCCGGCAGCATCGGAGTGACCGGCCGCCATCCCGATCCCGCGCAATCCTGGACGCAGGCGCGGGTCGTGGACGAGGCGGGCAACGAGGTGGCCGACGGTGAAGCGGGGGAACTCCTGCTCAAATCTCCCGCTCTCATGCAGGGCTACTTCCGCGATCCGGAGCAGACCGCCGCCGCCTTTCGCGATGGCTGGTTCGCCACCGGCGATCTCGTCCGGCGGGATCGCGATGGCTATTATTTTTTCCTCTCGCGCAAGAAGGACATCATCCGCCGCCGCGGCGAAAACATCTCGGGCGCGGAACTCGACCGCGTCATCGGCGAACACCCGGCCGTCCACGAAGCCGCGGCAATCGCCGTCCCCGCCGAACTGGGCGAGGATGACATTCTGGTGGCGATCGTGCTCAGGCCCGGCCTCACGCTCCGTGCCGAGGACGTCGCGGCTTGGTGTGTCGAACGGCTCGCGGCGATGAAGGTGCCGCGCTTCGTCACTTTCGTGGAGAAGCTTCCCCATACCCCCACGCATAAGATCGCCAAGGCGGTGCTGCGCGCCGATTCATCGCTCCTGGAGCAGGCGACCGATCTTGAACGAAAACGGATGTGAACCGGAGGCAAGAGAATGGCGCAGGCACCGGCTGAATTATCCGCCCCTTTCTGGGACCTCATCGTCGTCGGCGGCGGGAACGCGGCATTATGCGCGGCCATCGAGGCGGCCGAGGCCGGCGCGCGGGTGCTGGTGCTCGAAGGCGCCCCCAAGCCCTATCGTGGAGGAAATTCCCGGCATACGCGCAACTTTCGCTGCATGCATCAGGGTCCGATTTCGGTTCTGACCGGTGCTTATGGGGAAGAAGAATATTTCCACGACCTGATGCTGGTGACCAAGGGCAAGACCGACGAGCATCTGGCCCGCATGGCCATCCGTACGTCCGAATCCTGCCTGCCCTGGATGGAGAAGCACGGCGTGCGTTTCCAGCCCTCGCTCTCGGGAACGCTGTCGCTGTCGCGGACCAACGCGTTTTTTCTCGGCGGGGGCAAGGCGCTGGTCAATGCCTATTACAATACCGCCACCGATCTCGGCATTACTGTCGCCTACGAGGCCAAGGTCTCCCATATCCTTATCGAAGACGATACTTTTCGCGCTCTCCGCGTCACCTTCGGAGGAAAAGAACTGGAGATTTCCGGCAAGGCCGTCGTTCTCGCCTCCGGTGGCTTCCAGGCCGACCTCGAATGGCTGGCCCGCGCCTGGGGACCGGCAGCCAGAAATTTCCTCATTCGCGGCACGCCCTACAATCGGGGCGAAGTGCTCAAAAACATGCTCGATAACGGCGCCCTGAGCGTCGGCGATCCGACCCAATGCCATGCCGTGGCCATTGACGGACGCGCGCCCAAATATGATGGCGGCATCGCCACCCGGCTCGATTGCGTGCCGTTCTCAGTGGTCGTCAACAAGCATGGGCAGCGCTTCTATAATGAAGGCGAGGATGTCTGGCCCAAGCGCTATGCCATTTGGGGACGACTGGTTGCCGCCCAGCCCGACCAGGTCGCCTACGCGCTCATCGACGCCAAGAGCGCCGATCTCTTCATGCCGTCGGTTTTTCCGGCCGTCAAAGCCGATTCCATATCGGAACTCGCGCAAAAGATGGAATTGCCGGTTGAGGCGGTAGAAAGAACCGTGGCCGAATTCAACAGGGCTTGCCGCCCCGGGAATTTCCATCCGACCGAGCTCGACAGCTTGGCCACCGAGGGCCTCGAACCGGCCAAGACCAATTGGGCGCGCCCGCTCGATACGGCCCCCTATTACGGCTATTCGCTGCGCCCCGGCGTCACCTTCACCTATCTCGGCCTCAAGGTCGATGACACCGCCCGCGTCAGCGGCGCCAATGGCCGCTACACCAATGTCTGGGCAGCGGGAGAAATGATGGCCGGATCAATCCTGGGGCAAGGCTATCTCGCCGGCTTCGGCATGACCATCGGAACAGTTTTCGGACGCACAGCCGGCAGGGAGGCCGCCGCTCATGTCAATTGACGCTCTTGCAACCCTCAGCAATCGCACCGCGGTCGATTTCGATACCGACGCCACCATCGATGAGGCGCGACGACAGCTCGAAATCTGCAATGCGTGCCGGTATTGCGAAGGCTATTGCTCGGTCTTTCCGGCAATGACCCTGCACCGCGCCTTTTCGGATGGCGAGATCACCCAATTAGCCAATCTCTGCCACAATTGCCGCGGCTGTTATTACGCCTGCCAATATACCGCCCCGCATGAATTCGATCACAACCTGCCGCGCGCGCTCGCAGAAGTGCGGGTGGAAAGCTGGGAACGTTTCATCTGGCCGAGAGGCGTCGCCACGCTCTTCCAGAAGAGCGGCGTGGCGCTGGCGGGCGCCCTGGCCGCCGGCATCGTCGTCATTCTCGTCATGGCCTATGCATTACGCCCTGAAAGCGGCGAGGGCTTTTACGCCGTCATCTCCCATACCGTCATGGCTACGCTCTTTACGCTTACCTCGTTCCTGCCCCTCGCCATCATCTCGGTCGGCGTCTGGCGCTATTGGCGGCATGTGGGGGGCGATCGGGTCACGCTCAAACATTTGAGCGATGCTCTTGTCGATGCGGGCCGGCTCAAAAATCTGTCGGGCGGGGCGGCCGAAGGCTGCAATTACGAAAAGGAAGACCGCTATACGATGGCTCGCCGCTGGGCGCATCAGGCCGTCATGTGGGGCTTCGTTCTCTGTTTTGCCGCCACGGTTTCCGGAACGGTTCTGCATTATGGCTTTGGCATCGAGGCCCCTTATGGGCCGCTCACGCTGCCCAAGATTTTTGGCATACCCGGCGGCATCCTGATGACCATTGGCGGCATCGGCCTTATCGGCCTGAAGCTTCGCGCGGAAAAATCCTTGGGCGCCCCCGCCGTGTGGGGGGGAGAGATGGCTTTCGTCCTGCTGCTCACCGCCACAGCGGCCACCGGCCTTGCGCTTTATGGAGCGACAGGAACCGCCGGCGTCCGCCCCCTGCTCATCGCCCATCTGGGCGCCGTCTTCGCGCTCTACCTGACGCTGCCCTATACCAAGATGGTCCATGTCCCCTTCCGGTTCGCCGCTCTCGTGAGGGATGCCCAGACGCGGAAGGCGTAATTCGGCCGGCTCGCGAATTTCCAGGCATGGACATCACTGATCGCGCTGGACGACAGAGAACCAAAGTTTAGGGCACGGGCCGTTGAACCGGCCCGTGCCCTATAATTTTACGCCAGCGTGATGCGGTCGGTCAGGCCTCGGCGTTGCGGAAGCTGAAGACCACCTTTTCCCCGCTGGGCTCGATACGCTCGATCGGATTGCGCAATCTGCCGATCCCTTCGATCTCCGAGACCAGGTGGCCGCCGGCAAGATTGGTCTTGGCCATGGTCCAGGGGTCCACATAGGGACACGTGCCCGAAGAGATGATGTCACCGGGGGTCAGGGTATGGGCTTGCGACAGATAGGCGATAACTTCGGCGAACTTGAAGATATAATCATTCGAGTTGCCTTGCTGGATCATGTCGTCGTTGAGAAACGCCTTCATTTCCAGGGACTCGGGATCGAAGTCCGGGCTGGCGAGCCTGATATAGGGCCCCATGGGCGAAAAGGTGTCGAAGTTCTTGTAGCGGCCCGGATAGGTGAGACGCTCGCTGCTGCCGTCTTTTCTGTTGGACTGTATCCACTCGCTCTTCTTGCGCAGTGCGTGTGCGGTAATGTCGTTGTGGACGGTATAGCCAAAGACGTGGTCCATCGCCTGGCTCACCGGAATGTTCTTTCCGCCTTTGCCGATGATGATCGCGAGCTCGACTTCGCAGCCGACATCACCGATGTCGGGGATGATGATGGGGTCGTAGGGCCCAGTGATGGCCGTCTGGATCTTGATGAAATAGAGCGGAACCGGCTGTTCGGGCTTGGTTGCCCGGCGCCAGCCCTCGCCCTGGTTGATGGCCAGTGAGAAAAACTTCGGCGGATTGTGCAGAGGCGCCTTAATCCGGGTCTTTTCAGGGTCGAGCCGATATTTCCGCGCCATTTCCGGATCGGCTGCAACCAGCCGTTCGACGCCGGCAAGGGCTTCCAAGCCCTCCTCGCCCTGCTCGATCAGGTCCAGCATCAGGTTCGGCACGGCGGGCGTTCCGGGGCGTTCCTGGGTGATGAGGGCCGAGACGTTCACCAGTGTCTCGTCATCGAGCACCAGTGCCAGCAATTCCCCGCCATCGTAGTGGCATTGACAAAGTCTCATATCGTTTTCTTCCCTTCTTGCGTAAGTCCGGCGAGGCGCGCCGCATTCGAGCCGATGAGCTTTCTGATGTCGTCTTCGGCATATCCCAGCTCCCGGCACATCCGGATCACCGCCCTGAAGCCATCGATGGGGTGTGGATTTTTCTTCTGGCCCATATCCGAACTCAGGATCGTGCTGTCGATCCCGCCCGCATCGATCACCGCCTTGAGAAAGGACGGCTCGTATTGGCGGGAGGGGCAGTCGATGAACATGCAGATCGAGTGCTCGAGGACGGCGCCGAGGCCGGCAAGTTCCTTGATGTCCGCGAGGTCGGCGCCGATCACATAGGTCGGATGGGCCACCACGAGGCGCTGCACCCCCCTGCTCTTGGCTTCCTCGAAGAGCGGCCAGATTTCGGAAATATGGAGATGGCCGGCGGAGAGCACGGCATCCGCGCGTGCGATCAGATCGAGCACCTGCTTCACGTCGTCCCGGATCCGGCCGCGGCTGTCCAGCACATCGAGCCCTTCCGGCGGCAGCATTGGGGTTGCCGTCTGCAAGCGCTTTTTGCGGTGACTCTGGCGGATATGGTTGGCCGCCGAGGCAGTGGGCATCCACACGACCCGGGCGCCGAGCTTCAAGGCAATGTCCAGGGCATAAGGATTGAACCCGCCGGCGGCGTTGTTGAGAACGATACTTCCCAGCAGCGCCACGTCATCTTGGGGAAACTCGGCCTGGATCAACTTAACGGCCGGGGCGGTCGTATAATAATGATCCTTGAAGCACAGCGCCCGCATCCCGACTTCCCGGGCGGCGCGCATCATGTCGATATGACTGACGCCCCGCTCCATGACCGACGGTCCGCTATGGCAGTGCAGGTCGACGGCGCCCACCAGCAAGCTTTCGACATCAGTTTGGCTGACACCGACATTTTGGTCGGGTTCCATGAGCTTCTCCGTAGTTCGATTGACGAATGGCACTTGATGCGGTGTTAGCTCAGGGGCGCGAGCCGTGCACAGAAAAGCTGGCGCTGTTTCAGACTACGAAACAGGCCGCTCGAAAGCGGCACGCGCAGCCACTGCGACCGCCGCCGGCGCCTCTCGACCACGAACAAAAAAACCCGCCGAAATCTCGGCGGGTTCTCTTGGCAGGCCTAAGGCCCATATCGGTACTGGTCTTGTGGCGGCGCCCGCCATTCCAGGCGTCGATGAAGTCCTGAAGGTGCTGCGCTAGCGGTTCAGAACTCGCTCCAATCCGCTTCCAGGGCGGCATTGCCTTTGCTGAGATAGGACTTTGCCGCCTGGGTCAGCTTGCTCTGGAGCCCGCGCGCGCCCTCGGCAATGGCTTTGACCGGATTCTCCGGGCGTTCCGGCCGGGGCGGCGTGGCAGCCTGGCGTTCTTCCAGCGCGAAGATATCGACGATCCGGTCGAGCTGGGTCGCCTGCGCCTCGGTCTGTTCGATGGAGGCGTTCATTTCCTCCACCAGGGCGGCATTGTGCTGGGTCATCTCGTCCATGGTGCGGACGGCCATATTGACCTCCTCGATGGAGGCGGCCTGCTCGCGACTCTCCTGGGCGATGCCATTCATCAATTCGCTGGACGAGCGGGCCGATGTCAGGATTTCCTCAAGCCGCGCCGCCGCATCGGCGACGAGCCGCGAGCCGCCCTTGACCTCGTCGGCGCTCTGCTCGATCAGCGCCTTGACGTCGCTGGAGGCCTGCGCCGCCGACTGGGCCAGCCTTCGCACTTCCACCGCGACCACGGCAAAGCCCTTGCCCGCCTCGCCGGCCCGCGCCGCTTCCACCGAAGCGTTGAGCGCCAAGAGGTTGGTCTGGAAGGCGATATCGTCGATCAGCCCGATAATATTGGAAATCTTGGCCGAGGACTGGGTGATCCGGTCCATGGCCTGATTGGCATTGGCCATGACCTGCCCGCCTTCCTCGGCCGTATGGGTCACCCCGCTGGCCACGGTGCTGGCCTGCCTGGCGCGTTCGGCATTGGCCATGACGGTGGAGGCCAATTGCTCCATGGCCGCCGAGGTTTCCTCGATGGTTGCCGCCTGCTTGGTGGTGCGCTCGCTGAGGTCATTGGCGCCCGAGAGGATTTCACCGGTGGCGGTTTTCAGCGTCCGCGACGTATCGCGCAGCTGGCCGACGATTTCGGTCAGTTTCTCGGCCACGGCATTGGTGTCGGTCTTGAGCCGGGCGAAGGAGCCCTGATAGTCGCCCTGCATGCGCCGGGTCAGGTCGGTATTGGCCAGCGAGGACAGCACCGAGCCGGTTTCCGAAAGCCCCCGATCCACCGTTTCCACCAGCCCGTTGACGGAACGGGCCAGGGCATTGAGTTCGTCGTCGGGAAATTCGGCATCGACGCGCCGCGAGAAATCCCCGGCAATGGCCGCGTCCACCACCTGGCCGAAGGCGCGCTGCAGGTCCTGCATCATCGCGGCGCGTTCGGCCTGCGCCGCCACGATCCGCGCCGCTTCCGCCTCGGTCATCTCATGAACCTTGAGCGCGTTTTCGCGGAACACTTCCACCGTGCGGGCCATTGCCCCGATCTCGTCATGGCGGGCGCCGCCCTGGACCTCGACCGACAGATCGCCATCGGCCAGCGTTTCCATCATATGGGTCAGCCGCGTGATCGGCCGGCTGATCGTGCGGGCGAACAGCACCCCGACCAGGGCGGCGATGGCCAGCAATCCGCCGCCGATCAGCAGCGTCATGTTCCGCATCTGCACCACGGCGGCATAGGCTTCGTCTTCCGGCTGCACGGCGGCCACGGCCCAGGTGACATCGCCGACGCTGACCGGCTCGGCCCGCACCACCATATTCGCCCCGCGATAATCGGTGCTGATGCCTTCGCCCGCAATGCCGGCAAAGGCATTGGCGATCACCTCGCTGGTCAGCGGCGTGACCAGCACGTCCGCTTCCTCGGTGCGCGGCGATTCGGTGCGCAGCAGGCCGTCGCTGCCCACCACCACCACTTCCCCGCTCCGTCCCAGCCCCGACAGGCCGGCGACGCGGGTGCTCACCGCGTCGGGCGCGATGGACAGCACCATGACGCCGGTATTCTCGTCCTTGTCATAGACCGGCATGGCCATGAAGCTCTGCGGCTGGCCCACCGGGCCATAGACGGAGAAATCGACAAAGGCCGCTTCGCCGTCCGCCAGGTCCTTGGCGGCCGCGAAGGCCCGGCCCAGCCCCGAGGCTTCCCCGGCAATATTGGTGGCGAAATCTTTGTTTTTGGCCACCGAATAGACCACGTCTCCCGCGGCGCTGATCAGCAGCACATCGGCATAATCCCGTTCCAGCATCAGCGTGCGGAAACCGGGATGGAAACGCTTATGCGGGGCGTCATAGCTGGCGCCCTTGCCATTGGCGCTGTCCAGCGCCGAGCGGTCCGCGGGGTCGGGATTTTCGGTGATATAGGCGGTCTGGAGCTGCGGCCCGGCGCGCTCCTTGAGACCCATGCGCAATTCGTCCAGCGCCCGGGTCAGGTTCTTCATGGCCGTCACCGTGTCGGAACGCTGCACGAAGAGCCGGAGGTCGACCTCGACGCCGCTATAATAATCGCTGACCAGGGCGGCGGCGGTATTGAGCGAGGCCTGCATGGACTGTTCGCGCTGCTCCTGCACCGTGCCCAGCCCGATCATGTAACTGGCAATGCCGACGCCGGCGCTGACGACAAGGGCAGACCCGACCAGCGCCAGCGGCAATTTCTGCGCAAGCTTCAGACTTGGAAACAGTTTCATCGACGATTGTTCTCCCCCAATGGCGCCGGCCCGCATTGCCCAGGCGCCCAGCGACACAAATCCCCCGGCCGGCTGATTGGAAACGATACATTCGTGAGATTAACCACTCCTTACGGACAAATCCCGAGGCGGGATCGTCGCCCGGAACCGCAAAGCAAAGCGCCCCCGCCTGATGGCGGGGGCGCTCATATCCCTTGGGGGATCGGCGATCAGGTCAGCGCGCCGATCACCGCCTCGATGCGCTTTTTCATCGTCATCGCATCAAAGGGCTTGATGATGTAATTGTTGACGCCGAAGGAGATGGCCTCCTTGACCTGCTCCTTGTCCGAGCGCCCCGTGGCCATGATAAAGGGCATGGATTGGGTTCTGGGATGCTTGCGGATGACCTTGAGCAGCGTCAGTCCGTCGATATCGTCCATATTCCAGTCGGAAATGATCAGGTCGACATTGGATTTTTCGAGCTTGCCCAGCGCATCGCGCCCGGACTTGGCCTCGATAATGTCCTTAAAGCCCAATTGGGTGAGAATGTATTTGGCGATGCCGCGCATCGATTGCTGGTCGTCAACGATCAGGACGCTGACAGCGCTTGCTTTTGGCATGGTTGTTCTTACCTCTACGCGCCGGGGGCCGTTCTGCCCCATACTTGCGCCGAACTCTAGGAGCCAAGCGTTACAAATCTCTCAACCGCGGCAGGCGCATTGTTGCGTCCCGTTCAGGCGGCCGACCGGAGTTTCGACAGCGCGTGGGCGAGTTTGGCGGCGATCTGCTCCACGGCCGCCTGCTCGATCACCGCGCCCTCCTCGAAGGCGACGCGCGGCATGCCATAGACCAGGGCCGAGGCCTGGTTCTGGCCCAATGTATAGGCGCCGGCCTCGCGCATCAGCTTGAGCCCGCGCGCGCCGTCGCGTCCCATGCCGGTCAGGATGACGCCCACCGCCATCGGGCCGACGCTTTTCGCCACCGATGCGAACAACACGTCGACGCTGGGCCGATGGCCGCTTTCCGGCCCCTCCTGGCCCAGCCGGCATTTGAGCTGCCCTGAGGAGCGCTCGACCCGCAGGTGATAATCGCCCCGCGCCACATAGGCATGGCCGGGCTGCACCGGCATCCGGTCCTCTGCCTCCACCACTTTGAGGGCGCATAATTCGTCCAGCCGCATCGCGAAGCGCCCAGTAAAGCCGGCGGGCATGTGCTGGGCGATCAAGACCGGCGGGCAATCGGCGGGCAATTGCGACAGCACGGTGCGGATCGCCTCTACCCCGCCGGTCGAGGCGCCGATGGCGATGAGGGCCCCTTCCGGGGCGGCGGCGGTGCGCAGCGGCGTCTTCTGCACCTCGGTGCGGCTCACGGCGCGGCCGCGCACATCCGACTTGGCGGCGGCGCGAATCTTGTCGCGCAGCGCCACGCCGAACGCCTCCAGCCCGCCGGCAAATTCGGCGCTGGGCTTGGCGACGAAATCCACGGCGCCCAGTTCCAGCGCCAGCAGGGTCTCGCTCGCCCCCTTCTTGGTCAGCGTCGACACCATCACCACCGGGGTCGGCCGCAGCCGCATGAGTTTTTCGAGGAAGGCCAGCCCGTTCATATTGGGCATTTCGATATCCAGCGTCACCACGTCCGGGTCGAGCGCCTTGATCTTCTCGCGCGCCTCGATGGGATCGACGGCCGTGCCCACGACCTCGATGTCTCCATCGCGCGTCAGCATGCGGCCCAGCACCTCGCGGATAAGCGCCGAATCGTCGACGACAAGAACCTTGATGCTCATCATGCAGCTCGCTTGTTCAGTTTCTCACGGCTTTGATAGATGGTCTTGCCCACAAGGCGGAAACCTTCGCCGCCCGAGCCCAGATTTTCCGAATGGCCGATATAGAGAAAGCCTTCCGGCGCCAGCATCTGGGAGAAACGCCCGAACATCTCGCCCTGGGTGGGCTTGTCGAAATAGATGGCGACGTTGCGGCAGAAAATGGCGTCGAACGGTCCCCGCATCGGCCAGGCCCCGATCAGGTTGAGCGGCTTGAACGACACCAGGTCGCGCTCCGCCGCCGGGATGCGGATCGAGCCGTCGCCGCCCTTGGCGAACAGGCGCGCCCGCTCGGAACTGAGGCCGGCCAGCTCGCTTTCCGGATAGACGCCCGCCGCCGCCTTGGCGATTACCGCCGTGTCGATATCGGTCGCCAGAATCTTGAAGTCCCAGCGCCTGAGATCGGGAAAGGCGGCCAGCAGATCGAGCGCGATCGTATAGGGCTCCTGCCCCGTCGAGCAGCCCGCCGACCAGATGCGCAGCCGGCTGCCGCGCGGCCGCTCGGCCATCAGCGCCCGGACATGGGAGCGCAGATGCTCGAAATGATGGTCCTCGCGATAGAAGCGGGTAAGGTTGGTGGTCAGCGCATTGATGAAATCCTGCCCGTCCTCGGCCGAGCCGCCGCGCTCCAGATAATCCACATAGGCGTTAAAGCTCGGCAGCTCCAGGGCCCGCAGGATCTTCGACAGCCGCGATATCACCAGGGTGCGCTTGGCGTCCGAAAGAGAAATGCCGGCGACCGAATAGACCCTGGCCTTGATCCGCGCGAATTCCCCGGCGCTGAGGGAGAATTCCCCCTGTTCCATACCCATTCCTTATCCGCCGGCCGCTCCGGCTAGAGAGTGATCGGAAACAGTCGCGGATTGTTCCCGACCGCCCGACCAAACAAAGACGGCCTGCCGACCGCCACTATTATTCGCTGCGCCTGGAGAGAAAATCGGCTTCGATAAAGCCGTTTCTTCTTTCCGTTCGCGGGCAATACTGGAACTATCATTGCTTAGATTGCGTAAACTCTCTTGGGAGAGACGGTAATGATTTTTGCCGGCTCTCGGCCGCGATCGGGCCGCGCCCTTCGCCCCGGCCCGGACCGCTGCGGCCTCAGAACAATTCGATATCGTCCAGCCGCGCCGGCACCACCACGCGGCGGCGGGCGATGGCCAGTTCTTCCCGCGCCACATTGGCGCCGACTTCGCTGTCGAGACGCCTGACAAAGGCGCGGCCGGAATAGGGCTTGAACAGGACCCGCCTGGCATAGGCGCCGCCCAGATCCTGGCTGGTGGCCTCATAGCCTTCGTCGCGGAGGAATTGACGGACGAATTCGATATTCTTGGCCCCGACATCGTCCAGCGCCGAATTGATCTTGCCGCCGCCGAAAAGCTTGATTTCGAGATTGGCTTTCCTGCCCGTGCCCTGACTCAGCACCTTGTTGATCAATTGCTCCATGGCAAAGGCGCCATAGCGGGCCGAGGCGCCGTAGCGGTCCCTGGCGGCGCCCGATTGTTCGGCCAGCAGGAAATGGTTCATGCCGCCCACATTGGCGGCGCGGTCGCGGATACAGGCGGAAATGCAGGACCCCAACACGGTGGAGAAGGTGATATCGGGGGCATTCGACACATGGCAGTCGCCCTGATGGACATTGGTTACCACCCCGCGATCGAATTCGGGTGGCAGGGAAGTATTGAGGGCCATATGTCGCTGCTTGAACCTTTGCGGGCGAATTGACCGGATCGTAGCGACAAACTCGTTAGCCAATTGCTAACCAAAACGGGCGAGCGGGCTGGCCCACCTCGCGCCGGCAAGGAGAGCTTTAGAAATGGCGGGCTAGGGTGGCGGCAACGGGACTAGGGTAACGACAGAATGTCACTGCAGAAACTCGCACGGGAACTCGACGAGACGGCGCGCCAGACCGCTTCCATGCTGGAAGGCATTACCGAAGCGATCGAATTGCTCGCCGATGCGCCGATCGGCAAGGACAGTAGTGTGCAGCAGGCTGTTCACCTCATCGTCACCGCCTTGCAGGGCCAGGACCGCATCGAGCAGCGCTGCCACAACATGGCGCTGGCCGTGCGCCAGTTCGCCCTCCTGCCCCCTACCGCGCCCGACAGCGTCTATGACGAGATCTGGGCCAGCCTCACGCTCGACGAATTGCGCGTCCCCGCGCTGTCCGGCATCGCCGCCCATCAGGCGCATGGCGACGCCGAATTGTTCTAGCGGCCCATTTCCGTATTACGGGTGTCCCAGGCGCTGCGCCGCTCTGGGCGCGACCATGCTCAAGTCCGGTAACGCACAAACAAAAGGCCGCCGCGGCGCCCTTCCTTCATGCAATAGGCCGGCCCGAGCCTAGCCGTCCATCTTCGCCCCGGTCACCACCGCATGCAGGTCGATCAGCCCGACCATGCGATTTTCGTGGGTGACGATGCCATTGAGCAATTCGGTGTCGATGGCATTGCCCTCGGGCACATTGTGGATGTCGTCGCGATTGACGGTAAGGATGTCGCTGACCGCATCGACCAGAATGCCGACCCATTTGTCGCCGACGCTCATCACCACCACGACATGGTTCTTGGTGGGCGAGGTCTGGCCGTCGCCGAAACGGGCGCGCAGGTCGAAGATCGGCACGATGGTGCCGCGCAGATTGATGACGCCGCGTACGAATTCGCGGGTATTTGGCAAGGGAGTGGCGCCGTTCCAGGCGCGGATTTCGCGCACCGTGGTGATTTCCACGCCATAGGTCTGCTCGCCGATGGAAAAGGCGATCAATTGCAGACTGTTCTGCGCGGCCAGGGCCGTCTTGTCGCTCATGTCGTCGCGAAGGCTAAGCGCTTCCATTTCTCTGCCTTTCAAACGCCCTTCCTGGGCTTTGACATCATTCTAGCGCGCCAGATGACGCCAATTCCTTAACGGCCCGGTCGGGACCGGCTCTAGGCCGCGTTCTGGTGGATATGGGTGGTCCGCAGGCCCTGCACGTCCACGATCAGCGCCACATTGCCGTCGCCCAATATGGTGCCGCCGGCAATGCCCTCCACCCGCTCGAAATTCTCTTCGAGGCTCTTGATGACCACCTGCTGCTGGCCGATGATGTCGTCCACGACCAGCGCCACTTTCTGGCTGCCCTCGGTCTCGCACAAGACCACGAATTGATCGCCCGGCGCATTGGCCATCGCCATTTCGAAGCGCTGGCCCAGATCGATGACCTGCACATATTCCCCGCGCACCTGCAGCACCCGCCCGCCCGATGGCACGCGCTCGAAATTGGCCCGGCTGCATTGCATGGTTTCGACGATCGAGGAGAGCGGCACCACATAGGGGCTGTCCCCGACCTTGACCAGCATGACGTCCAGCACGGCCAGGGTCAGCGGCAGGCGCAGCGTCATGCGCGTGCCCTTGCCGGTCCAGCTGCGCACATGCACCGAGCCGCCGATCTTCTTGATATTGGACAGAACCACGTCCATGCCGACGCCGCGCCCGGAAATATCGCTCACCGCATCGGCGGTGGAAAAGCCGGGGGCGAAGATCAACTGGTCGATCTGCTCGTCGGTCGGGGTGATGTCGGGGGCGACGATGCCCTTGTCGCGCGCCAGTTTCAGCACGCGCTCGCGGTCGATGCCGCCGCCATCGTCCTCGACGATTATCAGGATATTGCCGCCGGCCTGTTCGGCGCTGAGCCGGATCGTGCCGGTTTCCGGCTTGCCGGCGCCGCGGCGCGATTGCGGCCCCTCGATGCCGTGATCCGCCGAATTGCGGATCATATGGGTCAGCGGATCGGACAATTGCTCGATCACCGTCTTGTCGATTTCGGTATTCTCGCCGATGGTTTCGAGCTTGATCTTCTTGCCGGTCTTGGCTGCCAGCTCGCGCACCAGGCGCGGCATGCGGCTGAACACCGATTTCACCGGCTGGGCGCGGATCGCCATCACCGAATCCTGCAAGCCCCGCGTCGTCTGGGCCAGCACTTCCAGCCCGCGCACCAGCTCGGTATAGCGGGCGCGCAAGGTCTCATCCATCTGCTGGGTCAGCATGGACTGGGTGATGACCAGTTCCCCGACCATATTGACCACGCGATCCACCTTATCGAGATCGACGCGGATCGATTGCACCCCGACGCTGCGATGCCCGTCCTCGGCCTCGGTGGCGGCCGGCAATCCCCGTGCCGCCGGCGGCACGCTCGGTTTGGCGGGCGGTGGCGGCGCGCTGGGCCTGATCTCCTCGGCCAGCGCCGCAAAGGACAGGCCCGGCGGCTCCTCGAAACTGTCCTGCTCCCCGACCGGGGCGGCGGGCGGCTCGGGCGCGAAGCTCTCGACCGATGCCAGCGGCCCGGCCGTCTCGGCCATTTCGTCCTCGGTCAGCGCCAAGAGGCTCGACAGGTCCGGCTCATCCGTTTCGGGCGGATCGGCTTCGGCGGCCATTTCCGGCTTGTCGAACGCCGCCAGCGGCGTGGATCCGGCCTGGGCGATGAGGATGTCGCAATCGCCATCGACGAATTCGAACACTTCCCTGATCGCCGCCTCGCTCAGTTCCGGCGCCGAAAGGGTGATTTCCCAGGAGCAATAGACGGCGAAGGGATCGAAATCGGCCAGCGGCGGCACCTGGCCGAGCCGGGGCACGACCCGCATTTCGCCCAGGGCCGCCAGTTCGCGGAACAGCAAGAGCGGATCGTTGGCGCGGGCATAGAGCGCCCGGTGCGGGGTGAAGCGGATTTCCCACTGCCCCTCCGCCGGCGCCATCGGCGCCGCCTCGAACACGTCGTCCACCAGCGCCTCGCCGGAAGCCGCGCCGTCGAGATCGACCATGACCGGGGTGAAGTCGATATCGAATTCCTCGACGATACCGCCGCCGAGCTCGTCTTCGATTTCGCCGCGCGCCAGCGCGTCGAAGCGCGTCTTTTCCTCGATGCCGTAATCGGAGGCCAGCGCCTCGCCCGACTGGGCGGCGTTGACATGGTCGGCGACGATGTCATTGGCGCGGATGCACAGGCTCACCACCTCGTCGGTGAGTTCCACCCGTCCATCGCGCACGTAGTCGAGCAGCGTTTCATAGGCATGGGCGAAGCCCACCAGCGCCGAGAACCCGAAAGCGCCGGCCCCGCCCTTGATCGAGTGAATGGCGCGGAACACCGCATTGAGCCGGTCGCTGTCGCGCTCGCCGGCCTCGATGGCCGCGAACTGCTCTTCGAGCTCGGTCAACAGCTCCGAACATTCATCGAAATAGGTCGCCTTGAAATCGTCGAGATCGCTCATTTACGGCTCATCCAACCCTTCTGGGCCCGGTTCTGGTCAATGCACGACGCGGTGGATCACCGAGATCAGCTTTTCGGGGTCGAACGGCTTGACGATCCAGCCCGTCCCGCCCGCCGCCTTGCCCTGGTCACGCTTGTCCTGACTGGTTTCGGTCGTCAAAATGAGGATGGGCAGGGAATTGTGCTGGCCGGTGGCGCGCACATTCTTGATGAACTCGATCCCGTCCATCACCGGCATGTTGATATCGGTGATCACCACATCCACCGGCTGGGCCTTGAGCATGTCCAGACCCTGCTTGCCGTCTTCGGCCTGCAGCACTTCGAACCCCGCATTGGACAGGGTATGGTGCAGCATGGCCAGGATGGTTCGCGAATCGTCGACCGTGAGTACACGCAGCGTCATTGTTTCATCATCCCCGAAAACTGGGCTCCCAAGCCCAGCCGCTCGATCGCGGCAATCATCGCCGCGCTCGGCGTTGCAATGGCAAAGTCAAAATGGTGCCTCCTTGCCGTCTCGGCGGCGCTGACCAGCAGCAGTAGGCCATTGGTCGACACCCGTTCGACGCCTCCCGCCTCGACGATGATCGGCCCTTCTTCGAGGGCGGCGGCGAGCTGGTCGCGGATGGCGTCTACGGCGTCGAGGTCGATGATCGCTGGCAGCTCGAAAGCTGTTCTGGTCTGCTTGGCCATCCCTGGCGTGCCCCCCGGGGTCTTCTCCAGCGGGCATATTCCAGCGCAACGGTTTAAGAAGTGCTAACTATGAGCCGCCCCGCAGGGCTGAGCGCGCCAGTGGGGCGATCAGCGGGGCAGAGGCCACGAGACCTATGGTCGAGTGGCTGGACGACGGAGCCGGCCCCGCCAATGGCGTGATCGGAGGCGAATAGGCCTTGAGAGCCATGCTCGAAAGGCTGGGCCGCCGCAGACCCGAACCCGCCAGGGACCAAACGTCCCAGTCGGACCGAAACGGCCCCGATCCCGCGCCTCCCCTCTTGCCGGGGAGGTTGGGAGGGGGGTATCGCAGGCAAGACTAGCTGATTGGAACATGCCATGCCCCCCAAAATCGCCCTGACCGGGCTCGCCCGTGATCTCGCCGCCCGCGCTGCTTCGGGCAAGACCATCCGTGTCGGCGTCATCGGCTCGGGGGAAATGGGCACCGACCTGGTCACCCAGATGAGCCTGATGCCCGGGCTCGACATGGCCGCCATCGCCACGCGCCGCCCCCATACCGCCTTCGATGCCATCAAGATCGCCTATGGCGAGGATTCCATGGGCCGGATTGCCGATAGCCCGGCCCAGGCCATTGCCGCCATCGAACAGGGCAAGATCGCCATCACCAGCGCCGAAACCCTGGTCACCACGCCCAATATCGACGTGGTCATCGACGCCACCGGCAAGCCCGGCGTCGCCGCCGATTACGATCTGCTGGCCATGGAGCACGGCAAGCATCTGGTGATGATGAATGTCGAGGCCGACGTCACCATCGGCCCCTATTTGAAGGCCCAGGCCGACAAGCTCGGCGTCGTCTATTCGGTCGGCGCCGGGGACGAGCCCTCGTCCTGCATGGAATTGATCGAATTCGTTTCGGCGCTCGGCCTCGATATCGTCGCCGCCGGCAAGGGCAAGAACAATCCGCTCAAGCACGACGCCGTCCCCGACGATTATCGGGAAGAGGCGGCCCGCCGCAACATGAACCCGCGCATGCTGGTCGAGTTCGTCGATGGCAGCAAGACCGCCGTGGAAATGACCGCCATCGCCAATGCCACCGGGCTGCTGCCCGACATTCCCGGCATGCATGGCCCGGCCACCAATCGCGAGGACATGGCCAAGGTGCTCATCCCCAAGGAAGATGGCGGCATCCTCAATTCCTCCGGCGTCGTCGATTTCACCATCGGCAAGGGCGTGGCCCCCGGCGTCTTCGTCATCGTCAAGGCCGAGCATCCCCGCATCATCGAGCGCATGGACGATCTGCATATCGGCCGGGGGCCCTATTACGCCTTCTTCCGGCCCTATCACCTGACCAGCCTGGAAGTGCCGCTCACCTGCGCCCGCATCATGATCCATGGCAAGCCCGACATGGTGCCGCTGCCCCGCCCGGTGGCCGAAGTCTGCGCCGTGGCCAAGCGCGATCTGCGGCCCGGCGACAACCTCGATGCCATCGGCGAGACTTGCTACCGCTCCTTCGCCATGACGGTGAAAGACGCGCGCGCCCAGGGCGCCGTTCCCGTCGGCCTGCTCGAAGGCGGCAAGGTCACCGCGCCGATCAAAATGGGCGAATTGCTCACTTCGGCCAATGCCCAGCCCGATACCGGCACCCGCCTCTATGCCCTGCGCCAGGCGCAGGACCGCATGCTGGGCTATTAAGAACAGTTCAGATGGGCTTCGGGAGCGATCCCGGATGAATGAAAAACCGTCCAGTTCGTCATGGCCGGCGCCGGTCCCGCCTTGCCTTCCGCCGGCCCATGGCTTATTTGCTGACTAAATCATTCAGGATTTATTGCATGTCTGAAACCGTCGATCCCCGCGCCCCGCAGCGCATCCGTCATGACACCCGCATGCGGCTGCTGACCGTCACCGCCATCACCGATATCACCCCGCTCATGCGCCGCTTCCGGCTAGAGGGCGATCTGGATGGTTTCGTCTCCCCCAGCCATGCCGATCACATCAAGGCATTCTTCTTTCCCGCCGGCACCACGCCGCTGCTGCCGGTCATCGGCCCGAAAGGCGCCGAGTTCCCGCCGGGCACGCGCCCGGAAATGCGCGATTATACGCCGCGCTATTGGGACAATGCCGCCGGCTGGATCGAGCTCGACTTCGTGCTGCATGGCGACGGCCCGGCCGCCGGCTGGGCGGCGCAGGCCACTATCGGCTCATCCCTGGCGATCGGCGGTCCGCGCGGTTCCGTCGTCGTACCCATGGCCTATGACTGGTATCTGCTTGCCGGCGATGAAACCGCCCTCCCGGCCATTGGCCGGCGCATCGAGGAATTGCCGCCAGGCGCCAAGGTGCTCGCGGTGATCGAGGTCGAGAACGCTGCCGAGGAACAAAGTTTCAAGACCCCCGCCGACCTCATTCTCACCTATGTCCATCGCAATGGCGCGCCCGCCGGCACCACCAGCCTCATCCTCGATGCCGTGGCCCGGGCCGAGTTTCCCGCTGGTGTCGCCTATGCCTATATTGCCGGGGAGGTCAGCATGGCCAAATCGGTGCGCGCCCACCTCACCGGCCAGCGCGGTTTCAATGTCGAATATGTCAAGGCCGCCGGCTATTGGCGCCTCGGCGTCGCCGACGCGAAAGAGGACCACTAGAGCGTTTCCGGCTTTGACGGACCTGCCGCAAGAGCCCTCGCGTCAAGCGCGAGGGTGACGATCCGGGAAAGCCATAGGCGATAGTCCTGCGAGGGAGAGGGCGCGAACGTCACCGCGTCCATGAAAAGCTGAAACACCCTAGCCGGGCGATCCGGCCTATTGCGGCTGGCCGCCCACCGATTGCACCGCCTTGACCCCGCCCTCAACGCCGCGTTGCAGGCAGGCTTCCGGGCTTTCGCCCCGGAGCAGCGCGGCGATGAAATGGGCGGCGAAGGCGTCGCCCGCCCCGGTCGTGTCCACCACCTTGACCAAGGGAGCCGGGTGACTATAGGCAATGCCGCCCTGGCCGCCTAGCGCGGCACCGAACTGGCCGCGCTTGATCACCACGTGCCGGAATTGCGTGCCCAGCGCGCGCATCTGCGCCTCGAAATCGGCCAGGCCGCTCAGCATTTCGGCCTCGCTCTCATTGGCGAAGATCCAGTCGGCCTTCCCCACCCATTCGCGGAAGATCTGCGGCCCCACCTCGTCGAGAAAACCGGTTGAGGCCGGATCGATGGCGATGGCGATGCCCAGCCGCCGCGCCGCCCGGAGCAGCGATTGCACCGCCTCACGCGGGCCGGCGGCGAAGAAGCTATAGCCCGAAATCACCACTATCCCGACCCCGTCGAGCAAGGTGTCGGGCAGATCGGTGGCCGCGAGCCGCAGATTGGCGCCCCGGTCGGTGAGAAAGCTGCGCTCGCCATTGGGTTCGAGCAGCGTCACCAATACGCCCGAGGGCAGGTCCGGGTCGGCGGCCAGCGCCGGCGTCACGCCACGATCGCGAAAGTAAGTCTCATACATGGCCTTGTCGGCGGCCCCGACCCGGGCCGCGAACAGCACGTCGGCGCCGGTCGCGCCCAGCCACACCGCCTGATTGGCCCCGGAGCCGCCCGGGCGGTTGCGGATTTCCGCCCGCCGGTCCGAGCCGACCACGATCGGGCCTTCGGGCCGCACGATGATGTCGGTCATCACGTCCCCGACGACCAGAACCCGAGATTTCATGCGCGCCTTCCGGCCAAGGCCACGGCGATTTCGGCGGCGACCCGGGCATTGTTGTTGACCAGGGCGATATTGGATTCCAGCGACTTGCCGCCGGTCAGTTCGAAGATGCGCTGCAACAGGAACGGCGTCGTCGCCTTGCCGGCAATGCCCCTGTCCTCCGCATCGGCCAGCGCCTGGGCGATGAAGCCTTCGATGGCGGCGGCCTCCCAGGCATCTGCCTCGGGAATGGGATTGGCGATCAGCACGCCGCCCATGCCCAGATCGGACTGGATGGCCAGCACCCGGGCGATGCTTGCCGCATCGTCGAACCGCTGGTCGAGCTTGTAGCCGCTTTCCCGCGCCCAGAAGGCGGGAAATTCGTCGGTGCCGAAACCGAGCACCGGCACCCCATTGGTTTCCAGCACTTCCAGGGTCTTGGCGATATCGAGGATCGACTTGGCCCCGGCGCAGATCACGCTGACCGGCGTACGGCCCAGCTCTTCGAGATCGGCGGAGATATCGAAGCTGGATTCGGCGCCGCGATGCACTCCGCCAATGCCGCCAGTGGCGAAAATCCTGATGCCGGCCAGGGCCGCGATCTGCATGGTGGTGGCCACAGTGGTCCCGGCCATGACGCCGCTCGCCAACAGGGCCGCCATGTCGCGCCGGCTGGCCTTGGCCGCCTTGTGGCCGTCACGGGCCAGCATTTCCAGGTCATCCCCGGAGACGCCGACCTTGAGCTGGCCGTCCATGATGGCGATGGTCGCCGGCACAGCGCCATTGGCCCGCACCACTTCCTCGACCGCCCGCGCCATGCTGAGATTTTGCGGATAGGGCATGCCATGGGTGATGATGGTCGATTCCAGCGCCACTACCGGCCGGCCATCGGCCAGTGCGGCGGCAACCTCCGGGGAGACGGACAGATAGGCTTGTGCACTCATGACATTTCGCTCCGAAAACCGCCCCGGCCCACCTTTGGCGGCCCAGGGCTCGCCTCGTTTGTGCGCCGCTGCGGCAATAGGGTCAAGTCTTGCCGGAAGATGTGCAACAATCGCTTGTCGCCCCTCATTTTTGGGGATAATTTGCCCGCCATCGAGCGGGAAAGGGCACTTCGCTGACCACGACCATTGTTGACGGCGCGTCTTCGGCGCCTCGATATGCGCCCGGCTCCGGGCAGATCGCAGCGAAGTACCCGGCCGCCTGCGGGCGCGGCGCCGTGACCCCGATCCAGATTCCGTTTTTCCCCTATCCGGGTTCTCTCAGATGAGCCCCCGGGGCTGAGCCGCGGCTCTTTCCGCGGAAGGCGCGATCGCGTCGAACCGGCCGTCCCCCGAGGACGCCAATTGCTCCACCACGGTCCCCATAGGAGACAATCCAACATGAAGAAGTCGCTCGCCATTGCCCTGGGCGCCCTGCTGGCCGCCAGCCCCGCCATCGCCCAGGAAGAACCGGTTCTCAACGTCTATAACTGGTCCGATTACATCGCCGAGGACACGATCGCCAATTTCGAGGCGGAGACCGGCATCAAGGTCAATTACGACGTCTATGACAGCAATGAAATTGTCGATGCCAAGCTGCTGGCCGGCAATTCGGGCTATGACATTGTCGTGCCCTCGGGCAATTTCGTCGAACGCCAGATCAAGTTCGGCCTGATCGCGCCGCTCGACAAGTCCAAATTGCCCAATCTGTCCAATCTCGATCCGGCGGTCATGGAGACCGCCACCGCCCAGGACCCGGACAATGCCCATGCCGTGCCCTATATGATCAACACAATCGGGCTGGGCTATAATCAGGCCAAGGTCGAGGCGGCGCTGGGCGCCGATGCCCCGATCGACAGCTGGGACCTGCTGTTCAAGCCCGAAGTGGTGGAAAAGCTCGCCTCCTGCGGCGTCTCGGTGCTCGACAGCGCCTCCGAGGTCATGGGCATCGCCCTGCATTACCTCGGCCTCGACCCCAATTCGGAAAGCCCCGAGGACCTGGCCCAGGCCGAGGAATTGCTCAATTCCATCAAGCCCTCGATCCGTTATTTCCACTCGTCCCAATATATCGACGATCTGGGCAATGGCGAAATCTGCCTGGCCCTGGGCTATTCGGGCGACGTGTTCATCGCCGCCGACAATGCCGCCGAGGGCGTCGAGGTCAATTACCTGATCCCCAAGGAAGGCGCCGCTACCCTGTTCGACTTCCTGGCCATTCCCGCCGATGCCCCGCATCCGGAAAATGCCCATAGGTTCATCAATTACATCCTCGAACCCGAAGTCGTGGCCGCCATCACCAATTACGTCTATTACGCCAATCCCAACCTGCCGGCGCTGGACTTCGTGGACGAGGAGGTCAAGTCCAATCCGGGCATCTATCCGCCCGCCGAAACCCTTGAAAAGGCCTTCGTGATGCAGGCCCATACGCCCGATTACGAAGAAATCCTGACCCGCACCTGGACCCGCATCAAAACGGGGCGTTAATTCAAGACCAGGGGGCGGCTCCAAAGCCGCCCCTTTCGAACTTTCAACACCTCTGGCTCGGAGGCATCCGTGCTTCGACCGGCCAGGACGACGTCTACTGGGATGGCGGTGATCGCCCCGGGATTTTAAATGGCTAAAAAACCGCAGCTTGCCGTCGATACCCGCCCCTGGCGCGACACGGCCAACAACACGCCCTTTGTGCGCATCAAGAACGTCACCAAGAAATTCGGCGACGTCGCGGCGGTGCAGGATGTCTCGCTCGACATCTACCGCTCCGAGCTGTTCTGCCTGCTCGGCGGCTCGGGTTCGGGCAAGTCGACGCTGCTGCGCATGCTGGCCGGCTTCGAGACCCCCAGTTCGGGCAGTATCGAGATCGACGGCCAGGACATGACCGATGTGCCGCCCTATCACCGGCCCATCAATATGATGTTCCAGTCCTATGCGCTCTTTCCGCATATGAGTGTCGAGCAGAACATTGCCTATGGCCTCAAGCGCGATCACCTGCCCAAGCCTGAAATCGCCACTCGCGTCGCCGAATTGCTGGCACTGGTGAAATTGCAGGATTATGGCAAGCGCAAGCCGCATCAGCTCTCGGGCGGCCAGCGCCAGCGCGTCGCTCTGGCCCGGGCCCTGGCCAAGCGCCCCAAACTGCTGCTGCTCGACGAGCCGCTCGGCGCGCTCGACAAGAAGCTGCGCGAGGAAACCCAGTTCGAACTGGTCAAGATCCAGGAACAGCTCGGCGTCACCTTCATCGTCGTCACCCACGACCAGGAAGAGGCCATGACGCTGGCCACCCGCATCGGGGTGATGAACCAGGGCGAGATCGCCATGATCGGCGAGCCTGCCGACATTTATGAATTCCCCAATTCTCGCTTCGTCGCCAGCTTCATCGGCTCGGTCAACATGGTGGAAGGCAGCGTCACCGAGGACGAGCCCGACCATGTCCGCATCCGCTCGGCCGAGCTGGGCTGCGACATCTATGTTGGCCACGGCGTCGATTGCGCCCCGGACCAGATCCTGTGGTGGGCCATCCGCCCCGAAAAGATGATGCTGAGCCGCGACCGGCCCGACGGCATCCAGGGCGCCAATGTCGTGCAGGGCGTGGTCGAGGAAATCGCCTATCTCGGCGACATCTCGCTCTATCAGGTGGCCCTGGAAAGCGGCAAACGCATCCGCGTCAGCCAGACCAATTCCATGCGCGGCAATCCCGACGCCATCACCTGGGAAGAACAGGTCTATGTCACCTGGCACGACAATGCCGGCTCGGTGCTGACGGTATGAGCGCGCTTGAGATCATGGCCGCAGGCCACCTCTCCGTCTCGGGGAGAGGTCGGCGCGCAGCGCCGGGTGAGGGGGGCATTCCCTCAGCCCGGCACGGCATTGTCGGCTTCTGCACTTTCCTCCCTCTCAAGGGCACGGTCGCCATGCCGGACCATGGCGTCATTCCCGCGAAAGCGGGAATCTCTGTTAACAAAACGGAGGTTCCCGCATCCGCGGGGGCGACCTCGAGGAAAAATGCAGCGGCAGCACACGCAAAAAACCGCGCTGCCAGCGACGGGGCAATTCCATGACCAGCCACGACCCCACCTATCCCCCGCCCCGGCGTCTCAAGCCCTGGAACGCCGTCGAGCGCGGCCTGGCCAAGGTCGGCATAACCGGGCGCATGCTGGTGCTGGCCGCGCCTCTGGTCTGGCTTTTCGTCTTCTTTCTCATTCCGCTCTTCGTGGTCTTCGGCATTTCGCTGACCACCAAGCAGTTCGGCCGCCCGCCCTATTCGCCGCTGCTCACCAGCGAGGAAGGCATGGTGCAGCTCACGCTGCATCTGAACAATTACATCCGCCTGTTCACCGACAATCTCTATGTCGCGGCCTATCTCTCCTCGATCCGCATCGCCTTCATCGCCACCATCATCACCCTGCTGATCGGCTATCCGATGGCCTATGCCATTGCCCGGGCGCCCGATCCCTGGCGCAATGTGCTGTTGATGCTGGTCATCCTGCCCTTCTTCACCTCGCTCCTGCTGCGCGTCTATGCGCTGACCGGCTTCATGCGCGGCAATGGCGTCATCAACCAGTTTCTTGGCCTGTTCGGCATCGAGCCCCTGGTGATGATGCAGACCGATTTCGCCGTCTATGTCGGCCTCGTCTATACCTATCTGCCCTTTATGATCCTGCCGCTCTACACGACGCTGGTGAAGCTGGATTCCTCGCTGCTCGAAGCCTCGGCCGATCTCGGCGCCAAGCCGCTGCGCACCTTCCTCACCATCACCCTGCCGCTGTCGCTGCCGGGCATCGTCGCCGGCTCCATGCTGGTCTTCATTCCCGCCATCGGCGAATTCGTCATTCCCTCGCTGCTCGGCGGCCCCGAAACCCTGATGATCGGCCGCGTGCTGTGGGATGAATTCTTCAGCGCCGCCAATTGGCCGCGCGCCGCCGCCGTCGCCGTCGCCATGCTGGTCGTGGTCGTCGTGCCGATCATGCTGTTGCAGCGCGCCCAGAGCGCCGTGGTGGAGAAGTAGCATGTTCTCTCGACGCTGGTTCCTGCCCATCGCCGCCGCCCTGGGCTTTTCCTTCCTCTATGCCCCCATTGTCAGCCTCGTCATCTTCTCGTTCAACGAGAACCGGCTGGTGACCGTGTGGTCCGGCTTCTCGTTCAAATGGTATGGCGAGCTGTTCCGCGATCCGCAAATGCTCAACGCCGCCTGGCTCAGCCTGCAAATCGCCGCGCTCAGCGCCAGTATCGCCCTGGTGCTGGGCACGCTGGCCGCCGTGGCCCTGGTGCGCTTCCGCCGCTTCCGCGGACGGACGCTGTTCGCCGGCATGGTCTCGGCGCCGCTGGTCATGCCCGATGTCATTACCGGCCTGTCGCTGCTGCTGCTCTTCGTGGCCATGGAGAGCCTGTTGGGCTGGCCGCAGGGACGGGGCATCCTCACCATCGTCATCGCCCATGCCACCTTCTGCACCGCCTATGTCGCGGTCGTGGTGCAATCGCGCCTCGCCGATTTCGACCGGAGTCTCGAGGAAGCCGCCATGGATCTCGGCGCCAGCCCGGTCCGCACCTTTTTCGACGTCACCCTGCCCATCATCGCCCCGGCTTTGGTATCGGGCTGGCTGCTCGGCTTCACCTTGTCGCTCGACGACCTGGTCATTGCCAGCTTCGTCTCCGGCCCCGGCTCCTCCACCCTGCCCATGGTGATCTTCTCCAAGGTCCGCCTCGGCGTCTCCCCCGACGTCAATGCCCTGGCCACCATCATCATCGGCATCGTCGCCCTGGGCGTCCTGGCCGCCACCATCATCCAGCTCCGAAGCCGGCCGAAGAGGGCGCGGGCATAGGTCCATGAGATCTATGAAAATGCAGCGCTCGCGTGCGGCCGCATCCTCAGCCTGTCGAAGGACGGGGCCGGAGCATCGGCCCCCGCTATCTTTCGTGGCTGGACAGTCCGGCCAAACCGGGGCACACTCCTCTCATGTTCAACCAATGCAAAGGAGGTGGTCCAGTGTCTTATGAGATTATGGCTCTTGAAGAAGGTCTGGGTTTTCGCGTGTTGACTGGGAGTGATTTCGGCTAACACACGCCTCCTGGCCCTCAAGGCCGATAACTCAGGGAAGGGCTGCCCGTCAGGGTGGCCCTTTTCTGTTTTCAGCCGCCCGTCCCCGTCATTGCCGGACCGGTTCCGCGACAATCCGCTTCCCCCTGGCGGCGCGATCCGCCGGCTCCAGGCTTGACGGAACGACCTGCGCCATTGATACCGCTGCCAAACGTTTTACAGGGAGGCTTGCGTGTCTTCGGCCAATTTCGTCCTCACCCTCAGCTGCGCCGACCGCCCCGGCATCGTCGCGGCCATCACTACCGAGCTGGCGGCGCTCAATGCCAATATCGCCGAAAGCAACCAGTTCTGGGACCGGGAGACCGGCCGCTTCTTCATGCGCCTGGCCTTCGCCGCCCCCGAACAGGTCAGCCGCGACCACATCGAGACAGCGCTGAAATCGCCCATTGCCCGCTTCGACATGCAGACGGCCCTGACCGACCGCAGCCGCAAGAAGCGCCTGGTCATCATGGTCTCCAAATTCGATCATACGCTGCTGCACCTGCTCTACCAGATTCGCGTCGGCTGGCTCGACGCCGAGGTCGCCGCCGTGATCTCCAATCATGAGGATGCCCGCAGGATCGCCGAGGATGCCGGCATTCCCTATCATTACCTGCCGGTCACCAAGGACACCAAGGCCGCCCAGGAAGCGCAGGTCCTCGACCTGGTCAAATCCAGCGGCGCCGATCTGGTGGTCCTGGCCCGTTACATGCAGGTGCTGTCGGACAATCTCTCCACCCGGCTGTTCGGCCAGGTGATCAATATCCACCATTCGTTCCTGCCCAGCTTCAAGGGCGCCAAGCCCTATCACCAGGCCCATGAGCGCGGCGTCAAGATCATCGGCGCCACCGCCCATTACGTCACGCCCGACCTCGACGAAGGCCCGATCATCGAGCAGGAAACCGCCCGCGTCACCCATGCGATGAGCCCCGAAGACCTGGTCGCCGCCGGCCGCGACATCGAAAGCCGCGTCCTCGCCCGCGCCGTCAAGCTCCACCTGGAAAGCCGCGTCATGCTCAATGGCAAGAAGACCGTGGTGTTCGGCTGACCTCCGGGGCGCGGGAGGTCTGCTTATTTACGGAATCGGCGGCTCCTTCCCGCCCTCCCCCTTGATGGGAGGGTGGCGGAGCGAGGACTGGTGCCGATTATGCAGGAATTGTAGCCGGCCGCGGCCGCCCCTCACGCCACCTCGTCGACCGGCAGGTCCTCGAGGTTCAGCGAATCGGCCAGGCTGGTGCGGTCGAGCACCGCCCGCGTGGCCAGCGTCACCCGTTCGAAGACGTGACGGATTTCGCAGGAGCTCTCGTCCTGGCAATCCTCGCATTTGCGATAGGCGATCTTGGACAGGCAGGGCAGCGGCGCGATCGGGCCGTCGATCAGCCGCAGCACTTCGCCATACGTGATGTCCTCGGGGGCCATGAGCAGCCCATAGCCGCCCATGCGGCCGCGGCGGCTGGCGACGAAGCCGGCGCGTTTCAGCTCCAAAAGAATCTGCTCGAGAAATTTCTTGGGGATCGCCTGTTCGCGCGAAATCTCACCGATCATGCGATTTTCCCCGCGCCCCGCCCGCGCCAGCGACACCAGGGCGCGCAGGGCATATTTTGCCTTCTGCGAAATCATTTCTTCCTCTTGCCGCGCCGTCCCCTTGGCTCCGGCTCAACCGGCGGCACGACGACCTCTACAGCTTCGGGCGCGTCGGCGCCATCCCCGGAGGCCGCTTCCGCACTCTCGTCGGGGACGGCCGGCGGCGCTGCGTCCGCCGCCACCGCCGGCTCCCCAACATCGCCGGCATCCTCTTCCGGCGCAACCGGCGTAACCTCGATCGGCGTCAGCTCAGCCGGCGGCACGGCCGGGGCCGGCTCCTGGTCTTCCGGCGGATCGGCCGGCGCCGCTTCCACGATTTCGGCCTCCACCACCTCGATCTCCGCCGGTTTCACCTCGATCTCCGCCGCAATCTCCGGCTCGGGCTCGGCCTCGACCGCTTTTGCCGGCTCGGATGGCGCCGCCGCGCCCACCAGCACATTTTCTCCCGGCGGCAATTGCGGCTCGACAGGGGCCGGCTCCGACGCCGCCATGCCCGGCTCGACCGGCGCCGGGATTGGCGAGGGGCCGAACCGCGCCTCCATGGCCGGCCGCAGCCCCTCCGCCAGTCGGAACACCAGCGGATTGAGCATGATGGACAAGAGCGCCCCGGCCAGGATCAGGTCCCTGCCCTCGGCCGGCAAGATGGTCAAGGCGGCGCCCATGCCGGCGAGAATGAAGGAGAATTCGCCGATCTGCGCCAATGAGGCGGCAAGGGTCAGCGCCGTGTCCACCCCGCGCCGGAACAGCATGGCCAGGGCGAATGCCGCCACCGACTTGCCGATGATGATGATGAACAGCGTCGCCAGCACCGAGAGCGGCTGCTCCACCAGGATCATCGGGTCGAACACCATGCCCAGCGACAGGAAGAACAGAACCGGAAACGCTTCGCGCAGCGGCAGCGTCCCGATGGCGGCGCGGTGGCTGAACTCGTCTTCCGCCAGGATCATGCCGGCGAAAAAAGCGCCCAGCGCCAGCGACACCCCGAACAGCGCCGCCGAGCCCAGGGCCAGGCCGAGGGCCAGCGCCAGGACCGCCAGCCGGAACAATTCGCGGCTGCCGCCACGATCGGTGAAATGCAGCAGCCAGGGGATGATCCGCCGGCCCATGACCAGCATGAAGCCGGCAAAAGCCGCCAGCTTGACCACGAGCAGCGCCAGGACGCCCCCGATGCCGATCGGTGCGCCCACCAACCGCTCGACCAGCGACACGAAAGGATCGTGCAGGCCGCTGTCGATGCCGTACAGCCCGGCAAGGGAAGGCAGCAGCACCAGGGCCAGCACCAGAACGAAATTGCCGACGATCAGCCAGCCCATGGCGAGCCGGCCCGCCTCGCTCTCGGCCAATGGCCCGTCATGCAGCGTCGCCAGCAGCACCATGGCCGAGGCCATGGACAGCGCCAGCCCGAACAGCAGCGCCCCGCCCGGACTCCAGCCCAGCGACAGCCCCAGCCCCGTACCCAGCAGCGTGGCAAATCCGATCTGCGCCACCGCCCCGACAATGGCCGGCGCCCGCACCTTCATCAGGTCCTTCAGCGAGAAACGCAGGCCCAGTCCGAACATCAGCAGGATCAGGCCCAGCTCCGCCAATTGCGGCCCCGCTGCGGGATCGGCGCCGAAGCCGGACATGAGCGGCCCCACCAGAATGCCGGCCAGCAGATATCCCACCAGCGGCGGCCAGCGGAACCGCTTGGCCACCATCCCGAAAATGCAGGCCAGCACCAGCCCCGCGACGATCGTGGCGATCAATGGGCTGTCTTGATACATGCACGCCTCCATGGCCGGCTGGATGGCCGGAATTCAGGATGGAACAACCACCGGGCCGGCGCAAGCGCCAACCCCATTGATCAGGTCAAGTATGTCTGAACTTTGGCCGGGCGGGACGGCAAGGCGGTTCGTGCGTCGACAAGCTCAGCAAGGCTCCCCATGAGGTCTATCGCGCATCGAGCCCCGATCTTCCGCAGACCTCATCCTGAGCCTGTCGAAGGACGAGGTCGGTAACACCGTGGCCGCGACCCCATGGTTCGACAAGCTCACCATGAGGTCTATGGACCGTCGCCGGAGCAGACACCGCCCCTCAGCTCACAATAGTGATCCGCTCCGCCGCCCTGGTGATCCCCGTATAGAGCCAGCGTGCCCGCTCCTCGCGGAACACGAAGCTCTCGTCGAACAGATAGACATTGTCCCATTGGCTGCCCTGCGCCTTGTGCACGGTGAGGCAATAGCCGAAGGTGAATTCGTCGAATTGCCGTCTTTCGGCCCAGCCCATCGCCTCTTCCTCGCCCGAGAAGAAGGCCTTGTGGGTCAGCACCCGCGTTTCGCCCTTGCCCTCGTCATCGGCCAGCAGCAGCGAATATTTGCCATTGGCGCGCCGCGTCACCTCGGTGACGATCCAGATCTGCCCGTTGAGCAGGCGTTTGCGCGGATTGTTCCTGAGGCACACCATGCGGTCGCCCACGACCGGCTCGTGAAAGGGCAGGCCCTTGAGCTCCCGCAGCCGGTCATTATAGGTCAGCCGCGTCTTGTTGCGCCCCACCAGCACCTGATCGGCCTCCAGCACGGCATTGCGGTCCACCGCGTCGCGCCCGACGACCAGGCTTTCCCCATAACGCCCGTGATCGAGCACGCCGCCCTCGCGCACCGCCATCGAGAGCTGGATGATCGGATTATCCGCCGCCTGGCGGTGGATTTCGGTCAGCATGATGTCGGGTTCCTCATTGATGAAGAACCCGGCCCCCTGCACCGGCGGCAATTGGAACGGATCGCCCAGCACCAGCACCTTGACCCCGAAGGACAGGAGGTCGGCGCCCAATTGCTCGTCCACCATCGACACCTCGTCGATGACGATGAGATCGGCATCGGCGGCCGGGCTTTCCGGGTCGAGCACGAAGCGCGGCTCGCCCTCCTTCTCGCTGACCAGCGTATAGATCAGGCTATGGATGGTCTGCGCGCCCTTGCAGCCGCGCTTGCGCATCACCATTGCCGCCTTGCCGGTGAAGGCGGCGTATTTGACCACCCGCACGTCCTGCGCCAGATGCACGGCCAGCGTCGATTTGCCGGTCCCCGCCCAGCCGAACAGGCGGAAGACCTGCGGCCCGTTCCTGTCCTTGAGCCATTGGGAAACGGCGATCAGGGCCGCGTCCTGCTGTGCGGACCAGACCGGCGTCATCAGGCGATGACCGTCGAGACCGTTCCGACATTGTCGATCCGGCCCTCCAACACGTCGCCGCGCACCACCGCGCCGACGCCGGCCGGCGTGCCGGTCATGATCAGGTCGCCGGCCTTGAGCGCCACGAAGCGGCTGAGAAAGGCGATGGTTTCCTTAACCGTCCAGATCTGGTCGGCCAGGTCGCCGCGCTGCCTTTCCACGCCATTGACCGCAAGCGTGATCGCGCCTTTTTCCGGATGCCCGATCTCGCTGGCGCGCGCTAATTCCCCCAGCGGCGCCGATTGATCGAAGCCCTTGGCAAAGGTCCAGGGCCGCCCGGCCTTCTTGGCCTGGGCCTGCAAGTCGCGCCGTGTCATGTCGAGGCCGGCGCCATAGCCGAACACATGGTCCGGCGCCGCCGCTGCTTCAATGTCGCTGCCGTCCCGGCCGATGGCCACCACCAGCTCGATTTCATGATGCAGGTCGGCGGTTTCGGGCGGATAGGCCATCGGCGCGCCGCCGATGACGATCGCATCGGCGGGCTTGTCGAAGAAGAATGGCGGCTCGCGCACGTCATTGCCCATTTCCCGGATATGCTCTTCATAATTCCGCCCGACGCAATAGATGCGCCGCACCGGAAAGAAACCGCCGCCGCGCACCGGCACCAGCACGGGCCGCGGCCCGGGAATAACCAGATCAGCCACGCTTGAATTCCTCCGCATAGGGTCCGATGAGATCGAGATCGATCCGGCTCAGCCGATCCTGCGCCGTGAACGATTGGTGCCAATAGGGATAGAGCAGCGGCGGCCGGCTGACGGCGTCGAGCCGCGCCCGCTCCTCGGCGCTGAGCGCGAACTGCGCCGCCGCGATATTGTCGGCGAACTGGCTTTCATTGCGCCCGCCGATAATCACCGAGGTGACGCCCGGCCGCCCCAGGAGCCAGCTCAGCGCCACCTGCGCCCCCGAGACGCCGCGCGTTTCGGCGATGGCGACAATGGTGTCGATGACGTCATAGAGCTTTTCCCGGTCATAGACCGGCGGCTCGCGGAACCCGCCGACATGCCGTCCGCTTTCCGGCCCGCCATCGCGGCGATATTTGCCCGAGAGCAGCCCGCCGGCCAGCGGCGACCACACCAGGATGCCCAGCCCCTGGTCCTGGGAAATCGGCACCAGCTCATATTCGGCGTCGCGACTATGCAGCGAATAGTGAATCTGCTGGGAAACGAAGCGCGCCGCATGGCGCCGGTCGGCAGCCATCAGCGCCTTGCTGATATGCCAGCCCGAATAATTCGAGCAGCCGATATAGCGCACCTTGCCCTGCCGCACCAAGGCGTCGAGCGCCTCCATCGTTTCCTCGATAGGCGTCAGCCCGTCCCATTCATGCACCTGATAGAGATCGATGACATCGGTCTTGAGCCGTTTCAGGCTGGCCTCGGCCTGCTGCATGATGTGGTGGCGCGACAGCCCGATCTCGTTCGGCCCGTCCCCCATCTTGAACCGCACCTTGGTGGCGATCAGCGCCCGCTGCCGCCGCCCGTTCTCGGCCAGCACCGCGCCCAGGATTTCTTCGGAAACCCCTGCATTATAGACATTGGCGCTGTCATAGAGATTGATCCCGGCTTCCAGGCACATATCCACCTGCCGGCTGGCCCCGGCCAGATCGGTATTGCCGATCTTCTCGCTGCCGCCAAACGTCATGGTTCCCATGGTCAGGACCGAGACCTTGAGCCCCGAACGGCCGAGCTGACGATATTCCATGAGATTCCTCCTTTGTTCCGGCGCCCAAGGGCTAAAGCGTTCGCGGGAGCGGGTCAATCTCATCCTGGGCTGTCGATAGACCGCGCTTGTCGAACCACGAGGTCGCTGACAGCCCCAATGACGCGGCGCTTTAACCCTGTTAAACCCGGGGCACATCATTGCTGAAAGCCGGTTCCGTGCGGCCAGATTCCGTCGTTTTTCCCGTCCTTCTCGTCACCCTCGGCATGGCCTTCACCCAGACCGGGGCCAGCTTCGCCAAAATGCTGTTTCCGCTGGTCGGCGCCAATGGCGCCACGGCGCTGCGCCTGACACTGGCCGCTTTCGTCCTGGTCGCCGTCTTCCGGCCCTGGCGCCACCGGCTCGACCGCCGGCACTGGCGCGCCGTTCTGCTCTATGGCGGCGCCATGGGGGCGATGAACCTGTTCTTCTACGCCGCGCTCGAACATATCCCGCTCGGCATCGCCGTGGCCCTCGAATTTACCGGCCCGCTGGCCGTCGCCCTGTTCGGGGCCCGCAAGCCGCTCGATTTCCTGTGGATCGTGCTGGCGCTGGCCGGCTTCGGCCTGCTCCTGCCCTGGGGCGACACGCAGGGGGACATTTCTGCCATCGGCGTGGTCTTCGCCCTGTGTGCCGGCGCCTGCTGGGCCGGCTATATCATTTTCGGCCAGCGCGCCGGCACCGGCGGCGGCCCGCATATCGCCGCCCTCGGCGTCGCCACGGCGGCTATCATCGCCCTGCCCTTCGGCGCCGCCAGCGCCGGCGCCGCCCTGCTCGATCCGGCCATCCTGCCGCTGGGCCTCGCCGTCGCCCTGCTCTCCAGCGCCATTCCCTATGCGCTCGACATGGTCGCCCTGCCCCATATCCCGGCGCGCCTTTTCGGCATATTGATGAGCGGCCAGCCCGCCTTGGCCGCGCTGTCGGGCCTCGTTATCCTGCACGAAGTCCTGGCGCCGGCCCAGCTCGCCGGCATTGCCGCCATCATCGCCGCCTCGATCGGCGCCACGATCACGATTGCCCGCCGCCAATCACCGCCGATTGCCTGAAGCGCGATCCGGTCACATAGTCTGCCCAGAAGAGGAGATGCCCATGCTCTATGCAATCCTGTGCTATAATGACGAGAACGAAGTGTCCCGCTGGACCGAGGAGGAAGACGCCGCCTGCATGGAGCGACTCGGCGCGGTCCAGGCCGGCATGAGCGCCAGGGGCAAGCTCGGCCCGGTCGTCCGGCTGTGGAATACCGACGAGGCGCGGACGCTGAAAAAGTCCTCCGGCGATCCCGTCATCGTCGATGGCCCCTTTGCCGAGACCAAGGAACAATTTCTCGGCTTCTATGTCGCCGATTGCGACTCGATGGATGAGGCGATGGAGTTTGCCAAGCAATTGGCCGTCGCCAATCCGGGCACTGGCTCCTATGAGATCAGACCGCTGCGTTATTTTGGCGATAACAAGCTGGCGTCAGCCTGAAGGTTAACAGTCTGCTAACCGATCCGCCGATGCGGCAATGGCCGGGACAAGCAAAAGATTGTCGATAAGTCTGGTCGTCCCCAATTGCGCCGCGACCGCCAGCAGCGCCCCGCGCGATCCCACCTTGGCGATGACGCCAAGGCTTTCGGGGTCCCGCACTTCCCAATATTGCGGCACGATCCGCTCCGACTTCGCCAGCTCCGCCAGCCCCAGCGCGGCCAGCTTTTCCGCATCGTGCTCGCCCGCCCGATAAGCCGCCTCGACCGCTCTAAGGCTTTGATAAATAAGCGGCGCCTCGGCCCGGTCCGCGGGCGACAGATAGATATTCCGCGAGCTCAGCGCCAGGCCATCGGCCTCGCGCACGATGGCGCCGCGCCGGATTTCCACCGGCACGTCGAGGTCCCGCACCATGCGCTCGATGACCGCACATTGCTGCGCATCCTTCTGCCCGAACAGCGCCACATGCGGCTGCACGAGATTGAACAGCTTCAGCACCACCGTCGCCACGCCGCGAAAATGCCCGGGCCGCTCCGCCCCGCACAATGGCAGCGAAACCATTGATTCATCAACGAAAGTCGACGCGCCTTCGGGATACATGTCCGCCACCGAAGGCAGGAAAAGCGCATCCACCCCCGCCGCTTCGAGCCGCGCCAGATCGGCCTCGAGCGGTCGCGGATAGCGCGACAAATCCTCGTTCGGCCCGAATTGCAGCGGGTTGACGAAGATCGAAACGATCACCAGGTCCGCCGCCTGCCGCGCCTGTTCCATCAGGCTGACATGCCCGGCATGCAGCGCCCCCATGGTCGCCACGAAAGCCAGTTTCTGTCCCGCCGGCAAAGCCGCGCGCCAGGCCCGCAGCGCCGCTTTGTCCTTTAAAATCAAAGTCATGCAATCAGGTCCCAGATTTGCCGGGCAATCTCGGCCTTGCTGCCCAGCGCCAGTTCATGCCGCTCGCCCCTGGCCGAGAACAGCAATCCGGCATTGGTGTTCACGGCAAATCCCGTCTGCCCCGCACTGCCCAGCCTGGCCACTTCATTGGCAAAGAGAAAATCCAGCCCCTTGGCTTCCAGCTTGCCCTTGCCATGCGCCTCGACATCGTCGGTCTCGGCGGCAAAGCCCAGGAACCATTGGCCTTTCGCCGCTTTCCGCAAGCTGCCCAGCACATCCACGGACGGCACGAGATCGAGCGCGATGGCTTCCGAAGCCCGCTTCAGCTTGCTCGCCGAGGGCGCGGCGACCGCATAATCCATCACCGCCGCCGTCGCCACAATTCCTTGAACCAGCGGCAGTTTTTCCAGCGCTGCCGCCGCCATCTCCTCGGCTGTCCGCACTTCGACCAGCTTAAGCCGGCCCTCGGCCCCGCGCGGCGCCACCGGCCGCACCACGCCCTTGTCGGTGCCCAATATGTAATCGACCACGGCCCCGCGCCGCAGCGCTTCCTCTGCCATGGCCGCGCCCATCCGGCCGGTCGAATGATTGGTGATATAACGCACCGCGTCGATGGCCGTCGTCGTCGGCCCGGCGGTGATGAGAATGCGCTGCCCCGCAAGGTCTGGTTTCGCCGGCGTGATCGCCCGCTCGATCGCCGTCAGGATTTCGGCGATTGGGGCCAGCTTGCCCATGCCGATTTCACCACAGGCCAGCAGGCCCGATGCCGGCTGCACCACCTGCGCGCCGCGCTGCACCAGGGTCGCAAGATGTTGCTGCACAATGGGTTTTTCCCACATCACCGTATTCATCGCCGGCGCGATCAACATTGGCGCTTCGCTGGCCAGGGCGACGGTGGATGGCAGATCGTCGGCCAGGCCCAGTGCCAGCCGCGCCAGCATATTGGCGCTGGCCGGGGCAAAAACCAGCAAATCCGCCCAGCGCGCCAGCTCGATATGCTCGGTGCCCGAGACATCGGGCCCGAATATTTCCGAGCGCGCCGGCCGTCCGCTCAGGGTTTCCAATACCAGCGGACTGACGAATTCCCTGGCGCTTGCGGTCAGCAGGCATTGCGCCTGATGCCCGGCCTTGCCGAGTTCGGACACCAGATCGGCGATCTTATAGGCCGAGATCGACCCCGAAACGGCAATGAGGATATTGGCCATTATTCGGCCCGTCGCGGCAGCGGGATCGGTTGCCGCTCCGCCTTGGTTTCGGCGACATAATCGCCCACTGCCGCCCGGATGATCGCGGCGACATCGGCGCGCGGCTTGGCAAAACTCGGCGGCGGGCTGGTATTGAGCCCGATCAGGTCGTTGATCACCAGCACCTGGCCGGCGCAATCCTTGCCCGAGCCGATGCCGATAGTGGGAATGGTCAGCGCGTGCGTGATCTCGGCCGCCAGGGCGGGGGTCACGCATTCGAGCACGATGGCGAAGGCGCCCGCCGCTTCCAGCGCCTTGGCCTCCTGGCGCAAGCGCGCCGCCGAGGCCTCGTCCTTGCCATGCATGTAATAGCCGCCCATCTGGTGCACCGCTTGCGGCGTCAAGCCGATATGGGCGATCACGGCGATGCCATGGGCCACCAGCCGCTCGACGACCGGCACCATGACCAATCCGCCTTCGACCTTCACGGCCTCGACGCCGGTTTCCTTCATCACCCGGACGGCATTGGCCAGCGCCGCATCCGGACCGGAAACCGAGCCGAAGGGCAGGTCGCAGACCAGCAAGGCCCGCGACGAGCCGCGCTTTACCGCCGCGGCATGCCGGATCATGTCGTCCAGCGTCACCGGCAGGGTGGTTTCGTGTCCCAGCACCACATTGCCGAGGCTGTCGCCGATCAGGATCATGTCCGTCCCGGCCATTTCGACCAGCCTGGCCATGGTGGCGTCATAGGCGGTGAGCATGGCGATGGCTTCGCCGCGCTGCCGCATGGCGGCGATGTCGCGGATGGTGAGACGCCTGGTGGGGGTGTGGGCCGACATTGCAAGTCCTCCAACCCGCCGGGTCCGACAGCGCCCGGCTCTTGCCGGGGAGATAGGGCATCACACCGCGCCGCGCCAGCCCTTCATTGGTGCTATGCGCTCGACGTATCGGTCCGGCCCCCTCAAAGGACGAGGGCGACAGGATAGCCTTTACGTCGAGCGGGCGTGGATTATTGCATGGCTAATATGTCGTGCGTCCGCCGGACAGGTCGAACACCGACGCGGTGGTGAAGCTATTGTCCTTGCTGACCAGCCAGGCCACCATGGCCGCAGCCTCGTCGACTTCGAGGAAGCGGCCGCGCGGGATGCGCACCAGCATGTACTGGATGAATTCCTCGGTGAGGGAATCGAGAATGCGGGTCTTGGCGGTGGCGGGCGTGATGGCATTGACGGCAATGTCATATTTGGCCAGCTCTTTGCCCAGGGACTTGGTGAGCCCGATCACCCCGGCCTTGGCGGCGGAATAGGCGGACAGGTTTGGATTGCCTTCCTTGCCGGCCACCGAGGAGATATTGACGATGCGGCCGTAATTACGGGCCTTCATCGTCGGAACCACCACCTTGTTGACGTAGAAAGTGCCGTTGAGATTGATCTCGACCACTTTGCGCCATTCCTCGGGATCGTATTCTTCCAGCGACACATTGCTGCCGGCAATGCCCGCCGAATTGACCAGGATTGAGACCGGTCCCGTTTCGGCTTCCACCTCGGCATGCGCCTGGGTGAGGCCGGCAAGATCGGCGATATCGACGGTCTTGCTCGACGCGCCGTCGCCCAAAGCCGCAATTGCCATGGCCAGGGCGTCGCTATCGCGATCCCACAGACTGACCTTGGCGCCCGATGCCAGAAGGCGCTGGGCTATGGCGAATCCCAGTCCCTGGGCGCCGCCGGTCACCACTGCGACCTGGCCGTTCAAATCAATTGCATTCATTCTTTCTGGTTCCTGATCTTGCTTTTTTGGCGACGTCCGGGCCGGGCGGCCGAGACGGTCTTAGGAGATGATATCACGCCCGAAAAATTCGGAAGCGGGATCGGCCAGGACCAATTCACGCAGGCGCTGCGAGAGATAGCTGCGCAATTCCGCATAACGCTTGCCGGCGCGGACGTCATAGGCCCAGCGCGGACGCTCGAGCCCGACCTCGACGACTTCGACCACCCGACCGGGGCGCGGGCTCATCAGCACGATCGTGTCGGACAAGACAATGGCCTCGTCGACGCTATGGGTTACGAACAGCGCCACCGAGCGCCGGCGGCTCCATAGGCGCATCAATTCAAGCTGCATCAGTTCGCGCGTCTGCGCATCGATGCTGGCAAAAGGCTCGTCCATCAGCAGGAGCCGCGGCTCGGTGGCGAAGGCACGGGCCAGTGCCACACGCTGCTTCATGCCGCCGGATAATTCGCCCGGATAGGCCCTGGCCACGCGCGACAGGCCGACCAGATCCAAGTGATGGCTGGCGCGCTCCCGGCGTTCGGCGCGGGACAAGGGCAGGCTGAGCAGCGCAAATTCGACATTGTCGATGACGCTGGCCCATGGGATCAGCCGGAACGACTGGAAGACGAATCCCACATCCGGCCCCGGACGGGGCCTGCCGCCAAAGACCGAGATGGACCCGGCATCGGGCGGGATCAGGCCATCCACCAGCCGGAGCACCGTGGTCTTGCCGCAGCCGGAAGGCCCCAGGAGCGTCACGAAGGCCTCCGGCTGCACGGCAAGCGACATAGCCTCGATGGCCAGGGTCGGCGTGCCGGCGCCCGCCGAGGGAAAGGATTTGCTGACAGCGTCGATGACGATCGCCGGCGGGACCTGGCCCGCTTCGCCGGAAGGGGGTGCGGCAGCATTCATCGGCTTGGCTGATCCGCGTTCGGATCGATGCCGATCTCGGCCAGCACCTTGTCGACGATGGAAAAATCCGTCCAGTCCGATACCTGGACCGGCGCCGCGCCAACGAAATCCTCGGTTCGGTACAGCCAATCCTGGGTATATTGCAGCTCCTGCGCATTCATGCCGCCATTGACGCTCCAGGTGCCCGTGAACCGGTCCGCCAGGGCGGCGAGTTCGTCTGGGGAGACGCTGGGGGTCAGCGCCGCCATGGCCTCGGCCCAGGCGGCGGGATTGGCGGAGAAATCGCGCGAGATATTGATCAGGGCGCGCACGACCTTCTCGACCTCGTCGCCGCGCTCGGCCAGAACCTGGTCGGAAACTACATTGACCTTGCTGACCACCGGAGCCGCCGCATAATAATCGGCCTGGTCGATCATTACGGCCAGCCCATCCTTGTCCGGCAGCGCCAGCCAGACGCCGATGGAGATGGTGGTGGCGTCGACCTGGCCGGCCGCCAGTGCCTGGGCGCGGACATTGGGCTGCCCGAGCGTGAGAATGTCGAGGCTATCCATATCCACCCCGGCGGCTTCGAGCACTTTCGCGCTGAGCGAATGGTCGAGGCTGCCGACGCGGCCGACGCCGAAACTGTGGCCGGCCAGATCGGCCGGACTGGCCAGCTCGCTGCTGGCGGCAATCAGGAATGGCAGGGATTTGTTCGGCGAGGTGACGGCCTTGAGGTCGGTGACGCCCTGGCCGCGCAGCAGCAAGAGCGCGTCGACGCCGATATTGGCCATTTCGCCTTCGCCGGCCCGCAGCGCGGCAAGCGCCGATGGCGTCTGCTGCACCCGCACCAATTCGACATCGACGCCTTCGCGCTCGAAATAGCCGAGCTCGACCGCCAGATCCATGACCGAATTGGGCACCAATGGCGGCTCCAGATGGGTGACAATCAGCCGGAACGGCGCGGCCATGGCAAAGGCGGTCGAGACCGGCAGGAGGGACGCCGCGGCCATGAAGCCGAATATGGTTCTGGATAATGCTGTCATGCTCTGCCCCGATGCTTCCCCGCCGGGGAAGCTTTATGCTGCTATGAAACGGCGCGCCACCGGCCGAGGCGGTGCTCGACATATCGCAGGATTTCCGTGACGAGGACGCCGATAAGCGCCAGCGTCAGCACGATGACGAAATATTCCGCCATGCGGAAGGTATTGCCATAGACGGCAAGCAGGCCCCCCAGCCCCTTCACGGCGGTATAGAGTTCGGCGACAACCGTATTGATGAGGCCGATCGTCGCTCCGATGCGCAGGCCGACGATGATATAGGGCACGGCGCTCGGCAAGGTGATGCGCGCGAAGATGCGCCCGGGCCCGGCACCGGACGAACGCGCCATCTCGACCAGTTCGTCATCGACCGCCAGCACGCCGGCATAGGTGTTGATGATGATCGGCATGACGGCGCCCAGGAACACGATGAAGACCTTGGCCGGCAATCCCAGTCCGAGCAGCACGATGATCAGCGGAATGAAAGCCACCCGCGGGGTCGCGGCCAGCGCATAGACGAAGATATCGATGGTCCTGCCGATCGGTTTGACGCCGCCCATCAGCACGCCGAGCGGAATGGCGGCCGCGATGGCCAGCAGATAGCCGCTCAGATAGACCGTAAGGCTGTCACCCAGGGCGATGAGCAGCCGCCCCTCCTGCACCAGCCGAATGGCGGCCTCGGCGGTCGCCATGGGGGTCGGCACCAGATTGCGGCCGGCGCCCTCGGCGGCGACACTCCACAACGCCACCAAAGCGACCAGGAAGCCGATGCGGTAGAGAGCAATCAAGGGCACAGGCCGCTCAACGACATCGAACTACATCCTTTTCCACATGCCTCTGCGACCTGGCCAGACACGACAAGCCTGGCGCCGAGTCAAATTTGTCCAATGCCGAAGACAGATAGAGGCTTGGCAAGGTTCACGCTAGCGTTTCGTCTCGGACATGCCGGGCTTTTGCTTCCGCCGCGCTCTCCGGCTACATCATCGGCCGGGAAATCGCGGCAATGCCGGCCAAGTGCCGTCGCTATCGCAATCACAAGGAGCATCCATGAGCAAGCGCATCATCTTCACCGGCGGCAGCGGCAAGGCGGGGCGCCACGCCGTGGCCTATCTGCGGGCGCAGGGCCACGCCGTTCTCAATCTTGACCTCAAACCGCTGGACCTGGATGGCGTCAACACGCTGATTACCGATCTCACCGATAGCGGCCAGGTGTTCAATGCCCTGTCCATGCATTTCGACTTCGATGGCTTCACCACCGGCAGCGGCCCGGCCCCGGTCGATGCCGTCGTGCATTTCGCCGCCGTGCCCCGCGTGCTGATCCAGCCGGACAACGAGACCTTCAAGGCCAATGTGGTCTCCACCTATAATGTGATCGAGGCGGCGACCAAGCTGGCCATTGGCAAGATCGTCATCGCTTCCAGCGAAACCACCTATGGCGTCTGTTTCGCCGAGGGTGACAAGGACTACCACGCCTTTCCGCTGGAAGAGGATTACGACATCGATCCGATGGACAGCTATGGCCTGTCCAAGCTGGTCAATGAGAAGACCGCCAGGGCCTTCGCCATGCGCAGCGGCGCCGATATCTACGCCTTGCGCATCGGCAATGTCATCGAGCCCGAAGATTATGCGAACTTCCCCGCCTTCCTTGCCGATCCGCCGTCGCGCAAGCGCAATGCCTGGAGCTATATCGATGCGCGCGATCTGGGACAGATCGTCGATCTGTGCATCGGCAAGGACGGGCTTGGCTTCCAGGTGTTCAACGCCGTCAATGACGAGATCACCGCCCGGGAACCGACCGAAGCCTTCCTGAAACAATGGGCGCCCAATTCCCCCCTCAGCCGCGCCATGGGCGAGCGGGAAGCGCCGCTTTCCAACCGCAAGATTCGTGAAGTCCTCGGCTTCAAGGAACAGCACAATTGGCGTCAATACGTGCCCGAGGCCTGATTCCGGCGGAATTGCCCCGGCTCCGGCAGATATGAGCCGCAAGGGCAATTCAAACCTGGCCCGGCGGGGCGCCGCCCCGCCAGACCCTTCTTGTTTTCCTCCAATATGCCTATCCCGCTGCGCGCGCTTCCCTGCGCCCGTCCAGCGCATCCCGGCCTTGCAAATTCTGATGAATCGCAGTCATTTCCGCACCACTGGAAATTCTTCTATCTTGGCTGTGAATTACCATCGACCGGTTTGCAGCATGGAAAAAACCCGCTGCCGGTTGATCTGCCCGGCATAACGCGGTAACATCTTCTGTTACACACCAATGATCCTATTTCGAACTAGGCTCGACTCGCGTAAATCTGCGGCATTGCCTTTTTGTGCTATCAAGAAAAGCGCGAATACATATGAATGCCTATAGTTCACTGGGAGAAATTACCAAGAAAGAGGCTCATGCCTGCCAAGTTAACAGTGCGGAACGTCTTTAAAATCTTCGGCGAGAAACCGGACGCCGCACTTCAACTGCTCGCCCAAGGACAAACCAAAGATGAAATCCTCCAAGCCACAGGCGCCACGATAGGGGTGCAGGATACGAGCTTCGATGTCGGTGAAGGTGAGATCTTCGTCGTCATGGGACTCTCGGGATCCGGCAAATCCACCCTGGTGCGGATGCTCAACGGGCTCATCGCCCCGACAGCGGGCTCCATTCTCGTCGATGGCGAGGACGTGGCCACCTGCGGCCGCAAGCAGCTCCGTGACATCAGGCGCGACAAGATCGCCATGGTGTTTCAGCATTTTGCCTTGTTTCCGCATTGGACCGTTGCCGAAAATGCCGCCTATGGGCTGCGCATCAAGGGCGTGAAACCGGACGAGCGGCGGGAAAAGGCGCTCAAGGCCCTCGATCAGGTGGGGCTGGGGGCCTGGGCGGACAGCCTGCCTTCCGAGCTGTCCGGCGGAATGCAGCAGCGCGTCGGGCTGGCCCGCGGCCTGGCCACCGAGCCGGAAGTGCTGCTCATGGACGAGCCTTTCGGCGCCCTGGACCCGCTGATCCGGCGCGAGATGCAGGACGAATTGCTCGTGCTGCAGAAATCGCTGAAGAAAACCATCGTCTTCATCACGCATGACCTCAACGAGGCCCTGCTGCTGGGCGACAAGATCGCCATCATGAAGGATGGCCGTTTCGTGCAGATCGGCACCGCCCAGGAAATCGTCTCCAATCCGGCCGACGATTACGTCGCCGCCTTCGTCGCCGATATCGACCGGGGACGCGTCTTCACCGCTGAAGACGTTTCCAACGACCCCGCCGCCATGAAGCTGGGCACTGACAATGCGGACGACGCCATGCGCGCCATGGAAGATCTCAACCGCAATGCGCTCTATGTCGTGGACGAGAAGGACAACATAGCCGGCGTGGTCACCTATCAGGACCTGGCCGCCGCCACGCTCGACCGGGCCACGCCGAATCCCGTCCTCGAAGAGGCGATGATCACCGAATATCCGACCGTCGACGCGGACACGCAGCTCCACGCCCTTTACGGCGCGGCAAGCGGCGGATTGCCCATCGCGGTGACCGATGCGCGTGACCGGCTGATCGGCGTCATCGAGCCCGAAGCGGTATTTGCCCAATTGTCCGGCGACGGCGAGGAGGCGGAGCAGGCGGCCGACGACGGCCCGCCGGCAGAAGCCGCTCAAACCGACGAAACCATTACAGCCAAGGAGAGCGCCGATGCTTAGTCCTGGTGACCTTCTCATTATCCCCTTCGATGACTGGATCAACGATTTCGTGCGTGGTTGGCTGGTGCCCAATTTCCGACCCGCCTTCCGCGCCGCGCAGGTTCCGGTCACCTTCGTTCTCAATTGGCTGGATAGTTTCTTCAACGTCCTGCCCATGCTTTTGACGACTGCGGCGTTTGCGCTGGCGGCCTGGAAATGGTCCGGCCGCACCATCGCGATCTTTACCCTGGTCGGCTTCATCTTCATCGACATGATCGGGCTGTGGCCGCAGACGATGACCACGCTGGCCATGATCATCACCTCGGTGCTGTTCTGCGCCGTGATCGGCATACCGGCGGGCATCGTGGCGGCGCGCAGCGATCTGGTCTGGAAAGTGCTGCGTCCGATTCTCGACGTCATGCAGACCATCCCCTCCTTCGTCTATCTGGTGCCGATCGTGATGCTGTTCGGGATTGGCATGGCGCCGGGAATCATCGCGACGATCATCTTCGCCCTGCCCCCGATCATCCGGCTGACCAATCTGGGCATCCGCAATGTCCGCGGCGATCTGATCGAAGCGGCCCAGGCTTTCGGCTCGACCGGCTGGCAGATGCTGATCGACCTGCAGATCCCGCTGGCCATGCGCACCATCATGGCCGGGCTGAACCAGACGCTCATGCTGGCGCTCTCGATGGTGGTGATCACCGCGCTGATCGGCGCGGGAGGGCTTGGGCTGGTGGTCAATACCGGGCTGGGCCGGCTCGATGTCGGCGGCGCCACCGCCGGCGGCGTGGGCATCGTGATCCTGGCCATCGTGCTCGACCGCATCACCCAGGGACTGGGAGAGCAGAATCAGGCCGAAACGGTCTCGCTGCGCGCCGTGGTCCTCAATCTCCTCCGGCTCAGGGGCAGCCAGCAATCCGTCGGCGAAATCCGCAAGGCAGGCTGATCCCCGCCACCACCAATGACGCGGCGGCACTCAAGCCGCCGCTTCTGTCGCCCGCGCATCATCGCGCCGGCCCTTCGCATGGCGGGCCTTGCCCGTCCATCTGAGAACCAAAAGAAAAGGAGACAAAAACATCATGTTCCGTCTCAAAAATATCCTTGCCACCCTCTCGGCCGCCGCTCTGATGAGCACCGCGCCAATCGCCGCCTTGGCCCAGGACAATCCGGGCGATGGCGTCTCGATCGTCATGGCGCAGCCGACCTGGGACACCGGATGGTTCCATACCGAAATCTACCGTCAGCTTTTCCAGGAATTGGGCTATGATGTCGCGCCGGCTATCACGCTCGACAACCCGCCCTTCTACCAGTCGGTCGCCCAGGGCGACGTGACGCTGTGGGTCGATGGCTGGTTCCCGCTGCACAACACCTATGAACCGATCTTCAGCGAAGGGGCCGAGATCGTCGGCGCGGTCGCCCGCGGCGGCGCGCTGGAAGGCTATCTCGTCGACAAGGCGGCCGTCGAGGAATTCGGCATCACCTCGCTTGAGGATTTCAAGCGCGACGACGTCAAGGCCGCCTTCGACCGCAATGGCGACGGGCTCGCCGACATGGTCGCCTGCCCGCCGGGCTGGGGCTGCGAGATCAATATCGACCACCACATGGACGCCTACGATCTGCACGACCACGTCAACCTGATCAAGGCCGGCTATTCCGCCGCAATGGCCGATGCCGTCGCCGCCTATGAGGCGGGCGAGCATATCCTGTTCTACACCTGGACCCCGAACTGGACCGTCAACGAACTGGTTCCGGGCGAGGACGTGATGTGGATCGAGGTGCCCGAGGTCGACCTGCCCGAGGACCTGATGGATCTGGCCGACGCGGCGACGCTTGAAGGCGTCGAAGGCTGCGTCAACGATCCATGCATGCTCGGCTTTCCGGCCAATGACATCGTTCCGGTGATCAATTCGGACTTCCTCAACGATAACCCGGCAGTCGGGGCGCTGCTCGAAGCCGTCGAAATCCCGCTCACCGACATCTACGCGCAGAACGCGGCGATGAACGAGGGCGACGACGATATCGAGGCCCAGGCCGCTCAGTGGATCGAGGACAACCGCGAGGCTGTCGACGCCTGGCTCGACACCGCCCGCGCCGCCTCCTGACCGGCTCTATGCACCAACGGAAAGGCCGGGCGAGTGCCCGGCCTTTCCGCCTTGACGATCCGTGAGGATGCGCCCTGGACCAGCGCGCATCACCGACACCGCGCTATGTCTCCAATTCCTCGCGCAGCATTTCCAGTTCCAGCCATTGCTCCTCGGCCGCGGATTTTTTGGCTTCGGTCGCCACCAGGATTGCGGATTTGGCGGCAAAGCCCTCGGGGTCCCTGGTGTAGAAGCCCGGATCGGACAAGGCGGCATTGAGCGCCTCGATCTCGGCGGCGAACCGGTCGATGTCCCTGGGCAGGGTTTCGAGCGCGTGCTTTTGCTTGAAGCTCAGCTTGCGCCTGGCGGGTGGCGCCGAGGCCGGTTCTGTTCTGGGCCTGCTCGCCTTGGGCGCCTTGTCGGTGGTGCGGGCGGTGACGCCCTGGCCGCGCTGGGCCACCATATCAGTATAGCCGCCGGCATATTCGGTCCAGCGTCCGTCCCCTTCCGCCATGATCACCGACGTGGCCACCCGGTCGAGGAAATCGCGGTCATGGCTGACCACGACTACCGTGCCGGCATAATCGGCGACCATTTCCTCGAGCAGGTCGAGGGTTTCGAGGTCGAGATCGTTGGTCGGCTCGTCCAGCACCAGGAAATTGGAGGGCAAGGCCAGGGCCCGGGCCAGGCCGACGCGGGCGCGTTCACCGCCGGACAGCTTGCCGATGGGCGTATTGGCCTGGTCGGGGGTGAACAGGAAATCCTGCATATAGCCGATGACGTGCTTGGGCGCGCCATTGATGTGGATCGTGTCGCTGCCGCCGCCGGTCAGCGCGTCGCGCAGCCGCGTTTCCGGTTCGAGCCGGGCGCGGCCCTGGTCGAGCATGGCCAATTCGATCGCCGAGCCGAGCTTGACCGTGCCGCTATCGGGCTCGAGCAGGCCGGTCAGCAATTTGATCAGCGTGGTCTTGCCGGCGCCATTGGGGCCGACAATGCCGACCCGGTCGCCGCGCAGCACCCGGGTGGAGAAATCGCTGACGATGGCGCGGGGCCCGAAGCTCTTGGAGACGTTTTCCGCTTCCACCACCAGCGCCCCGGAAGTGCGGCCTTCGCTCACCGCCAGGCTGACCGAGCCGGTGACGCGCCGCTGTTCGCGCCGGTCCTGACGCAGATTGGCGAGCTTTTCGAGCCGGCCGACATTGCGCTTGCGGCGGGCGGTGACGCCGTAGCGCAGCCAGTGCTCCTCGCGCAGGATCTGCCGGTCGAGCTTGTGACGGTCCCGCTCCTCCTGCTCCAGCACCTCGTCGCGCCAGGCCTCGAAGGCGGAAAAGCCCTTTTCGATGCGGCGGGTGACGCCGCGGTCGAGCCAGACGGTGGACCGCGAAAGATCGGAGAGGAAGCGCCGATCATGGCTGATCAGCACCATGGCCGAGCGCATCTGGTTGAGTTCGTCCTGCAGCCATTCGATGACCGGCAGGTCGAGATGGTTGGTGGGCTCGTCCAGGAGCAGGATGTCGGGCTGCGGCGCCAGCACCCGGGCCAGGGCGGCGCGGCGGCCCTCGCCACCCGATAGCGATAGCGGGTTCTCCTGGCCGGTAAGGCCCAGGGCATGGAGCAGATATTGGGCGCGATAAGGGTCGTCGCCCGGCGCCAATCCGGCCTCTACATAGGCCAGGATCGTGGCAAAGCCTGAAAGGTCCGGCTCCTGCGGCAGGTAGCGAATGGTGGCATTGGGCTCGGCGAAACGCCGGCCGCTGTCATGCTGCACCAGGCCGGCGGCGATCTTGAGCAGGGTGGACTTGCCCGAGCCGTTGCGACCCACCAGGGCAATGCGCTGGCCGGGCGAGACGATCAGTTCGGCCGCTTCGAGCAATTGCGCGCCGCCGAAAGTGAGCTGGATGTCCTGAAGGGAGAGAAGCGGTGGAGCGGCCATGTGAAACCCGGAAAATCTGGTCCGGATAGAGCATAGGGCGTCCGGCAGATCAATTGCGCCGGCTGATGAAAAGACCGGCCAGGACGTTGAGGATCCTGACCGGCCCGGGGAGACGGTAGCAGCAAGCCCCGTCGTTACGGCGCGGACCCACAGGCCCCAAGGGGTCGCAGCGCCATGCCCTTTATCAATCACGCCTTAACATGATTGTCAAACTCATATTTGAGTTTGCCGGTCAGATTTTAATCAGGCGACGGAGATGGCGGCGACGCTTTCGTTCACCGCCTCGGCGGCGGTGATGCCCAGCCGTTCGCGGATCGAGCGCTTCTTGCTGGCCAGATCGGCGATCGTGTGCTTCTGGAGCACGTCGAAAAAGGCGCCCAGGGCCTCGCGCAGCGCGCCATTGAGGTCGCATTCCCCGATCAGCGGGCAATCGGCGCCGTCCTCGAAACATTCGGCCAGCGCGAAACTTTCTTCGGTGAGCCGAATGGTATCGAGCAGGGTGATCTGCTCGGCCGGCTTGCCCAGTTTAATGCCGCCATGACGGCCGCGCACCGTCTGCAACAGCCCGTTTTCCACCAGCGGCTTGATCAGCTTGAACAGGAACAGCTCGGAAATGCCATAGGCCCGGGCAATTTCGGCAACCCGGCTGAGCTGCGATTCGTTAACGGCGCAATAGACCAGCGTGCGAATGGCATAATTGGATTGGCGGGTCAGTCTCACGGCGGTCTTTCCTTCACATCAAGGGCAGGCCGTAGCGGCCGTGCACTTCATATTGCACCGTCCAGCTTATAACCATTCTAAAAAATGTCAAATAATCTTGAAGTCACAAGTCATGTTTGATCCTGCAGCAGGACACTGGACAGCAATTTATGTTCCTTGTTAAGAATCTGACATCTGGAGGAAGCCCCGATGGATAAAACCGTCACGCGTGCCATGCTTTCAGAACAAGCGGCCGAGGCGAACAAGCTGGCGCGCGCCGATGTGACTGCGATCGGCCAGAGGATGTTCGAATTGATCGGTGCGGCGCTGGCGGCGGGCGAAACCGTCAAGCTGACCGGCTTCGGCTCCCTGCAAGTGCGCTCCCGCGCCGAGCGCATCGGCCGCAATCCCCGCACCGGCGAGGAACATGCCATCGCCCCGCACCAGGCGGTGATCTTCATTCCCGGCATCCGGCTGCGCACCGCGCTCCAACAGCGTTCAAACCCGGGAAAGCCTCGGAAATAACGCTTGAGGTCGCCAAGGCTTATCGAGCAGACCTCACCCCGAACTGGTCTAAGGATCGGCCCGGGACGCTCCTGCGAGTGGCAAATGCCCGGCGGCGGGCTCAGGCGCCCGCTTCGGTCAGCAGGGTCTGAAGATTTTCCGGCAGGGTCAGGCGGACGCCGCGCGCCAGACTGCGCACTTGCTCCACCGAACTGGCCGAGGCGATCGGGGCGCTTACGCCCTCCTGGGCCACGAGCCATGCCAGCGAGATTTCGGCGGGGCTGGCCTCCAGTTCCTCGGCTGCCCGGTCCAGGGCGGCGAGAATATTCTTCCCCCGCTCGTCGAGATAGCGGCCGACGCCACCGCCGCGCGGCGATTGGCCGAGATCGGCTTCGCGGCGATATTTGCCGGTGAGAAAGCCCGAGGCCAGACTGCGATAAACGATGGCGCCGACATCGTTCTCCATCAGATAGGGCCGCAACGCGTCGAATTCCGCCCGGTCATACAGATTGTAGCAGGGCTGCGTCACCTCGTAGCGCGGCAGCGATTTGATGATGGCGGTCTGCTGGGCCGCCTCCATCATCTCCCTGGAATAATTGGAAGCGCCGATACTGCGCACCTTGCCGGCCCGGATCAGCGTGTCATAGGCGGTCAGGGTTTCCTCGTGCTCGGATTCCGGATCCGGCCAATGGCTGAAATAGAGATCGATATAATCGGTCTGCAAGCGCCTGAGCGAGGCTTCGACGCTCTCGCGGATGGCGTCGGCCTTGAGCCCGCCGCCCTGCTTGGCCGAATTGACCTTGGTGATGACATGCACCTTGTCGCGATTGCCGCGCGCCTTGAGCCATTTGCCGATAATGGTCTCGCTCATGCCGGGAGGATTGTCCGGCACCCAATTGGGATAGCCTTCCGCCGTGTCGATGGCGGTGAAGCCGGCATCGATGAAGGCATCGAGAATATCGAACCCGGCCTCTTCGTCCACGGTCCAGCCAAAGACATTGCCCCCCAGAACGAGGGGTTCGATCACCAGTTCACTGCGTCCGAGGGGCCGGCGGTTCATCATTTCTCTCCTTGATCGTCCAGTTCTTCGATCGTCCGGGTCTTCGGTCATCCAGGCCTTCAACGCCCGGGCCGGTATTTTGTTCGGCGATTTTGCTGTTTGGGGCAGGATGGCACAGGCCTGGCAACCTGGCCATCGCGGTCAGCGGCAATGGCCGGCACCGAACGGATTGGTAAAAAACCGTCCATTCTTGTGGATAGCCATTAGGGAGCTCCGCCAATTGACCAAACGGTCAACGATTCTCGTTGCGCTCCCTTCCATTCTAGGCTTTTGTGTGACCAAGCCCCCGGCAAGTATCAATCGTCGAGGGGATGTAATTAAGGAACGGGAGAAACTCCATGCATTCATCACTGACCCGCATCGCGGCGGTTCTTATTGCCTCGACGATGCTCGCCGGTGTTGCTCAGGCCGAAACGATCCGTTGGGCGCGCGCATCGGACGCGCTGACCCTGGATCCGCATTCGCAGAACCAGGGCGTTACTCATACGATGTCTCACCACATCTATGAAACGCTGCTCGACCGTGACACGGACGGCAACCTGGTGCCGCGTCTGGCCACCGAATGGCACATCAAGGAAGACGATCCGACCGTGTGGGTGTTCAAGCTCCGCGAGGGCGTGAAGTTCCACAATGGCGAAGATTTCACCGCCGAAGACGTGGTGTTCTCCTTCGACCGCGCGCGTTCGGACAGCTCCAATCTCCGGCAGCTGCACGCCGAAGTGGCCGAAATCCGCGCTGTGGACGACTATACCGTCGAAGTACAGATGATCGGCCCGAGCCCGCTCTATCCCAACAACATCACCAATACTTTCGTGATGGACAAGGGCTGGTCGGAAGAGCACGACCTGCAGGATGTGCAGGACTTTGCCGCCGGCGAAAGCAATTACGCGGTATTGAACACCAATGGCACCGGCCCCTATACGCTGGTCTCGCGCGAAGTCGACGTGCGCACCGTGCTGAACGCCTTCGAGGACCATTGGGACGGCACTCCCGCCGTGACCGAGATCATCTATCTACCGATCACCGATGCGGCCACCCGTATCGCCGCGCTGCTCTCGGGCGACGTCGACATCGTCCAGGACGTTCCGGTCCAGGATATCGAGCGCCTGCGCAATTCGGCCGGCTTCAAGGTCGAGACCGGCCCGGAAAACCGCTTCATCTATTTCGGTTACCGCTTTGGCGACGAGCCGCTGAAATCCTCCAACATCACCGATTCCAACCCGATCAACGATCCGAGGGTTCGTGAGGCCATGGAGCTGGCGCTCGATCGCGATGCGATCCAGCAGGTGGTGATGCGCGGCAATTCCATCCCGACCGGCATTGCCAACCCGCCCTTCGTGAACGGCTGGACCCCCGAACTCGACGCCTATCCGGCGCCCGACGTGGAAAAGGCCAAGGCCCTGCTCGCCGAGGCCGGCTATCCGGACGGCTTCAGCATCACCCTCGACACGCCGAACGACCGCTATGTCAATGACGAAGCCATCTCGCAGGCCTATGTCGGCATGCTCGGCCAGATCGGCATCAATGTGACGCTGGCCTCGCGGCCCGTGGCCCAGCACTCCCCGATGATCCTGAACAACGAGACCGACTTCTACCTGCTCGGCTGGGGTGTGCCGACCTTCGACTCCGCCTATGTGTTCAACGATCTGGTCCATACCAAGACGTCGAGCCACGGCACCTACAATATCGGGCTCTATACCAACCCGGAACTGGACGAGAAGATCATCTCGCTGGGCACCGAAACCGATCTCGACAAGCGTGACGCGACCATCGCGGAAATCTGGGATGTGGTGAAGACCGACCGCGTCTTGCTGCCGATCCACAACCAGGTGCTGTCCTATGCCATGCGCGACGGCATCACCCTGCCGGTGCATCCGGAAGACCAGCCGCGCATGACCACGGTTGTCTTCGAGTAAAAGTCCCTTAGCCCGGAACCGCCGCGCGGAGCCTGATCAAGCTCTCGCGGCGGTTCTGCATTCTGGAGGGCGCCTATGCTGGCCTTCATTGCCCGCCGCCTGCTGCAATCGATCATCGTCATGCTCGTCGTGGCCTTCATCGCATTCCTGGTCTTTCGCTATGTGGGCGACCCCGTCTCCTCGATGCTGGGCCAGGATTCCACCATGGCCGACCATGAGGCCCTGCGCGAAAGGCTGGGCCTGAACGAGCCGTTCTACGTCCAATTCTATCATTTCATCATCAATGCCCTGCAAGGGCAGTTCGGCATCTCCTACCGCCTGCAGCAACCGGTCAGCCAACTGATCCTGGACCGCCTGCCGGCGACGATCGAACTCGCCGTCGCCTCGGTCACCGTCGCAGTGACCGTCGGGGTGTTCCTGGGCATCTACACCGCTTTGCGGCCGCGCGCTTTCTCGTCCGGCGTCATCATGACCGCCTCGCTGATCGGCGTGTCGCTGCCCACCTTTCTCATCGGCATCGGCCTGATCTACATCTTTGCGGTCGAATTGAAATGGCTGCCCTCGTTCGGGCGCGGGCAAGTGGTCGATCTGGGCTGGTGGCGCACCGGGCTGCTCACCGAATCGGGCCTGCGCTCGCTGATCCTGCCGGCCATCACCCTGTCGCTGTTCCAGCTGACCCTGATCATGCGCCTGGTGCGGGCGGAAATGCTCGAAGTGCTGCGCACCGATTACATCCGCTTCGCCAAGGCCAGGGGTCTCAGCCAGCGGGCGATCAATTTCGGCCACGCGCTCAAGAACACTATGGTGCCGGTCATTACCATAACCGGGCTGCAACTGGGTTCGGTCATCGCCTTCGCCATCATCACCGAAACGGTGTTCCAATGGCCGGGCGTCGGTTCGCTCTTCGTCAATTCCGTCGCCGTCGTCGACGTTCCGGTCATGGCCGCCTATCTCGTCTTCGTGGCGCTGGTCTTCGTGGTCATCAACCTCATCGTCGACATCCTCTATTTCATCGTCGATCCGCGCCTGCGCGACGGCGCCAAGTCCGGGAGGTAAGATCTGGTGACCGATCTGCCCCATTCGCCCGAGCAGCCAGTAATCGCCGCCAAAACCTCGCGGTGGAAGACGTTTATCGGGTCCGACATCCTGTGGTCCTACCGGCACTCGCCGGTCACCATCGTCGCCTCCATCGTGGCGGCGGTGCTGATCCTGATGGCAGTCCTGGCCCCCTGGATCGCCCCCTATAATCCGTTCAATCCGGCAACGCTGAACCTGATGGACGGCTTCACGCCACCCAATTCGTCCTCCTTCTCCGGCAAATATTTCCTGATGGGCACCGACAATCAGGGACGCGACGTGTTCTCGACCATCATGTATGGCAGCCGCGTCTCGCTTTTCGTCGGCGTGATGGCGACGCTCTTCGCCATGGTGATGGGGGTCGGCCTCGGCCTGGTCGCCGGCTATGTGGGCGGCGTGATCGATGCCGTCATCATGCGCGTCGCCGACGTGCAGCTCTCCTTCCCGGCCATTCTCATCGCCCTGCTGATCTTCGGGGTGGCGCGCGGCCTCATTCCGCCCAACCAGCAGGAAGGCGCGGCCATGTGGGTGCTGATCCTGGCCATCGGCCTGGCCAATTGGGCGCAATTCGCCCGTACCGTGCGCGGCGCCACCATGGTCGAGCGGCAGAAGGATTATGTGGCGGCCGCCCGCATCCTGGGGGTCAATCCGTTCATCATCCTGTTGCGCCACGTGCTGCCCAATGTGATGGGCCCGGTCCTGGTCATCGGCACGATCGGGCTGGCGCTGGCCATTATCGAGGAAGCCACGCTGTCCTATCTCGGCGTCGGCGTGCCCCCGACCCAGCCCTCGCTCGGCACGCTGATCCGCATCGGCCAGCAATTCCTGTTCTCGGGCGAGTGGTGGATCCTGCTCTTCCCGGCCATCACCCTTGTCCTGCTCGCCCTGTCGGTCAACCTGCTCGGTGACTGGCTCCGCGATGCCCTCAACCCGAAGTTGCGCTGATGACCGAGCCGGTTCTTTCCATCAGGGACCTCGTCGTCGAGTTCCCCTTCCGCAAAGACGTCTTCCGCGCCGTCAACGGCGTTTCCTTCGACATCATGCCCGGCGAAGTCGTCGGCGTGGTGGGGGAATCGGGCGCCGGCAAATCGATGACCGGCTCGGCCGTCATCGGCCTGATCGAGCCGCCCGGCCATATTGCCAGCGGCGAAATCCGCCTCAAGGGCGAGCGCATCGACAATCTGTCCGAGGAGCAGAAGGCGCGGCTGCGCGGCAAGCGCATCGGCATGGTGTTCCAGGACCCGCTGACCAGCCTCAATCCGCTCTATACGGTGGGCGAGCAATTGGTGGAGACCATCCGCACGCATTTGCCGCTCTCGGAGGCTGAAGCGCGCCAGAAGGCCATCGACCTGCTGGTCGAGGCCGGCATTCCCAAGGCGGCCGAGCGCATCGATTCCTATCCGCACCAGTTTTCGGGCGGCATGCGCCAGCGCGTGGTGATCGCCCTGGCCATCGCCGCCGGGCCGGAACTGATCATCGCCGACGAGCCGACCTCGGCGCTCGACGTCTCGGTGCAGGCCCAGATCATCAAGGTGCTGAAGAAGCTCTGCTCCAGCCATGGCGCGGCGGTCATGCTGATCACCCACGATATGGGCGTCATCGCCCAGACGGCCGACCGCATGGTGGTGATGCATCAGGGTACGGTGGTGGAGACCGGCACGGTGGGGGATATCATCCGCCGCCCGCGCGAGCCCTATACGATCAAGCTGATCGAATCCATTCCCACCATCCAGCGCCAGGACAATGCGCTTGCCCCCAGCGAGACCGCCAATGACGACGGCGCCTATGTGCAGGTGAAGAACCTGGTCCGCGATTTCGAGATCGGCGCGGGCAGCTTCACCAAATTGCTGCCGGGCAAGACCGAGATCTTCCGGGCCGTCAACGATGTCAGCTTCACCATTCCCCGGGGCGAGACCTTCGGCCTGGTGGGTGAATCGGGCTCGGGCAAGTCCACCTGCGCCAAGATGATCGTCGGCTTGCTGCGTCCCACTTCCGGGCACATCCTGGTCGATGGCCACGATATCTGGGCCGGCGGCAAGGGCCATCAGGAGCGCCGCAAGCGCGTGCAGATGATCTTCCAGGACCCCTATGCCAGCCTCAATCCGCGCTGGCGCGTGGCCGATATCGTCGCCGAGCCGATGCGGACCCTGGGCATTGCCCGCGGGCGCGCCGAAGTCGAGGACCGCGTGGCCGAATTGCTGCGCCGCGTGCGCCTCGATCCATCGGTCATGCGCAAGTTCCCGCATGAATTTTCCGGCGGCCAGCGCCAGCGCATCGCCATTGCGCGGGCCCTGTCCAGCCAGCCCGAATTCATCGTCTGCGACGAGCCCACCTCGGCGCTCGACGTTTCGGTGCAGGCGCAGGTGCTGGACCTGATGAGCGAATTGCAGGCCGAATTCGGGCTGACCTATCTGCTGATCAGCCATAACCTGGCGGTGGTGCGGCAGATGTCCACCGCTGTCGGCGTGCTGCACAACGGCATCCTGGTGGAAAAGGGTCCCACCGATGCCATCTTCGACAATCCGCAGGCGGATTACACCAGGATGCTGCTCGACGCCGTGCCGGACATTTCCAAAGTGGCGTGAGGGACCGCCAGCGGCGCCGATCGGCCGGTGGCGCTGGCCCATCCGGCTCCCCTTAATCACACGCGGCGCATTGCCCCGCTGCCAGCAACCTTGTAGATCGGGATCGGCTTGACCAGATAGGCTGCAATCACCAATAGGGCCTCCGCCATGACCGATCTCAAGCTCATCGCGCTTGACAGTGAAGACCTCGAAGTTGTGTCCGCCCATGTGCAGGATGCCGTCATCCGCGTGGCCGATATGGGCTATGCCCGCGGCGACCGCCGCTTCGCGCTGCTGATGAACCGCTTCGACTGGACCAGCGACAAACCCCGCACCAAGGCGCTGCGCAAGCGCGCCGCCCTGCATTTCGACGGCGTCAGCCATGTGGCCTATGCCGGTTTCGATCCGGCGGCGCCCGAAGGCGTGCTGGAACTGCTCGCCATCCATTTCGACCAAGAGGACCCGCCCGCCGGCCTGGTCGAGCTGCGCTTTGCCGGTGGCGGCACGGTGCGGCTCAGCGTCGATTATCTCGAAGCCCGCCTCGCCGATCTCGGCGCCGCCTGGGCCGCCTCCGGCAAGCCGGTGCATGCGCTGGATTAGCAATGGCCGCCCGGACGGCCTCTGCCTCCATGCCCCGGCCAGATGCCGGCCTTGTGCCCCGCTCTCCTCCCCTCGCTAGAAAGCTTTCCATGCCTCTTCGCCTCGATAGCGCCGCCGCCGATTTCGAACGGCAATTCTCCCTGCTCCTCGACGGCAAGCGCGAGGCGAGCAAGGATGTCGGCGACATCGTCGCCACCATCATCGAGGATGTGCGGACGCGCGGCGACGCGGCGCTGGTGGAGCTGACCAACAAGTTCGACAAGGCCGGGATCAGTGCCTCGACCCTCGCCTTCACCGAACAGGACATCGCCGCCGCTGCCCGGCAGGTGCCGGACCGGGTCCGCGCGGCGCTGCAAACGGCGCATGACCGCATCAAGGCGCATCACCAGAAGCAGAAGCCGGAAGATCAGCTCTATACCGATGCCCTTGGCGTCACCCTGGGCACCCGCTGGACCGCCGTGGATGCGGTCGGCATCTATGTGCCCGGCGGGCTGGCCTCCTATCCCTCCTCGGTGCTCATGAACGCCGTGCCGGCGCGCGTGGCGGGTGTGGAGCGCATCGCCATGGTCGTGCCGACGCCCAATGGCGAGATCGCTCCCGCCATTCTCGCCGCCGCCGAGATTGCCGGCGTCACCGAAATCTACCGCATTGGCGGGGCTCAGGCCGTGGCCGCCCTCGCCTATGGCACGGCGAGCATAGCGCGGGTCGACAAGGTGGTCGGTCCCGGCAATGCCTATGTGGCCAGCGCCAAGCGCCAGGTTTTCGGCCAGGTGGGCATCGACATGATCGCCGGCCCCTCCGAAATCCTGGTCATCGCCGATGGCACCGCCAATCCGGCCTGGATCGCCGCCGACCTCATCGCCCAGGCCGAGCACGGGGCCGGGGCCCAGTCCATTCTCGTCACTGTGGATGCCGGGCTGGCCGATGCCGTCGAGGCGGAAATGGACCGGCAGCTGGCGCTGCTGCCCAAGCAGGACATTGCCCGCCAGGGCTGGGAGGAATTCGGCGCCGTCATCACGGTCGGCTCGCTCGACGAAGCCGCCATGCTCGCCAACCGCATCGCTTCCGAACATGTCGAACTGGCGCTGGACGATCCGCAGGTTCTATTGCCCTCCATCCGCCATGCCGGCGCAATCTTTCTCGGCCATCACACGCCCGAGGCCATCGGCGATTATGTCGGCGGCTCCAACCACGTCCTGCCCACTGCCCGCTCGGCGCGCTTCGCTTCGGGGCTGGGCGTCTTGGACTTCATGAAGCGCACCTCGCTGCTGGGCTGCACGCCTGCGGCGCTGGCGGCCCTGGCCGAGCCGGCGGTGACCATAGCCGAGGTCGAGGGCCTCGATGGCCATGGCCGGTCGATTTCCATCCGGTTGAACGCTTGAGCATCTCGATGGGCAATGGGCAGGCCGCCGCCAGCAAGGACCGGCTGGTCATTGTCACGCTCGATCCCAATACCATCACCTCGATCGACCCCGACGAGGTGCATGAATGGCGCATCGCCATCTATGACCTGCTGGAGGACAATAGCTTCAAGCCGGCGCGGGTCGCGGCCGAAGGCCCCTATGCGCTGCACGTATCCATTGTCGGCAATTATATCCTGCTCGATGTGCGCAATCCCGAGACCTTCCAGCCCATCGCCGCCCATTATCTGTCGCTGACCCCGTTCCGCCGGCTGATCCGCGATTATTTCCGCATCCGCGACGCCTATTACGAGGCGATCCGCTCGGCCCAGCCCTTCCAGATCGAGACCGTCGACATGGCCAGGCGCGGCATGCACAACGAGGCGGCCGAATTGCTGCGCACCCGCCTCACCAACAAGATCATCATCGATCTCAACACGGCGCGGCGGCTGTTCACCCTGATCTGCGCGGTGCAGCCCTATGCCAGCCGCATCGACGAGGCGACCAGCAAATTGCCCAGCGTGCTGTTTGTCTGCTCGATGAATTCGGTGCGCTCGCCCATCGCCGCCGCCCTGGCGCGCCAGGCCTTTCCCGGCCGGCTCATCGCCCGCTCGGTCGGCGTCGATGGCGGCAAGGCCGATCAATTCGTCTATGAGGTCATGGAGGAGATCGGCATTGATATGTCGGTGCATACACCCCATATCCTGGACGAACTGGTCGCCAACCATTTCGACCTCGTCATTACCCTGTCCGAAGACGCCCCCGAGGCGGTCAGGAAGAAGGGTCTGGAGGCCGGGGCGGTCGAGCACTGGACGGTGGATGACCCATCTCTGGTGGAAGGCAGCCGCGAACTGGTGCTCAATGCCTATCGCGAACTCCGGGATTCTCTGCGCCGCCGGGTGCGCGAGCGCCTGGAGCCACTGGTTTCCTGAACGGCTACGGCTGGGGCGGACGCTGCTTGGCGGTCTGGAAACGCGACAAAACAACCACTTGTGCCCGTCCATCGCCTCCAGAAGACGGCAAATGGGGCAAGTGGTTCACAAAACAATTGATTTGAAGTAGGTTCCGCCCGATTTTGCGGCCTCAGCCAGCCAACAATGGCGCATGGCGGGGCCTTCTCAGGAGAAAGTATGGCCAAGGAAGAAGTGCTCGAATTTCCGGGCGTGGTCACCGAATTGCTTCCCAACGCGACCTTTCGCGTGAAGCTGGAAAACGACCACGAAATCATCGCCCACACTGCCGGGCGCATGCGCAAGAACCGCATCCGCGTTCTCGCCGGCGACAAGGTGCTGTGCGAAATGACCCCCTACGACCTCACCAAGGGTCGCATCACCTACCGCTTCAAGTGATCTGAGCCCCGATGGCCAGCCGCCCCGACCTGATCCTGGCTTCTGCCTCGCCGCGCCGGCTGGCTCTGCTCAACCAGATCGGCATCGAGCCGGAGCATCTGGTGCCGGCCCATGTCGACGAGACGCCCGAAAAAGGCGAATTGCCGCGCAAGCTGGCCCAGCGCCTGGCCGAGCTGAAGGCGGTCACCGCCCAGCACAAGGCGCGGGTCGCCGGTTTCGGCGCCAATTCGCTGGTGCTGGCCGCCGATACTGTGGTGGCCGTCGGCCGGCGCATCCTGCCCAAGGCCGAGACCATGGAAGAGGCGAGCGATTGCCTGCGGCTGCTCTCGGGCCGCGCCCATCGCGTCTATACCGGCCTGACGCTGATCAATCCCGCCGGCGCCAGGCGTCATCGCGTCGTCGAGACCCGCATCCGCTTCAAGCGTCTGTCGTCGCGGGAAATGGAAGCCTATCTCGCCAGCGCCGAATGGCGCGACAAGGCCGGCGGCTACGCCATCCAGGGCATTGCCGGCGCCTTCGTGGTCAAGCTGGTCGGCTCCTATTCCGGCGTTGTCGGCCTGCCGCTGCACGAAACCGCCCAATTGCTCGCCGGCGAGAATTATCCTGTCCACTTCAACTGGCTCAACCAGTCGAGCCTGTCGAGCGTCTGATGAGCCGGTCCCAGGAAAAGAAATGCCCGATCTGCGGCAAGCCGGCCGATGAGAAGCTCAAGCCCTTCTGCTCGAAACGCTGCGCCGATGTCGATCTCAATCGCTGGCTTTCGGGCAGCTATGTCATTCCCGCCCGCGACGACGAGCCGATTGCCGATACCGGTGACGATGAATGAGCGATAGGGGCGTTCAACGCTAACAATCCGTTAACCGATCGCCCTGTGTGCGAACACTGCGTTTTCGCGCTTGCGCGGCAAAAACCGATCTCCTATAAGGCCGGTGGCTCGCGGCTCACGCCATTAGGCCCGATGCCCAGATAGCTCAGTTGGTAGAGCAGCGGATTGAAAATCCGCGTGTCGCTGGTTCGATTCCGGCTCTGGGCACCACCACTTCCGGGAAATGAAAAAAGCCCGGACGCCGTGGAGGGAACGGCATCCGGGCTCGCGCTGCGACGGGAGCATTTGGCAACCGGGAGGGCGGCGCCAACGCATCGACCATGTCGAGCTTGCGGGACGGGCAATGGGGGCCTGCCGCGTCCTTATCCGGTTAGATAGTCCTGCCGCCCAGAGGTTCAAGGCCCAGAGGCGCAGCCCGCGGCAATTATTCATTTCCTATAACAGGTTTGCCAATATCGCCCCGGCAACCGACAGAATGCCCAGCGCTGCCAGGCCCGCTGCCGCCAGCATGAATTGGGCCTGTTGTAGATGGCCGCTGCGCCGCACCCGGCGACGTATGGTTGGCAGGTCGGCGGGACCATGGTTCAGATCGAGATTGGCCATATCGACCTCCGCGCAGGCCCGGCCTTTCCGCCGGTCCATCCTTGGGGCAGCCGCCTTGACCAGGGCCGTTTCTCACCCTCTCGACCGCACGATACGCGGCTCCGGCCCCGGCCTGAACCTCAGCCTGCAAAAGCGGTTAATTTGTTTCAAATGCGCTTGATTGCTATCTTGTATGGTAGACATTGAAACACCCCGATGAACGTGGCAGAACAAGCGTCATGACCCAGCCAGCCCATCTGCATCCGGACCGTCTTTTTCCCGCCTGGGAGCCGGCGCAATCCATTGCGCGCGATCTTTATCCGGCGGTGAAGGACCTGCCCATCGTCAGTCCGCACGGCCATACGGACCCCTCCTGGTTTGCGGATAATGGCCGGTTCACCACCCCCACCGCTTTGTTCCTGACGCCGGATCATTATGTGCTGCGCATGCTGCGGAGCCGCGGCATTTCCTATGATGCCCTGGGCATCCCGCGCAAGGACGGCAAGCCCGTCGAAAGCGATGGCCGCCGGGCCTGGCGGCTATTCGCCGAAAATTACCATCTCTTTGCCGGGACGCCCTCGAAAACCTGGGTGGATCATTCGCTGCATGCGGTTTTTGGCATTGGCGAGGAGCTTTCCGGCGCCACGGCCGACGGCATTTACGATGCTATCGATGCCCGGCTCGGCGCGCCCGACCTCCTGCCGCGCGCCATTCTCGACCGCTTCGACGTCGAAGTCATCGCGACCACCGAATTCGCGCTCGATCCCCTGACGCATCACCGGAAGATGGAAGGCGAGGGCTATATCGGCCGGGTCCGCACCACCTACCGGCCCGACGACGTGACCGATGCCAGCCGCCCGGCCATCGCCGAAAACCTGCACAGGTTCGGCGAGTTGACGGGCGAGGACATCGCCAGATGGGACGGGCTGATCAACGCCCATCGCCGGCGGCGCGAATATTTCCGCCGCTTCGGCGCCGTGGCCACCGATCACGGTGTGCCGACGGCCAATACCGCCGACCTGCCGGCGGTGGAGAAGCAGGCCCTGCTCGACAGAATATTGGCTGGCCGTCACGACGCCGATGATGCCGAAATGTTCCGGGCCCAGATGCTGACCGAGATGGCCCTGCTCTCGGTCGAGGACGGCATGGTCATGCAGATCCATGCCGGTTCGCGCCGCAATACCGACCCGCTGCTTTTTGCCGAGCGTGGCGCCGATCTCGGCGCCGACATTCCGGGACCCAGTGATTATGTCGGCGGGCTCCGGGCGCTGCTGTCGCGCTGCGGCAATGAGCCGAACTTGCGGCTCATCATGTTCGTGCTCGACGAAACCACCTATGCGCGCGAACTGGCGCCCATGGCCGGCTATTGGCCCAGCCTGATGATCGGGCCGCCCTGGTGGTTCCACGACAGCCCGCAGGGCATCCGCCGCTATCTCGACCAGGTGGTCGAAACCGCCGGCTTCTACAATCTCGCCGGGTTCAACGACGATACCCGGGCCCTGCTCTCCATTCCGGCCCGCCACGACGTCTGGCGCCGGGAGGTCTGCGGCTTCCTGGCGCGCTGGGTCAGCGAGAACCGGCTTGGCCGGGCCAGCGCAGAAGAGATTGCCAGGCATTTGAGCTATCAGGCCGCCAAGGATGCCTACCGCATCCCCTGACCGGCCGCGGCTTGGGCGCCAACGGCGCATTTCCTGCCACATTGCCGCCTGAAACCGGTCGCCAGGGCCGCATTTCCTGCATGTTTCTCCAGCGGAACCGAAAAATACCGGCCTGCCCGGCAAGTTTGTGGAAACCGTTGCCAATCGGCCACAATGGGCAAATCAATTCCTCGAATCCGCCCAGGGCGGCGGATATGCGGTGCTGATTCGTTCTCCTCGTGGATTCGGTTTCTACGTTTTCAAGACTCCGTCGCCGATGGTTAACAACCTGCATGCCGCCCCCCGCGGCAAAACCGCAACATCGGGCGGGCCGGGCGCAAAGTGCCGGATTTGCTCACATTGTGGCCCCGCCGCCCCCTTACTCAGCCGCCATCTACAATTACAGCGAGCTGAACTATTGACTAAGAAAGCCGTTATCGCCGCCATCTGCGCTGCATGTGTCTTGAGTTTTTCCAGTGCAGCCTATGCCCAATGCGGCGGCGCTTCCTGGTACGGTCCCGGCTTCCACGGGAAGAAGGCCGCATCGGGGGAAACCTTCAACGAGAACGCCATGACGGCGGCGCATCGTACCCTGCCCTTCGGCACCAAGGTCGAGGTTGTCGACCAGCGGACCGGCAATGCCGTGGAAGTCACCATCAATGATCGTGGCCCCTTCCATGGCAAGCGCATCATCGATCTCTCCAAAGCCGCCGCCACCGCGCTCGGCTTCCGCAATCGCGGCACCACCACGGTCTGCCTCGCCGGGAACTGAACTCCGTCTCCTCCCGAGACATGAAGGGGGCTGTCCGGATCGCCGGACAGCCCCCTTCATTCTGGCGCGCCTAAATTAATCGCCTAACGAATGACCGATCCATCGGAGTCGAAAAGGTGGGCCTTGGCCGGGTCGAGATAGGCCGGGACCATGGAGCCCAGATCGACATTGCGCTGCCCCTCGAGCACGATGGTCAGGGCCTGGCCATCGCTGGTCGTGGCATAGACCACCGTCTGGCCGCCCAGATTTTCGACCAGATCGACGCGGACATCGGCAAATTTGACGCCGGAGCCCTCGGCAATGGTGATGTGTTCGGGCCGGATGCCCAGGATCATGGCGCCGGCCACGTCGCGATCCAGCGACAAGACCGTTCCGGCGGCCTTGAGCGCGCCGTTCTCGACGCTGGCATTGAGGAAATTCATCTTGGGCGAGCCGATAAAGCCGGCGACGAAGAGATTGCGCGGATTGTTGTAGAGCTCCAGCGGCGCACCGGCCTGTTCGATGATGCCGCTGCGCAGAACCACGATCTTGTCGGCCATGGTCATGGCTTCCACCTGATCGTGGGTCACATAGATCATGGTATTTCCCAGATCGTTATGCAGCTTGGCGATCTCGACGCGCATGGCGACGCGCAATTCCGCATCGAGATTGGAGAGCGGCTCGTCGAACAGGAAAATCTTGGGTTCGCGCACGATGGCGCGGCCAATGGCGACGCGCTGGCGCTGGCCGCCGGAGAGCTGCTTGGGCTTGCGCTTCAGCAATGGCTCGATCTTGAGGATTTCCGCCGCCCGCTGCACCCGGGGCTCGATTTCCGCCTTGGGCATGCGGGCGGTTTCGAGGCCGAAAGCCAGGTTCTGATAGACGCTCATATGCGGGTAAAGCGCGTAGGACTGGAAGACCATGGCGATGCCGCGCTTGGCCGCCGGGACGTCGTTCATGCGCTGTCCATCGATGAGCAGGTCGCCGCCGGTGATCGGTTCGAGGCCGGCGATCATCCGCAAGAGCGTGGACTTGCCGCAGCCTGAGGGGCCGACAAAGACGGTGAAATCGCCCGGCTCGATGGTCAGGTCCACCCCGTGGATGACCGGCACGTCGCCATAGGCCTTCTGGATCTGCTTGAGTTCGATGCTGGTTGCCATGCGGCCTGTCTCCTCCTGCCTATCGGTATGCGGCGGGCACCCAGCTCCCATAGAGCGGGTGGTCCGGGCCGAGCGGCAGTTCAACTTCGGAATGGGTGGCGGAAGAGTGATAGAAGGCCGTCACCAATTCCAATGCCCGGCGGGAATCGGCGCTGGTGACCGGCAGCTTGCCCTTGCCGGAAATGGCGTCGTGGAAACGCGCCATCTGGGTCTGGAAGCGCGACGGCACATGCTGCCAATTGGCGAGGAGCTGGTCGATCCGGGCTTTGACCTCGTCATTGCGCGGCAGAATCTTCCAGAGTTTGCCGCCGGGATTATAGGGCGCGTGGTCGCTTTCAAAGGTGACGTTTTCGAATTGCAGGCGGATGCGGGTGATCTCGTCGACCGAACCCAGAGTGGCGGTGAAGCTGGCCAGCGCCCCGCTCCGCATTTCGAGCGATGCGGAAATGACGTCCTCGACCTCGATCGGGTTCACGCGGGTGGCGACGCGGCCGAATATGCGGGCAATGTCGCCCATGAGATAGGTGAAGATATCGTGGGGATGGATGGCGTGTCCCATGAGGACGCCGCCCAGTTCCGTCTGCCACTTGCCGCGCCAGGGCACCGCATAATAGGGCGCTTCCCGGCGCCACATGGTTTCGACCGTGCCGCAATAGGCCTTGCCGGCAATGCCGGCATCGATAATGGTCTTGGCCTGTTCGATGCCGTCGCCGAAACGATATTGGAAGACCGGCATCAACAGGCCCTTGGTGCGCTGTTCGAGCGCCATGATGGCGTCGACATCCTTGAGCGATCCGACCAGCGGTTTCTCGCAGACCACGTGCTTGCCGGCCGTCAGCGCCTCGGTGACCATGGACAGATGCACGCCGGGCGGGGTGCAGACGTCGATGATGTCGATATCGTCCATGGCCAGCAGGTCGGTGAAATTGGTCAGGCGCCGCTCGACGCCGAATTCCTCGCCGATGGCGTCGAGGCGCTCCGCGTTGAGATCGCAGAGCGCCAGCACCCTGAACTTGTCGGCATTGGGCAGATAGCCCTCGACGATATGGCTGCGGCCGATGCCGCAGCCGACCACGGCAACGTTGAGAACGCGGCTCATTGCTGCCATTCCGTGCCCCGCTCGGCCAGGGCCTGGGCGGTCAGCGCCATCTTCATGGCGTTATAGCACCGTTGCTGGGGCATGGCGGTTTCGGTGCGATTGCGCACGTCATCGAGGAATTGCCGGCCGAACGGCATGTCGACATCGGAACAGTCGATATGCCTGGTGCCCTGCTTGTCCACGAGGAACAGGTGATTTTCGCCGGGGCGGCCGGCAATGTCGACATATTTGCGTAGCTCGATATAGCCTTCGGTACCCAGAATGGTCAGGCGTCCGTCACCCCAGGTGGGCAGGCCCTCGGGCGTGAACCAATCGACGCGGATATAGCCCGTGGTCCTGTCGGTGCGGATATGGGCGTCGCCGACATCCTGGAAACCGGGGCGCTGCGGATGGTTGCGGTTATGGACATTGGCGGAAATCACCTCGCCATCCATGGCGCCGGAAAAGAACAGGAATTGTTCGAACTGGTGGCTGGCAATATCGCAGAGAATGCCGCCATAGCGATTGCGGGTGAAGAACCAGTCGGGACGCTTGTTGAGCCGCAGGGAATGGGGGCCGAGGCCCACCGTGTTGACCACCTCGCCGATGGCGCCGCTGGCGATGAGATTGCCGGCCTCGACCGCGGCCGGCACTTCGAAATGCTCCGAATAGAGCACCGAGAAGATGCGGCCGGTTTGCTGCTGCACCCGCTGCACCTCGGCCAATTGCTCGAACGAGGTCATGCCGGGCTTGTCGGTCAGCACGTCTTTGCCGTGCTGCATGGCGCTGATGCAGATGGCGGCGCGATCGCCCGGAATGGCGGCGGTGGTGACGACCGCGATCGAGCTGTCCTCGAGAATGGCGCGGGGATCGACGACGCGCCGGGTCTCGGGATATTTTTCACCGAAACTGGCGGCCAGATCGTCCTCCACCGCATGGAAGGCGACGAATTCGGCGCCGGCGCGCTTGAGGCAATCCACCTGGCCATAGATGTGGGCGTGATTGATGCCGATGGCGGCAAATTTGATAGTCATGTCAACAATGGTCCTGGTCGCATGAAACAGGGGCGCGGCATCGGCCCGGCAATATCGCGAAGGTCGGTCACCGTTTCATCCCCGTCGTGGCAATGCCTTCGATCAGCAGGCGCTGGAAGAACAGGAAGAACAGGAAGATCGGCACGAGGCTGAGTACGCTCATGGCGAAAAGCCCGCCATAATCGGACATGCCGGTGCTGTCGGTGAAGGTGCGCAGGCCGAGCATCACCGTGTAGGTGCGCATTTCGCTGAGATAGATCAGCGGCCCGAAGAAATCGTCCCAGGTCCAGATGAAGGTGAAGATGGCGGCCGTCGCCAGAACCGGCATGGAGAGCGGCAGGATGATCTTCCAATAGATGCGCCAGGGCGAGCAGCCATCCATCTGCGCCGCCTCGTCCAGCTCCTTGGGCAGGCCGCGGAAGAACTGCACCATGAGGAAGATGAAGAAGCCGTCGGCGGCGAGGAATTTGGGCACGACCAGCGGCAGGAAGGAATTGACCCAGCCGAGCTGGCGGAACAGCACATATTGGGGGATGAGCGTCACCTGATAGGGCAGCATCAGGGTCAGCAGCATCAGCGCGAACCAGAATTTCTTGCCGCGGAATTCCAGCCGGGCAAAGGCGAAGGCGGCCATGGAGCAGGCCATGACATTGCCGATGACGCTGAGGATGGAGATGATGAAGCTATTGGTGAAGAACACGCCGAAGCTGGTGCGCAATCCATGCCAGCCGCGAATATAGGCGTCCAGGCTCCAGGCCGAGGGAATGATGCTGGTCGAGCTGAAAATCTCGTTTTCCGGCCGGAAGGAAGCGGCCAGCATCCACAAGAGCGGATAGAGCATCAGCACCGAAGCGCCGAGCAGGGCGGCATGGGTCAGCACCGACAAAAAGCGGCGCTGGGCGGGCGAGAGCCGGCGCAGCCCGACGACGGTGAGCTTGTTGGGCGCGTCAGTCATCGTAGTGGACCCAGTATTTCGAGGTCAGGAAGGAGAAGGCGGTGAACAGGCCCACCAGCGCCAGCAGCACCCAGGCCAGGGCGGAGGCATAGCCCATGCGGAAGAAGCCGAAGGCCTCCTGATAGAGATAGAGCGTATAGAACAGGGTGGAATTGATCGGATTGCCGGTGCCCCCGGAAATGATGAAAGCCGGGGTGAAGCTCTTGAACGCCTCGATGGTCTGGATGATGGCGTTGAAGAACACCACCGGCGTCAGCAGCGGTAGGGTGATCTTCCAGAATTGCCGCCATTTGCTGGCCCCATCGAGGCTGGCCGCCTCATACATGTCCTGCGGAATCTGGCGCAGGCCCGCCAGGAAGATGATCATCGGCGAGCCGAACTGCCACACCGACAGGATGATCAGCGTCCAGAGCGAATATTGCGGATTGGAAATCCAGCTCGGTCCGATAATGCCGAACATGGCGAGGAATTTGTTGACCAGGCCGTCGCCGGCGAAAATCTGCCGCCACAGAATGGCGATGGCGACCGAGGCGCCGAGCAGGCTCGGCAGATAGAACAGGGCGCGATAAAGCGGCAGGCCGCGAATGCCGCGATTGAGCAGCAGGGCGACGCCCAGCGCGAAAGCCAGCTTGAGCGGCACCGAAAAGATGACGAAAAACATGGTCACCCGCATCGACGCCGCGAATTTGGGGTCGTTGGTGAACATGCGCATGTAGTTATCGATACCGGTCCAACGCGGCGCGGTGAGCAGGTCGAAATGGGTGAAGCTGAGATAGAGCGAGGTGATCATCGGGCCGACGGTGAGGCCGAAAAAGCCGATGAACCAGGGCAGCAGGAACAGATAGCCGGGGGCATCATTCTGCCAGATCCGAGCCCAGATGGACGGGCGAACCGCGCGCTCCCCTACGGAAGCGTCCGATTCAAGAGAGCGCGCGGTCATGCTTAGCTCGCCCGTTCCAGAATGGCCGTAGCCTCGGCGACGAAATAGGCGCCGGCATCTTCGGGCGTCCGGGCGCCGAAGGCCACTTCCTGGCTCAGCGTCCGCAACAGCGAGATGTCGATTTCACCGGCGGCGGCCGGCGGCGGCGGCGGCAAGGGACCCAGCAGGTCGCCCAGATTGGCCACGAAGTTCAGCGCGATCTGGTTCTGCTCGTCCAGGGTCGGCGATACGACATCGCGCACGGCAGCCGAGCAGGGCACGCCGCGTTCGACGCCGAGAATCTTGCCGGCATCGGGATCGTTGACGAAGAAGCTGAGCAGGGCCGCCGTTGCTTCCTTGTCGGCCGAGGAGCCGGCCACCGAGAAGAACATCGAAGGCTTGCGATAATGGCCGCCGCCCACGCCCGGAGCGAGACGGGGATAGCCGACCATATCGAGCCGGTCGGGAACGATGGCTTGATAGCCGACCAATTGGTTGGAATTGGACGGCATCATCGCCGACTTGCCACGGACTAGCGGCGTAGTTTCCAGCGCGCCGGTATCGATGGCCTGCTCATCGGGCGAGATGATGACGCCAGCGTCGCGGAACTTGTTCCACATGGTGAACCATTCCACCATGGCATCGGCGTCGAAGCCCAGTGTGCCCTCGGCGGTATAGAGCGCCAGGCCCTTCTGGCGCAGCCAATTGTCCAGCATGGGCTCGGTGCCCGAGGAATCGTTCATCATCTTCATGCCGCCACGGATATTGGCGGCGGCGAAAGCCTCGCCCTTTTCCATGATGTCGTCATAAATCCAGTCGTTGGTCGGCGCCTCGATGCCGGCTTCCTCGAACGCGGCGGTGTTGACCAGGGTGGCGACGGTGTTGGCGCCCAGCGAAATGCCGTAAAGCTGGCCGTCGACCTTGCCGCCTTCGAGCTGGTCTTCGTCGAAATCGTCGAGCTTGAGTACATTGCCGACAAATTCGTCGAGGGGCGCAATGGCGTTGCGCTTGGCGTATTCGACGATGAAGCGATAATCCATCTGGATCAGGTCGGGGGCATTGCCGCCGGCGGTCTGGGTGGCCAGTTTGGGCCAATAATCGTTCCAGGCCAGGAACTCACCCTCGACCGAGCCGCCATTGCGGCTGGTATAAAGATCGGTCACCCCATAAGTGCGGTCGGCGCGGTCCTGGCCACCCCAGAAGGTCAGGCGCAGATTGGCACCCTGGGCCCAGGCGGGGCCTGCGCCGAAAGCCGCCGCAGCAGCCAAAGCCGAAGATCCCATCAGAAACTGACGGCGTCCTAGTCGAATGCTCATGTGTCTTCCTCCCATGAAGCTTACCGTTCCGAAGCCCGGAACCGGATAATGCCCTAGCGGCCTCCCCGCCGCTAAATCACCAACTGGTTACTAAATATTCGCAAAATCGATTCTGTTAAACGCTGCTCTATCAAGCCGTTAGCGGCTGACACTCAGCGCGTGAACAGATCGCGCAAATAACCAGTCAGTTACGGCTTAACATAGAAAACTCGGCCGGGGCAACCGTCTTGTATGGAAGTTGCACGGCCGATAAACCACTTCGAATTCCCTCCCTGTCCGCCGCCGGCGCGTGAATGGGCTCCAAGCCTGACGCGCCAACTCTCCCAGCATAATGTGGCCCAAAAAACCGGACTGGAAAACTACGAAATCGCCGGCTTATTATAGATAAAATCTATAGTCGGGGGCGTTTCATGGATAAGTTGCTCATTCAATTTCTGGCGGCGGCCGATGCCGGCACCTTGAGCGGAGCCGCGTCGGCGCTGCTCATCACCCAGCCGACGCTGACCTTCAATATGCGCAAATTGGAGGAAAGTGTCGGCGCGCCGCTGTTTGAAAGATCATCGCGCGGCGTGCGTCTGACCCGCTACGGCGAAACGCTGTATGAAAATGCCCGCCTGATGCAGCGCCTCTACGACAATACGCTCGAAAATATCGCCGAGCAGAAGCGCGGCATCGAGCGGGGCCTGGCGATCGGCACCGGCTATTCGTGGTGGACGCTGTTCCTCAAGGACATGATCCTCGATTATCAGCGCGAATTTCCCGGCTCACCGGTGCAGGTCAGCCTGGGGCACCAGTTCCGCCTGCTCGATCAATTGCTCTCGGGCGATATCGCCCTGTTTCTCGGCCATGAAACCAAGGATCTCAATCCGGCGGTGACGACCGACTTCATCCCGCTGACCAGCGTCAGCAACGGTTACTTCGTCCGTGCGGGACATCCCTTGCTCGACCGTCCGCATAGCCGCGAGGAAATCGAGCGTTATCCGATGGTCACCAGCACCCCGCCGGAAAGCCGGCATGAGCGCTTTTTCGACCCCAATCGCTGGCGGGCGCGCATGAAGGCGCTGTTCGAGCAGGCCGATTTCACCTTCGGCTCGAATTCCCTGGCCGCCTGCATCGATTATACTTTGGCCACCGACGCCGTGCTGCCGCACTCCCATGTCCTGCGCGACCATCTGGAGGCCCAGGGCCTGCTGCAATTGCAGGTCGAGGCGGAGATGTCCCATTTCGTGGTCGGTGTGCATGTGCTCAAGGAACGACGCGAGGCGGACCGGCTGGAAGCGCTGATCGAACGCATCAAGGCGGCGGCTGAACAGGTCCTGCCGCCAGCGGAATGAGGTGCGCCCCGGCGATCGCCGGCAAGAGCACTCTTCGCAGCGCCAGACTAACATGTTAGTTTGCCGCTCATGCAGCAAACCTCTTCCTTCTCCGTCCAGCCCCGGGCTCCCGAACCAGATCGTCTCGCCGCCGGTGAGCGCGCCGCCGCGCGTCTGCGCCAATTTCTGCGCGGCAATATCTATACCGACCCGCTGATGACCTATGCCTGGAGCGGCGACGCCAGCTCCTATCGGCTGATCCCCGCCTTGGTCGCCTTCGTCAATACCGAGGACGAGGTACGGGCCGTATTCGAGACTGCCCGGGCCGAGGGCCTACCCGTCACCTTCCGCGCCGCCGGCACCTCGCTATCGGGCCAGGCGGTGACCGACGGGGTGCTGGCGGTACTGGGGGACGGCTGGCGCAAATTGGAGATTGGCGCCGGCGCGGAGCAGATTACGCTCGGCCCCGCCATCATCGTGGCGGAGGCCAATAGGGCCTTGAAGCGCTTCGACAAGAAGATCGGCCCCGACCCGGCGAGCCAGGCCACCTGCAAGATCGGCGGCGTGGTCAATAATAATTCCTCGGGCATGTGCTGCGGGGTAACGCAGAACACCTATCACACCATGGCGCGGCTGCGGATCGTGCTGACGGATGGCACCGCGCTGGATTCGGGCGACCCGGCCAGTCGCGATGCCTTTCGCATCACCCATGCCGACATGCTGGACCAGTTGCACCGGCTGCATCGCGAGGTGATGGCGGATGCCGACCTTGTCGCCCTGATCCGCAAGAAATACCGGATCAAGAATACGGTCGGCTATTCGCTCAATGCCCTGGTCGACTACCACGATCCGCTCGACATCCTCATCCACCTGATGGTGGGGTCGGAAGGCACGCTCGGCTTCGTGTCCGAGGTGACCTATAACACGGTGCCGGAGCACCCGTTCAAGTCGACGGCGCTGATCCCCTTCCCCGATCCGCAAGCGGCGGGCCGCGCCATCATCGAAATGGCCAATGGCGGGGTGCAGGTGACCACCGGCATCACCGCCGCCGAATATATCGAGCGCCGGGCGCTGGCGACGGTCGAGCATCTGCCGCCGATGGCGCCGCTCCTACCTTGGCTCACCGAGAATTCGCCGGCCGTTTTGATCGATGTCACGGCGCCCGATGCCGAAACGCTCGACGCCGAGGTGGAAAAAGCCGTGGACCTGCTGGCGCGGCATGGTGCGACCCATATCGATTTTTCGACCGACGAGCAGCGCAGCCACGCTCTATGGGATATCCGCAAGGGCTTTTTCGCCTCCGGCGGCGCGGCGCGGCCCCGGGGCACCACCATGCTGACCGAGGACGTGGCCGCTCCGATCGACCGCCTGGCCGATTTCGTCGTCGACATGCGCCAATTGCTCGACGACCATGGCTATGAGGACGCCATCATTTTCGGGCACGCGCTGGCCGGAAACCTGCACTTCCAGATGAGCGGCGATTTTTCTCAGCCTGATTCGGCAGCCAAGTTCGACGCCTTCTCCATGGCGCTGTCCGACCTGGTCTCGGTTCGCTATGACGGCTCGCTCAAGGCCGAGCATGGCACCGGCCGCGCCATCGCCGCTTTCGTCGAAACCGAATGGGGCGGCAAGGCCTATGCGATCATGCATCGCATCAAGGCCATTTTCGATCCCGAGGCGCTGCTCAATCCCGGCGTCTTGCTCAATGACGACGACAAGGTTCATGTCAAGAACCTCAAGGTCATGCCGCTGGCCGACGATTTGGTCGATATGTGCATTGAATGCGGTTTTTGCGAACCGGCTTGCCCCAGCCATCACCTGACGTTAACGCCTCGTCAACGAATAGCGGTGACACGCGAACGCGCCCGCATGCGCCAGAGCGGAGAAGATCCGGCCCGGCTGGCGCGCTTCGAGGCTGATTTCCAATATGCCGGCCTGGATACCTGCGCGGCCTGCAACCTTTGTTCGCTGCGCTGTCCGGTCGGCATCGAAACCGGCACGATGATCATCGGCGAGCGGGCGCGGCGGCGCGGCGATACGGCCCGCTCGCTGGCCGGCTTCGCCGCCGATCATCGCGGAGCCGTGGAAACCATGATGCGCAGCGGCGTCGCCGCCGCCGATGCGGCGCGGGCCGTAATTCCTGCCTCCGCCGTGGAGATGGTGACCGAGGCGGCCAGGCGGTTGACCGGCAAGCGGGTGCCGCGCGTGTCCCGCGCCCTCAGCCATGGACCGGGCGCGCCGAAGGCCGGCGATAGCCGGCAGGACCCGAGAAAGGCGGGCTTTCCCGTGCCCATCGCCCAGACCGGGCGGCCATCCGTGGTCTATTTCCCCGCCTGTCCCAGCCGTCTGTTCGGCGCGCCCAGGACCGGGCACAATCTGCTGCCGACGCCTCAGGCCATGGTCGCCCTGCTCGAACGGGCCGGTTATGACGTCATCATTCCCGAACAGGTAAACGGCCAATGCTGCGGCCAACCCTTCCAATCCAAGGGTTTCCCGGAACAGGCGGCCGAGGTGGGCGGGGCGCTGAAACAGGAACTTTCCATCCTGTCCGATGCCGGCCGTCTGCCGGTGGTGACCGATGCGTCCACCTGCGCCAAGCATTTCAAAGAATTTCCCGGCGACGCGCCTGTGGCCGATTCGGCGCAATTCCTCCTCAGCCACGTTCTACCGAAGCTGACAATCACGCAGAAATTGCCGGTATTGGCAGTGCACCACAATTGCTCGGCGCAACGCCTTGCCGAACAGCCGATGACCGAGGCACTGGCCCAGGCCTGCGCCGACAGCGTTGCGGTGCTCTCGTCCGTCACCTGCTGCGGCTATGCCGGCGACAAGGGCTTGTTCATCCCCGAGCTCAACGCGCATGCGACGCGGCGGGTGAGCAGCGATATTCCCGAGAAATGCGAACTGGGAGTCTCGACGGTGTCCACCTGTGCCTCGGGCCTCACCGAGCATGCCGGCATCCCCTTTGTCAGCCTGGCGAGCCTTTTGGAATGGGCGAGCCGCTAGAGAGCTGCCGGGTCAGTCGAATTTTTCATCCGGATAGACGCCCCAAAGTTCTTCCTGGCGCACCCAACCGGAATAGGCCGAGCGCTCGCCCGGCTGGCCGGCCGAAACGCGGCACCAGGAACCGGTGCATTCGCTGATCGACACCCTGACGCCGCCGGCAAGGCGGGCGCGCAGCGCCGCGTCTTCGGCGGGATTGGCGTGCATCGCCACTTCCCCATTGGCGAGCAAGGGGATCGCATAGCCGACGCGATTGCCGACAAGCAGGCTTTGATGGACCCAGCCCTCGTCGCCATCCATGTCGCGGATCTTCCGCCAGGTATCGAATTCCTGGATGATCTCAACCGGTACGCCCGAGACCAGGAAATTCCAGGCGATTTCATAACGCGTGCCCGGACCGACCCGGACATTGATCGGATTGGAGCGGGTGCTGACGAAACGCGGCAGCGGCAGGCCGCTCGGATTGTCCTGCGCCAGAATTGTCGGCGGCGCCACCGGGACCAAGATGGCCAGGGCGATCAACAGCAACAGAATAGGGCGCAAACGGCCCGGAAAAGCGGGCAAACGGAACATCACTTTGCAGACGGAATGGAATTGCCCTATCACTAGACCATGATCCTTAATGGTCGCTGAAGGGCTGGCAAGAGCCCGCCCGGCTGTCCTCATCTGGTGCGCATGACATCCAGCAAACCCAAGATCCTGGTGACCAGGCGCCTGCCTGACAGCATCGAAGCTCGCATGGCGACCCTGTTCGAGACCGATGTCAACGAGGCCGACCTGGCGCTGGCCCCGGACGACATCCTGTCCGGGCTCGACGGCAAGGATGTGCTGGTTTCCACCATTACCGACCGGATCGATGCCGAGCTGATTTCCCGCCTGCCCGACAGCGTGCGGCTGATCGCCCAATTCGGCAATGGGGTGGACAATATCGATCTCGACGCCGCCTGGTCGGCGGGCCTCACCGTGACCAATACGCCGTCGGTATTGACCGAAGACACCGCCGACATGGCCACGGCCCTGATGCTGACGCTGCCAAGGCGGCTGGTCGAGGGCACGCAGATGCTGGTGCGCGACCGGGCCTGGGCCGGCTGGTCGCCGACTTCGATGCTGGGCCATCGGCTGCGCGGCAAGGCGCTGGGCATTGTGGGCATGGGCCGCATCGGCACCGCCGTGGCGAGCCGCGCCCGCGCTTTCGGGCTTGCCATCCATTATTATTCGCGCAATCGGCGCCCGCCCGGCGTCGAAGCGCCGCTCGAAGCCACCTATTGGGACGATCTCGATGCCATGCTGGCAGCGGTCGATATCGTCTCGCTGCATACGCCGCTGACCCGCGAGACGCATCGTATTCTCTCGGCCGAGCGCCTCGCCGCCATGAAGCTGGGCGCCTATGTGGTCAATGTCAGCCGGCCGGAACTGGTCGATGAAACGGCGCTGATCGAGCAGTTGGAAATCTGCCATCTGGCAGGCGCGGCCCTGGATGTGTTCGAAAACCGGCACGGCATCAATGCGCGGCTGCTGGCGCTGGCCGAAGCCGGCCGGGTGGTGCTCACCGCCCATATGGCCTCGGCGACGCTCGAGGCGCGAGTGGAGATGGGCGAGGCGGTCATCGTCAATATCCGCACATTCATGGACGGTCATCAGCCGCCGCATCGCCTGCTGCCGGAAACGCCGACGCCGCGTACGGCGCGGGGCTGACTGTTGCAGCAATTCCGCAACGACGTGTCCTTCACCACAAGCCGGCCCCTCTGCCCTTGCGCGCGGGCGGTTTCATCCCTAATCGTCGCCGCGCCCGGTCTGACGCATGGAGGTGGGCGGACGGGCGTGACGAGGCGGATGCCACAGTACCGGGTTTAGGAGAGCCCCTTGCCAAAAACGATGTTCGCTACGGCCATTCTGGCGACCGCCATGCTGGCGCTGCCCGCCCTGGCCCAGCAGACCCCGGCCGTGCCGTTGACGGCGGAAGCCGAGCATCTGGTGCTGGAGGCGCTGGACCAGATGCTCGCCCTGCCGCTGCCGGATTGGGCCGAGCTGGACGGGGCCGCCTCCACGGAAATGCTCGATCTGCTATCGGTCTATTTCCGGGAAGACGATGGCGAGGCACGGCTCGAAATCTATCCGCGCGGCGAAGGCGAGGCATTGTGGAGCCGGCTCTATGGTGCCCGGATCTTCGACCAGCCGGGGCTGACGCTCGCCAATCTGCGCTCGGTGATCATCGATGTCTATGCGCGGGCCTGCCGGCCGGAGAGCGTGGCGCTGTTCCAGCTCGAGCCCGACGATGGCGATAATATTCCCCCGCTCGGCTTCGTCTGCGGCGCCTATCATGACCTGCCCGGCTATGCCGGCCAGGGCGAGGTGATGATCATGGGCTTTTACAAATCGGCCGCCGGGGTGGCCATGGTCTATCAGGAATGGCGCGGCGCCGCATTCGATCCCGAAGATTCGGGCACCTGGCCGGTGACGGCGGAGCAGATCGAACGGCGCGTGGCCCAGTTCAAGGCACAGGCGGCGCTGACCCCGGTGGATTGACGGCGCGGCCGGGAGGGCCTAAGGCGCTGCCCATGAAAAAGGACCACAAGCCTGCGGGCCCCAGCCAGCGTATGCTGCGCGTCGGCGAATTGGTGCGCCATGCCCTGGCGGCCCTGTTCGCGCGCGGCGAAATCGAGGATGAGGCCCTGCGCGGCGCGGTCGTGACCGTGCCCGAAGTGCGCATGACGCCCGACCTGAAGATCGCCAATGCCTATGTGATGCCATTGGGCGGGGCGCATGCCGACGAGATCGCCGCCGCGCTCAACCGGCACCGCAAATTCGTCCGGGGCCGGATCGCGCCGCAGATCGATCTGAAATTCGCCCCCGAAATCCGCTTCTTCGTGGACGAGACCTTCGAGGAAGCCGGCCGCATCGATGCGCTTTTGCGCTCGGACCGGGTGAAGCGCGACCTCGAAGACGATTCCGAAGATCCAAACGAAGGCTGACCTTGACGCAAGCCAAGTCGAAAAAGCGCGCCATCTCCGGATGGATCGTGCTCAACAAGCCCTATGACATGACCTCGACCCAGGCGGTCGGCAAGGTGCGCTGGCTGCTGTCCGCCGCCAAGGCGGGCCATGCCGGAACGCTCGATCCGCTGGCCACGGGCATCCTGCCCATTGCCCTGGGCGAAGCCACCAAGGCAGTGCCGCAGGTGCAGGACGGAATTAAGGTCTATCGCTTCGCCATCGGCTGGGGCCGCGCCACCTCGACCGATGATGCCGAAGGCGAGGTGGTCGCCACGTCCGACAACCGGCCGGACCGGGAAGCGGTGGAGGCCGTGCTGCCGCGCTTCATCGGCACGATCCTGCAACGGCCGCCGGCCTTTTCCGCCATCAAGGTGGACGGCGAGCGGGCCTATGATCTGGCCCGGGCGGGCGAGATCGTCGAACTGGCTGCCCGTCCCGTCGATATCGACGCCATTTCGCTTATCGAGCACGGGGCCGATTCCAGCATATTGGAAGTCACCTGCGGCAAAGGCACCTATGTGCGGGCCCTGGCGCGGGACATTGCCGCAGCCCTGGGAACATTTGGCCACGTGACCAGCCTGCACCGCGCCGGGGTCGGCCCGTTCAGCGATGCCGAGGCCATCACCATCGAGGCGCTGGAGGCCGCCGAGGCGGGTCCGGAACGGGATCGGCTGATCGCTCCCGTTGCCAGTGGCCTTCTCGAGCTGCCGGAAATCCGTCTCGATGCCGGCCAGGCTGGCGCCGTGGGCCATGGCAATGCGATACTGCTGACCGGCGCCGGCGCGCCGGTGGCGCTGGAGGAATGCTGGGTCAGCTTCAAGGGCAAGGTGCTGGCCACCGGCTCGGTGGAATTCGGCCAGTTCAAGCCGCGCCGGGTGTTCAACCTCTAGATTGCCGTAGTCAGCGCGGGCCGGGATCCATCAGGATATGGATACGGTCGGCGCCCATGCGGGCGAGCTTGAGCATCAAGGTCTTGCGCCGGGCCGGCGCCAGGGGCGTATCGGGGCTATCGCGCACAATGGCGCCATCATGCCCGTCGGCGACGATCAGCCCTTCGCTGTCGGGGAAGATTTCCGCGTCGAGCTCCGGCGGCTTGGCGAAGAAGAATTTATCGGAGAATTCCCGGTATTCGGGCCATTTGCGGTCGACCTGGAAATCGATCAGGCTCGACTTGATTTCAACGATCCAGATCTCGCCCTTGGGTCCCACCGCCAGGATATCGGCGCGGCGGCCATTGGCGAGCGGCACTTCCGCATAGCAGGCCATGTCGTGCCGCTCGCGCAACATGCGCATGGTCCCGCGCTGTACCCGCAGCGCGGTGGCCGATTGGCGCAGATCGACAATGGGCGGCAGTTCCTCAGCCATTGGGGCCCAGCGGCTCCGGGGCCATGCCGGCCGGCGGCTCCACCTTTCCGGTGCCCAGGGCGAAGCTCGAAGCCCAGAGGCCGGCCACCAGCAGCGGCAGGCAGACCAGGTAGGATGCCCGGATGTCGATGAATTCCGCCACGAAGCCCAGGAGAGGCGGGGCGAGGAAGAAGACGACGAAGCTGACCTGACCCAGCGCCGCGACGTTGACGGCAGCGGGCCGATCGGTCCGCTGGGCGGCGGCGGAGACTGCCAGCGGATAGACCGCCGAACAGCCCGCGCCCATCAGCGCGAAGCCGAGCAGCGCCAGTTCCGGCAGCGGCGCCAAGCCGACCAGCAAGGCGCCGAGGCTGGCGAAGCTCAGCATGACCATGGCGACATTGCGCGGACCGTAGCGGGAGACGATGGGATCGGCGGTGAGGCGCATGACCGCCATGAAGAAGGCGAAGAGCGTCAGCCCCATGCCGCCGATAAAGGGTTCCACCTCGAAGACATTGCGCATGTAGATGGCCGACCAGTCGATGCCGGCGCCCTCGACGAGGAAAGCGGCAAAGCCGATGAGGCAAAGCGGCAGCAGGCCGATATTGGGGAAGGCGAAGCCGTGCCCGCCGGCTTCATCGCCGGCGCGCCGGGGTTTGGGCGCATTGGTCGCGCCAAGGATGAGATAGCCGCCGACGAGCAAGACGATGATGGCGAGCAAGCCCATGTGCCAGGCGGCCGAAATGCCGGATTGCCGGATCATGGCGCCGAACAGGGCGGTGACGAAAAAGCCGACGCTCCAGAAACCATGAGCCCGGTTCATGAAGCGCTTGCCGGTCTGGGCCTCGAGGCGGTCGATCTCGACATTGAGGTTGATCTCCAGCGCCCCTGCCAACAGGCCGACGGCGAAGAGCACGGCGAACATGGCCGGCGCCGCCGGCAGCCAGGGAATGATGGCGAAGAGCACGGCGGGGCCGAGCGTGGTGAAAAAGGCCGTGGTCCGGAAACCGAGCTTGTCGATGATCGGCGTTCCGAAGGTCAGCGAAATCAGCGAGCCCAGGGACATGCCGATCATGGTGAGGCCCAATTGCCCCTCGCTGACCCCCAGATGGGTCTGGATGTCGGGCAGCCGCGCCATCAGCGCGCCGGTCGTGGCCGCGAAGAAGAAGAAACAGGCATAGATGCGATGCTGTGCGGCGATCATGGCGTGATAACTTGCTTGATGGGTTTGGGACCCAGGGCATGGGCGACGAAGAAGCCCATGACGACCAGAGGGAAGCCGAGACCGAAGGTCCAGCGAATGCCGAAATGTTCAGCGACGAAACCGAGCAATGGCGGGCCGAGCAGGAAGGCGGTGAAGGAAATCTGCGCGAGCGAGGCGACGTTGAGCGCCGCCGGCCGGTCGGTGAGCTGGGCGGCGGCCGACATGGCCAGCGGGAACAGCGCGCTGGAGCCGATGCCGATAAGGGCGAAGCCGAGATAGGCCGACCAGGCATGGGGGGCCAGGAAGCTCAGGAGCGAGCCGGCCGCCAGGATAGCCAGCAGCGCGCGCGCCACGATAACCGGGCTATAGCGCTCGACGAAGCCATCGGCGAAGAACCGGGTGACGGCCATGGAGCCGGCTACGGTAGCGACGGCGAAGCCGGACCAGAACGGCTCGGCGGCGAAGATGTCGCGCATATAGATGGCCGACCAGTCGATGCCGGCCCCTTCCAGCACCATGGCTGAAATACACACCCCAACCAGCGCCAGAATGGGCAGGGTGGGCCGGGCGAAACGCGGCGCCTGCTCGGCCTTGGCCTGGATGCGGTGTCCGGCGGGCTGGAACTGGCCGAGCAGCAGGGCGGTAGCGGCCAGGATGATGGGGATCATCAGCATGAGGTGCCAATGCGGCTCGAGGCCGGTCTGGGCGATGAACGCCCCGATCATGCCGGCGGCGAAAAAGCCCAGGCTCCAGAAGGCATGGGCCCGGCTCATGATGCGGCGGCCAATGGCGTGTTCAACCCGATCGGCCTCGATATTGATGATGATCTCGATGGCGCCGATGAGAAGGCCAACCGGCACGAGCAGCAGGAACAGGGCCAGCGGCGTCTGCGCCCAGACGGCGATGGCATAGCCGATCGAGAGCAGTGGAATGGCGGTGAGCAGAGTGCGGCGATAGCCGATGGCCTCGATGATCGGCCCGGCAAAGGTGAGCGAAATCAACGTGCCGACGGCGGAGCCGATCAGCGCCAGGCCCAGCGCCCCTTCGCCGACGCCCAGCGCCTCCTGGATCGCCGGCAGGCGGGGAAACAGGCTCCCCATGCAGAACGAGTAGATGAAGAACGCCCCGAAGACCTTGATCTGGGGCGGCAAGGCAAGGCCGAATCGCATGTCAGGAGATGCTCAAAGAAGATCAGTCGCCGGCAAGCTAGGACATTTCCGGCGGCGTGAGAATGGCCAAGTTATAACGTTGCCGAAAGCCGCTGGACGCGGGCTGCGGCAAGCGGCTGGCCGGGCGGCGAAGACGGGACGCGGGCACATCGACGGAGAGCCCCGAATTAGTCCTCGCCCGCGCTATTGCGGCGGTCACGAGCCCAGCTTTCGCGCCATTCGCGTTCGAGAATGGCGCGGCGCTTGCCATAGCGCTCGTCGAGAATCATCAGGCTGGCAATGCGGTCGGTGCGGAAATTACGGAAGTCCTGTCGCAGCAGGCACCAGGCCGCAATCGTTTGTTTTCCTTCATAAAATGCCAGTCCAACCGGCCAGATGACGCGGTTGGTCGGGCGGCCTTCGACGTCTTCGTAGTCGATGCGGACCGCCTTTTCATGACGCATGGCGAGGCGGATATCGCCCAGAACCGGAATCGGCTGGCGCGGCCCCCAAATCGCCACCGGCCAGAGGGCGGTATCGCTGATGCGGTCGCGCAGATCTTCCGGCGAGGCGGTGGCGATCTTGGCCAGGGCATTGCGGGCGGCGGCGCCCAGGCCATCGTCGGGCTGGGTCTCCACCCAGCGCGCGCCCAGCACCAGGGCCTCCAGCTCTTCGGGGGTAAACATCAGTGGCGGCAGGAAAAATCCGGGCTTCAGCATATAGCCGATCCCCGCTTCGCCATCGATCGGCGCGCCCAGCCCGATAAGGGTCTGGATGTCGCGGTACAGGGTGCGCACCGAGACGCCCTGCTCTTCGGCGAGCGCCGCGGCGGTGATCGGCCGGCGGTGGCGGCGCAGCGCATCCATGATGGAGAACAGCCGCTCGGTCTTGTCCATGAACCTGTCTCCATCGCTCCCTCCGCTCTTTGGTAGCGGGAGGAGCATCCGGGTCGCAAATGACGGAATCCGTCAGCAGATTGTTAACGTCACGCCCGGCAGCACGTCGATTTCTTATCGCAAATCGCTCACGCGATCTCAAACTCGCACCAATGGCTATAGGGCCGGTCGGGCGAATGGATGACATTGGGGAAATGCGGATTATGCACGGCGTCGGCCAGGTTCTGGTCTTCGAGGCAGAAGCCGGAATGCTTGCCATAGGCGCGGCCATTCAGCCCGGGGACCGGCACATCGGTCCAGACGCCATTATAGACCTGGAGACCGGGACGGTCGCTCCACAAACTTAGCGTCAGATCCCGCTCAGGGGATATCACCGTGGCAATCGGATCGGCCAGCTTGCGGCCGGTATCGAGCACCATGCCGATATCGTAATCGATTGGCGCGCCCTTGGCGTCGCGCATGGTGCGGGGCTGGCGGAGGTCGTAATCCGTGCCCTTGCTGGGCAGAATGGCGCCGGTGGGGGCCAGGTCGGCACCCAGCTCGGTATAGGCGCTGGAATTGACCTGGATCGTGTGGTCGAGAACCGTGTCACTGGTGCCGAGGTTGAAATATTGGTGCTGGACCAGGCTGATCGGCGTCGGCCGGTCGGTGGTCGCCGTCAGTTCGAGCCGCAGGCGCTTGCCGGACAGCGTATAGGTGGCGGCGAAATTGACATTGCCGGGATAGCCCATGGCGCCGTCGGGCGAGAACAGGGTGAAGCGCACGGCATTGTTGGCGCTGTCGGCCTGGCCGGTCCAGACCTGCCGGCCCAGGCCTTCCTCGCCGCCATGCAATTGCAGATCGCCGGCATTGGCGGGCAGCTTGTAGGTGACGCCGTCGAGCTCGAAGCTGGCATGCTTGATGCGATTGGCGACCCGGCCGGCCAGCGAGCCGAAATGCGGGCTATGGGCGGGATAGGCGTCGAATTGCTCGAAGCCCAGCACCACCGAGCGCTCGCCGCCCGGGACCGGAACGCGCCAATCGCGCACCGCCACGCCATAGGAGATGATGTCGACGCCGACGCCCTCGTCGCTGGTCAGGCGGAACTGGTCCACGCGGCTGCCACGATATTCCCCGAAGCTCGAAACGCTGATCGCCATGTCCTGTCTCCCTCTTTTCGGCGCGGAGCTGTAGCCCTATTAACCCGGCGCCGCAACGCCGCACTTGACCTTTTCGGAGCGGGAAACAAGTGTGCCGTCCAGTGCGAGGCAGAGGGCACAGGCTTGAAGGAAGACAATCACAGGCGCCGGGCGACCGTTCACGACGTGGCGCGGGCGGCGGGCGTGTCGCTGGCGACGGTCGACCGCGTGCTCAATGGCCGGCCCGGCGTACGGGCGGCCACGGCGGAAAAAGTGGAAAAAGCCATTGCCGGCCTCGGCTTTTCCCGCGACCTCAATGCCTCGCTGATGGCGCGGGCGCGCGATCTGAGCGTGATCTTCTTCATTCCGGACGGGGCCAATGAATTCATGGACAGCCTGGCCGAGGCGGTGGCGCGCCGGTTCGGCCCGGCCCTGGCCGACCGCATGCATCTGGAAACCCGCCGCATCAAGGCGCTGGACAGCGCCGGGCTGGCAAGGAGCCTGGCGGCGCTGGACGCCCAGAGCTGCGATTGCGCCGTCATCGTCACCGGCGAGGAGCCCAGGGTGATCGCCGCCGTGGAGGCGGCGCATCGGCGCGGCATCGCGGTGATGACGCTGGTTTCGGACCTGCCGGGATCGGCCCGCCGCAATTTCATCGGCATCGACAATGTCGCGGCGGGCCGCACCGCCGCTTCGCTGCTCGGCCGCTTCCTGCCGCAGGGCGGCACGGTGGCGGTGATCGCCGGCTCGCTGCATCTGCGCGACCATGCCGAACGGCTGGAAGGCTTTCGCACGGCCCTGGCGGCGGAATTTCCCGCCCTGTCGCTGGTCGGGCCGCTGGAGGGCCATGACGAGCCCAGCCAGACCGCTGGGATCGTCGCCGGGCTGCTCAAGGCGCATCCCCAGCTTTCCGGGCTCTACAATCTGGGCGCCGGCAATGCCGGCCTGGTGCAGGCGCTGGACGCATCGGGCCGTGCCGGTCGGCTGCGGGTGATCGCCCATGAACTGACGGCGCCGACCCGCGCCGGCCTGCTGAGCGGCGCCATCGACGTGGTGCTGGACCAGAACCCGGATGGCGAAATCCGCGAAGCCATCGCCGCCGCCCGGTCGCTGGCGCTGGGCAATGGACGCGGCGCCGTCACCGACCCCATTGAAATTGGAATTTTCCTGCGCGACAATCTTCGCTAGCGCCCGGCAATGCGCGGCAAAGAACGAGGGTGAGTTGCCGCCGCGCCGGTTTCAATTGTAAAGACTCTATTGTAAGCATTCTGGGGCGCAGCTGCGCCGCGAGGAACAGCCGGGGAGGCCTATGGATGAGTATGGCGATCAGAATTGAGGTACGTGCCTCATGACCTATCTGGGTATCGATATCGGCACGTCCGGCGTCAAGGCCCTGCTGATCGACGCCGATGGCAAGGCGCTGGGCGACGCCTCGGCGCCGGCGGTCGAGCCGGTGCGGCCGCAACCGGGCTGGTCCGAGCAGAATCCCGCCGATTGGTGGGAGGCGACGCTGGGCGCGGTGGACAGGCTGAAGCAGAGCCATCCGGCCGAACTGGCCGCGGTCAAGGGGATCGGGCTGTCCGGCCATATGCATGGCGCGACCGTGCTGGGGGAAAACGACGCGGTCCTGCGGCCTTGCATTCTCTGGAATGACGGGCGTTCCGTCGCCGAATGCGGCGAGATGGAAGCAGCGCTGCCCAGCCTGCGCCAGCTTGCGGGCAATATCGCCATGCCCGGCTTTACCGCGCCCAAGATCGCTTGGATACGCAAGCATGAGCCGGAGATTTACCGGCAGATAAAAAAGGTGCTGCTGCCCAAGGCCTATATCCGCCTGCTGCTGACCGGCGAGCATGTGGAAGAGATGTCCGACGCCGCCGGCACGCTGTGGCTGGATGTGGCCCGGCGCGACTGGTCCGATGACTTGCTGGGCGTGACCGGGCTCAATCGCGGGCACATGCCCCGCCTGGTGGAAGGCTCGGCGCCGGCGGCGCAGCTCAAGCCGGACCTGGCGGCCCGCTGGGGCATGGATGGCGCGGTGATCGTGGCGGGCGGGGCCGGCGACAATGCCGCTGCCGCCTGTGGCATCGGCGCCATCAGGCCGGGCGAAGGCTTCGTGTCGCTCGGCACGTCCGGCGTGCTCTTCGTGTCCAACGAGAAGTTCAGCCCCAATACGGCGGGGGCGGTGCACGCCTTCTGCCACGCTATCCCCGATACCTGGCACCAGATGGGCGTCAGCCTGTCGGCCACCGATTCGCTCAATTGGCTGAGCCGCATCACCGGCAGGAAGCAGGCCGAACTGGCCGGCGAAGCCGAGGCGCGGTTCCAGGGGCCGGGCGAAGCTATCTTCCTGCCCTATCTCTCGGGCGAGCGCACCCCGCACAACAATGCCCTGGCGCGCGGCTCGTTCACCGGGCTCAGCCAATCCACCGACATCGCGCAATTGGCGCAGGCGGTGATGGAGGGCGTGACCTTCGCCATGCGCGATTGCCAGCGCGTCCTGGCCGATGCCGGCACCAGGATCGATCACCTGCTGGCGGTGGGCGGCGGCTCCAAGTCGCTGCTCTGGCTCAAAATGCTGGCCACCAATCTCGACATGGAAATCGCCCTGCCCGAAGACGGCGATTTCGGCGGTGCCCTGGGCGCCGCCCGGCTGGGCCTCTGCGCCGCCACCGGCGCCGACCCGCTCCAGGTGATGTCCAGACCGCCGATCAAGGCCATAATCGCGCCCGACACCAAGCTGTCGGCCGCCTATAGCGATCAATATGCGCGTTATCGCGCCCTTTACCCTGCCATCGAGGAGGCACGTTCGTGACCGATTTTTTCAAAGGTTTGAGCCAGGTCAAGTTTGAAGGACCGCAGAGCCGGAACCCGCTGGCCTATCGCCATTACAACAAGGACGAGATCGTCGCCGGCAAGACGATGGAAGAGCATATCCGCCCGGCCGTCGCCTATTGGCACACCTTTGCCCAGGAAGGCGGCGACCCGTTCGGCGGCCGCAGCTTCGACCGGCCCTGGTTCGACAAGGGCATGGACGGCGCCCGGCTCAAGGCCGATGTGGCATTCGAGTTCTTCGAGCTGCTCGACGTGCCGTTCTTCTGCTTCCACGACGCCGACATCGCCCCGGAAGGCGAGACGCTGGCCGAGAGCAATAAGAATGTCCGCGCCATCGGCGAGATTTTCGCCCGCAAGATGGAACAGAGCCGCACCAAGCTGCTCTGGGGCACGGCCAATCTGTTCTCCAACCGCCGCTATATGGCCGGCGCCGCCACCAATCCCGATCCGGAAGTCTTCGCCTATGCCGCCGGCCAGGTGAAGAACGTGCTGGAGCTGACCCATGAACTGGGTGGCGAGAATTATGTGCTCTGGGGCGGCCGCGAGGGCTACGAAACCCTGCTCAACACCAAGTTCGGCCAGGAACAGGACCAGATGGCCCGCTTCCTGACCCTGGTGATCGAGCATGCCAAGAAGATCGGCTTTACCGGCCAGATCCTGCTCGAACCCAAGCCGCAGGAGCCGAGCAAGCACCAATATGATTACGACGTCGCCACCGTCTATGGCTTCCTGCAGCGCTATGGCCTGGAACAGGACGTCAAGTGCAATATCGAGGTCGGCCATGCCTTCCTCGCCCGCCATTCCTTCGAGCACGAACTGGCCGTGGCCTCGACGCTGGGCATGCTGGGCTCGGTCGACGCCAACCGCAACGATCTGCAATCGGGCTGGGACACCGACCATTTCCCCAATAATGCCGGCGAAATGGCCCTGGCCTTCTACTACATCCTCAAGCAGGGCGGATTGGGCAAAGGCGGCTTCAACTTCGACGCCAAGGTGCGGCGTCAATCCTTGGATGCGGCCGACCTGCTCCATGGTCATGTCGGCGGCCTCGACACGCTGGCCCGCGGCCTCAAGGGCGCGGCGGCGCTGATCGAGGACGGCGAGTTCGACCGGCTGCTCGACGAGCGCTATGCCGGCTGGGACAATGGCCTGGGCAAGGACATTCTGGCCGGCAAGCTGAGCCTGTCCGACATCGCCGAGAAGGTGCATGCGGAAGGGATCAACCCGCAGCCGAAATCCGGCCGTCAGGAATATCTCGAAAACCTGGTCAATCATTTCGTTTGACCCCTGCCCTCCCATCGTCACCCTCGGGCTTGACCCGAGGGTGTTCGCAGCACCCCGAAGAACCCTCGGGTCAGGCCCGCGGGTGACGAGGCGGGTGCGGACCACGTTCAACGCCGAGACCCGCCATGCCTCAATTGACCAATCCCATTCTCCCCGGCTTCAATCCGGACCCCTCCATCCTGCGGGTGGGCGAGGATTATTACATCGCCACCTCCACTTTCGAGTGGTATCCGGGCGTGCAGATTCATCATTCCCGGGACCTGGCCAATTGGGAGCTGGTGACCCGCCCGCTGAACCGCAAAAGCCAGCTCGACATGCGCGGCGATCCCGATAGCTGCGGCGTCTGGGCCCCCTGCCTCACCCATGACGGGGAAAAGTTCTGGCTGGTCTATACCGACGTCAAGCGCAAGGACGGCTCGTTCAAGGACGCGCATAATTACATCGTCTGGGCCGACAGCATCGAAGGGCCGTGGTCCGATCCGATCTATGCCAATTCCTCGGGCTTCGATCCCAGCCTGTTCCATGACGACGACGGGCGGAAATATTTCGTCAACATGATTTGGGACCATCGCGTCCGGCCGCTGCTCTTTGCCGGCATCGCCTTGCAGGAATTCGATCCCGGGGCCGGCAAGCTGGTGGGGCCGATAAAGAATATCTACCAGGGCACCGACCTCAAACTGGTCGAAGGCCCGCATCTCTACAAGCGCAACGGCTATTATTACCTGCTGACGGCGGAAGGCGGCACCGCCTATGACCATGCCTGCACCTTTGCCCGCTCGCGCCATATCGAGGGGCCCTACGAGACCCATCCCGACAAGCATATCCTGACCGCCAAGGACGCGCCGCTGGCGGCGCTGCAACGCGCCGGCCATGGCGACCTGGTCGAGACGCCGGAAGGCAAGACCTATCTGGTGCATCTGGCCGGCCGCCCGACCACCCAGGAGCGCCGCTGCGTTCTGGGCCGCGAGACCTCGATCCAGGAAGCCTATTGGGGCGAGGACGACTGGCTCTATGTCAAGAACGGGCCGGTGCCCTCGCTGCATGTGGAGGTTCCGGGCCTTCGCGACGAGGCGAAATATTGGGCCGAGCGGCGCTATACGTTCGAAAACGGCCTGCCCAAGGATTTCCAATGGCTGCGCACGCCGGAAACCGAGCGCATCTTTTCCACCGAAAGCGGCAAGCTGCGCCTGTTCGGGCGCGAATCCATCGGCTCCTGGTTCGAACAGGCCCTGGTGGCGCGGCGGCAGACGCATTTTTCCTACGACGCCGAGACCCTGGTGGACTTCCAGGCCCGGGACGAACGGACCATGGCGGGGCTGACCGCCTATTATAGCCGCTACAATTTCTTCTATCTGGCGGTGACGGCCCATGCGGACGGGCAGCGCGAATTGCTGCTGATGAGTTCGGAAATGAGCTGGCCGGACGGCAAGCTGACCTTCCCCGCCGATCCGGTGCAGATTCCCGATAATGGCAAGGTCAGGCTGGCGCTGAGCATTCGCGGCCGCCAGCTGCAATTCTTCTATGCGCTGGAGGGTCGGGACCTGCAACCGATCGGCCCGGTACTGGACGCCTCGCTGCTCTCGGACGAATGCGGCGGCCACCAGGCCCATGGCAGCTTTACCGGCGCGTTCGTCGGCATGGCGGCCCATGATCTCAACGGCACGGCCAGCCCGGCGGATTTCGACTATTTTATCTATGCCCCGCGGCACGACCCCTCGGATCGCTACGAGATCGACGTCCTGCGATAAGCCATTCCAAAACCGGGGCGCGGGAGAGGACGGCTTGCCTCTCCCGCGCCTTGTCATTTCCGGGTCGAGCGGAGAAGGTGGCGCCCAAAGGAACAATCGGAGACATTCCATGAAGCTCGAATCGATCGCCCTGCATCACGGCTATGAATCGGAGGCCACCACCAAGGCGGCGGCGGTGCCGATCTACCAGACGACATCCTATACATTCGACGACACCCAGCACGGCGCCGACCTGTTCGACCTCAAAGTGGCGGGCAATATCTATACCCGCATCATGAACCCGACCACCGCCGTGCTCGAAGCGCGCGTCGCCGAGATGGAAGGCGGCATCGGGGCGCTGGCGCTGGCCTCGGGTATGTCCGCCATCACCTATGCGATCCAGACCATCGCCCAGGCCGGCGACAATATCGTCTCGGTGTCCCAGCTCTATGGCGGCACCTATAATCTGTTCGTCCATACATTTCCGCGCCAGGGCATCGAGACGCGGCTGGTCAGCCACGACGATTATGACGGCTTCGAAAAGGCCATCGACGGCAAGACCAAGGCGGTTTTCCTCGAAACCATCGGCAATCCGGCCGGCAATGTCGTCGACATCCAGCGCATCGCCGAAATCGCCCATCGCCATGGCGTGCCGGTCATCGTCGACAATACGGTGGCCACCCCCTATCTGACCCGCGCCTTCGATTTCGGCGCCGACATCGTCGTTCATGCCCTGACCAAATATATCGGCGGCCACGGCAATTCCATCGGCGGCATCATCGTCGATAGCGGCAAATTCGACTGGAAGGCCAATGCGGCCCGCTTCCCCATGCTCAACGAGCCCGATCCCTCCTATCACGGCGTCGTCTATACCGAGGCGCTGGGGCCGGCGGCCTTTATCGGCCGCGCCCGGGTGGTGCCGCTGCGCAATACCGGGGCCGCGCTCTCGCCCTTCAATGCTTTCCTGATCCTGCAAGGGCTCGAAACGCTGGGCCTGCGCATGGAGCGCCATTGCGACAATGCGCTCAAGGTGGCCGAATATCTCAAGGGACACGACAAGGTCGCCTGGGTCAATTATGCCGGTCTGGCCGACAGCCCCTACCACGACGTGGCCCAGAAAATCTCCAAGGGCAGCGGCTCGGGCATTCTGTCCTTCGGCATCAAGGGCGGCAAGGAGGCCGGCGCCCGCTTCATCGATGCACTGCAGATGATCCTGCGGCTGGTCAATATCGGCGACGCCAAGTCGCTGGCCTGCCATCCGGCCTCGACCACCCATCGCCAGCTTTCGCCCGAAGAACTGGCCAAGGCCGGTGCCTCGGAGGACCTGGTGCGCATTTCGGTGGGCATCGAGCATATCGACGACATCATCGCCGATATCGCACAGGCTCTGGACAAGGCCTGATCACAAAGCGCCGATCCGGGGGCGACAGCCCCCGGCTTCGGGCGTAAACTCCGGTTTGAGCGGTCGCAGGATCTGCGTCTCGCGTCGGGGCACGCCGGTCCGATCCTCGCGACCTCCGTTTTCGGAGGAGTGAACATTATGGCCCGAATGCATGTCATGGCCGGCAGCGGCGAAAAGTTCGACCTGCCGGTGATCCGCACCATCCGTCTCGCCGATCTCGGCGAGGCCCTGCGGCGCGGCGCCGAGGATTTCTGGGCCAAGCCCAGCCATTACATCCTGCTGATGCTGATTTATCCGATCATCGGCATCGTGCTGACCGTATGGATGAACGGCTACCAGACCTGGCCGCTGCTCTATCCGCTGGTCGGCGGCTTCGCCCTGATCGGCCCCATCGCCGCCCTGCCGCTCTACGAAATCTCCCGCCGCCGCGAAGCCGGGCTCGAGGCCAGTTGGCGCGACGCGCTCAACGTGCTGCGCTCGCCCGCCCTTTACAGCATATTGGCGGTCGGCATCATGCTGCTGGCGCTCTTCACCCTCTGGCTCAGCGCCGCCCAGGCGCTGTATGAAAGCCTGTTCGGCTCCGTCCCGCCCCATACGCTGACCGGTCTGATCGCGCAGGTGACCGGAACGCCGGGCGGCACGACGCTGATCCTGGTCGGAACCGGGCTGGGGGCGCTGTTCGCGCTGGTCGTGCTGTGCACCAGCGTCATCGCCTTCCCGCTTTTGCTCGACCGCGATGTCGGCGCCTATGTCGCGGTCGAAACCTCGCTGCGGGCGGTGCTGCACAATCCGGTGCCGATGCTGGCCTGGGGCATCATCGTCGGAGCCGGGCTGTTCATCGGCGCGCTGCCGGTCTTTGTCGGCCTGGCCGTGGTGCTGCCCATTTTCGGCCACGCCACCTGGCATCTCTATCGCAAGCTGGTCGAGCCCGCCTCGCTTATCCGCGGGGGGTAGCGAGGGCGAAACTGCCGTCCCGAGACAATTTGCCTCGAAGTGCCCGAGGCGGCCTCCAAGCGCGAGGGTGACGGGCCGCGAGGCCGACGCCCGCGGCGAAAAGCCGAGACAAGGCGGCGCGGGAGGTTGGCAGCGCGGCGTGAATTGCCTAAAGTCGGCGCTTCCGTTCGAGCGCTGACTGCCCCTGCCCATGGACCAGACCCCCTTCGAGGCCGATCCCGGCGCCGCCCCGGCGGGGCTGACGCCGATGATGGCGCAATATTTCGAGATCAAGGCAGTCAATCCCGGCTATCTGCTCTTCTATCGGATGGGCGATTTCTACGAGCTGTTCTTCGAGGACGCCGAGATCGCCAGCGCCGCATTGGGCATCGTGCTCACCAAGCGCGGCAAGCATCTGGGCGAGGATATCGGCATGTGCGGCGTGCCCATCCACGCCGCCAACGATTATCTCAACAAGCTGATAAAACTGGGCCATCGCGTCGCCATCTGCGAGCAGATGGAAGACCCCGCCGAGGCCAGGAAACGCGGCAGCAAATCGGTGGTGCGGCGCGACGTGGTGCGCCTGGTCACCCCCGGCACCCTGACCGAGGACGACCATCTCGACGCCCGCTCGTCCAATTACCTGGCAGCGCTGGCCATGGTACGGCATGGCGAGACCGATTTCGCCCTGGCCTGGGCCGATATTTCCACCGGCGAGAGCTTTGTCGCCGATCTGGCCGCCGAGCAGCTTGCCGACGAAATGGCCCGTATCGACCCAGCCGAATTGCTGCTGACCGAGGCCACCCGCGCGGCCCTGGCCGACATGCACCTGCTGGCCCCCGCCTGGGCCAATATCGCCTCCATCATCCGCCCGGAGGCGGCGGACAGCGAAATGGCCATGCCGGCGCTGCGCCGCATCTTTCCGGCGGAAAGGTTCGACCCCACGGCCCTGTCGCGGGCCGGGCGGGGGGCGCTGGGGGCGCTGATATCCTATGTGGGGGAAAGCCAGAAAGGCCGCCACGCCCCGCTGCGGCCTCCGGTTCTGGGCGCTGCCGACAGCGCCATGGCCATCGATGCGGCCACCCGGTCCAGCCTGGAAATCCTCACCACCCAGCGTGGCCAGGCCCGGGGCTCGCTGCGCCACGCCATCGACCAGACGGTGACGGCGCCGGGCGCCAGGCTGCTGGCGGCCCGGCTGGCGGCGCCCTTGCGCGATGCCGCAGCCATCAATGCGCGGCTCGATGCGGTGGAGCGGCTGGTCGGGGACAGCCTGTTGCGGACGCGGCTTCGTCAGGACCTGAAGGCGGCTCCCGATCTGGCGCGGGCCCTGTCGCGCCTGTCGCTCGAACGCGGCGGGCCGCGCGATCTGGCGGCCATCGGCAAGGCGGTGGCGGCGGCGCTGGACCTGGCCGGGCATCTGGGCGCGCAACCGGACCTGCCCGACAGGCTGGCCCGGCTCGCCGAAACCCTCGATGCCGCGCCCCGGGAGCTGGCCTCCGAGCTGGCGCTGGCGCTGGATGACGACTTGCCGCTGCTCGCCCGCGATGGCGGGTTCGTGCGCGCCGCCTATGACGGCAAGCTGGACGAGGAACGGGTGCTGGGCCGCGAGACCCGCGCCGTGGTGGCGGCATTGCAGGCGCGGCTGATGGACGAGACCGATATCCGCGCCCTCAAGATCAAGCATAACGGCGTATTGGGCTTTTTCGTCGAAGTGCCGGCCGGCCATGGGCAGAAATTGCTGGAGCCGCCGCATCGCGAAACCTTCATCCACCGGCAGACGCTGGCCAATGCCATGCGCTTCACCACCACCGAACTGGCGGAATTGGCGGGCCGCATCGCCAAGGCGCAGGATGCGGCCCTGGCGCTCGAACTGGCGATTTTCGCCCGGCTGCGCGAGCAGGTGCTGTCCCGCACGGCGCCCTTGCAGGGCCTTGCCGACGCCCTGGCCGAACTGGATGTCAGCGCCGCTCTCGCCGAAGTGTCCGCCACCCGCGCCTATAAAAGACCCAGGATCGACGACAGCCTCGCTTTCGCCATTGTCGGGGGGCGTCATCCGGTGGTGGAATTGATGGTTGCCGCCGAAGGCCACAGCTTCGTCGCCAATGATGCCGATCTATCCGGGGAAGCGGAGAGCGGCGGGGGCGCGCTATGGCTGGTGACCGGGCCGAATATGGGCGGTAAATCCACCTTTCTGCGCCAGAACGCGCTGATCGCCATCATGGCGCAGATGGGCTGCTACGTGCCGGCCGAAAGCGCCCATATCGGGGTGGTGGACCGGCTGTTCTCGCGCGTCGGCGCCAGCGACGACATTGCCCATGGCCGCTCCACCTTCATGGTCGAAATGGTGGAAACCGCCGCCATCCTCAACCGCGCCACCAAGAGGTCGCTGGTGGTGCTGGACGAGATCGGCCGCGGCACCGCCACCTTCGACGGACTCTCCATCGCCTGGGCCGCCGTGGAAGCCCTGCACGAAACCACCGGTTGCCGGGCCTTGTTCGCCACCCATTTCCACGAATTGACCAGCCTCGCCAAGTCCCTGTCGCGGGTCGCCAATGTCACCATGAAGGTGCGCGAATGGGAGGGCGAGGTGGTGTTCCTGCACGAGGTCGGCCCCGGCGCCGCCGACCGCTCCTATGGCATTCAGGTGGCGCGGCTGGCCGGCCTGCCCGAGCCGGTCATCGCCCGGGCCAAGCAGGTCCTGGAGGTGCTGGAGCAGCGCTCCACCGGCACCGCATCTTCCCGCCAGAAGGCCGGCGTGCTAGACGATCTACCGCTCTTCGCCCATCAGCCGGCCCCGGCGCCCCAGGGCCGGGATTCCGTTCACGAAGCGCTCGATGCCGTCCGGCCGGACGAATTGACCCCGCGCCAGGCCATCGAGACGCTCTACGAGTTGAAGAAAATCCGCGATGACGCTCGCCGCAGCTGAGGCCAGGCCCAGAAAGCCATTGTTCGCGCTGAGGAATGCCGATGCCATCATGGCCGAGCTGGACGCCGCCATTGGCGGCGAGCCGGCCAAATCCCCCGCGGCCCGCGCGGCGGTGCTGGGCCATTTCCGCCAGATCCTGGCCGATGCCAGGGCCAGCGCCGAGGCCGAGCTGCTGGCCAATAATCGCGGCACCCGCTGCGCGCAGAACCTGGCCGCCGCCCAGGACGAGATCGTCACCGCCATCCACCGTTTCGCGGTGAGCCGGGTCTATCCGGTGGACAATCCTTCCGGTGCCGAGGCCATCGCGCTGTCGGCGGTGGGCGGCTATGGGCGCGGCACCCTGGCGCCGGGCAGCGATATCGACCTGTTGTTCATCCTGCCCTACAAGCAGACCCCCTGGGGCGAGCAGGTCACCGAATATATCCTCTATATGTTGTGGGATTTGGGCCAGAAGGTCGGCCATGCGGTGCGCTCGGTGGATGAATGCATCCGCATGGCCCGCGCCGACATGACGGTGCGCACGGCGACGCTCGAAGCCCGCTATCTCACCGGAGACAAGGCGCTTTACGACAATCTCGTCCATCGCTTCGAAACCGAGATCATGCCGGGGACCGGGCCGGAATTCATCGCCGCCAAGATGGAAGAGCGCGACGAGCGCCACCGGCAGATGGGCAATACCCGCTATGTGGTCGAGCCCAATATCAAGGATGGCAAGGGCGGGCTGCGCGACCTCAACACGCTGTTCTGGATCGGCAAATATTTCTACCAGGTCAAATCCAGCCAGGAATTGGTGAATCGGGGCGTGCTCAGCGCCGCCGAATATCGCCTGTTCTCCCGCGCCGAGGATTTTCTCTGGGCGGTGCGGTGCCACCTGCATTTCATCACCGGCCGCGCCGACGAGAAGCTGACCTTCGACATGCAGCCCGATATCGCCAGCCGCATGGGCTATGCGCAGCGGCTGGGCCTGCTCGGGGTCGAGCGCTTCATGAAGCGCTATTTCCTCGTCGCCAAGGATGTGGGGGACCTCACTCGCATCATTTCGGCCAGTCTCGAATTCCACCATGTCAAGGATATGGGCCTGGTGGGCGACGCCCTGGCGCCATTTCGCTCCGGCCAGAGCAAGATCAAGGGCGAAACCGCCTTCATCCTCGACAATGGCCGGCTCAATATCGCGGCGGAAGAGGTGTTCGAGCAGGACCCGGTCAATCTCATCCGCATGTTCATGGTGGCCGGGCGGGAGCGCTTGCTGTTCCATCCCGACGCCATCAAGCATATCCGCGACAGTCTGCGCCTGATCGACAACCGGCTGCGCAACGATGCCCGCGCCAATGCCTGTTTCCTGACCATTCTCACCAGCCCGCTCTATGTCGAACGCATGTTGCGGCAGATGAACGAAAGCGGGGTATTGGGCAAGTTCGTGCCCGAATTCGGCCGGATCGTCGCGCTGATGCAGTTCAATATGTACCACCATTATACGGTGGACGAGCACCTGATCCGCGCCGTGGGCGTCATGGCCGAGATCGCCACGGGCGGGCTGCGCGAGGAATTGCCGCTGACCCACGAATTGCTGCCGCAGCTCAACGATACGCGGCTGCTCTATGTGGCCTTGTTCCTGCACGATATCGCCAAGGGCCGGCCGGAGGACCATTCCCTTGCCGGGGCGCGCATCGCCCGCAAGCTCTGCCCCCGCTTCGGGCTCAATCCCGCCGAGACCGACAGCGTGGCCTGGCTGATCGGGCATCATCTGCTGATGAGCGAGATCGCCCAGGCCCGCGACATCCAGGACCCGGAAACCGCCAGGGCCTTTGCCGAACAGGTGCAATCGCCGCAGCGGCTGGCCCTGCTGATGATCCTGACCGCCTGCGATATCCGCGCCGTCGGGCCCGGCACCTGGACCGGCTGGAAAGGCTCGCTGCTGCGCGCGCTCTATTATGCCACCGAACCGCTGCTCTCGGGCGGCCATAGCCAGGTCAGCCATTCCGAGCGCGTCAATGCGGCCAAGCGGGCGCTGGAAACGGCGCTGGAGTGGCCGGGCGCGGATGTGGAAGCCTATTGCGCCCGCCAATACGACCATTACTGGCTGCGGGCCGAACCGGAATTGCAGATCGTCCATGCCAAGATGATCCGGCAGGCCGATAATTGCGGCCAGGCTTTCGCCGGCTCGATCCGGGTGCGGGCCTTTGAAGGCATCACCGAAATCTCGTTCTATACGCCGGACCATCCGCGGCTGCTGTCGCTGATCGCCGGCGCCTGCACCATGCAGGACGCCTCCATCATCGGCGCGCAGATTTTCTCCACCCGCGATGGCCGCGCCATCGACACTTTCCGTCTCAGACGCTCCTTCACCTCCGATGAGGACGAGAAGGTCCGGGCGACGCGGATCATCGACAATGTCCGCCAGCTCCTGCAGGGCCAGCGGCAGGTGCTGATCGATCTGGGCAAGCAGAGCCGCTACAACAAGCGCCTCCGGCCCTTCGCGGTGCCGGCACAGGTGGTGGTGTCCAATGCCATTTCGGAGAAATTCACCGTCATCGAAGTGTCCGGCCTCGACCGCATCGGCCTGCTCTATGCACTGACCCGCGAGATTTCCGATCTCAGCCTCACCATCGGCTCGGCCCATATCGGCACCTATGGCGAAAAGGCGGTCGACGTCTTCTATGTCACCGACCTTACCGGGCAGAAGATTCACCTGAAGGCGCGACAGCAAAAGATCCACGACGCGCTGATGGGCGTATTCGAGCGGCCGGTCGAGGAGAAAAGAGTAGGCCATGGGTAGGGGCCTTCTTTTCCTCTCCTCCTCGGGGAAAGGGTGGATCGGCCATAGGCCGAGACGGGTGAGCGCCAAGTTCGTTGCCGACATCTCCCTCATCCGGCGCGGCGCGCCACCTTCTCCCCGAGGGGGAGAAGAATAAGTGAGTCTGTTCCGCAATTTCGTCTCGGTCGGTTCGCTGACGCTGGTGTCCCGCATTGCCGGCTTTGCGCGCGATGCGCTGATGGCGGCGGTGCTGGGGACGGGACCGGCGGCCGACGCCTTCTTCGCCGCCTTCCGCTTTCCCAACCTGTTCCGCCGGCTGTTCGCCGAAGGCGCCTTCAACACCGCCTTCGTGCCGATGTTCTCGGGCGCCCTGGAGCGCGAGGGCGAGGCGGGCGCCCGGCTATTGGCCGGGCGGATCATGAGCTGGCTCGTCGCCATGCTGGTCCTGGTGACGATCCTGGTCGAAATCTTCATGCCCCAGATCATGGTCGCCTTCGTGCCCGGCTTTGTCGACGACAAGGAAAAGTTCGACCTCACCGTGCTGCTGACGCGGATCATGTTCCCCTATCTGGCCTGCATGTCGCTGATGGCGGCCTATGGGGCGATCCTCAATACGCTGGGTCGGTTCTTCGCGGCGGCCTTCGCGCCGGTCCTGCTCAACCTGGTCAATATCGCCATGCTGGTGCCGCTGGCGACCTTCTGGGTGCAGGACCCGGCCAGCGCCACGATCTGGGTCGCCATCGCCAGCATGGGCGGCGGCATCGCCCAATTGGTGTTGGTGTGGCTGGCGATCGAGCGCAGCGGTTTCCGCCCGGTGCTGCGGCTGCCGCAATTCGATGCGGAAGTGCGGCGCTTCTGGGTGCTGGCCCTGCCGGCGATCCTGGCCGGCGGCATTACCCAGATCAATATCTTCATCGGCACGATCATCGCCTCGGGCGCCGACAATGCCATTTCCGTGCTCTCCTATGCCGACCGGCTCTATCAATTGCCGCTGGGCATTATCGGCATCGCCATCGGCACGGTGCTGCTGCCCGAACTGTCCCGGCACCTGAAAGGCGGGCGCGAGAGCGCGGCGCGGGCCAGCCAGGACCAGGCGCTGTTCGTCGCCATGCTGCTGACCATGCCGGCGGCGTTCGCCCTGATGGCTTTGGCCGAGCCCATCGTGCGGGTGCTGTTCGAGCGCGGCGCTTTCGACGCAATGGCGACGATGCAGACCGCCGAGACGCTGGTGGCCTTTTCGGCCGGCCTGCCCGCCTATGTGCTGATCCGCATCTTGCAGCCGGGCTTTTTCGCCCGCGAGGATACGCTGACCCCGACCGTGTTCGCCGGGGCGAGCGTCGGCGCCAATATCGCCATCTCGCTCTGGCTGTTCCCCAGCCTGCTGCATGTCGGCATCGCCATCGCCACGGCGGCTGCGGCCTGGCTCAACGTGTTGCTGCTGGGCGGAACCCTGGCGCTGCGCGGCCATTTCCGGCCCAGCGGGGCGCAATGGCGGGGCCAGTTCGCCATTCTGCTGATCGCCCTGATCATGGGCGGCGCCTTATGGGCCCTGGCCGATCGGGGCGCCGCGCATCTGCTGCCCGGCATACCGCTCTGGCGGCAGGCGGGGGTGCTGGCGGCCTTGATGCTGTTCGGCGTCGCGACCTATTTCACCCTCATCCACATTTCCGGCACCCAGCGCCTCGGGCAATTGCTGGCCCGCTTGCGCCGCCGCTAAGCGCATTGTTCCCCAGCCCCTTGCCGTGCTAACAGCCTCTCCGCCCTATTAAGAACTGCCAGGCCCCTTCATGACTTTCACCCAGCGCGTCTTTTCCGGCATCCAGCCTTCCGGCGACCTGCATCTGGGCAATTATCTCGGCGCCATCCGCCGCTTCGTGCCGTTGCAGGATACCCATGAGACCATCTATTGCGTGGTCGACATGCATGCCATCACCGTCTGGCAGGAACCCAATGCGCTGCGCCGCGCCACGCGCGAAGTCGCCGCCGCCTTCATCGCCGCCGGCATCGATCCGAAGCGCTCGATCATTTTCAACCAGTCCCAGGTCGTGCAGCACGCCGAACTGGCCTGGGTGTTCAATTGCATCGCGCGCATGGGCTGGATGGCCCGCATGACCCAGTTCAAGGACAAGGCCGGCAAGAACAGCGAGAATGTCTCGCTGGGGCTGTTCGCCTATCCCTCGCTGATGGCCGCCGACATCCTGCTCTATAAGGGCACCCATGTGCCGGTGGGCGACGACCAGAAGCAGCATCTGGAACTGACGCGCGACATCGCCGCCAAGTTCAACAATGATTATGCCGCCGCCATTGCCGAGCAAGGTCTGGGCGTCGACGGGGAATTCTTTCCGATCACCGAGCCGCTGATCGCCGGGCCGGCCACGCGCATCATGAGCCTGCGCGACGGCACCAAGAAGATGAGCAAGTCGGACCCGTCCGAGCAGTCGCGCATTTCCCTGCTGGACGATGCCGACGCCATCGCCAAAAAGATTCGGAAGGCGACCACCGATCCGGCCGAACTGCCCCTGATGGTGGACGGGCTCAAGGACCGTCCGGAGGCCGACAACTTGGTCGGCATCTATGCGGCGCTTTCCGACAAGACCAAGCCGGAGGTCCTGGCCGAATTCGGCGGCCAGGGCTGGGGCCGGTTCAAGCCGGCTCTGGCCGATCTCGCCGTGTCGGTGCTGGCGCCGATGAGCGAGCAGATGCGCCGCCTGCTGGACGATCCGGAAACCATCGACGCCGTCTTGCGCGACGGCGCCGCCCGCGCGAGCGTCATTGCCGAACAGACAATGGCCGAAGTTCGCTCTATCATCGGCTTCATCCGCTGATTGCCCTGAGGAGGACCCATGGTCTCCGAGGTTGAATATAAGCGCAAATTCCTGGTGATCATCGACGAGACCGAGGAATGCGACCGCGCCCTGACCTTTGCCGCCTATCGGACCAGGCGCACCGGCGGCACCGTGGTGCTGCTCAGCGTCATCCCCACGCCGGAATTCATCGGCATGGGCGTCGAGGAAGTGCTGCGGGCCGAGGCGGTGGAGGAGGCCGAGCGCAATCTCGACATGCGCCTGGCCCGGATTCGGGAAATCGGCGATGTCCGCGCCGAATCGGTGATTCGCGAGGGCAATGGCCCCGAGCAGATCGAAGAGGTCATCGCCCATGACGCCGATATCGCCATCCTGGTGCTGGCCGCTTCCAAATCCACCGAGGGACCGGGGCCGCTGGTCAATCACTTCGCCGCCCGCGCCCATGCGCTGCCGATTCCGCTGACCATCGTGCCGGGCCGCATGAGCGACGAGGAAATCATCGCGATCTGCTGAGCGTTCCCCGGGGAAATCCCGAAAACAGGCGATGAGAGCCGGGCGCGAATGGCTGGGCATCAGCTCGGGGCAAATGCTGTTGTCCGGCGAATTGATGGTGAGAACGGCTTTGCGCATGGACAGGCGCGACAAAGCAGGGCTAGCATCCGGGATGTCGCCACCCCATGTCAGGGGTGTCGGCAGACGTGATCCCGTAAAGCCGGGAAGCGGCTTTTGGGAACTCTCGCGTCGAGCCAAACGACCGAAAGGAAAAAAGCCATGACCTTGCGCGTTTCGGGAAAGAACATGGATGTCGGCGATGCCCTCCGCGGCAAGGCGGAAGAACATTTCGCCAATGTCGTGGGGAAATATTTCGACGGCGGCTATGACGGCCACCTGACCCTGTCGCCCGACGGAATGGGATATCGCGCCGATTGCGTGGTGCATCTGGATAGCGGCGCCACGCTCCAGGCCAGCGCCCAGGCGGCGGACGCCACCGGCGCCTATGAGGTCATGGCGCTCAATATCGAAAAGCGCCTGCGCCGCTATAACCGCAAGCTGCGCAGCCACCGCAAGGGCAATGGCAGCGCCGCCGAGGCCATATTGGCGCAATATACCGTTCTGGGCGCCGCCGACGCCCATGAGGAGCTCGAAGAGGATTACGCGCCGCCGGTGGTGGCCGAAAGCACCAAGAGCCTGCGGGCCCTGAGCGTGGAGGAGGCCGTGATGGAACTCGATCTCGCCGGTCAGCAGTTTGTGATCTTTCGTCACGCTGGACATGGTGGTCTAAATGTGGTCTACCGCCGCGCGGACGGCAATATTGGCTGGATCGATCCGGCCCTGGGCGCCAACTGACCGGCGCGTTTGCTCGAATTTGGATAAATAGTTCCCAAGGCAGATTAATGGAATTGGCCAATATTCTGGCGGAAGACTCCGTGCTGACTTGCACGGGGATCACCGACAAACGCCAGCTCTTTGAAATCCTTGCGCAACAGGCAGCCGAACGAACCGGCCTCTCCAAGGGCGAGATCGTCGAGGCGCTGGTGGCGCGTGAAGAACTGGGGTCCACCGGGCTGGGCAATGGCATCGCCATTCCCCATGGCAAGCTCAAGGGACTCAAGGGCGTCTATGCCGCCTTTGCCCGGCTCGATTCGCCCATCGAATTCGATTCGATGGACGACCAGCCGGTGGACCTGGTCATGCTGCTGCTGGCCCCGGTCGGGGCGGGCGCCGATCACCTCAAGGCGCTGTCGCGCGTGGCGCGCCTGCTACGCACCGAAGCCGTGGTGGACGTGCTGCGCAATGAAGCCGACCCGGCCAAGCTCCGCGCCGTGCTGATCGCGCCGCAGGAATCGGACTGCGCCGCCTGATCCATTATTGCCCGAATCGTCACCCTCGCGCCTGACGCGAGGGTTTTTGTTTGTGGGGCCTGTCGCCATAGCCCTCGCGTCGAGCGCGAGGGTGACGGGCGGTGATTTTGGCGCCTTTGTAAGCCCGCCTTTGCCTAATCCGGCGGCGTGCCGTTTTGGTCCAGCACATCGCCTGCCAGATAGAGCGAGCCGCAGATCAGCACCCGGGCTGCCTCCACCCGGGCCGCCTCGGCCAGGGCGGCGGAGAGAGAGGGCAGCGCCTGCGCCGCGAAGCCCATGGCGCGGGCGCGGGCGGCGATTTCGGCCCCTTGATGGGCATTGGGCTCGCCCGGAATGGTCAGCGTCATGATATCCCGGGGCGCCAGATCGCGGAACGGGGCGAGCACATCCTCGGGCGCGCGTGTATTCATCATGCCCAGGATCAGGATCAACGGCTTTTCGGGCATGGCGGCGATGGTGCGGGCCATGGCGGCGGCGCCATGGGCATTGTGGCCGCCATCGAGCCAGAGTTCGTGGCCGGGCGGCAGCATGTCGCGCAGCCTGCCCCGGCGGATCGGCTGCATCCGCGCCGGCCAGGAGACGCGGCGCAGCCCGGCGGCCAGGGCCTGCTCATCGACGGGCAGGCCGAAATGGCGGGTGGCGGCGATGGCCAAGGCGGCATTGTCGTATTGATGCAGCCCCGCCAGAGCCGGCGGCGGCAGGTCGAGCAGGCCGTGCTCGTCCTGATAGGTCAGCCGTCCATCGGCGCCGGCGCCGTGGAAATCCTCGCCCTGCCAGAACGGGCGGATGGCCAGGCGATGGGCGGCCCGCTCCAGCACCCGGCGCGCCTCGTCCTGTTGCAGGCCGATGACGGCGCCGGCGCCGCGCTTGAAGATGCCGGCCTTGTTGGCGGCGATGTCGGCAAGGTTATTGCCCAGAAAGCCCTGATGGTCGAAGTCGATGGGCGTGATGATGGTGCCCAGCGGATGCTTGACCACATTGGTGGTGTCGTAAGTGCCGCCCATGCCGGTTTCGAGCAGCAGATAATCCGCGGCGCTTTCGGCAAAAAGCTCGAAGGCGGTGACGGTGGTGATCTCGAAAAAGGTGATCGGGTCACCCTTATTGGCCCGCTCCACCGCTTCGAGCGCGGCGTTGAGCCGCTCTGTCTCCACCAGCGTGCCGGCCAGGCGGATGCGTTCGTTGAAGCGCACGAGATGGGGGGAATTATAGACATGCACGCGCTGGCCCGCCGCTTCGAGAAAGGCGCGCAGAAAGGCGATAGTGGAACCCTTGCCATTGGTGCCGGCGACATGGATGACCGGCGGCAGGCGATCCTGCGGATTGCCCAGCCGGTCCAGGAGCGGCAGCATGCGGTCGAGGCTGAGATCGATCAGCTTGGGATGCAGCCGGCTGAGGCGGGCGAGAATGGCGTCGGTGCGGGACATGGCGAACTCCGGTGACTTTCCTTCTCCCCTCGCGGGAGACGGTGCCCGAAGGGCGGATGAGGGGGTCTCTCAAAAACCTCACCAGCGCGCCGTGAGAAACCCCTCACCCGTCCCGCGCCGGGCGCGACCCGCCCTCTCCCACAAGGGGAGAGGGGAGACCGTGCTTGCCGTTATTTCCGCAACTCGCCGCCACTGGCCTTGGTCACCGCCGCGACCACGGCGGCCGAGACCTTGTCGATGTCCTCGTCGGTCAGCGTCCGGTCGCGGGGCTGCAAGGTCACTTCGATGGCGACCGATTTCTTGCCTTCGCCGACATGGGCGCCTTCGAACACGTCGAAAATGCCGACATCGCTGATCAGCGCCTTGTCGGCGCCGCGCGCCGCCTTGAGCACGGCGGCGGCGGTGACAGCGCGGTCCATGACGAAGGCGAAGTCGCGGCTGACCGCCTGGAACGGCGACAGTTCCAGTGCCGGCTTGGTGCGAGTGGCTTTCCGGCGCGGCTCGGGAATGGCGTCGACATCGAGTTCGAAAGCGACAACGGGGCCGTCGATGTCGAGCTCGGCCGCCAGGGCCGGATGCAGTTCGCCGAACCAGCCCAGGGTGATCTTGGGGCCGAGCGCCACGCGGCCGCCACGGCCCGGATGGCTCCAGCTCGCCGCCTCCGGCAGCACCTGCGCCTTGTCCATGTCGACACCCAGAACATCGAGCGCGGCGGCGAGGTCGGCCTTGGCGTCCCATACGGAAACCGCTTCGGCGCGGCCCGACCAGTGCCGGCCGGCGCCGCTGATCCTGGCCGTTCCGGTGCGCACACCCGAGGCATAGGTGCGCTGGCCTTCGGGCCGGTCGGACAGGAAGACCTGGCCGACTTCGAACAGCGCGATATCGTCAAAGCCGCGATTGGCGTTGCGGCGGGCGCCGGCGAGCAGGCCCGGCAGCAGCGAGGGGCGCATATCGGTCATGTCGGAGGCGATGGCATTGGCCAATTGCCGGTCCTGGGTGCCGCCGCCGAAACGAGTGGCGTCATCGTGGGAAATGAAGCTCCAGGTGACGGCTTCGTCGAGCCCCCGGGCCGCCAGGGCGCGGCGGACGATGCGGCGGCGATTCTGGATATTGGTCAGCATGCGCGGGGCGACATGGTCGAGTCGCGCCAAGGGCTCGACCGGCACATTGTCGACGCCCACCATGCGCATGACTTCCTCGACGAGGTCGGCCTTTTGCGTGACATCGGGGCGCCAGGACGGCACCTGCACATTCCGCACCGGCCCGCTGCCAGAGACGACAAAGCCGAGGGAGGCAAGGATCGCCTCGATACGTTCGGGCGAGACCTCGAGCCCGGTCAGCCGTTTGACTTCCGAGAGCGGGAATTCGACCACGGTTTCGGGGAAAATGTCCGCGCCGGAAATGGCCGGCTGCATCGGCTCGCCGCCGCACAGCTCGAGCACCAGCCGCGTGGCCAGTTCCATGCCCGGCTCGGTCAGGGCTGGATCGACCGAGCGTTCCAGGCGATAGCGGGCATCGGAGACGATGCCGGTCTTGCGCCCGGTCTGGGCGATGAGATCGGGATCCCAGCTGGCGCATTCCATGAAGACATTGACCGTCTCCTCGGTGACGCCGGAGCGGATGCCGCCCATGACGCCGCCCAGGCAGAGCGGCCCCTTGTCGTCGGCGATGACGGTCATGGTCTCGTCGAGCTGGTAAACCTTGTTGTCGAGCGCATCGAAGGCTTCGCCCCGCGCATTGCGCAGCAGGATCGTGCCCTCGATCTTGTCGGCATCATAGGCATGCAGCGGCCGGCCCCAGCCGAGCGAGACCAGATTGGTGATATCGACGATGGCATTGATGGGGCGCAGGCCGACGGCACGCAGGCGCGCCTGCAGCCAGTCGGGCGAGGGGCCGTTTTTCACCTTGGCGATATAGCGCCCGGCGAATTTGCGGATCGCCTTGGGCTCGCCCTCGGCAAATTGCTGGGGCAAGGGCGCGATCGGGCTCGGCCCCTTGGAGGGCACGGGCGACATATCGGTCTGTTTCAGCGTGCCGATGCCGAAGGCGGCGAGATCGCGGGCCACGCCATAGACGCCGGTGGCGTCGCCCCGATTGGGGGTGATGGAAATATCGAAGACCACGCCGTCGAGACCGGCATAATCGACATATTTGGCGCCCACCGGCGCATCGTCGGGCAATTCGATAATGCCTTCGTGATCCTCGGAGAGCTCGAGCTCGGCGGCCGAGCACAACATGCCATTGGACGGGGCACCGCGAATGACCACGCCGGCCTTCAACTCGAAATCCTTGCCCGGAATATAGGTGCCGGGCGCGGCGAAGACCGATTTCATGCCGGTGCGCGCATTGGGAGCGCCGCAGACCACGTCGATCACCTCGCCGGTGCCGGCATCGACCTTGCAGATCTGGAGATGGTCGGAATTGGGGTGCGGCTCGGCCGAAACCACCCGGGCGACGACGAATTTCTCCAGCGCCCTGCCCCGGCTTTCCATGCCTTCCACTTCCAGACCGATCATGGTCAGGGCCTTGCCGATATCTTCGGGCGAGGCATTGGTCTCCAGGTGTTCCTTGAGCCAGTCGAGGGTGAATTTCATCTTGTCAGCCTTTAGCGGAAGTCACTGGCGCTGCCGGTAATGGGCGGCAGGGCAGCGGAAAGTTTGAACAATTCGACCAGCACATGGGCAAAGCCGCGCGCATCGTCGATAGCCTTGTGCGTATGGGCGATATGGCCGTAGAACTCGGCCGGCAGCTTGCTCATGCCCCAGTCGAGATAGGGCGCGCCGCGCAGCGTTCCGGCCATGGTATAGAGGCAGATGCCACCGCCGCGGAAGATCTGGCGGCCGGTAAAGGGACCGGACAGCGCGCGGGTGCCGGCATATTCGTCCAGATAATGGTCCATCCACAGCCCGTCGAAAATCATCGGCGCGGCGACGAAGACTTTCGGGCCCGGCAGGTTTTCCACCCAATCGGCGAAGCGCGGCATCACCAGTGCCGGGTCCTCGGCGCCTTCGGTGGCCGCCGCCCAGGCTTCGGGCTGGGTCGCCCACCAATCCATGGTGGTTTCATGCGGTTTCCGGTCGGAGCGGGGCACCAGCACCGCTTCAAACTCGCCATGGCGGGTGCCATCGGCCTCGATAGCCACCGAAGCGAAGCTCAGCATGGAATTGTGCAGCGGCGTCGGGCCGTCGCTCTCGATATCGGTGACGATGAAGATCGGCCGGGCCACCCGATTGTAGAGCGCGCGGCCGGCCGGCAGCACGCTCACCAGCCGGAAGGTTTCGCAGACGATCTCCATATCCGGCGAGAAGCCGCCATTGCGGGAGAAATAGGCTTCGTGGCTGGCGCGCCAGCTCGCATAGGGGCCTTCGCCTTCCCGGTCGGTGAAGGACGGGTCGATGGCATCGAAACGCCTGGTCTCGACCGAGAGCGTCTCGATCAGGCAGGCCTCCTCGCCGGCGCCATTGAGCACGATGTCACGACGGCCGATTTCGGGCAGGGGCTCGCCGTCCTGGCCGCCGAAATCGCGCAACGCCCCACAGGTCGCGGTCTTTTTGCCCGCCAGCACCAAGGCAAGCAGATTGTCGGCCAGCTCCGGCGAATCGCCGAAGCTGAACCTTATCTGTTTGCCGTTGTCCGTTGTGGACGACACCCCGGTCACCTTCCCTATGTCATCCCGCGAGCGGGGATCTCTGTTTATCTGTCAGCATCCCGCAATGGGGATTCCCGCCTGCGCGGGAATGACCCGGCGAGTGGTTGGGTTTTTACGGGGCGACTGCCCCCGGGGCCTTCTCGCCGCGCAGCATGCTGGCAATCGAGATGTCTTCGTCAATCGCCGGCCAGTGCAGCCCCATGGGCATCAGTTCAATTTCGCCGCGGTCGGCCGGACTGGCGGCGGCGAGTCGAGGATACCACCAGATTGGCGTGGCGACCGCGCGGCCATCCGCGAGGCGAACATGCAGTTGCGAGTCATCGCAATGGGCTGCAACGGGTCGGCTATCTTCGATCTCAAGCACCAAAGTAGTCATTCCATGCCTCCAGAAAGGCGCTTCTGTGTTCACGAACTGCACCGATGATCTCGTTGAGATCACGCGCGGAGAAGCCGAAATTGACCGCAACATTGAGGTTGCGCAGCCATATTTTGGCTTCTCGTCCATCCTTTATAATATGGACATGTGGCGGCTCCCAGCCATCGGCCGAGTAGAAGAAGAACCGATATCCCTTCCACCGCAACAAGGTCGGCATTTTTAAGAGCTCAACCCCCCGAACAGCGTCGGCAGGTCCAGCGGCCTGAATCCGTAATGGTCGATCCAGCGCTGGTCGGCGTCGAAGAAGGCGCGCAGGTCCGGCATGCCATATTTGAGCATGGCGATGCGGTCGATGCCGATGCCCCAGGCGAAACCCTGATAGATGTCGGGGTCGAGCCCGGCATTGCGGATGACATTGGGATGGACCATGCCGCAACCGAGGATTTCCAGCCAGTCGTCGCCCTCGCCGATCTTCACCTCCGAGCCGGAGCGGTCGCATTGCACGTCCACTTCCATGCTCGGCTCGGTGAAGGGGAAGAAGCTGGGCCGGAAGCGCAGCGTGACGCTGGGCACCTCGAAAAAGGCCTTGAGGAATTCTTCGAGCACCCAGCGCAATTGGCCGATATGGCTTTCCTTGTCGATGACCAGGCCTTCGACCTGGTGGAACATCGGCGTATGGGTCTGGTCTGAATCATTGCGATAGGTGCGGCCGGGCATGACCACGCGAATCGGCGGGTCCATGGCCGGGGTGATATAGGCGGCGGCCGGCTTTTCATTGGTCTTTTGCATGACCCGCATCTGCACCGGCGACGTATGGGTGCGCAGCACCCTCTTCACCCCGTCGGGACCGGGCTTCATGAAGAAGGTGTCGTGCATTTCGCGCGCCGGATGGCCTTCGGGGAAGTTCAGCGCGGTGAAGTTGAAATAATCGGTCTCGATATCGGGGCCCTCGGCGATGGAGAAGCCCATATCCGAGAAGATGGCGGTGATCTCGTCGATGGTCTGGCTGATCGGGTGGATGCGGCCCCTGGCGGTCGGCGCCGGCGGCAGCGGCAGGGTGACGTCGACCGTCTCCGCCTGGAGCCGGGCGTCGAGCGCGGCGGCTTTGAGATCGCCGCTGCGGGCTTCGATCAGCGCAGCAATCTCGGTCTTGAGGCCGTTGATGGCGGGGCCGGCGGATTTGCGGTCTTCCGGCGCCATGGCGCCGAGCGTGGCGAGCAGGGCGGAAACGCTTCCCTTCTTGCCCAGGGCCGAGACGCGCACGGCATCGAGGGCGGCTTCGCTCCCGGCATCGGCTATGGAGGCGGACAATTCGGTGCGCAGGGTTTCGATCTGGCTTGATAGGGACATGCGAAACTCTCGGTAGACCTCGTCCCGAGCGTGTCGAAGGGCGGGGTCGTGACAGAAGCGGTGTAACCGACCTCGTGGTTCGACGGACTCGCCAGGAGGTCTATGAATTTCAGTGGCGGTTAGAGCAAACAAAAACGCCCCGCGCCAGCCCTTTCGGGGCGGCGCAAGGCGCAATTTCGACCTCAGCGAGGCGGGTGCTTAGCCGGTGACGCGGGCGTGGGTGGTGTCGTCCACGCCTTCCAGATACGCCAGGGCTGCCTTGGCCTTGGCGACCAGGGCGGCGAACGCTTCGGGCTGGGTGATCGCCAGATCGCTCAGCACCTTGCGGTCGACGGCAATTTCAGCCTTGCTGAGGCCGTCGATAAATCGGTTATAGGTCAGGCCGTGATCGCGGACAGCGGCATTGATGCGCTGGATCCACAGGGCGCGGAAATTGCGCTTCTTGACGCGACGGTCGCGATACGCATATTGCGCGGCCTTTTCGACGGCCTGCTTGGCGATGCGGATCGTGGATTTACGACGGCCATAATAGCCCTCGGCGGCCTTCAAGACCTTCTTGTGGCGAGCGTGGGCGGTAACGCCTCTTTTTACGCGTGACATGTGTCAGCTTCCCTTCAGCGTTAGCGGTTGTACGGCATGTACCACTTGACCAGACCCTCGTCGCCCTTGCTGAGGATCTTGGTGCCGCGGTTGGTGCGGATGTACTTGGCATTGTGGCTGATCAGGCGGTGGCGCTTGCCGGCGACGCCGGCCTTCACCTTGCCCGTGGCGGTGAAGCTGAACCGCTTCTTGGCGCCGGACTTGGTCTTCATTTTGGGCATTTTGCGGGTCCTTGATAAAGTCTTGGATGGATTGAGGCCCATCGCATTCGAGAACCGCCACGGCATGCCTTTTGGCCGGGCGGTCCGGAGAAGTGGGCTCTATAGGGATAAAACGAGGGGAAGGCAAGAGGCGCGGGGCCATGTCTAGAGCCATTACGGCTTTGACGGGATCGACGGCTCACCCCTCCGTTCGTCACCCTCGCGCTTGACGCGAGGGTGACGATCCGGAAAAGAGAGGCCATATACGGTACCCAGACGAGGCGGGGACACGAACGTCGCCATTTCCATGAAAAGCTGAAACACCCTAGGCGATGAGCCGGGCTTCCAGATGATCCTCGAACAACAAGCCCGGCCGGGCGGCCAAGGCGGCGCTATAGGCGGTTTCGGCCGCCAGCGATATCCGCAGGAAGGCGGCGATGCCGGCCGCCTCCGCCTCGGCGAGCCGGTAATGGCCATTTTCCAGGCGGCGGAGGATTTCGGTTTTCGAGGCGATCATCCCGGCCGCCACCTCCCGACCATTGCTCATCGAGCCCTCGCGCTTGACGTAATCGTGGAGCGGCGTGCCCAGATGATAGCTTTGCGGGATGGTCCGGTAGAGCTGCAGCAGGAATTCCAGATCGGTCATATTGCTCATGTCCGGATCGTAGCGGCCATCGCCGCGCCGGCGATCCCAGACGATCATCGAATCCATGGACAGGTTCACCCATTTGTGCTCGCCCGGCGTCAGGACCCGGTCGGGACCGGTGCCGACATGGCGCAGATGGGTGAAATCGGTCGTCATGACGTCGAGCGCGGTGGTGACGATGCCATATCGCCCCAGCGCCGCCACCGCCCGTTCGAGCTTTGGCGGTTTCAAACGGTCATCGGCATCGAGAATGGCGGCATAAGGCGTTGCGATGCGCTCCAGCGCCACATTGCGGGTGCGTGAAGCGCCCTGCCCGATCCCGCCGCTGGTCAGGAAAACCTGTCTCGGATCGGCCAGGCCCCGCTCCTCCAGGAGGCCGCGATAATCGAAGCCGTCATCGGCGATGATCCAATGCTGCCAATCCTTGTGACTCTGCCCGAGCACGCTGCGCACCGTATCGGGCAGGGTGTCCCGGGCCTTGTAGGCCGGGGTGATGATGGCGACGGTTTCAACCATATCTTGAACCTTTCGAGTCCCTGACCCATATCTGGCGCAGGTTTCCGATGCCACTCCCATCGGGTCGGAACCGTAAACGTTGCTTGATGATCAAGGACGATTGCCATGTCGCGCATTTCGGTGTTCTCCGCGCCCTTCCTCCTCGGCTTCGACGCCTTCGAGGAGCGCATCGACCGGCTGGCCCGGTCGGCGGATGGCTATCCCCCGTACAATATCGAGCGGAACCTGGGCGAAGACGGCGTCGAGCGCTTTCTGATCTCCATCGCCGTGGCCGGGTTTTCGCAAGCTGAACTCGATGTGCTGGTGGAAGACAACCAATTGCAGGTGCGCGGCAGGCAGAAGGACGAGCCGGGCAAGGACTATCTGCATCGCGGTATCGCCGCCCGCCAGTTCCAGCGCAGCTTTCTCCTTGCCGACGGCATGGAGGTCAAAGATGCAACTTTGGGGCATGGCATGCTCGTTATAGAACTGGAGCGGCCCCGCGCCGCCAAGATCGCCCGGAAAATCGACATTCGCTCATTGTGAGGAAAAAGAACAGGAAAGGGCCGACCATGATGGACAAACGCAATTCCGACACCACCATCGAGACCGCCAACCCGCTCAAGACCCTGACGCGCGCCCAGTTCGCCGCTTTGGGCGGCGATGCCGTCGCCTATGTCAAGCCGGTCTCGGGCCTGGTGCTCTCAACCATGATCAGCGACGCCGAATTCGACGCCGGCGCCCAATATCAACTGGTCATGTCCGCCGACGGCACCCCGCTGATGGTCGCCGACACCGCCGAGGCGGTGACCGAATGGCTGGGCGACCAAAGCATCGGCCTCGCCACGCTGCATTAGCGGCGCGAGGACCAAACGAAGTGGGCTTGCTTTTCCGCCGCAAAAGCCTATTTTAGAAACGTTCTAATCGTAAACGGCAGGGATTTCTCATGTTCATCCAGACCGAAGCCACGCCCAATCCGGCGACGCTGAAATTCCTGCCGGGCCGCGACGTCATTGCCGGCGAACCGCGCGATTTCCGTTCGCCCGAAACGGCGGCAATTTCGCCGCTGGCCACGGGATTGTTCGCCATTTCCGGGGTGTCCGGCGTGTTCCTGGGTTCCGATTTCATCTCGGTGACCAAGGAGGACACCGATTGGGCGCATATCAAGCCGGCCATACTCGGCGTGATCATGGATCATTTCCTGTCCGGCAAGCCGGTGATTCTCGACAATGGCGCCGCCAGCGACGATCTCGACGCTGTCGAGGAATTCTTCGAGGAAGAAGACAAGGAAATGGTGGAGGTGATCAAGGAATTGCTGGCCACCCGCGTCCGTCCGGCCGTCGCCATGGATGGCGGCGACATCATCTTCCGGGGCTTCAAGGAAGGCGTGGTTTTCCTGCAAATGCAGGGCGCCTGTTCGGGCTGCCCCTCCTCCACCGCCACGCTCAAGAGCGGCATCGAAAACCTGCTCCGCCATTTCGTACCCGGCGTCGAGACCGTACAACAGGTTTGATCGCCGCGCGCAGAGCGGCGTCACACATCAGTCAAGCAGCAAGCCGGGGCCCGATGAGCAATCGTCGGGCCCCAGTTTTTGGCGGCGCATTCTCGCCCCCGTCCTTTGTGGTCCGATGGCGTCGAAACTTACGGGATATATCTTGAAACTGTGCCGTACCGTCCCGATCTTCAGCGGGAAGGGCTTTTAAGATATATCTGGAGATACATCATGAGCTATTGGAAAGACGGCGAGCCGAACTGGCGCAAGTTCGAGCAGATGGCGCGGCGCGGCTGGGGCCGCATGCAGCGCATGGCCGATGACGAATTCGGCAATATGGGCGGCAATTTCCGCGTCGGCCGTATGCTGGCCTCGGGCGACCTCCGGCTGGTGGCGCTCTATTTCATCGAACAGCAGCCGCGCCACGGCTATGACCTGATCAAGGCGGTGGAAGAGCGCTCCAACGGCGTCTATTCGCCCAGCCCGGGCATCGTCTATCCGGCGCTGACTTTTCTGGAAGAGGCCGGCCACGTGACCTCCTCGGCCGATGGCAACAAGAAGCTTTACACCATCACCGACCAGGGCAAGACGCATCTGGAGGAAAACCGCGAGGCGGTGGCCTCGACGCTGGATTTCCTCGCCCGTACCGGCGAGCAGATGAACCGGTTCCGCGAATTCGTCCGCGCCGACTGGCCATCGAGCGGCGAGGGCGATGCGGAGCGGGGCAATGTGCCGCCCCATTGGGGCGAGCGGCCCGAGCAGCGCGACCGGCCGATGCACGACGCCGTTCCGGAGCTGGAAGCGGCGCGCAAAGCGCTCAAAGAGGCGCTCAAGCGAGCCCGCAAGGGCAGCGACGAGCAGCAGCGCCGCGCCGCCGACATTCTCCGCCGCGCCGCCGCCGAGGTGAGCGGGCTGGGCGATGACGAGGTCGATATCTAGCCTGGTTCGCTCCGTCCCGGCGTCATTCCGCGACAGCGGGAACCCCGGTTACAAAAAACCGAGGCCCCCGCCTGCGCGGGGGTGACACCGGAGTGGATGCTGGTCCAGGTGATTGCCCCAAAAACACCACTCATCACCCAAAACACCACTCGTCACCCTCGCGCTCGACGCGAGGGCGACGATTCGGGAAGGGCCGGGGCAAGACCGCCATACTCCCCCGGTGTCATTCCCGCGAAAGCGGGAACCTCCGTTAACAAACCGAGGCCCCCGCTTTCGCGGGGGTGACACCGAGTAATGGACTGCTGGTCCAGCTGATTGCCCCCAAAACCCCACTCGGGAAGGGTGCACCTGCGGGGCAGGACCTGCCCTTCTCACATCCCCGGCTTGGTCTTGAGGAAATCCAGCACCATCTGCACCGCATGGGCTTCGCGTTCCTGCACCATGCCGACGCTGGTGAGGTCGCGCTCGAAGATCACCGAGAGCGTCGCGGTGTTGGACACGTAGAAAAAGCCGAGCGCGGCCACCGAGATATAGAGCTGCACCGGATCGACGTCGCGGCGGAAAATGCCGTTATCGGCGCCGCGTTCGAGCAGGGCGGCGATCTGCCCGACCAGCGGGGAATGCAGCGCCTTGATGTCGGGCAGGGTCTTGAGGAAGCGCGCATTCTCGATGTTCTCGGTGCCGAGCAGCCGCGGAAACCACGGATTGGCGAGGAAATGCCGGAAGGTGAAGCGCACCAGCCGGTCCATGGCCTGTACCGGATCGTATTGATCCAGCGACAGCGCCCGCTCGCCCCGCCTGATCTCCTGATAGGCGTCGAGCAGAACCGCCTGGTAGAGTTCCTCCTTATTGCCGAAATAGTGATAGAGCAGGCGCTTATTGGCGCCGGCCCGCTCGGCAATGGCGTCCACCCGCGCCCCTTCGAAGCCCCGATCGGCGAATTCCACCCGCGCCGCGGCGAGAATGGAGGCCTTGGTCTTGGCTGAATTGCGGGGGCGCTTGCTCGTCTCAGCTTTGGGCTTCGATGCGACCGCGGGTGAAAAGGGCTCGGACACGTCGACTTACCGCCGGGATGGACATGAGAATGGTGAGAGCGATGACGAAGCAGATAACAGCGCTGATCGGCCGGGTAAAGAAGGGCGTCGGATCGCCATTGGTCAGCGCCAGCCCGCGCCTGAGATTGAGATCGAGCAGATCGCCCAGCACGATGCCCAGCACCAGCGGCGCCATGGGATATTTCATCTCGCGCAGGATGAAGCCGACAATGCCGAAGAACAGCATGACATAAACGTCGAACATGCGCTGGGTGATGGCGAAGGAGCCGACCACGCACAGCACATAGATGACCGCCATCAGCCGTTCGCGCGGCACCGACAGCACCTTGATGAAGACCTTGGTGAGCGACAGGCCGAAGATCAGATTGGCGAAGGTGGCCAGCAGCAGCATGGCCACGACCTGATAGAGGAAGGGCGCGTTCTCCACCATCAGCATCGGGCCGGGACGGATGCCGTGGATCATCATGGCGGCGATCAGCACTGCGGCGGCGGCCGAGCCGGGCAAGGCCAGCGTCAGCGTCGGGATCATGGCGGCCGAGACCACGGCATTGTCGCCGGTTTCGGCCGCGATCAGCCCCTCCTGGCTGCCCTTGCCGAATTCCTCGGGATGCTTGGTGAATTTCTTGGCGGCGGCATAGGACGACCAGGCACCCACATCCTCGCCGACCCCGGGGATGATGCCGACAAAGGTGCCGATAATGCCCGAGCGGATGATGGTCTTCCAATATTGGAAGATTTCCTTGAGGCGCGGGATCACCCGGTCGTTGACCGGGGCGATCCGGCCGAAGGCGGTGCGCTTCATGGTGGAGAGGATTTCCGCCAGGCCGAAGGCCCCGACCATTGCCGGGATGAGGTCGACGCCGCCGCCCAAGGCGGGAATGCCGAAGGTGAAGCGCTGATAGGCATGCAGCGTCTCCATGCCGATCATGGCGACCAGCAGGCCCAGAATGCCGGCAATATAGCCCTTGAGCGGCGTGTCCGAACCGGTCATCTGCCCGGAAATGACGACGCCGAACAAAGCCAGCCAGAAAAATTCATACGAGCCGAAGCGGAGCGCCGCCTCGGCCAGCACCGGCGCGATGATGGCGAGAAAGAAGATGCCGACCAGCGTGCCCAGGGTGGAAGAGGTGGTGGCCAGGCCCATGGCCAGTCCCGCCTTGCCCTGCATGGCCAGCGGATGGCCGTCCAGCGTGGCGGCGGCATTGGCCGGGGTGCCGGGAATATTGAGCAGGATGGCGGTGCGGCTGCCGCCATAGATGGCGCCGAGATAGACGCACATCAGCGTCAGGATGGCCTGGTCCGGCGCCATTTTATAGGTGAGCGTCACCAATAGAGCCACGCCCATAGTGGCGGTGAGGCCCGGCAATATGCCGATGGCGAGGCCCAGCAGCGTCGCCCAGGCCACGTTGAACAGGCCCGCCGGCGTCATGAAATGGGCAATGCCCTGGCCCAGGAGAATGAGACCGTCAAACATGGATGATGTTCCCTAGGGCAGCCGCACGAGAAAGACCTGTCCGAAGACATAATGGATGCCGATGCCGGCGCCGAGCGCCACGACCAGGCCCCAGATCAGCGTACGCGGCAGCGAGGCCGGTCTGTCGGCCAGCATGGTTTCGAACAGCAGCACGAAGCTGAAAATGAACAGCGACGAGGCCAGCCAGAAGGGCATGCGACCCACCAGGCCCAGCGTATAGACCAGGGCCAGGCCGAGCACGGCGAGCACACGCAGCGCCGGCCACGACACGAGGGTGCGGAGCAGCGCGGCGCCGCCTTGCTTGCTATCCAGCCGCGCCGAGCGCCAGGCCAGCAGGCCGCCGCACAAGGTCAGCGCCACGCCCAGAAAGAGCGGCACCAGGCCCGGAATGGTGGACGGATGGATGCGGCGCATTTCCAGCCGGTCCATGCTCCAGGAGAGATAGGTGATCAGCAGGCCCAGGCCGACCAGGACGATGGCGGTGATCAGATCGGCACGAATGCGGGCCGCCTCTTCGGCGGAGGGAGCGGGATTGGGAATGGTCATGAACCGTTCGGCTCCGGTGTTGGCGTTGGGGCCGCCGCGCTCGCGGCGGCCCCCGCTGGCGCTATTGCGCGCTCACTTCGCTGCGGGTCGCGCAATCGACGCCGATCTCGATGGGATCGATCACGGCCTCGCCGCGCTGGACCGCCGCGCAGGCCTTGTCGATGACGATCGGCATGGCTGCCGCCCGCGCCTCGTCGCCATAGGAGGGGTCGAAGACGGCGCCGTAATTCTCGGCATAGTCCCGCAGGCTCTGCGAATTCTCGACCTCGTCGTCCCAGATCGCGTTCACTGTCTGGACGATCTCGTCGGGAATGCCGGCCGGCAGGAAGATGCCGAAATAGTTCATGGCCAGCGGCATGTCCGGCAGCCAGTCGGTGATCGGCGGAATCGGATCGACGCCGGCGACCACCAGCGGCTCGCTGGCCAGCACGGCCAGGCCGCGCAGACGGCCGCCGCGGATCATCTCGACCTGCTCCACCGCCAATTGGGTGGTGACCATCGCCTCGCCCGAAGCCGTGGCGATCACCGCCGGATTGCCGCCGTCATAGGTGATCATATTGTAGTCGAAACCGGCCTGTTCGGCGAGCGCGGCGATGGCCGTTCCCCCCGATGACCCAACCCCGGCCGTGGCTACGGTAATGGCATTGCCGCGCTCGGCGAGCGCCTCGAGCAATTGGCCGAAATCTTCGAACTCGCTGTCTGCCGCCACGCCGACAACGGCGACATTGGCGACGGAGAGATAGACATGCCAGTCATCGATGCCGGTATCGGGGATCAATCCGGTCACCGCATAGGTGGCGTTGTCGCCGATGGCGCCGGCGCCCCAGGTATAGCCGTCGCGCGGGGCGTTGAGCACTTCCTGGGTGCCGATGGCACCGGAGGCGCCCGGCTGGTTGACGACCACGACATCGACGCCCAGCGCCTCGGCGACAATGGGCGCGGTGACGCGGATGACCTGGTCGGTCGAGCCGCCGGCACCCCAGGGCACGATCAGATTGATCGGCCGGTCGGGTTTCCATTCCTGAGCGAACGACATGGCCGCACCCAGCGTCAAAAGGGCCGTGCCCGACGCCAGGACGATTCGCAGCGAATGCTTCATCGTCTAAATCCTCCCAATGGTTCGGGGCCGGTTATTTTGGCCCTCGGGGAGGAATTTGCGGCTGATCCCCAACCCTGTCAAGCAAGAAGTAACCAGCCGGTGATGTCGTGATGTCCGGAATTTCCGCGATAAGCGATTGCCGAAAAACGAATCTTGGACATATTTGAGCGGGGGCAGCCCGGTCGCTGCGCCGCAGGTCTATCGGGGGGCTGGCGTGGATTTCGAGCTTGAGCGAATGGCGATCATGGGGCTGGCGCTGGCCGCCGGCGCGCTGGTCAAGGGGGCGACCGGCATGGGCCTGCCGCTGATCGCCCTGCCGGTGCTGGCGACATTTTTCGGCCTGCACCACGCCGTGGGCATCATGGCCATCACCCAGATCGTGACCAATGGCATGCAGATCTGGCAATTCCGCGCCGCCCGGCGCGAGGACAGCATGAATTTCCTGCCGCTGTTTCTCGCCACCGGCGCCGTCGGGGTGGTCCTGGGCACCTGGCTGCTCCGCAATCTGCCGGAGCGGGTGCTGATCTTTTCGCTGGGCGTGCTGCTCCTGGCCTATTTCGGGCTCAAGGTCAGCCGCCCGCATCTGGCGGTCAGCGCGGCAATGGCGCGGCGGGCCGGGCCGGCGGCGGGTTTCGGCAGCGGCGTCTTGCAGGGCGCCACCGGCATTTCCGCGCCGGTGGGCGTGACCTTCATCCACGCCATGGGCCTGGACCGCGCCGCCCATGTCTATGCGGTTTCGGCCATGTTCCTGACATTGGGCCTGGTGCAATTGCCGTCGCTGATCGTGGGCGGCATCATGCAGCCGCAATGGGTGATCGAGGCGCTGCTGGCCATGATCCCGATCCTGATATTCATGCCGGTGGGACAGGCGCTGGCCGGCAAGCTCAGCCGCCGCGCCTTCGACCTGATGATCCTGATCTTCCTGGGGCTGATGGGCCTGAAAATGGTGCTGGGGATCTAGGGGCGGCTGGGCGGTTTTGCCACCATGTCCGGCCGGGCCGGACGCCGCTTGACGAGGTCCGCATTCCTCAGGTAAGTAACTAAACAGTTACACAAGTCCGGGCGGGCCGGGGAGGGATTGAATGGCGGAACAACGCGTTGGCATCATCATGCATGGCGTCACCGGGCGCATGGGCTATAACCAGCATCTGGTGCGCTCGATCCTGGCGATCCGCGACCAGGGCGGCATAGCGCTGAAAAACGGCGATCGCCTGGTGGTCGACCCGATCATTGTCGGCCGCGATAGCGGCAAGATCGAAGCCCTCGCCAGGAAGCACAATATCGCCCGCTGGGGCACCGATCTCGACGCGGCCCTGGCCAATCCCGACGACACCATCTTTTTCGATGCCGGCACCACGCTGATGCGCGCCGGCCTGCTGGAGCGGGCGCTGGCCGCCGGCAAGCATGTCTATTGCGAAAAGCCGACCTCCGACGATCTTGAAGTCGCGGTCAACCTCGCCAAGACCGCCCGCGCCTCCGGTCTGAAACATGGCGTGGTGCAGGACAAGCTGTTCCTGCCCGGGCTGATGAAGCTCAAAATGCTGCGCGATAGCGGCTTTTTCGGCAAGATGCTCTCGGTGCGCGGCGAGTTCGGCTATTGGGTCTTCGAGGGCGATTGGCAGCAATCGCAGCGCCCGAGCTGGAATTACCGCAAGAACGATGGCGGCGGCATCATCCTCGATATGCTGTGCCATTGGCGCTATGTGATGGACAATCTGTTCGGCGAGGTGCAGGCGGTATCGTGCCTCGGCGCCACCCATATTCCCGAGCGCGTCGACGAGCGGGGCAATAGCTTCCAATGCGACACCGACGACGCCGCCTATGCCACGTTCGAGCTGGAAGGCGGGGTGATCGCCCAGATCAATTCGAGCTGGACCACCAGGGTGCGCCGCGACGATCTGGTGACCTTCCATGTCGATGGCACCCATGGCTCGGCAGTGGCCGGCCTGCACAAATGCTGGACCCAGCATCGGGTTAATACCCCCAAGCCGGTGTGGAATCCCGATCAGCCGCAGACGATGAATTTCTTCGCCGATTGGGAAGAGGTCCCAGACAATTGGCCGGCCGATAACGGCTTCAAGGCGCAATGGGAAATGTTCCTGCGCCATGTCGCCGAGGACGCGCCCTGGCCCTATGGGCTGGAAGCCGGCGCCAAGGGCGTGCAATTGGCCGAACTGGGTCTCAAAAGCTGGGAAGAGCGCCGCTGGCTCGACGTGCCCAAGCTGGAATTTTGATTTTAAACGGTCCTCCTCACCCGCCCTTCGGGCACCCTCTCCCACGAGGGGAAAGGGGGACACCGCGTTTGAACAGGCGCCGGACCATTTTTCTCCCCCTCGGGGAGAAGGTGGCGCGCAGCGCCGGATGAGGGGGAAGCCCGAATGCCGATCATCAACCTGCCCAATCCCGACCGCTCCGTCACGCCCTATAGGCTGACGGGCGACCCGATCCCCTTCGTCAAGTTCAAGGCGGCCGATTTCCCCCGCGTGGCTTTCGCGGCGGCCCATGTGGTGGCCGATCCGCTGGCGGAGAACGATCCCTGGCTCACTCCCGCCATCGATTGGGAGGCGACGCTGAAATTCCGCCACCGGCTCTGGGACCTCGGCCTCGGCGTCGCCGAGGCCATGGATACGGCCCAGCGCGGCATGGGGCTCGGCTGGAGCGAGGCCAAGGAACTGATCCGCCGCGCCCAGGTCGAAGCCCGCAGCCGCGATGACAGCCTCATCGCCTATGGCGCCGGCACCGATCATCTGGCGCCCGGCCCCGATGTCACCATCGACCAGATCATCGCCGCCTATGAGGAGCAGATCGGCTTTGTCGAGGGCGAGGGCGGCCGCGTCATCCTGATGGCCAGCCGGGCGCTGGCGGCGGCGGCCAGGTCGCCGGACGATTATGCCCGCGTCTATGGCCATGTGCTGAGCCAGGTCAAGCAGCCGGTGATCATGCATTGGCTGGGCGAGATGTTCGACCCGGCCTTGCAGAACTATTGGGGCTCGATCGACCATGACGCCGCCATGGATACCTGCCTCGACGTCATCGCCGCCCATGCCGACAAGGTCGACGGCATCAAGATTTCCCTGCTCTCGGCGGACAAGGAAATCGCCATGCGCCGCCGGCTGCCGGCTGCGGTGAAGATGTATACCGGCGACGATTTCAACTATGCCGAGCTGATCGCCGGCGACGATCAGGGCTATTCCCATGCCCTGCTCGGCATTTTCGACGCCATCGCGCCGGCCGCCTCGGCGGGGCTGGCGGCTTTGGGGCGCGGCAATGACAATGAATTCTTCGATATCCTCGAACCCACCGTGCCGCTTTCGCGCCATATCTTCGCGGCGCCGACCCGCTTCTACAAGACCGGCGTGGTGTTCCTGGCCTATCTCAACGGCTTGCAGGACCATTTCGCCATGATCGGCGGGCAGCAATCGACGCGCTCGCTGCAACATCTGGCCGAGCTGTTCCGCTTGGCCGACAAGGCGCGGGTGCTGGCCGATCCGGACCTGGCGGTCAGGCGCATGCAGCAGGTTCTGGCCGTGCATGGGGTGGCGGGATGAGCAATCCTTTTCTCACCCCAGCGTCATTCCCGGTGAAGGGCAGGCAAATATGAGCCGCGGCATTTCCCTCAATCTCGCCACCACCCGCCAGCAATGGGGTTTTGCCGAGGCGGTGGATGGATGCCTGCGCGCCGGCATCAATGCCATCTCGCCCTGGCGCGACCAGATCGCCGCTATCGGGCTCGATGAAGCCGCCCGCATCGTGCGCGCGAACGGCTTGCAGGTGACCGGCCTGTGCCGCGGCGGCATGTTCCCCGCGGCGAGTGCGGCAGGCCGCCAGGCCAATATCGACGACAATCTGCGCGCCATCGACGAAGCCGCCGCGCTCAATGCCGATTGCCTGGTGCTGGTCGTGGGCGGCCTGTCCGAAGGCAGCCGCGATATCGGCGCGGCGCGGCAGATGGTGGCCGACGGCATCGCCGCCATGCTGGGCCATGCCCGGGCCGCGGGGGTGAAAATCGCCATCGAGCCGCTGCATCCCATGTATGCCGCCGACCGCGCCTGCGTGAACACCATCGATCAGGCGCTCGATATCTGCGAGATACTGGGCGAGAATGTGGGCGTGGCCGTCGACGTCTATCATGTCTGGTGGGACCCCAACCTCGCCCGCGCCATTGCCCGGGCCGGCCGCATGAAGCGCATCTTCGCCCATCACATCTGCGACTGGCTGGTGCCGACAAGGGACCTGCTGCTCGATCGCGGCATGATGGGCGATGGCGTCATCGACCTGCCCGGCATCCGTAAGATGATCGAGGATGCCGGCTTTTCCGGGCCGCAGGAGGTGGAAATCTTCTCGTCCGAGAACTGGTGGAAGCGGCCGGGCGACGAGGTGCTGGCGGTGATCAAGGAGCGGGTGGCGACGGTCTGCTGAACGCAAACCGGCGTCCTGCATCCGCTTATGAAATCACCGCCCGTCACCCCATTAAACCACCGCTCGTCACCCTCGCGCTCGACGCGAGGGTTCTGTGTTTGCGGGGCCGGTCGCAAGAGCCCTCGCGTCAAGCGCGAGGGTGACGAGCCAGAGGGCTCAGCTCGCCTTATAAAAGGTGATGGTCTCGCACAGGATCAGCAATTGGCAGCCGGTGATCTCGATGGCGTCTTCGGCCACGAGGGCGACCTTGGCGGCAGCCTGGCGGCCGCCATAATTGATCGTGCCTTCCCATAAATTGGGCGCCGTCTGCTCGGCCTGCACCACTTCGGTGTTCACGAAAGCCATGTTTTCCTCGGTACGCGAGGCGCCCTGAATGTCGTTCAGCACGCCGCATAGAGCAGTGCCGTCGCCACAGAGCGAGAAGGTGAAGGACGTGCCTTCCGCATCGATCCAGGTGCCTTCGGGCGACAGGCCCTCATCCTGGGCGAAGACCGGCGTGGCCAGAAGGAGCAAAGCGGTGGATAAAGCGGCAAATGTGCGCATGGCGTTCTCACATGGGCTCTAGCCCATTCCATCAAATTGAAGCTGTTTTGATAGCCTTAAACGCCCATGACGGGGCATGGTTGCCGGATTTTCTGCCACAATCGACAATATGAACCGGCGCCGGCGCCGGCCGTGTCGGGGCACCGGGATTTAGCTTTTCATGGAAGCGGTGGCGTTCGTGTCCTCTCACTCGCAAGGCTATCGTCACCCTCGCGCTTGACGCGAGGGCTCTTGCGATAGATCCACAAACAAAGAACCCTCGCGTCAAGCGCGAGGGTGACGCGAGGGGTGAGATGCCGATTCCGTCAAGGCCAGAGCCGCTCTAGCGGCGGAAGCTGGCGGCGACCTCGATATGGGTGGACCAGGCGAATTGATCGACCGCCACCAGGTCCTCCATGACGAAGCCGGCCCCGGCCAGGATCGCCGCGTCGCGGGCAAAGGTTCGCGGGTCGCAGGCCACCATGACCACATTGCGGACTTTGGAAACGGCGATTTCCCTGACCTGGGCCTGGGCTCCGGCGCGCGGCGGGTCGAGCACGACGCAGTCGAAATCGAGTTCGAACCGGGTCAGGCAATCACGGAACAGGTCGCGGGTCTGGCTCCTGATGGCTTTGAGCCCCTTGCTGTGCCGCGCCGCCTTGTCCAGCGCCTGGATCGCCGGCTTGTCGCTATCGGCCGCATAGACCGGCGCATTTTCCGCCAGCCGCAGCGCGAACGGACCGAGGCCGCAGAACAGGTCGGCCACCGATTTCGCCTTGCCCACGGCGGCGACGACATAATCGGCCAGCACCTGTTCGGCTTCGGCGGTGGCCTGAAGAAAACTGCCGATGGGCAGGTCGACCTCGGCGCGGCCCATGCTGATCGTGGGCTGCTGGCGGAGAAAGACCATCTCGTTATCCAGCGCCAGCCGGGCCAGGCCCAGCCGATTGGCCAGCGGCGCCAGCTTTTCCCGATTGATGCCCTTGGGGGCCTTGCGGATGCCGACATCGATCCCGGCATTGGTGGCGGTGAAGGCCAGGTCGCATTCGCCGATTTCCTTCCCCAAAGCCCTGGCAATGGCCGGCGCGCGAGAGAGAGCAGGCGTCAGAATGGGGCAGGTATCGAGATCGAGCAGGTCGTGACTTCTCAGGCGCATATAGCCGGCGCCATTCCGGCGCGCATGCAGTGTCGCGCGGCGGCGGCCGGCGCCATGCGCCTCGATGAAGCGGGAAACCTTGCTGTCGAGCCCGGCCTGGCGCAATGGATTTTCCACCAGACCGGTCTTGAATGCCCGGTAGCCGGCTTCGTCCAGATGCTGCAATTGGCAACCGCCGCACACGGAGAAATGCGGGCAGAAGGGTATCGCTCGCTGCGGCGCCGGCGACACGATGCCGGTCAGTACGCCGCGTTCGCCGGCAATGGTCAGTTCCACAATCTCCCCCGGCAGGGCGAAGGGCACGGAGACGCGCCGGCCATCGATCGTGGCAATGCCCTCGCCCCTGTGGCCGAGGCTGTCGATAATGGCGGTGATGGTCATGGCGGTCCGGGGGCTTGCTGCCCCGGGAGGTAACGGGTTTGGCCCGCCGGAGCAAGATGGCGGCGAAGCGCCCTCAATCCTTCCAGTCGAAATGCGGCTGCGCCAGCGATTGCAGCCCTTCGGTCCCGCCGGCGATCCGGCGCAGCACGATGCGGCCCAGATTGCGGCCGGCCTCGGCGAAATCTTCCGGGACGGTTTCCGCCTCGGTCTGGAACTGCATGAACATCGAGCTCGATTGCTTGGTCACCACATGGGCGGTTTCGCCCAGGACGTGGCCGGCCTCGGCCAGCGCGCCCACCACGGCCAGCGCCGAGATTTCCGAGGCGCAGACATAGCCGTCCGGCCCGTCCGGGCGCCGCGAGCGCTTGATGACGTAATTGCGGATGGCGTCGGTCGGGCTGCCCAGATTCACGTCGGCGGCGAATTCATGGGCAATCCCGGCCTCCCCGGCCGCCCGCGCCATGCCGGTCTTGAGATGTTCGGTATAGGTCAGGGCGCTGTCGGGCAGGATGATCGAGACCTTGCGGCAGCCCTTTTCGGCCAGGCGCCTGGTGGCGCCATAGGCATAGCTTTCATTGTCGAAATCGACATAGGGATGGGCTTCGGGCCATTGGCTGCGGCCGTGGCTGACAAAGGGAAAATCGCTGTCGAGCAGGAAGCGGATGCGCTCGTCGAAGGTCTCGGCCTTGGAAAAGATCACCCCATCGGCAATGCGGTTGCGCACGATATGGCGGATGGGCTCGATCGGCGGCACATTGCGGAACAGCGGCGTGATGACCAGGTGATAGGGGGTGTCGCGCAGCGCCTCGGTGATCCCGGTAACCAGGCTGGTGCCGAAGCCGTAGATTTGCTCGTCCGGTTCGAGCAGCAGGGTGATGACATTGGTGCGCCCGGTCTTGAGGCGCAAGGCGGCGCGGTCGGGCAGATAACCGATCTCGGCGGCGATCTTCTGCACCCGGTCGCGGGTTTCCTGGGCCAGTTCGGGCGCATTGTTGAGGGCGCGCGAAATGGTGGTGACGGCAAGACCCGTCATCTGCGCGATGGTTTTGAGCGTGGGCTTGCCCGACGGCTTTGCCCCCCGCTTGCCGCGCGATGCGGGCGGTACCGATTCCTCAGACACGAATATCCCCTTCCACCCGCCGCCGGCGGAGACGCTTACAAGGCGGAAAGAACACCAGATTGCGGACCATTGCGCAAGCGGACATGCAAGGACCGGCGATGACGGGCCTCATCATTTTATTGCCGCTAGACGAAAGTTGGGGAGGGTTTTCCGCTTTTCGGGCATTTTACGCATGCGGCCATACTGGAAAAATCACTTTGGCTCGCTTATCTTGCCTTTGCCGCGCCGTAATCGCGTGGTGAAACCCGATCCGTCCAACACCCGCAAGGAAAGGAATGACGATGCCGACATCGACGACCTTCACTCTCCATGCCGCGTGTTCGACCCTCGTACTCCGCAAGCCCGGCGCCAAACGCTGGCAAGGATGCTGTCGATCGAAACGAATGTGATCTTCCGTCACATCCCCGTCTCACCGAATCGATAGAATCCGCGTCGCCGACCCAGTGTGCAGCCTCCCCCCGGGAGATGCATCCGTCGATGATCCGACGCGCAAGTGGAGTTGCCACCCATGCAGGAAAACAGTTTGAACCGGGCCGACAGATTGCGGCCCATCGTCATCGAAGTGGCTGGCGAGCCACAGGGCGTCGTCGTACCGGAAGCGGAAGGCTATCGGTTCCTCGCCGTCAAGCTGCCCGCCTTCTCGATTGACGGCCAGCACTTTCCCAATATCGAAACCGCGCATCTGGCCGTGCGCCAGGCCGTCGAGAACGGCGAAGCCGCCTGACCGGCTGACACGCCCCGCACCGCTCAATCGTCGTTGGTCGCGTTCAGCTCCGAGGGGCGCTTGCCCGTCGCCGCGACCGGGTCGGGCTCCAGCGCCTCATCCGCTGCCTCGGCCAGGGCGCCGACATCGATGCGCGAGGCGCCGCTTCGGGCCTGTCGCTCGATTTCGGCGCTCAAGGCCTCGGCGATCCGGTGCCGGCGGGCCCGGCTGTCCTCAGCCGTTTCCATCGATCGAAATTCCTGATTCATCGACGCGCACCTCGATGCCGGGGCGGGCCTGTTCCTGCTGATAGGTATAGATGCCAAAGGCAACGAGCGCGATGACCAGAATGGCGACCACGGCGTAAAGACCGTTACGGGACACGAGGAAACTCCTGACGCTTTTGATTCCTGAGCCCACCAACGCGCCGGGAGCGGAAAAGGTTCATTCCCCGGCGATTTGCCGCAGCGCCATGACGAAGGCGGCGACGCCGATGCCGGCCGAACTCGAATTGTCGATGACCAACGGGCTGACATCCGCCGGCAGAACGGCGCCCTCGCGGGCCAGCCGGGACAGGATCTGGTCGCGGTTTTCCCGGCCTCTCCGGGCCAGCCGCTCGGCCCGCAGCGAAATTTCGGCGGAGACCTGCACCACCCGGCAATGCGGATATCTGGCGAGGGCCCGGGGCACGGCATGGCGGGAGATATTGGCGATGACCACCCGGCCCAAAGCCAGATCGGTATCGACGCCGATGGACAAGGCGTAATCGAGGCCATGGGCCTGCCAGGTCAGGGCGAAGCGTCCGGCCCGGGCGGCCCGGGCGAATTCGGCCCGGTCGAGGCTGACATGATCCTCGACATCGATATCGGCGGGCCGGGTCACCAGCCGCCGCGCAAAGCTGAAGCGGCTATCGCCCTCCAGCGCCTGGCGGGCGCCGTCGATCAGCGTGTCCTTGCCGGCCCCGGACGGGCCGACCACCAGCACCAATATACCCGGCTTTTTCTCGCTCAACTCACCCGCTGCCCCGCGCGCCACACCGCCCGCACCGCCGGCAGCGGCGCTTCCGCCGCGACCCGCACCAGATCGGCGCGCTTGCCCGGCGCGATCTCGCCCCGGTCGTCGAGCCCGGCGGCGCGCGCCGGATTGAGCGTCACGGTCGCCAGGGCCTGGCAGAGGTCGAGCCCCTCCACCCGTTGCGGCAACAGGAAAGCGGCCTGCAACAGCGCGAAGGGCACATAATCGGAGCTGAGGATATCAAGCAGTCCGGCCGCCACCAGGTCGGTCGCCGAAATATTGCCCGAATGGGATTTGCCGCGCACCACATTGGGCGCGCCCATGAGGATGGCGAGGCCGGCATCATGGGCCGCCGCCGCCGCTTCCAGCGTCGTGGGAAATTCGGCAATGGCGATGCCGTCGGCTTCGGCCTCCTCGATATGTGCCAGGGTAGCGTCGTCATGGCTGGCCAGGGCGAGGCCCAGTTCATGGGCCCGGGCGACGATGGCCTGGCGGTTCCTGGCCGAATAGCGCTCGTGCTCCTGTTGCCTGGCATCGACGAAAGCCTGCAATTGCTCGGCGGAGCCACCCAATTGCTTGGCGTAGAAGCGCTTGTAATCGGCCAGCGAACGGAATTGCCGCTGGCCCGGCGTATGATCCATCACCGAAGCCAGGCGCGTGGCGGGATGATCGGCCAGCGCCTCGAAATGCGCGACCACGTCGTGGCTGGGCAATTCGCAGCGCAGATGGATGAAATGGTCGGCGCGCAGCCAATTGCCCTCGCGCCCGGCGCGGACCGCCTGCACCAGCTTTTCGGCGTGTTCCAGCATGTCGGGCAGGTCGGCATCGGAGCCGATGCGCACCGCGTCGAACACGGTGGTGATGCCCGAGCCGGCGATCTGGACGTCATGGGCATGCAGCGCCGCCAGCGGCTCCCAGAACACCCCGGGTCGGGGCCGGTAATGGTTCTCCAGGTGATCGGTGTGCAATTCGATCAGCCCGGCAATGAGATAATCGCCGCCCATATCCTCGCCATGGCGCGTCGCGCCCGCATCCACGGCGACGATCAGCCCGTCCCTGACCTGGACGCTGCCGGTAATGGTTTCGCCGGCAAGGACGATCCTGGCATTGCTTAAGATTGTCTCGGCCAAGACGTTCATCCCCTGAGCATGAAATCGGCGATGCGCCGGAAGCGCAAGCCGCCTTCCGGTTCGTGATAGAGCGCCAGCCGGTCCAGCGTGAACTCTTCGTCCAGAACCGGCCCGAACCAGGTCCGGGCGGCGTCCAGCAGTTCCCGGTGGTCCTCGTCGTTCAGCCGGTCGGTCAGCGTCATATGGAACTGGAACTGTTCGAGCACATAAGGATAGCCATAGGCATCGAGCAGCTCCAATTGCCGCTCGCTCAGCCCATTGGCCGCCCTGGCGGCGCGGCTGCGGGAATCGAGGGGCGCCCGGAAAGGCTCGAAGCGCTCTACCACCAGGGCGGCGAAATCCTGCAGGGCCGCATTGCCCGGTTGCGGCAGGAGCGCCAGAAAGCCGTCGAGGCTGGCAATATGCAAGGGGCCGAGCGTCACCGGCGCGGTGGCGGCGGCGAAGTCTTCCAGCGCCGCATGCAGCTCCGCTTCGGTCCGGCCCGTCGCCAGCGCCATGGGCGGCTTGATCGTGGCATGAAAGCCGTAGCGCCCCGCCGATTGGGTGAGATTGAGCAGGCGGGTCCGCTCGATCCCGGCCACGCCGCCTTCGATCAGCGCCGAATTGGCCGGATCGCTGCCCAGCCAGATCGTGGCGCGATCCCACAGCACGTCATTGGCGTCCGGGGCGTAATAGATGGCGAATCTTTGCGGCATGAAATCTCCTGGGCGGGTCGCTAGTGGAACGATGTGACCCGCGTTTGACAAGGTGCTTTGCGCCGCAAGGTTCCGGCAGCGCCATTGCGCTCTGGACAAACCGGTCCCCGCTCGCCACAAAAGCGGCGCCTTCCCCTGACCAGCCGAACATATTCGCCCATGGACCGCTCCCTGCTCGAAAATCTCTTCCACGAGGCCGTGGCGCAAGCTCAGCCGGCCCTGGCCGTCAAGCGGCACCTGCCGCCGCCGCCCCGCGGCCGCACATTGGTCATCGGCGCCGGCAAGGCCTCGGCCCAGATGGCGCGGGCCTTCGAACAGGCCTGGCCGGGCGAGCTGAGCGGCCTGGTGGTCACCCGCTACGGCTATGGGGAAAAATGCGAGCGCATCGACATCGTCGAGGCGGCCCATCCGGTGCCCGACGCCGCCGGACGCGATGCCGCCCGGCGGCTGATGCAAATAGTTTCGGGCCTCACCGCGGACGATCTGGTGGTGGCGCTGATTTCGGGCGGCGGCTCCTCCCTATTGCCGGCGCCGGCGCCCGGCCTGACGCTGGCGGACGAGCAGGCGGTTAATCGCGCCCTCCTGGCCTCCGGCGCGCCCATCGGGGTGATGAACCTCATCCGCAACCAGTTTTCCATCGTCAAGGGCGGACGCCTGGCCGCAGCCGCCGCGCCGGCGCGGGTCGCGACCCTGGTGGTGTCCGATGTGCCTGGCGACGATCCGGCCCTGGTCGCCTCCGGCCCGACCCTGCCGCTTCCCGGAGGCCGCGCCGAGGCCCGCCGTCTGGCCGGACTCTATCGGCTCGACCTGCCCGAGGCCGCCGCCACGCTGCTGGCCGGTGAAGACAACCTGCCGCCCGACGCCGCCGATCCCGTCTTTGCCGGCAACAGCACCGCCATCATCGCCTCGGCCAGCCTGTCGCTGGAAGCCGCCGCCGCCCTGGCCCGCAGCCACAACATCGAGGCCGCCATCCTCTCCGATGCCATCGAGGGCGAGGCGCGCGACGTGGCCCTGGTCCATGCGGCCATGGCCCGCGAAGTGGCCGAGCGCAACCGGCCCTTCGGCAAGCCGGTCGTGCTGCTCTCGGGCGGGGAAACCACCGTCACCCTGCGCGGCAAGGGCCGTGGCGGACGCAATGGCGAATTCCTGCTGTCGCTGGCGATCGCGCTCGACAATGTCGGCAATGTGTCGGCCCTGGCCGGGGACAGCGACGGCATTGACGGCTCGGAAGACAATGCCGGCGCCTATGTCGATGGCAGCTCGGCCCGCCGCATGCGCGAGGCTGGCATCGATCCGCAGGCGGCGCTGGCCAATAATGACGCCTATACCGCCTTCGCCGCCATCGGCGATCTGTTCTTCACCGGCCCGACCGGCACCAATGTCAATGATTTCAGGGCGATACTCATCCGCTAAAAGTCATACTTTTTTCTTGGCCTTTATCGGCGGACCGCTCTATAACCCGCATCGGATTTGAGGGAGTTCCGGCATGGCCAAGCGCAAAATCGCGGTGATCGGCGTGGGCAAGATCGCCCAGGACCAGCATTTGCCGGTCATCGACGCCTCCGACGATTTCGAGCTGGCCGCCACCGTCTCCACCCGCGGCGTCGGCCATGGCGACGTCCCGGTCTTCCGCTCGCCGGCCGAGCTCTACAATGCCATGCCCGAGGTCAATCTGGTCTCCATCTGCACGCCGCCCGGCGTGCGCCATGCCTATGTCCGCGAGGCGCTGGATGCCGGCAGGGACGTGATGATGGAAAAGCCGCCCACCACCACGATTTCCGAGCTGGACGATCTCATCGCCCATGCGGCGCGGCTCGACCGCGTGCTGTTCCAGACCTGGCACAGCCAGTATAATGCCGCCGTCGACCGCACCAGGACGCTGCTGGCCGAGGAAGGGGTGCAATCGGCCCGCATCGACTGGCGCGAAAGCGTGCGCAAATGGCATCCGGGCCAGGACTGGGTCTGGGAGCCCGGCGGCTTCGGCGTTTGCGATCCGGGCATCAATGCCTTTTCCATTTTCACCAAGGTCATGCCGTTCCCGGTCTTCGTCGAGCGGGCGAAACTGACCTTCCCGGCCAATCGCCAGACGCCCGTCGATGTCGAAGTGGCCTTCAAGTCCGGCCAGCCGCATCGCCCCGAAATGTCCTCGGCCTTCAACTGGCTGGAGGAGAGCGGGGAAATCTGGACCATCGCCTTCGTCACCGGCGCCGGCAATGAAGTGAAGCTCGAACGCGGCGGTCGCACCCTGCGGGTCAATGGCGCGGTGGTGCTCGAACATGGCGACGCCGAATATGCCGGCATCTATGACCGGTTCGCCGACCTGCTGGACCGGCGCCAGAGCGAAGTTGACGCCGCTCCGCTGCGGCTGATGAGCGATGTGTTCCTGATGGGTGCCCGCGAGACCGGCCCGGATTTCGACTGGTAGGCATCAAGCGCCGGCTGCCGATCGCCGCTCATGGCGGAATGTCGGGCTTTGTCGTCCATTGCGGCGCGAGGCGACGGCGAAACGTTAACAATCCGCTAACCGATAGCGGGTCGATGTTAAGAAGAAACATGCCGGCCCCGGCATGAATTCTCTCAGCGAACGGAGGCCATATGATCCCGATTCTCGACACCCACCTGCACCTGATCTATCCCGACCGTTTCAGCTATCCCTGGCTCGGCGGCGCCCCGGCGATCAACAGGCCCTGGAGTGTCGAGGCCTATTGGGCCGAGGCCCGGGCACTGGGCATCGAGGCCGCGCTGCATATGGAAGTGGATGCCGCCGAACCCGATATCGAGCCGGAAACCGCCTTCGTGCTCACCCTGCCCGGCATTGTCGGCGCCATTGCCGCCTGCCGGCCGGAAGCGATTGATTTTCCAGCGCAAATCGAGCGCCTGGCGGCCAATCCCGGGGTCAGGGGCGTCAGGCGAATCCTGCATGAAGCGCCCGACGAACTCAGCCAGTCGGCCCTGTTCGCGCAGAATATCCGGCGCCTCGCCGACCACGATCTCAGCTTCGATCTGTGCGTCCGCCACGACCAATTGCCCATCGGCCAGGCCCTCGCCGAACAGGCCCCGGATGTGCGCTTCATCCTCGACCATTGCGGCGTTCCCGATGTCATTGGAGCGGGCCTCGATCCCTGGCGCGAGAATATCCGCGCCATTGCCCGCCTGCCCAATGTCAACGCCAAGATTTCCGGCATCGTCGCCTATTCCGGCTCCGACTGGACCACCGACACCATCCGCCCCTATATCGAGCACGTCATCGATTGTTTCGGTTGGGACCGCGTCGTCTGGGGCTCGGACCATCCCGTGGTGACGCTCACCGGCTCGCTGACGCGATGGGTCGAGGCGACGCGCGAGGTCATCAAACACGCACCTGCCGAACAGCAGAACAAGCTTCTGCATGCCAATGCTAGGCGAATTTACCGACTCTGACGCCGCCCGCGACCGGCAGTGGGAACGAATGCGGAAACCAAGCATTCTGCCGGCAGGAGGTGGGTTATGGCAAAGTTTTCCAAAGGCGACCATGTTGGCTGGAATTCCGAGGCCGGCCAGGTGAGCGGCACGATCATCGAAGTGCACGAACAGGACTTTGACTATAAAGGCCACAAGCATCGCGCCTCGCGGGACCATCCGCAATACGAGATCAAAAGCGACAAAACCGACCATATCGCCGCGCATAGACAGGAAGCGCTGAAAAAGCTGGATTGATGGCGACGGGCTTCACCACTATCGGCCATTCCAGTCGAACACTGGATGAATTTATGGACATGCTGCGCGCCGCCCGGATCGATCTGCTGATCGACGTGCGCGCCTTTCCTCGATCACGAACCAATCCCGTCTTCAATATAGACAGCCTGCCGGCGGAGCTTGCCAGGTTCCAGATAGGCTATCGGCATTTTGCCGCCCTGGGCGGCCGCCGACCCCGGCAGCCCGGAATCGAAGACCATTTAAACGCCATGTGGCGCGTGCGCAGTTTTCACAATTACGCCGATTACGCCTTGGGCCCCGAATTTGTCGCCGCCTTCAGCGACATGGTCAATCTAGGTCGCCACCACCGGCTGGCCTTGATGTGCTCGGAAGCGGTCTGGTGGCGCTGTCATCGCCGGATCATCACCGATTACCTGCTCTCGAACGGCTTCGAGGTCGATCATTTGCTGGCGATCGGACATTCGGACCCAGCGGCACTAACGCCCGGCGCACAACGCACCAGGGATGGAAAGCTGATCTATCCTGCTATTTGCGCCTGATCGAAAACAATAAACCGGTGGATTATATCCTGCCGGATCCGCCCATCGCGGAGCGAATACTTGCCATGGCTTACATAGATCGCCTGGCCGCTACCGTACAACATGCGCAATTCAGCAACGCTCTGACAGCGGTGTTATCGATTGCTCATGACGTGCCTGGGCGCATCGCAGCTGAATCCAGCGTAAAAAGGCGTATCGGCACCTTGCTGCGCGCCATGGAACCCCCGGAAGAATTTTCTCCGTTGCGATAAAGCACGTGCCATTCGCAGAAGGCCTTGTTATAGCAGGCACGTCCGTCCTTGAGAGACTCTGGCAAGAAATATTAATGCGGAAAACAACGCGCTCACTAAAGCAGCGGCCCCCCAGGGACTTGTCCTTTGTTACGTCTCTTGGCGGACATACCAGGCCGCACAGATATTTGACGCATCTGCGTTCGTTTTTATGGTTGTCACTGGCCTCGGCTCTTCTGCAGGTCGCTGTCTACTTGATGTCGGTATACCCGTTCAACAGAATATCGGCCGAGTCATTCTTCATTGCCGTCATTGCCTTGGGGACGCCGGTCATCATCAGCGCCATGATACTCGCCGCGTTCCGCCGACATGATTCACCGATCATTTCGGCCCTTGTGGTGTTCGGCGCCTTGTTTTGCGCCATGGTCACCGTGATATCGGCGGCCCGAACCTCGATCAGCTATCAGGCGCTCGTGCTCTGCGGATGTATTGGGCTGTTCCTGGCCTGCGCCGCGAATTATCGTTTTCATACATTGAGCGGAGAAAAGGTCCGGATCATGCCCTTCGATGGCGCGCCCGATCTTGTGGCCCGCATCCCCGGGGCGCAGATTCTGACCCCCGAAGAGTTGGAAAACTCGCCGGCAGAGATCAATTTCGACGTTCTTCTGATCGATGAACATTCCTACAAGACCGCTGAAGGGGCCGAGTTCATCTCGCGCATGCATGTTCTGGGGATCGATGTCCTGAGCTATGAGAGTTTTCTCGAACGCGTCGTGGGCCGCGTCAATATCGAGAAGTTCGAGCTATTCCATATCGTCTATTCGCCCAGCCAATTGCTATATGCGCGGGTAAAGCGATATTTCGACCTTGCCTTTGTGCTCGTATTCTCGCCGTTCCTGATCTTGATCTCGGCGCTGACCGCCGCATACATTTTCGTCCGTGATCCCGGCCCGGTATTGTTCGTCCAGATCAGGCGCGGATACGGAAATCGGCCGTTCCGCATGTATAAGTTCAGAACCATGTTCCAAGGCACATCGGGCGGCACCACCTCCACCGGGGATTCTCGAATCATCCCCGGATGTGGCATTCTGCGCAAGCTGCGCATCGACGAAATCCCGCAATGTTTCAATATCTTAACAGGAGAAATGAGCCTGATCGGGCCACGGCCGGTAGCCGAATATGTGGCAAAATCCAGTATCAAGGCAGAGCCGAAATATGCCTATCGATGCGTGGTTCCACCCGGCATTACGGGATGGGCGCAAGTCACCTCTGGCTATGCCTCCGATCTGAATGAAGAAATTGCGAAACTCTCCTACGATTTATTTTATATAAAACGAATTTCTGTCGATATGGATATTGTTATCCTGGCAAAGACAGTAAAAACTGTGCTTTTCGGAGTTGGCGCAAAATAGTTCGCGAAGGCTTTCGGGAAAAATCAGCATCGAGCCCTCCCGCCATTCGTAAGCGTGCAGCCAAAGCCATTACCGGCTGAAGCCCCTAGGCGTCTTCGCACATTGCCGCCTGGTCAATCTCGTCGTCCGAGAGGCGCAGCATTGGCTGATTATTCTTGCGATATTTGTTGAAGGCCCACAGCCGTTTTGCAGCGCGATCGCCATTTCCCAACGCCGGGCAAGGCATGGTTCGGAAAGCTCGACATTGGGTGGCGACGACATGGACGCCGGCGCTTCCAACCCAATGCCATGATCATCCAGCAATTGCAGCAGATGGCTCAGGTCGAATTGCAGGCTTGTGGCGGCGTCCAGCTGGCCCCGCAATTGCTTGACGGGGCCATGCGGTTGGAGGAACGGATGAAAAACCCGTCATTGTGGCGAGTGATGCTGCTTCTGGCGATGATCCGTTTCCGCGTTCCGCTGGCCTAACGCGTCAACGCGTTACGATATGGGAATGATCGAAGAACACGCTCACAGGAATGCCCAGCGGCAGATTGCCAAGTTCCGATGCCGGGCGCTCCACTCGCATCAGCCCGAGCCCGGCAACCTCGATATCAACGAGGATCGTCGTCCCCTGGTAGATTTTGTCCTTAACGGTTGCGGTCAGACCCGTATCCGGGCTTGAAGCACCGGTCTGGATAGCCACATGCTCCGGCCGGACACAGAACCAGACCGGGGCGCCGCTGCGCTCGATTCCCGGTCCGCGGGTGGTCACCGGCAAAACCCTGTCCAAGCCAGCAACCCGCACACCCCAATGGCCGCTGCTATCATCGAATTCGCCGGAGATGAGATTGTTGGCACCGACGAAGCGGGCGCCAAACTCGGTTGTGGGTGTAGCGTAGAGCTCATAGGGCGTCCCCACCTGCTCGACGCTTCCCTTGTTCATCAGAACGATACGGTCGCTCATGACCAGTGCTTCGACCTGATCATGGGTGACGAATATGGTGGTCTGCGCTGCTTTGCGCTGGATATCGCGCAGGTCGAGGCGGACTTGCTCCCGCAGCTTGGCATCGAGATTGGACAGGGGCTCGTCCAGAAGCACCAGATCGGGATTGAAGGCGAGAGCCCGGGCCACGGCGACGCGCTGCTGCTGACCGCCACTGAGTTGTTCCGGCTTGCGCTCTCCCAGTCCATCAAGGCGCACTAGCGTCAGCAGTTCCTCGACCCGACGCGCCTGATCGCCCCGGCTCCAGCCGCGCATGCGCAGGCCGAAGGCCACATTTTCCGCCACGCTCATATGCGGGAACAGCGCGTAATTCTGGAACACCAGGCCGATATTGCGCTTGTTGGGCGGCAGCATGTCGATGCGCTTTTTGCCAAAGCGAATTTCACCGCTGTCCTGGGGCAATAATCCGGCGATCATTTTCAGCGTCGTCGATTTCCCGCAACCGCTGGGACCAAGAAAGGTGACGAACTCCCCTGCCTCGATATCGAGGCTCAACTCGTGCACGGCGACAAAATCGCCAAACACCTTGCGAACACGCTCGATATGGACCGGCTGGGCGGCATTGTTGGTTTTGCTCATGATTTAACCTTTGCGGCTCATGACGGAGCCGGCCATGTATTTGGGTCCGAGGGCCACGGCGACCAGGGTGTAAAACGCCATGGCGACATAGACGAGGATGCCGGCCATCGCGACGGCATAGGGCACGATGCCCCGATCGATGATGTCGCTGAACAGCCGAATGGAGATCGGCGTGGCATTGGGCCCGGAGATGAAGAACAGCAGCTCGAAGGTGATGAGATTTTGCATGAAGATGAAGAGGGCGGCGATGGCGACGCCGGGTGCCACGAGCGGCAGGACCACCAGCCGGAACGTGGTGAGCTTGCCGGCGCCCAGCGAATGGGCCGCGTGTTCGTATTCTTCTGGCAGCCCTTCGAGCAGCGCTTCGGTGAAACGCAGTCCTGTCGACAGGCTCAGCGCCACCAGGGCCAGCATCACGCCGACAAAGCTGTTGGACAGTTTGAGCGGGATAAACACCGTCAGCAGGGCAATGCCCAGGATGAGCTGCGGCACCACATCGGGGATGAGGACGAGATTGCTCATCACGCGACGGCCGGCCAGCTTGCCGCGAACCATCGCCCATGCGGCCGGTATGGCCACGAGCAGGGCGATAATGGTCGCGACCAGCGCCGCGCGGATGGTCAGCCAGAACGCCTCCCAATAGGAAGCAGGAATAGCCTGGTAGGCATCGAGCTTCATCTCGCCGGGAAAGCTGACCTCCAATGAGCCCTGGAACGAGGCCAGAATGATCAGCAGCACCGGAAAGGTGAGCCAAAGCAGCATAAAAACCAGATAGAGGCCAAGCGCGGCGCGCCCGAAAATGGCTCCCGGCGTCAGGCGGGACAAGGCGATACGGCTCATTGATTGCCTCCACGTTGCCCATAGCGGGATAGGACGATCTGGCCCGTGGCGGTGACGCCGATGGCCAGAACGGAAACAATGATCGCCTGCGCATAAGCCAGGTTCTGCTGCTGCAGCGTCAGCAGATTGGCTGAGATCAGCAGAGAAATCATGTAGGGAACGCGGCCATTGAGCATGACCGGGATGGCATAGGCGGTGACGACCGAAGTGAAGATCAGGGCGCTGGCCGCGATGATCCCCGGGATAGCCAAGGGCACGGTGACGGCGAAAAATGCGCGCAAGCGATTGGCGCCCATACTGACGGCCGCGTCCTCGAGTTGCGGATCGACCGACATCAATACGCCGGTGAGCACCGCAGTCGCAACGACCACGCCGTTATAGCCGAAAGCAATGGCCTGGCCGGGCCAGTCGAAAAGGATGAAGGCCGGCTGGTCCAGGATACCCAAGCTCATCAGAACGCGATTGGCCACGCCGGTCATCGGGGCCAGCAGCAGGATCATGGCATAGCCGATTACCACGAAGGGCAGCATGCGCGGGACCGTGATAATCGGCATGATGATATTGCGCAGCATGGTCCGGCGCGCCAGCAGGTAGGCCAATGGCAAGGCCATGAAGATGGAGACGATGGTAACGCCGCCAGCCATGGCAATGGTGGTGGCCAGCGTGCGCATGAAGAAGCCATTGCCCAGCGTGTTGAGATAATTGTCGAGAGTGAACGCTCCCGACCGCTGCTCACGCAGGCTGCCGACCAGAAGCAGCAGCATGGGCACAATGGCGACCAATGAGATAATGCCCAGCGCCGGCACGGTCAGCAGCCGGTAGAACAGCTTTTCCCGGCCGAGGCGGCGGCGCGCCGTGCGCCGCCCCTCATTGTCGTCTTCAGGCGCGGAAAGGCCTGGCGAATGCGATGTGATCATGTCGTTCATTAGCTAAAATCCGCGCCCGACTTGAAGTTACTGCCCTTGGATGACGACACGGTTGTAGAGGTCGAGCACCTCGACATTGTAGGCAGGGTCAAGCATCGTCGCCCGGAACTCATCCATGTAGAGGAAGTTGGCGCGCGCAGCGAATTCGGCCCATTCCGGCGATGCTTCTTCGTTGCTGCGCGGTACGCGATTGTAATAGTTGAGCGTCTTGGCAGCTTCCGTCGCCACGGACGATTGATAGAATTTGACCCATTCAATGGCTGCGACCGGATTGCGCGAGGCGGAGGAAATCACCGGGCTCGCTTGAACCACGGAGACGACGCCCTCGCTGGGCTCGACCGCATGAATGGGCGTGCCGGCGGCGACTTCCGCCATGACATTGTGCCACCACCAGGCCGAGACGAGCGCCTCGCCGCGCCGCAATAGCGGCGATATCGAGCCCGATCCCTGGGTCAAGGTCAGGGCATTGTCGGCCCAGCTCGCCACCAGCTCGAATGTGGGGCGGGCCGCCGCTTCATCAAACTTGCCGTCAACGAACCAGCTGCGCCAGTCATCGCCACGAATGGCGGCCGCCGAGGCGATGGCGTTATATCCGCTGGCGACAGAAAGCGCGGAGTCGAAGGTGACGCGGCCAGCAAATTCGGGCTTGGCAAGATCGGCGACGGAGGTCACAGCGCCGGCGTCGAGCGAATTTTGCACGGCAAGGACCCAGGCCGAGATATCCATCGGCACGGCATAGCCTTCAAGGTCCATGGCCGCCAATGCGTCAGCGTCAAAGGTTGACCATTCCTCGGCAGAATACTGGTCCTGGAGATTGACCCAGTAACCCAGGCCGATTCCCTCTTTCACATTCTGATTGTAGAGCAGATAGACGTCGCCCGTCGGATTGGGCCATTCGGTCTGCAGCGTCAGCCAGGACTGCGGAATCGCGCCGGGCACGGTGCGTACGTTGACCGGCACGCCATAGGTCTCATCCATGTAATCGGCAAAGGGCTGTACCAGCGCATCGGCGAGGTCAGTCGGCAGCCCGGTGCCGGTATAGACGATCAGCTCGGGACCGATTTCGGGTGTGGAATCTTGCGCCAATGCTGAGGCGGAAAGGCCCAGGGTCAGGGTTAGGGCAGCCAGGATGTAAGGATATTTCATGATGCTCCTCCAGGATAAGGAGCCAGCGCCATCGAGAAATGGCGCCGGCTGATGTTAGTCTTGAACGCGGAACTTCTCGAGCGCTGCGTGATTGAGGTCGAAACCGAGGCCGGGCCTGGTTGGCGCGGAGATCGAGCCGTCCGCATTGAGTTCAAGCTGCTGCTTGAACATGACGTCCTTCAGGGAATTGAGACCGTTGTCGTAATATTCCACGACGAGGCCATTGGGCACGGCCGCTACCAGGTGAACATGGATTTCCTGGTCACCGTGAGGCGCCACGGGGATGTGGTTGGCGTCGGCATAGTGCACGCATTTCTGCCATTCGGTGATGCCGCCGAGAATCTGCGCATCGGCATTGAGCACGTCGGCGGCACCGGCATCGACCAATTCACGGAAGCCGGTAATGGTATATTCGTTTTCGCCGAGCGCGATGGGCACATCCGTACGCTTGACCAGATCGGCGGCGCCTTGATTGTCCTCCGGCGACAACGGCTCCTCGAACCAGAAAATGTTTCTCTCTTCCAGGTGACGAGCCATCTTGAGCGCGTCGAGGCGCGAATAGGCATTGTTGGCGTCCACCAGCACATCGACGCCGGGGCCGACGGCTTCGCGCACGGCATCGATGCGCGCGACATCCTCGGCGATCGAAACGGCGCCGATCTTCATCTTGATTGCCTTGGCTCCGGTCGAAACCTTGCCGCTGACTTCCTGCTGCAGCCCGTCCAGCCCCTTGCCTTTGCCATAATAGCCGCCAGCCACATAAGCCGGAACACTGTCGCGGTAGCCACCCAGCATCTGGTGCACCGAGCGGCCGGTTTCCTTGCCGATGGCGTCCCACACCGCGATATCAACCGCGCTGATGGCACGCGTAGCCAGTCCGCGGCGACCAAAGATCTTGGGCCGATAGATCATCTTCCAGATGCGTTCGGTGTTCAGCGGCTGGCCGACGACAACGGCTGCCACTTCCTTGGCCGCCTCATAGACGATCCTGCCGCCATGGGTCCAGCCAAGTCCGGTGACGCCGGACGCCAGCTCCAGCTCGACCACCACCATCTCGGTATGCGTATAGGTATAAAGCCCATTGGTGATGGGTTCGTCATAGGGTGCGGAGTAAGCGGTTACCCGCGCCGATTTAATCGTCATTATGGGCCTCTTTGCTTGCCGTGGGCGTCACATCACGAAGCCGCCGCCAGAATTTCTGGCGACCGGTGCAAATCTTGAAGTGCGGAAAGGACCGACGAAGCCCGGTGCCTGTACCAACCGGATATACGCCTACCGACGCAACGAACCGGCTGGACGGGACTTTCCTCCGACTTCGCACCTTGGCGATTTCTTGCCACGTCTGCGACTGCCCCCTACTATCTGGGCGACCATGGCAATGGCCAATGCCGATTGCCGATACAATTATGCAGGCTAGGCTTAGTCATGGATCTTACTTGGCTTTCGGACTTCGCAGCCCTGGCGAAAACCGGAAACTTCTCCCGTGCGGCAGAAACCCGCAACGTTACCCAGCCGGCCTTTAGTCGTCGCATCAGGCTGCTGGAAGAATGGATCGGCCAGCCGCTGGTGGATCGCCGGTCCCACCCGATTGTCCTTACTCCGGCGGGGCAGGCTTTCCGGACCTATGCGGAGGAATTGCCGCGCCGCGTCGAGGAAGGCCGGCAGGCCGCGCGCATGGCCGGCCAGCAGCAGCACCAGACCCTGCGCTTTGCCACCACGCAGGTCCTTTCGCTTAGCTTTTTTCCGATCTGGCTGCGCTCGATTGCCACCCAAACGGCGCTCGGAGCCGTTAATCTGATCTCGAACAGCGTGCAGGCATGTGAACAGAGCATGCTGCAGGGCGAGGCCCAGTTCCTGCTGTGCCATTACCTGGAAGGCATGCCCTGGCGGCTCACGGACGACGCTTTCATGTCCACCTGCATCCGCACGGACCGCCTGATACCGGTTTCCGCGCTGGGTCCCGATGGCAAGCCGCTCTATTCTATGGACGCCTCATCGAACCAAACCATTCCCTTGCTGGCCTATGATGGGCCCGCCGGCCTCGGGCGCATCTTCCGCTCGGTTTTCGATATCGCCACTGTGCGCCCCCGCCTCGAGCCGATCGCTGAATCTCATCTGGCGCTGCTGCTCGGCCTGGCATTGGAGGGGCGTGGCGTTGCCTGGGTGCCCGAAGGGGTGGTGCGGGCCGAACTGGATCAGAAGCTATTAGGCGAGGCCGGTGGACCGAAATGGTCCATTCCCATGGAGGTGCGGCTGTTCAGGCCCCGCTCCCCCCTGGGACAGGTCGCCGAGGAGTTCTGGAAATTTGTCCTGGACACCCAGGATCCGGTTGCGCCGCCTAGCAGCGTCTAGACCTTGACCGCATATTCCACTCTCCCGGTATCGCCGAAAACCCGCAGATAGCGTTCGATTTCCGCGTCGTCGCCGGTGGCCTTGGCCGGATTGTCGGAGAGCTTGACCGCCGCGCGGCCATTGGCCTCGGAGACTTTGGCGACGATGGAAATCGGCTTGAGCCCCGGATTGGGATCGGGGGCACAATCCTCGAAGTCATTGGTCAGATTGGTGCCCCAGCCGAAGCTCATCCGCACCTTGCCGTCGAAATGCAGATAGGCTTCCTCGATCATGTCGACATCCAGGCCGTCGGAAAAGATCAGCAATTTCTCCGCCGGGTCGCGGCCGCGCGCCTTCCAGAAGTCGATGATCTTCTCGCCGCCCTCGATGGCCGGGGCGCTGTCGGGGCGGAAGCCGGTCCAGTCGGCCACCCAGTCGGGCGCATCGCGCAGGAAGGCGTCGGTACCGAAAGCATCGGGCAGAACGATCAGCAGATTGCCGCCATAATAACTCTTCCAGTCCTGCAGGACCCGATAGGGCGCCTCGCGCAATTCCTCGTCGGAGCGAGCCAGGGCCGCCAGCACCATGGGCAATTCATGCGCATTGGTGCCCAGGGCCTCGAGGTCGTTGTCCATTGCCAGCTTGACATTGGAGGTGCCGGTCATATTGGCGCCGATGCCTTCCTTGAGCGCCTCGACGCACCAGCGCTGCCAGAGGAAGGAATGGCGGCGTCTTGTGCCGAAATCGGAAATCTTGAGGTCCGGCAGCTTTTGCAGCCGCTCGACCTTTTCCCACATCCGCGCCTTGGCCCGGGCATAGAGCACGTCGAGCGTGAACGGGCCATAGCGCTTCATCGCCGCCCGCGAGCGCATTTCGTTGATGATGGCGAGCGCCGGGATTTCCCACATCGTGGTCTCGACCCAGAGCCCTGGAAATTCCAGCACGAATTGCCCGTCGCGCTGCTCCAGCCGATATTCGGGCAGCTGGAAATTTTCCAGCCAGCGCAGGAAGCCGGGCTGGAAAATCTGCTTGGAGCCGTAAAAGGTATTGCCCGCCAGCCAGATCATTTCCTTCTTGGACAGGCGCAGGGTGCGGCAATGATCGAGCTGGGCCCGCAATTCCTCGATATCGATCTCCTCGGCCAGCCGCACCGAGCGGGTGCGGTTGATCAGGCTGAACGTCGCCTCGACCTGGGGATAGAGCCCCCAGATCATCTGCATCATCAAGAGCTTGTAGAAATCCGTATCGAGCAGCGAGCGCACGATCGGATCGAGCTTCCAGGTATGATTGTAAACCCGGCGGGCAATATCGGTGAAAGTAGCCATTGTCGTCCCATTTCGTGACCGGCTTTGTAGCCCGGCGATGACAGGATTGAAAAGGCCAGCGGCGAAGCGAGCGGTTTCCGGGCGGCACCGTGGCCGCGACCTCATGGTTCGACAAGCTCACCATGAAGTTTGAGGGGCGTCGGAGCATGAAGCCTTGCGGGGTTAGTGGATGATGCCTCCGAGTGGTAATATTGGGCCAGAGCCGCACATATTTCTCGTAGACCTCACCCTGAGCTTGTCGAAGGGCGAGGTCGGTGGCTCCGTGGCCGCGACGCCATGACGTCTGAGGATGGCGAGCGCGGGGAAAGAGCCGGCGGCCCCTTCGCGTCCCTCCTCCTTGAGGGGAGGGATTGAGAATGGGGATGGCGGAGCGAGGGCGAGGCTCCCGGATGTGCAGGAACCGCAGCACCCACGCACCAAGAACGCCACTTCCCGCAACCTCTCCATACCCCCGAAGCAAAAACACCGCCGGGTTTCCCCGGCGGTGCCGAACATGCGAAACGTCCGTGCCCTCAGGCCGCGTGGCCTTCCAGCCATTTGCTCAGGCCGGCCTTGGGGGTGCCGGCGCCGATCTTCATGTCGGCCGCTTCCCCGCCCTTGAACAGGATCATGGTGGGAATGGAGCGGACGCCATATTGGGCAGCGATGCCGGGATTCTCATCGACATTGAGCTTGACGATCTTCACCTTGCCGGCAAGCTCAGTGGAGAGCTCCTCCAGCACCGGGGCGATGGCCCGGCAGGGGCCGCACCATTCGGCCCAGAAATCGACGAGGACGGGCTCGCTGGCATTGAGGACTTCCTGGCCGAAATTGGCGTCGGAAACGGCTTTGGTCATTTTTCGTGCCTTCTTGGTCGCGGCGTTTCCGGCAGAGGCCAGGGGCCTTTCCGCCGCCCGAAACGCGATAAATCTGGGTCCGGGACAAGTCCCGGAAAGCGGCGGTCTGTTTGCCCCTAAAGCTGGGGTGAGTCCAGCCCGGGTTCAAGCCTTGTTTGCCGCAGGGCAAAACCCGAACGGGCCTGTTGCAGCAGAACGGGCGGCAAATTCATCAAGGTTTCCAGTTCAGTCCACAGGATCGATGCGGAGACCGCCCGGCCCGGGAACAACTGACCTGCAACCAGCGCATAAAGCCCCAGCTGGGTCAGGTAATTCCCCGGCACGTCGGCAGGATGCCGGGGCGGCGCCGCATCGGACTTGTAATCGACCACCAGCACGCTTGAGTCGTCAACCACCAGGCAATCGATGCGGCCATGCAGGCGCACCGGTGCCCCCTGCCGCAAGGCCGGCACCAGGAAGGGCACTTCGGCCCGGCTGGTGGGCCCGAACAGATGCGCCAGTTCGGGCCGCGACAGGATCGACAGGGCCCGGCCCATCACCGCTTCGTGACGATCGGGATAATCGGGCAGCAGCGTTTCCAGCGCCCGCGGCGCCACCAGCGGCCAATCCGCCGGCCGCACCTTGCCCAGATGCTGGAGCAAGGCATGCAACGCCAGCCCCTGCTTGCGCGCGCCCTCGGCATCGCGGGCCTGTTCGGCGAGGCTCTGCAGGATGCGCGGCGCCCCTCCCGCCTCGCCGGCCCGCGAGGGCGAGACCAGCGGCGCCACGGCTGGCTCCGGCACCGGATCGGCGCTGATCGGGGCCATGGGCTTCTCGGCCGGCGCCGGCGCGCCGGCATGCAAGGCCATTTCCGGCGCTGGATAGACCAGGGCGGAAACGGCGCCCGCCGCGTCATGCAACGGCGTCAGGTCCGGCTGCAAGGCCTGCTCGATGGCCTGGTACCAGCTGCCGTCGAGCTGGGTCTCGGCCTTGCTGGCGGCGCTCAGCGTGCCGGTGACATAAAGCTCGTCCTCGGCCCGGGTCATGGCCACATAGAGCCGGCGCCAATATTCCTCGTCCAGGGTCGCGTCGGCCATTTCCTTGACCAACAAGGTCGCCGCATCGTGCTGGCCCTTGGCCGAGGCCTGGACCAGCAGCGGGCCCGGCGCTTCGTTGAGCACATAGACCGGCTTACCGGTCATCTGCGCCGAGGGCTTGGCGCTGGCATCGGCGAGAATGACGATCGGGGCCTCCAGCCCCTTGGCCCCATGCACGGTCATCACCCTGACCCCGCCGCCGCTTTCGGCCAGTTCGCGCTTGATATTCACCGAGCGGCGGCGCAATTCGACAGCAAAGCCCTGCAATGACGGCTGCCCGCTCTGCTCATGCGCCAAAGCCAGTTCCAGCAATTCGGACAGCACCTCGTCCACTTCGGTGCCCAGCCGGGCGTGGAAGCGGCGCAGCCCGCCTTCGGCATAGAGCAGCCCGGCCAGGAATTCGAATGGCCGCTCCAGGTCGAGCTGCCCGGCCCAGCGGGCCAATTGCCCGGAAGCCGCCTGCGCCACCGGCAGGGCCGAGGCGAAAAGCGCCGCATGCAGCGTCTCGCCGTTCGCCCGGCCATGGGCCAAATGGTAGAGATCGTCCTCGGAAATGTCGAAGAGCGGCGAGCGCAGCAGGGCGGCCAATTGCAAATCGTCGGCCGGATTGAGCAGCACATCGACCAGCGCCAGAAGGTCGAGCACGGCGATATGCCCGGTCACCGCCAGGCGGTCGGCGCCGGGGGTCGGCAGGTTCTCGGCGCGCAGGGCGCGGATGATTTCCTGGAAGAACGCCCCGCGTTTCTGCACCAGGATCAGCACGTCGTCGGCGATGATCGCCCGCCGGCGCTCGCCCAGCATCCGGCCGGAATCGATCCAGGCCCTGATTTCGCGGGCGATCCGCACCGCCACCTGCCGCGCCGCGCTCTGCTCGGCCTCGACCGGCTCCCTGGGCCATTGGCTGGTATCGCGCTCCGCCCGGGCTTCCTGCACCGGGGGCCACAGCGTCACGCGCCCCCCCTGCTGCACCCGCGCCGCCTGGTGGATGACCTTATCCAGCGACAGCAAGGCCAGCCTGATATCCTCGCGGTCGGTCACCCGGTCCACGGCGTCGAGAATGCCGCTCAGGGTGCGGAAACTGGTATGGAGCCTGACCTGCTCGAAGGGTCGGGCCGCCTCGCGCGCCCGCCGCGCCATTTCCCGCCCGGTCTGAGCGAACAGAACCGGCTGGGCGCCCTGGAAGGAATAGATCGACTGTTTCTGGTCGCCCACGGCGAAAATCGAGCGCGGGCGGTCCATCGCCCCGGCGCCGGAGAAGAATTCCTCGGCCAGCGCCTTCACCACCCGCCATTGCGGCGCATTGGTGTCCTGGCTTTCATCGACCAGGATATGGTCGATGCCGGCATCGAGCTTGTATTGCACCCAGGGAGCGATGGCGCGATTATCGAACAGATCGCCGAGCTTTTCGATCAGGTCGTCGAAATCGAGCAGAGCATGCCGGCGCTTCTCCGCGTCATAGCGCGCCCGGATGGCGGCGACGACATCCAGCACCGCCTCGCTGCGCTCGACCAGTCGCGCCCGGGTCAGTTCCGCATCGAGCCCGATCAGCCGCGCCTGCTCGGCCAGCAGCAGTTCGTGCAGGTCGGGATGAGCCTCGACCTCCTTCTTGGTCATCAGCGCCGCGCGCGGTTTTCCCTCGCCGGTAAAGAAGGCGGCGCGCAGTCCATCCACGGTCGGATGCTCGGGATCGAGCCGCGCCAGCAGGTCGGTGCAGCGCCGGTTTCCCCCCGGATCGCCATTGAGGCGCTCGATCAGCATCCGGGTGACGCCTGGGGTTAACAATCTGTTAGCAACAAGCCGCTCGCGGATAGAATCCGGTGGCTCCCCATCATAGCCCACCAGGTGCCGTAACCGCGCCTTGGCGGCTGGCACATCGGCCAGAACCGGCTTCAGCCGCGCCCCTTCGCCCAGCGCCGAATTGATGGATTTGGCGATGGCATCGTCGCTCATCAGCCCGAACAGCGTCTCGACCGCCTCGGCATGGGCGCCGCCCCTAAGTCCTTCCGCCAGAACACTTTCCCGCGCCGACAGCACCATCTGCACCTGCCGTTCGTCTTCGATGACGGCGAAGTCGAACGGCACCCCGGCCTCGATGGGAAAGCGGTGCAGCACCGCTTCGCAGAAGGCATGGATGGTCAGGATCCGCAGCCCCCCCGGCGTCTCCAGCGCCCGCGCGAACAGCGTCCGTGCATCCTCGAGCATTTCCGGGCTTGGCGCCGAACCCACCAAGTCCCTGATATCCTTGTGTAATATTGCCTCGTCGGCGACCGCCCATTGCGCCAGCCGCGCCCCGACGCGCTTGCGCATCTCCGCCGCCGCCGCCTTGGTATAGGTCAGGCAGAGGATCGATTGCGGCCGCACGCCGGCCAATAAAAGCCTTAAGACACGGTGGGTTAGCACATAGGTCTTGCCCGAACCGGCATTGGCCTCCACCCAGATCGAATAATCCGGATCGCTGGCCCGGCCCTGGCTGGTCCTGGTATCGAAGGGGATTTCGAGCAGGCCACGATCGCTCACGTCTCGTCCTCCCCATCCGTGGCGCTCCATTCGGCGACGCGGGCCAGATGGTCGTAAGGGCCTGAAAATCTTTGGGTTTTAAGTGGCAGCAATCGGGCAGGAAGCGGCGTTTCCCGCAGCAGGAAGAAATCGATATGCCCCTGCATGCGCCGCCAGATTTCGTCGGCTGCCGCCATGATATCGAGGCCCTCGGCAACCGCGAAGGCGCTGGGCTTGAAGGCCTCGGGGCCCAGTCCGATCTTGATATAGGTCAGCGCCGAGGATGGCGCCGGCGCGATTTTCTGCATCGCCCCGGCCTGCGCCATCAATGCCTCGACCGGCAATTGCGGCGCCTCGAACGCCTTCATGCCGGCCGGACTGGGCGGGGAGCCGGTCTTGAAATCGAGAATTTCCAGAGTGCCATCAATGAGTTCGTCGATACGGTCGGCCTCGCCGGTAATCAGGAAGCCGCCGCCCAGCCCCAGCTGCCATTCGCCCCTGATCTCGGCATGTCGGGCCCGGACCCGCACCGCCCGGCCCCGCTCGAATTCCAGGAATTGCGCCGCCGCCGTGGCAAAGCGCCGGAGCCAGATGTCACGGCGCTCGCCGATCATGTCGAGCCCGGCAAATTCCTGATTGGCAATGCCCATCAGCTGGTCAAGGGCGCTGTCGGCCAGCACATCGTGGCCTTCATTGACGAAGCGGGCGAAGATGGCATGGATGATATTGCCGCGCTCGCGCGCATCCGGGTCCTCACCCAGCGCATCAAGCGGGCGCAGGCCCAGCACGTGCTTGGCATAAAGGTCATAGGGCGACCGCATCAAGGTCTCGATCTCGGTAACCGAAAGCCGGCGCAGGCGCGGCGCAAAGGGCGGGTTCGGCACCGGCCGGCCGGCGGGCTTTACCGAAAGCGTGGCATCGAGCCGCCGCGCCCGCTCGACCCAGACAGTGCCGCGTTGCCGCAGGATTTCCGCGTGCGGCGCGCCGATAAAGGCATCGAGCCGCTGTACCAGCCGCGACGGCAGGGCCGGGCTGGACCCAATGCGGTCGGCATAGGCGACGATGACCTCGCCATTGCCCATGCCCTGCGCGAAATCGTGGGCGGCGAGGCCCTGCATGCGTTCGGGCGGCGCCATGCCGGCGGCCAGCCGCATGCCCCGGCTGAGCCAGGGGCCGGGATCGGCGGGACCGGGCCATTTGTCCTCATTGAGAGCGCTCAAGATCAGCAGGTCCGGGCTCATCAGGCGCGCTTCCAGCTGACCCCAGATGGCGATATCGTCGCGCCGCTGCTCGTGATTGCGCACTTCGAACCCGCTCATCAGCGCAAACAGCACCTCATCGAGCCCGAAGGGGCCGAAGCGGTGGCCCTGGCCGCCCAGACGCGCCATCTCCCCGGCCCAAAGGGAGAATTCCTCGCGGCCATGAAGGGGCGCGCCGGCGCTTACCGCCTCGACACTGCTCCACAGCGCGGTGGCGAGCTGGGCGGCGTGCATTTCCTTTTGCTGCAAAAGCGACAGCAATGGCGCGATGGCCGCTTCCAGCTGATCGAACAAGGCCGAAATCGCCGCGGCGTCCTCGGCGCCGATCGGCCTCCGCCGGCTCCTGGGATCATCCGCCATACGCAGCGCCAGCAAGGCGCGCAGCCCGGCCAGGCCCGGCCCCGGCCGCTGGCCACGCAGCAGGCGCAGGTCGAGTCGATTGGCCGCCTCGGTGATGGCCGCACGGTCGGCGCCGAAACGCGCGGCGCGATTGCGCAGCAGCGCCATCAGGTCGACAGGCGCGCAGCCATTGACCGCCAGGTTGAGCACCTGCCGCGCCAGCAGCCCGGCCGGGGCATGAAAGAGCGGCGAACCGGCAGCGTCATCGACATGGATGGCAAAGCGTTTGAGCTCGGCGGCGATGCGGCGAGCCAGATTGCGGTCGGGCGTGACAATGCCCACGGTCCGGCCTTCTTCCAGCGCCGCGCGACCGGCCAGGGCAATGGCTCGCGCCTCCTCATCCTGGTTGCGGGCCTGGATGATGGACACGCCCGCCAGGGCGGCGTCGAGCACCAGCGCATCGGGACGCTGCCCGGCCCAGAGCGCCGTTGCCCCTGTCGGCGCCAGCGCATGGTTGACCAGCATGGTGCGCGGATGCGGCATGGGGCAAAGTTCTTCGACCTCGTCGACACCGGCTCCCAGGACCCCGAGCAGATGCGCGAGGCCATATTGCGGATGGCCGTGCGGATTCTGATCGTCGTGGCGCAGCATGGCCAGCATTGCCGGGCTCATCGCCATATCGAGGCCGGGCAGCACCACCGCGCCGCGCGGCAATCCGGCAATCGCCGCCAGCAGCCGCGCCGTGGCCGGGATGGAACCGGTGGACCCGGCCGCGATCACCGGCTTGTCGCCATAAAGGTGCGGCGCGGCCAGGGCCTGCCGGTCGAGCCGGGCGCCGCGCAAACCGGCGGAATCCTGCAGGTTGAGGGAATGGAGCAGGTCCGGCCAGGCAGTCAGCGCGATATCGAGGAATTCCAGCGTCTGCTGCCAATAGGCGCCCAGCTCCTGGGCCAGCGCATCGCCGATGGCCCTGATGTCGGCGGGGCTGCGCTCCTCGATCAGCAGGTCATCGATCACCCGGCCGAGCGATTCGGCCATGGAGAAGATTTCGGCCGCGCTGGGCGGGGAGGAAAAGGCCAGGCGGCCGCGCTCGCTATGGGCCCATTGCGCCACCAGATGCGACAGGGTCAGGCGGCGCATCAGCCCGCTGGCCGGCTGCGGCAGGGGCGGCGCCTCGAAGGGCGGCAGGAACGGCTCCTCGTCGGCCTCCTCGCCGCCAAAGGTGCGGATATCGGGGAGCAGGCCGGTAAAATCGGCGCGGCCGGCGAAAGCCTCGGCCAGCTTCTGCCGGGCGCGCTGGGTGGGCACGATGATGGTGACATCGCTCAACCAGAACGGACCGTTCCGATCCCAATCGGCCAGCAAGGACCCATCCATCACCGCCCCGGCCAGGCAGGGCAGAAACGGCACCGAGGGCGCGATGGAAAAAAGCCTCATGGCGACAGCGCCTGTTCGGCCGCCGCCAGACCCGCCGGATCGCCGACATGGAACCAGGGGGCATCGAGCACCACGCCGGACAGCCGCTCCGCTTCCAGCGCCGCATCGAGCAGCAGGTTCAGCGAAAAGGCGCCGTCAGACGCATCATCGAACCATGACCGGCCCATAAGCGCCACCCCGCCATAGATGATCGGCGCACCGTAATCGCGGGTTACCAAACCGGAGGGATCGAGGCAGAAATCATGGCTGCGGCCAAAGCCGATGGCGCGGCGCGGCTGGACGCAGAGCAGCACGATATCGCGTTCGCCGCTATGGCGAGCCAGCATGCGCGTCAGCGGCCTGTCGGCCCCGGCGGGCCAGAACGCATCGCTGTTCATGACGAAGAATGGATCGGAATGCAGCATGGGCAGCGCCGCCTTGACCCCGCCGCCGGTGCCCAGCAATTCGGCCTCGCGATTGACTTTGAGCAGTCCGCCGAAATGGGCGAGCAATTGATCGGCGCGGTAATGGGCATTGGCGACGAAGCGCACCGCTCCCTCGGCCCGCGCATTGGCCATGACCCGCTCGATCAGCGGCGTGCCGGCGACGGGCAGCAGCGGCTTGGGCGTGATCTCGGTCAACGGCCTGAGCCGCAGGCCCAGGCCCGCGGCCAGCAGCATTACATCAGGGAATCGGGCTGTGCGTTCCATGAGCCGGATAAGAAAGGGCCCCGCCCCGCTTGTCCAGCAGGGGCAGGCTTATTCGGCATGGGCCGCGGCGGCGGGCGGCTCGATATCGTCGTCGTCGCCCTCGGCGGCCAAGGCGGCATCGCGCAGGCTCGCCTGCGCCGCGATGGCCCTGGTGCTGGTCGCGGTGATCGCATCGTTGGGCGGCGCCTTGGTGAGGATGGCAGCCAGCGAACCGATGGTGGAGCGCAGATTGTGCCGGTGCACCACCATGTCCACCATGCCGTGGCTGTAAAGATATTCGGAGCGCTGGAAGCCCTTGGGCAGCTTTTCGCGAATGGTCTGCTCGATGACGCGTTGGCCGGCAAAGCCGATCAGCGCGCCAGGCTCGGCCAGATGCACGTCGCCCAGCATGGCATAGGAAGCGGTGACGCCGCCGGTGGTGGGATTGGTCAGGACGACGAAGAAGGGCAGACCCGCCTCACGCAGGCGCAGCACCGCCACGGTGGTGCGCGGCATCTGCATGAGCGACAGCACGCCTTCCTGCATGCGCGCCCCGCCCGAGGAGACGAAAAGGATGAAGGGCGTTTTTAGCCGGATTGCCGTTTCGAGCCCGGTTATGATCCCCTGCCCCGCCGCCATGCCGAGCGAGCCGCCCATGAAGTCGAAATCCTGGATGGCCAGCGTCACGGCGCGCTCGAACAGGCTGCCGGTGGCCACGATCACCGAATCCTCATGGCCGGTCTTGGCGCGGTTTTCCTTGAGACGATCCGTATAGCGCTTCTGATCGCGGAATTTCAGCGGATCGACCGGCACGGAGGGCACCGGCACCAGCTCATATTTTCCCTCATCGAGGAAGGTGGCCAGCCGGTCGGCGGGCTTGATCTTCATGTGGTAGCCGGAATTGGGCACCACCCATTGATTGGCCTCGAGGTCGCGGTAAAACACCATTTCCCCGGATTCGGGGTCCTTCACCCAGAGATTTTCCGGCGTATCCCGCTTGTTGGACAGGAAAGAGCGGATTTTGGGGCGGACGAAATTGTCGATCCAGTTCATGGCACGGCCTTTGGCGATGATCCTTAAAGGATCCCGTAGTCGTCAATTGTGGCAATTCTTATCAGGGCGAGGCGTCAACGCAAAGGGCGCGACGCGCTATCCCCTGGCCCGGCGCACCCCGGCGGCGAGGTCGGTGACGAGATCGCGCACGGCTGAAACCGTCCGGTCCGTCGCCCGGCCATCGGCCAGGGAATTGGCCACCGCGTCGACCAGCACCGTGCCGACGACGATGCCATCGGCATGCCTGCCGATCTCGGCGGCGTCTTCCGCCGTCTTGATGCCGAAGCCCACGGCGACGGGCAGGTCGGTATGGGCCTTGATGCGCTCGACCGCTTCACCCACGGCGCCGCGCGACTTGATGGCCGAGCCGGTCACGCCGGTCATCGAGACGTAATAGACAAAGCCCGACGTATTGGCGAGTACGGCCGGCAGGCGCTTGTCGTCGGTGGTCGGGGTGGTGAGGCGGATGAAATTGATCCCGGCCCGCAGCGCGGGAAGGCACAATTCCGCATCTTCTTCGGGCGGCAGGTCGACCACGATCAGGCCATCGATGCCCGCTTCCTTGGCTGCCGCGAGGAATTTGTCGACGCCGAAATTGTAGATGGGATTGTAATAGCCCATCAGCACGATGGGCGTGGTCTCGTCCTTGCGGCGGAATTCCTCGACCATGCCGAGGACGCCGAGCAGCGTCTGTCCCGCCGCCAGGGCGCGCTGGCCGCCGAGCTGGATGGCGACGCCATCGGCCATCGGATCGGAAAAGGGCAGGCCCAGCTCGATAATGTCCGAGCCCGCCTGGGGTAGGGCATTGAGAATAGCCTGGCCGGTGGCGAGGTCTGGATCGCCGGCCATGATATAGGTCACGAGGGCGGGGCGGTTCTGGGCTTTGAGCTCGGCGAAACGCCGGTCGATGCGGGTGGTCATTATTTCAGCATCCCGAGATATTTGCCGACGCTTTCCACGTCCTTGTCGCCACGGCCCGAGAGACAGAGGACGATGGACTGGTCCTTGCCCATATTCGGCGCCACCTTCATCAATTGTGCCAGGCCATGCGCCGATTCCAGCGCCGGAATGATGCCCTCGAGGCGGGTCAACAGCTGGAAGGCGTCCAGGGCTTCATTGTCGGTCACCGGCGCATAGGTGACGCGCTTGCTGTCGTGCAGGAAGGAATGTTCGGGGCCGACGCCGGGATAATCGAGGCCGGCCGAGATGGAATGGCCTTCCAGAATCTGTCCGTCTTCATCCTGTAGCAGATAGGTGCGGTTGCCATGCAGCACGCCGGGGCGCCCGCCGGTCATCGACGCGGCGTGCCCGTTCTCGACGGCGATGCCGTGGCCGCCGGCCTCGGCGCCGTAAAGGGCGACGTCGCGGTCATCGAGGAAGGCATGGAAGGTGCCGATGGCGTTGGAGCCACCGCCCACGCAGGCGACCACCGCATCGGGCAGCTTGCCCTCCTGGGCTAGGAATTGCTCCTTGATCTCGGTGCCGATCACCGACTGAAAATCGCGCACCATTTCCGGATAGGGATGCGGTCCCGCCGCCGTGCCGATCAGATAATAGGTGCTGTCGACATTGGTGACCCAGTCGCGCAGCGCCTCGTTCATGGCGTCCTTGAGGGTGCCGGCGCCGGCGGTGACCGCCCGGACCTCGGCGCCCAGCATGCGCATGCGCAGCACATTGGGCATCTGCCGCTCGACATCGGTGGCGCCCATGAAGATGGTGCAGGGCAGGTCGAACTTGGCGCAGACCGTGGCGGTAGCGACGCCGTGCTGACCGGCGCCGGTCTCGGCAATGATGCGGGTCTTGCCCATGCGCTTGGCCAGCAGAATCTGGCCGAGGCAATTGTTGATCTTGTGCGAGCCCGTATGGTTGAGCTCTTCGCGCTTGAGGAACACTTTGGCGCCGCCCAGATGCTCGGTGACGCGCCGGGCGAAATAGAGCGGGCTGGGGCGGCCGGTATAGTGGACCGCCAGGTCCCCGAGCTCGGCCGCGTAGGCCGGATCGGCCTTGGCGGCGCGATATTCCTTTTCGAGGTCGAGGATCAGCGGCATCAGCGTCTCGGCGACAAAGCGCCCGCCATAAATGCCGAAACGCCCATGCTCGTCCGGGCCATTGCGCAGGGAATTGGTGCCGTCCATCAAGGAAAGTCCTAACTTGCTCGGCGTTCTCCGACGAGGTCTGTGCCCGCCGGCCTCGTGGTTCGACAAGCTCACCAAGAGGTCTCGCGATAATTCAGTTCAGCCGGCCGCCCGGGCGTTGCGGATGAACGCCTCGATCAGCTTCTTGTTCTTGACGCCCGGCGCGGTTTCCACACCCGAAGAGACATCCACCCCGAACGGCTGCACCGCCGCGATGGCCTCGGCCGCATTGTCCGGCGTCAGGCCTCCCGAAAGCATGAAGGGCACGGAGGGGTCAAGCGCCTTGAGGAGCGACCAGTCGAAGCGCTCGCCGAGACCGCCCGGCCTGTCGGCATGTTTGGGCGGCTTGGCGTCGACCAGGATACGGTCGGCTACCTCGGTGAAAGCGGCAATATGGGCGACGTCCTCGGCCGAGCCGATCGGCAGCGCCTTCATGATCTCGACGCCGGCCTCGGCGCGGATCGCCGCCACGCGATGCGGGGTTTCCGGGCCATGGAGCTGGATCCAGTCGGGACCGAGCGCCGCGACCTCCGCCACGCAGGAATTGTCGGGATTGACCAAAACCACGCAGCTTTGCACCTGGCCGCGCGCCGCCGAGATCAATCCGGCCAGATCCTCGATCGAGACATGGCGGGGCGAGCGCTGGAAATGCATGAAACCGACCATGTCGGCGCCCGCCTCGATGACGGCGTCGAGCAGGTCATAAGTCTTGATGCCACAGATTTTGATGATCACGGGTTCGCCCATCATGGGGCCTCGCAGAGATAGAGAAGAATAATCGGGCCACACGGCGCCGTTGATCACCGCGTTTCCAGCATGTCGTCGACATCGCTCATCGGCGAAGCCGGCGCCGGGCCAGCCTTGCGGCGCTGCGCCTCGAGTTCCTGGCTCAATTGCTGAGCCTCGCGTCGCCAATGGCGTTCGCGGCGGCGGTGATGGCCCTGTGCGAACCAGGAGGCGATGCCGCCCAGCAGCACCCCGATCAGCAGCACGACATAGAGCACGATGAACAGCGGGATGCCATAGCCCCCCGATCCGGCTTCGGCCGGCGCGAGGAACGGATTGAGATTGACGCTGACCAGATGGCGATTGGCCAGGGCAAAGGCGATCAGCAGCCCGCAAAACGGGACCAGTATCAGCCAGCCGACAATCCTGTTGACCATAAGGTCTCCCAGTTAAGGCCCCTGCCGGTGCCAGCGCCTACGAGCGGTTGAGCCGCTCGCGGATTTCCTTGCCGGCCTTGAACTGGGGCACGTATTTCTCGCCGACATCGACCTGTTCGCCGGTGCGCGGATTGCGGCCCACGCGGGCGGGACGGTTCTTGACCGAAAATGCCCCGAACCCCCTCAACTCCACGCGATCGCCGCGCGCCATGGCATCGCCGATCTCGTCCAGAATGGCGTTGACGATATTCTCGATGTCGCGCTGGAACAGATGCGGGTTCTCCGCAGCGAGCTTTTCGACAAGTTCGGACTTGATCATCAAAGGCTCCGGTCTTGGCCCCAACACCTTTTGCAGGGCAGCGCCAACCTGCCAAAGCCGGGGCAAACCGTCAAGCGGCGGTAACCGCGCAACGCCTGTGGCCTCAGACCAGGCGCTTGACCATATAGCGCGCCTCGCTTCCGTAGCCGCCCAGCTTTTCCGCCAGTTCCGGGCGCGTCTCCACCATGAAGCCTTGGCGGGTCCAGAAGGCGAGCGAATTGTTGACCGCCACCAGGCTCATGGTCGGAAATCCCATGGCCATTGCATGCTTGGTCAGGGCCGCGACGATGTGCCCGGCTGCGCCGATGCCGCGCGTCAGCGGCAACAAGGCCAGGTCGTGGATGTAAAACGTATCGGCATCGGCCGGCAGCGCGCCCAGCAGCGTATCGAGCGCCGGCAGGTCTCCCAGCCTCCAGGGATGGCTCAGCACGTAGCCGGCCGGCTTTTCGCCCACATCCAGCACATAGCAGCCATTACGGTAAAGCGTGAATTTTTCCGCCAGCACCGCCTCGGCCTCGAAGAAGCCGGGGTGAACCTGTCTGGCGATGGCGAAGACGGCGGCGCCGTCATAGCCGCTCATCGCCCGCCAGGCGACATCCTTGAGCACCTTTTGTGATCTCCAGAAACGAAAAAGACCCGCGCCGGATAGGCGCGGGTCAGAGGATTTACACAGCCAGAAGACTTACTTCTGCTCGCGGTCCTTGAGGGCGGCGCCCAGGATGTCGCCGAGCGAAGCACCCGAATCCGAGGAGCCGAAATTGGCCACGGCTTCGCGTTCTTCGGCAATTTCCAGCGCCTTGATCGAGAGCTGGATGCGGCCGGTCTTGCGGTCGTACTGGGTGACGCGGGCATCGACCTTGTCGCCCTTGGCGAAGCGCTCGGGGCGCTGGTCGTTGCGATCGCGGCTGAGATCGGCGCGGCGGATGAAGGCGGTCACGTCGCTGTCGGCAATGCGCACTTCGATGCCGCCATCGTTGACTTCCACCACTTCGGTGGTGACCACGGCGTTCTTGCGCAGGCCCGAACCGTCGGACGAGCCGGTATCGGCCAGTTCATCGGCAGCGAGCTGCTTGATGCCCAGGCTGATGCGTTCCTTGTCGACATCGATGTCGAGAACCTTGGCCTTGACCATGTCGCCACGATTGTAGTCGTCGAGCGCGATTTCGCCGGACTTCTGCCAGTCGAGGTCGGACAGGTGGACCATGCCGTCCACATCGCCTTCGAGGCCGATGAACAGGCCGAACTCGGTCTTGTTCTTGACTTCGCCTTCGATGGTGGAACCGATCGGGTTGGTCTCGGCAAAGGCTTCCCACGGATTCTGCAGGGTCTGCTTGAGGCCCAGCGAGATGCGGCGCTTGTCGGGATCGACTTCGAGCACCACCACGTCGACTTCCTGGGAGGTCGAGACGATCTTGCCCGGATGGACGTTCTTCTTGGTCCAGCTCATTTCCGAAACGTGGATCAGGCCTTCGATGCCCGGCTCCAATTCGACGAAAGCGCCGTAATCGGTGATATTGGTCACGCGGCCGGAGAACTTGGCGCCGATCGGGTACTTGGCTTCGATGCCTTCCCAGGGATCGGCCTGGAGCTGCTTCATGCCCAGCGAGATGCGGTGGCTCTCATGGTTGATGCGCACGATCTGGACCTTGATGGTCTCGCCGATGGTGAGCACTTCGGACGGGTGGTTGACGCGGCGCCAGGCGATATCGGTGACGTGCAGCAGGCCGTCAATGCCGCCCAGGTCGACGAAGGCACCATAATCGGTGATGTTCTTGACCACGCCGTCGACAACCTGGCCCTCTTCGAGCTGCTGGACGATTTCGGAGCGCTGTTCGGCGCGCGATTCCTCGAGAATGGCGCGACGCGAGACGACGATATTGCCGCGGCGCTTGTCCATCTTGAGGATCTGGAACGGCTGCGGCACGTTCATGAGCGGGGCGATATCGCGAATCGGGCGGATATCGACCTGCGAACGCGGCAGGAAGGCCACGGCGCCTTCCAGATCGACGGTGAAGCCACCCTTGACCTGGTTGAAGATGGTGCCTTCAACGCGCTCATTGGCGTTGTACTTCTCTTCGAGCTTGACCCAGCTCTCTTCGCGGCGAGCCTTTTCGCGGGAGAGGACGGCCTCGCCCATCGCGTTCTCGACGCGGTCGACATAAACTTCCACTTCCGAGCCGACGGCGATGGTGCCGTCGCGGCCGGCCTGGCCGAATTCCTTCAGCGGCACGCGGCCTTCGGTCTTCAGACCCACATCGATGATCGCGAGGTCCTTTTCGATGGCGACGACCTTGCCCTTGACGACGGTGCCTTCAGCGGCATCGTTGTCGACAAAGGAGTCGAGAAGCATCGATTCAAAATCGTCTTTCGTCACAGTCTGCTGTGCCAAATTCTTTCTCCGTTGCGCCGGTGGTTGGGGGTTTGCATCCTGCCCGAATACGGGTCCGCTTCGGCAATGCCGAAGCCGGCGCACGGAGCACCGCTTCTAAGAACAGGACGATAGATTTATGTCTGGTTCCGGGCCAGCGATTGAACCGATTGCAGCGGTGTCCGGCCCCAAGGAGGAAATTAGGAGGTTTGGCCCCCTGCCTTGAGCGCCATGGTCCGATCGACAATCTCGATGGCAGCGCGGAGTGCGGCCTCTATATCGAGAAGCGTCGTATCAAGCAAGTGCGCGTCGTCCGCTTTGTAAAAGCCGCCATGCGGATTGAGCATGTCGCGGGCATCGCGCTCTTCGATCTGGTGATAAAGCGCATAACGGTCGACCACGATGCCCCGTGCTTCCAATTGCTTGGCCCGCCGCTCCATCCGCGCCTTGCTGTCGGCCTGGATGAAGAGTTTCACGTCGGCGTCGGGGCAGATTTTCGTGCCGATATCACGGCCGTCCAGCACCGCCCCGTCCGGCTGCAGGGCGAAATTGCGCTGAAAGTCGAACAGGGCCGCCCGCACCTCGGCAATCACCGCCACTTTGGACGCCAGGACACCGGTTTCGGCGGCGGTCAGGGCATCCAGATCGGCGAGATGGGCGGCATCGAGCGTCCGGGCCGCCGCAATCGCCGCTTCTTCCAGGTCCGGCCGGTCTTCCTTGCCAGCCACCGCCAGGCCCACGGCGCGATAAAGCAGGCCGGTATCGAGATGGGGCAGGCGATAATGACGGGCGAGCCCCGAGGCCAGGGTGCCCTTGCCGGAAGCGGCGGGTCCGTCGACGGCGATGATCATGCTGGACCTCCTCGGCAATGCAATCCCGGCCCTAGGCGATAGCCGCAGCGGAGGCGGGGAGCAAGAGCGCGCATTTTGCGTTTGACACGTGCCGGCTTTGCTCATAACCGGACTGACCGAAACGGGGGGCGCAAGCGGCTTTCGACGCCCCCGCGCATTTTCCATTCGACGAGGCATGAAAATGGCCAGTTCCGACCGCGGCACCAAGCGGACCGATCCCGATACGGGCAAGAAATTCTACGACCTCAACATGGACCCGATCGTCTCGCCCTATACGGGCAAGTCCTATCCGCGGTCCTATTTCGATCAATTGCCCGGCAAGGTCAGCCCGATCACGGCGCGCAAGGTCGATGACGAGGACGAGGCGGACGAAGAAGACGAGGTCGAGGACGCGGCGGCGCCGGTGATCGTCAGCCTCGAAGAGGCCGATGCCGAAGAATCGGGCGACGAGATTCCCGATGTCGAGGATGTCGAGGTCGAAGAGGACCTGGGCGATGAGGAAGACGCGTTCCTCGAAGAAGACGAAGACGAGGACGATGGCCTCGGCTTCGAGGTCAGCGACGACGAAGATCGCTGATTTCATTGAGAATTTCCTGCCGGACGGAAATGCTGTCCGGCAGAACAAAAAAGTGTCATTTAGGCACTTGCAAGCGGCGGGATGATCCAATACGTTCCGCCTCGCTTCGGACGGGCAAAGCTCGCCGGAACCCACGGAATGGGGCCATAGCTCAGCTGGGAGAGCGCTTGCATGGCATGCAAGAGGTCAGCGGTTCGATCCCGCTTGGCTCCACCAAATCCTTCCGTTACCCAATTGCTTTCCTTCGGTTAAAATTCGAAGGCACTTAAACATCCCCATTTCTGGCCGGCGCTGAGCGATCGAGGGATTCTCCGCATCGATGCCGAGGCGATTTCTACCAACACGCAACGGGCGCGCATATAGTCCCTCCCGATTCTGCCGAGCACGGCGTGACGAACGGACCGAAGAGAGTCAGAAACTGGGAAAACTGGTGCTGCCGGTCAGGATTGAACTGACGGCCTCTCCCTTACCAAGGGAGTGCTCTACCACTGAGCTACGGCAGCAAACCGGGTGTGCGGCGCGGGCGGGGCCAGCGCGGCGACGGGGGCTCCTTTGCCATAGTGCCTGTCTCGACGCAAGGTCAAAAACAGCCTATCTAGCGCGCAAAGAGAATCGATGGGCCGAGAGCGGAATGGGCAAATCGGAACAGGCGGACTTGCGCGAGCAAAGATTGGCCGCAAAGTTGCGTGAGAACCTCAAGCGCCGCAAGGCGCAGGCGAAGGCGCGCGCCCAGGAGCTTAATCCCGGGCGCGATGCCGATTCTGCGGCTTCGGCCTCCGAAACGGACACGGACAAGAAACCGTAAACCATTTTCGGGCGAGATATCCATCGTCACCCTTTCTAGAGTGCGGCTGGTCTGGCTCACGCGGCAACGAAGACCTCGCCTTGGCTCCCCACCAGGTAGCAGGCCCTATGGGCTGCGTTTGAGGACTTTTCATGGATCGTATTCGTTTGGTCGGCGGCAATGAACTTAATGGCGAAATCGTCATTTCCGGCGCCAAGAACGCCGCCTTGCCGCTGATGATCGCTTCGCTGCTCACCGATGAGCCGCTGGTGCTGCATAATGTGCCGCGCCTTGCCGACGTCAAACAATTGGAACGCATTCTGGAGAATCACGGCGTCGATATCGCCGTGCATGGCCGCCGCCGCGGCGAGGAGGAGGGCGTGGGCCAGCGCATGACCTTCCATGCCGCCGACATCGTCGATACCACCGCACCCTATGCTCTGGTCTCCAAGATGCGCGCCAGCTTCTGGGTCATCGGCCCGCTGCTGGCCCGCTGCCACGAAGCGCGCGTTTCGCTGCCGGGCGGCTGCGCCATCGGCACCCGCCCGGTCGACCTCTTCCTCTATGGCCTCCAGCAATTTGGCGCCGACATCGATATCGACGAAGGCTATGTCGTCGCCCGCGCGCCCAAGGGCGGGCTGGTCGGCGCCACGATCAGCTTCCCCAAGGTCTCGGTCGGTGCCACCCATGCCATCCTGATGGCGGCGACGCTGGCGCGCGGCACCACAATTATCGAGAACGCCGCCCAGGAACCCGAGATCACCAATGTCGCCGAATGCCTCGTCGCCATGGGCGCCAGGATCTCCGGCATCGGCACCCGCACGCTGACCGTCGAAGGCGTCGAAAAGCTGCATGGCGCCGTTGTGGAGGTCATTCCCGACCGCATCGAGACCGGCACTTTCGCCATGGCCGCCGCCATGACCGGCGGCGACGTGCTGCTCAAGGGGGCGCGCCCGGAGCATCTGCAGGCGGCGCTCGACATTCTTTCCCGGACCGGCGCCGAGCTCACCCATGAAGCCAAGGGCCTGCGCATCCGCCGCAATGGCAATGGCATTCAGGCGGTCGATATGGAAACCGATCCCTTTCCCGGCTTCCCGACCGATCTGCAGGCCCAGTTCATGGCTTTGATGACCATGAGCGACGGCGTCAGCCAGATTCGCGAGACCATTTTCGAAAACCGCTACATGCATGTGGCCGAGTTGGCCCGCTTCGGCGCCGATATTTCGGTCAATGGCCAGATCGCCACCGTCAATGGCAAACCCCAGCTTAAGGGCGCCCAGGTCATGGCCACCGATTTGCGCGCCTCGGTGTCGCTGGTCATTGCCGGCCTCGCCGCCAAGGGCGAAACCGTGGTCAATCGCATCTACCACCTCGACCGCGGCTTCGAGCGGCTGGAAGACAAACTTTCCCGCTGCGGCGCCGAAATCGAACGGGTTGCTGGCTGACGCCCCGCCGCAGGCAAAATCGCTCCTGCGCCGGCAATGAGGCTCCGGCGCAGGATGGGTGGGAACGCGCCTAAACCTCGATCCGGCGCCCTTCCTTGCCCGACCGGATCAGCGCGTCGATCAGCCGGTGTACGGCCAGGGCCGTGTGGCCGGTCGAGACGGGCTGGCGGTCCTGCTGCACGGCATCGGCGAAATCGACGATCTGGGCCATGTGCCAGTCGAAGGGGAAGGCCATCGGATCGGCGCCGCCGCCGCCGCTGCTGGTCTCGCCGATGGTTTCGCTGCGGCCGTCCATCCAGTTAAGGGTCAGATTGCCGCCGGCCAGAATGGCGCTGGCCCGGTCGAAATTGAGCGTCATGGTCTCGGCGCCGCCGGGGAAATTGGCGGTCGTCGCCATCAGCCCGCCCACCGCGCCATTGGCGAATTCGAGGCCGCCGGCGACGAAATCTTCTGCTTCCATCCGGTGCAGGCCGGTGGTCGCCGCCAGGGCGGTAACCGCCTCGACCGGTCCGGCCAGGCTCAGCATCAGGTCCAGCGAATGAATCGCCTGGGTGATGAGTACGCCGCCGCCATCCTGAGCCAGGGTGCCGCGCCCGGGCCGGTCGTAATAGCCCTCTTGCGGGCGCCACCAGGGCACGACCAGATGCATGACATGCAGCCGGCCCAGCTCGCCGCTTCGGATCTTGGCCGCCAGGGCCTGGGAGGCGGCGCGAAAGCGGTGCTGGAAGATGATGCCCAGGGTCACGCCGGCCTGGTCGCAGAGGGTGACGATGCGCTCGGCCGCCTGGGTCGAGCGCTCCACCGGCTTTTCCATCAGCACATGCTTGCCCGCCCCGGCCGCCGCCGCCACGATGTCCTCGCGGGCATTGGGCGGGGTGAGCACGAGAATGGCGTCGATCGCCGGATCGGCCAGCAGCGCCTCGTAGCTCTCGGCGGCGGGGAAATCGTATTCGGCGCAGAAGCGCTGCAATTCCTGGCCATTGCGCCGCCAGACGCCGCGCACATCGATCCGGTCCCGCAATGCATCCAGCGCCTGTGCATGGGGCTTTGCCGCCATGCCCGCGCCGACCACGCCCAGTCCCAGCCTTGCCTGTTCATCCGCCATTCAGCCGCATCCTCCTATGCCATTATCGCGCCATGATCGCGGCGCTCCATCTCCCGAACCGGGCGTCATGAGGGAATTAGCATGAAATTCATCGGTGTTGTTGCAGCGCTTTTGGTGGCCGCGGGAATTGCCCTGGCCGGCTGGTTCGTCGGCACCTCCTTGGTCGAGAGCCGCCAGCCGCTGCGCACGGTGACCGTCAAGGGGCTTTCCGAGCGGGCCGTGCAGGCCGATCTGGGCTTCTGGCCCATCCGCTTCGTCGCCACCGGTCCGACCCTGGAAGCGGCCCGGGCCAGCCTTGAACGCTCCGAACAGGCGGTGCGCGACTTCCTCGCCGATCGCGGCTTCGCCGAAGGCGAAATCCAGGTGCAGAACGTACTCGTCGAGGATCGGGCGGCCGGCTACAACGCCTCGTCCATGAATGACGAATATCGCTTCGTGCTGACCGAGGACATGCTGGTGACCACCGACCGGGTCACCGACCTCGCCGATGCCAGCCGTTCGGTGGCGGACCTGTTGCGGCAGGGCGTGGTGTTCTCCTCGGATGCCTATAGCGCCGGGGCCTCCTTCGTCTTCACCGATATCAACGAGCACAAGAGTGCGATGCTGACCGAGGCAACCCAGCGTGCCCGCGAAACCGCCGAGCAATTCGCCACCGAATCCGGCGCGCTGGTGGGTGATATCCAGACGGCCAATCAGGGGGTGTTCGAAATCCTGCCCGCCGTCGACATTCCCAACGATCGCCCGGAAAAGCAGATCGACAAGAAGGTCCGCGTGGTGACGACCATCACCTATTTCCTGGTGGATTAGGCGACCAGCCGCGCCCTAACCGGCGCGGCGCCAGGCCTGCTCGGCCATGAAGATCTCGAACGCCATAGCGCTCATCGGCCGGGCAAAGGCATAGCCTTGCAGGATGTCGCAGCCCAGATCGCGCAGGATATGGGCATGCTCCATGGTTTCGACGCCCTCGGCGACGATCTCGATATCCATGGATTTGCCGATATCGACGATGGAGGCGACCAGCTGGCGCTGCGCCGGCTCGTTGATGATCGGATTGACCAATTGCCGGTCGATCTTGAGGCGACGCGGATGCAGCTTCTGCAATGACACGATGGAGGCATAGCCGGTGCCGAAATCGTCGATTTCCACGTCGATGCCCAATTCCTTGATCTGGTCGATATTCCAGGCGACCAGGCCATCGCTCTCGTCCAGATAGATCGATTCCACCAATTCGAAGGCCAGCCGTCCGGGCGGCAGGTCCAGCGCCTTGAGGCTGGCGATCAGCCCCTCGTCATGCAGGCGCCGCAGCGAGACATTCACCGAGGCGCGCGGCACGACGAGACCCTTGGCGTCCCATTGGCGCAGGTCAGCCAGCGTCCGTTCCAGGACGATCTGGTCGATCTGGGCCATGACATTGAGTTCCTCGGCAATCGCCATGAAGCTGTCCGGCGCCTTGAGGCCCTCGCCATGCCGCCAGCGCACCAGCGCCTCCACCCCGACCAGGTCGAGGCTATGGGCGTCGAATTGCGGCTGGTAATGGGCGATGAAGGCATCGGCGTCGAGCGCCGCCAATATCTCGTCGGCCACCCTCTTGGTATGGACGACCTCGGCCTGGAGCGCCTCGGAGAAGAATTCGTGCCGGTTCCGGCCCCGCCCCTTGGCGCGGTAGAGCGCAATATCGGCATTGATCAGCAATTGCTTGACGTCGATGCTCGCCGCCCGGCTCACCGCTACGCCGATGCTGACGCCGAAGCGGCATTCATGGCCCTCATGCACGGCAGGCTTGCGCATTTCCTTGACGATGCGATCGGCCATCAGGTGCAATTGCCGGTCGGCGGCGCCGGCGCTGGAGACGATGACGAATTCATCCCCGCCGATACGGGCGACGAAATCGGTCTTGAGGCAATTGGCGCGCAGCACCTTGCTGGCATGGATCAGCATGGCGTCGCCCGCCGCATGGCCCAGCGTGTCGTTGATCTGCTTGAAGCGGTCGAGGTCGATATGCAGCAGGGCGATGGAGCCACTGCCGAAATAGCCGTCCTCGGCATGGCGTTGCAGCACCTCGTCGAGATAGCGGCGATTGGGCAGGCCGGTCAGGCTGTCATGCAGCGCATTGTGCTCGATGCGGATGCGCGCCGCCTCCAATTCGCTGGCCCGGGCCTCGGCCTGGCGCTTGGCGAGCCGCAAATCCTCGTTCAGCAGGACGTCGGGCGTCATGTCCCAATTGACGCCGATCACCTTCTCGGCCTGGCCCGGCTCGGCGAACAGCGCCGCCACCGAACGCACATGGCGTATGGCGCCGTCCGGCAGCACGACGCGATAATCCGATTCATAGCGACCCTTGCCGATCATGCTGCGGAAATCGCTCTCGGCGCGGTCGCGGTCCTCGGGATGTACGGCGCCGCGCCAAAGCTCATGGCTGGGCGGCGCATTGCATTCGGGGAAGCCGTATAATTCCCTTGTGCGATGGTCCCAGGTCTCGATGCCGGTGGCCACATCCATCTCCCACACACCGACCTTGGAGACGTCGAGCGCCAGATTGAGCCGCCGCGTCAGCTTGGCCAGTTCCGCCTCGCGGGCGCCCAGGGTGCGGATATAATCATGCCGCTGGCTGACCATGCGGGCGGTGACCGCTATCGGGAACAGGATCAGCACCCCGGCGGCCAGGATCACGCCGCGCAGCGCCCAGATGCTGGCGGAATTGGGCGCCCAGCCTTCCAGGGGAATGGCGGCGATCTGCCAGGTGCCTGCGGGCAGGACCACATCGGCCAGCACAGGGCGGGCATCCGTGAGATCGGGGCCGAAAAAGCGCCGGCCATTGCCGCCGGTGCCGTCATGGCCGGTGATGGAAATCGTCAAGGCCTGGGCCGGATCGGTGAGACCGCTATCGGCATAGAGTTGCTCGGCATCGACCACGGCCGCGACCAGGCCCCAGAAATGCCGGGATGCGCCTTCCCCGACATGGACGGGAAAGCGACCGACAAAGCCCAGCCCGCCCTGGACCAGATCGACCGGCCCGGCAATGTTGAGCTGGTTGGTGACCAGCACCTGTTCGACCGCCGCCCATTGTTCGGGATTATTGCGGTAGTCGAGGCCGATCGCAGCCTCATTGCCGGCCAGCGGATAGGTCATGCGGATGACGAGGTCGGGCGCTGCGGCCACCGAGCGCAATTGGCTGCTTTTTTCGAAGAGATTGCGCGCCAGCGCATTGTAGCGGGCCTGATCCATGTCCGGCTCGGTGCTGATGGTGGCCACCAGCCCCCTGACCAATTGCACATTGCTGGCGAGATGGCCTTCCAGCTTGGCGCGGATCACCGAAATCTCCGCCAGCGTCTCGGCGCGCAGGCGGCTTTCGGCGATCTGCAGGTTCTGGCGGTCGAGCAGGATGCCAGCGATCAGGATGACGCCCAGCGCCAGAAGCACGGGCACCAGCATGGTGCGCCGCCAGTCCCCGCGATGTGTCTCGCTGCTGGCCTCGGTCATTCTGACGCCTGTTCGAGCGGATGCGCTCTGCTTATTCTCGAACAGATGCTAGCGGCCAGGAATTGACGAGAGCCTTATCGGCGCGGCCAAGTGGCTTTGTGGTAAACGCCAAGCAAATGCCGCACGCATTATTCTCCGACTTCTTCCAGCTCGATCAGCGTGCCGTCGAAATCCTTGGGATGCAGGAAGACGACGGGCCGGCCATGCGCCCCGATTTTCGGTGCGCCATCGCCCAGCACCCGAGCGCCGCTGGCCCGCAATTGCGCCACGCTGGCGGCGAGATCGGGTACCTCAAAACAGACATGATGCATCCCGCCGCTCGGATTCTTCTCGAGGAACGGGGCGATAGGCGAATTCTCGCCCAGAATTTCGAGCAGCTCGATCTTGGTATTGCCGGTATCGATGAACACCACGGTCACCCCATGCTCGGGCAGGGGCTGTGGCACGCCCACTTGCGCGCCCAGCTGGTCGCGATATTTCGCGGTGGCGGCGGCCAGGTCGGGCACGGCGATGGCGATGTGGTTGAGACGCCCGATCATCGATTGGAAAGCCTTCCCTCGATCTCGTTCAGCACCGAAAAAGCGGCGTCGAGCACATTGGTTCCCGGCCCAAAAATGGCGGCAATGCCGGCTTCGTAGAGGAAATCATAATCGGGCTCGGGGATCACCCCGCCCACCACCACGGTGACGTCGCCCAGCCCGCGCGCCCTGAGCGCCTCGATCAATTCGGGCACCAGCGTCTTATGCCCCGCCGCCAGCGAGGACACGCCAACCGCATCGACCTTGAATTCATCGGCATGGGCGGCGACTTCCGGGGCGGTCTCGAACAGATCGCCCATATGCACGGCAAAGCCGAGATCGGCGAAAGCCGAAGCGATGATCTTGGCGCCCCGATCATGACCATCCTGGCCCATCTTGGCGATGAAGATGGCCGGCGCCCGGCCGCGCGCCGCCTTGAAGGCAGCGATGCGGTCGGAAACGGATTTGAGTTGCGGATCATCGCCATAACCGCCCGAATAGACGCCGGAAATGACCCTGGTGACGGCGCGGTGGCGGCCGAATACATCTTCCAGGGCCTGACTGATCTCGCCCAGGCTGGCCCGGGCCCGCGCCGCCTCAATGGCGGCTTCGAGCAGATTGCCCTCGTCCTTGGCGGCGAATTCGCGCAAGGCCGCCAGCATGGACTGGCATTTGGCCTCGTCGCGCGTCGCCCTTATGCGTTCGAGCTGGGCGATCTGCTCGGCGCGAACCTTCGCATTGTCGATCTGGCGCACCTCGATACCGTCTTCGGCATCGAGCCGGTAGCGATTGACGCCGACAATGACATCCTCGCCGCGATCGATGCGAGCCTGCCGCAGGGCAGCGGCTTCCTCGATGGCCATTTTCGGCCCGCCGGACTGCACGAAGGCGGTCATCCCGCCTTCTGCCTCGGCTTCCGCGATCAGCGCCCTGGCGCCGTCGACCAGCTCGGCGGTCAGCGCTTCGACGAAATAGGAGCCGCCCAGCGGATCGACCACATCGGTGATGCGGCTTTCATGCTGGAGGATCAACTGGGTATTGCGGGCGATGCGACTGGAAAACTCGGTGGGCAGCGCAATGGCTTCATCGAAGCTGTTGGTATGCAGGCTCTGCGTGCCGCCCAGCGTGGCGGCCAGGGCCTCGATAGTGGTGCGCACGATATTGTTGTGCGGGTCCTGCTCGGTCAGCGACACGCCCGAGGTCTGGCAATGGGTGCGCAGCATCTTGGAGCGCGCATCCCTGGCGCCGAGATCGGTCATGATCTCGCTCCACAATTTCCGGGCGGCGCGCAGCTTGGCGACTTCGAGGAAGAAGTTCATGCCGATGCCGAAAAAGAACGAGAGGCGGCCGGCAAAAGTGTCGATATCGAGGCCCCGGCGCTGGGCGGCGCGGACATAATCCATGCCGTCGGCCAAGGTATAGGCCAGCTCCTGCACCGCCGTCGCCCCGGCCTCGTGCATATGATAGCCCGAGATCGAGATCGAATTGAATTTCGGCATGTGGCGCGCCGTATGGGCGATGATGTCGCCGACAATGCGCATCGAGGGCTCGGGCGGATAGATATAGGTATTGCGGACCATGAACTCTTTGAGGATGTCGTTCTGGATGGTCCCTTCCAACTGGTCCTGGCGGACGCCCTGCTCCTCGGCGGCGACGATGAACATGGCCAGCACCGGAATAACCGCCCCGTTCATGGTCATCGACACGCTCATCTTGTCGAGCGGAATGGTATCGAACAGCACCTTCATGTCTTCCACCGAATCGATGGCGACACCGGCCTTGCCGACATCGCCCATCACGCGCGGATGGTCGCTGTCATAGCCGCGATGGGTGGCGAGGTCGAAGGCGACCGACAGGCCCTTTTGGCCCTTTTCCAGCGCCTGCCGGTAAAATTCATTGGATTCGCGCGCGGTGGAGAAGCCGGCATATTGGCGGATGGTCCAGGGGCGATTGGCGTACATGGTGGCCCGCACGCCGCGGGTGAACGGTTCGATGCCGGGGATTTCGCCATCACCGCCGAGATAGACCGGGCTGACTTTGATGCCGCCATAATCGCGGTCGAGCGCCGATAGCGGCGTGTCGCGGAGTTCCTTCTGGGCGAGGGCGGCCCAGGCGGCAAAATCAGCGGGCATGGGCCATCCCCTCACTCGGTGTCGTCAAGGCGCAAAACTTCGGTTCAAAACCCATTACGCCGCCTCGAATTCGATCATCACCTGGTCCACCGCCAGCACCGCGCCGGGCACGACATGCACCTTGGTGACCCGGGCCCGTTTTTCCGCCTTGAGGACGTTTTCCATCTTCATGGCTTCGACCACCGCCAGGGTCTGTCCGTCCTCGACCACATCGCCCTCGGCGACGTCGATCCGCACCACCTGGCCCGGCATGGGGCAGAGCAGGAAGCGGCTCATGTCCGGCGGCACCTTGACCGGCATATGCTTGAGATATTGCGCGATATGGGGCCGCAGCACCACGATTGTGAGATCGGCGCCGCGATAGCGGATGCGGAAGCCGGACGTGGTAGGGTTGACCTTGAGCACCGCATGGCGGCCGCCGGACCAATCGATGCGGGCCAGATTATCGCCGGGCTGCCAGTGCAGATGCGCCGCCTCGCTGCGCCAGCCCAGATCGACGACGCTTTCGAGCCCCTTCTGGTGGAGCACGACCGTTTCGGCCCTGTCGCCCACCTGCACATGCCATCGGCTTTCCGCCTCGGTGCCGCCGCGGCGCTGCTCGCGGCGCGCCATCAGCAAAGCGGCGGCGGCGCTGACGTCGAAATGGTGCATGTCGTTGAGTTCGGCGCCCGCAAAGCCCTCGGGGAATTCCTCGGCGATATAGCCGGTGGTCAGGCGCCCGTCGCGAAACCGCTGCTGTTCCATCACCGTGGAGAGGAACGGCAAATTGTTGCCGACGCCTTCGACCTCGAAAGAATCCAGCGCCAGTCCCATGGCGTCGATGGCCGCCAGCCGCGTCGGCGCCCAGATGCACAGCTTGGCGATCATCGGATCGTAGAAGGTGGAAATCTCGCCGCCCTCGAACACGCCGGTATCGTTGCGCACCACCAGATCGTCGCCGGCGCTTTCCTCGGGCGGGCGATAGCGGGTCAGCCGGCCCGTCGAGGGCAGGAAATTGCGATAGGGATCCTCGGCATAGAGCCGACTCTCGATGGCCCAGCCATGGCGCTGCACCTGGCTCTGGTTCAGCGGCAGCTGTTCGCCATTGGCGACGCGCAGCATCAATTCCACCAGGTCCAGCCCGGTGATCAGTTCGGTCACGGGATGTTCGACCTGGAGGCGGGTATTCATTTCGAGGAAATAGAACTTCTTGTCCCTGTCGACGATGAATTCCACCGTCCCGGCGCTGCGATAGCCGACCGCCCTGGCCAGCGCCACCGCTTGCTCGCCCATGGCCTTGCGCGTCGCCTCGTCGAGGAAAGGCGAGGGCGCTTCCTCGATCACCTTCTGGTTGCGGCGCTGGATCGAGCATTCGCGCTCATGCAGATAGAACACATTGCCATGGGCGTCGGCGATCAGCTGGATTTCGATATGGCGCGGCTCGGTGACGAATTTCTCGATGAAGATGTGATCGTCGCCAAAGGAGGAAGCCGCCTCGGATTTGGAGCGCTCGAAGCCCTCGCGCGCCTCGGCATCGTTCCAGGCAATGCGCATGCCCTTGCCGCCGCCGCCGGCCGAAGCCTTGATCATCACCGGATAGCCGACTGATCTGGCAATTTTGACGGCGTGTTCGGCGTCTTCGATCAGGCCCATATGGCCGGGCACCGTGGAAACGCCGGCCTCGGCGGCAAGTTTTTTACTGGTGATCTTGTCGCCCATGGCCTCGATGGCTTTGGGCGGCGGGCCGACAAAGATGATACCCTCCTGCTCCAGAGCCGCGGCAAAGGGGGCGTTTTCGGAGAGGAAACCATAGCCGGGATGCACGGCCTCGGCGCCGGTCTGCTTACAAGCGGCGATGATCCTGTCGATCCGGAGATAGGAATCCTTGACCGGCGAGGCGCCGATATGCACCGCCTCGTCGGCCATGCGCACATGCAGCGCTTCCTTATCGGCATCGGAATAGACCGCCACCGTGGCCATGCCCATGCGCTTGGCGGTCTTGATGACCCGGCAGGCAATTTCGCCGCGATTGGCGATGAGAAGTTTGGTGATGGTCATATGGTCCTGCCCGACGAGAATGTCGCGCCACAATGGCCGCAACCTGCCATATCCGCATGTCCGGTCATCACAGCGCGCCGGCTGGCGGTCTCGCCGTCATCGTAAGGCCCATGCCATTTTCCGTTCCTTTCTCCCGTACCAGCCTGATGCCCGCGGCCATGATTGCAGAACGAGCAATGGGCCAGATGAACCCGCGCCCGCTTATGCGTCCAGTTTTCATAGACCCAGAACTCACCCATACCTGCCCTCTCACAGCGGAATATTGTTATGCTTCTTCTTCGGACCCTGCACGGATTTGTGCCTGAGGGTCGAGAAGGCGCGGATGACGCGGCGTCTGGTGCCGTGGGGCATGATGACGTCGTCGATGAAGCCGCGCTCGGCGGCGACGAAGGGATTGGCGAAGCGCGCTTCGTAATCGGCGGTGCGCTGGGCGATCTTCTCCTTGTCGCCCAGTTCCGAGCGATAGAGGATTTCCGTCGCGCCCTTGGCCCCCATGACGGCGATTTCGGCCGATGGCCAGGCATAGTTCACATCGGCCTTGATGTGCTTGCTCGCCATGACGTCATAGGCCCCGCCATAGGCTTTCCGCGTGATGACGGTGACCAGCGGTACGCTGGCCTCGGAATAGGCGAACAAGAGCTTGGCACCATGCTTGATGATGCCGCCATATTCCTGGGCCACGCCGGGCAGGAAGCCGGGCACGTCGACAAAGGTCAGGATGGGGATGTCGAAAGCATCGCAGAAGCGGATGAAGCGCGCCGCCTTTTTTGAGGCATTGATGTCGAGACACCCCGCCAGCATCAGCGGCTGATTGGCGACGACGCCGACGCTATGGCCGTCGAGCCGGATGAAGCCGACCAGGATATTGCCGGCATGATCCTTCTGGATTTCGAGGAACTCGCTTTCGTCGGCGACGGTCTCGATGACCTCGCGCATGTCATAGGGCTTGTTGGCGCTATCGGGAATGATGGTGTCGAGCTTGTCGTCGCGCCTGTCGACGGGATCGTGGGTGGGAAGGCGCGGCGATTTTTGGCCGGCGGCGGGCGGTAGATAGGAGAACAGCCGCCGCACTTCCAGCAGCGTCTCGATGTCATTGGCGAAGGCCGCATCGGCCACCGAGGAGATTTTGGTATGGGTGGACGCGCCGCCCAATTCTTCCTGGGTGACGCTTTCATTGGTGACGGTCTTGACCACATCCGGTCCGGTGACGAACATATAGCTCGAATCCTCGACCATATAGATGAAGTCGGTCATGGCTGGCGAATAGACCGCGCCGCCGGCGCAGGGACCCATGATCACCGAAATCTGCGGCACCGCGCCCGAGGCCTGCACATTGCGCCAGAACACATCGGCATAACCGCCCAGCGACGCGACGCCTTCCTGGATGCGGGCGCCGCCGCTATCGTTGAGCCCGATTACCGGCGCGCCGTTCTGCATGGCCAGGTCCATGATCTTGCAGATCTTCTTGGCGTGGGTTTCGCTGAGCGAACCGCCGAAAACGGTGAAGTCCTGCGAAAACACATAGACCAGCCGCCCGTCGATCGTGCCCCAGCCGGTGACCACGCCATCGCCGGGAATGATCGTCTCGGCCATGCCGAAATCGGTGGCCCGATGGGTGACGAACATGTCGTATTCTTCGAAAGAACCGGGATCGAGCAGCACGTCGAGCCGCTCGCGCGCGGTGAGCTTGCCCTTGCCATGCTGAATATCGATGCGCCGCTGCCCGCCGCCTAGCCGCGCTTCGGCGCGCTTGTTCTCGAGGGCGGAAATGATGTCCTGCATGGGCGGCCTCCCGGTTCTGCGTCCTTGCAGACTAGCGTTCCTTGCCCGATGGCCCAAGACAGGAAAGGGCGAGTCTGTTACAATCACACAGCGGCATTGTTGTAATTTTGTGGATTTGTAATCTTGGCTCCCAGAAAGGTCTTTGCCGGCGCGCGGCTGCGGGCGCTGCGCGCGCTGCATAAATTGACCCAGGCGGAACTGGCGGCGCGGCTGGATATTTCCGCCTCCTATGTCAACCAGCTCGAATCCAATCAGCGGCCGCTGACCGCCTCGGTGATGCTGGCGCTGGCCGAAAACTTCAATCTCGATCTCACCAACCTCGCTACCGATGCCTCGGACCGGCTGGCGGTCGATCTGCGCGAGGCTCTGGCCGATCCGGTCTTCGGGGAGGCAGTGCCCAATCTGCAGGAATTGAAAAGCGTCGCCAGCAATGCGCCGGACATGGCCCGGGCGGTGCTGGCGCTCTATGAAGCCTATCGAAAAACCAATGAGCGTCTCGCCGGCATGGATGCCGCCCTGTCACGCGACCCGCAGAGCGGGGTGACGACGGCCTATGAGGAAGTGCGCGACTTCTTCCACTATGCCGACAATTACATCGACCCGCTGGACCGCGCCGCCGAGACCATGGCGGACGAATTGGGGGCGTTCGGGCCTTATCGGCTGCGGCGGCTGATCGATTATTGTGCGGAAATGCACAATATCCGCGTCGTCATGAGCCCGCCGGCCAGCGGCGAAAGGCTGGTGGAATTCGACCGGGTCAACCGCACGCTGTGGGTCAACGAGCATCTCGAACCCTCCAGCCAGTTCTTCCGCATCGCCAATGTGCTGGGCGGGCTCGAACAGGCGACCCTGCTCGACAGCTTGCTGGACGGCGCCAGCTTCAAGGCGCAAGAGGCCCGCGCCATTGCCCGCATGGGCCTCACCAATTATTTCGCCGGGGCGCTACAAATGCCCTATGGCGCCTTTCTCAGGGCCGCCGATGGCTACCGCTTCGACATCGAGGAACTGGCCCGTGTCTTCGGCGCCAGTCTCGAACAGGTGGCGCATCGCCTCTCCACCATGCAACGCCCGCGCGAGCGCGGCGTGCCCTTCTTCTTCGCGCGGGTCGACGCGGCGGGCACCATCACCAAGCGCCATTCGGCCACGGCCTTGCAATTCGCCCGTTTCGGCGGCGCCTGCCCGCTATGGAACGTTCACCGCGCCTTCGAGGCGCATGGGCAGATCATCCGGCAATTGGCCGAGACGCCGGATGGCAAGAGCTATCTCTGCCTGGCCTGGTCGAGTGAAAAGCGCATGGGCGGCTATCGCGGCACTACGCGCCGCTATGCCTATGCGCTGGGCTGCGAAATCAGCCATGCCGGCCGCCTGATCTATGCCGACGATCTCGATATCGGCAAAGCCAGCTTCGAGCCTATCGGCATATCCTGCCGCATCTGCGAGCGGCGCAATTGCCCGCAACGCGCCGTGCCGCCCCTGGCGGCGGCGATCTCGGTGCCGCCGGATCGGCGCAGTGTGGTGCCATACGAGATTGGCTAGAGTGTTTATGGTTTGATGGAAGCGGTCTATCACGTGAAACGGGTTAAGCCGGATCGAAAGCCGGTTCGCCGCCATCCACCGGCTTCATGCCTGCAGCGAAGCGCCGGGCGTTCTGGACATAGCGCTCGGCCGAAGCGGCCAGCGCCGTGACGCCGTCTTCGTCGATTTCCCGCACCACCTTGGCCGGCGCGCCCATGACCAAGCTATTGTCGGGGATGACCTTGTTCTCGGTTACCAGCGCATTGGCGCCGATCAGGCAGTTCCGGCCGATTTTTGCGCCATTGAGTACGGTGGCCCCCATGCCGATCAGGCTGTTGTCGCCAATGGTGCAGCCATGCACGATGGCGCCATGGCCGATGGTGACATTGTCCCCGATCACCAGCGGATAGCCTTTATCGGTGTGGAGCACGCAATTTTCCTGCACATTGGTGCGGGCGCCGATGGCGATGCGCTCGATATCGCCCCGCGCCACCACCCCGAACCAGATGCCGACTTCCGAGCCGATCACCACGTCGCCGACCAGCACGGCGTTGGGGGCGATGAAGCCCACTTCCGGATCGATCTGCGGCGCAACGCCATTGAGCGAATAGATCGGCATGTGTTCGGTCTCCGTTTCGCCATCACCGTCATCCGGCCAAGACAATGTCAGGGCAATATTCCATAGGCATGGCGCATTTGGGCGATTTCGGAAAGAGTGCTTTCGAACGAGGCCCAGTCATCGCTTTCGGCAATCGGCGCCCAGATGGCTTCCACCTCGTCGATCAGCATGGTGCGCGGGCGGGCGTGGGCGAAATAGGCATGGTCCAGATTGACGTCGCCTGACGGCGCATAGGCCTCCAGCAGATCGGCAACCGGACGGAAGGCTTCGCCGGCATAATGTTCGGCCGAGGGGCTGGCTGCCGCCCGTTCGGTGCTCAGCGCGCCGCCGCGCCAATCGAAGAAGAATTGCTCGTAAGGCGCCCGGCTGTGGGAGAGAAAGCCGAACAGGGCGGTGACGAAGGCGCTATCCTCCTCGACCCCGCGCGGCACCAAACCAAGCCGTCGCAGCATCTGGATCGGCAATTGCTCCCGGAAAGCCGGCCAGACAAGGTTGAGCGCCGGCTCCAGCTTCTCGATCGAGGAGAGCGGCAAAAGGCATTCGGCCAGCCGCGTCAGGTTCCAGGCGAGGGTGTCCGGTTGCCGGCCAAAGGCATAGAGCCCGGTCTCGTCGAAATAGGCGGCGGTAAAGCCGGGATCGTAATGCGGCAGGAACCGCCAGGGGCCGTAATCGAAGCTCTCGCCGGTAATGTTGATATTGTCGGTGTTGAGCACGCCATGCACGAAGCCCGCGGCGATCCACTGTGCGCCGAGCCGGGCGACATTGACGGTGACGGCCTCGAGGAACGCCGCGGCCCTGTCCTCGGCTGTCGCCAGTTCGGGATAATAATTGGCGATGCAATAATCGACCAGCAGCGCCAGATTGTCCTTGTCCTCCAGATAGGCCAGCCGCTGGAAGGTGCCGATGCGGATATGGCTGTGGCTCAGCCGCGTCAATACGGCGGAGCGGGTCGGCGAGGGTTCGTCGCCGCGCCAGAGCTGCTCGCCGGTCTCGACCAGCGCAAAGCTCTTGGACGTATAGACGCCCAGCGCCTCGAGCATCTCGGTGGCGAGGACTTCGCGCATCCCGCCCTTGAGCGTCAGCCGCCCGTCGCCGCCGCGCGACCATGGCGTCTTGCCGCTGCCCTTGGTGCCGAAATCGAGCAGACGACCATCTTCGGGGTCGATACATTGGGCAAAGAGAAACCCGCGTCCGTCGCCCAGATCGGCATTGTAGCTGCGGAATTGATGGCCGTGATAGCGCAGGGAAAGGGGCTGCGGCAGCGAGCCGGGCAGAGGTTCGAAACGGCCGAAATGGCTCAGCCATTGGCTGTCGCTGAGCGCGTCCAGGCCGAGGCGCTTCGCCCAGCGCCGGTCGCGGTGGCGGAGTATGGTTTTGGGGAAATCGGCCGGGGCGACGCGATCGAAGAAAGCGTTGCCCAGTTCCTCATGGCGGCTTGTGGGGCGAAAATCAGACATGATCGCTAAACGCTAGCACGAGGCCGCAGGTTCGTCGCCCTTGCAAGGCCGCCTTGCTCTGCCCGGTCTGGCGAATATCGCGGAACGGGCCTATATGTTCGAAAATGACTATTCTTTCCGACATTCTCCCCCTTCGCCCCTTCCAGGCCGCCATTTTCGATATGGATGGTACGCTGCTCGATACCGAGGCGGTGTTCCGCGACATCGTCTATGATGTCTGCACCGAGCTCGGCTTCGAGATGACCGACGATGTCCACCGCTCCATGGTCGGCTCCAGCCATGAACACACCAATCGGCTGCTGATCGAAGCCTATGGCGTCGCCTTTCCCTATTCGCTGTTCGACGAGAAATGCCGCGTCATCATGCGCGAGCGCAGCCATGCCGGCGTGCCCGTCAAGCCGGGGGCACGGGATTTCATCGTGGAATTGCGGGACCGCGGCATCCCCGTCGCCGTCGCCACCTCCTCGCGCAATCCGCACGCCGAACACCATTTGAACGCCGCCGGCCTGCTGGAGCTGTTCGAAACCGTGGTGACGCGGGACGATGTGGTTCATCCCAAGCCGCATCCCGAACCTTATCTCACCGCCGCCAAACGCCTCGGGATCGAGCCCGCCCTTTGCCTGGCGCTGGAAGACAGTCATGCCGGCGTGCACGCCGCCCATGCGGCGGGCATGCAGACCGTCATGGTGCCCGATCTGGTGAGCCCCAATGCCGAAATCGAGGCTTTGGGTATCCTCGTCACCCAGAGCCTGATGCATGTGCACCAGGCGGCTTTTCCGCGCCGCTGAGGACCCGATTAACCATCCGCGCTAATGGATAAAATCTTATCCAATCGGGCAAGGTTCGGTTCAGCACGTCTAAAATCCTTTGAAATCAAGGGTTTCTTCCAGAGCCCGCCTCCATTAACCCTGCCTTAAGTTGCTAAAGTTTATGGTTAACCAGCCGTAAATTCTGGCTTCCATCCTGGCCACGCCTTGGTTAGTGTGCCGCCGGGAAGCAACAGGGCGCCCTTGGCCCCTGGAAAAGAAGGTCCGCCGGATATGGCCGGCAGGACTCACGAGTAAGGACGGGGCATTGAGATCGGACCGGCAGCAGATTATCGCGCGCGCCCTTTCGCCAATATTGGCGCTGTGCGCCGCCGCCTTGGTGCTGTTCGTCACCCTTTCTCCGGCCCATGCCGACACCAATATCGCTCTACCCCTACCGGTGCCCGAAGCTGTCGCCGCATTGCGGGCGCAGCCGGCCCTCGGGCCGACCCTGGTGCCTTTGGCGCCAGAGGAGCTGGCGCTGACACCGGAACTGCTCGCCAATTACGCCCAGCGCCAGCAGGCCCTGCGCGCCGTCGACGTGACCTTGGCCGGACCGCGGCCCGAGCTCACGCAGGATCTGTTGATGGGCTATATCAGCCACGCCTCTTTCGGTGGCAATAACGCGCTTTCGGCCATTGCCAGCTTCACCGAGCCGGCCCCGCGCCCGCAGGCTTCGGTGACGTCCCACATGCTGGCTGCCTATGTCGAGACCGATTACCAGCCGATGGCCAAGCGCATCGAAACCGCCAATGCCGAGCGCGATTGCCTGGCCCAGGCCATCTATCACGAAGCCCGCGGGGAAAGCGCCAAGGGGCAATTGGCCGTCGCCAATGTGATCGTCAACCGCGCCCGGTCGAGCAAGTTCCCCGATTCGCTGTGCGGCGTCATTTATCAGAACGCCAATCGGGGCCTTTATCGCTGCCAGTTCACCTTTGCCTGCGACGGCCGTAACGATACGCCCGGCGAGCGCCGCGCCTGGGCCAGTTCGAAGGAATTGGCCAAGCAGGTCTATGCCGAATTCGCCACCGGCAAGGAGATCGGCGTGTTGCCCGGCTCGGCGCTGTATTATCACACGCGCGCCGTTGCTCCGTCCTGGTCCCACACCTATTCGCGCGTCGCGGCGGTGGATTCCCATATCTTCTATTCGCCGAACTGAGTGATTTTTCAGGCATGAAAAAGGGCGCCATAAGCGCCCTTTGTTCCATGACTGAGGAGCCAATCACTCCGCCGCCATTTGCAGGCGCGGGCCGGCCTCGGCATTGGCTTCGGGACCGAACTTATTGAAATTGCTGCGGAAAAGACCGACCAATTTTGCAGATTGAACGTCATATTCGTCGGCATTTTCCCAAGTCTGCCTTGGATCGAGCAGGCGCTCGTCGACGCCGGGCACGTTCAGCGGCACTTCGAAGCCGAATAGCGGGTCGAGACGCATATCGGCCTTGTCGAGCACCCCGTCGAGCGCGGCATTCAGCAGGCGCCGGGTCGAGGCGATGTCGATGCGCTTGCCGGTTCCGTAGCCGCCGCCGGTCCAGCCGGTATTGAGCAGCCAGGCCTGCGCACCGCTGGCGCGCAGCCGCTCGGCCAGCATCGCGCCGTAAACGCTTGGATGCAAAGGCATAAAGGGCGCGCCGAAACAGGCGGAGAATGTCGCTTGCGGCTCGGTGACGCCGCGTTCGGTGCCCGCGACCTTGGCCGTATAGCCCGACAGGAAGTGATAGACCGCCTGTTCCGGGGTCAGCCGGGCCAGCGGCGGCAGCACGCCGAACGCGTCGGCGGTGAGAAAGACGACGCTCTTCGGCACGCCGCCAATTCCGCCCCTGACGATGGAGGGAAGCACGTCGATCGGATAGGCGGCGCGTGTGTTTTCGGTTAGCGTTATGTCGTCGAACGCTGGCACATTGTTAGCATCGAGCACGACATTTTCCAGAACCGTGCCGAAACGGCGCGTTGCTGCGAAAATCTCCGGCTCGGCACTGGCCGAAAGCTTGACAGTCTTGGCGTAGCACCCCCCTTCGAGGTTGAAGACGCCATCCGCGCTCCAGCCGTGCTCGTCGTCGCCGATCAGCGGACGGGCGGGGTCGTTGGAGAGCGTGGTCTTGCCGGTGCCCGACAGCCCGAAGAACAAAGCCGTCTCGCCATCCGGCCCCAGATTGGCCGAGCAATGCATGGGCAGCACGTTTTGGGCGGGCGCGTGGAAATTGAACAGCGAGAACACCGATTTCTTGATCTCGCCGGCATAGAGCGTACCGGCGATGAGCACGATGTTGCGGCTCATGTCGAGCGCGATCGCCGTGCCGGTGCGGCAGCCATGGCGGGCGGGGTCGGCTTGCAGAAGCGGTGCATGCAGGATGGTGACCGCGGCCGTATCGGCGCCGGCCGGAACGGCTTCGCCGCGCCTTATGAGCAGGTTGCGGATGAACAGAGCGTGCCAGGCGCTGGGGGTGAACACGCTGACATCATATTGATGGCGCGGATCTGCCCCGGCGAGCAGATCCTGGCGGAACAGTTTCTGGCCGGCGAGATGGGTCTTGATATCGGCCAGCAGAAGGTCGAAATGGGCCGGGCTCATGGCACCGGAATTGTCCCACCATACCTGGTCCTCGGTCAGCGCATCGCGGACGATGAACTTGTCCCGGGGCGAGCGGCCCGTGAAGGCGCCGGTGGTGACGGAAAGCGCCCCATCCGCCGTCAGAACCCCGCCGCCCTGGCCGATAGCCGCCGCAACCAGAGCGGGGGCATTGGCGTTGGCGTCGAGCGGCGCGGCAGCGCCGGCAAGTCCGGTTCGAAGAATATGGTGATCGAACGCAGTCATAGTGACCTCCACTGCGCCGCCTCATCCCTGGGCGGCCAATGGCGGGCAAAATAGGAGCCGGCACCGGGCTCGAACCATCCCCAAATGGGTCTTAAGACAGAAGTTGCATCGCCTTTCGGCTAAGACGACCCCTGGCACAAGACTTGGCCCCGCCTTATTTAATGCGTAATTGTCGCTTGAACGTTCGCACCAATTGCGGCCCCGAGGGGATCGCCTCATTAAACGACAGCGTCACGAAGAGAAAGGCAGAACATGCCAAAGATCGCCCTGGTGGACGACGACCGCAATATTCTCACCTCCGTCTCCCTGACCCTGGAAGCCGAGGGTTATCAGGTAGCCACCTATACCGACGGCGCCTCCGGCCTCGAAGGCCTGACCACCGACAAGCCGGACCTAGCCATTCTCGACATCAAGATGCCGCGCATGGACGGCATGGAACTGCTCCGCCGCCTGCGGCAGAAATCCGATGTGCCGGTGATTTTCCTCACCTCCAAGGATGAAGAGATCGACGAATTGTTCGGGCTCAAAATGGGCGCCGACGATTTCATCACCAAGCCCTTCAGCCAGCGCCTGCTGGTGGAGCGGGTCAAGGCGATCCTGCGCCGCTCCGCCCCCCGCGATGGCGCCGGCAGCGGCAATGGCGGCGCCGAACCGACCCCCAGCAAGGCGCTGATCGAACGCGGGGCGCTGGTCATGGACGAGGAACGCCATACCTGCACCTGGAAAGGACAGCGCGTCACCCTGACCGTCACCGAATTCCTGATCCTGCAGGCTTTGGCGCTGCGCCCCGGCGTGGTCAAGTCGCGCAATGCGCTGATGGACGCCGCCTATGACGACCAGGTCTATGTCGACGACCGCACCATCGACAGCCACATCAAGCGGCTGCGCAAGAAGTTCAAGGCGACGGACGACGATTTCGAGATGATCGAAACGCTGTACGGCGTCGGCTATCGCTTCAAGGAGCAATAAGGCAGGCCTTGGCCACGCTCGATCCGCAGTTCGACGATCCCGGCCCCGTGGATGACGGGAAGCCGGCCGGAGCGCCCAAACCCTCCGGCCGGACCAAGCGCCGTCTGTTGCTGCGCCCCATCGCCAAGCTCTTCAGGTCGGTGAGGCGCTTTATCGATTTCGCCATCTTTTCCAGCCTGACCCGCCGCATCGTCGTGCTCAACATGGCGGGGCTGCTGGTGCTGGTCGTGGGCATCCTCTATCTCAATCAATGGCGGGCCGGCCTGATCGATGCGCGGGTGCAATCGCTGCGGGTGCAGGGCGAGATCATCGCCGCGGCCATCGCCGCCTCGGCCACGGTGGACAGCGACATCATCTCCATCAATCCCGACCGGCTGCTCGACACGCAGGGGGGCAATGTCTCTCCGCTATTCTACTACGATCCGACGCTGGAATTTCCCATCAATCCCGAACGGGTGGCGCCGCTGCTGCGCAACCTCATCACCCCTACCCGCACCCGCGCCCGCATCTATGACCAGGGCGGCCTGCTGATCCTGGACAGCGACAATATCTATGCCCGTGGCGAAGTGCTGCGGCAGGCCATCGACACGACGCGGCCGCGCTTCTTCCTCACCGATTGGTGGAACGCGCTGGTTTCGTGGGCGCCGGGCGATAATTATCCCACCTATCGGGAATATCAGGCCGATGAAGGCACCCGTTATCCCGAAGTTGCCTCGGCGCTTCAGGGCGCGCCGGCCGATTTCGTGCGGGTGGACAAGCAGGGGCAATTGGTGGTGTCGGTGGCGGTGCCGGTGCAGCGCCTGCGCGCCATTGTCGGGGCCATCCTGCTCTCGACCGCGCCGGGCGACATCGATTCGGTGGTGGCCCAGGAGCGCTGGGGCCTGCTGCGCATCGCGCTGATCGCCGCCGGCGTGCAGATCGTGCTGTCCCTCTTGCTGGCCGGCACCATTGCCGGGCCGATGCGGCGTCTTTCGGCGGCCGCTGAACGGGTACAGACGGGCGGCGATGCGCGGGCGGAAATTCCCGACCTGACCGACCGCCCCGACGAGATCGGGCATCTGTCCGGGGCGCTGCGCCGCATGACCGATGCGCTCTACAACCGGATCGAGGCTATCGAACGCTTCGCCGCCGATGTCGCCCATGAATTGAAGAACCCTCTGACCTCGCTGCGCTCGGCGGTGGAAACCCTGCCCCTGGCCAAAAAGGCCGAGGATCGCGAGCGGCTCAACGACATCATCCAGCACGATGTCAGGCGGCTCGACCGCCTGATCACCGATATTTCCAGCGCCAGCCGGCTCGATGCCGAACTGGCCCGCGAAAGCGTCGAACTGGTCGATGTGGAAAAGCTGGCCGAGGCCATGGTCGCCATCCAGAAGGACGTCGCCGCCGGGCGCGACGTGGCGGTGGCGATGGGCAAGCGGCTCGGGCGGGGCACCACCATGGTCAAGGGCCATGAAAGCCGCCTGGCCCAGGTCTTCGCCAATCTGATCGACAATGCGGTGTCCTTCTCGCCCGAAGGCGGCACGGTGACCGTCGCCGTCGCCACCGAGGGCGAGGCCATCACCGTCACCGTCAGCGACGAAGGCCCGGGCATTGCCGGCGACGCCGGCCGCATCTTCCAGCGCTTCTATACCGATAGGCCGGACAATGAGAGTTTCGGCAATCATTCCGGCCTGGGGCTGTCGATTTCCAAGCAGATCGTCGACGCCCATAAGGGCACGATCCGCGCCGACAACCGCACGGATCGTTCCGGGGCGGTTTTTACAATTGTGCTGCCGCGAGCCCGGAAATAAGCTCTGGTCATGAGCAAGCCAAAAAATGTGCACGGGACCGGCCTCGTCCTGGGTGAAATCGGTATTCTGTTGCGCGGCCCCTCCGGCGCCGGAAAATCCGTCCTGTCCATGGCGCTTCTGGACCGGTGGGAGGGCCGGGGCCAGCCCGCCTTCCTGGTCGCCGACGACCGGGTCGATATCAGCAATGACGGCGAATCGCTGACCATGCTGGCGCCGCCCAGTCTGGCCGGGCTGATCGAATTGCGGGGGCGCGGCATTGTCAGCCGCCCGCATCGGGAAAGCGCCAAGCTGCATCTGGTCATCGACCTGGTGCCGGAATTGATCCGGCTGGTGGAGGAAGAGGAGCTGCAAACCGAGCTGTTCGGCCATGTCCTGCCGCGCGCCCCGGTGCCCCGCGCCGGGGTGGTGAGCCTGGGCCACCAGGAATTGCTGGTGGTCGAGGCGGTGCGCGCCAGCCAGCAACCTTCCACAACGTGATAATTTATCGCTTGCAACGCGGCACCCTGGGGACAAGACTGGGCCCGGGTTACCTGCCGGCGCCCTGCGGCAGGAAGAACTGGGGGCTCATGAGCCGTCGCGCCAAGCAAGCGGGCTTGCGACGACCGCCTGGGGAATGTGCATGATCGGATTGGTTCTGGTGACCCATGGCGCGCTCGCCGACGAGTTCAAGCTCGCCATGGAACATGTGGTAGGTCCGCAGGACTATATCGAGGCCATCGCCATCGGCCCGGACGACAATGCGGAAGCCCGGCGCGAGGATATCCTCACGGCCATCGACCGCGCCGATAGCGGCTCGGGCGTCATCGTGCTCACCGACATGTTCGGCGGCACGCCGTCCAATCTTGCCATCTCGGTGATGCAGAACCGCAATGTGGAAGTCATTGCCGGGGTCAACCTGCCCATGCTGGTCAAGCTCGGCCGGGTCCGGGACGAGATGAGCATGGAAGAGGCGGTGACCGTCGCCCAGGAAGCGGGCAAGAAATACATCACCGTCGCCAATGCCGTGCTGGGCGGCGCCTGACCCATGGATGCGAGCAGGGCCGTGGCCCAGCAATTGACGATCCGCAACCGCAAGGGCCTGCATGCCCGCGCCTCGGCGCGCTTCGTGCGGACAGCGGAATGTTTCGACGCCAATATCCATGTCATCAAGGACGGCGTCTCGGTCGCCGGCAATTCGATCATGGGTTTGATGATGCTGGGTGCCGGACCGGGCGTCACCATCCTGGTGCAGGCCACCGGCAAGCAGGCCCGGGAAGCTCTGGAAGCCATTACCGAACTGGTCAATAACGGCTTCGACGAGGATGTGGAGGGAGCGCAGGAGGCTTGATTTGGCGCGGCGATTGATCGCGGGTGTGGGCGGGATCGCCTTGGCGGCGACGCTCAGCCAATTTCCCGAATATGCCCAGCAATATGTCCAGCGCCTGGGCGGCGCGGTGGACGAGCTGCGGGTCATCACCGAGGATTTCGACCGCGCCGCCGAAGCCGGCGGCATGGAACGGCAGGCGGCGCTGGACCGCTATGCCATTTCCAGCGACGACTTCCTGGCCGGACGCGGCGACAGCATGGCCCGCACCTTCTTGCGCTATGAGGACCTGAGCCGGACCCTGGCCCGCATCGAGGGCGCCGGCCCGCTGGAACGGCTGCAATCGCTTCCCGCCTATCTCGACAGCGATGTCGGGCGCCGGACGCTGGAAAATTACCGGCCGGCCATGCCGGTCACGATGGAAGGCGTGCTCTATGCCGGCGCCGGGTTTATGCTGGGCTATCTGGTCCTGTCCGCCCTGGTGCGGTTCTGCGCGCTGCCCTTCCGGCGGCGGGAGCGGCGCTACCGGGCGTGAGCTTGACTCTTCGCGCGGCGTTTCGGGCGCGAAGACATAAACGAACCTTTATATCCCTCATTGATCGGTAAGGTCTGCTCCCGTATAGGAAAGGCACGAGATGATCGCCTTTGTGGAGCCAGACATGACCAAGAGCCCGACCGATTACGCGGTCAAGGACATTGCCCTCGCCGATTTCGGCCGCAAGGAAATCAGCATCGCGGAAATCGAAATGCCGGGCCTGATGGCGATCCGCGAGGAATATGCCGCCGCCCAGCCGCTGAAAGGCGCGCGCATTGCCGGCAGCCTGCACATGACGGTCCAGACCGCCGTGCTGATCGAGACGCTGGCGGCGCTCGGCGCCGATCTGCGCTGGGTGAGCTGCAACATCTTCTCCACCCAGGACCATGCCGCCGCCGCCATCGCCGCCGCCGGCGTGCCGGTCTTCGCCCATAAGGGCGAGACGCTGGAGGAATATTGGGACTTCACCGACCGGATGATGCAATGGGGCGATGGCGGCACCCCCAACATGATCCTCGACGATGGCGGCGACGCCACCATGCTGGTGCTGACCGGCGCCAAGGCCGAGACCGATCCGGCCATTCTCGACAAGCCCGGTAATGAGGAAGAAGAAATCTTCTTCGCCACCATCAAGAAGCGGCTGGCGCAGAACCCGAATTTCTATTCGACCATCCGCGCCAATATCCGCGGCGTCTCCGAGGAGACCACCACCGGGGTGATGCGGCTCTATCAATTGCATGCGCGGGGCGAATTGCCGTTCCCGGCCATCAATGTCAACGACTCGGTGACCAAGTCCAAATTCGACAATAAATATGGCACCCGCGAATCGCTGGTCGACGCCATCCGCCGGGGCACCGACGTCATGCTGGCCGGCAAGGTCGCCATCGTCTGCGGCTATGGCGATGTCGGCAAGGGCTCGGCGGAAAGCCTGCGCGGCGCCGGCGCCCGCGTGCTGGTCACCGAAGTCGACCCGATCTGCGCCTTGCAGGCGGCCATGGAAGGCTTCGAGGTGGTGACCCTGGCCGAGGCCGCGCATCGCGCCGATATCGTGGTGACCGCCACCGGCAATCGCGACGTGCTGATGGTCGACGACATGCGCAATCTCAAGGACATGGCCATTGTCTGCAATATCGGCCATTTCGACAACGAGATCGACGTGCTGGGCCTGCGCAATTTCAAGTGGACCAATGTGAAGCCGCAGGTCGACCTGATCGAGCAGCCCAATGGCAAGCGCCTGATCCTGCTGTCCGAAGGGCGGCTGGTCAATCTGGGCAATGCCACCGGCCATCCCAGCTTCGTCATGTCGGCAAGCTTTGCCAACCAGACCCTGGCCCAGATCGAACTCTGGACCAATGGCGACAAGATCGAGAAGAAGGTGCATGTCCTGCCCAAGCATCTTGACGAAAAGGTCGCCGAACTGCACCTGGCCAAGCTCGGCGCCAAGCTGACCAAGCTGACCAAGGACCAGGCCGATTATATCGGCGTCACCGTCAATGGCCCGTTCAAATCGAGCGAATATCGCTATTAGCGGCGGAGAAATCCTGCGCAAAAGCCCGGCCATCGCGCCGGGCTTTTACTTTTTATAAAGGTTTCTGTTTCGTTCTCGGGTCAAGGGCCTTCCGTCGCATTTGCCCGCAACCCACAGCCATGAAGACTCTTTTTCCGGATTCGCGCGCCCGCTATGGTCTGAGTGATTCGGGTTGCGGGGGACAGGCAAGCCGTTTGGGGGCGGCCGGGATCGGTTTCGATCCGGCGTCGGCAGCCTGGTCTTGAGTGGCGTACCGGCCTGTGCCGGATTGGCAGCACCAGTTTGAGCGAGAGAGGGCAGTCATGGCGCCGGATCGGTTCCGGAAACAATTGGGATTCGCGGCTTCCATGGCCGCGCCCCTGACCCTGATCACGGCGGGCCCCGCCCTGGCGCAGGGCTTTGTTCCGGCAAATCTGGGCGGCATCGCCCCCCTGGCCATTGCGATAGGCGCCGGCGGCTTCGCGCTGCTCTCCATGGGCATCATCCGCAATACGCTGACCGATAACCGCGCCATGCGCCGCCGGGCCGCCGAGCAGATCGCCGCGCTGCGCGCGCTGGTCGACGAATATGAGAACCTGGTCTCGGGCAGCAGCGAGCTGACCATTCTGTGGAGCAACCAGGACGGCCCGCGCATTCTCGGCCAGGCCGATGCGGTGCTGCCGCCGGGCCGTCAGCCGCAAAGCGTACTCAACCTGCATTCCTGGCTCGGCCCCGCCGAAGCCAATCGCCTCGCCGCCCTGCTCGACGAATTGCGCCTGCAGGGCCGCGGCTTCGCGGTGAGCCTGCATACGCTCGGGGGCAAGCTGGTGCGCGCCACCGGCTGGACCATGGGGAGCGGTGCGGCCCTGCGCCTGCGTCCGGCCTTCGCCCAGCCCGACGACGAGGGCGCGCTGCTCGCCGATACCCGCGCCGAAATCGCCAATGGCGACTGGCAGAGCGTCCGCACCATATTGAGCCTTTTGTCCAAGCCGGCTTTCCAGCGCGATGGCGATGGCCGCCTGGTCTATGCCAATGGCCCCTATTGCGCTTTGGCCGGAGCCCTGGGCCGGAGCTGCGCCGAAACCAGTCCCGCCGAGATCGTCGATGCCGGCAAGGAAGCGGCCCGCGACGGCAATGGCGTCCTGATGCTGGACTTTGCCACCCATGGCCGGTTCGAACTGGTCGAATTCGACCTGCCGGGCGGCCGCGCCGGCTATCTGCGGCCGCTGGAGCCGATGCGCCCGCCCGCCGAAGCCGGCCTGGCCCATATCGGCGGCATCATCGATGCGCTGGGCACCCCGATCGCCATTTTCAATGCCAGGCGCGAACTCACCCAATTCAACGCCGCCTATGCGGCGCTGTGGAATCTCGATCCGAAATTCCTCGCTCTCGGTCTCGACGAACGCGCCATTCTCGACAAGCTGCGCACCGAAGGCATGCTGCCCAGCCAGGTCGATTATCACACCTGGCGGGCCAGGCACCTGGAAAGCTATGGCCGCAAGGAGCCTTTCGAAGCCGAGCCCTGGCACCTGCCGGACGGGCGCACCATCAAGGTGATTTCTGCCCCCGCCAGTCCCCATGGCGGCGTCATCTATGTGTTCGAGGACCTGACCGAGCGGCTGGAGCTGGAAAGCACCAACAGGTCCTTCACCAATGTGCTGCACGAAAGCATCAATGCGCTGTCCGAGGCGGTGGCGGTATTCGGCACCAATGGCCGGCTCACCCTGTCCAATCCGCAGCTTTCCAAGCTGTGGAAGCTGCCGATGAACGCGCTGGGCGCCAATCCCCATATCGACCGGCTGGCCGAAACCAGCGGCGAGGCCATTCCCGAGGATGGCGCCGCCATCTGGCGGGACCTCAAGCGCTCCATCGTCGATCTCAACCCCACGCGCACCGACCGCACCGGCCGCATCAACCGCTCAGACGGGCGGCTGATCGATTATGCCGTGACCCGCCTGCCCGACGGGCAGACGATGATGACCTTCCTCGACGTCACCGAAAGCGCCTCCTATTCCAAAGTGCTGAAGGAACGCAACGATGCCCTGGTCGCCGCCGACCGGCTCAAGGACGCCTTCGTGGAAAACGTCTCCTACGAACTGCGCTCGCCGCTGACCAATATCATTGGCTTCGCCGACCTGCTGGCCGACGCCGAAGGGGGCAGCCTCAACGACAGGCAGCGCGACTATATCGGCTATATCCGCGCCTCCTCGGTGACGCTGGGCGTGCTTATCGACAATATTCTCGACCTCGCTTCGGTCGATGCCGGCATTGCCGAGCTCAACCCCGAAACGCTCGATGTCGCGGGCCTGGTCGACAAGGCCAAGGCCGGCATCACCGCCACTTTCCCCGAAGTGGCCGGAGAGGCGCCGAATCTGGTCATCGAGATCGAGCCGGGCCTGCCCGCCTTCGTCGCCGATGGCACCCGCATCGTGCAGGTGCTTTACAACCTGCTCTCCAATGCCGCCCGCTTCTCGCCGCCGGGCGGGGAAATCCGCCTCTCGGTGTCCCATCGCGCCGACCGCATGCTATTCGTCATCGAGGATGAGGGGCCGGGCATTACCGACGAGATGAAGGCCGCCATTCTCACCCGGCTGGACGCGCCGCATGCGGGAGGACGCCAGCGCGGCGCCGGCCTGGCGCTTGCCATCGTACGCACTTTCGTCAACCTGCATGGCGGCACCATCTCGGCGGAAAAACGCGAACCGCGCGGCAGCCGCATCATCGTCAACCTGCCAATGAACAGCGCCCTGGCCGGAGTGGCGGAATAGCGAGAGCTATCGCATTGGGCGTGGATGGCGTTGGCTTCTTGGATCGTCAGCCATTTCGGGCGCCGAGGCGGCATTTTTCTCGGTGTCCAGGCGGGGTCGCCGTTTCGATAACGGAGGTTCCCGCTTTCACGGGAATGACGCAGTGCTCAAGCGAGGCTCTTGCGGCGGAAGTGGCAACAAAGCCCTCGCGTCGGGCGCGAGGGTGACGAGCGGGGGAGCGGGCGCGATTTTCTCGCAGACCTCATCCTGAGCCTGTCGAAGGACGAGGACAGTAGCTCGGTGGCCGCGACCCCATGGTTCGACAGGCTCACCATGAGGTCTGGGAGGCGTTGGTATGACGGTCCCCCTTCTCGAGCGCGAGGGTGACGAGTGGGGCTTTTGGAACCCGCAATCCAGGCCTTTGCGGGATGCGGCACCAACATCACCGCTTCCGTGAACGGTGGAAACGCTCTAGTGCTGTGCCCGTTGACGGTAGCGATGCAGGCAGGCCGATGTCCCTAATGACCCGAAGTGAGCGTTTTCTTGCCGATGATGCCGCCACCGCGCAATTCGGGGCAGAACTGGCGCTGACGCTGAAGCCCGGCGAGGTGGTGAGCCTCGAAGGCGATCTCGGGGCGGGCAAGACCGCCCTGGCCCGGGCGATCATCCGTACTCTGGCCGACGATCCGGCTCTGGAGGTGCCCTCGCCGACCTTTGCCCTCATCCAGCCCTATGAGACGCCGCGCGGCCCGGTGCTGCATGCCGATCTCTACCGGCTGGCCGATGCCGGCGAAGTTGAAGAACTGGGCCTGCTCGACGATCCCGAAGCCATCGTGCTGGTCGAATGGGCCGATCGCGCGCCGCAGGTCCTGGATGCGGTGACGCTCAGCGTGGCGCTGGACATGCCGCCTGGCGGCGCGGGGCGGCTGGCGCGGATGCGGCGTTAAGCACCTGCCCCGGCCGGCTAATGCTGCCGGCGCTTGCGGTGTTCGCTCTCCTGATTGGCGCCGCGCTGAATCGCCCGGTCGCCATGGGAAATCTCATATTCGCCGGCGGGCTGTTCCATATCTTCACGCGCCTCGGCCAACGATTTCTGGTGCGGATCGACCTCGGCGCCGTCGCTGCGCTCGCGCTTTTCGGCAATCGCCTTTTGCTGCTCGCGCGTCAGGGCGCCCTGCCCGGTCTTCTCGGTGCCGCGGGTCTGGTGATTGCTTTGCTGGGCCATGAATTTTCTCCTCTCGCCCTCGCTGAGGCAACGGGTGAGCCCGGCACTGGTTGCCAATCGTGATCGGACCGGGCGCAACCCATGCCCCGGCGCGGCGATTGACCGCCATGAGGGCCAAGATGGAGCGAGCCATGTCCACCAAACAACCGACGACCCGCCAGCCCAACGATCTCGATCTCAAGCGCAATCCCGGCATCGGCCAGACCACGCGCGGCGTCGACCAGCAGGAGACGATCTTCGAGGACGAGGAAGGCGAGAACACTGTCGAGGGCGACGTGCTGAACGATACCGCGCCCGATGGCAGCATCGATCCCAGACAGCGCGGCCGGACCAATAAATAATCGCCCGCCTGGTCGCGGCAGGATCGCTAATGCGCCTCGTCCCAGTTCCGGGCCGCCTTGGCGTCCACCCGGATCGGCACGCTGAGCCGCACCGCGGGCTCGGCGGCGCCTTCCATCACCTGCCTGATGACCGGGATCGCCCGATCTTCGGTGCCTTCGGGGACTTCGAAGATCAGTTCGTCATGGACCTGCAACAGCATGTCGGCCTCGATGCCGGCCTGGTTCAATTCGCTTTCCATGCGGATCATGGCGCGGCGGATGATATCGGCGGCGCTGCCCTGGATGGGGGCGTTGATCGAGGCGCGTTCGACGAAGGCGCGTTCGCTCGGATTGCCGGAATTGGCATTGGGGAACTGGATGCGGCGGCCGAAAATGGTCATCACATGGCCATCGGCTTTCACTTTCAGCTTCTGGGCGGCCATATAATCCTTGATGCCGGGGAAACGCTCGAAATAGGTCTTGATATAATCGCCGGCCTCGCTGCGGGCGATGCCGAGCTGGTTGGCGAGACCGAAGGCCGAAATGCCGTAGATGATGCCGAAATTGATCGCCTTGGCGCGGCGGCGCACTTCGCTGGGCATGCCCTCCACCGGCACGTTGAACATTTCGGAGGCGGTCATGGCGTGAATGTCCAGGCCTTCCTCGAAGGCATCCTTGAGCGCCTGTATATCGGCGATATGGGCGAGGACGCGCAATTCGATCTGGGAATAATCGGCGGAGATCAGCATCTTGCCCGGCGGGGCGATGAAGGCCCGGCGGATCTTGCGGCCATCCTCGGTGCGTATCGGGATATTCTGTAGATTGGGATCGTTGGAGGAGAGCCGCCCGGTCAGCACGCTGGCCTGGCTATAGGAGGTGTGCACGCGCCCGGTGCGCGGATTGATATAGGTGGGCAGGGCGTCGGTATAGGTGCCCTTGAGCTTGGTGAGCTGGCGCCAGTCGACAATGGTGCGGGCCAGCGGCACGCCTTTGAGCGCCAGATCTTCCAGCACATCGGCGCCGGTGGACCAGGCGCCGGTCTTGGTCTTGCTGCCGCCGTCCAGCCCCATCTTCTCGAACAGGATTTCACCCAATTGCTTGGGCGAGCCGAGATTGAAGCTCTGCCCGGCCAGCTCGAAGGCTTCCGCCTCGAAGGCGGCGGCGCGCTGGGCGAAATCGCCCGAGAGCCGGGCGAGAATCTGCCGGTCGACCATGATGCCACGCGCTTCCATGCGGGCCAGAACCGGGGCCAGCGGGCGCTCGATGGTCTCGTAGAGCGTGGTGGCATTTTCGGCGGCGAGGCGCGGCTTCAGCACCTGCCAGAGCCGCAGGGTGATATCGGCATCCTCGGCGCCATAGCGGGCGGCGGCGGCGATGTCGAGCTGGTCGAAGCTCTTCTGCGCCTTGCCGGTGCCGGCCAGCGCGGCGAAGGTGATGGTCTTGTGATCCAGCCAATGCTCGGCCAGCACGTCGAGCCCGTTATAGCGCGGGCCGTCCAGCGCATAGGAGATGAGCATGGTGTCGTCGATCGGCGCCATGGCGATGCCGTAGCGGCTCAACACTTCCATGTCGTATTTGGTGTTCTGTCCGATCTTGAGGATGGACTTGTCCTGCAGCACCGGCTTGAGGCTGTCGAGCACGAAGCCGACGGGCAATTGCCCCTCGACCAGTCCGCCTCCGCTCAGCAGATCGCCCGGCTTGGCATGGCCCACCGGGATATAGCAGCCCTCGCCGATCTCGGTGGCGAGGCAGATGCCGACGAGATCGGCCTGCTGCGGATCGAGGCTCGTGGTCTCGATGTCGATGGCGCAATAGCCCTTCGACATGATCTTCTCGATCCAGCGGGCGAGCTGGTCGGGCGTGGTCACCACCTCATAGGCATCGTGATCGACCGGGATGGCCTTGATGCGCGCATGCTCTTGGGCGGCGTGGCGGGCCGGCCCGGTGCCGGGCACCACATTGGCGGCGAGCTTGGCCTTGGCCACCGACAGCGAGGTGGATTTTTGCGGCGCTCCGGGAATTTGCTCGGTGCCGCCGGCCTTGAGCGCCGGATCGGGCTCGAAATCGTCCGGATTGGCTTCGAGCAGCGCCCCGAGACGCTTGGTGATGCTGGCGAATTCCATCGCCTTGAGAAAGGGGAACAACGCCGAGGGGCTGATCGGCTGGCGAAGCAGGCCGTCGAGATCAATCGTGACCGGCACCTGCTGCTCCAGCGTCACCAGGCGCTTGGAGATGCGCGCCAGTTCGGCATGGTCGAGCAGCCGCTGCCGCCGGGCGGGCTGCCTGATCTCATCGGCCCGCGCCAGCAGGGTTTCCAGATCGCCATAGAGATTGATCAGCTCGGCGGCGGTCTTGACGCCGATGCCCGGCACCCCCGGAACATTGTCGACGCTGTCGCCGCACAAGGCCTGCACGTCGACGACCTTGTCCGGTGTCACGCCGAACTTGGCCATCACCTCATCGGGCCCGATCCAGCGCAGCGGCGGCTGGCCGGGACGGGGAATGGTGTCGAGCAGGCGGATCGAGCCATCGGGCTCCACCAATTGCATCAGGTCCTTGTCGGAAGAGGCGATGGTCACCTTCCAGCCGGCATCCTTGGCCATGCAGGCATAGGTGGCCATGATGTCGTCGGCCTCCCAGCCCTCCATTTCGATGGAGGGAATGGAAAAGGCGCGGGTGGCCGAACGGGTGAGCGGAAATTGGGGGACGAGTTCTTCCGGCGCCGGGGGACGCTGGGCCTTGTATTGGGGATAGATGTCGTCGCGGAAGGTCTTGCCCTTGGCATCGAAAATGACCGCCATATGGGTGGGCGCCTCGTCGCCGTCCATGTCCTGGGTCAGCTTGAACAGCATGTTGCAGAAGCCTTGGACACAGCCCACCGGCAGACCGTCCGATTTGCGGCTGAGCGGCGGCAAAGCGTGGAAGGCGCGGAAGATATAGCCCGAGCCGTCAACGAGCAGCAGGTGCATAAGACGATTCCTCTTGGTTCTGGCGGCGAGACTAGCGCTTCGGGCGCAAGCATGGCAGCCATTTTTGTCCGGCCCTGTCAGCAGGACGACATGTCCGGGATTTTCTCACAGGCGCGGCCTCCGCCCCGGGGAAGCCGCCCGCTCCGCGCCCTCGCCGGCCGCGCTGTCCACGCCCGGCCGGCAATGGCGTTGACGCGGGAAGCCGGAGACGTTCGATCATGGGCCGCGCCAGACCCAACTTTGCCATTTTCATAGTCTAAAGCCCAAGGCGAAAGGAAGGGGATTGTCCCGCCTTCCGAAAACCGGTTGCCGCAGCCGAAAGGACATTTCGTGACATTGGGTCCGCCAAAGGGTCGCCGCGCCGTCATCCTGGTGGTCGACGATGACGCCTTGATCACGCTCAATATGGTGGATCAGCTCAGCGATCTGGGCCATGTGGCGCTGGAAGCCTATTCGGCCAGCGAGGCGCTCGCCATGCTCAGGGAGCGCGGCGATATCGATATGCTGGTGACCGATTTTTCCATGCCCGGCATGAACGGCGTGGAGCTGGCCGAGGCGGCGCTGGCGCATAATCCGGGCCTCATCGTATTGCTGACCAGCGGCTATGCCGATTTGCCCGAAGGCATTGCCTGCAAGTTCCCCCGACTGGAAAAGCCGTTCCGCGAGGATGAATTCCACGCCAAGATCGGCGAATTGCTGGCGGCGCCGGTCGAGTAGAGCGGATTTCCGTTTGAGCTGAGAGGCTATGGCGGCCATGCAGCGGGAATGACCGGTGGGAAACCGACCGAGCCGGCAAGAGAGTGAAATGCTGCGACCGGGTGCTTTGCCCGGACGATCACTACTCGTCACCCTCGCGCCTGACGCGAGAGTGACCAACCGGGAAGGACGCGCTATTTATCCGCGTGGAGCGGTGAACCGGTTCAGCGCAATCCGCTCTGGGCCAGCAGGCCCTGCCGCTTGGCGTCGTAATAATAGCCCTTGGCGTAAAATTGCACGGCGCGATCCTCATTGCCGCCGGCGGTGACATAGGCGCCGGCGAGATAGCGCACCGCATAACGCAGATTGGTTTCCGCATCGAGCAGGGCGGCGGGTTCGCCGGCAAAGCCCATGCCGCGCGCCGTGGCGTGGCTGATCTGCATCAGCCCGTAATAGGGGCCATTGCGAGCGGCGGAATTATAGCCGCTTTCGCGCAGGATGACGCGGCGCACCAAATGCTCGGGCACAGCGTATTGCCCGGAATAATGAGCGATGAGTCCATCGAGCTCGCCGCGATTGCCGTCGGCATAGGCCATGACGAAATCCTCGGCGGCACGGGGCACCGCATCGGCGGCGGGCACATGGCCCGCCGGGGTTTCGGGGATTGCCGGCGCGGCCGAGGCAATGGCGGCCGTGGCCGACTTGCCGCCGGGCAGCGGCGTGATGCCCGCGGCCGAGCAGCCGCCAAGCGTCAGCGCCAGGGCCAGGGCGCCGATCAGGGGGAACGGCCGAGCCATCATGAGCATTCCTTCATCCACCTTCGTCCCTCGTCTCAGGCGGCTAAACGCCAAACACGGCGGCTTGATGGCGGAAATACGACGGTGCGGCAAGCCTTGCCGGCCCCGGCAAGGCCCGAGAGGCCCGTGGCAAGGGGGCTGGCGGCATCAAGGTTTACAGCCATGTTTCAGGCCCTAGACTGAGGTTCCGCCGTCGCGCAGCGCTCAAAACTATGCTCGCCGATATCGGGCTGGCCCATGTCCGGCGCGGCGGAATGCAATGGCCCCGGCGCGATGCCGGGCCGCAAAAAAATTCATGAAAGGCTTGTCTCATGGCTATTGCCCAATCAGGCGATCTCGTGCGCATCAATTATTCCGGCCGCCTTCTGGACGGCACCAGTTTCGACTCTTCCGAGGGGCGGGCGCCGCTGGAATTCACCATTGGCCAGGGCCAGGTGATCAGCGGGCTGGAACAGCATCTGACCGGCATGGAAACCGGGCAGAAAAGCACGGTGACCATTCCCGCCGAAGCGGCCTATGGCCCGCGCCGCGAGGAGGCCATCCAGCAACTCGACCGCGCCAAGATGCCATCGGGCATCGACCCGCAGATCGGCACGCAATTGCAGGCCCGCACCGCCGATGGCGGCATGCTGCCCATCAGAATCGTCGGCGTGGACGAGCACAGCGTCACCGTCGACGCCAACCATCCCCTGGCCGGCCAGGACCTGGTATTCGAGGTGGAATTGGTCGAGGTGATCAAGGCGGCCTGACGGCGCCGGGACGGGGATGCCTCTCATCGCCCCGGCACCATGAAGCTGTCACGCATCGCCGCCGCCTTGTCGCGGCTGATGCAGCCTTCGGCGTGGTCATTGATCAGGCCCATGGCCTGCATGAAGGCGAAAACGGTCGTCGGCCCCAAAAAGCGCCAGCCGCGCTGTTTCAGCGCCCGGGACAGCGCCTCCGATTCCGGCGAGGTGCTGCGGCTTTGCGGTGGCGCGGCAATCCTGGCCTCGTAGCGCCAGACAAAGGCGGCGAGCGAGCCGGCTTCGGCAATCAATTCCTGGGCCCGCGCCGCATTGTTGATGACCGCCTCGATCTTGGCCCGATGCCGCACGATGCCGGGATCGGCGAGCAGGCGCGCGATATCCGCGCCGGTAAAGGCCGCCACCCTGTCGATATCGAAATCCGCGAAACCGGCGCGAAAGGCCGCCCGTTTGTTGAGAATGGTGCGCCAGCTCAAGCCGGACTGGAAGGCTTCTAGGCTGAGCTTTTCGAAGAGCCGCCTGTCGTCGCCGACCGGAAAGCCCCATTCCCGATCGTGATAGGGCAGCAATTCCGCCGCCCCGGCGCACCAGCGGCAGCGATGCAGGCCATCGGGCCCCTCGATCGTCGTCATCGATCCCCCTCTCCGATCCCGCCGGCCCGCCCCGATAGCGGGCCTCTCCATGTCCCTAACCCAACCGCCAATCCGCGTCAGCGTACCGGTTCTTCCGCCCATGCGGCACCATCCCCAACGCTCGCATTTGGCCAGTTGCACATTCCCCATGCTTGCACTAGGTTCACGCCCAATTCCGGTCCGCACCCGTAGCTCAGCTGGATAGAGCGCTGCCCTCCGAAGGCAGAGGTCACAGGTTCGAATCCTGTCGGGTGCGCCAATTTCAGTACAGAACTCTGAACGCCGAACGCCGCCGGTTTCCCGGGCTGGTGCGTTTCCGCAACAGGACTGGCGATCCTCGCACCTGTGGAGAACTTCCACCGGACCATCCACGTTAAGGCCGCGTGAACCAACGGCGGCCAGACAGGTCTCCGGGGGCTCCCACGGAGCCATTATGAGTCTTGAGTTAATCGATATCGCCCTGGCCGAGCGCCAACCTCATCCACGCCTGCAAGATCGTGTGACCGGCAAGGTCAAGGCGGTGCTGACCGAAACTATCGGCGGCCAGGAAATCCGGCACGAGCTATTGGTGCCGGTCTGGCTGGATGTGCGCGCGGGCATGAGCGAGGCCGATGTCGAGCTGGGCCTGATGGTCAAGGCCGCCGATATCGTCGGCAGGCTCAAGCAGCAATTGGCCTCGCCGGCCGGCTGAGCCGGTCAGTCATTCCCCGGAAGTGGGGCCTGCACCGGGAGTTTGCCGCCGCGATTGAGCGCCACCAGCATGGCGCGCACCTGGATTTCGGCCGCCTTGCTCACCGCCTTGCGGTTGTCGCTTTCGCTCAGCGGCATCGGCGTGCCGAAGGCGACGGTGACGTCCTTGACCGGGCCGGAGAGAATTTCGGCGATGTTCTGCCCGACCGATTTGGACTTGATCCAGGCGATCAACGAGCGCTCGTTGCGGCTGACCGGCAGGCCCTGCAACCTGGTATAGGCCACGGTCACCGGCTGGATGACCACATCCCTGGCGCCGGCATCGATCATGGCGTGCTGAGCCGCCCCGATCAGGGCCGAGCGGAACGGCAGCACATGGGTGCCGATATCGGACTGACCCTCGGCAAACAGCAAGACCGCATTGCCGCTGGCCATGTGCCGGCCCATGGCCCGGGCGGTGCGCCCGGTTGCCGAGCGGCGGCCGCGGTCGGCATAGATGGTGCGCTGCAAATTGGCCATCATGCCGACAAAGGGCCATTCGCCCACTTCGCGCTTGGCCACGAAAGTGACATCGGCCACCGAACCGATGGCGACGATATCGGTCCAGGAAATGTGGTTGGACACGAGCAGAGTCGGCCGGCCGGTGGAGGCGGCGCCGATGACCTGCACCCGCAGGCCCAGAAACACGCAGCCGAGCCGGTGAAAGAGCCGCGGTAGCACCGGCCAGAAGGGCAGGCGCAAGAGCAGGATCAGCGCCTGGAGCGGAATCACCACCACGAGGAACGGCACCAAGACGAAAATGAAGAACAGCGTCCTGAAAATCATGTGTCAGCCGCCTCAGGCTTTCTTATCGTCGATCGGCACGGCATAGAGTTCGAGCCGGTGATCGACCAGCTTGTAACCGAGCCGCTTGGCGATCACTTCCTGGATGGCCTCGATTTCCTCGTTGCGGAATTCGATCACCGTGCCGGAGCGAATATCGATGAGATGGTCGTGATGCTCGTCGGGGATCAGCTCGAACCGGGCGCGGCCATCCTTGAAATCGTGCTTGGTGACCAGCCCCGCCTCTTCGAACAGATTGACCGTGCGATAGACGGTGGACAGCGAAATGCGCGGGTCCAGCGCCGAGGCGCGGCGATAAAGCTCCTCGACATCGGGATGGTCGGAGGCGTCCTCGATGACGCGCGCGATGATGCGGCGCTGCTCGGTCATGCGCATGCCGCGCGCCACGCAGGCTTCTTCGAGGGTCGGCTCGGACGGGTTCTTGGTCACGCCAGCGCTCCCATGCGGGTGGTCGGTTCGACGGGGTTAGCCAAGATCGCGCGCCATGACAAGCGCGGTGGCCGCCGAGCCGTCGGGGCGCGGATAATAGCCTTTTCGCGACGAGATGGTGGCAAAGCCGAGCTTTTCATAAAGGCGGATGGCCGGCTGGTTCTGCTCGTCCACTTCGAGGAACATGCAGCGGGCCGGCGATAGCAGGAGATCGGCAAAGACCGCCTCCATCAGCGCGCGCCCCAGCCCCTTGCCGCGCCATTTCGGATCGACGGCGATGGTGAGCAATTCGGATTCGTCGGCAACATTGCGGATCAGCGCGAAACCGGCAATGCGGCGGCGCGCATCGCAGGCGATATAGACCGGACTGGCCTTGTCGGCGAGGAAGCGCTCGAATTCCTCGCTCGGCCAGCCGCGATAAAAGCTCTGGCCATGGATGCGCGCCAGATCCTTGGCGTCCCGGGTCTCGCCCGGCTCGATATGCAGCCCGCCCGGAGCCATCCAGAATTTCATCATGGCACACGTCTCGGAATGCGCGCCGCATCCTGCGGCTTGGCATCGGCGTCGCGGATATAGGCGGCATGGGGCGGGAAGGTCAGCGGATCGGCCCCGGCGGCGAAGCGCGCCATGGCGCCGATATCGGCAAAGGGCGTTTCGAGGAGCGTCGCATCGGCTGGGATGGCGGCGCGGGCGGTCTCGATGGGCAGCAGGCGGGGGCCGCTGCCGAGAATTCCCGGGCCCGGGAAGGTTTCGAAATAGGCCTCGCCGCGTCGCGCATCGAGCAAGACGGCGACCGGGCCGGAGGACGCGGCGAGCGAAACCGCCAGCAGGCTGGGAATGCCGAGAACCGGAACCTTTCGCGCCAGGCCCAGGCCGCGGGCCGCTGAAAGACCGATGCGCAAGCCGGTAAAGGAACCGGGGCCGGTGGTGACGGCGACGCGCTCGATATTTTCATAGGCGAGATCGTTGCGCGCCAAAAGGGTCGCCAGCCGGTCGAAAAGGATTTCGGCATGACCCTTGGCGATGTCTTCGACCAGGATATCGGTCCGGCCATCCGGCAGCACAACGGCCAATTGCAGGCGCGGCGCGGCGGTGTCGATGGCAAGGGTCACTGGCTGGGTCATACTGCCTCGCATCCCCCTCACCCGTCTCGACCTGCGGCCGATCCACCTCTCCCCGATGGGAGAGCAATAAGAGGGCGCAGCATTCCTGTTCTTCTCCCCCTAGGGGAGAAGCTGGCGCGAAGCGCCGGATGAGGGGGACGACGCTCGCCCGCACTCCTAGCGCCGGCCCTCTGCCGAGTCCACCGCCAAACCGGTGTCTTGACGGCCATCCCGGCTGCGACCACCTTGCCTTCATGCTCCCTGATTCGATCCTTTTCCGCGCATGACCTGGCTGGCCGAAACCGCCATGCTGAGTCAGGGCTGGCGCCGCTTCCTGCTGCTGCTGGCCGCCGGGGGGCTGGCCGGGTTGTCGGTGCCGCCGTTTTTCCTGCTGCCATTGCTGTTCCTGGCCATGCCGGTCTGGGTCTGGGCGCTGGACGGGGCCGAACGCCCCAAGGGCTGGCGGCGCCTGTTCGGGCCGGCCTTCGCCATCGGCTTCGCCTTTGGCTGGGGCTATTTCCTCGTTGCCTTCCACTGGCTGGCTGCCGCCTTCTTCGTCGATGGCGGCTGGGTGCTGGCGGCCATGCCCGTCGCCATCGCTGCCTTGGCGGCGCTGATCGCGCTGTTCTGGGGGCTGGCCAGCGCCCTGGCGCATCTGTTCTGGAGCCATGGCTGGACCCGCATTTTGACGCTTTCGGCCTGGCTGGCGGCGGCCGAATTCCTGCGTGGCCATGTGTTTACCGGCTTTCCCTTCGACCTGCTCGGCTACAGTCTCACCGGCACCGATGCGATGATGCAATTGGCCTCGGTGATCGGGGTCTATGGCCTGACCTTCCTCGCCCCGCTGCTGGCGATGAGTCCGGCGCTGATCTGGCCGCCCGACGACCGGCCCTGGTCGCGGCGGCTGGCGCCGCTATTCCTGGCGCTGCTGGTGATCGCCGCCCAGCTCGGCTATGGCTGGAACCGGCTGGCCGGCAATATTTCCACCGAGCGCCAGGACATGGCGATGCGGCTGGTGCAGCCGCTGGTCTATGAACACGCCGATTTCGGCAATGTCGATCCGGTGGCCTTGGTCGACCGGCTGATCATGCTGTCGGATATGCGCATGGACCCGGCCGATCAGGGACTGGCCGACATCACCCATCTGGTCTGGCCCGAATCGAGCCTGCCCTTTTTCCTCGAAACCTATCCCGAGGCGCTGGCCCGCATCGCCCGCATGCTGCCCGAGGGGGCGACGCTACTGGCGGGCGTGCCGCGCCGTCCCTATGCGCTCGATGGCGGCGGCGCCCGACCGCCCTATAATTCGGTATTGGCGATCAATGGCGACGGCGAAGTCGTCGCCTCCTATGACAAGGCGCATCTGGTGCCCTTCGGCGAATATCTGCCCTTCGCCGAATTTTTCGCGCAAATGGGCGTCACTCAATTCGTTCCCGGCGCCGAGGGCTGGTCGGCGGGCGACGTCAAAAGGCGGCTGATGGGCCTGCCCGGGGCGCCGGCGGCGCTGATCCTGGTCTGCTACGAGATCATTTTCTCCGGCGATCTGGGCGATGTCGAGGGCGCGCAATTCCTGCTCAACCTCACCAACGACGCCTGGTTCGACGCCTCGATCGGCCCGGCCCAGCACGCCCATCATGCGCGGCTGCGGGCGGTGGAGGAAGGCATGAGCCTGGTGCGCGCCGCCAATACCGGCCTGACCTTCGCCACCGACCCACTGGGCCGCATCACCGCGCAATTGCCACCCGGCGAAATGGCGGCGCTCGACCTGCGCCCGCACCAGAAACTCCCGGCTACGACCTTCGCGCAGATCCGGCACTGGCCGTTCCTGATCGCGGTGCTGGCCGGGATTTTCGTCGGATTCATCGCCTCGCGGCGGAGGCGGTTTCGGGGGTAGAGGCGCAGTGCGCCTTTCCTCCCTCCCCTTGAGGGAAATTGTTCCAAAATCACCATTCGTCACGCGCGCGGGTGACGATCTTGGGCGGCGGAGGAAGGCGCAGGGCCGGCGATTCGGTGGGGGAGGCGACATGCGGCCAATAAAAAACCCCGCAGCCTTGCGGCTACGGGGTTTTGAAATTGGTGCCCAGAAGAAGACTCGAACTTCCACGCCTTGCGGCACACGGACCTGAACCGTGCGCGTCTACCAATTCCGCCATCTGGGCGACGGGCGTGTAACTAGGGCGGCGTCACGCTAATGTCAATGCGCTTGCCACCCCTTTTCAGAAGTTCGCACCATCCCAGTGCTTGATCGCGCTGCGATCGATGGCTGGCGCCTCGTCGAAACAGTTCACATTGACCATGACCATCTCATTGCCCTTGCCGTCGCCGCCCCGGGCAAAGGACTCGATGCCGCAGGTCTTGCAGAACAGGTGATCGATCTTTTCGGTGTTGAACCGATAAAGGGTCAGATTGTCCTCGCCCGATTGCAGCGTGAACTGGCTGGCAGGCATGGATTGCATCACCCAGCCCAGGCGCCGGCAGCGCGAGCAATTGCAATCGCCCAGGCCCGAAAGGTCGGTATGGGCGGTGAAGCGGACGGCGCCGCAATGGCACCCGCCGTGAAAGTCCTGCATTGACGGCACGTGATTTCTCCTTCTCAGAACAAATAAAGAACGATAACCGCCGGAGTCAAGCGCCCGCTGTGGCGCGATGGGACGCGGCAAGGCTCGACAGGAGCAAGCCGCTTGCGCTAGAAGCGGCGGAAGACTTCCTGCCTGATCTGGAGCCAAGCCATGGATCGCACTGCCCCCAAGCTCGTCACCATTTTCGGTGGATCGGGATTTGTCGGCACGCATCTGGTGCAATTGCTGGCGCGCCAGGGCTATCGCATCCGCGTGGCGGTGCGCCGGCCCGACCTGGCGGGGGAAACCCGCATGTTCGGCGCTGTCGGCCAGGTGGTGCCGATCCAGGCCAATCTGCGCAATGAAGCCTCGGTGCAGCGCGCCGTCGCCGGCGCCGACATCGTCGTCAATCTGGTCGGGGTCGGCCATGAGAGCGGCAAGCAGCGGTTCGCCGCCGTGCATGTCGAAGGCGCCACCCTCATCGCCCGCGCCGCCAAGGCCACCGGGGCGGGCGCGCTGGTGCATATGTCGGCGCTGGGCGTCGACAAGGCGGCCGGAGTCAGCGCCTATGCCGCCTCCAAGCTGGCGGGCGAGGCCGCGGTGCTGGAGGCCTTCCCCCAGGCGGTGATCCTGCGCCCCTCGATCATGTTCGGCATGGGCGACGGCTTCTTCAACCTCATGGGCACCCTGGCCCGGCTGTTCCCGATCCTGCCGCTGATCTCGGGCAAGACGCTGTTCCAGCCGGTCTTTGTCGGCGATGTCGCCGAGGCGCTGGCCAAGGCGGCCGAGGGCGCGGTCAAGACCGGGCGCATCTATGAGCTGGGCGGGCCGGACGTGGAAAGCCACGAGGCGCTGATGCGGCGCATCCTGCGCGAGGCCGGCCGCAAGCGCCTGCTGCTGCCTATGCCCGCCGGGCTGGCCAAGTTCGGCGCGGCGCTGCTGGGCATCCTGCCCTTCAAGCCGCTGATCACCGGCGACCAGGTGAACCTGCTGGGCGTCGACAATGTAGTGTCCGAGGCGGCCAGGAAGGACAAGCGCACCTTTGCCGCCTTCGGAATCGAGCCGACCTCAATGGACCAGGTGCTGCCCACCTATATGTGGCGCTTCCGCCGCAATGGCGAATTCGACCGCCAGGACCAGGCCGACCCGAACGGCAGCGTCACCGCCTAGCTGCCGATGGCGGCCCGGCTGGCGTCCACACCAGCCGGTTAATCGTCGCCCATTTTCAGCGCCTTGATGAAGGCTTCCTGCGGAATTTCCACCGAGCCGAACTGACGCATGCGCTTCTTGCCGGCCTTCTGCTTTTCCAGCAGCTTGCGCTTGCGGGTCGCGTCGCCGCCATAGCATTTGGCGGTGACGTCCTTGCGCATGGCACGCACGGTTTCGCGGGCGACGATCTTGCCGCCGATCGCCGCCTGGATGGGGATGACGAACAGATGCGGCGGGATCAGCTCCTTGAGCTTCTCGCACATGACGCGGCCGCGCTGCTCGGCCACCGAGCGGTGCACCAGCATGGAGAGCGCGTCGACCGGCTCGGCATTGACCAGGATCGAGAGCTTGACCAGGTCGCCCTCGCGGTGCTCGACGAGCTGGTAGTCGAAGCTGGCATAGCCCTTGCTGATCGATTTCAGGCGGTCGTAGAAATCGAACACCACTTCATTGAGCGGCAATTCATATTCCACCAGGGCGCGCGCCCCGACATAGGAGAGATTTTGCTGGATGCCGCGTCGGTCCTGGCAGAGTTTCAGGATGGCGCCCAGATATTCGTCCGGGGTCAGGATGGTCGCCTTGATCCAGGGTTCGCGGATCTGCTCGATCTTCATCACGTCCGGCAGATCGGCCGGATTGTGCAGGGAGATGGTCTCGCCCGACGTCATCTCCACCTCGTAGACCACCGAAGGGGCGGTGGCGATGAGATCGAGATTGAACTCCCGGGACAGCCGTTCCTGGATGATTTCGAGATGCAGCAGGCCCAGGAAGCCGCAGCGGAAGCCGAAGCCGAGCGCCGCCGAGGTCTCCATCTCGAAGGAGAAGCTGGCATCGTTGAGCCGCAGCTTGCCCATGGCGGCGCGCAATTCGTCGAAATCGGACGCGTCGACCGGGAACAGCCCGCAGAACACCACCGGCTGGGCCGGGCGGAAGCCGGGCAGCGGCTCGGCGGTGGGCTTGCGGTCGTCGGTGATGGTGTCGCCGACATTGGTGTCGGCCACTTCCTTGATGCCGGCGGTGAAGACGCCCAATTCGCCCGGGCCCAGTTCCTTGACCTCGACCAGTTTGGGGGTGTTGACGCCGACGCGGTCGAGCTCATAGACGGCGCCCGAGGCCATCATGCGGATGCGCTGGCCCTTTCTCATCACCCCGTCGACGATGCGTACCAGGACGACGACGCCGAGATAGGTGTCGTACCAGGAATCCACCAGCAGCGCCTTGAGCGGCGCATCGAGCTCGCCCTTGGGGGCCGGCAGCCGGGTGACGATGGCTTCGAGCACGGTGTCGATGCCGATGCCGGTCTTGGCCGAGATTTCGAGCGCGTCGCTGGCATCGATGCCGATGACGTCCTCGATCTGGGTCTTGACCCGGGGGATATCGGCAGCCGGCAGGTCGACCTTGTTGAGGACCGGCACGATCTCGTGATTGGCGTCGAGCGCGTGGTAGACATTGGCCAGCGTCTGCGCCTCGACCCCCTGGGAGGCGTCGACCACCAGCAGCGAGCCCTCGACGGCGGCCATGGAGCGGGAGACTTCATAGGCGAAGTCGACATGGCCGGGCGTGTCGATGAGGTTGAGGATATAATCCTCGCCGTCCTCTGCCTTATAGCTCAGCCGAACGGTCTGCGCCTTGATGGTGATGCCGCGCTCGCGCTCGATATCCATGTTATCGAGCACCTGCGCCTTCATCTCGCGCGTGTCGAGCCCGCCCGTCATCTGGATCAGGCGGTCGGCGAGTGTCGATTTGCCATGGTCGATATGGGCGACGATGGAGAAATTGCGGATATTCTTGAGCGGCGTGGTCATGGGGCGCTGATAGCAGAAGCGCGGAGCGCGAGAAAGATGGTTTCCGCGCGGTTAAGGGCGGCGGTGGCGGAGGCGGAACCGCGCGCCGGCTTATCGCCGCCGGGACAGCGAGAGGATATTGCGCATTTTCCATGGCAACGCGCCAATTATTGCATGGCGGCCCCTCCTCTCCGTCGGATAGACGAAAAATGCCGCCTGTGCTTTGCTAGGTTCGGCCAGGACGATAAAGGGAACATGTATGAGCGACGTCATCATTCTGGGCGCGGGCATTGTCGGCGTCGCCACGGGCATCCACCTGTTGCGGCGCGGGCGCAGCGTGACGCTGGTGGACAAGAATGCACCGGGCCGGGAAACCTCCTTCGGCAATGCCGGCATCATCCAGCGCGAAGGCGTGCGGCCCCATGCCTTTCCGCGCGATCTGCAAACCCTGTTGCAGGTCGGGCTGCATCTTTCCACCTCCGCCCGTTATGAGCCGCTGGCTCTGCCCAAGCTGGCGCCGCCGCTGCTCAGATATTGGTGGGAATCCTCGCCCGAGCATTATCGCCGGGTGGTCGCGCAATATGCGCCGCTGATCGGACGCTCGATTCTCACCCATGCCGACCTGATCGCCGCAGCAGGGCCGGAGGCGGAAAAGCTGATTTCCCGCGATGGCTGGTACCTCGCCTTCCGCAGCCCCGACAGGCTGGAGGCCGATATCGGCAAGGCCCGGGCCGACCGCGAACAGTTCGGCATCGGCTTCGAAGTGCTGGACTGGCCGGCGCTCAAGGCTCTGGAGCCGCATCTGATCGGCGGGCTCAGCGGCGCCATTCACTGGACCGATCCCTGGACGGTGAGCGATCCGGGGGCTCTGGTCGGCGCCTATTTCAAGCTGTTCGAAACCCTGGGCGGCACCTTCGTCCACGGCGCGGCCGCCGGGCTCAGTCCCGAGGCGGATGGCTGGAGCACGCTGGTCAATGGCACGCGGCTGACCGCCAGGCAGGCGGTGATCGCGCTCGGCCCCTGGGCGCCCGATATCCTGGAGCCTTTGGGCTATCGCCTGCCGCTTTTCGTCAAGCGCGGCTATCACATGCATTACCGCCCCGCCGAGGGGGTGGAACTCAAGCACGTGCTGCTCGATCCGGAAGTGGGCTATGCCATGGCGCCGATGGCTGCCGGCATCCGCATCACCACCGGCGCCGAATTCGCCATGCGCGATGCCCGCCCGACGCCGATTCAGCTGGCCAAGGCGGAAAAGGCGGCGCGGGAATTGTTCCCGCTGGGCGAGCGCGTGGACCCGCAGCCCTGGAAGGGCGCCCGCCCCTGTACGCCGGACATGATGCCGATCATCGGCAAGGCGCCCAGGCATCAGGGGCTCTATGCCGGCATCGGCCACGCCCATCATGGCTTCACCCTCGGCCCGGCGACCGGCGAATTGCTGGCGCAGGCCATGACCGGCGAAGAAACGGCGATCGATATCCGCCCCTTCCGCATGGAGCGATTCCTCGGCGGGTGATTCGGGGAATTTGCCTGGGGGTCAAACGCGTGAAGCACGGCGTGGTCGCTGGCCTCCCCACGCACCGCTTCGTCACCCCCGCGCCAGGCGCGGGGGTGACGAGCTCAGAAGGTCAATGCCCCGAATGATCGTGTTCCAGCCCCTGGGCCGCCGTTCCGGCGACCGAGAGTTCGATCGTGACGGTTCCGGCCTTGGCGAAAGTCAGGGTTACCGGAACCTGCTCGCCTTCCACCAATGGCCCATTGAGGCCCATTAACATGATGTGAAAGCCGCCGGGCTTGAGCTCGACCGTTTCGCCCCCCGGCACGATGAGACCATCGGCGAGTTGGCGCATTTTCATGACATCACCCTCCATCGCCATTTCGTGGATCTGGGTTTCCCTGGCGATATCGGCACTGGCCGAGACCAGCACATCGTCTTCCCCGCCTTGATTGACAAGCGTGAGGAAACCGCCGGCCACCGGGGCATTGGGCAGGGTGGCCCGGGTAAAGGCGCCGGAAATGACCAGGTCGCCGAGATGGACCTCATGGTCGGTCGCGGCATGGTCATGGGCCGCGGCCTCGCCATGGCCGGCATGGCCATCATGGTCCTGGGCCAGGGAGGGGGAAAGCAGTAGCAGCGGCAAAAGTGCGGCGGCGGCGCGGATATAAGTACGGATCATGGAAAGTTCTCCAGTCAAGAATCGGGCTGATCGGCGGCGGCAAGCCGCCGGGTTGCTGGGATCAGGCCGTGACGGGAGGGGCGCGCGGCTGCCCCTTATGGGCGGGCAGGCGCGGCGAGAGCCTGTCGAAGGCGGCGGCAAGGCCGATGCTTTCCGAGCCTGCCGGCGGCGCGAAATCCGGCGCGGCCGGCAAGATGGGGGTGAAGTGCTGCTTGGCGATGCCGGTGACCGGGCAGGTCAGCGCCGCCGCGTCTACCGGCGCGTCGCCATCGCCCACGGTCTGCGGCTGGCACAATGACCAGGCGCTGAGCGTCGAATAGCCGATGGCATTGAGATCGCGCTGCAACCCGGCGGCCTGGTGCAGCGGCAGCAGCAGAATCAGCACATAGAGAGCCAATACCGCCAGCGCGGTGGCCATCTCGCGAAACATTCCGCGCCAGACATGCTGCATCGGGATCATGCTGCTGGCATAGCCCGGAGCCCTCCGCGTCACAAGCCTCATGGCCGGCGGGCGCGGCAAGCACGTTGTCGCAGCATAGCGCCCATTGCCTCAACATTAGAATGGTTCTAAAGATTGTTTAGAGCCATTCTAATCAACGAGGGTGTCATGCTTCGCCTCTGGCCCGACAATCGCCGCGCTTTCTCCAGCCTGTCCGAGCGCGAAATCCTCGCCCTCGCCATTGCCGCCGAGGAAGAAGATGGGCGCATCTATTCCGAATTCGCGGCGCGTCTGGGCGAGGCCTATCCGGGCAGCGCCGCCCTGTTCGAAGGCATGGCGGCGGAAGAGGATGAACACCGGCGGCGCCTGCTCGATCTTTATATCGCCCGCTTCGGCAAGCGGCTGGTGCCCATCCGCCGCGAACATGTGCGCGGCTTTCCGGCGCGCAGGCCGGTCTGGCTGCAAAAGACCCTCACCCTGGAACAGGCGCGCCAGCAGATCTGGGAGATGGAGGAAGGGTCTTGGCGCTTCTATCTCAGCGCCGCCCAGCAGGTCGCCGATGCCGGCAGCCGCAGGCTGCTGGGCGATCTCGCCCTTATCGAGAAAGGCCACGCCCGGCGCGCCGGCCAGATCGATGAGCAGGTGCTGGGCGAGAAGGGGCGCGAGAGCGAGCAAAAGGTGGCGCATCGCCAATTCGTGCTGACCTATGTGCAGCCGGGACTGGCCGGACTGATGGACGGCTCGATCTCCACCCTGGCGCCGGTCTTTGCCGCTGCCTTCGCCACCGGCGACACCCACCAGACCTTTCTGGTCGGCCTCGCCGCCGCCATCGGCGCCGGCATTTCCATGGGCTTTACCGAAGCCGCCGCGGACGATGGCAAGCTGACCGGACGCGGCTCGCCGCTCAAGCGGGGCCTTGCCGCCGGCATCATGACCGCCATTGGCGGGCTGGGCCACGCTTTGCCCTATCTCATCGGCAATTTCCGGCTGGCCACGACCATCGCCATCATCGTGGTGCTGTTCGAGCTCTGGGCCATCGCCTTCATCCAGCAGCGCTATATGCAGACCCCGTTCTGGCGGGCGGTGATGCAGGTGGTGCTGGGCGGATCGCTGGTTTTCGCCGCCGGCATCCTGATCGGCAATGCCTGATCCTAGTTCTTGTTGGCCAGGCGCGATTGCTCCGCACGGGCCTTTTTGAGCGCCCGGCGCCGGGCGGCGTCCTCGGCCGCCGCGTCGCCCAGATGCGCGCCGCCGCGCTGGCCGGCCAGGTCCATCTGGCGCTGGCGCTCGGCGGCGGCCTGGTGCTTGGCCTTGTCGCCGATGCAATGGGGGCAGGAAACGCCCTCGTGAAAATCGGGATGCCGCCGCTCGGCTTCGGTCAGCGGATGGCGGCAGGCGCGGCACAGGCTGGCCTTGCCCGGCTCCAGCCCATGGCCGACCGAAACGCGCTCGTCGAAGACGAAACATTCGCCGGCAAAGCGGCTGTCCTCGGGCGGGACGGTTTCGAGATATTTGAGAATGCCGCCTTTCAGGTGAAAGACTTCCTCGAAACCCTGGCTCAGCAGATAGCTCGACGCTTTCTCGCAGCGAATGCCACCGGTGCAGAACATGGCGACCTTGCGGTCGCGCTGCGGATCGAGGTTCTGCGCCACATAATCCTTGAACTCGACAAAGCTCTGCGTTTGGGGGTCGAGCGCCCGCTGAAACGTGCCTAGGCCCACTTCGTAATCGTTGCGGGTATCGACCAGCACCACGTCATTGCGCGCGATCAGCGCGTTCCAGTCCTCCGGCTCGACATAGGTGCCGACCTGCCGGTTCGGATCGGCTTCCGGCGCCCGCAGGGTGACGATTTCCGGCTTGAGACGCACTTTCATGCGCAGGAAGGGGGCGGTTTCGGCAGAGGAATATTTCACCTCGGCGCCGGTCAGCCGGGTGCCGAACGGGCCGGAAGCGAACAGGTAATCCGCCAATTGGCCGATGGCCTCCGGCGTCCCGGCCAATGTGCCATTAATGCCCTCGGGCGCCAGGATCAGCGTGCCCTTGATGCCGCGCGCGCAGCAGAACGCCGCCAGCGGCGCCTTGAGGCGTTCGGCGTCGGGCAGCGCGGCGAATTTATAGAGCGCCATCACCTTGTATGGATGATTTTCCTGGGGCAGACTGGGCATGGAATAAGAGCTGTGCGCGGTCATCTGCCTCGCTCATATCACCGGTCGCGCCCGGCGTCACGGGTGACCGCAGCCAGGACATCGGGAGACAGAACATGACCTATCGGGCCGATACGGCGCGCTATGACAATATGCAATATCGCCGCTCCGGCCGTTCCGGCCTGAAACTGCCGGTGGTGAGCCTGGGCCTGTGGCAGAATTTCGGCGGCACCCGCGATTATCCCGGCGCGCTGGAAATCCTCTCCTATGCTTTCGACCAGGGCATTACCCATTTCGACCTCGCCAATAATTACGGGCCGCCGGCCGGCTCGTCGGAAGAATTGTTCGGCGCGGTGCTGGCGCGCGATTTCCGCCCCTATCGCGACGAGATGATCGTTTCCACCAAGGCCGGCTACAATATGTGGCCCGGTCCCTATGGCGAATGGGGGAGCCGCAAATATCTGCTGGCCAGCCTCGACCAGAGCCTGAAACGGCTGGGGCTCGACTATGTCGATATCTTCTATTCCCACCGCTTCGACCCCGACACGCCGCTGGAGGAAACCATGGGGGCGCTGGCCCATGCGGTGCATTCGGGCAAGGCGCTTTATGTCGGCATCTCCTCCTATCCCGAACAGCAGACGCGCGAGGCCCATCGCATCCTCAAGGAGATGGGCATTGCCACCACCATCCACCAGCCCAGCTATTCGATGATCAATCGCTGGATCGAGAACGACCGCACCATCGATGCCTGCGGCGAATTGGGCATCGGCGTCATCGCCTTCTCGCCGCTGGCCCAGGGCGTGCTGTCGGGCAAGTATAATAATGCCGGCGCCGCCGCCGGGACGCGGGGCGACAATCCCAATGGCACGCTGCGCGCCAGCCATATCGAGCCGCGCGTGCTGGCGGCGGTCGACAAGGTCGCCGACATCGCCAAGGCCCGCGGCCAGTCCATGGTGCAATTGGCGCTGGCCTGGGTGCTGCGCCGGCCGGAAATGACCTCGGCGCTGATCGGCGTGCGGACGCTCGACCAGCTCAAGGACAATCTGGGCGTGCTCAACAATCTGGAGCTCTCGCAAGAGGAAATCGCCGCCATCGACGCCGCGACCAGGGACGGGCAGATGGAACTGCAGCCCCGCCCGCAGGGCTGGCTGCGCTAGCGTCTCATCGCCTGCCCGTGCCGGGAAGGAATTGTCATGCGCCGCTTCATCGCCATTCTAGCTGTTCTCGGGGCCGGCATTGGTCCGGCCCTGGCCTATGATGCGGCCAGCCAGGCCATCATCGACCGCTTCAAGCCGGGAAAGCGCCTGCCCCTTGCCGAACTGGCCACGCTGATGCTGGGCGCCGAACGCTGGTGCTATAATCAGCAGGACGGCGAATGCGCCTGGTCCGACATCTATCTGTGGGCGGACGAGAGCGGCGCGGGCTATGAATTGTCCAATCCCTGGAGCGAGGCGGTGGACATTTCCCTCGTCGACCGGGGCGTGTTCCGCGACGACCGCTATTTCTGCGAGGCCGGCTTCGACTGGATCGCCTCGGTGCGCGCCTATTCACGCGAGGACGGCCTGGCCATCGAAGGCCGGGACCTGCACCGGCTGCGGGAGGACATCGCCGCCATGATGCAGATCGAGGGGGCCAACGATTGCTTCGACTATCTCTATAGCGGCCACGACGCCGAGGCGCAGACCATCACCTTGCTGCAGCGACAATTCGTGGACGGCGTCCACCAGGCAACCGAGGACGCGCAGGTGACGCTGCATTTCGACAAGCACACAGCCGATAATCTGGGCTGGTATCAGTAAGCAATAGCAGGGCGCCTATCGCGCCATCTCCAATATGGCGCGGACTTCCCGGGCGCCGATATCCCGGCTTTCTCCCAGCGGAAACTGGCCGGCCCTGGCGATGAGGCTCACCACCGCTTCGGGCTCGACGGCGATATCGGTGAAATCGGACAGTTTCGTCGGGCAATTCATCTGTTTGAAGAAGGCGGCGGTGCGGTCGATGGCCTGGGCGGCGACGACCTGGTCGTCGGCATGGTCAAGCTGCCACACCTTCCGGCCATAGCGGACCAGCATGGCCAGTTTGCCGGCGGACTTGAAACGCAGCAGCGACGGCATGACCGCCGAAAGCGTGCGCGCGTGGTCGATGCCATAGAGGGCCGTCAGGGCGTGGCCGATCATGTGGGTCGACCAGTCCTGCGGCACGCCGCTGCCGATGAGACCGTTGAGCGCCTGGTTGGCAGCCCACATGATCGCCGCCCGGCTCTCGTCCGAAGACGTCTCGATCAGCACCGGCCCCCAGTCGATCAAGGTCCGGAGCAGCGTCTCGCTATAGCCATGCTGCACCGGCGCATCGACCGGCAGGGTCAGATATTGCTCGATCACATGGGTGAAGGCATCGACGACGCCATTTTCAAGCTGCCGGCGGGAGAGCGATTTCATCGTATCGGGGTCCAGCACGGCGAAGGCGGGGCGGGCGCCGTCGGAGGCGAAGGGCAGCTTGAGGCCATAATCGGCCCGCGAAATCACCGATACGGCATTACTCTCCGAACCGGTGGCCGGCAGGGTCAGCACCGCGCCATTGGGCAAGGGCGCCGGCGGGTGGTCACCGGCCACCAGCGCGTCCCAGGGATCCATTGCCGCCATCGTGGCGATCCGCGCCAGGAATTTGGACGCGTCGATCACCGAGCCGCCGCCTACGCCGAGCACGAAGGTGCAATCGGCCTCGATCAGCGCCGCCCGCGCCGCCATGACGGTGTCATATTGCGGATTGGCCTCGACGCCGCCAAAGGGCAATACGAAGCGGTCACCGAGCCCCGTCATGACCCGGTCATAGACGCCGTTGTGCTTGATGCTGCCGCCGCCGAACAGCAGCAGGACACGTGCCGAGCGCGGCACGAGTTTGCCAAGATCGTCAATCCTGCCCTGGCCGAAGACGATGCGCGTGGGATTGCTGAGATCGAAATCCATCATCATTGCTCACCATTGGCCGCCCGGTCGCGGTCGAGAAAAACGCTCATGACATTGTCGATCATGGTAGCGATAGGATTGTCATAATCGTCCCAGGCCAGTGCGCCGGCAAAGCTGATCGAACCGGCTGAAAACACCTTGCCGCCGCCATCGAGATCGAAGGCGACGATGTCGGAACGGACCAGGTCATTGTCCGGTGCGGCAACGGCGCGGGTCGTGGCCAGCAAATCCTCATGCGTCAGCATGTATTTGCTGCTCAAGGGCGTCGAGGTGGCCAGATGCAGCGCATGGCTGGGCGTGCCCAGGGCGAAGTCGAGCCGGTCGATCTCGTCGCCCACGACGGCGCCCATCACATGGCCGAAATGCCCCAATTCCTCGGCATCGATATTGCGGAAATATCGGGCGCCCTCGCCGTCATAGCTCGCGGGCAGACGGCGATAGCCGGCGCCGCTCCCCCAGCCCTGCCCGGCCATGCCGACGCCCACCAGCGCCTGGGGCACGTAGCCACAATGGCGCCAGAGACCGCCGGATTGCAGCGTCGACGACAAACCGGCCTCGCCGGGACCCGAATTGGCGACCCGCGTGCCCACCATGCCCCGCCGCACCTCGATGCCGTCGCGGTCCGGTCCGGTGCAAGCGGTGACCCAATAAAAACCATTGCCGCCAAGATAGAGCAAGCGCCCGCCGCTTTGGAGATAGCCGCTGAGACCGTCCATCATCGGCCGCGTCCAATATTCGGGATGCGTTCCGGTCAGCACCACCTTGTAGCGCGACAGCAGCGCCGCGCCCTCGCGGTCGAGATCCTCGTCGGTGGCCAAGGCATAGTCGAAACCACGCTGCTCCAGATAGCCGATGGTCTGCAGGTCGGCCGCGAAATGGCGCGGACCGCCCACGACCCAACTCAGGTAATCGGCACGGAAATTGAGGATGGGCCGCCGGCGGGCCGAATAGAACACGCCCGAGCCATCGCTATGCATGTCGTAACTTGAAAGGCCCAGCGTCGGATCGGCAAAAATGGCGCGATCATAGGCATTGAGCACGGGCGAACCGACCCGCACTTCGGACCAGTCGATGGTCTCCGACTCGGCCATATGCTCGTTGGCATAGGCGAGATAGGTATTGGTAGGCGCGAGGAAAAGCACATCGTGCGACGCCGTGCCGGCCGTCACGAAGAACGGGATTTCATCGGCCTCCTCGCCATTGTCGACGCGCAGGCCATAGGCGCCGCTGCGCAGATCGTGGGGGATGGCCAGCGCGATATCGGGGGTCCATCCGGCATCGGCGAGATCGTCGTCGTGAAAGTGAATGGCACCATATTGCTCGGGTTTATGCGCCGCAATCTGAGTGGTGCCATCCCAGCCATGCCCGGTCATGGCCCGCGCCGGCCGGTGATGGAGCTTTCCTTCGAGGGCCTGCGGGCCGTGGTCGACCAGCACATCGCCGCTCATCCGGTCTTCGAACCGCCAATCGGCGACCGGGCGGGGCGCCTTGCCGTCATCGCGCAGCGCTGTGATATCAGCTTTATCCAAGGCCTCCGCAAAGAGGCGCAGACGCTCGATCTTGCCGTTGTAATGGGCCTGTCCCGGCCCGGAAGCCGCCAGGATCAGCGTGTTCTCGGCGCCGAACGCGATCTGGCCCCGCTGGGCCGCGCGGACCACGCTGTCGGGCGGCCGGCCAGGGCCGACGCGTTCGACATGGATATCCAGACCATCCGGCCCGATATTGCCGGCTACCAGATACCAGGCGCGATCCTCGACCGCGCCGCCATCGGCCCGCACATCGCCGGCCTCAAGGCCGATTCGGCCACCCTCGATGAACAGCGACCAGGCATCGGTATGAACGATGGTTTGGCGGCTTTTTAGCGCGCTGCGCGTCGGCCAGATCCAGAGCTGGAAGGCGCGAACGGGGCGCTGCGGCATTGGCAGGATGCCGTATGACCCCAATATGGTCTGCTGCCGCTGCGCGGTGAAGGCGCCGAGCCCGTCAATGGCGATGGGCTCGCGCTGGGCGGAGCGCTGGCCATGGGCCGCTCCGACATAGCGGACCAGGCCGGCCCGGCAATCGGCTTTGTCGCTGCTGACATGAAAGGTGATGGTTTCACCCGGCGCGACCGTCATCCGGTCGGCATATCCGATGATGTTCATTCTTGCGTATCCTTTAGCGCCGGGCGCCACGCTGGCTCAGGTGATCGAGCCCCGCCGCCGTGACCAGGGCCACGCCGGTGACCACCGAGGTCCAGGAAATCGGCACATTGAGCAGGGTCAGGCCGTTTTGCAGCACGCCCAGGAACCAGATTCCCAGCACCACGCCGAAAATGCGGCCGCGCCCGCCGGAAAAGGAGACGCCCCCGAGCAGGATCGCCGTCAGCACCGTCAATTCGAACCCGCTGCCCAGGCTTTCGGCCGGAGCGCTGTCGAGCCGGGCGGCCTGCAAGGCGCCCCCCAGGCCGGCGGCGGCCCCGGTCAGCACATAGAGCAGGAACACGGTCGAGCGGACGCGGATGCCCAATAGGAAGGCAGCGCGCGCATTGACGCCGATGGCGAAGATATGCCGGCCCAGCGGCGAGAACGCCGTGACGAAACCGCCGGCCAGGGCGACGGCAAGGGCGATGAGCACCAGATAGGGCACGCCGAACAACGTGCCGCGTCCCAATTGCGACATGGCTTCGGGAAAGCCGTAGATCGGCGAGGCGGCGATGACCATGGCGAGACCGCGCAACAGGGTCAACATGCCGAGGGTGACGATGACCGGCGAGAAACCGCGAATGGCGATGACATAGCCATTGACCGCCCCGGCGGCCGCGCCCGCGGCGATGCCGCAAAGCACCCCCACAGGCATGCCAAAACTCATCGAGGCCAGCCCCGCGCAAACACCGGATACCGCCAGGATGGAGCCGACCGAGAGATCGACATAGCCCGAGATGATCAGCAGGGCGCTGGGAATGGCGACGATCATGATGATCGAGGATTGCAGCGCGATATTGCGGATATTGCCACCGGTCAGGAACGCGCCGCTGGCCAGGGAAAAGCCGAGCATGACCAGAACGATGGCGATGAGCAGCATGTTCTGCGTGAAGACGGGCGAGCGCAGCAGCGCAAAGATATTGGTCTTGGCTGGCAAGGCCGATATCGTGCCGGAGGTTTGCGTCATGAGGCTTGTCTTTCGATTTCATGCACGAGGGCGACCAGCCCATCGGCGTCGATCTCGGCTATATTGCCGGCGGCGACGATACCGTCGCGGCCCAGCACGATGTAGCGGCTGGCCAGCAGCAGGATTTCATCGGCATCGGACGAGGTGAACAGCACGGCGCGCTCGCCGTCGGCGACGAAGCCGCGGACCAGGTCGTAAAGATCGGCGCGGGCACCGACATCGATGCCCTGTGTCGGCTCGTCCAGCATCAATAGGGCGCTATCGGCATATTGGCTGAGCCAGCGTCCGACCGCCACCTTCTGCGCATTGCCTCCCGAAAGCGCCCCCATGGCGATGCCCGGCAGCGGCGGGTTGATCTTGAGCCTTTGGGCGATGCGGGTGAATTCGGCGGCTTCGGCCTTGCCGCTGCGGCGGAAATGGCGGGCCATGCCGCCCAGATGCGGCATCAGCAGGTTTTCCAGCGCATTGAGGCCCATAAAGGCGCTTTGCCGGACGCGGTCGGAGGCGACGAGCGCGATGCCCGCGGCGATCGCCGCGCCGGGATCGGTGAAAGACGAGGGGGCGCCGCGAAAACGCATAATGCCGCCGATAGCGCCGCGCGATCCGAAAATGCCTTCAAGCAGATTGGTGCGGCCGCTGCCCAACAGGCCGAAGACGCCGACGATTTCGCCGGCGCGGACCGAAAAGGATATCGGCGGCGCGCGGCCGATCCGGGCCTGGTCGAGTTCGAGGATGGCGGGCGCATCGGCGGCGACCGGTGCCGCCGGATTTTCGGCGCGGAGATAGCCCGGACTGATCGCCTCGGCGATATTGGCCAGGGTCAGCTCGGACATGGCGCGGGAAAAACTCACGAGGCCGTCGCGCATCACCGTGACGCTATCGGCCACTTTGGGCAATTCCTGCAGGTGATGGGTGACATAGAGGATGGCCAGCCCCGAGGCGGCGAGCTGCCGCACCTGCGCCAGCAGGCGCTCGACATCCTCCTTGCCCAAAGCCGCCGTCGGCTCGTCGAGGATCAGAATGGAGGGGCGGCGCAGCAGCGCCCGGGCGATCTCCACCAATTGCCGGCCGCCCGGGGAAAGATCGGCCACCAGCGTGTCGGGCGACAATTGCCCGCCCAATCCGTCCAGCACCGCCTGGGCCTGCCGGCGCTGGGCGCGGCGGTCGATCAGACCGCCGCGCCCGATCTCGCGGCCCAGGAACATATTGTCGACCACCGAGAGGTTCTCGACCACGCTGGGATGCTGGTGGATGACGGCGATGCCGGCCTTGCCCGCCTTGAGCGGGTCGAGATCGTCGAAGACCCGGCCATCGATGGCCACCGTGCCGCCATCGTGCCGGTGATTGCCGGCCAGACAGCCGATCACGGTGGATTTCCCGGCGCCATTGGCGCCGAGAAGAGCGACGACCTCGCCCCGATGAACCGTCAGATCCACGCCCTTGACGACCTCGATGCCGGCGAAGCTCTTGCGCAGACCGGAAATTTCAAGGGCGGGTTGCGCTTCGGCCATCATCAGTCCCACTGCGAGATCAGGTCGTCCAATTGGGCCGGATCATCCATGCTGGCCAGAACCACGCCGACATTGAACACATCGGACTTGGCGGTGCCGGTCAACAGCTCGTAATTGAGGTCGACGACGCCGTGGCCGATGCTCTTGACCGGCAGGGCGGAGGACGCCTTGTAGAATCCGCCTTCGCGGATGCGTTGCAGCGCTTCGAGCGAGCCGTCCTGGCCGGCGATATAGCACTGGGCCGGGTCCTTGTCGGTGCCGGTAAAGGCCCGCAAGGCGCCCAGGGCGCCATCGTCGCTGAAGCCGATAACCACGTTGAGGCCGGGATTGGCCTGCAAGACGTTTTCGGTGACCTGGAGGCCCTTGGCGGCGTCCGAGGCGTCTTGGGCCGAGACGATGCGTGTGCCGTCCAGTGCCGACAGGATGCGCTGCGGTTCGTCTGTCCGGCCCTGGCCGCTCTGGATCGCCTTCAGCGTCAGCAGCAGCACTTCGCCGTCGATATCCTGCTCGCTCAGCCATTTGGCGCAATGCTCGCCGACCAGGCGTCCGCTTTCGTCATTGTCCCAGCCCAGCGTGCCGTCCGAGCCCTCCATCGGCATGGCATAGGTGGTCCAGATAATGCCCTTTTCCTGCGCGGCCTTTTGCAATCCGGCGATCGAAGACGGCGAGATGGGCGAGACGCAGATGGCGTCCACATTGGCCTCGATCCAGGTTTCGAGCGTCGACACCTGGCGATCGAGCTGCGAGCTGGTGGTGGAATCGTGCAGCACCTCGACCCCCAATTCGGCCCCGCGCTCGGTGGCGAAATTGCGGATGCGGGAGACGATGGGGGCTTCGGAAACCGGATGGCTGAACGCGATCTGGAATGGCTTGCCGGTTCGCGGCGAGATCGCGTTATGCTGGGCTCCGATATAGGGCATGGGCAGGGCGGTGACGAGACCGCCGGCAGCCAGGCCTTTCAATAGAGTTCTGCGTTTCATTCTTTCCCTCCGAGCGGACATGTAACGAGTACGGCGCAGGTCCGCGATGCGCGTGTGAAAACAGCGGCTAGTTCGGCCCCGGCCCAGCCAGGTGCACCTTGGCGAGTTCGGTGGCCATGATCTCGACGAATGAGCCCTGGGCGTGGCTGCGATAGACCGAGGCATCGCGCAGATAGCGCTCCATGCGCCGGCCATTGCGGACCGCATTGGACGACCCGCTCATCCGCACCAGCATCTCCACCACTTCATAGGAGAGTCGCGCTGACTGCGCCTGCAAGCCCTCGATCAGCAAATCCTCCTCCAGGCTGAATGGCTCCCCGCCATTCGAGCCGCGTTCGCTGACCTGCGCCAGCAAGCGGCTGCCGCCCAGGGCCGCTTCGCGGGCGGCGGCGGCCTGGCCCAGCGCGATGCCCAGGGGTCGCTGATAATCGGCGGCTTCGGCCTTGAAGCCCGGCGATAGCGGCGGCACGGTGCGGGTGAGGCGGATGATGGTATCGTATTCATCGATGGCGGCATGGGCGATGCCGCTCAATATGGCGGCAAACTCGCCGTGGAAGAAACCGAGATTGCGGCCATTGTAAAGCGCATTGCCATGCAGGTGGAAACCGGGCGTTCCAGCCTCGGTATCGACGGTTTCCAGCACGTCGCCGGCAACGACGAAATGTTCGGGAATGATGGCCTTGTCGACCTTGATCGAATGCGAGCCGCTGCCGCGCATGCCCAGAAGCCCGCGCCAATCGTCCATGAGCGTCCAGTCGGCGCGCGGGATCATTACCAGCCGGCGCTCGCCATCGGGATCGGGATTTCCCTGTGCATCCACCAGCTTGGCGACACCGATGAAATGGGTCGAATAGGGCGCGCCGGAGCAATAGTTCCAGGTGCCGGAAACCTCGTAGCCGCCGGCAACGGGACGGACCGTGCCGGCCGGCAGGTCGCGGGCGGCGGCGATGAATTCGCCCGAATCCCCGAAGGCTTCACGCTGCGCCTGCTCGCCGAAATGCGAGGCCAGTTGCAACACATGCGCCGATCCCAGACAGAAGCACCAGCCGGTGGACGGGCATCCGCGCGCGATTTCCATGACGACGCGATAGAAGGTCTCCACGCTCATCTCATAGCCACCGAACATTTTGGGCTGCATGATGCGGTAGAGGCCGAGCTGCTTGAACCGGTCGTGGATTTCTTCCGAATAGAAGCTGCGTTCCTCGGTCGCCTGCTGTTCGGCCCGCAGCAACTCGCGCATGGACGCAGCCCGCGCCACCATCTCGTCGGGGCTGGGGCTGGTTTCGCTCAACGGAGCGGCGGGTCGGGAAGAAACGGTCAGGCCGGGCATAGTCAATCTCGCTGTAAGGGCGCGGCGCCAGCATGGCCGGTCTCCGCTTGCTGCCAACATGACGACCCGATGACCAGCCGGGGAGCAATCAACCTTTCGGTTGAGAGGCCTTCGACCGGCGCCGACAAAGCCATTGACAAAGATTTCGGATGCCCGTCAGATTCCCGCCCATTGAGCAGGCGGAGGAGAAATCTGCTCATGGAGTGAGCATGAGACAGGGTGGAGTGGATAGTTCCGGCATGGACATGGTGCGCGAAACCGCGCGCTTCGTCTCGTCCATGCTCGATGCATCGGGCGCCGTTTTCTATTGGCTCGATGACAGCAATACCGTCAGCGATCCGGTGATTTTCGGCGTCAGCCAGACCTGTCTCACCGATTATGACAGCGATATCTGGCAATCGGACCCGCTATTGGCCCGCCGTCTCGTCGACCGCAATAAGCGGATCGGCCTGCTCAAAGAGGAAAGCGCCGCGGTGCCGGCCGATGCGCGCGACCGCTATCGCGGCTTTCTCAGCGCCTATGACATCGAGGATTGCATGGACATGCTGTTCTGGAAGGACGGGCGCGCTTTTGCCGGCCTGGGCGTGCTCAAGCTGCGTTCGGATTCGCCGCTTTCGGCCACGACGCTCGCCACTGCCCAGACTATGCAAAGCTATGTGGAAGTGGCCCTGCACAGCCATCCCAGCGTCACGGAGCGCCAGACCGTCAATCGCCTGCAACATCAATATGGGCTGACCCAGCGTGAAATTGACGTGGTCATGCTGGTCAGCAATGGCGCCACCAATGCCGATGTGGCGCAGCTTCTCGGCATCGGCCTTGCCACTGCCAAGACCCATATGATCAATATCTTCAATAAGATGGGGGTGGAGAACCGCGCCGCCATGGTCGCCCGCGTCGTTCGCCCCTGACATCGCCTCCACCTAACGGTTGATTGCCACTGCGCGGTTTCGCCTTCCATCATCCTGGCCAGGATCAACATTCATGCCAGGACTGCCCGATGCAGAAGATTTTCGTCACCTATAACCTCAAGCCGGGCGTGTCCCTCGAGCAATACAAGGCCTGGTCGCGCGAGATCGATCAGCGCATCGCGCCCGGCCAGCCCGGCGTCATCCGCTTCGAGGTCTATGTGATCGAGGGCGCCCTGGACGGGGAGCAGCGCTTTCAGATCATGGAGGATATCGAGGTGGAAAGCGTCGAAGCCTGGCAGAAGGCGCTGGCCGGCGAAGGCATGGCCTATGTCATGGAGACCTTCCCCATGTTCGTCGATACGTCCAGCGTCAATGCCTGTTACGGCACCCGCTTCATCGCCGACCTGCCGCATGGCGCGCGCCCGCCGCTGCCCGCGCAGGCCTAGTGGATATTCCCGGATTGAGCGAGGCCGGCATGCTTTCCAACGCCATCTCCACCGATAGTCCCACGACCTCGGACCATCTGCGCCTGGCCATGCGCAATCTGGCCGCCGGCGTCTGCCTGCTGACGGCGAATGAAGGCGGCGTCCGCCATGGCCTGCTGGTGAGTTCGTTCACCTCGGTCTCGCTGGCGCCGCCAATCGTGCTGGTCTGCGTCAACCGTACCGCGTCCAGTTGCGCGCCGATCCGCCGCCGCGGCAGCTTCTGCGTTTCCATTCTGGGCCATGCCGACCGTCCCATTGCCGACCGCTTCGCCGATCCCCATGCCCGGGAGCGCCGGTTCGAAGCCGGGCAATGGGTGGAGAGCGCCAATGGCAATCCGCTGCTGGCCAGCGCGCTGGCGACCCTCGACTGCACGATCTTCAATGCCATCGAGATGGGAAGTCACACCGTATTCTTCGCTGCGGTCGACAATGCCAGCGTCGCCGAGCAGGAAAAATGCCCATTGCTCTACTTTGACAGCGCTTTTCGCTCGATCGTCTGAAAGGCGGCTCTTTCTCTGATCGTCACCCTCGCGCCCGACGCGAGGGTGACGAGCGGGATTGCCCATAGTCCATTTCAGGCTGCTACCGCATTTTTCGCGGGAATGACGCCGTGGTTAGGCGACGCCGGAGAGCGCAGGGAGCAAAAGTGCTCCCTCAACGCAGTAACGCCTAAACGTCCAGATTGCTCACATTGAGCGCATTGTCCTGGATGAAGTCGCGGCGCGGCTCGACCAGGTCGCCCATGAGCGCGGTGAAGATCTGGTCGGCTTCATCGGTCTGGTCGATCTCGACGCGCAACAGGGTGCGCGCATTGGGATCGAGCGTGGTTTCCCAGAGCTGTTCGGCATTCATCTCGCCCAGGCCCTTATAGCGCTGCAACGACACGCCCTTGCGCCCGGCATCGGTCACCGCCTTGAACAGCGAGGACGGCCCGAAAATGTCGATGCTGTCGCCCTTGCGGGTCAGGGTCGGAACGCCGCCGAACAATTCGTCCAGCCGCTCGGCCAGGGCCCTGAGCTTGCGCGCATCGGCGCTTTGCAGCAAGGCCCGGTCGATCTGATGCGTCTCGGTGACGCCGCGCACCGTGCGGGAAAAGGCCAGAGCCTCGTCCTCGGTGATCTCGCCGGTCCAGCCGCGCTCCAGCTCGTTGGAAATGCGGTCCAGGCGATTGGCGACGCGTTCCAGCGTTTCCTGGCTCTTGGCCGGATCGGACATGCCATCGGGATCGAGGCCGCCGACAATGGCCGCCTGTTCCACCAGATTGCGGTTATAGCGGGTATTGAGATTGTCGATGGCCTTGGTGATGTCGCGGGCCTGTTGCAGGATACCGAGCAGATCGGGCCCGGCATGCACGATCCCGTCGCGGGTCTTGAACGCGGCGTCTTCCAGCCCGCCTTCCAGCAGGTAATCCTCCAGCGCTACCTCGTCCTTGAGATAAAGCTCGGAGCGGCCGCGCGTGGCTTTGTAGAGCGGCGGCTGGGCGATATAGACATGGCCGCGTTCGATCAGCTCGCGCGTCTGCCGGTAGAAGAAGGTCAGCAGGAGCGTGCGGATATGGGCGCCGTCCACGTCGGCGTCGGTCATGATGATGATCTTGTGGTAGCGCAGCTTGTCCGGGTTGAACTCTTCCCGGCCGATGCCGGTGCCCAGCGCGGTGATCAGCGTCCCGACCTGGTCGGACGAGATCATCCGGTCGAACCGGGCCCGTTCCACATTGAGGATCTTGCCGCGCAGCGGCAGCACCGCCTGGTTGGAGCGGTCGCGGCCCTGCTTGGCGGAGCCACCGGCCGAATCGCCCTCGACGATGAAGATTTCGGACTTTGCCGGATCGCGTTCCTGGCAATCGGCGAGCTTGCCGGGCAGCGAGGAGATTTCCAGCGCGCCCTTGCGGCGGGTCAGTTCGCGCGCCTTGCGGGCGGCCTCGCGGGCCGCGGCCGCCTCGGCCACCTTGCCGACGATGACCCGCGCCTCGTTGGGATGCTCCTCGAACCATTGGCCGAGTTTTTCATTGACGATGTTCTCGACCGCCGGGCGCACTTCGGAGGAGACCAGCTTGTCCTTGGTCTGCGACGAGAATTTGGGATCGGGCACCTTGACCGAGAGCACGCAGGTCAGTCCCTCGCGCGTATCGTCGCCGGTCAGGCTCACCTTTTCCTTCTTGGCGATGCCCGAGCTTTCGGCATAGCCGATCACTTGGCGCGTCAGCGCCCCGCGCAGGCCGGCCAGATGGGTGCCGCCATCGCGCTGGAAGATGTTGTTGGTGAAGCACAGCACGTTTTCGTGGTAGCTGTCATTCCATTGCAGCGCCACTTCCACGAAGATGCCGTCGCGCTCGCCGGCCATGGTGATCGGCTGGTCGATAACGCCGGTCTTGGACTTGTCGAGATAGCGCACAAAGGCTTCCAGCCCGCCCTCGTAATGCAGCTCGCTGCTGACCGGCTCGGGATGGCGCAGGTCGCTCAGCACGATGCGCACCCCCGAATTGAGGAAAGCCATTTCGCGCAGGCGGTGCTCGAGCGTCTTGAAATCGAACTCGACCATGGAAAAAGTCAGGGGACTGGGCAGGAAGGTCACTTCGGTGCCCGAGCGGCCCTCATAATCCCCCACCACTTTCAGCGGCGCGTCGGCGTCGCCATGGCTGAAGCTCATTTCATGAATCTGGCCCTTCTGGCGGATGCGCAGGCGCAGCCAGACCGAGAGCGCATTGACCACCGAGACGCCGACGCCATGCAGGCCCCCGGACACCTTGTAGGAATTCTGGTCGAATTTGCCGCCGGCATGCAGCTGGGTCATGATGACCTCGGCCGCCGAAACGCCCTCTTCCTTGTGCAGGCCGGTGGGAATGCCGCGGCCATTATCGGTCACCGTCACCGAGCCGTCGGCATTGAGCGCCACCGTCACCAGGTCGGCATGGCCGGCCAGGGCCTCGTCGATGGCATTGTCCACCACCTCATAGACCATGTGGTGCAGGCCCGAACCGTCATCGGTATCCCCGATATACATGCCCGGACGCTTGCGCACCGCATCGAGGCCTTTCAGGACCCTGATGCTGTCGGCGCCATATTCGGTGGGGATCGGGTTTTCGCTGTCGCTCATAGGGTCCGAATCAGTGGTTTATGCATGGATTCTGTTCTAGCGGAACGGGGTCGAAACCCCAAGGAAATTGGCCATTTCCGGTCATTTGCCGGGGATTTCCGGCTCTTGCGGAAGCGCCGCCGGCATCGCGGCCCGCCGGCCGCACCGAAAGGCGGTCTCAGGCGCCGGCCAGGCGCCCGTCGCGCACCGCGATATGCTGCGCCCGGTCGCCAAGCGCTTCGAACAGAACCGGGTCGGTGCCGGTGAGGAAGCACTGGGTTTCGAGCCCGTCCAAGGCCTGAAACAGCGCCTTTCTGCGGTCGGGATCGAGATGGGCGCCGATCTCGTCGAGCAGCAGGAAAGGCACGATGCCGGTCCGCAGACGCACGAGCCGGGCATGGGCGAGAATCAGGCCGATCAGCAGCGCCTTCTGCTCGCCGGTCGAGCCCAGGGAAGCCGGCATGGCCTTTTGCGCATGGGTGACCTCGAGATCGACCCGGTGCGGTCCATATGTGGTGCGTCCCGCCGCCCGATCAAGGCCGCGCAGGTCATGCCAGCGCTGCGCCAGGAGGGTTTCCAGCGCCGCCGAGGTGGCGGGTTCCTGCTCATGCTCGACCAGCGGGGTCAGCGACAACAGGGCGGCGGGGAAATTGCCGTCTTCCAGGCTCTGGACGATCAGCGCCTGCAAATGGGCCAGGCTGTCGGCGCGGTTGAGGTGGATGGCGGCGCCCAGTTCGGCCATCTGCGCCTCGAGTGCCGTGAGCCAGCGCCGGTCGCCGTCCTCCTCCAGCAACCGGTTGCGCTGGCGCATGACTTTCTCGAAATCCGACACTGCGGCGGAATGGGCCGGGATCAGCGTGGTCACCAGCCGGTCGAGAAAGCGCCGCCGCTCGCCGGCCGGCCCGGAAAACAGTCCGTCCATGGCAGGGGTCAGCCACAGCAGCCGCAGATAATCGCTCATCGCCTCGATGGAACGGGCATTGGCGCCATTGATGCGCACCCGCCGCCCGCCATCGGGCTGGGCGCCGGTGCCGATATCGGCGGGGCCATCCGCGGTCTCGACCGTCGCCGCCACCGCCCAGGCAATGTCCGAACCCTGGGCCTGGAGCGTATCGAAGCTGGCGCCGCGCAGCCCGCGTCCCGGCGACAGCACCGACACCGCTTCGAGCAGATTGGTCTTGCCCGAGCCATTGGGCCCGGTCAGCACCACGTGGCGCGCGTCCAGATCGAGCGCGGCCGAGGCATAATTGCGGAAGGCGGTGAGGCGCAGGCGGGAAATGTGGCGGATCAAGTGACAGGCCCCCTCACCCGGCTCTCTGGGCCGATAGGGGCCTTCGTGGCAGCCAGGAATTCGATGCTAAACCCGCATCGGCATCAGCACATAAAGCGCGCTGGCCTCGCTGCCTTCCTCGCGCACCAGGGTCGGCGAATTGGCGTCGTTGAACAGGAATACCGCATTGTCGCTGCGGATCTGGGTGATGATGTCGAGCAGATAGCGGGCATTGAAGCCGATCTCGAAGCCGTCGGTGTCGAAATCCACCGCCACTTCCTCGCTGGCCGTGCCATGGTCCGGATTGGTGACCGAAAGCTCGAGCAGGCCGTTGCGAGCCGAGAGCTTGACCGCCTTGCCGCCGCGATCCGAGGCGATGGTGGAGACGCGGTCCACGGCAATGGCAAAGCCCTGCTTGTCGACCAACATCTGCTTGTCATTGTTCTTGGGCGTCACCCGGTCGTAATCGGGGAAAGTACCTTCGATGAGCTTGGACAGCAGCACCACCGTGCCCACTGTGAAGCGGATCTTGGTGTCCGACACTTCCACATGCACATCGCCATCGACGCCATCGAGGAGCTTTTGCACTTCGCCCACGGTCTTTTTCGGCACGATGATGCCGTTCATGCCGCCGGCGCCCTCGGGGGCGGCGATCTCGGCGCGGGCCATGCGGTGACCATCGGTGGCCACGGCGCGGAACAGGTTGCCGGACGCCGAATTTTCCACGGCATGGAAATAGATGCCGTTCAGATAATAGCGCGTCTCCTCGTTGGAGATGGCGAATTGCGTGCGCTCGATCAGCTCGCGCAGCGAGGCGGCGCCGATGTCGAATTCATGGGCGAAAGCGCCCGATTTCAGGTCGGGGAACGAATCGGGCGACAGGCAGGCCAGGTTGAAGCGCGACCGGCCGGAGGTGAGCACCATGTTCTCGCCGCCATCGGTCTCCAGCCGCACTTCGGCGCCATCGCTGAGCTTGCGGATGATTTCATAGAGCGTATGGGCCGGCACCGTGGTGGCGCCTGGCGTCGACACCATGGCCGGCACGCTTTCGGTCACCTCGATATCGAGGTCGGTGGCGCGCAATTCGACGCGGTCGTCGCTGGCCTTGAACAGCACATTGGCCAGGATCGGATAGGTGTTGCGGCGCTCGACCACCCGGTGCACATGGCTCAGCGACTTGAGCAGATGATTGCGTTCGAGCGTGACTTTCATTCGACGATTTCCTGACGGTACGCGGACAGCAAAAACCCCAGCGAACCGGGGCTTGGACATTTACAATTTGCGCAGGAATTAGCAAGGGCGGCGGGCAGAAACCGGCGCGGAATTCGCCGATTTCACCACCTCGTCATCGCCCGGCGGCGGTCCCGGGACGGATCGCCGGGACCAGGTCGGCGCTGAACAGCCGCTGCTAGTCCTCCAGCATGCGCTTGAGCAGTTCGATTTCCTGGCCGAGCTCGACATCGTCCTTGATCATCTGCTCCACCTTGCGCACCGAATGCAGCACCGTGGTGTGGTCGCGGCCGCCGAAGCGCCGGCCGATTTCGGGCAGCGAGCGGGCCGTGAGGGCCTTGGCCAGATACATGGCGATCTGGCGGGGACGCACCACGTCGCGGGAGCGGCGGGCCGAGAGCAGCTCGTTGCGCGGCACTTTGTAATGGCGGGAAACGGCCTTGAGGATATCCTCGATGCGGACGCGCTTGGCGTCGCGGAACCGGATCAGGTCGGCCAGGGTCTTTTCGGCCAGCGGCACGGTGATCAGTTCGCCGGTCAGCTGGTTGGCGGCGACCAGGCGGTTGACGGCGCCGTCAAGATCGCGGCCATGGCTGACCACGGCGCGGGCGATATATTCGATCACGGCATTGGGGAATTGCATGCCGAAGCGCGCATTCACCTGTTCGGCGCGGCGCTGCACGATATCGCGGCGCAATTCGAGGTCGAAGGTCGAAATCGGCACGACCAGCCCGCCGGAAAGGCGCGAGCGCACGCGCTCATCGAGCATTTCGAGATCGCGCGGCGGCGCGTCGCCGGCCACCACCACCTGCTTGGCGCCGGTCAGCAGCGTGCCCAGCGTATGGCCGAATTCGGTGGCCGACTTGCCCTGGAGAAATTGCATGTCGTCGATCAGCAGCAGGTCGACGCGGCGCAGCCATTCCTTGAAGCCGAGCGCCGACTGGCGCTGCACGGCGGTGATGAAATGGTACATGAAATGATCGGCGGTCAGATAGACGATGTTCTTGGACGGATCGGCCTGCGACACCGAATGGGCGATGGCATTGAGCAGGTGCGACTTGCCCAGGCCGACAGTGGAATGGATATAGACCGGGTTGAAGGTCACCGCATTGTTGATGGCGGCATTGGCGATCTGCTTGGCGACGCCGAAGGCCATTTCATTGGCGCTGCCGGCGACGAAGCTGTCAAAGGTCATGCGTGGGTCGATGGCGCTGCCCGACAGCGCGTCGCCCCTGGCGCCGTCGCGCACCAGGCGCGGCATGGCGGGCGCGGCCACCGCCATCGCGGCGGGCGCGGCGGAATTGGCGGTCTGGGAAGCCGCCTCGGGCGCGGCCTCGGCGGCAGGGCTCAGGCGGGGCCGGGCCTGGCCATTGATCCGCATGGTGACCTGCAGGCGCGCTATTTCGGGCAGATCGTTGCGGAAGGCTTCCAGGATGCGATCGGCGTAATGCGATTGCACCCAGGAGCACAGAAAGCGGGTCGGCGCCGACAGATGCACCAGATCGTCGACCAATTCCTCCAGCTCCAGCCGCGCGAACCAGGAGGCGAAAACATCCTCGCCCACCGCCGTCTTGAGGCGGGCGCGCACGCGGGTCCAGAGATCGCGCTGGGTTTCGGAAGAGCTATCGGACAT